>JAEUIQ010000054.1 GCA_016794985.1 Planctomycetaceae bacterium | reverse complement strand
CACGGGATGAACCCGTGGGGGGCGATCGTCGCGCGGGGGTTGTTCTTGGTTGCGAATCAACCGGGCTTGCGAGTTTGAACCGTTGCGGTCTCGGTGGGAGTTCGTTTGCGAAATAAGTCTGTCTCTCGACCGCTTCGTGTGCGTGGGGTTCGCTCTAGCTTTCAAACTTGCGCTCCCACGGGATGAACCCGTGGGGGGCGATCGTCGCGCGGGGGTTGGGCTTTGGTGCGAATCGACCGAGCTTGTGAGTGTGAAACGTTGCGGTCTCGGTGAGGGTTGGTTTGCTAAACAAGTCTGTCCCTCGACCGCTTCGTGCGCGTGGGGTTCGCTCTAGCTTTCAAACTTGCGCTCCCACGGGATGAACCCGTGGGGGGCGATCGTCGCGCGGGGGTTGGGCTTGGGTGCGAATCAACCGGGCTGGCGAGTGTGAACCGTTGCGGTCTCGGTGGGAGTTGTTGGCTAAACAAGTCTGTCCCTCGACCGCTTCGTGCGCGTGGCGTTCGCTTAGCTTTCAAACTTGCGCTCCCACGGGAACGAGCCCGTGGGGGGCGAGGCTGTGACGCACTTGCGGATAATTGCGGCCAGTAACTGTGTCGGCCTGCCAGACCTTTTTTGGATGAGGTGTCACTCTAACCGGTGGCTTGCTCACGCCGGTTAGGTTTGTTTCGGCCCATGCGGGCCTGCGATCATTGAGCATGATGTATGCGGCTGCGATTGTGTCGGCCTACCAGGCCTTTTTTGGACGAGGTGTCAATCTAACCGGTGGCTTGCGCACACCGGCTAAGGCTGTGTCGGCCCATTCGGGCTGGTTTTCGTAGCGAAAAATGCTTTACAGCGTTGGGCGAAGGGATTGGTGCCAGTGCTGAATAGGAAATAGCGATTTGTATGCCATTCAGTAGCAGGCTGCTGAGTGGAATGCGTTAGCAGGCTGCTGAGTGGAATGCGTTGGCAGGCTGCCGCATTCCAAAGCTAACGCACCCGTTATCCTGATGGCTCAGGACTTCTGGCTGTCTTCTTGAGTTGCAGACTTCAGTGAACCGCAACGAACGTCGCCGAACGATATCGCTTTGATCCTTTTGGAACTAATTCGTAAACGGTTGCGAGATTCGCAGATAGGCAAAGAGATCTCGAATCTGATTCGGCTCCAAGTCGTTCAGCAATCCGTCCGGCATCAGACTCCGTCCCGCGGGTTCTAACTGTTCGATATCGTCCGTGGCCAAGGACACGTCTTGTCCATCTGGTCCCCGCAGGACGAGTACTTGCGCATCACGCTGGACTTGAAAACCCTGCACGATCCGTCCGTCTACGGTCAGGGCGCGCAACAACTCAAATCCTTCGCGAATTTCAGCGCTGGGGTTCACGATACTTACCAACATCGTCCCCAAGTTATCACGCTGGTAGCTGGTTAGATCCGGCCCTAGATTTCCACCCTTGAAGAATAACTTGTGACACGCCGCGCAGCGTTCCATGTAAATCTTCTCGCCCGCGTAGGGATTGCCCGCCGCTTCTTTTAGCACATTCTCGATTTCCCCAAGGCGCGCTTGCAGATCTGGGGTACTTGGCAACATCTTGGGGAAAAGCTTTGCGGCCACGACTCTTACCTCTTCGTCGGGACTCGTTTGCAATTGATCTACGACGTGGGACGACAGCCAGGACGTTGGGATGGAGCCCGACTGCAATTGTTGAATCAAATGTCGAGTCCATGTCGGGCGACTCATCATTAAGGCAATCCCAGACGCTCGCGACTCGGCGTCCAACTTCGCCAAAACTTCGAGTGTCTTTTCGGCAATCTCTGTTCGATCGTACTTGGCCAGTGCGACGAACGCCGCACGTTGCAATTCCGGGGATTGCTCGCTGCCGATGATGGCCAGCAGAGGCTCGACCGACGCGGGATAATTCAACTCGCCCAGGCCCCGCAGCAATGCCAGTCGTTGCCGCAGGTCGCGATTCACATCGTTGATGATCGCAAGCGCGGTCGCAAACGCTTCGGACTGGCCCTGACGCATCCGAAACACTAACGAGCCGCCTCCGACCGAGTCCAACACGGCCAACAACTCGTCAGGTAATGCCGTCATCGCTCGTCCTTGGTAAGCAGCTTCAAAGCCCTGCATAACGGCCGCGACGTCTTCTGGACTCGAGCCACGCCGCAGCAGCTCCGCCACCCTCAGCAGGTCAACTCGCAGGCCTTCGACTGCCAAGCGACGCGTCAACCGAGGCAACACGTGCACGCGAACCATGCGGCGAGACCATAACTCCCGTTCCGCAAAGAAGTCCATCACGCGATCCACTTCTGTGGGCAAATGGGCTTCCAGGATCCACCAACACATCAAAGGAATATAGGGATCGTCGGCGTCTTCGTCACGATGCAATAGTTTGTGCAGCAGCGCCAGACCGTCTTCCAAGGGCAGACGCCGCGCCGTCGCAGCGACTTGGCAACGGACTTCCGGGCTGTTGTCACTTGCCGCCAAGTGCTGCAGACTCGCCAACAGCGATTGCGGAACCGGTGGCACCTCGACATCGCTCAATCCAACCGGCGGTAGACCTAGATTTCGATGCACGCCATATCGGTCCCCGATCAATCGCACCGCCCACATGCGAACATCAGCCGAGCGATGGTTCAGCGCCGACAGATAGGTTTGTGGATCGACTTGTTGCATTTGGTGCAACGCCCACAACGCGTGCAGCGCTCCGATCTCTGTCATTTGTTGGAACGATTCGTTGAGCCTAGCCGCCGTCGCGGAGTCGGCTCGCAAGCCCAATTCCCGGCTCGCTGCAAAGCGGTGCCATTTGTTGGGATGGTCTAACCATTTTATCAGTTGCTCGGACGTGCACCGACCTGCGTCAAACTCCGATTGTAAAGTCATCCCGGATCCGGCGAGCCGATACAAGCGACCGGTCGTGGTGTCGATCTGATTCTGATAATGTTGGCCGTGCGCTATGTAGTACTCGTACATATCCGCCACGTAAATTGCTCCATCGGGCGCATTGGCGATATAGACGGGGCGAAACGCCTCGTCGCGACTCTTCACGACAACGCCTAGATCGGACGTCTGAAACGTGGCCCCACGAATTTTTCGGTCAACGGCAATCAATTCACTATGCAATGGGTCCAGGACCACGAGTTGGCCGCGTAACTCGGACGGCAGCGCCGAACCTTCAGCAAAAGCGCCGAAGTGACTAAAACGAACCACAGGTGTGGAGGTCGCCATCATGGGCAGATCCCCAAACGCGTACGGATTCCGAGGCGGGCCAAATTTTCCTGGATCGGCATGTTGCATCAAATAGAAGCCGCCCTGCACAAAGTGCCACCCACGCGTGTCCGCTCCGTTATGTCCGGAATACAATCGACCGGTCGCGTCGAATTCTAAGCCAAACGTGTTCCCACCACCTTCCGCGAAGATCTCAAACGCTCGAGTCCGTGGATGGTAACGCCAAACCATGCATCCTTCGAAGTAGACTCCCGAAGCGGTGGGTGGATCGATGTTGGGACGGGTCACGCGGCACGATGTCGAGCTTCCTTGGCAACCGTAAAGCCAACCGTCGGGTCCCCATACCAAACCATTGGCCATGGCATGAGTGTCTTCGAACCCAAAACCGGCCAGATGCACTTCCGGTGGACCATCCGGGATATCGTCGTGGTTGGCGTCTGGATAGAAGAGGAGATAGGGCGTATGCATGATCCAAACTCCGCCCTGTCCCTTGACGACAGCATTTGCCAAATTCAAACCCGACACAAACGTTTTGTGCAGGTCGAAGCGACCATCACCATCCGTGTCTTCATGTATCGAAATCAAATCAGCGCCAGGATCATGATTTGGTGGCGCTGGAGGAACTCGGTCGTAGTGGGAACGATAGTAGCGGTCTCGACTCAGCATCTTGAGCCCAGCCGGATAGGGATACTGCCGACACTGAGCGACCCAAAGCCGACCGCGTTGGTCGAAACTAAAGTGAAAAGGTTGGGCGATTTCAGGTTCACTTAAGAGCAAATCGAAACGGACATCACCACGCGTCTCCATTGCGGCAGCCGACTGGTGCGGCGGAAGTCGCGGACCAGGAACCTGTTCCGCGCGACCAAGTACTTCTTGTGAGTCGCGAAACTCGTGAAACGCCGCGTAACTTGGTGGCTGAGGCAAGGCGGGACCCGGTTGGAAATTTCCGTCTCGGATCAACTCCCACGAGCCGGCAAATACGCACTCGTAAAAGTAATTCATGATGAAAGGCGCTGCGGAATCGAAGCCATCGTTAGGCCCTGATTGGTAGACACGAAAGGCAACTTCGTTCCATTCGCCGGGTCGGAGTGTGCCCGCCGGCACCTTATGGCGTATGAGTCCGGAATCTGCAGGTTGATACAACGGGGGAAACGAACCTGCAACTCCGATTTTCTGGCCATTGATCCACAGTTCGTGGGCACCAACAAATCCAGTGACATGAACGCCAACCGACTCCTCAAACAGGTTGCGATCGTGCGGTGTAAAGAAGTTCTCGTGCACCTTGACCCAACAGCGCAGCCAGTACTCGGAATCGGCTTGCAGTGTGCCGGGTAGCCGTAGTGTTTCGGGCTCGTCACGTTCCTGATTCGCAACGAACGAGGTGGTCGGCGGCGTTATCGAGTCCTTTGCTCTCCAGTCAAGATTCGACATAGGGAGCAACATCGCCCAAACAGACAAGAAACCAACGGCAATTAATGAACCAATGAGCAAACGCATTCGAACAGCTTTGAAGTGGAGCATGGTTCTTATCATTAACTGTGGGGTGGTCACTTTATGCGATTTCACGCAAAGTCATCCTGAGAGGCCTGATGTGAGCAAAAAAGCGAGGCTTCTGCAACAAGTCCTTGCGATTTCTGCAACCCGCCATGATACTGTATTTTTCGGTCGATGTCTGCGAAGAGTAGTTTTCCGAATGTTGAGCCACTTGAACTTGATTCGATGTCAACCGCGCGAACAGCACGAGGGCAGGGCGACTCGACTTCTCGTGATGCTCTGGGCTGGGGCACTCCTGTTGCTCTTTGCGAGTTGTTCCACGCAAGATTCGCCCACCAAGCGCTCGACCGACCGCAGCGACTCGTCGGATGGCAAATTGATGTTTGCTGATTCAAACCGCGCGCTTCTTGATGACTGGCCGGTCCAACTTATTGATCGCGCAGCGGAAGTTGGTTTGGACTTTCACTATTACAACAATGTCGAAGCGAGGCAGCGCCATTTACCAGAGACGATCGGCGGCGGAGTGGCAGCGTTCGATTATGATTTGGATGGTTGGTGCGATCTTTATTTTTCCAACGGGGCCGTGTGGGACACTTCGAGTTCGTACCTTCGACATGATGACGCATTGTATCGTAACCGGAGCGGCAGCTTCGTGAAGTTGAGCGGTGAGGCAGCCATCAATGAAGACCAATTTTCGATGGGCAGTTCCGTTGGGGATCTCAATTCGGATGGATTCGATGATGTGCTGGTTGCAAATCTTGCTGGTGGTCGCATCCTTTGGAATCAAGGAGACGGGACGTTTGCGTCGGACGATCGCATCCTTGGTCGTTCTAGCTCCGAGTTGTGGAATGCCCCGCTGATCGTTGATGTCAATCGCGATCAACATGTCGATTTGTTCCTCGCCAATTATGGACAATGGGATATCGACTTGCCACGTCCCACCTATTCGCATGGTGTGGGATATCCTCGCCCCGAATCACTGTTGGCTGGCGGGCCCCTCGTGCTTCTCAGCCATGGGGATGGTCGTTTTGCTGAGGTTAATAGCGAACCGAGCTTTAAAGGCGCGACCAAGTGCTTGGGCTTAGCGGCCGTGGATTTGGATCTGGATCTGAAGCCAGAAATCTACATCGCCAACGATGGGATCGCCAACTTACTGTTTGCACAGGATCGCGAAGGGAATTGGAGAGAGATTGCCGAGAACTCAGGAGTCGCGGCAAGTGGTGACGGAAACTTCGAGGCCAGCATGTGCGTGACCCCAATGGACTTTCGGAATTCCGGAAGTGTGGACTTGTACCTGACGAATTACATCGCGGCAAAAAATACTTTGTACGTCAATGATGGGGCATTGCGATTTCGTGATGCGAGCGAATCGGTTCGCAATGACGTGATCGGTCGGCCCTACGTAGGCTGGGGCGCGGTGGCTATCGACTTTGACTTGGATGGCTGGCAAGATTTGCTGATTGCCAATGGTCACATTATTGCGCCAACGGTATCGAATTTTCGTATGCCAAGTCAATTGGCGCAAAACGTGCAAGGAGAGTTGTTTGATTTGTCAGCCCGCAGTGGTGATTGGTTTCGCAGAGCGGCCAATGGTCGCGCGGTGGCAACTTTGGATTACAACCATGACGGCATCATGGAGGCCGTGACGACCTACACGGATGCCCCCGTGTCGTTAGTTGTGAATTCGATCCCGCCGCAGAACCACTGGGTGTGCCTTGAAGTCGCGGATCCCCGGCATCGATCGTTGGTTGGTGGACGATTCGAGATCGAACGTCATGGTACAAAAATCACCATTCCATGGATCGCGGGCGGCAGTTATTTAAGCGATAGCCAGCGACGTTGGACCGTTGGATTGGGGGCACAGGCTGGGACGATCCGCGTGACCGCCTACTGGCCCGACGGAACGGTAGACGACTGGCCGACGATCGAAGCCAATTCGATTGTCCGCTTGCTGCCAAGTCGATGCTTTGTTGACCGTTCGCCCAAGAAGATTCCATCGCGTTAAGTTCATGGTGTGGCCATGCGCTACTAGCTTCAGCAGGCGAAGAGCCGTAACAAACGACCACGGTTCGCCGTGGCCATCGTATCGCCCGCCATGGATCGGCAAACCCCAGACGTGTCTCCGTGACTCAGGGAAGCGAAGCGGATTCGATCAAGTCATCCGCTTCGCGTAACCACCAGCCCGCGAGCGATTTACCCGGAATGATTAAGCTGGAATGATTAGTCCCGTAAAAGCGCCAGGAGTTCGTCCGCGGACAGTTTGCCGCTGCGGTCGGTGCCTTCGAGCAGGCTATCCGCTAAATCTCGTTTGGTGCCATGCAGCTTTTGGATTTTTTGTTCGATGGTTCCCTCGGTAATATATCGATAAATGGTAACGGGGCGAAGTTGACCCATGCGATGAGCGCGATCGGAGGCCTGATCCTCGACCGCAGGGTTCCACCAAGGATCCATGTGCAACACGTAGTCAGCTGCGGTCAGATTCAGTCCGGCGCCACCCGCCTTTAAACTAATCAAGAACAGATCGCCTTCACCGGACTGAAATGCCTCGACGCTTTTTTTGCGTTGGTTTGCTGGAGTGCTACCGTCCAGATATTGATAAGAAATTTGAAGGCGATCCAGTTCGCGCCGCAGGATTGCCAAGTGATCTACAAATTGGCTAAACACCAGGGCTTTGTGACCTCCTTCCCGCAATTCTTGAACCGTGTCGAGAAACATCTTCGTTTTGGAACATTCGATATCCGAATCGCGGGAAACCAGCTGCGGATTGCAGCAGGCTCGACGCAGACGCATGATTTCCGCCAAGACACGCAAGTGGGTCGTATGATCCGGGCCCAGGTTTTCCAATTTTTCGACAGCTTGACGCCGAATCGCTTCATAGAAGGCGGTCTCTTGAGGTGTCATTGTCACGTGCAGAGTGACTTCGGTCCGCGAGGGGAGTTCAGCGAGAACTTGCGCTTTGGTTCTGCGAAGAAGAAATGGACTGATTAGTTTTTTTAGCCGAGCCTTGGTCGGCCGGCAGTGGTCGCGTTCGATCGGAATGGCAAAGCGAGCTTGAAAGATGTCGGCGGAACCCAACAGTCCTGGGTTGACGAAGTCGAACAGATTCCACAATTCCCCTAGATGATTTTCGATCGGCGTTCCGGTCATGATCATTCTGAAGTTCGCCTTCAGCGACTTCGCCGCTTGCGATCGTTGTGTGGCTGAGTTTTTAATGGCTTGGGCTTCATCCAGAATCAGGGTATTCCATTCCGTAGCCTGCAACATGGCGGTTCGATGTTGCAATAGACCGTAACTACAAAGGACGACATCGTGGGGCTGAAGTCTTTCCAATTCGTCGCCGTTGGATTCATCAGCGACCATTCGCGCCCGCAGCGTCGGAGCGAAGCGTTCGATTTCCGCGGCCCAATTGAAGACGACCGAAGTTGGAGCAATTACCAAGGCCGGTCCATTGGTACGCCCCAGCAAAACGGCCAGGGCTTGAATGGTCTTTCCGAGCCCCATGTCGTCGGCCAAACAACCACCAACTCCCCACGCGGCCAATCTTGACATCCACTTGAAGCCGTCTTCTTGATAGTCGCGCAGTTCGGCCAAGAGCCCCGCCGGTATCTGTGGATCAAGTGACTGAGCTGCCCGCATTCGCTCGCGCATCTTATTCCAATGCGTGTCAGCCTTGACCGAGACCCCGGACAAATTCTCGAACATTCCGGCATGAGCGGCGGGGAAGCGCATTGAACTCGACTTGCGACGATCGCCAAATCCCTGAAACTCCTCGACTTGCCGTCGCAATTGCTCAGTCAACGCCAAGAATCGACCATCGTCCAACTGGATAAAGCGACCAGAGGTACTGGAGACCAAGTCAATGAGTCGCATCATGTCCACGGTCAATTCGGAATCAACCTTCAACGTGCCCGACGCGGCGAACCAATCGTTGTCTTTCTTGATTCTCACCTGCAAGTTCGAGCTACCGACTTGTCCAGCCAAGCGTAGTTCTTTACCTTGAGGCCACATGATCCGACAATGACCGTTGCGAACCATTTCGTCCAATTCCAACAGAACTTCAAGTGCGTCGCCAGGTGTGGGCATCATCGCCGACCACTGGGACTGCAACCAGCTTCGCAAGTTCGGGCATTGTTCGAGTAGTTGGTTGGCCACCGATTTCTCCTGAAGCAAATCTCGGTTGGCCGTCAACGACTTGCCACCCAAGTTCGCGAAGAGTTTGGTTCCGCCCTCGCCGGGGCGGCAACTTGGTCCTTCGGCGCCAAAAGGGTGAACAAAGATATCAAGAAAATATCCGCCGCCGCTGGGAAACAGATGAGCGAAAGGCGTCATTTGTCCTTCGATAATCTCGGCTTTTGTCAACGTCGCATCGCCACCCTCATTGGCTCCACCGTCACCCAAGTCGATTTCCGAGTGAATCATGATCAGCGAACTGAGTGGGCGCAGGATTTTAGGCAATTCATGGGCGGCTTCGAGCGGCAAGTTAAGACCGCTACCCAACTGACTCTGCAATTTCAGGATCGATTCGTTGAAAAAGGTAACGAACAGTTTGCCTTTGCTGGGTCTCGTCACCAGACATTTCAGATTCCTATGACTCGGTGAAGGATCCAAACGCAATCGGACGTCCTTCGATCCAGCCGCTTCCACGACCAAACGAGGAGGTGCTTCGACAATTTCTAACGATTGCTCGCGATCGTTGGGCAGATAGACATGTGGATGCCCGATCAGGCCACGCAGCGCTTGCTCGGGAATGATCTCAACGGACTCGCTGACCCCGTATCCTCGGTAATCAATGGTCGGTCGAAACGTCTGAACGACACTTCGATCTTTGTCTGTTAGGAACGCAAACTCGCTGGCTCCTGATTTATCCAGCAATCGCCGCAAGTTGACCTTCCGGCCTTTGGTCCATGAGCGTCCTTTACGCGATTGCTGAAAAGCTTCGAGATTGAATCCTGACTCGCTGAAATGGATCTCGAAAATCAGACGTTCATGAACTTCTTCTCCGGAGCCGCTTCCGCGAGTTGGCGCCACGTCGTTTGTTACTAATGCCGCAATCGACTGCAAGCGTTGCTCCCAAATCGGACGAGGCTTTAGCTGAGCGGCCACCCCTGGGAAACTCACCTGCGGCACAGGCTCCGTACCTTGGCCGACTAAGTTGTAGGCTTCGCTCGCCAAGAACCAGCACCCGACTTGGCGATAGTAATTCTGAGCGACACCCAAGACGCTCTGGCACTCGCTCTCCTTTTCCGGGGAAACTTCAAGCTGCAACCAAGAAGACAGGTAGGCACGAACCATACCATCGATTGGCCTCTGATCCAAAACGCCTCCGACAATTTTCCTTTCCAGTAACGCACTCGGCTCTTTCCGATACTCAAACGCTGCGTTCAGCAGTGCAAACGCGTACTGCAAATCTGACGAGGATTTTACCGCACCATCGGCCGCGCGAATCACCTCCTTTGTCAAAGGCCCAAACAAGCCACTGGCCTTCAGCAACAGACAAAACAAAGCCGGCAATTGTCCCCGACTCGACACCGCCTTCGTCGCCGCCGAACGTCCAAATGTTTTGAGAAGCAATTCGACGGCCATTTCGAGCTCGCCATCCAAAAGTGCTCGGCAGCCAGCCACATCCAATGCCTTCCGGTCCATCGAATGGTCCAGCAAGTCCAGGAGTTCTCGATCTCCCGCAGCAAGAGCCCATTCGAGCATTGACGCCTTGAAGGCCGGCTCAGGGTAGGCCGCCAATTCCCCACGCAAGAGATTTCGCATGGCCGCGAGCCCCTTCTCCGGGACGAGTCCGAAACGAATGCATCGGCCGGTCAACACTAAGGAAATCAAGTGTTGACAATAAATCGCCTTTCGCGGCAGAGAAAGTGCAGCCAATCTTGCCTCATCGAATGGCTCCAGCAATGGGAATTCAAGGCCGCGTACTCCCTCGAATTTCTCAACCGCCGCTGCGTCGTCGCCCAAATGGAACGATTCCAGAAACTGGCATAGACCGTACAAGCCATAATCGCCCCAGTAGTAATTCCCGCGAATCTTCTTAATGTTGGCCTTTATCTCGGCGAGCTCGTTTCGCTCCACGACTTCCCGAATCAAGTAATCCATCAGATGTTGATTAACTATTGTGCCGGTCGCCGTGCCGATCATAAGCTCGTGAGCCGCAAGGTGTTTGAAACTCTCGACAATTTCATTATTCAACCAGGGCTTACCGTTGGTTTTCCCCGGTTTGATGTTCGCAAACAGCAGGAAATGGTGACGGCCCAACGGAGCCGAAAATACCGCGGCGATCCGCATCATCTGCTGCTCATGTTCGGGCAGTCGGAGATAATGAAGGATCAGATCTTGGAATGTTTTCAGTAACATCACAAATTGTTTCAATTCTCGGACACGAAATAAACCATTACGCTTTATAGCGAACTATGGCTCCGAAAGCCAGTATTCACAAACGCAGACGCACGCCGGAGAATCAAGAAATCGCCTCGACCCCCAACTTGATGGTTGAATGCGGCGATTGTCTCGCTCCGCTGGTTAGCGGTGGGTTTCGACGGACGTGTGGGATTCGACGCAACGAGCCGACAGAGTAAAATGGTAGACGAGTGCAAAGGGCGACCTCCAAAAATGCGAGAATTTGTTCAATGCTCAAACAAGTAGGTTTTCAACGAGGGCCATTATTGGTTGTGTTTTGGCTCTTGCTGGGTATCGTCTGGGCGTTGCCGGACGTTATGGCCCAGGAGCCGGAAGCGGCATTTGATTGGTCCACCAGTGAAGAGTGGTTGCCGGGGGTGAATTATGCCGCGTTCGAGCAGCAATATCCGAACGCCGAGGGATTAACTTGTCCCAGTTACTTGTTCTTTCAGCCGCAAAACCAACGCCGCCTCAAGATGCATGCCCTTCGAATCGACCTGCAAACTCCGAAACTCAAGTTTGTCGTAACAGGTCGGGCCGAGAATTGGGGAGAACCGATGCCGAACTTTCGCGATGAGGTCCTGAGCGAGTTCGTGGTTCGTACGAAGCGACAAACGACACGCGACTTTGCGAGGGAGCAACGCAAGAATGGGATTCCCGTCGTCTTGGCCATCAATGCGTCGCCATGGAGCCCATTTCAAAGTGGCGTTTCTCACCCCTTTGCCGATCGAATGGGTTTGACGATTTCCAATGGTGAAGTGGTTTGCCCGTCGGATGGACGCCCGTCGTTCATCGTGGATAAGACCGGGGCCGTGGATTTGCAAGTTGTGTCGGCGGATTCCAATACGGATCACATCATGGTTGCCGTCAGTGGGTTTTCGTTTTGCTTGACGGAAGGTCAGGTGTGTGAAGAGGATACCGTCTTACATCCAAGAACTGGTTTGGGACTCAGTCGCGACAAACGTTTTTTGATTGTCGTGTTGTGCGACGGGCGGCAAGCTGCCAGTCACGGCGCAACCGTCCATGAACTTGGCGGCTGGCTAAAGCACTTTGGTGCTCACAACGGATTGAACATGGACGGTGGAGGCTCTACAACTTTGGTGCGCTGGCAGGATGCGGCGCAGGAGGCTCTACTGGTCAATCGCCCGGCCCATGGCGAAAGGGCTAATGGGAGCAACCTGGGTGTCTACATTTTGCCCGAATAACCACCGAGTACCCGCAATGTCGTTCGGTTAGTAGCAGTTGCCCTCCATGTGGCGTCCGCTGATCGTCGAGAAGCTGTTGCTTTTTGCGGGTCACGGCTCAAGGGATGTGCCGGCGACCGTCCTGCCGTTGCACGGTATTGCGAGTTAGCATGACTGGATTGAGATGAAAATGATAAAGCCAACTGGCGTTTCACTGGTTTGTTTCGGCATTTTGCTGATGGGCCTGGCGCCCATTACTAATGGCCAAGATCGATGGCCTCAGTTTCGCGGGCCCGGCGCTCGAGGCGTGGCGGAGGAGGCGACCTTTCCCGAGAAATGGTCGGCCGAGGAAAACGTTGCCTGGAAGTGCGACTTACCCGGGCGAGGTTGGTCATCACCGGTCGTGTGGGGTGACAAGGTATTTGTGACGTCCGTAATCAATACCGGCGAATCGGAAGAGATCAAGAAGGGACTGTATTTTGGTGGCGATCGTCCTCAACCCTCCAACGCCGTGCATCAATGGCGAGTCTATTGCTTGAGCCTTGACGCCGGAAAAATCTTGTGGGAACGCACGGTCCACGAGGGAGCACCATCGACCGCCATTCATCTCAAGAGTAGTTATGCGTCGGAGACTCCAGTGACGGATGGAGAGAGAGTCTATTTTTGCTTCGGGAATCTCGGACTGTTTTGCTTCGACTTGGACGGCACGAAGATCTGGGAGTATCGCGTGCAACCACAGGAGACTCGATACGGATGGGGTCCGGCGGCTTCGCCCGTTTTGCACGAAGACAAGTTGTTTTACTGTTTTGATAATGAAGTGCAGTCCTATTTGGTGGCTTTGGAAGCGTTGACCGGCAAGGAATTGTGGCGCACAGAACGCGACGAAAAAAGCAATTGGGCGACACCTTTTGTTTGGAACAATCCCCAACGGACCGAGATCGTGGTCCCAGGGACCGGACAAGTCCGTTCGTACGACTTGACCGGTCAATTGCTGTGGTCGCTGACTGGCATGTCCAGTATCACGATCGCGACACCTTACGAGTCCGATGGCCTGCTGTACATAAGTTCCGGGTACGTGATGGACCCGTTGCGACCGGTCTATGCCATCCGTCCTGGCGCAGCGGGTGACATTTCCTTGAAGGAAAATGAAACTGCGAACGAGTTTATTGCCTGGAGTCAAACGAAAGCGGCGCCCTACAATCCAACGACACTGGTTTACAAGGAGCGATTGTATGTCTTGTACGATCGCGGAACTTTTGCAGTATTTGATTCGAAGAGTGGCGCTGAGATCTATGGCCCGGAACGATTGCCGAACGGGCGCGCCTTCACCACATCTCCGTGGGCGAGTCGCGATCGAATCTACTGCTTGAACGAAGATGGAGTAACGTTTGTCTTGAAGGCTGGTGACGACTTCGAGCTTTTACATACCAACGAGTTGGCATCTGACGATATGGGGATGGCCTCACCGGCAATCGTTGGTGATCGGCTTTTGATCCGCACCGCCACGAGAATTTATTGCATCCAAAAGCGTTAGTGGTACCGTTGGGGTGGTGCATTCCCCAAGTCGTTTGGCCAGAGTTCGTGAGCTTAGTTATGACGGGACGCGATTAGTCCGATTCGGTTGGTTTTATCCGGCGACTTGCGGCATGTAACCTACCTCGGGTGAAGGCTGTGCGGGAACGGTAAAACACGCACACTTGAGTTTCCTACATTGGTGCGGCGGTGATTTCCCACGACCGTTGGTCCAAGATCGGCAGCACGTTGAATCGATCGATGGCCGCAGCAAACTCCAAATCGACCGCTCGCCCCTGAGCGATCAAGTTGGATCCCCCCAACGAGCGCCGGAAGACCGCCAAAATCGAATCCATGGTCGGAAATCGATCTGGGCCACTGGATTGTCTCCAATAGCTTCGCGCCAATTCGGCTTGGTCATTGATTTCCCAGGGCAGGTCACTTCCGTGAGCTGAGCGAATCAATTCATCGGTGACAGCGCCGGCAAACAGCACGTCTTCGCAGGTAACGTGTTTGTCCGTTCCAGAGCAGACCAAAGCCACGCGTTGAGATTGACTCAAGTGCTGGACAACTGTCGAAAGATTGGCAAAACTACCGATCACGATTTGTTTCGCACCACGACAACGATCCATGGCTCGGGTACCATTTGTGGTCGTCATCACGATCGTTCGACCACGAACCGACTCAGGGGAATAGGTCTCGGGTGCGTTGCCCAGATCAAAGCCCGGCAGCGGCTTCCCAAGTCGTTCGCCACCCAACAGAACCGACGATGGACTGGTGTTTTCGGCAAGAGCCAAGTTGGCTTCCGAGAGTCGTTGCTTCGTCAGGTGGGCTTGGTCGACGCCAACACACGGGACAATTCGAGCGGCACCATTTGCGATTCCGGTCGTCATCGTGGTCGTGGCCCGCAAAATGTCGATGACCACAGCGACACTGTCATTCAGTAGTCCCTCCGGAATCAAATCCGGCAGAAAGAATGTGTAGATTTGCCGAGATTTCACGGTTGCCTTTCCAGAGCCCAAGACCGAACCAAACCGGCCCCAATCGGTTTCGTAGAATAGAGTTCCAATGTCCAACAGTCAAACGGTCGCGATCGACAAATCCGGACAAAAAGTCCGCCAAATGTTTGCAGAGATCGCCCCGAAGTACGATTTAATGAATCACTTGCTTTCGATGAATGTCGATCGCTGGTGGCGGTGGCGGACCGTTGCCAAACTGGCGCCGCAATCCGATTGGCAAGTCTTGGATGTCTGCACAGGAACGGGCGATTTGGCGCTGGCTTTGCTGAACAAGATGCAATCCAAGCGAAACGGGGCTGCGGGGCGGGCCGAGACCATTCCTCGGATGAATTCCGACGAACCGTTTGGGCAACGGATCCTCTCGTCTCAAGAAGCAGAACAACAGAGCTGGCAGGGTGTTCACGTTGTGGCCTCGGATTTTTGCCGTCCCATGTTGGAGATCGGTCAAAAGAAAGCCCAACAGCAGCGGGCGACCCACCTGCAATTCGTCGAAGCCGATTCGTTGCAATTGCCATTCCCCAATGAGCAATTCGACTTGGTGACCGTGGCTTTCGGATTGCGCAATGTCGCTGATACGTTGAAGGGCTTGAAAGAAATGACGCGAGTCACACGGACTGGTGGCCAAGTCGGGGTCTTGGAATTTACCATGCCGCGAATTTGGCCATTAAGTGCGTTGTATCGATTTTATTTTCTCCGCGTGTTGCCCAAGATTGGCCAGTGGTTCGCTAAGAATCGCAGCGATGCCTACAGCTACCTGCCAGAAAGCGTCGGTCAATTTCCTCAGTACGAAGAATTGGCATCCCTGATGCAAGAAGCTGGGTTAAAAGACGCCAAGTTCTATCCGATGACCTTTGGATTAGCGACGTTGTATGTCGCTACAAAAGCATGAGCCATCCCAATCAGCACGTCACGGCGAATCCCAACTCGCCATTGCCAATTGTCGTGGCAGTTAGCGGAGGTAGCGGTGCGGTTTACACGCGTCGCTTGCTGCAAGTCTTGGCCAATTCGGGGCACAAAGTTCATTTGTTGCTCAGCAACGCTGGCAGTCAAGTCATCCAGCAGGAACTGGGTTTGCGTTTGAACTTGAACGCGCCAGATCTTCACGCGTGGCTGGGGCTGGACTCGCAGGCAGCCAGTCAAATTCACTTTCACCAACTGCATGACTTTTTCACGCCGGTCGCCAGTGGCAGCTATCGAACCGCTGGGATGGTCATTTGCCCTTGTTCTGGAGGCACGCTTTCGGCCGTCGCGCATGGCACGAGCAGTAACCTCATCCACCGAGCAGCCGAAGTTCACTTGAAGGAACGGCGAAAACTCATCTTGGTTCCCCGCGAGACGCCGATCAGTCATGTCGCGCTCAAGAACATGCTGGCTGTGCACGAGGCGGGCGCTGTGGTGATGCCCGCCAGCCCCGGCTGGTACCATGGGGTCCAAAGCCTGGACGACTTGGTCGACTTTATGGTCGCCAGAATTCTAGATCAATTGAACATCGACAACGACATCATTCGTCGCTGGGGTTCCACTTGATTGTGGTCGTGTCCACCGAGTAGCACTCAACGAAAAGCGGAGAGCCTGTCGGAGGCACGCACCGCGGCTCGTCCGACACCCCGCGAGCCACAAATGCTAGGTCTCAACTTTCTTTTTTCTTTGCAGTTGTGCTACTTTTGACGGAGGGCATCGAGTAACCGTTGCCGTTCGGCTTCGGCTTTGGCAGCCCGTTTTGCCTCGCGGGCTTCGTCGGCGGACTTGGCGATCGCGTTCTTCGTGCTCTTGGCGGACTCAACGACTGCCGCATCCGTAGCTGCGTAGGCTCGTCCATCTTTGTTGGTGGTTTTGGCTTCCGCTTGTTCGGCAATTGGCCGTCCCAACGGATCATATTGAACCGCAGTGATCTGCGATTGCGGCTTACCTCGTTGCGACTCCATCTCGGCAATGGCTCGATGCTGTGCCATCACGTCCGCCGCGCGATGTTGGATTAGGGCACTAGATACAAATCCTTGGGGAGCAGCCATTTCAACCGGTGCGAATAGCGAGGCCGGGGATTGCACCAAGGGACCTACCCCCATCGGCTCGGCGACCCCAAATCCATTGGCAAATCCCATGCCTTGACCAACAAACGCCCCTTGGCCTCCAAATTGGCCGACGCCTTGCCACCCGCCTACGAAATTTTGCTGCGCAAATCCAACGCCACCGAATCCAACTCCGCCGAAACCGAAACCGCCGAAACCGCCATGCCACTGGCTCCATCGCCAGTCATTCCAACAGTAGAAAGGCGGACGTGCGTAGCCGGGAAAACAGTATGGGTTCCAAAAGCCGTTCGGATATGGAAAGCAAATTGGGCGATACGGATGGCAGACCGGTGGAAAAGGTGTGGGGCATGGCCAAATTGGCCTGACCACCCAATGATTGCGGCCGAATTGGTTGTATCTCGCTTGATCGGGATGCCGCGAGTGTTGAAGTCCGTGATCATGTGCTCCGTACTGCCGTGGGTTCCCGTAGGCTGAAAACGGATAACTTTGGTTTTGACCTGCCAAACGGACAGAGTAACCGTAAGGCCACCCACCCACGAGATAGCCGTTACCAACGGAAGAATTCCCAGACATGGCCCGAGCGGCTGCGGAATCGGCAGCAAACCTGGGCGTGGTATCCACGAACTGTTGGGCCGAAACATCACCGGTCAGATACAGCAACCACACTGCCGCAACCGCAAAGAATTTGGCCGACAAACGAACCGACATCTCAGACTCCCTCGATAGAGACCGTGCCTCTGTGCTAGAATTCTCGCCATCTGGCCGCAAAAAGACAAGCGGATTTCTGGAAAACCGGTCGCAATTAAGGGAATGAGAATGCAGTTTACAAAAATGCATGGCGCAGGGAACGATTACGTTTATGTCGATGGTTTCAACCATCCGATCCCGCGTGACCCGGCCGCGGCGGCTCGAAAGGTGTCCGATCGGCACAAGGGGATTGGCGGCGACGGCCTGATCTTGATTTTGCCCTCGGACGTCGCGGACGCCAAAATGCGCATGTTCAACGCGGACGGAAGTGAGTCGGAAATGTGTGGCAACGGGGTTCGTTGCGTTGGCAAATACGTCTATGACCATTCGATTTGCCGCAATCGAACCTTGCGAATTGAAACCGGAGCCGGCGTCTTGTCGCTCGATTTGGATATCGATGCCTCAGACAAGGTCTCCGCTGTGACAGTGGACATGGGAGCACCGATTCTCGAGGCTCGGCGAATTCCGACAACTTTGCCGGGCGATCCGGTCGTGAATCAGGTTCTGGAGGTAGCAGGCGAGCGATTGCAGGTCACCTGTGTTTCCATGGGAAATCCGCATTGCGTGATCTTTGTGCCCGAGATCACTGATCGCTTGGTGTTGGAAATTGGTCCGCAAATCGAGCGACATCCAGCATTCCCGCAAAGGGTCAATGTCGAATTTGTTCAAGTGTTGGCCAGGAACGAAGTCCGTCAGCGGACTTGGGAGCGTGGTTCCGGCGAAACGCAAGCTTGTGGAACGGGTGCCAGTGCCGTTTGTGTTGCGGGCGTGTTGACCGACCGGACGGATGCTACGATCGTGAATCACCTCTTGGGAGGCGATTTGGAATTAACATGGCGAGGGGCTGGTCATCACGTCTTTATGAAAGGGCCGGCAGCGGAAGTCTTTCAAGGGACTTGGCCGGACGCAAACTGATGACTCATCATCGAGATCGGCCGCAAGGCGGTAGATTGGGTTCCGAATAACACGACTCACACACCAATCATACACGAATCACTCACGAATCACTCACACTCGAGGTGCCCCATGCAGAATGTGGTTTCAGTTCTCAAGAGGCTAATGCTGCTTGTCGTTTGTTTACCGTGGTTGGCAGATTTCGCCGGATTGCATGCTCAAGAATCTAACATAACGAAACCACCGATTCGGATTGGTATGATCGGTTTGGACACGTCGCACGTGCCCGCCTTCACCAAGATCTTTAACGACCCAAAACTATTTCACGACCCAAACGCCCCCGGCGACATGGCAAACATGCGAGTTGTGGTCGGATTCCCCGGCGGCACGGATTTTCCACCAAGTCGAGACCGCGTTGCAGGGTTCACGCAACAACTCCGTGACATGGGTGTCGAGATCGTGGATTCGATCCCAGCACTTTTGGAAAAGTGTGACGTCGTTTTGTTGGAGAGTGTTGACGGTCGCGTACACCTGGAGCAAGCACTACCCGTTTTTCAAGCCGGAAAGCCGTTGTTCATTGACAAGCCTTTGGCTGGCTCGTTGGCGGATGCGATTGCCATCGCGGAATTGTCCGAGCGTTACCAAGTTCCGTTCTTTTCCTGCTCATCTTATCGCTTCACACCGGCTGTGATCGAGTTGTTAAATAATGAGTCGATCGGAACGATTCAAGGCGTCTCGACATGGGGGCCCTGCACTTATCAAGACCATACCCCGGACCTCTATTTTTACGGAGTCCACGGAGTCGAAGCACTGTATACTCTGATGGGGACTGGTTGTGAGACCGTGACACGAATTCGGACGGCGGAAACGGATTTGGTATCGGGAACATGGGACAATGGTCGCGTTGGCACTTACCGAGGTATTCGCAACCACGCCTCGACGTTTGGTGCCACAGTCTTCGGTACCAAGTCGATCATGCACTCCGGTACCGCGGGAGGATACGAACCGTTGTGCGTGGAAATTGCCAAGTTCTTTCGCAGTGGCCAAGCGCCCGTAAGTGCCAAAGAGACGTTGGAGATGTTTGCGTTTATGGAGGCCGCTGACGAAAGCAATCGACGCGGCGGCGCTCCAGTTGGCCTGGAGGAAGTCTTACAACCCGCTCGCGCGGCAGCAAAGGTCCGATTGGAAACGCTCTTGGGGCCCGAAAGAAAAACGCCATGATCACGCGACGGCACTTCTGTGAACAGTCTGTCTTGGCAGTGGCTGCGGCTGCACTGAATCGAACAGTCGCAGAGAGCCCGGAATTTATTCGCGGCGAGGCCAACGAGACGATTGGACACGCCATTATCGGATGTCGAATCCGCGGCAAAGCCCATGCAGCCGAGTTCGGCAAGCTCAATGGTGTCGCGATCACTTATGTATGTGATCCCGACCGAAAGCTGGCCGAGGAACTTGCTGATTCGATCGAGTCCACGACAGGTCGTCGCCCCAATGTAGTCGTCGATTTGCGGCGAGTGTTTGAGTCGTCGGATGTCGATACGGTATCGATCTGCACACCAAATCACTGGCATGCTTTGGCGACGATTTGGGCGTTGGATGCCGGCAAAGATGTTTATGTCGAAAAGCCACTCAGTCACACCATAGAAGAAGGCCTGCGCATGATCGCTGCCGTCGATCGATCCGGCCGGGTCTGTCAAGTCGGCACTCAGAATCGATCCCACGCAGGTATTCGTGCGGCAGCGGAGTTCGTGCGTGGCGGTGGGTTGGGCAATGTCACTTTGGCACGGACCATGGTGTATGGCCGGAGGAACTCGATCGGCACGAAAGGAAAGTATTCGATCCCGGCTCATATCGACTACAACTTATGGCTGGGACCGGCGGCGGAGGAGACACTAACGCGGCCGGAACTGCATTATGATTGGCATTGGGATTGGAACACTGGTAACGGAGAACTGGGCAACAACAACATCCATTACGTGGACCTGGTGCGATGGGTCTTGGGCCTGCAGGGTTATGGCGACGATGTGGTGAGTATCGGTGGACGAGTGGGCTATGAAGACGCGGGGGAAACTCCGAATACGCAAATGGTTGTCCATCGATTCGGTGAACTGCCAATCATTCAAGAGGTACGCGGGTTGCCGTCTGGACCATTCAGCGCGCAGGTTCGCGATGGGTGGATCGTTTATGGGTCGGAAGGATTTATTTCGGGCGCTTCTCATTTCGCTCCCGACGGCCAATTGCTAAAGACCTTTTCGGGTGCCGCAGAAAATCACTTCGCGAATTTCGTCGACTGCGTTCGCGCTGCGTCGCCGAATAAGGTTGCCGCGCCCGTGCAGGAAGGCCACCAATCCACGGCTCTCTGCCACATCGGAAATATTTCGCATCGCTTGGGCCAACCCACTCCACTCCGTGAGATTCTCCACCAGTTACAAGGATGGAAGTTACCCACGGAAGCGTCCGCGACGTTGGATCGAATGATGCAACATCTAGGAGACAACCAGATTGACCTTGAACGAACTCCGTTGACCCTCGGACCGTGGTTATCATTGACCCGCGAGGGGCATTTCCGAGACAACTTGAACGCCGAGCAACTTCGCACGCGCACTTATCGCGAACCGTTCTCGTTGTGATACTCGGTAAAGCGACCGTTCTGCCCCGAAATGAAAAGTCATTTCAATTCCATCGGGAATGGCGAGAGGTTTTCAACGCCGTTATCGGTTACCAGATAATCGTTTTCAATTCGGATCCCGGCTTGGAGTGATTCCGCATACAATCCTGGTTCGGCCGTGAAGACGTCGCCGACCTCGAAAACATCGTCCCAATTGGGATTGAGATGCGGCCCTTCATGCGGGAACAGGCCGATGCCATGGCCGAGATGATGATTGAAGACGCCAACTTCAGCTTGGTCGAGGATGGCTTGCGCTCGGTCAAAAATTTCGCGACAACGTACACCGGGTTTCACATCCGACTCGATCATTTGGAACACTTCGCGAATTTTCTCAAATGCCGCTTGTTGTTCGGACGAGACTTTACTTACGGCGATCGTTCGCGCGTTATCGGCAAAATACCCGCGAAACGCGGGGCCTAGATCAAGGATGTAAAGTTGACCTGGTTGAGCGACAACGTTTGCTCGTGGGGCACCCCCACGCGAATTAACTTGGTAGTCGTTTCCGGTCGCCGTCATAGGCTCGCCAAAAGCGACGTTGGCCGCCGACTGAAGCGTGTTGTAGACTTCGAGTTCGGAAATGCCGGGGCGAATGATCCCGCGCGCGACCTCATACATGATTTCCGTTCCGCGAATCGCCACGCGCAGCTTGGCCAACTCGTCAGCTGACTTACGGCGACGGTGGCGAAACAGGATCGGTTCTACATCAATCAATTCTGCCGAATGGAACGGGGCCAGGTACTGCCAATAGGCTGAAAATTCGACCGCCAGGCGGGACGCATCGATTCGTCCCCCCAAAGATTGCGCCAGGGCATTGGCGGCCAGCAGCGCTTGGTCATTCCGCATGGTCGACAGCATTTTCGGCTTGTAAACATCCACGCGGTCCGCAGCGCAAACCGCTGGTTCGGCATGTGGAGCAATCACCACCGACTTGCCTTGAGCGTCGATGGCCGCCGCTGCTGCAAAGGTCCACGCAAATCTGGGCCCAAACAAATATTGGATATGCTGATTGGTTGTCAGCAGAACTCGATCGACCCGCTCTTGATTCATCCACTCGACGAGTCGCGATTGACGTCTGCGGCACGCTTCAAGATCGACACCTAATTCCGCACTCATTAGACACCTCGCAAATCTGTCGAACCGTGTAAACGATAGATCAAGGATAACGATAGCCCAAGCAACCTCAACGGCAACTTTCGGCTTTCCCGAAATGCCCGCCCTTTTTCGAGCTCCCACTTTTCATGGTGGCAAGAATCTATCGAGGGCGACTCGGGCGTCACCGGGGTTCGGCATTTTAGTGTTTGGTCGCTGTTTGAATGAGGGGGTAGAGGTGCAAGCAGGCCAGGAAACTCCAATCGGAAAACGCAGATAAGATGGGTGGCTTGGTGGAAATTGCGTTTAAGTCACAAATGCGAATGATTCGTGGACTTCGCCGTATGCAACCAAACGAAAACACCTTGTCACGAACGAAATAGTATGACACCATTCGCTACGTCCATCGCCTTCGGCCCAATATTTGCACTAGGCCCGCGTGGGTAATTTCGGAATCCTTTTTGAAGTGGGCCAAATGCCGCGAACCATCGCCATCGGAGACATTCACGGTTGCGGAACGGCACTGCGTGTCTTGCTGGACGTCATCGAGCTTCAACCGAGCGATACCTTGGTGACGTTGGGCGATTACGTCGACCGGGGCATGGAAACACCTTTGGTCATCGAGACGCTGCTGGATATGGCCGGTCGGGTGCGGTTCATTCCTTTGATTGGCAACCATGAAGTGATGATGCTTCAGGCGATGAGTGATCCGCAAGCCTATCAATTCTGGCTGCAACACGGGGGGCAACAGACGTTGCACAGTTACGGCGGGCGGTTAGATCAGATCCCACCCCATCATCGAATGTTCTTGCAACAT
Source organism: Planctomycetaceae bacterium (assembly GCA_016794985.1). Classification (GTDB taxonomy): domain Bacteria; phylum Planctomycetota; class Planctomycetia; order Pirellulales; family Pirellulaceae; genus M30B19. The sequence continues at coordinate 37,229 of JAEUIQ010000054.1, read as the reverse complement.
TGCCGCCGCTATTGGGAGATCGATCAGCATTTTTTCGTCCATGCGAATTATCGAAGTGATTTGTTATTGAGCCAAACTCCGGACGAAATCTCGCTCTGGCAGCATATGAAACTTTCGTTTCCTGTCCCACATGAAAACGGAAAAAAAGCCTGGGTGGGTCATACGCCTCAACAATCCGGTGAAATTCTCGATTTGGGACATTTGGCAATTATTGACACGAATTGCTATGGCGGCGGGTATCTTTCGGCGGTGGACGTCGATTCGGGCGACTATTGGCAAGTCGACATGACCGGCAATTTGCGAGAATTTGCTTAAACTTCTGAATTATGGAGGCTAAAACCTCTAGAAGTTTGCGAAGTTGCGGACTTTTCGCGAACGTCCGACGGCGGACTTTCGAACCAAACGCTGTCACTAGGACCCGAATGGTCGATGGGCATGGCGACTGTCTCAGATAGAGACTTTTGTTGGCTGAAGCCCTATTTTCTGCGAAACGATCGGGTTCGTCCCGGTGTTTCAGTAGCGGTTGAGCGGGTAATTCGCGGCGACGAGCGGGGCTCTGTGGCGATTTTTCTGGCTGGCGAGCTAGATTGGGTAGGAATTTCCGAGTAGCAACTATGCTAGGAAGGCGGTCTTAGACCGTTTTTCGGGAGGAATCAGGACCGATTGGCGAGGCCGGGCAGCGAGTCAAGCCAAGTCCTGAGACTCCAAAGGCGCCACCAGATCGATTGTTTAGTCGATCAAACGGTGGACAACTGGGCAATTTTGCAGCGCTGCAAAATCGGACAGTTAGGTTTCCAGCAATGTGGGCGAGGGGTATCTCGAGGCAAGGATTCATGATGAAAAGCGATTCGATTTTGGGTTTATCCGGCAGCATGTTGGAACGGGTCTTTCTTGCTAACCGATCGCGGCGGGTTGGACCACGCCGTGTGGGAGCGACTTGCTTAAGCTTGATGGCCTGCGGTGGGTTCTTGGCCTATGGGCATCCAGCAGTCTGGGGATTTCAAACAACGGAAAGTACGACGGTCGCCGCCGAAGTGGCCACCGAGTCGCTCGGCCCGCAAGACGAAGCATCTTCCGCCGACTCAGGATCAATCCCAGCCTCGCAACAAGAGCAGACCATTCGCTTTGCTTTCGAAGATGAGCAGTGGAGCACGGTTATCGAATGGTTTGCGGAGCAAGTGGGATTGATCGTGTACACCGAGTATAGCGGTTTTCCGAAGGGAACGTTTTCCAATGCGGACGGCAAGGACTACACGGTAAAGGCCGCACTCGACCAATTGAATTTCTACTTGAGTCTTCAGGGGTACACGCTGGTTCGGTTTGGCAATCGTTTGATCGTCATCGATCACCAGACGCAAGGACTTCCCGATGAACTAATTCCGGTTGTGGCTGAAACCGAATTAGACGACCGCGGTGAGTACGAAGTAGTGATTTCCAAGTTTAATGTCGCTGGTTTGGACTACGATTCGTTGACTCGACAAGTGGGCCAGTTGGTCAAGCCACCGCGCGGCAAAGTCGAGTTGCTTTCGATTTCGGAAGAACTTTACGTGCGAGAGACGGGTCGGCAATTGCGACAGATTCGTAGCTTGATTGATCGAGCCAAGACGAATGCTGTGATTGTTTACGAAGCAAGAACGCTTAAACATATCCCGTTCCCACAACTGATGCAATTCTTACGAGCTCAGTTTGGGATGCGCGAGAACGAGAACCGACTGGAAGACGGCTCGCTGGCCATTAGTTTACTGAACTCGGAAACGCGACCTTGGATTTCGGGTACAAAGGAGAAGGTGGCGAAGGCGTTGAAACTGATTGATGCTTTGGATATTGAAGCCAACCGCCCCACCGGATTGGACGTCCAGGGTTACGAGGTGAAATACTATTCACCGAAGACTGATCCTGAAATCGTCCAACGAATCTTATTGGATTTCTTTTCGGGTCGAACAGATGTGCGAATGTCTCGTTCAGAAGACTCGGACACGCTATACATCAAGGCTCGACCATCGGATCACGCGGAAATCAAAGACTTGATCGAGAAGCTGGAAAGCAACGCGATTGTTTTCGAAAAGATCACTTGTCACGCGCTGACCCCCAGCGAAATGGTGCTCAAGCTGAAAACGGCTCTGGGTATTTCGACATCGATTCTCGAAGAAACGGAATCGACCGGTCCTGGGAAGAACATCATCTTCATGGAAGACTTCGATTGCATTTTCGTTCGTGGCACGCAGCGACTGGTTACTGAAATCAAGGTGATTGCCGAAAAGCTGGACCCTGCCCCTGCAGAAGGTGATGTTGCTCGATCGCAGTATCGGATTCTGCAAAATGTTGACGAAGAGTCGGTCGAAGGTGTGGTTGACCTGTTCGAAGGTGTCTGGGAAACGACGGGTGGACCTGCTCCCTTGCAATGGCGACGACCTTCAGATCGCCGCGGAGGTACAGGCGGAGGTGGGGTTGCCGGTACGGAGAGCGGCATTCGGTTTCCATCGTTTGACCGCCAGTTCGGCGAAGGCGAGTTTCAGAAGTTAGACCCTGAAAAACTATCACCCGAACAGCTGAAGTTGCTCTTTGAGTTATTGAACAAAATGCAACAAGGTAGCAATGCCGAGGAACGAGAAGCATCACCACCTTCACAAGAAGAAGCAACGCCGGATTCCACACCCACGGAATCGCCGCGTTCCACAACGCCCACGCAATCGCATCGCTCTTTGTCGGGACGCCAATACGAAGTGGTGGAATTGGGTCGTCAACCAAGCGCTGATCGCGCGGCTCACGTTTATGCGGTGACAACCTTACAAGATGACGAGCTACCCGCCACTCGACCAGTTCAACCAGAAGTGGGTGCCGGGTTTTCCCAAGAATCAATTCCGGGCGACCCGATTATCATGGAAATGACTCCCAAGGGCCTCATGATTCGCTCGCGAGATTTGGATGCTTTGGACATGGCCGAGCGCCTACTCAAGGATTTAAGTAAAGAAGCCGTTGAAACCACGGACACCACGCCCGCTCGAACCGTCTTCTTGTTGGGATTCCGGCCGGCTTCTGAAGTCGCAGCCGAAATCGAAGAGATCTTAGGAATTGATGGCGGTGGCGGCGGCGGTGGCGGTGGAGGCATGACGGATATGTTGGGTAACATGGCCCAAAATGCGTTGGGTGGTGCGGCGGGCGGAATGGTCGGCGCTTTGATGGGGGGTGGCATGGGCGGCGGCAGCTCGAGCAGTGGCAAAACAACCGGTGACGTCTCGATCCACGTCGATAATTACTTGAACGCTTTGATTGTTTATGCGAACGTGACGGACACCGAAGAAATCGACCAGTTGATCGAGTTAAAGGACCGCCCTGAAGCACCCCATGATCCCCGCATTTACGGCAGCTCTCGAAGTATCAAAATCGAGCACCGCGATCCGCAAGTCGTTAAAGAGCAAGTTGATATCCACTTTGCTTCGTATTTGCGAAAGCCCGAAGGGCAAGGTGGTGGGGCTCAACAGCCGCCAAATCCGGAACAAATGATTCGTGCACTGATGGGAGGCCGTGGTGGACGTGGTGGCGGTGGTGGATCCTCGGAACCAGCCAAACCCATGATCAGCGTCTCCGTCGACGTGGAAGCCAAGTTACTATTGGTCAAAGGCCCTGAGAATCTCATCGATGAGGTCGTGCAATTCGTCAAAGAAATGGACTATGAAGGGGCAGTTCCGGAGATCAAATCCGTAGTCATGGAGATGCCCGCCGGTGTCACTGCAGATCAGGTCTCTCGCTTGATGTCCGACTTATTCAATGCGGGAACTCAGACGCAACAACGTCCTGGTCAACAGCCCGGGCAAGCGGCCGGCGGCCAGGGTGGCGGTCAAGGCCAAGGTGGTGGCATGGGCGCGAATGCTGATGCAATGCGTGCTTTCGGCGAAGCCATGCGGCAACGAATGGGCGGCCAAGGTGGTGGTGGACAGCCAAACTTTGGCGGTGGGCAAGGTGGCGGTGGAGGACGCGGCCAAGGTGGCGGGCGAGGCCAAGGCGGCGGCGGACGAGGTCAAGGCGGTGTATTCCCAGGCGGCGGCGGATTTCCCGGCGGCGGTGGATTCCCAGGCGGCGGTGGACGCGATCGCTAGCCATCAGAACAGTTCGCCGACCGTTGGTATTTGGCTGATTCGAGCGTTCACCACTCGCAAATATCAATCGTTTTGCTGATTGGCGGACGGCCTACTGACTGTGCTTCGACATGACGCATGGCCAACGGTGCATGCCTGCTACCGATGGATGTTGCTCGAAACAACCAATTTGTCGCTACTTATAGCGGTCGGTTTTCTGTTTACTCGGATAATGGCACTAAATAGTCGCGGTTGGCAAACGAAGGGTCGTCGTCAACCTGTGCTCCTTTACTTACTTCACACGCGACGCCGGGGTCGTCGGTTTGCGTGGCCATTGCAGCTTCTGCCGGCATTGGCGTTGAAGGGTGCTCTGCAAAACCAATAGCTTTTTCCTCCGTTTGGTGAGGATGCGGCGACCAATGAAGATTCAAATTTGATTAACAATATTTCGTTTCACGCCCTTGGACTCGGGAACTTATCCGCGACCTCGAAGCTCCAAACACGATCGCGACTCAAAAATCGAGGTCGCGTTTTGGTTGTCAAAGCCGTGACCAAAATGTGACGCGATGCTGGCCTGCTTTTCGTTCCTGGACCAACGGTTGCGACCGCGGGCAGTGTAGAATGGGCGGTGACCGATATTGCTTTATCGAGTTGATTTGGTAGCGGACCACTTCTGCCTCATTAGGAATGGCCACAATGAAGTTCTTGTGTTTTTCGGTTTGGTGCCTTCTGCTCTTGGCCTACGGACCATCACCAAACTTGTTTGGATTCGGACGAGCTTCTTCCATGCCTATGGTTCAGGAAGAGAAATCGTCCGAGGCTGCTTCTGAGAATACGGCAGTGTCGAACTCATCGGAGATCCAAGGCCCCGCCGTGGGCGAGCGTTCCCAAGATGACGTCTCGCCAGAATCCGATTCGAATACGGATCGCGATGAGGTCAATGAGCCGAAATTCGAATTACCTGGTTGGGCGATCGAACAGTCTATCTACATTCCCTACGAGCGTATTCGCGACAAGTTCGAAGCCACCGGGCGCGGCGTTTATCTGCCATACGAACAATTTGAAGAACTTTGGAAGGCCGCTCAAAAAGCCACGAAACCCGTTGAATCGGTACCAGCTCCGGCAAGTTTTGCGTTGGTTTCCGCGCAGAATCGCGCTTCGTTGGAAAGATCACTGGTTCGAGTCGATTCGGAATTATTGATTGACTTCGTCCAGTCCGGATGGCATCGAGTTCCCCTCGGACTTAACGGCTGCTCAGTGCAGTTGGCCGAAATCGACGGCGAGCCTTGTCGTTTGGTCCCGCGAGATGATGGAGGCTTTGATTTATTGTTTCAAGCTAAATCCGATCATCAGCAAAGCAAGATGCAGTTGCAATATGTGACCGGTGTCGTGCCTGGTGGTGGAGAAAATCGTATCAGTTGGCCAATTCCCCCAGCCGCCATCAATCGCTGGGAAATTTCGATCAACCAAGCCGATGTCGACATTGTGGTAACGCCGGCAGTGGTCACATCCGACACTCAAGAAATCACCGGTGGTGACGATGGCGGACCAGCAGAAAACAAAGCCAATCGATCTTCCGTGATTGCCTTGTTGGGAAATTCGAAAACCATTGAGGTCCGCTGGACGCCGCGTAGCGTTGGAGCCGAAGGCTTGGCTGCCCTGATTACGGCTCAATCCAACGTGGAATCCGACATTCAACGCAATCTCGTACGTTCGAGTCATGTCCTAACGTTGCAAATCCAACGGGCTGAAATCAACTATTTGGAACTGGCCGTCCCCCCAGACTTGCGCATCGTGAATGTCTTGTCAGATGTCGTCAAGAAATGGCAAGTCGACACGGAAAAATCTCTTCTGAAAATTGATCTATTCGAGAATCTCAAGGGCACGCTAAGTCTGACCGTCGAGACTGAAATGGAACTTGGTGGCGATCCGAATTTAAAACGAAAACTCACCTTGACGCCGATTCAAGCTCCGGCTGCCACGAGACAGCCGGGCACTCTATTGGTTCGTGGCGAGAATGGATTGCGAATCGAAGTCGCGACTTTGACGGGCCTGAGTCGGGTGAACGAAGGTCAGAGCCAAAACGTCGATGCCGGACCGACGCGACTGAGCTTTCAATACTCGACCGTTCCTTACGAATTGAATCTTGATCTCGAAGAATGGACGCCGTTGGTTGAGGCCCAGCAGCAAGTTCATGCGCAACTAGAATCACGTCGCATTACAACTTCTAGCTTACTGCTGCTCAATGTCAAACAGCGAGGGATCTTTCAAGTACCTTTGGATGTTCCAGAGGGGCTGGAAATTGTCAGCGTTACGGGGCACTCGCCATCGGGTTATCAACCGGTGCAAATCGAGAAGTACGAACGAGTGGGCGAGCCCGCGGGCCGCGTGTTGTTGCAATTCGCTGTCGAGGCGCGGGGGCCGGTCGCTTGCTTGATCAACACGACCCAAGCAATTCCCGGCGTTGGTCTCGTGGATTTCGAGGCCGCCCCTAGCACCATTGCCGTACGCTGGCCGCAATTGGCTCCTTCCTTTGCCCAGTCGATTCGCGGTCAAGTTCTATTGACGGCTCCCGATCGATTGAACGTGGTCGTCGACACTACCAACCAAGTCAATTTCCGCAGCATCGAACCCTCGACGGCATTCGTTGTTCCTGACAGCAATCCTCAGCGATTTGCGTACGAGTACGTCGTGGAAACGAATGGATTAGAGCTGAGAGCTTCTTTGCGTCGACCGCGCGTGTTTGTGGATCAAGTCACATCGGTCTCGGTCGAATCGGGGTTGCTCCGCTATCAAACGGACCTCGACTATGACGTGCGCTTTAGCGCCGTGCCGGATTTTCGAATCGACGTTCTGCAAAGCAGTCAGGATCGAATTCGAGTCGTGGGTGGCACTCTAAATCAGCAAAAACTCGATCCCCAACCGCCCGATGTGGCCGCTGGATTCGTGGCATGGCGTTTGGTGGGTGCCAGTGAATTGTTGGGCAAACACTCCGTGCAGTTGGCGTGGGACGTTTCGGTCCCAGAAATCGCCGTTGGTGCAACCAAGTCGTTTGAGATCGCCACAGTGGTTGCTAAGAATGTAGAACGCGACCGCGGCCAAATTGTGCTTCGGCGCTCGGAGTTGTTCGATGTTCAAGCAACTTCGAAGGCCACAGGGCTACGCCCTATCGATCCGACCTCGGACGTCTTTGGGGGACGGCAATATGGTGACGCCGTCGCAGCGCTCGAGTATGTCGGACCATGGGACTTGGACGTGGATGTCTCTCGTTACGAACTCTACGATCTGAAACGGAGCAGCATTTCTCGTAGCCTGATTCAGGCCGTATGGCTGCGAAATGACTCGCTCTCCGTTCGCGCCTTGTATCGATTGAAGAGTGTCAATCAACGGTTGGTCATCATCATGCCCCCAGGGTTTGATCCACAAACGGGATTTGATAGCAGTCCTGTACGAGTCGATGGTGAGCCAATCTCCTTGGAAAGAGGGGCCGGTGGCGAGCTGATTTTGCCATTGGGCAATCGTGATCGCGATCGCGAGTTGTTGCTCGAGTTGCGATACACGATGCCCGTCACTAATTCTGAAATCCCGGTGCCGACGTTTCCCGATGACTGCGCCGTGCAAAAAGCCGAATTGGTTGTTTATCTACCCAAGGATTGGGCACCGCTGAACTTCGGAGGACCATGGAGCGATCAAGACGGCAGTCAAGGGCAAAGCATTTTGGAACTACTGCAAAACGTCGAACCGAGATCCGTTAACCTGAACTGGATCGCGACCGCGGAAGTTCCGACAGCTCGACTTATGGAATTTGAGACCGATGGCCGACCCTTCACGTTTTCGACCATTAACCCACTCCCTGGATCCGCTGGGGCATTAAAAGTGACCAAGGTCTCATCGTGGCTCCTATCTGGCGCGGGAGCTGCTCTCGTCGTTTTTCTGGGCCTACTCTTCATTCGTCGTACGTGGAATCAACGCTTGGCTTTGATTGCAGTGGGCCTGGGGATATTGATCGTGGCGTCAATTCTGTGGCCTTTTGCCGTGCGATACATCAACCACGAAGGCACGACATGGGCTGCGTTGGTGATAGGGATCGTGTGGATTGGGCGTGATCTATTGACGTTCCTGGGACAACGTCGACAAGCGTTCGAAGATCCTGCCAATGATGTGGAAACTCGACTGGAATCAAACACGCCCAGCTCGAATGGAGAACGCCATGAGTAATCCTCGTTGGTCAAGCTCCGCCTTGATATTCTGTTGGTGCATTTCTTTGCTAGTCGGTGGTGGGTTGGAATCGTCGAGGGCTGCTGCTCAAGATGAAGCCAACTTGGAAACTCCCCATCAGACCTGGGATCGCCTAAGATTGCTATTCGTCCCCGAAGCTGAATTGCCAGCCATCTTGGATGGTCCAACGCAACGCATTGTTTTGGGGCAAACGGAGGTTGCAGATCTGCTCAACAAGCTGCGCGAACTCAAAACCAAAGAGAACGTGGCTCCTAAAGAATTTCGCGTGGAGGGTCCCGAAGGATTCACTTGGGAACGAGCAAGTTATGAGATCGAATTGGACGGCGACGTTGGGCGCCTGACCGGACATGCCTTGGGCCACTCGTTCGAGGAATCGGTTGTCTCGCTACCAATTCCTTGGAGTGGCGGCTTGCTTCATCGTTTCGTTCAAAATGGATCATCGCCCATCTTGTATCGTCACCAAGACGGACACACCGCCATGCTATTGTCAGAAGGCGGAAAGCATCAATTCCAAGTGGAGATGACGATTCCGGTATCCAGCGACACGGTGCGTCAAACCGTTCAATTGCAGCTTCCCAAGGTCGCGGTTGGCGCGATGACGGTGCGAGTGGCCGGTAACGTGGACTTGGTCAGTGGAGCTCCTGTGCTGGAGCGCAGGTTCGAGGAATCCGACAACAACACCTATTTTCAATTAGCTGCCGGAACTGGACCATGTGAGTTGGTCTTCACTTTAAATAATCGCAAGAAGCAACAAACGCTCATTTGGGATTCGCGCGCCTTGATCTTGGCGGATGTCTCGCGACTTTTGGATCGAATCCAAATCGTCGTCGAGAATCAAGTACTGCAAGGTCAATTGCTACAGGCAGAATGGCGGTTGGCGAAAGACTGGGAAGTGTCTCAAGTTTCGGGCGAGGGCGTTCGCCAATGGCAAGTCCTCCAGGACGCGGACGAACCACGGCTGCAAGTGTGGTTCCACAATGGTCAAGCGGCACGCCCATTTCAAGTATTCGCTTTTCGCCAACGCGAATTCGTTCAAGACGCAACTTGGCAAAGCCCGCAATGGACTGCCACGACCGCCACTCGGCAACCTCGGGTGATTGAGATCACGACAACCGAGGACATGTTGGTACCGCGAATCAATCCGATCCGCATGGACATGGTTCCGTCTTCGTTGGCGGCCGCACTACGTCAAAATGTCGTTACGGAGGACTCTAAACTGATCCGACACGGTTCTTGGTATGGAACCGGCCCGGATTCGATGCTGACTCTGAATCTACGTTCGGCTGATGATCGTTTCACAACGACCGCTGCTCATTACATGCTCTTGAGTGAACAAGGTGTAGAAAGCCGCAGTGTTTTCCAGATTGAAAACCAAGGAGAACTCCGCTTCGATGCTCGTTTGAGTTTTCCTCCTGGATTTCGAGTTCAATCGGTTTCGGACGCGCAAGGAAAGTTGGAGTTTCAATCATCCAGTGCGGAAACTGGAACGGAGGTTCGAGTCCTGTTGCGGTCGGGGATCGGTGGGACGGTCAAGTCTCTGATCAGTGATGGCGGTGTTGCCAGTGCAGAAACACCCAGCATCGTGGACTTGATTGTAGAAAGCGAATGGGTGCCGGAGGGTTGGTTCGCGAATTGGAGTTCGCGCGGTCTTAAAGTGCGGCCCCCGTCGGTTGTGGGTGCGGAACAGACCAGCGGTGTCTTTGCGGTTGGTATTTCACCATTTTATGCGTTAAAGGCGGTCGATGCAGGAGTCATGGTTGGTCTTGGTCGACAGGATTTAATTGAGGCAAATCTCGCGACCCTCGAACCGAACGTCGCGTTCGATATGGGCGAAACAAGCGGCGACTTGGAACTTGAATTGACCCGCAAGACGGCTTTAGCGGTGGCCGAATCGGTGGCGTTTTACCAACTGGAGCCTAGCCGAATCATTGTTCGAGGCGAATGGTTGATCGATGTTCGCAATGGGACTCAACAGACCTTTCGACTCCAACTGCCGAGCAATGCCCCAGAGTCGACACTGATTTACTGTCAGCCGCCGCATGAAATACGTCAGCAGACTTCGGTACCGGACCAACCCAACCTCCGCGAGATCCAATTTAGCCAAGCCGTGTCCGGACCGGTGCACTTGCATGTGGATTTTGAAGTTCCATTCGAAGCCAACATCAAAAGCGTCTTGCAGATGGAGCCCTTGCGAGTCTTGGATGCGGCCTGGCAAACACAGTTGGTCACTGTGGAGAACAACCCACGCATCGACGCCACCGCCGAAACGAACTTGCCAAAATGGGAACTGGAACGCCTGCCCGAGACGATTTATCAGCCCGCTCGCCGTTTGGTGGGAATTTGGGACGCGACCGCTGATCGATTGGTAACCGTTCCATTGCAGGTCGCTGAGCAGCAAACCGAACCAACGCCAACCGCGGTCATCGAATCGCGGGAACTGATTTCGCGTTTGGCGATTGATGGCACAATCGTGACCGGAGCGAAATTCCGATTGAAATCGACTACGGGAAACTTATGGTTGCAACTGCCGGCCGGCGCTGCACTCTGGTCGCTCAGCCAAAATGGGACCCCGCAAACGGTTCAAGTGACCAATCAACGAATCATGATTTCACTTTCCGAACGCGCCGGACAACAGGCCCATGAAATTCAGTTCGTTTATCGGCAAGAAGCGGAAGGTGGATTTTCCAACCAGTCCACGAGCCTTACTCCGCCGCTATGGCATTTTCCCGCTTCGGGTCAAGCGTCGCTCGAGGTTCCGGTGCTGCAAACCGAATGGAAACTCGAGCCGCCGCCGGGACTGGAGCTTCGCTGGTCGCCCAAGGATTGGACCGTGGCTGAGCGGCAAGCCCTGACGTGGTTCGAGCGTCATGGCCGCTGGCTAGATCGTCAGGTCAAGTTTGCCGCGAGGAGTATGGCTCCCATGGTGCAATCGTTTGAATCGCTCGCGAAGACCCCTGGCTTCGCCGAACAGGCGCCGAAAACCGAAGCTCGAACGGACGATGACCTGAAGATGAACATGGCCGAGGCCATGCAAAAACGACTGGGCGACCGCATAACGAAGGGATTCGGTGGCGGGGGAGAACTCGATCCATTCGGTGGCGATTCGCAACGCCCAGGCAACTTGCCACCGATGTCCGCTAACGACTTGAATGCGAATCGCGAGTTGGAAGAACAGAGTGTCGTCGCCCAACAACCGATGATTCCGCAGATGCGTGAAAATGAGGGAGGTCCGCCCCAGTCGTCAGCGGGAGTGCCAACCGAATTAGCGCCGCCACCGCCCCAAAAACGATCCCCAACAGCGAATCGGATGCAGGGCTTTCGCAGCTTGCAAATTCAGACGGAAGTTGATTCGCATGACTACCGATTTACCGGTTTGGGAAACAAGGATCGTTTAGAGGTTCAATGGTTGGACCAGAACTGGTTGGATTTGCTGACGCTGGCCGTCGGCTGTTTTCTCTTCGCGGCAGGTTTATTGTTTGGGCGACACTCGTTGTCGGCTTGGTTGGCGTGGGCCGCATTCTTGTTGGTGCTGAGCGCGGCAGCTCAGTGGCTCTGGAATGTTTTGCCAGAGGCAGCAACGGTCTTGGAACGCATGGTTTGGGTCGTCGTCCTGTTGGTGCTATGGAATTTGCTTGCGTTCTTTGGTCGGGTGATTTTTCGAGCCGCAGCTAGAATTCGAGCAGGGTTCAAGAGCTTCTTTTCGATCTCCCCCGTGGCGATGGGATTACTCGGTATCGGCCTGTTCGTTCCAACATGGGCCGATGTTGCTTACGGGCAAACGTTTCTTGACAATCACCCGGGCGTTCAATCCCTAACGGTACCCGACGACGCCATTATTATTCCGTTCGACCCCGCGTTGCCACAGAAGCGCTTCGCCGGACGTTGGCTGGTGCCAAAAACTTGGTTCGATCGAGTCCAACAGAAAGAAATGGAAGATCACAACATCAAAGTCAAGTTCCCAGACCAGTTGTTTCTTCCTGGTGGCACGTATGTGTTTTCGATCGCCAACAACTCGGCGCTAGAAGTCCAAGCCACCTGTCAAATGGAACTTCCAGCAGAACAGGTCACTTACCTTCCGTTGCCGCTGGGAGGTGGAGCGCTCTTATCGGCGACGGTTGATGGCGAACCAGCGATCTTGTTGGACACGAATAGTGGCTCGCCATTGCCGCCCAATCTACCGGTGGACACTCCATGGTTGTTGATCCGCGGTTCTGGTTCTAAGAAGTTGGAATTCCGTCTGCGTTTTGCCCTGAATCGTGGCCCCGGTGGCTGGCAAGCCGAAGGGAAGTTGCCGGCAGCGTTCGCGACATTGGCCGAGATGCACGGCTTGCCGCCTGAATCGAGATTGACTTGGTCCGCGGGCGGGATAAGCCGAGCGTGGACGGTACCCGCCGAAGGAGTTGTAGCACCGCTTGGTGTTGGGGCGGACGGGGCATTCTCGATTCGCTGGCGGGAAGCAGAAACCCAACTGCGGGTTGGATCCGCCGCTATCAACCATCTCGCTGAGATTGCGGTCCGCGAGGCAGGCGTTCAAGTAGCGTCTCGTTTTTCGGTCCAAATGGTCGAAGCGAATGATGAACTGGTGATGCAGGTGCCGGACCAATGGCGCGTCGAACGAATCGAAGGAGAAAATCTCCGCGCTTGGAATCCTGTGGACGGCCAACCCAATCTTGTTCTGTTGCAATTCCTGAGTGCAAAGACGATGCAAGAATTCTCCGTCGTGGTGGGCGGCGAACAAACCTTTTGGAATACGGAACCGATATCGCTTCGAATTCCATTTGCGAAAGTCAATGCGGATGGTTTGTTGAGCGGCAATATCAAGATTTTTCGCTCGGGATCGCTGAAGGTATCAGCCACCGACACCTCAGGGTTGCGACGGAGCAATCTGTCGGCTGGATCGGCTGAATTTGTGCCTTGGCTGACTTGGAACTCCGAGTTCTTCGGACTTCAACCATTCCAAGCGTTTGATTGGCAAGCCAGTGACCCAGCGTTAACGATGTCGATTGCTAGAGCCCCAACAAGTTCCAAAGTCACGCATCGCAGCGTTTTGAACTTCGACGTCGCCAAAAACACCTTCGAAACACAAATCACGTTCGAGCGCCATACAGCGCCGTTGAGTCGGGTGGCCATCGAACTTCCTCAAGCAATCAAGCCCGAATCCCTCACGTGTATCGCTCGCGATGGAAATGGTCTATCTGCTGTCGCATTTCAAGTGGCCAAGCGATCCAATTCAAACCCAAACTTTGACGAATACGAATTGCGCTTGAGTGAATTCGAAGCGCGCGACTTGTTGGTCACCATCCAAGGCTCGCTTGTCCCTTCGTTGGATAAGAGTTTGACTTGGGAACCCATCCGTGCCATGGATGCGACCACTCAAGAATATGAATACGCACTGACAAGAACCGACACCGTGGAATTAGCGCTGACCCAGTCGAACGGCACGGAGCAATTATTGCCAGACGAATTCAACAATTGGTTGGACCCAAACCGCATCGCCCGTTTGCCCATTTCCATTCGCGCAAGAACTCCCGAACATCGATTGGAAGTGACCAGTCGTCGATTGTCGCCACTGGTTTCTTTCGAGTCGGTGACCGATCTTACGGTTGGTGACCGGGTCATCGAGGAAACCCTGCTCTTGGAATGGAAGATCGAGAGATCTGGCATCAATCAGGTCGAATTCCTGCTGCCAAAATCCTGGTTGGAGTGCCAAATTGAAGGCCCTTGGATTGGCCGAATCGAACGTCGCCTGGTTGACGACCAACAGGCGCGCTTTACGATCTTTCTGCAAGATAGAATTGTGGGTGATTATCGTTTAGCAGTGACCTTGGATCGACCAATCCAACAGACCGATCGCTGGGCGACCGTTCCCCAAAACTTGACTGGGGAAACTCGCAATCGCTGGGTGACTGCTCAAAATTCCGGAAATCAGGAACTTGCCTTAACGGCCATCCAAGAGATTTCCGAGATTCAACGCCAACGATCAACGTTTAACGAATTGCAACAAAAAATCGGGGCCACTTACTTGGCAAACGCCTACCACGTTGAAGCCAACGCCCAATCACCCAAGCTGGAGTGGCGCACAGTCCCTCGTTCGATTGTGGAAACGCGTACTGCTCGGGTTCGCTTGAGCGAAACGGATCTGGCGATCGATCGCGAGGGAAGATACGTTGCACGGCAACGATTGCAGGTCAGCAATCGAACGCAGCCGAGTCTCCAACTGCAATTGCCGCAAGCGAGCCAATTGATTCAGTTAATTGTCGACTGCCAAAGTGTGCCTCCCCTCGCCCACCACGGCAACCAGGCCGGCGTCGTGCAGATACCATTGCTCAAGTCATCCGAATTGAACTTGGATTATCCGATCGAGTTGATTTACCACGGGCGACTTGAGGCGGGCTACGACTTGCGTGAACTTTCGCTGCCGCTGGCGTTTACCGTGGACGTCGAATCCGAAGTCAGTCATTTGCGTTTGCACTTATCGCCGGATCTGCGACCATTGCGATTCGGTGGTACAATGACTCGTGTCCAGGAAGAACGAGTTCTGCAGGAAGAAGTGACAGATTATCAACTCGGGCTGCTATCGACTTTCAAAAAGTCGCTCCAAAAAGAGAATCTGTCGGGTGCTCAACAACAGCGGCAACGTGCCGAGCTGGAAAAGTTCTTGTTCGGCAATGGATTAATCGACACGACCAATCCACAACAATTGACTGCGGAGATCAATGAACTAAACGACGTGCTTCGTTCGGAGAATTCCTCGGAAGGTGACCCGTTTAGTAACCGTTCGAAAATCCGCAGTCGAGTGGCTGAGCAGCAGAATAAGAATGAAGTGAATTTGAACCGAGACTATTCCTTCAACTTTGCCAACCCGTTGGGTGAGTCGCAACAGCAGGTGGAACTTGGGAATCTCGATAATCGAGCGAACGGACAAACGCTCGAAAAGTCAAAGGCTTCCCGTCAGTCCACAAACTCGCGGTTATCTCAGGCGTACCAATCGGACGAAGGCTTGCAAAACCGTTCGCAGGGCGGAAGGGGAGTTGGACAATCGCTCCAGCAACAAGGGGGACAATCTCCGCAACAGCAAACGCAATCGCCGAACGCGCCCATGGGAGGCGGGCTCGCCACCCCAGCGTTGCCGGTTCTGAATCCACCGAGTCAACAATGGCTAGCGCCAAATCGGGAAACGGTCGCTGCGGACGGAAGCTCACAGATTGCAACCAACAGCAACCGCCTGGCTTCCGGATTGGTCGTTGATTTTACTCCGACTGGCGACGTGTACTATTTTAGGGTACCCCGCGGCAAGCCCGAACTAACCGTCGCTTGGACCAACCAAGAAATCCAAAGCCGATTTATTTCGACTTGGCAATTGATCGGTGCCGCTGTTCTCTGTTGGGTTTTGGTGATGTTTTCCAAATACTTTCGCAGGGTAAACTAGTTGGAACATGTCACTTTAATGAATGGCATGGCGTTAGCGGCCAGTAATTCACTTGAACGGCCCGGCACTAGCCACCGATCATTCCGTTTGACGCGGTGTTTCCTCGACACTTTCGGCGGCTCGCGCCGTGCCGCTCACTGCTCAGGCAAACCTGCCATCTCCCGGTTTTCTGAATCCATGTGGGACTATCGAATTGGAACCGGAGAAAGACTGGGTTCAGTGACTTGCTCTCGCCCTCAACCCGTGGGTCAAATTTCAACTTCGAACGAGGAACGCGCCCGAGCGACGACGCGTGAAGCGCGACCATAAGAACACGGATTTTACATTGCCTGGGCTTCGATTTCGGCCACTGTGGACGTCTTCTTCGCGTCTCCGACGATCCCACCAGCAAACTCGATGTCACCGATGCGTTCGATGACTCGATACTTGCGGCGATAATCGTGGTCAATAAAGTCCACAAATCGAATTTGATAATCCATTGAATGGCTCAGACGTTCGCGCAATAACTCGAGTGCACGAGTCCTGACCAACTCTTGCAATTTGGAATCTTTGATAATGAATTGGACTTCCAATTCTGTCTGATTCCGCTCGTAGACCTTGATCTCGATGATCGTCTCGTGCACCAACCGATTCAGTTCATCTACAAATTGGTTGAAAAACGACGGATAAAACCGACGTCCATCGTTCGACATGATGTAATTCGTATCTTTGCCCTCAATTTTAGAGATCACAAACCGTTCTTGACCTTGTGCATCGGTTTGAAATTCGACATCGGCAACGTCGCGCATGCGATAACGGATGAACGGGAAATCGGTCAGATGCAATCGAGTGATCACCATTTCCGGCTGCCCCTGCGCGTTGGGCTCGGTTTCGACGTAGGCCACGTTGGCAAAAATCTCAAGTCCACCTGGTGTTTCGTGCGCAATCTCTCCCAATTCGACAGAACCGTACGAGTCTTCAATTTTGCTCCGAGTGAAGACGGACTCCGCATTCCGGCGTTGGCAATTGAAAAAAGTCTCACCACTGACATTGATCAATTCCGGGTGGTGTCGCAATGGTAAGTTAAATCGCCTTATGGTATGAGCGATCATGTTCAACGGCGAAGGGAACACCAACAGCAACTTCGGACGATATTGATTGAGATCGTCCACCAAATCGCGGACCACTTGCTCATCGATTTTGTCGAACAAATGGTATTTGAACCCCGTCAGCCAACTGAACCGGTTGAATTTAACCATGTCGTCGATGTTGTAGGTGTTCTTTGGATAAAAGATCATCATTCGTTGGCCGGGACGCCATCCCATCCGATACCAACATTTGAAAAACGTGAACAACATCGAGAACATGTGATGCTTGGTCATGTGAACGACCAATGGCAAGGAACTGGACCCGCCCGTGGCCATCGGCATCAGGTAATCTCCTTGGCGCAAGCGGCGGAGAGATTCCCAAGGCTTGCCCTCGAATTGCAACTCGCGTGATTTCGGGTCAACACCGACAAAGTCGCGGTGCATGACCTGTTGCCCAGCCCCCGCGTAGTCATCCTTCGAGAGGCTCGGCAATTTCGAATAATTGGCGAAAAAAGTCGGATCATCGACCGACCGATTGTCTTGCAAGAACTGAGTAAATCGCCCTTTGAAGAACGGGTTGTTTTCATTGACGGATTCGAGCAAGCGAACCAAGTCCGCGCGAATTTGGGGACGAATCTCGGACAAGCGATCCTTGACCACGACGTCTTGGTACAACCTCCAAACCCCGGCAAAGCTCAGCATCCAGCGATACAACCACGTCAACATCGAGTCCCACCCGAAAAATACTAAAGAAACAACGATTGAACTGCGCGGGCCATTGCACGGCACAAGACATTGCAGCGTGCGGGCGTCCCGGCAAACTTAACCCCGCCAAACGGCTCGAATCCGGCGAAAACCGTGCGACGTCCGGCTCGAATTCTAACGTCCACCTCATTCCTTCCCAAGTAGACGATAAAGTCGTGGGTCGCGACCACGGGTTGTCAAATAGGATCAATTTCGAGAACATTTCACGATGAACTTAGGTTTGGGAATCGAACAGCGATTCTCCGACGCTTCCTCCGTTTGAGAATCAACTCATGGCATTATGGAACCCGTTTAATCTCTTCAAGAAAAAAGAGAAGCCCGCCGCTGCTCCACCGGTCGAGGCCGCTTCGCTCCAGAAGGGGGGGATCGAGAAGGGGACGATCGAGAAGGGGACGATCGAGAAGGAGGGGATCGAGTTAGCAAAACCAGCGTCCGGCAGCGAAGAAGCCCCGCCGCTACCTTCCGTTGTCGCCCTAGAAGCGACCCAGACAACTCTAGAAACGGTGGCTGCAACCCCAATCACGACGAACGATTCGACTTCGGCGGCGCACAAGTTTGAAACGGAAGCGACCGAGCCGGCAGCCCAAGAGATAACTCCCGTGGTGAATAGGGGCCCGGTCGAGCGGCCACGCTCCGAGTCCGTTCCCCCAACTCCTAGCGCTGAAGCGCCAGGTCAGCATCGGACGCAAACTCCGTTTGTCGAACAAAAAGCACCTACTCAACCTGTGGATTTGGCGGCCAAGATCTCGCGTCGCCCGACGACCGAGAAAGCCGTCACTAAACCAAAGGAAGAGGAGTCCGGCGGTGGGCTCATAGGCTGGTTTCGCTCCGCGATTCGCAAAACCGCGCAAGTTCTGAATACAGACATTCGCGATTTGGTCGGTCGTGATGGTCGCTTGGTGGATGATGAATTCCTCCAAGAGTTGTTTACTCACTTGATCAAAACCGATATGGGCGTGGCGGCCGCCACCGAGATACGCAATTCGATCCACTCGCAGTATCGGGGCCGCAAGGTCCACTTGAACGAATTGATCAATGCGGCAAAAACCACGATTCGCGAGATCATGAAACAAGAGGAAGTGCGTCTGACACTGGCCGACCAAGGGACGTCCGTGATCATGGTCGTCGGAGTGAATGGCAGTGGAAAAACGACCTCCATCGCCAAACTGGCTAACATGTTCAGACAAGATGGCAAGTCGGTCGTCTTGGGAGCTGGGGACACGTTTCGGGCCGCGGCAGTGGAGCAGCTTCGCCAATGGGCTGGCCGAATTGGTGCGGAAATTGTGACTGGAGAAGATCGCTCCGACCCGGCCAGCGTTGCATTTCGAGCGGCAAAGCACGCGGTCGAACAACGTGCCGACATTTGTATCGTGGATACGGCTGGGCGTTTGCAAACCCAGTCCCACTTGATGCAGGAATTGGCCAAAATCCGCCGCGTGATCGATAAAGTCGTTCCGGGAGCCCCGCATGAGACTTTGCTGGTTCTGGACTCGACCGCCGGACAAAATGCGATTAGCCAGGCCCGTGGCTTTTCCGATGCGGCTGGTTGTACAGGCATCGTTTTAGCAAAACTTGACGGAACGGCCAAAGGCGGCGTGGCCATTCCTATCCGGAAGGAATTCAATTTGCCGGTAAAGTTTATCGGGTTCGGGGAAACTGCCGATGCAATCGCCCCCTTTGATGTCGAACGCTACGTCGACGCTTTATTCAATATTGATTGATCGAGAGAAAAACAATGGAAAGCTCTAGCGACCAACCCAATGGCACAACTCCGAGCTGGCGACCTTTGTCCGCCCGGCAAAGGCGAGTACTGGGTACCTTGATCGAAAAATCGAAAACTACCCCAGATGCTTACCCGCTGACGATGTTGGCGCTGACCACCGGCTGCAATCAGAAAAGCAATCGAAATCCGATCAACAACTACAGCCAAGAACAAATCGAAGAAACCGTCGAATACTTGAAGGGAATTGGGGCCGTTGCGTTGGTGCAAGGCAACGGTCGGGTGCCCAAGGTTCGACACTACGCCTATCAATGGCTGGGGCTAAGCAAAGTGGAAGCCGCCGTCATGACCGAGCTGCTACTCCGAGGGGAGCAAACACTGGGTGAGCTTCGAACGAGGGCATCGCGAATGGAGCCCATCGCGGACTTGGCAGAGTTACAAAAACTCTTGGCTGACCTCCATACAAGAAAGTTGATCCAATTCTTAACTCCGGCCGGGCGGGGACAATTGGTCTCACACAATTTGTATCCGGATTCGGAAAAGTCCGAATTGGTGCAAAAGTATGCCAACTACTCGGGACATGCGGCCGAACCATGTGACGACTCGGACGAGAACGACTCGGACTCGCCCCAAACAAAGTCCACATCCCGTTCTGCTGTGGCGGAGTTGAAAGCAATCGTCGATCAGCTTCAAGAACGTGTCAAGTTTCTGGAAGATCAACTTGGCACGAGGTGGTCGGGGCCAGAATAGGGCACCCGTCCCGTTCGATCCCTGGTCGTCCGCGGCCACAGAGCGTTCGATTGACGCCGTTGACCGGTGCGATAGTCGGCACAATCGGCATACATGGGTCGCTTGATTCGCATTTATCGAAGCAAAGAAAGCTTGGATTCGCCTTCATCTATCCCAGATTTCGATGATTGGATTGCAGTGGTCGAAGAGATCTTTACGGACCGGGCGGGATCGACTCGACAGCAATGCTAGCACTCGGCAAGCCAATCAAGGCGAACTGGGTATTTTACTCTTCGGGTTTGAGACGGAATTCGCTACGATGCGAGCGCCGGGCTCAGGAATGATCGGCGAGCCAAACACAGGATTCTTTGCGCATGGATGACAGGAAATTTCGGTTAATGGTCCGCTCGTGGGCCACGGTTTGGAGCTGGGCTTTGATAGGTTCCATGGGAGCAAGTGCGAATCCATCGGAAGCCCAGGAGTTGGCCGTCACTGCTCAGAACTTGGTGACGCTCCATGCGTCCACGGCCAACCATAACGACGAAACCGCGCCGGAAAAAGTTGCTGCAAATCCGTCACCGAACGCGACACCCCACCCGCTGGATCCAGCCTTGTTGTTTGCGCAAGAGAAACTCGAACATCTTCGAAAGAATGTTCACGATTATGAAGCAGTCATGATCAAGCAGGAACGAATCGACGGGACACTGCTGCCGGCCGAATACATGAATGTCAAAATTCGCAATCGTCGTGAACGATCCGGTCGCCAACAGCCGTTCTCTGTGTACATGCGTTTTCTTCGTCCCAACGCGATCAAAGGCCGAGAAGTCATTTATGTCGAGAACCATAACGATGGCAACATCGTAGCTCACGAAGCCGGAGTCTTGGGGATGATTCGGGTCAATTTAGCACCGCGAGGCACCTTGGCGATGCGAGGCAACCGTTATCCGATCACGGATGCCGGCATTGAGAATTTGGTTGAGAAACTGATCGAGCGAGGAAATCGAGACCGCGCTCAAGGTTTGTGCGACGTGCAATTTTTCGAGAACGCCAAAGTCATGGATCGCACCTGCACCATGATCCAAGTGAAGCACGAAGAAGAGAAACCGTCTCTCGACTTTCACATTGGACGAATCTATATCGACGACGAACATCAAGTTCCAATTCGCTATGAAGCGTACCTCTGGCCAGAAAATGGTGAAACAGAGTTGCCGTTGCTGGAAAGCTATACCTATGCCAAGCTGAAGTTGAATGTTGGCCTCACGGATAGCGACTTTGATCCGAACAACGCGAACTACGAATTCCCATAGTCGATAGTTTCGCCCACGGAACTGTTCTGGAAAACAAGATGATGACTCAACGGCCTGCTCGATCGAGCAGGCCGTTCCTGTTTCACCATTGACTCGCGATCTCGCTCCGATCAAGATTCTGAGGGGTGCTCCGTTTGGAATCGAGGAGAGTCGCCAATGCTTCGCTCGTACATACTACTGACTCTTTTGCAATTCAATGGTTTGATATGTGACGAAGGAGTCTTCGCCAAAGCTCTCTGGTTCATTCACGAATACGGAAATACCGTCGGTTCGCTGGCCGAAAGTGATTCGACGATCAAGAACACTTTGGCCCGAGCTTTGACGTCGGATCAGATCTTATCGCCTGATGAGGTCCAGAACTTGCTGGGACCGGAAGGCCTTCAACGATTCGCCGACCGCGAACGAGCTATGGACGCCGCCCGGCTTACGGCGGAACTCGAACGAATCGTGCCGGCCAGCCGCCAACGACTCTACCCGGAGCTTCGATCCCACGCCGCTCTCCTCACCACATCGTTCGATATGATCGAGGCACGCCATCATGCCTCTATGAAGGAACTCTCCAACTGGATTGCGGCCAATTGGTCGCCAGATTCGGAGCTTCAAATCATCTCAACTTGCACGGGAAACTCGCGGCGCAGCATCATGGGCGCGCAATTAGGGAATCTCGCAGCTGCCTATTATGGATTGGACAATGTACGGTTCTTTTCGGGTGGAACACAGCCAACGGCGTTCAACGCTCGAACGATCGCCACTTTGAAAGAAATTGGCTTTCGTGTGGAACCGACGGGAGCCGAAGAACTCCGAAGTTTGCCACAGCTGCCAAACCCGATCTACAGAGTGGCCTGGGGCGAGGGGCTGGAAATGCTCGAATTCTCGAAAAAGTACAATGCTTCCTCGAATCCGCAATCCGGGTTTGCGGTGATCTTGGTTTGCTCCGACGCGGATGAATCTTGTCCTACGGTGCCGGGCGCTTCGCTTCGCTTGCCGCTAAAGTTTCTCGATCCGAAGTCGTATGATGATAGTCCATTCGAATCACAAAAATACGCGGAGCGACGTGACGACATTGCTCGAACATTATTGGCCGTGATGGCGGATGCGAGACGATCCCTCGTAGCCAAAAAACAACTCGCCAACACTCGACCCTTGTCAGATTGAATCAGCCGCCAGATGCGTCACTCGTCCACATAGTAAACGAATTGGCTTAACTTACGCCACCGCAGGGACCAGCAGTTACCCACGCCAACAGTATCGTGCTCACGTTTTTCCATCGAGCTCTTTTGCTGAGGGCACCGATGCCCAACGTCGAACCCACACTCTCATGCGTGGTAATTCGAAGGGCCGAATGTGCCGGTTGGGCTCTTCACCAGAATGGAAGCAACCAAATTGGATACGAATGACTGAGTTGGTGTCATGCCCGTCACTCCCCGGCCAAATGTTTCCGTGACTTTCCTGGTGTGACCATGACTCCCACCGCAATCCACACTTCAACAAGCAACACGAAATGGCCGCTGCCAAGGTAGGGAACAAGCAACAACAGGGCCGCCCGTTTCGATGTGCCATTCATACCACGGGCAAAACTTGTGGCCCCATCGGACAGAAAATGCCCAACCTGCAAGTAACGCGGTTCATTATTGCTCTGCCAACGAAATCGGCTGCAGACTTTTCGGGCCCAACAGTCCGATATCACTGCCTAGATCGGGCTAAACAACTCGGGAATTGGGAAACTACTCCACTGCGCCGCCTGGGAAACCGAATGCTCCGACAAAACCGCCCGCAACCAAGCCGACAAACGCATGAGTCGTAGATCCAGGAAAGCCCGTCTGCTTGACCAAGACACTCGGCGAAACCGTCCCCAACGCCACTGACGACAAGCAGTCCGGCACGGCGAGAAACTCTTTGTCAACGAGCCCTTTCCCACTAAACTTCAGGCATATGCCGTCGTCGAAGCAAATGGCCATTTTGGACGCCCGCAGCGCGATGAGAACTCCCAATAGAAGTGCCGCGTTCAAACTTGTCGTGCCGCTTTCCTACTAAGACGCGACTCCTTGGAAGTTTACATTTGTACCCTTGGAAAACGTCGGCAAGCCAATGGCTTACACGACCATCAAGGTCGAATCGATCGGCTAACGGAGTCGATTTTCTTGGGTTTCGACAGGCAGCGATTTTTCTGCGGCGTATTCTTTCCAAGATCCTTCGTACAACCTTACGTGGCGATACCCGGCGATATGCGTTAAGTAAAATCTCAAGAGACTGCCTTCTCGCGACGTCCCGCAATAGACAATGATTTCTTGGTCAACACCCAGTCCCGCCGATGTCAGTTCGGCCAATGCTGCGTCTCTGTCTAAAAACTTGTGTGTATTGTTCTTCTCCATCAACCGAGCCCAATGGAAACTGATTGCACCGGGAATATGTCCTTTTCGCAACCACACATCGTCCTCGCCAATGTACTCGTTGTACGGTCGAGCATCGACCAGAACGAGATTGCCATTCGACTTTCGCTCGAGTAACTCCGCGAGATCAATCCCGATGTCGAATTGCAATTTTTCAGGCAACTCACCAATCGGATTGCCAAAGTACTCTTGCGTCGTCGGGAAATTGAGTCGTTGCCACTCGGCCAATCCGCCATCCAATACTCGGATATCCTGAATGCCGTATTTCTCAAGAACGTACGCCACCATGGTGGTGCTCAAAATTTCGTCATTGGGCAATTTGTCCCCTGTGGCGTAAAGGATATGGGTGCGATCCTTTTTGATTCCGGCTCTTTCCAAAAGAGCCTTCGTCAGATCCTCTGGCAAGTATTGCACGGGAACGCCCGCCTCCGTCCCTCGGAGCGTGTCGAAATTGAGGTGATGGGCCGTCGGCAAGTGACTTCGAAAGTAGTCTTTATATCCCCCACGAGTGTCGATCACGATTGGCCGCGATTGAAGGTCCGCCTGCTCGATCAAGCGTTTTGCTTCCGCGCAAGAAATCAATTCGATTTGAGCTTGAGCGAGCGTTGGCTCCCGCAGGCTACTCCAGCAAAAACAGCACATGACCACAACTGCATAGCTTGTTTTCCGAATCAGTCGTAGAAGAAAATCGCTCATGCAAACGCCTCTGAAAGCAAAATAAACTGACGAATCACTACGGCGATCTTTGGTCCTTAGGAACAACCGAGTCTTAGCTCGGCAAGATCGTTCGCAAACGTATATTCCGACGTTCTCCAGAATATCATACTGTTGTTGCGGCGTCATTGGAACGTGCCAAGCAGCCAACTTGCTTCCCTTGTGGACCGACAGAATTTTACAGATACTACCAGGGATGCCTGGATGGCGCACTGAAAGATTGGGAGGTTCGTTCCTTATGTTGGATGTTGAAGACTGTTCGGATGACCGCTGTGCTGTTTACTTGAAAGCACTCGGGGATCCCATTCGACTAGGAATTGTGCGTGTCTTGCAAGCAGGCCCGCGAACAGTGACGGAATTGGCCAACTCGTTGGAGCAAGACCTACAAAAAATCTCGCATCATCTGCAAGTTCTCTTTCATTCGGATGTCATTAATCAACATCGAAAAGGAAAGTTTAGATACTACGAACTTAATCCAACATTTCTCAAGGGTCGTCCGACGAATCGAATTTTGGATTTCGGCTGTTGCAAGATTGGACTCGCGAGCGACAAAAAGTAACTATTGGTAATGGTAAACTAGGCTTGTGACTCCTTGCTTCGATTTCGGATTCCTTGAATGAAACGCTCTATAACAGCCCTGCCACAAATCTACCGCAACATCCGTCGCGCAACGGAAATCGCGACCATACTCAGCAAATACGGTTTGAATGAAATCATTCGGTTGACCAGATTGGATAGCCTGATTCCGGGATGGCGCCGCGAGAATTCCTCCGAAGCTGATAATTTGGAGCGTTACGAGGTTCGAATCCGCCGTGCGCTTTTGGAACTCGGTCCCACATTTATCAAACTGGGGCAATTCCTCTCGACCAGACCCGATATCGTTGGTGTCGAGTTGGCGGTCGAGTTGCAGTCGCTCCAATCTCAAGTGGACGCTAACAAGTTTGAGGTAGTGAAAGCCATTGTCGAAAAGGAATTGGGGAAGCCGCTTGATGTGCTGTTTTCCAGTTTCGCGTCCTCGGCGATTGCCGCTGGTTCGATAGGCCAAGTTCATTTGGCAACTTTGCCAAGCGGGCAAGAGGTTGTCGTCAAAGTCCAGCATCCGAACATTGATAAGCAAATCAAAACGGATATGGAGATCCTGACGACGGTCGCTCAACTAGCGGAACAGTTCGAAGAATTAAAGAACTATCAACCAACGATGTTGATTTCGCAGTGGCGTCGAGTCATTACCGCTGAACTGAATTTTCGTCGCGAACAGCAGCGATTGGATCAATTTCACCGGTTGATGGGCAAAGAAAAGGGCCTCAAGATTCCTGTGGCCTTTGATTCTCACTGTTCGAATCATGTGTTGACCATGGAGCGGATCAATGGACGATCGCTGCAAAGTTTATGCTCGACTCCAAACGGCGAGTACGATTTGAACGATATTGCCAAACGGGGGGCCGAGTACTATCTGAAGATGATCTTTCGGCATGGTATCTATCATGCCGATCCGCATGGCGGCAACATCATCATCATGCCCGACGGTCGAATCGCGTTGATTGATTTTGGCATGGTCGGGCGAATTAGCCCGCAA
Organism: Planctomycetaceae bacterium; assembly: GCA_016794985.1. Taxonomy (GTDB): domain Bacteria; phylum Planctomycetota; class Planctomycetia; order Pirellulales; family Pirellulaceae; genus M30B19. The sequence goes on along the minus strand of JAEUIQ010000054.1, from coordinate 11,217 downwards.
CTGCGCGAAGCGATCGAGGAGATCTTGTTGGCGGTCATCAATCAAGATGTCGCGATGCTCGGGTTGATCATTCGCAACATTGGTCTCGTTCCCTCGCGGATCAATCTGTCCGATTTGGAGAGCGATTTGGCCGAATTTGTGTCGCAATATGCCACTCAATCGCTGGACCGATTCGATGTGTCCGGTGCATTGAACGACATTGTGACTCTCATTCGTCGCCATCAGATTACTTTGCCGCCCGAAATGGCATTGCTGATCAAGACGCTCGTCTCGTTGGAAGGCACGGGACGGCAACTGAACCCACACTTCAACTTAATGGAGATCTTGGCCCCGCTGCGCCGCTCCATGCTGTTGGATCGATTGTCACCCAAACGCACGATTCGACGTTTGCGGCGTTTGATGTTTGAAGTCGAACACTTGGTTGATCGGCTGCCGGAACGAATTGGCAACATTTTGAAAATGGTGCAGGATGGTGAAATCAACGTCCAAATCAACCATCACAAACTAGGGCCAAACGTCAACCGGCTAGTGATTGGCATGATGACCTCCGCCATGTTTTTGGGGTCCAGCATACTGCTGAGCATGAAGGTGCCACCGTTGATTTTCCAGGAAGCGGGCCCCTGGGGAATGCAAGACATTAGCGTCTTGGGTTTGGTCGGTGTGTTGCTGAGCATGCTTTCATCCTTGAGAGTTCTCTGGTCGATTCGGAAGTCGGGACATTTGGATAGCGAAGACGCTTGATCATGTCTCCATCACCAACAACCGAGTAACCAAACAAGGGGTGCCGCTCGCAAGCACTTCCTGGTTCGCTCGAGGACCTCGACAGGATCCTAACCGTTCTACAATTGGCTAATGGCCAACTCCAAATCTTGAATCAGATCCTCGGGATGCTCGAGCCCGACCGACAGTCGCACTAATGAATCCGTAATGCCAAACTTTAGGCGATCCGCTCGATCGTAGCTGGCGTGTGACATCGTGGCGGGTTGCTCGATCAATGACTCGACAGCACCCAAGCTAACTGCCAAGCGAAATAGATGCGTTGATTCCACAAGTCGTTTGGCTTGTGCCAGATCGCCTTGGACTTCAAAACTCAACATCGCGCCATAACCACCTTGCATCTGCTTGGTCGCTAGTTCATGCCCGGGATGATCAGGCAACCCAGGATAAAGCACGCGTCCGACTCGGGGATGCTGTGCCAAATACTTGGCGACTTCGAGCGCGGAGCGGGATTGTTCTCGTACACGCAATTCCAAAGTCTTTAATCCGCGACTGGCTAGAAACGAGTCCCACGGACTCATGACTCCGCCGGTGGCATTCTGCGTGTAGTAAAGTCGTTGTCCCAACTCTGCATCGGACACAACCATGGCTCCCCCTAACAGATCGCTGTGCCCCCCCAAGTACTTCGTGGCGGAATGGACAACAATGTCGATACCCAATTCCAATGGCCTGGTCAAAACCGGTGTCGCAAAAGTATTATCGACCACAGTCAATAAGCCGTGTGCTTTGGCCCACCGCGCTGCGGCCGCCAAGTCCGTTATCGACATCAGCGGGTTGCCAGGAGTTTCTAGCCAAAGCATTCGAGTTTCCGGTCGCAAACTCGATTCCAAGTTGTCAAGATTTGTGGTGTCCGCGAGGGTCACCGAAATTCCACTGCGGCTACAAATTTTGTGCAGCAAGCGGTAAGTGCCGCCGTAGATGTCTGTCCCAGCAATGACATGTTGGCCCGATTCCAGGAGCATGGTCGCGCAGTGAGATGCCGCCATACCCGATGCGAACGCCAATCCACGTACACCGCCTTCTAACGCCGCAATGGTCGTTTCGAAATTACCTCGAGTGGGATTGCCACTGCGCGAGTAGTCATACTCCTGTGGCTTTCCCGCTTCTTGCATCACAAAAGTCGACGCCACATAAATCGGAGGAACCACGGCCCCGGTGGTCGAGTCGGTGGGATTTCCCACATGAATGGCTTTAGTGCGAAAATGCATGGGTATCTCCAGAAATAGCGATGGTTGCTTGGTCGAGCTTAGCCGCGTAGGGCTTGGTCCAAGTCCGCGATGATGTCCTCGGCATTCTCCACCCCGCAAGCCAAACGAATCATGTTATCGGGAATCCCAAACCGAGCGCGATCAGCAGGTGAATACTTGAAGTAACTCATCACATAGGGTTGCTCGATCAGAGTTTCCACACCTCCCAAACTCGGGCCAATCCGTGCCATCCGACATCCATCAACAACTCGTGCGGCCGCCTGCCAATCTGGATCTTTGACGAAGAACGTTACCAGTCCTCCGAATCCCCGCATCGTCCTTACCGCGAGCTGATGGTCTGGATGATCCGGCAGCCCAGGGTACAGAACCTTGGCCACCGCAGGATGGCCGGCCAAGAATTCAGCAACACGTTGCCCATTTTCATTGTGGCGCTGCATCCGTAATTCGAAGGTCTTCAAGCCACGCTGCAACAAATAACAGTTGTGTGGCGAGTTAACACCACCCAAGACCCCACGCAAAGAACGGACATCTTCCAATTTTGCGCGACATCCCAATACGACACCGGCCAAAAGATCATTGTGGCCCCCCAGATATTTAGTAGCCGAATGCAACACATAATCCACGCCAGCCGCAATGGGACGCAAGTTGTAAGGTGTCGCCAAGGTAGCGTCGATCAAAGTCTCAACCTTAAAGCGTCGCCCAATTTCGACGAACTTTTCCAAATCGATCACGCTTAAATGAGGATTGGTCGGCGACTCACTAACCAGCATCTTGGTTTTGTCGGTCACCGCGTTGGCCATCGCCGCGTAATCACCAGTTTTCACTTGCTTGGTAATCACACCATAGCGTGCTAAATACTTCGCGCAGAATTCACGACTGCGATGGTAACATTGATCAAAGAAAACAATCTCATCGCCGGCGGACAATTTGGCCATCAATAAGGTCACCAGTGCCGCCATCCCACTGCTGAATAATATGCCATCTTCCGCACCTTCAATGGCCGCCAATTTTCGCTCAACCACCATGTCGCTGGGGTTGCCATACCGTCCGTATTCCCCGCGCTGTTGGTCCTGTTCAATGAAGTCAATGACGGATTGTGTATTCTCGAAAGAGAAAGTGCTCGCACAGACAATCGCATCGGTTAGTGCGTCGTGCGCTTTCTGGCGATCTTCTCCGCCATGCACCGCCGTCGTGGAAAATCCTGTCCAGCGACTCCCATTGCCGTTCAACTCGTGACCTGTTTTTTCGTTGGGCTGACTCATTGCCTACCGTCTCCAAAGACTGAATTGGATCAACGGGAACGGTCCCAAGTTAGAGCTTCTTGCGAGCGTGTCCCGTCATCGAAAAGAGCTTGCGGGCACGGCAACCGGCCAACAAACTGCGAGCAAAGCTCGCAAGAAGGCCGAATCATGACAGCGTTGGAATGACACTTCCGGACGCTGCAACTTAGCTGTTGTCGGCACTTTAGCAGTAAAGGCTGCAAGCGGCCGCAAATCCCTGTTCGAGGCCGTTAGGATAGTTGTTTCGATTTCAGGGAACAAGGCGACGCTTGTTCGCTCTCCCTATAAAATCGAACATTTTGTTCCTGCCACCTGCAGGAAATGGAATGAGTTGATTCACCGCCATCCCATTCGATCAGGATCGATTGCCGTTTTGTGCCGTCCGCCGCTCTCAAAAACAGCTGGTGTTTCTGCCGATTATGGCACAATGACTGCCTCTGTTACGTCGATCGGCGAACGGCCTCAGGTTGAACAGACATTCTGGGGTACCTCCCAGGCCCTAAATGGTCGACACATCGCCGATAAGGTCACGGAACGGCACGAAGGCGATCGCGGGCCAATTCGGGCTTGAGCCGGGAAGCGAACTGGGCAAGTCAAGAAGTCAGTACCGGGACGCGGCAAAACTGGCCGCGAGGCCACTGCGTGACAAAAGTATTACAGACCGCGGGCCTCCGGCGATCCCCGCCACTTAAGGGAGATTAATCAACATTAAGGCGGAACAGCAACGTTTCAGGCACCCTTGACGGGGTGGCTCTCCAACCAAGCCGGAAAAACCTTTAGCGATTCGGACTCGTTTTTTTGATTTCCCAGAAATTGTTCGAACCCGCCGACGATTCGCTGCGTAGAAATAGTATCGACCGAGGCTAACCTCCTTCGTTGAGTGCGAGAGCAGCAATTGAGGGCTGGTTGGGTGGAAGAAACTGATCTTGAAAGTCAGTAGCGTTTCCGAGTGTGGCTCAGGTTTTAGTGCTTGAGCCCGGTTCGCTGCAGACTCCGGCAGAATTGCGAAGGTGCTGATTCGTTGGCACTGGAGGGTTTTGGGGGCGAGATCGGCGGCTCCCATCCAACCAGCCCGCTTCCGTTTACGGGCCTATTTTTCTGACACAGGTCCTTTTCTTGGCTCCGTTTCTGGGGCTCGGCAATTCTTCTTCCCCTCCACAACACGCGACCGTGCCTGTCTGCATTGTTGCCGCGCGAATCTTGTGCCGTCGGCCCCCCCAAAAACGTTGGCCTTCAAACTTCATCTTTCTGCTTCCGATACGAGGCACGCTGTCGGGCATACTCTTCCGCTGTCAGCGAATCGAAGCCTTGCTCCGCACCCACCTCACTGACCGAAGCGGGCGAATCGGACATCGAGCCATCCGTCGTCGATATCAAAGGGGCTGGGACACCCTTTCCTTCCGGCTCCATTGCCGGAACTTGAGCCCTTTGCCAAAGCCGATGCAGGAATGGGCGGCACCAACCGCACCCCGTCCCGGCGCCGAAGCATTCGCTCAACTGGCTGGCACGCTGCGGCTTCGTCCGCTGAATATAATTTTCAATCTTGCGCCTGGTCACATGAAAACACAGACACATCTCGTCATCCAGTTCCATAATTCCACCGTCTTCCTTGGGAATTCATTGATGCAAAACGCGTTTGGTGGCAACCATTGACAGTCCGCTTGTGTGAGCGGAGTTTGTCCGAACAATATCGTTGGGACTTGGCGCCGGTGCCAGCCCCGTTTCCAAGGATTGACGATTCGCAAGCAATCGCTTCCTTTTCTTGTTTCGATAAGGTTTCTATGAAGCCCTTAGCACTAATTGCGAGTTTTCTAATGTCGATCGTGTCCGCCTCGTTGGCCGCGCAAACGCCTGATACGCCGATCTTGGATCGGGAGCTGTTTTTCGGTAATCCACAAATTTCGGGTGGGCAGCTCAGTCCTGACGGAAAGTGGATTTCGTTCATGAAACCCTACAATGGCATCATGAACATTTGGGTGAAGTCGTTTGATCAACCCTTTGAAGATGCTCGCCCGCTGACCAATAGCTCACGTCCTCTATACGGGTATTCCTGGACCGAAGATGGTCGTTACCTGTTGTATGCCAAAGACAAGGATGGCGACGAGAACATCAATGTGTTTGCGGTTGATCCCAATGCCAGTCCCTTACCGGGTGGCCAAGTTCCTGAATCGCGAAACTTGACCCCAAAGGAGGATGTTACTGCGCAAATCATTCATGCCAGTCAAGCGAATCCCGATCGGATGTGGGTCGCGTTGAATGATCGCGACAAAGCATGGCACGATTTGTATCGCCTCGATATTGCCTCGGGGGAATTAGTTCTATTGTACGAGAACAAGGACCGGATCACGGGCTACGAGTTTGATTGGAATGATAATCTGCGGCTGCTGACACGGACCGACGAACAAGGCAATACGGTCTGGTTGCGAAAAGATGAAAGTGGCCTAACGCCGATCTACGAGACCTCGGTGACCGAGAACGCTGCTATCGCCGGTTGGGATGCCACCAATGAACACATCTACTTGGTAACGAACAAGGGAGACTTGAATCTTTCGACGTTGTACAAGATGAATGTCACGACCTTAAGCCAAGAACTGATCGAAAGCGATCCGCTGGGACGAGTTGATTTCGGCGCATTGCGGATGGATCGAAACACGCGTCAGATCATCTCGACTTCGTATACAGAAGATCAGACTCGATACTATTGGCGAGACAAAACTTGGGAAGCCAATTACAAGTTTTTGTGTGAGAAATTCCCTGGTCGCGAAATCACCTTTCAGAGTTCGACACTGGATTACAAAAAGTTCCTGATTGCAATCTCGGGTGATCGCTATGCTTCGGAAGCTTGGTATTTTGATGCCGATTCGCGGGAACTGATACACCAGTACACGCCGCGACCGGAATTGAAGGCAGTGGAACAACACTTGGCGCCCATGAAGCCCGTTCGTTATCCCAGCAGCGACGGCCTAGAGATTCCGGCCTATTTAACGGTTCCCACTGGATTGGAACCGAAGAACTTGCCCGTCGTTGTGTTGGTTCATGGCGGCCCAAAAGGTCCGCGTGATACTTGGGGATTCGATCCTGATGTTCAGTTTTTGGCCAACCGTGGTTACGCGGTGTTGCAACCGAATTTCCGCGCCAGTGGCGGTTACGGCAAAGAATTCTTGAACGCAGGCGATTTACAATGGGGCAAATTGATGCAAGACGACATCACGTGGGGCGTAAAGTACTTGGTTGATTCTGGGATCGCGGACAAAGACCGCGTCGCCATCATGGGAGGAAGTTACGGTGGTTACGCCACACTCGCAGGCTTGGCTTACACCCCCGAACTCTATGCCTGTGGCGTCGACATTGTTGGCCCCAGCAATTTGTTCACGTTACTGGAATCCGTTCCGCCCTATTGGGAGGCGGCGCGTGCGTTTTTGTATGGCATGGTTGGCGATCCGAAGACCCCGGAAGGCGAAGCTTTGATTCGTGCAGCAAGTCCCTTGTTTAAGGCGGATCAAATCATTCGACCATTGTTGATCATTCAAGGTGCTAACGACCCTCGAGTCAAACAAGCCGAGGCAGATCAAATCGTGATTGCCCTCCGAGATCGTGGTCATGATGTGAGTTACATCTTGGCGGACGACGAAGGCCATGGCTTTGCCAAACCAGTGAATAACATGGCGATGTATGCCGAGATCGAAAGGTTTTTGGCTCAGAAACTTCGCGGTCGATTCCAAGAGGAAATGCCGGAAAATGTCGCGCGACGATTGGAGGAACTCCGGGTCGACATCTCGACGGTAACTTACACCCCGGCTACCTCGGTCGTTGTTTCGCCGAAACTACCCGAGTTGAATTTGGAACTTCATGAAGGTGAGGAGAAGTGGGACGTCACGATCGAAGCTCAAGGTCAACAATTTCAAATGCAGTCGACCAAAACCATCAAACGCGAAGGCGACACATGGAAGATTGAGACTCGTACAAAGGCCCCGTTCGGCGAAATGGTTGATGCAGGTGTCTACTCAGCGGAATTGCAACCAATTTCACGGAGTTTGACTCAAGGGCCACAATCGATCTCCGCTAAATACTTGGAGCAAGAAATCGAAGTCTCCATGTCTGGACAGCCACAAACACTATCTTTCTCCGGAGCCCTGTTGTGCGATGGACCAGCTCGGAATCTGATTCTGAGCGGGCTTCCTTTGAACGACGGATTCGAACTGATTGTCAATGTCGCGGATTTCAACGCCCTAAAGGTATCGACGCAGCGATTGAAGGTGGTCGGCCTGGAAGAAATTGATTCCAAGAATTACTTGCGGGTTGATGTCACCAGTGTAGAAAACCCAGCGGTCGCAACTTCTTATTGGTTGGTCCCGGATTCGAAACAAGTGCAAAGGGTCCGTCAAGTCGTTCCAGATCTTGGCAATGCCGTCATGACGATGATTCGCAAGTAGGCCGATCGAGTTGGATCTTGGGTACGGACCGACGGGACTTGCGCGCGTGAACCGTTGCGGTCTAAGTTGGGTTGGTTCGCTACCCAAGCCCGTGCCTCGACCGCTAGTCGCGCGTTTGGCGTCTCTAGGTCGCTGCCCAGTCGTGCTCCCGTCGGAGTGAATCCGGCGGAGTGCAGGGCTTGAATGGATTTGATCTTGAGTACCAACTCGCCACCATTGGCTTGATGCAAGCGAACTTGATTTCCAACCCGCCACCATTGGCTTCATGCAAACGAACTTGATTTCCAACCCGCCACCATTGGCTTCACGCCAATGGGGCGCTGACTGGTCAGCTACAAAACAGGCTCCAAGGTTTTAGAGGCCGTAGGACCGACTTTGCTTCAGACATGTCTGCAAGTAGGCCGATCGAGTTGCATCTTGGGTACGGACCGACCGGAATTGCGAGCGTGAACCGTTGCGGTCTCGTTGGGAGTTGTTTGCGAAACAAGTCTGTCCCTCGACCGCTTCGTGCGCGTGGGGTTCGATCTAGCTTTCAAACTTGCACTCCCATGGGATGAACCCGTGAGGGACGATCGTCGCGCGGGGGTTGTTCTAGGGTGCGAATCGACCGAGCTTGCGAGCGTGAACCGTTGCGGTCTCGGTGCGGTTAGTTTGCTAAACAAGTCTGTCGCTCGACCGCTTCGTGCGCGTGGGGTTCGATCTAGCTTTCAAACTTGCGCTCCCACGGGATGAACCCGTGGGGGGCGATCGTCGCGCGGGGGTTCTTCCTGGGTGCGAATCGTCCAGGCTTGCGAGCGTGAACCGTTGCGGTCTCAGTGGGGTTGGTTTGCTAAACAAGTCTGTCCCTCGACCGCTGCTCCTGCGATGGTCGTGTTGGCTTAGTGGTGAATCCTTGGCCCAACCGAGACGAGCTCGGTTGCGGCCTTCCCGCTGCTGATTTTTATTATTTACTTCCGGCTGCCGTCTTGTCTCTAGTCCTAATGCTCGGGCCAAAATCACTTCGCATTGCATTGGTGGACAAGGCCCGCCCGATTTACTCGGCGGTTTGTTACGCTTCACGCTACATGTGACGACTTGGGTTAGGAAGGCCGCAGAACCGACTCTGCTTCAGACACGCCCGCAAGCAGGCCGATCGCACGTCCCTGACGGGACGGCTCATCTCGAAAGTCGTTTCTCAGCCGCCACTGTCTCAAGAATTCCCGTTCTCTGTCGGTTTCGTCCCGGTCCTTACTCACCCACCCAATGCCTGAATAAATCCCAGTCCGTTGCAGCGGATTTCGCTTGCTGCGAGCCTACGTGCTCGAATAGAATAACGCAGAGTTCCATTCAAGGCAGCCAATGCATCAAGGGCGTCATCGTGTTAGTCGATCCCCTGGACTTATCACATCATCAAAGAACCCCATCACCGCCACCGCTCTCTTCGTCGTGTACTTCTCATCGCAGTGCGAAACTCAAAACCTCAAATCCGTGCAACCATCGCATCCAACAATATTCTATCATCGGCCTCACCAACGCCGCCGGAACGATCGTTGAACGTTACTCCTACACCGCGTACGGCACGCTTGGCATCTACGCCGCCAACGGCACCGTTCGTACGACCAGCACTTACGCCAACCGCTACACGTACACGGGCCGCGAGTACGACGCCGACCTCAACCTCTACCACTTCCGCGCCCGCTGGTACGATCCAGCCACCGGCGGCTTCATCTCCAGCGATCCACTGGGTTACGTGGATGGGATGAGTTTGTACCGGGGGTATTTTGGTATCAAGGGTGTTGCTCCAAATGGAAGCTGCGAGTTGGACATTACCATTTCCTTTCCCGAGGACGACGTAACTCAAGCATCTCACATGTGGAATTTTTGGCTTGCGGACCGTTCGTTTATCATTGACCCACACGATCCAGATTGGGGGGATCTATGGGTGTTTTTGGTTAACATCGCAGATGGATGTTGCATTAAAAACGTTATTCTTAATGGACACGGAAGCTTTGGAAAAGCGGGACCATTTACAAGTTCAGTACTGGCAGGTCAAAATTCCGAAGAACGATTGGTTTTGGATTTGCTGCGTCGAAAGCGGTGCGACGACTGTTTCGTTGACATTAGACACTGTTACGTTGCAGGCACTGGCGATGTGTTAGTTGGAGACGATCGAGATGATCCGAATGACTGGATTCACCGCGATGGGCAGCAGTTTTTGTTAGATTCTTCCAGAATTTCTGGATGTCGCGTAAGGGGAATAACAGACATGTACGCCGTTAATCCGCATGGCGATCAACATGATGCCAATCCTGACGGTACTATTGTCTTGACGGAGTCGTATGGTGCCTTCCGCGATTCGTGGATTCATGGCATTTGCTATGGAGGTCACAAGGCAGGAAACAAACCTGACAAGCCAAAGCCGAAAACTCGAAAGCCTGTCAAGTCAAAGCCAAATGTCAGAAAGCCAACATTTAGGAAATAATATGTGGGGGAAAGCATGTACAAGTTTGAGCTGCCGTCGCGTCAAAAGTTGATATTAGTAGCACTTCTCGCGTTTTCATTTCCAATACCTGTCCTCGCATCGCTTCCGTTATTGAAGGAGCAGTTTGGAGATAAAGTTGTGACGCCGAGAATTGGAGAATCGGCACAAAATGACCATTTAGCGGTTGTCGGCTTCTTGTTTACTGCGTCTTGTACCGTTATTTCGCAGGCGATTGGATGGACAATTTTGTTTGTTGCCGGAATCTGGAGATACATCACCGGGTCCTTAATGCTGGTTTTCTGTTTCTTTTCATTGTTTGCAGTGTTTTGGCTAGTGGTTTTCGGGATCGCGTTCATTTCATGAAGTCCCTCGGTAAGTTTGTTCAAGAAAGAACCATGAGTAAGCCTGATTTGGACAAATAGGCATGGAGCTGCCGCGAGGCTGGCTGTGTTGGCATGGTGTTCGCTAACCGAAAGATGGGCCGATTCTTGAGCTTCGCGTCAATGTTTGATTTGAATGTCAGTGCGATTTAGGGCCGAAGTCGAGGATTGATTGGTTGACGAAGTTGATTTGGTGTTGTTGATCTTGAAGTCGGTGCGGAGCGGTAGCGAAGCAGGCGGTTTGGATCGCTGCTGGAAGTTGATGCTTGTCCGTCGCGTCAGGTGCGACAGTATGGTTCGGCTTTTTTCCTCGATGTCTTTTTCCCTGGTGGCGGAATTCCGGATTGAACTTGATCTTGATGATTGGTTCGTCGTGCTTGGTTCTTCGTTCGCCGTGTCTGGTCACAACTTTTCTTGCGGCGTTGCTTGGGATCGTACACTGCGCCCGGATTGAATTCGTAGATCGATGCGTTGCGGAGTTCGCTCGACTTCAATCGCTTGGCAATCTGTTCGACCAAGTACCAATAGATCGCTTGATACAACCACTTGTCGAACCATGTCGTGCCCACCATCGCCTCTTGCAACGCCACGGGCCAACGACTGCGATCGACCCGTCCGGCTCGCAGTTGCTGCAAGAACTCGATCATCACGTCCCACGGCTAGAAGTGCTACCAACGA
>JAEUIQ010000028.1 GCA_016794985.1 Planctomycetaceae bacterium | reverse complement strand
CTGGGCCAGCTTCTCGAGGGACTTCAATTCCACGACGACACACGATTCCGCCAGCAAATCAATCCGTAACCCTTCCTCGAATAACGTCCCGTCGCATTCAAACGTGAACGTCTTTTGCCGTTCGACCCTTAAGCGGCGTCGAACAACCCTCTGGGGACACACAATTTTCAAGTGATCGGGGTCGGACACAACCTGGGGACGCACAGCTTTTGTGACACGCAGGACACCCATTGTTGCAATCACGGCAACAGTATCGTCATCCGGTTTCGACTTGGCCGTGTTGGTAGCTCGCTAAGACGCCGCCGCTTCTTTGCTCGTCGGCGATACTTTTGGTTCCAGAAAAATTGAGTGTCCCCAGGGTTCGCGTCCCAGAAAAATTGAGTGTCCCCAGGGTTCGCGTCCGTCCCAGGGTTGGCGTCTGTCTTTAGGCTTTCAGCTAATCAGCAGTCCGCAGGCCAATGGCGATTCCCCAATCATCAGCATTTTCCGAGTCGCTTTGCGTCTGCCCTAAATCGTCTTTCTGATTCTTTCCGACGCTATACAATCGGTAGCCCGCTCCGATTCGACGATACGCGAGCGGTTGATCGGTGTACCTGTCTTTCGGGATCTCGCGTAGATACTCCGGGTGTAACTCTGGTAATGATTCAGGAAACTTTCCGTTGGCCAAACGGTACATTTCCATCGCTAATGCGACCTCCAACAAATCTCGCGAGGTGTATTGACGAATTTCAATATCGGCCAAGACCGAATAGGTCGGTGCAACCGTCGCCAATAACATGTCAGCAACCATTCGGCTTCTCGCTTTCGTACTTAAGAATGCGGCTGCCATGCGGCCAATGTCGCGACTACTATTGACCGCCTTGTTTAACTCCGCTTCCATTTCTTGGACTTGTTCCAATCGAGCTCGATCGTTCGGTTCGGCCCACGCTTGAGCAAACGAATCATAGCTTGACGCTCGTTGTTCGAAGACCGCCAAGTCTAGATCAGTCAGTTTCAACCGAAAGTTGAGGTTGGCGGCTTCTCCACGTTCCAAGGTTTGTATGGCGTCCAGGTATAAAAAACGCTCCGCCGACACAAAACGCTTAGGAAGCTCTAGCTTCAAGGGGTTCTCAGTCAGGAACCGACGATAGGCCTGGCATTGCTCAAGGCTCAATTTTCCACTCTGCAGCAATTTGATTTCGGCTCCAAGTGCCATTCTACTCAAGTTCATTGAGATCAGCAGTTCGAGTGTGGTTAACGACTGGGTCTGCAACGATGCCAAACGCCGAGCTGTTTGAATATCACGGATCGCCGAATCAATATCGTCGGCAGCCAGTTGCCGCAGCGCTCGAATTACTAGAACCCTTCCGATTTCCTTGATTTCCTCGTGAAATTCGAGTGACATTTCCAGCATCCGCACATTCGATTCGCCTTCAGGACCATTTTTAGGTGGAAACAGAGGGAAATAGAAGCGAGGCCGTTGACTAGCATTGACCACTTGGGCGACTGCTTGCTGGTTGACTTCAATCCAGCCGTCCACATCGGGAAATCCTTCGGCCGTCCACAGTTCCTGGCAGGTGTATTCGATCGACTCACCCCACTGGACATAAGCCGGCGACCCAGGCGAAAAACCGAGCGTCTCCGCTTGCTCTTTCCAAGTTACAAAGAGTGGGCGAACGTTTGGAACTTGTTTCAATCCAAGCTCTCTTGAGAACGTCTCCTGATCGATACCCTTCAGGGCTCGCATACCGAAAACATCCAGCAGTGCCACAACGGCGTTGTCTTCTGGCGAAACGCCATCGCCAAGCGATCGATTTAGCTTTGCCAAAAAGTCGATGCGTCCATCCGCGAGGCGTGGAGCATCATCTTGAACTGAAAATTGAAACTCACTCGTCGGCTTTGAGAACGTCCGAGCAAAACCGCCAAGCAACATCAAGCCACCAAACGATGCAACAATCGCAAGCCACCTCATCGTCGACCTCTTAAGTAAACAAAACCCGATCAAGGACTTCTCTGCAAGTATACTGGACGGGCATCAGCGTGGATGCTGTATCTTGGTATAAAACCCGTTTTTTTGTTGCAAACGCATCGTCGTTTTAGAAATTCCCTTTGTTTAGTCACCCAAACGTCACCAGCGACTTAATGGCTGTTCGATTTATCTATTGACGAAAAAAGAGAGAAAAGAATGAATCCTATGGTTTGCGTGGCGACTAGTTGCGATACATTTTCTGGTTTGAACGTGTCACGCGGATTCCTTGATTTCGGATTTGCTACTGATGGAACCATCGAAAAACAGTAATGGAGAATTTCAGGTTGATCGTTTGACTGATCGGACTTTCATTCGGCTGCCGGTTCGTGATCTCGGTCGATGGCGGGCTGTGGGCTGGATCCTGTTGGGGATGGCGGCGTTTGGTGGGGTGTTTTCAATGGCTTGGATATTCAATTCGATACTGCCCGGTATTCGAATGCTTGCCGATGGTGAAGTGTTTGCGATTGGCCAGTTACTGTTCGGCATCTTCGGTTTGACGGGACTTGTGCCTGCCGTACTTTGCTTTGCCTTCGGTCGGGCAATTCTCCAGAATCGTGTTCGAGGACAAATTGAAATCAATGACCGCGAGCTCGTGTATCGGGAATCTGCGACTGTCTTCTCGAAGCGCGTCGCTCGAATCAAGCTTGTCGACTTGAGCCGTTTCGAGCTTGTTCCGTTCGCTTGGCAGATAAAGGCGAGTTCAGGACGAGAGACAACGGCTGCCACTTCGCTGTTCCCCCACGATTGGTGCAGCCTGCAAGCAGTGATGCATTCCCAATCGAACGGTGACGATAAACAACTTGCCATGATGGCTCTGGGGTATCCTTACGAAGTATTAATTGCGTTGGCCCCCATCCTGATTGGCGAGATCGGGCATATTGCCAAACGAGGAGGAATCAATCTGAGTTGTCTTGATTGGAGCGATTCGGTGGGTGCTGGTAAGGACGGAGCTACCGATCGTCATGGAGCCGAGGCGACGCTTGTTGTCGACCGAGTCCGTGGCACGCCGATCGCAGTCGCGCAGCCGGCCGGTAGTCGAATCGAGATCCTCCGAACCCCAGGTCAACCCACCGTGTTTCGCTTGCCCGCGCAAGGACTCTCCGGTCATGCGCTGCGATTGTTCTCGTTTGGCTGTGTTTGGAACGGGATCGTTCTGTTGATGACGATTATCTTTATCGTGGTTGCCATTTCCAATCCGCCGATCGAGTGGGCGTTTTACATGCTTTTCCCCATGGGGTTGGCTTTGTTCGGGAGTATTGGGGTCGCTGTTTTGGTTTATTCGTTAAGTCTCGCGCGGCGGACGGCGATGATTGGGATCGATGACGACCAACTTTTTTGCGAGACCAAGGGACTGCGGAAAACAACTTGGATTGAAATCAAACGAAGTGAAATCGAATCGATCAGCGTGGAGCATTCGGGAACGGAAGTGAACGATGTTCCGCTACGGCAATTGCGGATTCGACAGCGAGGTCCCTTGGGGAAGCAGACCCCCATGTTCACGGGTCTACCAGACAATGAGCTGGATTGGATCTGCTTTGAACTGCAGCGCGAACTGGGGCTCATCGAGATGTCGAACGATCGTGGAGTGATATCAACCTAAGAACCGGGTTCGCCCCGATTCCTTGTGCGGACCATTCCGAAACGATCCTGTCACGAAACAATACAAGCCGGTGGCTGGTGCGCACCGGCTTGCGTTGTTTTCAGCATTCAGGTCTAGCTGTGCTGTGAGAATCGTCTCACTTGGTTAAGGTCGAGCGTTCCACTATTCGACTTCAACCATTTCGCCATTGATCTCGATCGCGATCAACCGGCCCAGACCTTCGGGACTTCCGGGCGTTGCCTGCTCGAAAACTAGTTTACCACCTCCCAAAGGTCCGTCGGCGTCGAACACCAACACGGGGCGGCCGTATTTTTGCTGCATTTCGCCGGAGGCCATGATGTTGGCAGCAACATCTTTAGATTCAAGTTCGCCGTAATTGTCTTGGACGATCTGTATCTGCGACGCTTTGGCGGCGGCCTGTTCGTTGATCACCCCCAAGCTGAACTGCCAGCCGTAGTAGCCAAGGCCACCACAACAAAGACACCCCAGACCCAGAACAGCCAGCACGATCAAGAGAATCTTGACCACCGAGGTGCCGCCAGACTTGGGGGGCTGATGAGGAAATCCAGGGCTACCGGGCATTGGGTTCGACATAGGAGGTCGTCGCTTTCGATTCGAGTTTGAAACGGGGGCCAAGATGAAATTGGCACTACCATAGTAAGCCCAAGCGAGCCCAATGGCTAGTGCTTTGTCTCCGTCATTATCCTGGGGCGTTCCGTCGCTACACTCGACTGTCGCTTGTTGCCACCGGGGGCGAGGTTTGGGCCCATCAAGGTGCAGGAAAACTGTCGAACAAGAACGGGGGCGGTGTGGACCGCTTCAGCCGCTGGCGATCCACGTGCGACACTCGCTGCGGCTTGCCTGCGTGGGCCGCGATCAGGACTCGGCCGCCGCTGTTCGAGGCTGTACAAAACTGTTACAGTACCCAACTCGTCGCTCGGTACGGTTGCACTGCTTAGTGATCATGACGTATCGATCGGGAGCTGTTCCCGTTCCCAAGAGTGGAGCCTTGCATGTCGAATGCTGTTGATCAAACATTGATCGAGAAATTGATTTCCAATGTCGGCCAAGTGATCCTCGGGAAGCGGGACGTGGTCGAGTTGTGCATGATCGCGCTGGTTTCTGGTGAACATGTGTTGTTGGAAGATGTTCCGGGCGTCGGCAAAACCTCGCTAGGCCGAGCATTATCCAAGAGTGTCGCCGCCTCGTTTGCCAGAATTCAATTCACTCCGGACTTGTTGCCCGCGGACATTGTGGGTAGCTCCGTATTCAACCAGGCCGAGGCACGTTTCGAGTTTCACCCCGGGCCCATCTTCCACAATTTCGTCTTAGGTGACGAAATCAACCGGGCTCCGCCGCGAACGCAAGCGGCACTGTTGGAAGCGATGAGCGACCGCCAAGTTTCCATTGACGGCGTTACTCGGGAATTGCCCGCACCCTTCATGGTCATCGCCACGCAAAACCCGTTCGAGTTTGAAGGAACCTATTCGTTGCCGGAGAGCCAGTTGGACCGCTTCTTGATGCGGATCAGCGTGGGCTATCCTGACCCGGCAGCGGAATTACAGATTCTAGAATCTCAATCGCCAAACCAAAGCGTCAATCAGTTGCCGAGTGTTCTGACTCGCGAGCAAGTGATGACCATTCAACAACAGGCCCAGCAAATCACGTTTGATCAGCGACTGAAGCGATATCTGCTCGAGATTGTTCACCGAACTCGGCAATCCCGCGCGTTGCGCGTCGGAGTCAGTACTCGCGGTGCCCTGCACCTGCAGCGGGCCGCACAATCGCGAGCCCTCGTGCAAGGCCGCAACTTTGTGATCCCCGACGACATCAAGTTGTTGGCGATACCCACACTGGCCCATCGCGTGCTTTTGTCGTCGGGCGGTAGCGCCGGCAACAACCGTCGGCTTGCTGAAGAGATCATGAACGGACTGCTGGATGAAGTCGCCGTGCCGTAACGTCAACGTGCGAACCCTCTGGACTTCAACAAAAAAACGCCAACGAATCGCTTCGTTGGCGTTTCAAGTTTTCGTTTTGACAGTTGGTGCTGAAAAGGCCAATCGAGGAAGTTCGGGCTTGGATGGGAGTGCATCCGACGAATCACGCCGGAAGATATTCCCCTCCTTGCCATCCGACTACTTCTTCTTGTAGCTTTCGCCGAATCGCTTGCGGAACTTCTCGACCCGACCCATCGTATCCACAAACTGTTGACGGCCAGTGTAGAATGGGTGCGACGCCGACGAGATGTCCACATAGATCACCGGGTACTCTTTGCCGTCTTCCCATTTGATCGTCTCCTTGGACGACATGGTCGATTGGGTAAGAATCGCGAAATCCGCCGATTTGTCCTTGATAACGACAGGCTGATAACGGGGATGGGTGTCGGCTTTCATCGGAGTACCTAATGACGTGATCGAAACATTGATGAAACGATTAACCGCCGAAGATCGTCTGCGACGGGCCGGGTAGTTTACCCAGGGATTGGGTCGTTGGACAAGTGGTTTTTTCGCGGTTTTTCGCTTCGACCGGAACGAAAGAACCTCAATCGAAATGCCTCGGCATAGCCAACTTGTTCGAAATATCGGCTTTTTTCTGCGAAACGATGATTCCGATGACGTCCCAGACTCCGACCGAAAATATGGAATTTCCCGCACCTGATACGCCTAGGCTGGTCGCTGACGGCCTGAGAATTCACCGTTTGGACAAGGTGTTCGAGACCCACAACCAGACCGTTCATGCGGTGCAGTCGGTAAGTTTTTCGGTCGAGCCGGGGCAAGTTTTCGGGTTGTTGGGTCCCAACGGGGCCGGGAAAACCACGACTTTACGCATGATCTTGGGCTTGATCCCGCCGGATTCGGGCTATGCCGAAGTGGACGGCTTGCGATCGGATCGGAACCCTGACCAGATCAAGCAACGCATTGGATTCGTTTCCGCCAATACGGGACTCTATCCATGGCTGACAGTGGCGGAAACCTTGCGTTTCTTTGCCAGCATCTACGGGGCACCGGCGGACCTGACCGAAATTCGACTGAACGAGTTGGCCGACAAATTGGCGATGACCGACTTCTTGGACCGCCGTTGTGGCGTCTTGAGCACGGGGCAGACGCAACGGGTCAACTTGGCCAAAGCCTTGATTCACGATCCTCCCGTCATGCTGCTGGACGAGCCAACGCTCGGGCTGGATGTGTTGGGTAGTCAAGTCGTGTTCGATTACTTGGAGCTGTTAAAGCAGCGAGGCTGTGCGGTCATCCTTAGCACGCATCGTTTGGAGCAGGCCCAACGCGTTTGCGATGTGTTGGGCCTGATGCATCAAGGTCAAATGCGACTCCACGGGACTTGGACCGAGATCGCTAGACAAACGGGCTACGCGTCGTTGGTTGATATCTTTTTAGCCTGGGGCCGCGGGGCAACCGACCCAGCTAAACGTCCAATTTCAAATTCTTTGACCAGCGATGTGGCGGACTAGTCGGGAGCCTTATGAATCTGTTGCCAAATTCGGATGTCACCCACAGTTCGCGGGGCCGACTGCGCACGAGTCTCTGGAGGCGTTGGAAGCCGCTCGTGCTGAAAGAGCTCCGTGAAACCTTTCGTGACACGCGCACGGTCGGTACGTTGTTCTTGATGCCATTGCTGGTCTATCCATTGATCAGTCTTTTGATGCAGAACTTTATTCCCCGAGACAGCGATCCGGAAACCACGGCGAAGTTTCAGATTGGTCTCGATTCCGAGGCCACGCATGGATTTCTGCGCGACAAATTGGGCCCGGCGGATGCTTCGATTCGGCAAGAGCGTGCCGAGACATGGCTACGAGCAGGATTCGAAGACGCGGGACAATCCTCCGACGCACCGGAACTCCTTGCCATGGATCAACATATCTGGCCGATCCTGGTCGGAGTCACCGACTACCGGGCGTTGGTGAGCGAGGGCGCGGTTGACTTGGTGTTGAAGCTCAATGCTCCAGACAAATCGGACCCAACTGGCGAACCGGTTTTAGAAATGATCTATGACCCAAGTAGTGAGTTCTCGCGAGCAGCTGCTGCCTACATCGGTCTACGCGTGGAACGTTACAACTTGATGCGAGATCGCACCGCTCGTGCCCTGGTAAACCTACCATCGCTGCCGTGGTTGAAACGCTTGGAAGTGGCCGTTGAACCGGCCGCTGCAACGACTGTGAGTTTCGCGACGTTGATTCCTTTAATCTTGATCATGATGACGATCACTGGGGCGGTGTATCCCGCGATTGATCTAACGGCGGGTGAACGAGAGCGTGGCACCTTAGAGTCGTTGATGGCGGCGCCCGTCCCCCGAGTCGGAATATTGGCGGCCAAGTACGTTGCCGTTTGGTTGGTCGCGATGTTGACCGCCTCGCTGAACGTGGTTTCCATGCTCGTCACGCTTTGGGTGTTGAAGTTGGATGCGGTTTTTCTCGGCTCGCATGGCATCACCTTGCCAATGGTGATGCAAATATTTGCCTTGTTGAGCCTGTTTGCGTTCTTCTTCTCGTCTGTTCTTCTCGTGGTAACCAGCGCGGCACGGTCCTTCAAGGAAGCTCAAGCTTATTTGATTCCGTTGATGATGTTGAGTTTGACGCCTGGTGCCTTGGCGTTGATGCCCAACTTGCAGCCTGAGTTGTGGATGTCGCTAGTGCCGATGGTGAATTTGGTTCTGTTGGCCAGAGACGTGATGCTGGAGACCGTCGTCGCCGATTTTGCGTGGCTGTCCGTGGTCAGCACGATATTGTATTCGGCGGCTGCATTGAGTTTGGCGGCGCAGGTCTTTGGTTCAGATGCTGTTTTGTACGGCAGCCAAGGCAGTTGGCGTGAACTGCTTCAGCGAAACCGAACTCAGCGAATTCCCAGCCCGGCTTTCGCGTTCTTGGTCTTGGCACTTTTGTTTCCCACGCAGTTTGTGATGCTGGGAATTATGGGGCGGTTGCAAGCAGAATCAACCGCGCTCTTGATGGTGGGAACCATGACTTTCTTTACCTTGACTTTGTTTTTGATCTTGCCCGTGGTCGCCGTGTTATGGCGCGGTTTTGCTTTGGTGCCGACATTTGCACTGCGTTGTCCGAGTTGGACGACCGCTGTGGCGGGAACCTTATTGGGCGTTGGCTTGTGGCCATTGGTCGCTTTGAGTTTATGGGCTCTGAGCCAATGGCGCGCATGGATGTTAGGCACAGAATCAACTGCTTGGTCGAGTCAAGTCGTACAGTTGGCATTGCAACAGACGAGCGGGTGGTCGGAAATACCCATCGGTGTCCTGGTCGTTTGTTTGGCCATTGTTCCTGCGGTTTGCGAAGAATGGTTCTTTCGAGGACTCCTCCTGCAAAGTCTGCGGCAGAAGAATCGGGAGTGGATTGCGATTGTGTTGAGCAGCTTGGCCTTTGGGCTGTTCCATTTCATTGTGGAAAGTTCCGTTGCTCCGCTGCGGTTTTTGGTAACCGCGTCGCTCGGCATGATTCTGGGCTGGGTCTGCATTCGGAGTGGCAGCTTGTGGCCCAGTGTGCTTCTGCACGCGATGAACAACGGAATTTTGACCGCATTGGCCCTCTCGAGGGCGTCGTTGCAAGATTCACCTCCAGACACAACCATTGTCGCTTCGATTTTGGTCGTCTGCCTGTTGTGTCTGTTGGTTGGTTTTGGGCTGATTTTGCGATCGCGGCACTCCATGATCGCGGGTGTGGCATTGATCTTGGTGAGTTGGGTGGCTCTGTCGCATGGAAGTGCCATAGCCAAAACCGTGTCCAATGCTCGGCCCGAGCACGACGAACATTCAGGGTCGCGACTTGGGCTCGTTGACTCTCATGCAGCATACCCAGCAACCGACTCTGGACTTCCGAAAGTCTGTTCGGGGTTCAAAGTGACACGATACGCGGGCGATGACCTTGCCCACGACATTCATTGCATGGCCATTGGTCCCGACAACGAAGTGTATGTTGCTGGGCCGGGCTACTTAAGACAACTGCTCGATACGGATGCCGACGGTGTGGCTGACAAGTTCGAAGCGACGAGTTTTCAACCTCGGCAAGGAGCCCAAGGCCTTTTGGTCGAACCAGAATGCTTGTGGGTCGTGGCTGACGACGCCATCTGGCAGGTACCACGTACGGCTGGACAAAAGGCAGTGCCGTGGCTCACGTTGCCGAAGACGGGTGGCGAACATGATTTTCATGCGGTGAAACGCGGTACCGACGGTTGGCTGTATTTCATCGCGGGCAACGGGGCTCTGATTGATCGCGACTTTATCACGACGACCATACCAATACCTCGCCCCCAAGCCGGTGTGTTGGGTCGGATCAGTCCCGATGGACGAACACGACAAGTGCTGGTCCACGGACTTCGCAACGCTTACGACTTTGATTTTGACTTGGATGGTTCGTTCTTGATTTATGACAGCGATGATGAACGCGATGCGGGGTTGCCGTGGTATCGTCCGACGACCTTAGTCTCGGCTTATGAGGGAGCAGACATTGGCTGGGTTAGTCGATGTTTCAAGAAACCAAATGGCAGTTTAGGAAGTGCTGCAATCCGAGCCGAGACCGGTCGCGGTTCGCCCACGGGTGTGGCAGTTCAACGCCGGGCCGCTTGGGGTGCGGCGTATTTCGGTGCTGCCGTCTTCGCCGATTGGACTTTTGGGCGGATCTACATTCAGCCGCGGCCGTGCGGTGCTCGACCGGATGAACCCGAGGTATTGATCGAGAGTCAAGCCAATGTCGCGTTTGCCCCGACGGCAATCGCGTTCGACAATCAGGGGCGACTATGGATCGCTACCGGCGGTCGCAACACGGCTGGCTCCGTGTACGTTGTCGAACGGGCAGAGACTTCCACGAACGGAAGTCAACAACCGCCGCTCGAGTCGCTCGCCAAATGGTTTGCGACGAATGCAAACTTGAGTCAACAGTCCTCGAGCGAGGCAACACGTGATCTTTGGTCAAGACTTCGGGAACAAGAAGCCGTCTTGGCAGAGGTGCTGGAGCAATGGGCGGCGGCCGCGTCCCCTGAACAGTTGCAAAGCTGGCAGACGGCGGGCCAGCGGATCATGCGCCGCGATTTGGTGCTGGGCAACACGTCGCACTGGGAGTCCTCACGTCATGTGGACGAACTGCGCGGGCACTTTGCTGGTCGTTCCTTGGAATGGGCCGAGGCTGTCACTTGGTTGGCGATGGCAGGAATACCCAGTACGCCGGCAACTCCGGCCGAGTTCGCAGCGATCGATGCGCGTTATTTGATGGCGTTATCGGTACAAGGCGATGAGTGGCTGTGGCAGCAAGTTGGCTCTTCGGCTCAAGGAGAAAACTCGGAGCGCAAGAGCGTCGCTTGGTGGTTGGCAGCCTTGGCTCATCGTGATGCGACTGGGGAGTTGTCAGCGGAACAAGGTCGCGCCGTCAGTCAAGGTTTTGCCAATGAGTTGCAGCA
Source organism: Planctomycetaceae bacterium (assembly GCA_016794985.1). Taxonomy (GTDB): domain Bacteria; phylum Planctomycetota; class Planctomycetia; order Pirellulales; family Pirellulaceae; genus M30B19. Next base: position 61,294 of record JAEUIQ010000028.1, on the reverse strand, counting down.
AGTCGTTGCTGGGAAACATGGCCAGTTGCACTGGGCCGATTGGTTCTTGATTTGGCGGTGGGCGTTGCGGAGTCCTGTGCCGACGGACGGGCAAACCGGTCCCTGGGACTTCATGCGCCGCCAAGTGGCCTGGACTGCCGAGCCACACCTTGAGGCTGAACTGATCGCGAACTTGACCGCGGTGTGGGCGAATTTTCCGCACGATACGATTCACCCTGCGCCGACTGTTTCGGACGGCTCGGTGGATGGCAGTGCCCAACCAGACATTGCACCCAAAGATTTGGCCGAAACTTGGCAACGACTGCTAGAAATCCAACTTTTGTTGGGACTGGATATGGAAACATTGCCCAGCCGTTGGCAAAAATGGTCCGAGCTTAGCCAACAGCGTCTTTCGTCCACAGGTACCTTGACGGATGGTTGGGACCCTGTGGAACGCACGCGAGCCATGGTCTTGTTGGCGGCTATTCCCAAGCCGTGGCCGGAGAGTATTGATCCTGTGGTCGTCGACTATTTAATGCATGTGGACCGGCAGCAAGAGCAATGGCACATCAGTACCGACCGCAATTGGCAGCAGCGCTTTGACGAATTAGGCGGGCTGTTATGCCTGGACCATCCCACTTTAGCGCAGCAATTGGCGAAGTCCTCGGAATGGGAGCGCGTGACTCAAATTCCGGTAATCACCTTCTTGCCGGTTCGCGAACAACAACAAGTCGTTGCGAAGTTGCTACGAGCGACCGAGCGTTGGGATGCTCGCTCATTGGAGCCAGAGTTGTTGGATCAACTTACCGAACTGGTGAACCGGTGGCGCTTGCGAGATGATCCGGGGAGTGAGACGGCGGAACTATCAAAGCAAGTGGTGAGTTGGATCGCCAAGGTTCGCGAGCAGCACGCCCAGATGTTCAAGGTGCAGCGACCGGCTTGGAGCGAGAAAGAGCTTGTTCGCGCGGTTGAGGATCTGGAAACCAAAGTGAAGTGGGACCAAGGTGATGCCGCTCGAGGCAAGCGAATTTATGCACAACAGAATTGCCAATTGTGTCATGGGCAAAACGGCAGACTTGGGCCCTCGCTGGCGGGTGTTAGTCGTCGATTTCAACGTGGCGAAATCTTGAAAGTTATCTTGAATCCTGATTCTCGCATTACGGATCGTTACCGTCCCTTGTGGATTCAAAAGGTGGATGGAACCTTGTTCATTGGTCGTCCGGTCTACGAAAGCACTGACGCTATTATTCTCGAGGATCAGCAAGGTCAAACTTGGCAACTCGCGCGTGATGAAATCGAGTGGTCGCGACCTGCGCCGCGCTCCTTGATGCCAACCGGATTGATGGATAACGCTTCCGCGCAAGACTGGGCGGATCTGTGGGCCTACCTCACCAGCCAATAGGTCCCATTGGGCCAAGGAGTTCATGTGAACTGGTTGTCCGACTTTTGTCGCAGTGGCTTCCCGTGTTTCGCGTTTTTAGTGTTCGGCTGGATTGAAGCGGCAACGTGGGGGCAGGTCGTAGATGATGAGTCGTCAGCGAAACACGCTGCGGGCTGGTCCGTTACCGGTCGTCCCGAGTCGGGGTATGCGACTTATGAGCTGCCTTCAACTTCCTGGCAATTTCGTCGCGCTGATCAGCAAGATTGGCAGGCTGCGACGGTTCCAGCCCCATGGGAGGACTTCCTCGGGACCACCTTTGATGGGCGCGGCACGTATCGGCTTTCGTTGACGGCAGGCATCTCTCAGCAGATTGCGGATTGGCGCCGACAACAAGAAGCGAGTCTTGGGCCTTGCGAATGGTTTGTGGTATTCGATGGGGTTGCGACCCAAGCCGTCGCAAAGTTCAACGGCCAGCTTGTTGGTTCGCATTTGGGCCCATGGACCCCGTGGAGCTGTTCGATTGAAAGCGTCTGGAAGGACGCGGGGCCGAATGTTTTAGAGGTTGAAGTTGATGAGCGGGTTGGTCATCACACGCAAGGGTTCCTGCCGGTGTTCCTGCCCCACTTCGGCGGCATTTGGCAATCGGTGCGGCTAGAGTTACGGCCGGTACAACGTATCAACGCGAACGATTCACTGGTGCTGGGCAATTTCTCGCCTGACGGTCGGCACGAGATCCTCGTTGATTTGGAACTTCACGTTCGGCCCAACACGACTCACCGAGTGCGATTCACGGTATCGCCACCCCATCGACGTGTGGAACATCGCACTAGCGAGAATTCAGTTGTGCGTCGTCCTGTCTGGGAAATTCATCCGACACTGGCGCCCCAAACGTTCGAGTATGTGATCGAGCCGCAACAACTGCGAAACGGTCGCTGGCAAGCCGAGCTGCCTCTTCCGGGCGGCCAACCATGGTCGCCCGACGCTCCGTGGTTGTATGGGATCCAGGTCGAGTTGCTGGCGACGGAGGATTCCCAAGCAGAGCCTGCACACACGGCTTGGTTTCGCACCGGTATTCGACGATATGAGACCCGTGGGCATCAAATGCTACTCAATGGTGATCCGGTTGTGATTCAAGGCTTATTGAATTGGGGCTTTACCCCTAGTTCGCTAGCGCCGACGTTGGATGAAAATCTGATGCTGTCCGAGTTGCAGGCAGCTCGGCGACTGGGTGCTAACTTGATGAAGTATTGTTTATGGATCCCGCCGAAACGCTATTTGGAACTCGCCGATGAATGCGGGATGTTGACTTGGATTGAGTATCCCACTTGGCATGCGCAATTGATTCAAGCCAACCTCAACGATCTGAGTCGCGAGTATGCAGAGTTTACTAACTTTGATCGCAATCATCCTTCGGTGATCTTGCGAAGCTTGACCTGTGAAACGGGTTCTTCCGCCGAATTGAGCGTGATCCAGCATCTCTACGACTTGGTCCATCGACAAGTTCCCGGCGCGATTGTGGAGGACGACAGCAGTTGGATTTCGTGGAATCGAGTTAGCGATATTTGGGATGATCATCCTTACGGCAACAACCACACCTGGGTCGCATCCTTACAACAGCTGCGCGAATACATCCAGGCTCGGCAAGCCAAACCTTTGGTATTGGGCGAGGCAATTGCAGCGGATACCTGGCCAGATTTTCGAACAATGGCGGCGCATGAAAAACGACACTTGGCGGAGCATCCTTGGGAAGAGCAACCGTTTTGGGCATTTGGTTTTTCGGATTCCGGGCCGATCTTCGAGCAAAAGTTGGCGAACGTTGCTGGGGTTGCCTCGTTGGCCAGATTGCGATCGGATTCTATTCGTTACGCGTATTTGATGCGGAAATATCAAGTAGAGACTTATCGCCGTGAGGTCCCCTGGGGCGGCTACGTGCTCAGTGTGATTCGAGATTTTCCGTTTGCGGGGATGGGCTTGCTCGATACTTTCGGAGCGAACAAGTTTTCCGAGTGGGATGTGAGCGGACAGTTTGCGCTGGGGCCGTCGATGTTGTTGTTGAGATCCGCGGGCGATCGTCGTTCTTGGTTTGGGGGTGACACTGCGGAGCTCCATTTCTTGCTGGCGACAACAGGACGTTTGCCGACAACCGCCGAGTCAAGCCGACCCGCGAAACTCGAATGGAAATTGATCGATACCAAATCCAACCAAGTGATGATCTCAGGCGAAGTGCCGTGGTCGTTGCACAGACCTGACTTGCTTTCGGCTACCGTTCAGGATCATCCGCAAGTGGCCCTGCCGATCAAGTTCCCAGCCGTTGAAGAACTGACCGAAGTCACGCTGCAAGCGACGGCAACCATCGACGCTGATCGCACTGGTGAGAATCAACAGGTCATCAGAAATCAATGGCCATTGTGGTTGGTTCCCACGTTGGTCGCCAAGCTTGAGCCTCAGCCGGTTGCCTATTCGGTTGACTCGACTTTGGCGGCCGACCCGAGCCGCTGGTTGAAGCATCCATCGCTGACCAAGTGCATGCGTGAAATCCCGAGCGAGGCAGGGCAGGGTAGTGCCAAAGTGATCCTAGCCAGCCGTTTTAGTTTAAGACTATTGGATGAATTGGAAGCGGGAGCCAAAGTGTTGATGTTTCCAGACGGACAAAGTTTCAGTTTGCCAACCCAATCGCATTGGTTTTTGCGAGGAGGACCGATCATGTTCTCGCATCCCGCGTTGGGCGCGACCGAGCAACAGCAGAGCAATTATCAAGACGCACTGCGAGACCTACAGCACTTTGACTTGGCTGGTCAAGTGCAACCACAACAGGATTACTGGAGCGAATGTTCGCCGGTGTTGGCACTGTGGGATAATCACGACATTAAGGACGTTCGTGTGCATGGCTTGGTCTGGGAAGCGCAAGTCGGCCAAGGTCGCTTGCTGGTTTCTTTGTTGAATCACGATCCGTCAGTTTCGGCGATTGGTCCGCGCCTGTTGCTGGACCTTGTGCAGCACTTGCAGAACGACTTTGAACCCAAGGTTTGGGGGGATGATTTGCGTCGGCGTCTGCGCGAAGATCTGATGGGGCGGGACATCAACTTGGTGACGGAAGATTGGCGTTTACGGCCTGATTCGGATCAAGTCGGTTTTCAAGCGAATTGGGCCGACGCGGAATTAGAGGACCAACAGGTCGCATCGGCATGGCAACCGATTCGGATCGATGCTCACTGGGAGGGACAAGGTCACACGCAGCTAGACGGCTGGGCGTGGTATGCAACAGATGTGCTGGTGCCGCAAGATTGGAGTAGTGATTCGTTGTACTTGTGCTTTTCCGGAGTGGATGATCATTATCAAGCGTTTGTCAATGGTGACGCGGTTGGTTCAGCTGGTGTGATTGAAACCAAAGAGACGGCATTTGAAATGCGAACCAGCCATCGTTTGCCGGAAACGGTCAAGGCAGGTGAGAAAATAAAGATTCGCATTGCCGTGTACGATTGGTATGGCGCGGGCGGAATCTTTCGTCCCATCTATCTGCGCACGACCCCCTGGTCTAACGCACGACCGATTTTGAATCGCTAAACTTCGATCTAGTAATGGTTGCGGTGGCTCGTTCCGTGACCCAGCGCTGGATAACGGAGAGAGTCGCGACCATTGGAACGGTTCTTCCTGAGCCGATCTTAATTGTAAACTCGATTTCCCACTCGGTTGGTTGCCAGTGCTATAATCCTACCGCAGCTTCGCTAAGTTCGCGAAGATCACTCGAGGAGGGCTTATGATCGACATCGATCCGACGGTTGACTTTGCCTGCAAGATGTTGTTGGGGAATCCTGAGCATCCACAATTGACGATCCATTTCCTGAATTCGGTTTTGCGTCCCGATGTTCCGATCGTGGCCGTCGAGTACTTGAACCCGATTCAACCACAGCAGTTTGAGGACGACAAACTGGCCATCTTGGATATCTTGGCCGAGGATGGAATGGGCCGACGGTATAACATTGAGGTTCAACGAACGGTCCCTGCTTGGTTGCCCGAGCGGTTGACGTACTATGTTGCCACCCAGTTAATTGAGCAAATAGGCAAAGGCGACAGTTATCATCAACTCCGTCCGTCGATTGGAATTTGCTTGCTGAAGGGAGTCCTGTTCCCAGGTCGTACCGCGTACCATCATCAATTTCGTCTGCGGACCGAGTTGGGATTCGAACTGACTGAATGCCTAGAAATAAACACGTTGGAGTTGCCAAAGTATGGCAGTCCGAACGATAATGAGGGTGTGGTACTCGATCCGCTGGAGCAATGGATGGATTTCTTTTGCCGAGCCCAGGGTCGTTCACACGAAGCGATTCAACGGCGATTGCCGTCGCCGATATTTGCTGAGGCATTAGGAGTTCTCGAAATGATTTCCCGCCACCCTGAACAGCGCCGTTACTATCAAGCTCGTTTGAAGTGGGAGCTTGACGAAAACACACGCTTAGCGGCGGAAGCCGCAGCTAGGGAAGAGAGCGAACGTCGGGGTCGTCTGGAGGGGCAACTTGAGGGTCGTCTGGAGGGTCGTCTGGAGGGGCAGGCACAAGAGCGCATTCGGATGATCCAGTCGTTTCAAACCTTGTTGGGCCAACCAGGAATGGATGAGGCCGAATTGAACCGGCTGGACTTTGCTCAATTGGGAGTGCTGCTGGAAGATCTTCAGATGCAAATTCGCAAACGAATCGACTAGAGTCGATACTCGCATTCCGCGCTGGCCGCGTGCTTTGGAAACACAATCTGAACTATTCTATCGGGTTAGCCATTTCCCACGGAAAGGGAGATAGGAGTCTTCGCTCGCGTTATGCGCGACTTGCTTCTCAGCGGTGGCCGCTTGTGTTGGCATCGGGGTCACCGGCGTTCGTGACAAATCGACTCGTTGAATTCCAACTGGATTAGGCATCGACCACGCGGTGTTCGCATCCACATACAAGCCGTTGATCCGAATGTTGGATAGCTGAATGGTCGCCGTTGAAGCAATCTCGGTGCCGGGTCGGAAATGCAAGGTCATGGTCGTCGGAATGGCCGCGTCGGCTTCGGGGAAATATTGATACTCGCCGATGTCGCAGTAACCAATCAATTGACCTTGCGAATCGTACAAGGCTTTTTGTTTCAGCAAACCGGTTTTGGGGTCGAATACCATGGTGGAGGCCTGGATCCCGCGCGGGGTTGCTTCCTGCGCGTTGATCTCTAATCGACCGTCCGGTCTGGTTACCGGTCCTTGATATTGGCCACTCGACTCAAAAGTGACCAAGCCCAACGCATCGGTAATCCAACGTGGTTCCAACGGCATCACGGTGGCGACTTGGCTCTGTGCGTATTCTTGGCGATTCGCAAACATCAACACCGAGTCGGCCATAACCCCGCCGGATTTGACCCACACCCAAAACTGTTGCTCGTTGCTGCCAATATCGGCGCCCAATGAATCCATGCCTAAGGGACTGACCTTCAATCGCAAGCGATCTGGGCGTTCGACCAACAGACTACCGCTTAGTTTCGCTGGGACGCCGCTAATGCCCACGGTGGCTTCGGCCTGCAATTGACGCACGTTTTGCGTTCGGCGATTGACGGTGGTGAATAGATCACCAACTTGCGGCGATGACGTAAAGACGGCCGGCACAGGTGTCAACTTCTCACGTGGTGCAAACAATTTGCAGCCCGTTGTCAACGACAGCCAGCCAGTAGAAACCAAGAGAGCCCAAATCAGTCGCCGAAATGACGAATAGCGTTTTGTTTGGCGATTCATTCGGTGGAGTCCGCTTCGAGGGGCTCTTCTTCAATCTGATCGGTGAACAGGTGCTGATCCAGTTCAGCTTGAATTGCCGCCACATCGATCGCCGAAAAGTTGACCTGGGGAATGCGGTGAGTATCACCTGTGCTGCGGACGGTCAAGATCAACTCGTTTCCCGCGTCCGGGTCCTCGGTTGCCGAACTGCCTCCGGTCGGATACTCGACCGTCATCAGTCGGCGTCGTGCTAGTGCGAGAGCCAGAACGTTTAGCACGTCCCAACGCTGGGTCACGAGTAGATTCTCGAAATAAGCCAATAGCACGTGCTCGGGTGCCCACCGAATCTTGGTCTGTGTCGGGACGGGGAGCCGGCTCTTCCACCACCCCAGACAATCGACTGGTGGACCTTCCCACGCCTCGCGGCAGAAATCGAGTCGCTGAACCCCACTGGGTGTTTCAGTAAGACAAGAGTAATAGACTTCTCCCGGTCCGATCTCCCGTCCGGTTCGGCTGCATCTTCGGGAAAAGCGTTGAATGTTCTGCTCGACCACCGCAGCCTAGATTTCGAAGAAGGGATTATCGGAACCGGTTTGCGAAACCTCCACCTGAACCGGGAAGCCACACTTGGGGCAATGGCCGCTGTATCGCTTGCCATTGGCAGCCAAGTAAATCCGCCAATAGACGCGGCAACACTTGAAGTTGATGCCAACGAACGGGCGTGATCGCTTCGCTGCAGTTTCGGATTTCGGTTCGTTCTCGTTCACGCTGGCTGGATACCAAATTGAAGAAATCATGATAAGAGCAATCGCAAGAATTGTGCTGGCGTTTACTTCCTGATTCTGCTAAAGGCGACCGTTGGGCCCATGTTCCATGAAATATCGAACGTCCGCATGACCGAGTCCGCCAAACGCTGCCGAATCGTACGATCCACCGTCGCGGGATTTTGCTGCGCAGTGATGGGCGTGTTTTCGTTTTCGGTGGCGATGGCACAATCCACCGAAGGGATACCTGCTAGCGTCACGTCTCCAGATGCTTCAATCGCTGGAGCTAACGACTCTCCCGAAACCACTCAGGCGCTGCAAAGCTTGATGGCATTGGATGCTGGCGATGGTCTCAACCAACAACTGCGAAAGCTGGCCCTACAGCACCTGCCCGAAGTGTACGTCGACGATCGCAAGTGGAATCGTTCGGAGACCATCAAGACCTTGATCCCCCGCTCCGAGCCCTTGATCATGAAGCACGGGACTTGGTCGAAGTACGAACTTCGCCCGGTCGATCCGGCGAACACATTTGCCGTTCGCTTGACCAACGTCCGCAACCTGGACGATGGTCGATTGGCGTTCAACTTGGCCTGTGACTTGACGGTAGACTTGGAAGCGCGGCAAGCGAAATGGCATCGCGGTGTCCAGTTGTACAGTCTGCAAGCAGATATTTCGACGCGACTCACCATGGAGTTGGATTGTTGTTTGGGGTTGAAGTTGGATTTTGCGGATGGTTCTGCGGTTGTGTTGGCACCGCATGTTGAATCCGCACAAATCGCAATTCATGAATTTCGCATCCATCGCATCAGCAAAGTCGGCGGCGAGATCGCACAGCAAGCCACGAGAGCGGCCCGCAAATGGTTGGAAGAGCATGCCACCGAGCACGAAACAAAACTAGCTTCGTCCATCAATACTCAATTACAAAAGAAACCCGAGAAGCTACGCATTTCATTATCAAAGTAGCCAGCCCTTGCTGAGAAGATCGCCGAGAACACCGATGCCACCATTCCTACCGCATGCAAAACACCAGTTGCCACAATTGGGGCCTCCCTCGCGAGTCTGGTTGCGCCGTGATTTTTTGGCTTCTGTTGTCTTGTGCGGCTTGTTTGGCTGCTCAAATCCCAAGAAGAAGGACGCTCCTGATCCGACCTCCTTGTTGCAAAAACCCACCACCAGTAGTCATGCCGTTGCCGTCGAGTTCGCGCGCGTGTTGGTGCCGACGCATCGGCGTCGGTTGCTGGACGAAATGTGGCGAGCGTCGGACCAGCAAGCCATTCCTTGGGCGACACGGATGCAATTGAACAAAAATTTGGTGCGCTATGCAGTGATTGGTCAGACATTACCCGCACCGTTGCAATCGTTGTTGCAGCCGATTCCTGTCGCGGAAGACCAATTGGATCAATTGCAAAGACAGATGTTGGAAGCCGGAATTTTGAAGCCCAGCGTCGTCGTCCATGATCACACTCGATTGAGTATGAATTATGGGCAACCGCGTGAATTGGATATCAATGGAACCAAGGACACATTACACTGGGTTTGGCAAAGCGAGCAAGGGAAGAGCCAGCATCGATATCGACAAGCCACTCCGAAAGTGCGCGTCTTAGTCAATCGTCAGATCAACGGTACCGTGCAAGTGAAGGTGGAGCCATTGATCGGATATGGACCATTGGTGCCGAAACTCGCCGACGCCTTGAATCAAAATACTGGCGACGCGCCCTATCTCCCCGGCGCTGCTCAACAACAGGTGGTGATCCACGAAGCCAGCGGCGAAGCCTCGTTGCGTTTGGGAGATACCTTCGTCTTTGGGCCCAGTTTTGACCTCAGTGGCCGAAGCGAAACGCCACGAATGGGCGAAGTCTTTTTTCAACACGAAGGGAACACCGCAGGGGACTGGTTGGTGTTATTGCGCGTGATAGAATCGCGTTTCAACGACCTATTTATCAGTTGATTCGGCCCAGCTAACGAGGTTCTGGAAATGAAGATCTGGCATCGATGTTTCGCAAGTTTTCCGCCATCGGTTCGTTTCGGATTCTCGTTGATGGTAGTGATGAGTTGTTCGCCAGTGCTTGTCACCATGGCCCAGGAGAACGCACCTGCGGATCTCGAGGCGATCAAGTCCAGCCTGTATTTTCATGCCCCGTTTGACGGAGGGACGGATGCCAAGGTGGCGCGTCAGGATCGGCAGTTGTACACGGCACCGAACCTGCAAAGACTTTCGGCTGAGCCAGGCCAACACCGCGAAGATGTGAAGATCCTTGTTCAAGATGGGAAGCACGGCGATGCGTTGCGATTCTTGGGCAAAGACAAACAAGTGCTGTTCTATCGCGGCTCGAATCTCGATTTTCGCGAGACCGCTTGGCAAGGAACCGTGTCGTTGTGGTTGCGATTGACGCCGGATGAAGATTTGAAGGAGGGGTATTCGGACCCGTTGCAAATCACCGACAAGGCTTGGAACGACGCGTCGTTTTTCATCGACTTCGACATCGACTCGCCACGGACCTTTCGTTTGGGAGTGTTTTCCGAGTTCAAGTTTTGGAACCCGGACAATGTGAAATGGGAGGATTGGCCAATCGCCGAGCGGCCGATGCTCGCGGTGCCTCGTCCACCGATGCAGCGAGATCGTTGGACGCACGTGGCTTGGACGTTTGAGGGAATCAACGCAACTGACGGCCAACCGGCAACCTGCAAGTTCTATTTGGATGGGAAGGCTCAAGGGGCGATGGGGCGACCCTTAAAATTCGCCTGGAATTTGGAGCGGACGGCGATCATGTTGGGATTGGATTACATAGGCGATCTAGACGAATTGATGATCTTTGATCGGGCCTTGAGCGAATCCGAAGTCGCCAGACTAACGACCTTCTTTAATGAAGAATGATGATAAAGCGGACAATCCTCGCCGCGATGCTGGTAATTTGTTCTTTGTTCTAGGAATAATTCGTGAATTTTCCAGGGTTGCCCGATACAGAGGTGTGTAGCCGCCAAGCAATTGTCGGGTATAATGTAAACCTCTGGACAATACGGCTGAGGGACCATTTTTCGGGTTGACCTGTACCGTCCAAGGCAGTGCTCAGCACGTCTGGTACAGGCTTTCTCCCAGCAGCTCCCATTGCTGCTAGTATGCCAGAGATTTTCAAAAGGTCGCCAAGACTCCGTTTTGGCGGCCTTTTGTCGTTTCAGCTGCGCGGGAGGTGACGGATTCCAAGGTGGTTTCCTCGAAAATTGGGGCCCCCCGGGGAATTCGGGCTCGGAAAGCACTGGAGTAGGCGCCCGATCGAGGAGGTGGGTTGAGGGCAATTGGACCGTGGGAACGGTCTACGACAATGTGGTGGACCGGCTCCGTCGGTTCGAATTGGTCGTCGCTCGTGTGTACATGTGTATTGGACCGTGGGAACGGTCGACGACAATGCCAAAACCCGTCCTTGGATGAACTGGGTTGGGCAATTAAAATTCGCGGCGATTTTCCGCGTTTGAAGTTCATCCCCGGAATGACATTTCCTTGACCCCAATTGGCCGTTTGGCTTGGCCTGCGGAGCGTATTCATGCCCATTATTCCGATTTTGATCCCCCAATTGGGCGAAGGTTTGCAAGAGGCTTTGTTGGTCGATTTTCTCAAGAAACCGGGCGATTCCATTCGCCGGGATGAGCCGATCTACGTCATGGAAACCGACAAAGCGACGACCGATGTCGAATCTCCTTACGACGGAGTTTTGGTGGAATGGACCGTCGAACCAGGCTCGGTTCTCGCCATCGGCACCGAGATTGCCAAGATGGAAGTAGCTGAAGGAACCCAGGTCATGTCGGCTGGACATGGACCGGCCCTCGATGAAGCTGCCATGGCGTCGGTTGCTCGGGAATCGAGCGATAGCGACGACGAAGAGGATGAGGTGTCGGCCCGAGAAACCGATACGGGCGTGAAGATTCCGCCGCGAACCCGTAAGTATCTCAAAGAGAAGGGGCTGTTGGCTGTTGCCCAAAAGATCCCGGCGGTCGGTAATAAGTTAATGCCCGAGGATGTGGATCGCTTTATTGCCAGTGGTGGCGTGGAAGCGATGTCGATTCCCAGCGTCGACTCGGAAAAGTATGCGGTCGTTCCTCTGTCGCGTCACCAATTGACGCTCAATTATCGCATGACTCGGAGTGCACAGCAAACCATTCCGGTGACGGTTCAAACCGAAGTGAATTGGACGGCCATCGAAGCCGCCCGCGCCGAGACCAAGAAGTCCGGAGGCCCGACCAGTTTTGTGATGAGCCTGTGGTGCGTGATCGAAGCGCTGAAGCAGCATCCCAAGTTGCGCAGTTCTTTGGCTTCGGATGGCAAGCACCTGCATCAGTACCGTCACACCAACCTCGGGATTGCGGTTAGCTTGCCCGATGACGTGTTGGTGACGGCGGTGGTTCGCGACGCGGACACGCTCAGCCAAAAGGATTTCTTTGAAGCATGCGCTCGGCAGATCGAATTGGTTCGCAACGGCAAGGACCAGGCAGATCAATCGACCACACTAACCGTCTCCAATATCGGCAAAGTCGGAATGAGAATGGGCATTCCCGCGATCGTTGCCCCCGCCGTCGCAACCCTGGCAATGGGCGAAGCTTATTGGCAGCCAGTCCCCAGTGGTGACGGGTACAAGTTCCAAAGTTCGGTAACCTTCACGTTGACTTTTGATCATCGAATTCTCAACGGTGTTGGTGCGGCTAATTTCATGAACGATCTGAAACATTTGTGCGAAACCTTTAAGTTGACCTAATGGTTTCCCGGAAGGTGTCTGAGCCTTTACAGTAGCGCCGATGCTTTAGCATCCCTGTTTTTAGACCTACCTGAAAGCGTCAGACCTCTTTCGGTGCAGCCTCGTAGCGGAAGCCTCCCCCGTGGATAATCGACGACTATTGAACGTCATGCTCTTGACTTTGGGCATTTTTTTTATTCTTCAAATTTTTGATCCGTTTGGACTGAAGAAGCTTGGCAAAAAACCGGCGGACGATGCTGCTGCGGCCGTAAAGGAAGTTGATCCTGCGGATGTCCCAAAACTTCATCCCACCGGCAACCCGCAACAGTTCTTCACGTTGGGTTCTGTGTCCGCTGACTCGAACGATTGCCTCATGGTCACGTTGGACAGCCGCGGGGCGAGCGTGCGCCGGATCGAACTCATTCAACGCGATGCCCAGGGGCGGTTTCTGACTCGCGAGGTGGAGAACAAGTCCGGTTACCTGGGGTACTTGGAACTGCAACCCGACGGTACGGAAGGCGCCTTGATTCGAGCGGTGCCAAGTGGCAGTCCATTGGCCCAAGCGATCGGTCTCGGCGCGGCTCCGGTACCGGTGGTTGTTGGCGACCGGCTAATCAGTTTGGACGATACGCCGATTCTCAGCGATGACGATTTGCAACAGTTCTTGCGCGGCACGCGAGCCGGCCAACAGGTGACCGCCAAGTTGGCGCGGGCCAAACCGCCTGCCGCAGCATTGAGCGAAGAAGTCATTACCGCTCCAGCACCCGCTGATGCTGCCGCGGCCGATCCTGCGAATGCCGCGGCTAACCCACCGGCAATGGATGAACAAACCGACAATCAACCAGTCGATGGTGAGAAAATCGCCGCTGATTCTTGGGACGAGTATTCGGTCACCATCACTTTAATGGATCGACCGAAGCAGATGCTTGGGCCCGAGTATCGCGAAGTCGACGGCGATGAAGCATCGTATCCGGGTACCTTGGAGTTCAGCTTGCAGGATGTCAAAGTAACCGGCGAATGGCAGGAGCTGGACTTGGCCATGCAACACGGCCATTGGGCGGGACGACAGTTTGTTGATCCGCAAGGTCGGCCTTGTGTGGAGTTTCGCTACCGCTTGCCGAAGGCGGTTTACCAACGACTGTTGAAGTCATCAAAGAACTTGACGGCAGCGGTCGCGGAAGCCGTGGATCCGAATGCCGCTGCCGATGCGACAAACGATTTGGACGGAGCCGTCGTGGTCGTGAAACGATTTCGGCTTCCCGTCGTTGCGGCCGAACAGCGGCATGATCCTGCTGTGGCCGGATATCATGTCGAGATGGAAGTCGAGATTTTCAATGAGTCCGCCGAGCCGTTAGAGGTCGCGTATCGCTTGGGCGGCCCAGTGGCGACATCGATCGAAGGATGGTGGTATCAGATCAAACTTCATGGTGGGTTTTGGAAAATCGGGTACTCGGCAGGCGCTCGTGATGTGGTCACCGGCACGACAGCACGTCCCTACAACTTTTATGGCCGGGCAGAAATCGAGTCCGAAGTCAAGAAGAACGGCGTTTTCTCGATCATTCCACGCAACGGCACTCCGGAAGAACGAACCGTGAGATACGCGGCGGTCGACACGCTCTACTTTGCGAGCGCCATGCTGCCTCAGCCTGCCGCGGCGACCGCGGAAGCCCCGGAAGGCGGATACGTTTGCTACAGCGGATTTGCTGGGCCAGTTGGTAAGACCTACTCAGGTCGCGATGCGATGAAACAAGACTTGTCTTTTCGTGTTTACAACACGGTGTCGTTGCCGGTGGCTGCAAAAACGGACGGTGAAAACGGGGCAAGCAGTGACCCCGGCTACCAACAATCCTTTCATCTTTTCGCCGGACCAAAGCGGCCGGAATTGTTAGCGACTTACAAGCTAGATGATACCGTCAGTTTCGGCTGGTTCGGTATGTTCTCCTTGCCGTTGCTATGGCTACTGCACTTTTTCTACTACATCGTGGGCAACTACGCGATTGCGATCATCTTGTTGACCGTCGTGGTGCGATTATTGATGATGCCCATCTCACGAAAAGCAGTCATCAATGCCCAGATGATGCAAGCCTTGGCCCCCGAGATGAAGAAAATCAAAGAAAAGTATCCGGACAATCTCGAGAAGCAGGGCTTGGCCAATCGCGAACTATTCCGTCGGTTCAAGTACAATCCGTTTAGTGGTTGCTTGATTGTGTTTTTGCAGTTGCCAATTTTTATCGGCCTGTATCGAGGTTTGAGCGTTGATATCGAATTACGCGATCAACCGCTGCTTCCTGGAATGAGCTGGTGTTCGAATATGGCCGGTCCCGACCAGCTGTGGAACTGGTCCAGTTACTTGCCGGCCTTTATTGGTTCCGAGACAGGTTGGTTGGGCCCGTATTTTAATGTCTTGCCGCTGGTGACGATCGTGTTGTTCATTGTGCAGCAGAAGATTTTTATGCCACCACCAACCGATGAACAGCAGGCCATCATGCAGAAGATGATGAGCTACATGATGATCTTCATGGGCTTCTTGTTCTTTAAAGTTCCGGCCGGCTTGTGTATCTATTTTATTACTTCCAGCATTTGGGGTCTGATCGAAAGAGCGGTCATACCCAAGCCACAACTCTCGCAGGAGATTTTGGACAGCATCGCTCGCGACAGCGATTCGTTGACGTCGGTCGTGGCGAAGCCAGCTGCGGCGGAAGGCAAGACCCAGTTGGATGAAAAAAGCCGTCAGGAACTTCGCGAACGCGACAAAGAACGTCAGCGACGCTTGAAGGACAAACGCAAGGACTAGCCCATGTCGGCCGGTGCATTGTCTCATGACCTGCAAGATACGATCGCGGCAATCGCAACTGGGAAAATGGCCGCGCCGCGCGCGATCGTGCGTTTGACTGGACCGCAGGTGGTCGATGTGGTTCGGCAAGTCTTTGCGATGGACCACCCGGCGACTTTGCCCGAGCGACTTCCTCACCGTTTGGTGGGTCGCGTTAGAATTCAGGCCGTGGTGGAGGGGAAGCCTTCAGCGGCCCTGGCGTCCACAATGCCGACTTCCACGATGCCGACTTCCACGATGCCGGTTTCCACGATGCCCGCTGATTTGTGGTATTGGCCTTCGCACCGAACCTACACGGGGCAACCTTCTGCAGAATTTCACTTGCCCGGTGCGCCGTATCTGGTCGAGCAGTTGCTGCAAGAATGTCTCCGTCTTGGAGCTCGCCTGGCCGCGCCAGGCGAGTTTACCATGCGCGCTTTTTTGGCGGGACGCTTGGATTTGCTGCAAGCGCAAGCTGTCTTGCAAGTTATTGAAGCCAACTCCGATGCTCAATTGCAAGCCGCGTTGGGCCAATTGGCTGGCGGCTTATCGGCGCCTCTCCAGGGATTGCGTGACCAACTGATCATGGTGCTGGCGCATTTAGAAGCCGGTTTGGATTTTGTTGAAGAAGACATCGAGTTTATTTCGCGCGAACAATTGTTAGGCGATTTGCAAACGGTGCGCGATCAGGTTGGCAGACTACTCGATCAATTGCGTCAACGTGGCGAGTTGGGGGCGCTGCCGCGAGTGGTTTTGGTCGGGCCGCCCAATGCAGGCAAGAGTAGTTTATTCAACTCGTTGTTGGGGGAATCGGCCGCCATCGTTTCGCCACAACGCGGGACCACGCGCGACTATCTATCGGGTCGCTTGAAGCTGACTGGTGGTGAGGTTGAACTGATTGATACGGCGGGTTTGGATCAAAGCGCTGCAGATCAACTGGAATTCTTGAGCCAGCAGCAAACGGCTCGACTGTTGCCGACGGCCGATGTCCTCGTGTTGTGTTGGGACTCACAGCAGCCGCTCGCGGCCCTCTCCGAGTGGGCCGCCTGTTTGCCACAAGAGCCGGCGGTGTTGGTTTTGGGAAAAGCGGACCTGGCCCAACCTGAGCTTTCCGGTAGGAAGCAGCCTTGGCTGCGAGTCAGTACCGCCAATGGTCGGGGGCTTCCGGAATTGCGAGTACTTTTGTCACAAATCATCAGCGAACGGTCGGTGGAGCGAGCACCGCTGCCCACGGGCTTAACCGTTCAAGCGGTGGAGGATCTCGAACAGATTGATTTGGCACTGGCTGAAGCGGTTTTGGTCGCCGCTTGCAATGGTGGTGAAGAACTTGTGGCCGCCGAACTGCATCGAGCCATCGATCGACTGGGTCGCTTGGTAGGCACCATCTATACCGACGATATCTTGGACTCGATCTTTTCCCGATTTTGTATTGGGAAGTGAATCGGTCTATTCGTTAAAGTCGTGACAATCGGACGGGTGCGGACAATAATGCCAGAGAGAATGTTTTGGGCGATCGCTGAAAACACAGCGGTAGCGACCTAAACTCTCGCCGGAGGTCGATGGCCACGACTCCCGTCTCCGCTTGTTCGCCCATGAAGGATGCGCGTGCCTCCTAGCTCTTCAACGACTTCGACCAACGTCTTTCCTGTGTCACCGCACGAGGATCCGGTGGTGGTGTTGACCTTGTTGGAGAAGCAATCGAGTGGTGCCTGGGCCGGATTGCGAGCAACTTCGCCGCAGAGTCCGTCCTCCGCGGAAGTCAAGGCCGCCCTGGTCGAGATCGCCAACGAACCAAGTGGCGATAGCGAGCCGAATTGGTATCGCACACGTGATTTGCTGGGGATCGGGGCGAGCTTGCTCGTCCACGTCGTGCTGTTGTTGGTTTTGACATTCTTGTTCATGCCCCGACTCGCTGGAGACGGTCCTCTGACACTCGAGGCGTTTGAGTCTGGACCAGCGGTCGTCGAAGCAAACTTTGACAGTGTTTCAATCGCGATGGACGATCAGCAACAGAACTCGCTGTTCCTCAGTCCGTTACCAATGCCGCAACCAACCTTGGCGAGTCGGGTCGAAACGCAGACGCCGTTGACGGCATCGACGTCGCAAATGCCTGTGGCTCCGGTGACCTTGGAGCAGGCCGCAGCGGGGGGCGGAGGATTATCGGGCCGTCGCGCCGCCAATCGAGCTGAGCTTGTCCAGAAAGGTGGCGGAAACGAACAAAGCGAACTGGCGGTTGACATGGCCTTGGAGTGGTTGGCGCGACATCAATGGCCCGATGGCGGGTGGAGTTTTCGACATCCGGAAGGCAGCGAAGCTCGCAACGAAGGTAGCTCCGCCAGTCGCACAGCCGCGACTGGTTTGGCGCTCTTGTGCTTTCTTGGTCGCAATCACAATCACGTCGATTCCAGCGAGTATCAAGGCGTGGTCTTGAACGGTTTGAACTACTTGCTCAAGACTTCCAAGAAGGGCGACCTGACGCAATTGTCAGAACACTCGATGTACGGGCAAGGCATCGCGACGTTAGCATTGGCTGAAGCATTGGCGATTTCCGAAGACCCGCAATTGGTACAGCCGTTGCAACAAGCGGTCGATTTTATTGTCAAAGCCCAACATCCGTTGGGTGGATGGCGGTACATGCCTGGCCAAATCGGCGACATCAATATCACCGGCTGGCAATGGTTGGCATTGAAGACCGCGCGTTTGGCCGGGGCCAATGTCCCTGACCAGACCATGCAAAAAGCCAGCAAGTTCATCGAGTCCCAATCAGTCAGCCCCGGGGCCTATTTTACGTATCCGGGCTTGGATCCCACGTTGGCCCAACCGGTTCCGACCTCCATCGGCGTGCTCTTGCGCATGCACCAGGGTTGGACGCCCAATCGCGATGAAATTCAGATGGGTGCCGAATATCTCGCTGCGCAAAAAGTCTCGCCGGATCACATTTACTTCAACTACTACACGACGATGGCGCTGTTCCACTTTGGTGGCCCGCTCTGGAAAGAATGGAACGAGGCGGTTCGCGACTTTTTGGTGAATACGCAAAGCGATATTGGTCATGAACGCGGCAGTTGGTATTTCCCGCATCCCAAGACGGGCAATGAGGGTGGTCGATTGTATTGCACCGCCATGGCGACGTTGACTTTGGAAGTCTATTATCGTCATCTTCGCCTGTACGATTCCGCGATTTTGATTCGCGATTTTCCTTTGGAATAATCTCCGTCGCGCCGTCAATCGTGCGTCGATCCTATTTCTTTCGCTGGGCGAGGCACTAGAATCAGCCTCTCATTAACCTGCGACGGCGACTCGTATCATTTGGGCGAACAAGATGACCGACAACATTTATTCACAGATTCTAGAACAATACGATCGAGGGCAATATCACGCGGCTTACCACATTGGGACGCAGGCTTGGGGGCCGATCGAACAATGGCCGGATGTGGAAGGGCGTGTCATGGCCGGGCGACTGGCCCATAATCTGGGTGGCCAACGTTGGGGGCGACTCTGGCACATTCGTGCGTGCCAAGCCTATCCCGATCATCCGCAGCTCTTGTTCTACAAGTACATGTTGATGTTGTCCTACCAAGGACCTTTGGAAACTTGGCGTCAGATGGCGTATCAAGGTTTGCCAGAGGGTCTGAATCCTGAAATACAGACAGAACTTCTTTCGCTTCGAGCACAAGTTTATACTTCGTTACGTGATTTCACGGCCGCCCAGCGCGATATTGAACTGGCCTTGCAGCTGATCCCCGATCACGTCTGGGTCTTGGTCGAAAAACACTCATTACTGGCGGCAATGGATCGTCGTGAGGAAGCTCTATCGGCCACAGCGCGAGCCTTGGAAATCCGCCCCTACTATCGTCCCGCCGTCCAGCTTCATGCTTATCAGCTGCTACAGTTGAATCGCGATAGCGAGGCTGAGGATCTACTATTGCGGGCCGCAAATCACAATCAATCCGGAGATCTGTGGAGTCAGTTAGCGGCGTTCTACTCCGAGACGCGACGTTTCGATTTGGTGGCAGAATGTCTGGATAAAGCCGAAAAGTTGTATTTGCTTTTGGATCGTGACAAGACGCTGCGGCGTTGGTTGGCCAGTCGTCGCTCCGAGTTGGCTTACCGTCGAGGTGATTATGAAGAAGCGATTCGACTGGCCGAGCAAATTGATTCACCTTACTATCGCTCGATCGTGAAATCCTTGCAGGAAGCGCTGGCCCGTCCGACTGAGGAAACTCGGGACATTCTATTGGACGTGAAATTTGTTCGTCAAAACCATTTGACTTGTGCTCCGGCAACCCTGGTGGCATTGTCCAGTTATTGGGGGCAACACGTGGATCATGTCGAGTTGGCCCAGTCGATCTGCTACGACGGGACACCCGCTCACGAAGAACGCAATTGGGCCGAAGAACATGGCTTTGATGCGCGCGAGTTCCGAGTGACTTGGGACAATGCGCAACAATTGATCGATCGTGGTGTGCCATTCACATTGACTACGATCGGCCCGCAAATGGGGCACCTGCAACCGGTCATCGGATACGACAGCCGCCGTGGCGTGTTGTTGGTGCGCGATCCCGGTGAGCGACACCATCTCGAGTATCGTGGGCAGGAGCTTCTAGAACATTATTCGACGACCGGTCCACGTGGAATGACGTTGGTGCCCCTGACGGAATCCCATCGGCTGGCCGGATTGGAGTTGGAAGATGCCGAGTTCTACGACCACATGCATCAAATGCATAGAGCTTTGCATACGCACGATCGTCAAACCGCCGCAACCTGTCTGCAACACATGGAGGCGTTGGATTCTGATCATCGCTTGACGCTCCACGCGCGAGCCAGCTTGGCGTTCTACGATCAAGATCGCGTCCGCCAATTGCGCGCGGTCGAAGCTTTGGCCGAACGGTTTCCCAAAGATGTCAACCAACAATTGGTGCGTTTATCGTTGCTGCGGGAGTTGGGGCGGCGGGAAAGCTATCTGGAGCGTTTGCGATCGTTGTGCGATGAAGCCGATTCGTTGCCGATCTACTGGAGGATGTTGGCGACGGAACTGTTGGAAGATCAACGTACCTTGCCGGCCGTGGAACGTTGGTTGCACCGAATCTTGCGTGAACAACAGTCGCCGGAAGACTTGCGACTTGCGAGCCGATACTATTGGAGAATGAATCAGCGCGGACTGGCCGTCCAGGTTCTCCGGCTGGCAGCTTTGGCCGATCAATTGGATGAATCGTTGGCGGCAGACTATTTTGCCTCGACTCGAGCGATGGGGGACACCGATGCTGGGCTCGATTTTCTCCGCAACCGGCACGAGACCCTGGGGAGACAATCCTCCAGTCCCACCTACAACTACGTGGCGGCACTCGAGACGTGCGATCGACACGATTTGGCGGCTCGAGCCTTGGAAGAAAGTCTGCAATGGCGTCCTCTCGACGGTGACGCATTATTGAACGCGGCTCAGTTTTACATGGGGTGGGGGAGACGCGATGAAGCCAAGCAATTACTCGCGGCGGCCGAGTCGATTACCAATCGAAGTCGCTGGCTAAACACGGCCGCTCGATTCGCCATGATCTACGAAGACATGGCGACTCAAGAACATCGCTACCGCGAGGCGCTGTCGCTCCAGCCACTAAACATGAACTTTGTTAATGCCTTGTGCGATACGATTTTCGACCGGCAGGGGAGTGAAGCGGCGATCGCTTTTTTGGCCGAATACCTGCAACGTTTCCCCGAGCATTATGAACTGCGGCAAATTTGGATTGGGCTGTTGCGGCGCGAAGATCTAAGCAGTCGTTGGGTGGAAGAACTGCGCCGTATGTTGGAATTGCACCCCGAAGATCCCTGGGCCTTGCGCGAAATGGCTTTGGTGCTGATCGATTTGCATCGCCCCGATGAAAGCCTACCTTATACCGAACAAGCCTTGGTTATCGAGCCACATGTCCCGGCATCCTGGAGCATGCGCGGCCTTGTCCACGCGAAACTAGGCCGCTACGAAGAAGCCGCAGCCGATTTCGCCAAGTCGTTGGAACTATCCATCGATTGGGAACCTGGATTTTTGGGTTGGATGGATCTATGTGAAAGTCGAGAACAACGTCAGCAAGTGCTCGAGTTCGTGCAACGAGAACTCAAGTCCCAGGTTGTCACTGGCGACTTGCTGCTAACACTGAGCGATCATGTGCAACCCACCTTGGACGATGCCGCTGCCTTGCAATTGTTTCAGGAAATGCACTCGGCTCGTCCCGACTTGTTCCAGAGTTGGATTTCACTGATTGAGATTCTACGACGCCAAGATAAGTTGGACGAAGCCGCTCGGCTGATGAGCCAAGCCATCGACCGATTCCCGTTGCTGCCTCGGATTTGGTCGGATGCTGCCGCGCTGGCCGAGCAACAGCAGGACCCGCAGCGGCAAATTGAATGTCTCAAACGAGCGCTGAGCATCAATCCTCGTTGGCCGCAAGTCGTCTATCGTTTGGCTTTGGCTTATGATGCCAACCAGCAGAAGTCGGAAGCGTTCGAACTGCTTCAGAATGCCTTAGCAGCGTCACCTCGAGATACTCTGTTGCGTTGTGGATTGGCCGAGTTGCATTGGAAACATGAAGAAACGCAGTTGGCAATCGAGACCATGACCAACGTAGTTCGGCAGCGACCTTCATTCGATTACGCCTGGGAATGTTTGCAGGCGTGGGTGAATAAAGTCGAACAACCCGAGTTGGTTGCCAAGGCGGCTCGACAATGGTCACAAGAGCGACCACACGAAATTCAATCATGGACTTTGTTGGCCGACGTCTTGCCTCGAACCGAAGAAACATGGGCTGAACGACATGCGGCTCTTGAAAAAGCCTTGCAAATCAATCCGTCCTCGACCGATGCTCGACGACGACTGGCTCAGTTGTACGCGGAACAGGGGGATTTCGAAACCGCAATTGCCAGTTGCCGAACGGCCGACGATCAACGGCAAAGTCGCTCGCTCCAACTGTGCGAACTCGACCTGTTGGCGGACTACCGCTCTCTCCAAGAAGCCATCAAACGGCTCCAAGCGATTCTCGTGGATGATCCCGATTCTGCGGCTCTTTGGTACCGATTGGCGGATTGGTCCGAAAAGGCCGGCGACTGGGACTCTTACCATAAAGCGACTGCCGAACTGGTTCGCACGGCTCCGGGCAATCCGTTGAGCTGGGGTTATCGGGCTGACTCGTTGACCCGCTTGGAATTGGAAGACGAGGCTCTGAAATGTTTACAAAAAGCCGTGCAGTTGGATCCCACTTACGATTTTGCTTTGGCCACACTCAGCGAGTTGTTGATCAAACGTGATCAGCCCGCTGAACTACAGGCTACGATCGATCGTTTACGTGGACGTGCCAACCCTGGCCTGGTGAGTTCCATCGATTTGCTGCTGTCGATTCGCGACAAAAAGTTTGAAGTGGCTGAAGAAATATTCGCCAAGATCTTGGATGAGTTATCAGATTCGACGACCGATGTCTACGCTCATCGCGGTTTGGCTTACTTGATGGATGCCGAGGCCACGCCATTAGCGATGCGATTGTTGCGAGCAAGAATGGAACACGGCCATCGCACGGTCGGACGCTTGTGGGGGATTGCTAATTGGAAAAGCGGTTTGAGCACTTGCCTGCAAGCGCTGGACGAGCTGAGGCGGATGCCGTCGACGAATGCCTGGTGGGGAGCCGCCGAGTTTTTGTTGCGCAACCATGAGCTGCACGGGAAACAAACGGCGGCAGTGAGCTTGA
Source organism: Planctomycetaceae bacterium (assembly GCA_016794985.1). Lineage (GTDB taxonomy): Bacteria > Planctomycetota > Planctomycetia > Pirellulales > Pirellulaceae > M30B19. Next base: position 38,176 of record JAEUIQ010000028.1, on the reverse strand, counting down.
TTCGGCAACGGGGCACGGATCTTCGGCGTGACCCTGGCGCGTTTTGTGCGGCCGGTAGCTTCTTGATCGATCGTGATTTCCCCTGGTGGCAAAAGTGGTTTCATTCCCTGAGCTCACTGCAAGCCAAGGGTTGTCGGCTGTGGCTGCCTGGTTGGGAGACCTATGAAGACTTGACTGCCGATCACTGGTTTCAATTGGTGAGGATCGCTGCCTCGTTACACGATTGGTCGTTGGTGCGACAGATGGGCGAGCGATGTTTCTCGGATCCTCGCCTCTCGCCGGATCAAGATACGGAATTGGTTCGCTTGTGGTTTACTGTTTCATTGATTGCGGCGGATGATTGGGCGGCCGCGGTGGAGCAGGTCGCCATGTTTCGAGACTTCGAAGTCGCGGCGTTTTATGAGACGCTGCGAGAATTTCTGCGACAAACGGCCCAGTTGTGCCTCCAAACTGCCCATGCCATGGACGCACAGGCAGCGAGTCGGGAATTCAAGGCTTGGTCGAAGACTTGGCGAAGATCGGCGGAGGAGGGAAAGTTTTGGCGGGTTTATGACGAAGTCGAAAACAGTCTTCGGCGACAGCTTCGAATTCCTGTTCCAATTTGGGCCATGCCCTATCGAGCGCTGTTAAGGTGGAATGCTTCGTAAGCGACTTCGAGCGGATGTTCGAATTTTCGCGGGAAAAAACGTCTGGTTCGTAGGCAATTTCAGTGAATCGGAAAAATATTTTCGAATCGCGGCGCAGCCACCGACCGATAGCACCACGTCACCGTTTCGCTTATGGCGTACAATTTCTCGCTGTTGTTAATGGCTAGGAACATGCCTTTAAATATCGGATTTTGTGTGTTGACGGATAAAAGTCCTGCGTTAACATCGTTTGTAGCCGCGTCTCCTAGGTACCATTTTTCGATGCGAACTCGGCAGTTCCGAGAACATCGAAATGCCCTTTTTGAGGAGATGCTTTCGTGTCAACGCTTACTTTCGGTGTTCGTCGTGGCTTTACGCTGGTCGAACTTCTTGTGGTGATCGCGATTATCGCGGTCTTGATCGGTTTGCTTTTGCCAGCGGTGCAAATGGCGCGTGAAGCGGCGCGTCGCACGCAATGTCAAAACAATCTCAAGCAAGTGGGCTTGGGCCATCACAACTACCACGACATTCACAATCGGTTTCCGGTGAATTTCGGAACGGGCTACAATTTCACCACACGGGCCGTGTCCCTTTTTGGTCAGCACTCGGACAAAGTCTTGACGTTGCCATACATCGAACAACAAGATTTGTACGATCGAACGCTGTGGAATCGCAATCCATGGGACCCGACCGGTTTGACCAACGATGGTGCGAACCAACATCAAAGATCGGTGATTCCCACCTACGTGTGTCCTTCGGCGCCGCACACTTCGCCTTACGGTCCCGATGGACGCCACACGTACGCGATTTGCAACGGTTCTCATCCGTCGCAAAACTCGCTGCCGAACTCGTCCAACCCGTCAGGGCGTGGAAACGGTTATGCGGCCTTTCAAGCATTTGGTCCGCTTAACGACTTCCGAATCGATTTCCCGCGCACGTTTGGTACCATTGCCGACGGATCAAGCAACACGATGGCTTACTCGGAGTTCTTGCCTGATCGTGGTCGGTTAACTGCCACGCAACCGGAAGTGATTGGCTCGAACATTCGGGATTGGGTCTCGTGCAACATCACCAGCCAAACCTCGGTGGATTTGTGTCGTCAGGCATGTTTGACCCAGTCGAACTTTGTCGCGCCTGAGTTTCAGGGTTTGCGAGGTGCGGCCTGGGCGCCTTCCACATCGATCTTGGGAGCCAGTTTCCAGACCACGATGTTGCCAAACGAACCAGCCTGCTTCAATATTCAGGGCACGGATAATAACTATGGCGAGAATCTATTCTCCGCCAGCAGCGGCCATACCAAGTTAGTCAACATTCTTCGTTGTGACGGCTCGGTCGAATCGGTGAACGATTCGATTACCCCAGAGATCTGGCGGGCCCTGGGAACCATTGCGGGTCAAGAGCGAGATTTGCAGACGGTTACTCCCTAAGGCTTGGCTTGCTTAACCGCGCCGCGAAAAAAAGCACGCTGAATCCGACACCCATGGAACGGTATTGCGTTTACCGCAATACCGTTCAAGTGTTGGCAGACACTTCGCAGAAGAATGCTAAGGGCGTGTCGATGACACATGTCGCGTGAAACGTCACAAACCGCCGAGCAAGTCGGGTGGGATTCGACTGCCAAATGCAAGGCAAAGTGATGTTGGCGCGAGCATTACTACGAGAGACAAGACGGCAGCCGAAAGCAAACAACAAAAATCAGCAGCTGGAAGGCCGCAACCGAGCTCGTCTCGGTTGGGCCAAGGATTCACCACTAAGGCAAGACGACCATCGCAGGAGAAGCGGTCGAGAGACAGGTCTGCTTCGCAAACGAACTTCATCGAGACCGCAACGGTTCACGCTTGCAATTCCGGTCGGTCCGTACGCAAGATGAAACTCGATCGGCCTACTTGCGGACATGACCGAAGCGGAGTCAGTCCTACGGCCTTCCAAAGCCGAGTCGTCGCATGTCGCGTGAAACGTCACAATCCGCCGAGCAAGTCGGGTGGGATTCGACTGCCAAATGCAAGGCAAAGTGATGTTGGCCCGAGCATTACTACGAGAGACAAGACGGCAGCCGAAAGCAAACAACAAAAATCAGCAGCTGAAAGGCCGCAACCGAGCTCGTCTCGGTTGGGCCAAGGATTCACCACTAAGGCAAGACGACCATCGCAGGAGAAGCGGTCGAGAGACAGATCTGCTTCGCAAACGAACTTCATCGAGACCGCAACGGTTCACGCTTGCAATTCCGGTCGGTCCGTACGCAAGATGAAACTCGATCGGCCTACTTGCGGACATGACGGAAGCGGAGTCAGTCCTACGGACTTCCAAACCCTTGGAGCAAGTTCTGTAGCTGAACAGTCATCGCCCCATTGGCTTGAAGCCAATGGTGGCGGGCTGGTACACAAGATCAAATCCACTCTGGCCATGCTCTCCGGCGAGAGCACAACTGGCAGTTGCATAGATGCCCAACATGTGCGAAGCGGTCGAGGGACAGGCTTGTTTCGCAAACGAACGCCCGCGAGACCGCAACGGCGCATGTTCGCAAGTCTGCACGGTCCACGATACTTACCGCGCACGAAGAACCACGTTCCAAGATCGTACAATGCACCAAGCACCATGCATCGAACCAATCATCAAGGTCAAGTTTCAACCGGCATTCCGCCACTAGGGAAAAGGACCTCGAGGACAGTAACCTAACCAAACTGTCGCACCTTCAGCGACGGACAACATTGAACTTTCAGCAGCAATCAAAACCGCCTGCCTCGCTACCGGTTTACACCCACTTCAAGATCAGCAACATCAAATCAACTTCGTGGCCTGACTCATCCGCGACATCGACCACAAATCGCTGTGTGGCAGTTTGGCAGAGCGATTTAGTGGAAGTGGCAACCGAGTGAGGTGAGATCAAGACTACCAACTTTACAGCATTGGCCCAAACGAAGTGGACAATCGAGAGCGGCGGAGTGAGGGATCGAACTCGTGGGACGATGATGGAATAACGATTCGTGTGCGGCAGAAAGAATCGTCAGCGGAGTCATTGTGGTTTGGCCCTGGGGTGCCAGAGTTGCTGGCTCAAGAATGCAATCCGTTGCGGTCCGGTTGAAACTTGATAGTCAGGCAATGGCTGTTCGCGTGAACCACTGGATTTAGGATTTAAATAGAATTTCATTCCCAAGGATTTACCGGCCATGGGTCAAGTTGTTTGTCGCTTCTTCGAATCGGCGGTCTGGGCCCGGTCCGGCGTCGGTGAACCTAAGTGGATTTCGGGGGTCTGAGGAAGCGGAGTCGCGAGGTACATTTTCAGGCTTAGGCCGTCCTTGGACTAGCGAAGTAAGGTGTTGGGTTCGGGCCGCCAGGGAACTCGCGAGCACAATTTTGTGGGCAGGCCGTCAGGGGACTCGCGAGCACAATTTTGGGTTCGGGCCGCCTGGGGACTGGTGACGCACAATTTTGTGGGCGGGCCGCCAGGGGCCTGACAACGAACGGAGGGCTCGGTCTTGGATTTCCGTCAGACGACGCTAGAATACGACGTTCCGCAGGCCTTCTTGCGGGTTTGATTCCGCCGTTGGTCTCGACGACATTAATTGGTGTCGGAATGCTGTAGTGTGCGGGCCGGTAGCTCAGTTGGTTAGAGCAGGGGACTCATAATCCCTTGGTCGCGGGTTCGAGTCCTGCCCGGCCTATTCTTTGCAGGAAGATGTTAGATAAGTACAAGTTGGATGTTGCGTATTGCGTGATACAACGCTCGGCCTCGGTGTAAAAATCGCCTCCGAGAGACAGACACCGTTCGCGGCGACCGCCATGGCGTCGTATCTTGAAACGGGACCTTTGCTCGGGGTCTGGAAAGCACGGCGACTTGTGGGACTAAGTTTTTTGGGGCGGTTCTTGCCACTTGCCTTCGATCGCGGCAGCAAGTTTCTTAGCAAGCGCCATTTGATCTTCTTTGGCAGGGGGGTAGCCAGTGATATTCGCGTGGTTCGGATTCTTGGGAAGGATCGGAGCAGGAGCCACATCCAGGGTATCAATTCGACAACTGCTTGCGCGGATATTAGCCAAGCCGTAAAGCGTACGCTGCCGCTCTTCAGCTACGTCGAAACCTACTTGCCACGTTTCTCCGAGAGACGCCTCGCGATGGCGATTAACCGAAAGCTCAACAAGCTTGTAAGGCAAGAACAACTTGTGTTTTACTGTGCCATCTGGCCGCTTCTCATCACTATAAACGATGAATCGAGCTAGCAGTTCATTTTCAGCCACGTACGGAATGTTTTCCGGATCAATCACCTTCGAATACTCTCGCAACAGTATCAAGGATAGAGACAGGAATTTTCTCGAGGTAACATGCAGTTCCGCGGGGCGATTCTGTACCTATTAGGGCCGCCCAGTGTAAACGATTGTTTGGAGCGATGCTCACCGAGAAAACGCGGCGAGGTGATCGATACCATTCGAAATTGATGTGTCCGTCTGGTTCGCGAGTAACTTCCGGTTGCGGAAAGCCAAGGGGGAGATTGCGGATAAAGCGAATGGCGGCATCTATTACGTCCTCGGTCACAGCAGCTTCGTCGGCATTCACCTTCCAATCTTCATCCGTCGATTGCCATGCCTCCAAGACCGCTTCGATTGCATCATTGCGAGATAATGTAATTGCATTGTTGCACCGGGCAAAGATCTGCTGGCGAGTTTCGTCGAGCAAGCGAGCGGCGTCGCTCATGCCAGAATACGTGGTCTTCATGTGTTCCTCGGTCTATCTAAAACGCTCCGCAGCGTCTTTCATGTAGGTAAAAAACACCTTGTTCTTGATGTACCGCATTTCGTCCAGCACTTTATCTAGTTCGTCAAAAGTCACTGCCCGTGTGGTCGAAACGTCAATATCAACGATCAAAACCTTTCTGCTGCCGGATTTCTCGGCGGCCGGCTGCACCGCACGAATCAACCGAATTTCATAAGGATATCCCTTTACCGGGATTGTGTCCTGATGAAAAAAGGAATCGGCTTGCAGGCCAAGTCCGATCAATGGCGGGTGTATCTTCTGTACGTATTTTGACAGCCTTTCGTTCTCTTTCAACGGAATCTGCGAAATAAACCGAACTCCGATCCCTTCAATTATATCCGGACGCCCTACCTCCTGATACGCCTTCCAGAAGGGCATTGCACCTTCAAGCAATTTTGACCAAGTCTCGTACGGCTGGAGGCGACTGAATACCAAGGCGGATCGTTTCCACTGGCAAATGTATTTGCCGTCCCCAGAGTGTAATCGATATCCGGCCCAATCAGACGTGTGGTGCATCGCCACGTTACCATCAGCCGAACTTTCGAACCCCGCTTCAATCTGCATTTGGCCATGCGTTTTGTAACCGGCGAAACGCGTTTCTAGCAAGTCCTTAAGCTTGGTTTGTTCGAACGGGTGCGACGGTGGCGCGTTGAGCTGGATGACCGCCTCCACAATCGGCGCATTACGCAGCGACTCAAACGATTCATTCAAATCGATACTGAAGTTACCCATCACTCTATCACCCATCGTGGTACCTGCGAAAAATCAATCATCTACTAATCCCTCAAACGTCGTTTGGAAATCTTCTTCGCTTAATGCGGTGTCCCACAGGCCCATTTGCAACGCCCCATGACGACTAATGCCCATGTACCGCAAGCTTGCATCCTCATAACGGCGGAACTTCCAAACCGCATCGTTCATCAAACCGCTATTGAACACTCCCAAACTAACTAGGCGTTCAAAGTCGGCCGTTGTCAAGCCTGTTACTCGCTTGAACAGTTTGGGTTCAATCCTCGTTATGACGTCCTTTAACCGCTGTTCACGAAAATCCGTGAGGTACATGAACACGGGAACACGTGCCGCAAACTTGATCAGCTTTTCTTGAACTTGTTTGCGCAAGCTTTTTCGCTCTTTCTCGGCTTCGGTCAGCTCTTTCTTTTCGCGCGCATCGGGTTCGTCCCCGTCAGCGGCTTTGCGCCTCGCATCCTTGATTTGTTCGGAACGATTGATGATAGTCTCCAAGTCGGCATTGAGATTTCTAAATCCCTCGATTGCCTGCAAGGCTTCCATGGCCTTCGGATCATTCATCAATCGAGTCAACGTACTGTCGTCGACATTGACTAATAGAACGCTTTCCCATCGCTTGGCTAACAAAGTCGCGCTGGTTCCACTCGTAGCAATGTCCAAAATCGCTGCTGCATCTAGTTGACGCATCGCACTGCCGTCATAAGCAAGAACCGGCAGGAATCCAACCAACTCCGTTACTCGTTGTTCTGGCGTTGTTTCATCGGTCGCCAGACGAGAGCCGTAGTCTGCGATCTGTCGCAATGCACGATTGGGAGCGAAGTCGAACACATAGCACTCCGGCTTTACAATCACCGTCTTCTGGTTTTCATCTTTCACCGTCCATGGCGATTGAACGCGGAACGCAGCTTGGAAGTAGCTTTCAGGGCTCGATAGCTTGCGCAGCATTAACATGCCGGTCCATGGCCTGACGGTCACTCCAGTTGTAAGCTTACCACATGAAAGTGTTATAGATTTGCTCTTCAACGGATCGTCCATCGCATCCAATACAGGAGGTAGCGATGCCGCGCCGATACCAGCCCTGGATCCAGCCGCCACCACAACGTTGAAGTCATGGTAAAAGACGTTGTTCTTCGCCTTTAGCAAATTCGCCATTGCGTGACAGGATGCAACACTGGGGAGAAACCAAAACGTATGGTTGAGCACTCCCATTAATCGAGCATCGGAAAACGGCAACGGTGGCTTGTCCTTGCCAAGTTTCAAGTCATCGACGGTTGCTCCTTTATACGATCCTCGAATTAAGTTCAGCCACTTCTGAACCTCAGATTCGTGTTCGAATTTCGCATCTTCGACTTCACCATCAGCACGAAAGAATTCATTCAAGTCGAACTCGTTGAATTCTCCTTGCTCCGCAACTTGACGAATCTCGTCGGGCAAAGTGTAGGTCATTAACACCAGTCGGGGCAGCTCTTCGTATGGATTCGGGCCGTCACCAGCCCAGTCGCGTTTTGCCCGCTGCTCGTCACTATAGGTCCAGTTGTAGATCTGCTCCTCGATAAATTCACCCGATCCAAGAGCGCGAAACGGCGTTCCGGACAAGTAAAGATAACCACCGGTTTGGATCGGTAGGATCGATTCATCAAACGCTAACTCCTCAGCGGTTACTTCTTGCGCAACTTCGCCCTCATCTTCTTCATCCGCGCCAAATAGGCCTTTTGCGTTCTCACGCCAAGCTCCGTAGTGGTATTCATCCAAGATGACACAGTCCCACGCCGTTTCATGAACCCACTCGTTCTTCGGCTTAATGGCACCACTCTTAGTTCGTTGTAAGAAGTCTTGGAAACTGCCGAAGCAAACGATCGGGTTCTTTTTGTTAGCGGCTTCGTATGTCAATTCGGTATCGCGACTGATGAATTGCCAGCCCTCGAAGTCCACATGCTGGTTCAAGTCATCTGCCCAAGCGTGCTTCACAACGGGTTTGAACGTGAGCACAAGAATTTTCTTCCATCCCATTCGCTTCGCAAGTTGGTAGCTAGCGAACGTTTTACCAAAGCGCATTTTGGCGTTCCACAGAAAGTGCGGTGCGCGCTTCGATCGCTCCAGCCTTGAGCGTTTGAAGTACTCGGCAGTTAATGAGACTGCCTCTTCTTGCTCAGGGCGAAGACCAAAGGTCTGCGTTCGATCTTCTACATTCGAATCGCGGTTCATGACTGCGACAATAGCAGCCTTCACATCCTTGACTGTGCACTTAAACCACTCGTGCGTCGGGTTCTTAAATCCGCGAGCGCGCAAATGGCGATGGACGTCATGATCCGTGAAACTCGTGCCGTCGGAACGCATCGCGGATTCAATTAATTCGATTTGGTATGCTTTAAGTCCGCCTGGCCATTGCTCCGCAATTCGATCTGACGCTTCGCGCTCGGTATAACCAACTTTGAGCAAACCGACGTGGGCTTGGTGTGTACTTGCGAAAGCGTAGATAGTTGGCTTTGCGAACGGGCGATTCGGAAAGAAGTTCTTTAGCGACATCTGTGCGTTTCCAGCCTATTCTTCGTCGTCTGGAAGGATATCAGACTCGTCTGTCGGAACCCCGTTCAATTCCATTGGCCGGACAATTTTCTCAATAAAGCTAATCTCCTCTTCGGACAGGCCGTATTTCTTGTACAGCTCTGCGTCAGTCCAGGATTTCGTCCAATCTTGAGTTGGCACGAACGTATAGACCTTGCGAGTCGTATCCTGAGCTGGTTTGTGCAAGAGAATCAAGAATCTGGTGAATCGACACGAAAGGTAGGACAATGCGTTTCTTGCCTGTGTCTCAGAAGCAAATGGACCGATGCACAAATAAGTTTCGGACGAAATACTACCCGGTTCGCCAAGGAAGGGTGTACTGATAATCTTGTGCGGATAAGTGTCGCGATTGCCGGTTCCAGGAGCCGCACGTCCTACGTATATCTTCCAATGGTCGATTAATTCTGTGCCCGTTGTGATCGAAGACCGTGCAACGTATCCAGTCCCTCCATTTTGATAAACCAAAACATCTCCATCTTTGCGTTTCGTACGTCCTTTAAAAGTAGTAACGAGATTAAAGGGTTTCCGGGAACTCACAAGACGATCGAAACGTTTCTGCTCGGGTAAGGTAATGGTAGTTGACTGTGGACTATCTACCGAAATCACCTTTTTCACGACCGAGACACCTTCGTTGAAGCGAATGAATACATCAATTCCTTTTTCGAGTAACGAACGAACACCAAAACCGGATGGCCAGTCTTTGAAATGTGTAGTAACGCTGCATTCTCCAGGATTGTCGCGGTCCCACAAGAAATAGCAAACTCCTCCTTTCAATCCGATTCCCGAAAAGACGTCTGATGCCGTTAAGTAGTCGTGAAGAACTCTCAATCGGTTGTCCGATAAAATTGCCTCACGAAATTCGTCCAGTCCTTTACCACCTGAGAACCAACGAGACGGGATTACCATCGATAAAAACCTTGGCTCAAGCTTTATCGCCTGTTCGACAAACAAATGATAGATCGGCGATGAGCTTCTGCCGAATCCGCCGTCGCTCAATTGGTAGGGAGGATTCCCTATGATCACATCAAATTTCATATTGAATAACTTCCTTGGATCGACACCGTGAATGAATGGATATGCGTATTCTTCAAGCGAACTATCACGATCGTACTCTTCTTTGTTTGCTCCACAGAACTTGCACTTCGTGCCGTCCCAAACGTGCTTGGCTTTAGGCAATCTTACATTGCCATCTGCGTTATCGAACTCGGTCGCGATGCTGTACTTGCCGTTTGCAGTTTTTGAGCAGTACAAACTTCGGCGACTAATCAAGCTTGTAAGTTCTGTAATTGCCAGCCCGAAGACTTGCTTCGTTAGAATGTGATCGACCCTAGCTTGCTCGTCGGGAATCTTGTCTCTGAGTCCAACATTCAGTCGGCGAGCGATCTCACGCAAGAAGACACCGCTCTTGCAAACAGGATCAAGAAACGTCGTCTCTGGCGAAGCGAATAATTCCTGGGGCAGGATGTCCAGCATCGCATTTGCCAACTTGGGCGGCGTGAAGACTTCGTCGGCGCTCAGATTGGCGAGGCACGTCAAGATGTCGGGATTATGTCCGTTCATCGAGTTGCTCCGCTTCATGAACTTTTAGGTAATGGCATGGCGGGAACGCGCCAACGGACGTCGGCAAAAACACATCGTTCCCTGAATCGCTGAAGAGCGGCAGATTTGCGATATGGGCCTCGTTCAAAAGTTGATCGTAAGCGAAGTCGTGTCGCTTGAGCATGGTTCCATTCACGGGCGACCACTCCGAGAAGACGATCGGGCGATCCTCGGACGTTCGCATGTTCAGTGCATCACCTTGGACGATGTTGCGCGACAAAATGAACGAGAACGCTGTCTCAGCCTCGGCGGACAGCGACTCGCTAAACCGTTCTTGATATCGGTCTTGTACGATCTGCAGAAGTCGCTGGCGGCAAATCTCGACGTTATCAGGCAAAAGGTCGATGCCATAGATACTGCACACCGCCAGAACCGCATCGCGTTCCCATTTGACACGGTTGCTTTTGTTGCGAGCGTCGACCGTCAAGAGTTTGCGTCGTAGCACTTCTGAGACGAAGTTACCATCCCCGCAAGCCGGCTCCAAGAATCGAGATTCGATCCGTTCGCACTCGTGTGCGACAAGGTCGAGCATATCGTTGACCAACTCCGGAGGGGTAAATACCTCGCCATGGTCGATGATTCGTTGACGTGATTTCATAGGTTACTGAGATTTTCCGCTCCCGTTCCCACGTTCCAGCAGTTTGGGGAGGACTTGTGCCAATGCGCGTCCTAACAACGCCGATTGCTTGTGCGGCGGCAATTTGTCGATTTTCTGCCGCAAACGCTCTTGGGATGCCTGAGACTTCGTTGGCTGTGTCTTGCTTGAATAAGTTTCCAGCTTTGGTCCTAATTCCTCATCGTTCTTTTGCGATTGCATTTCCAATTCCTTGGGGGAAACCCTTGATTACCCAATCTTGTGGGTTTTGCAAGCATCGACCGCAACTCCATCAAGTAGCGTTTGTGTTATATCGGGCACATTGACTGGCTTGGTCTGGTGTACCGGCATATTCGTGATAACAAGGTCGTCACTTGGCCGATCCTATTCTTGGGACAATCTCGACAAGTTATTGGCCTCTCCACCTTGGAGACGATTCTTGCCACAACAATAACTTAACAAGCCCATCTTGATTTCAACATCACCCCGCCATGCTTCGCCAATTCGGGCGACTGATCCGACTTTAAGACGGCAGGCCGCGAACCGATGCTATCGAGAGTCGCTGCCTGCCATTAACTTCTTGCTTGTTCGATTATTTACAGCCGCCCGCGCGCGTGCGTACGCAAGAGCAATACGCGCCTGAAGTCCATTTTTACCGAACTTTTCCAGGCTTTCCGCATTCACTCGCGAATAACACGATGTTTTTTTTATTTTTTCTGCGTTACGCTGCGTCCCTAGGACGTCCCCCGACGCAACGCCTCCTGCGGTTATCACGCCTCGACTACCGCCTAAACGCACTATCGGGTAGGTAACCGCCTGACAGATCTAAAGGAGGTGCTGTAGGCTTCTTGAACCTGTTTGACTCATTCTTCACTTGAACTTCGGCCTCAACAAATTGGTCGGCCGACACGCCAATCATGGGTTTCCCTTGTCGCTTCCGGCGCGAGTTCACCCACCGCAGCACCGAATCGAGGGACCGCGGATCGAATTCGCCACAGTGGGTGCACTTCTTGGCGGCGTCAGTCGATGTCCCCACCCCTTGCCCCACCCCAAGAGTTTCGCCCTTGTTTTCTCGGGGTGGTTCGAGTCCTGCCCGGCCTATTTTATGGCCCTTCGTTGCAAGGGCGTTTGATTTTCCGATCGCAAATGCGTGGTTTCGGTTTGTTGCGGTCGGTTGTCTCTGTTGCAACTGGCCCCAACACGTGCCCAGGGCCGTGAAGCATTTCCTTTCTCAAATTTGTTGGCCTCCTAGGCCTTTTTCTTTGGGAAGAGTCACTCGAACCGCTGGCTCACGAACACCGGTTCGCGTTGTTTCTGCCCATGCGGGCCTCATCGAGCGCCGAAATGATCATTCAAGACACCGAGTTTGCGTCCCAGTTCGTACTTACTCGTGAGCTCCAGCTTCTTCTCACGTTCGGGCTCAATCCCTAACAGGCGTCGCACTACCAGCTCTGGCTCCATCTATTTCACAAGCCGCGTCGGGTGGGCCAACTTTGGTCTCGTTGCGTGAATCCGCTCGGCAATGGGCCTGGGCCAGCCGAGCTGATTTCGGTTCGTGTTGGGTTTACTGTTCTTGTGGGCCGTCAGTGCCGAAGGTGAATGGGGCCTTGCGGTAAATTTCTTGCCCACAAGTCGCGCATCGCCAAGCCGGGTCATCGCCCGATAGCGAACAACCTCCGAGAGAAATCAGGCCCGCACTCAGTTTCTGTTCCAAGTCACTCGAAAAAGCCGGAAAGCCATACAGGATGACTGCCACTGGCTTGCTCTGGCAAGTCGGACACTTGACGGGTTTTCTCGCAAGTTCGATTCGGTTGGAACACATCAGTTGAAAAGTGCTGCGATTATCGCAACTCAAATACTCCTTTGACGATGCCTTCTTGGCGACGACTGAATACTTCATAGGCGCGAGGGCCGTCACTCAAGTCGAAACGGTGCGTGATAAATGGAGCCAAGTCCAACGCTTGAATTTCGGGTCGTTCGAGCAACTGCTCCATGTAAAATCGCGCCGGGCAACGCCCGGTCCGATAGCTAAGATTCTTATCGTACGCCTGCACCGGTGAGAACGCAAACGTTTGATCGCAGTGGCACCCAACGGTCGCAATCGTGCCGCCAGGACGAACCAAATCGTAGGCCATCCGTTGAGCCTCGGGCATGCCGACTAATTCCAGAACACCATCCGCCCCACGTCCCTCCGAGTGTTGTCGTACTTCCGCCAGCACGGAATCGTTCGGTGCCACAGCGCGAGCGCCCAACTGCTCGGCCAACTCGCGTCGCTCGGGAACGGGGTCGATCGCAATCAGGTTCTCACAGCCCTTCAATCTCGCTGCGACAATCGCCATGAGTCCCACATTGCCGCAACCAATGATGGCATAAGTGCCACCCGGGTGAACCTCGGCCAACTCGGTACAGTAATAGCCGGTGCTCAAGTTGTCGCCCAGCAGCAAAGCCAGTTCGTGACTCACCGTCGGAGGTACCCGGAGCAAGGTTCCATCCGCCAAAGGGACGCGAACGTATTGGCCCTGTCCGCCATGCAGGCCGATTTGCTGACTCCGCCACCCAAACAAATGGCCGTACTGGCAGCGACTCGGCAAGCCGTTCTGACAGTAATAACATTGGCCACAGGAAGTTGAGAACGGTGCGAATACTAGGTCGCCATTCGACAAGGTTTGCACCTGATCTCCCAACGACACAATTCGTCCGACAAATTCGTGACCCATGACCGTCCCTGGGTCCAGGCCTCGTTCACGGCCCCAATACGGATGCAAGTCGGAACCGCAAAGCCCCGCCATTTCAACTTGAACGATCGCGTCGGTCGGACTCAACAGTTCCGCATCAGGAACGATTTCAAAGGCAACTTGGGAAACATCGCGAAAGGTGAGGGCGAACATAAACGTCCTATCTGTATTTGCTACGGGCTACAGCAACCGCGGGTTCTGGGTTGGCGGTATCCTTCGTCGACTGGTGTTGCGAAGAGTTTTTAAACGCTAACCCTCCGCATTTGTGTCGGCCTTTCAGGCCTTTACTGATCGTTGATACTAATCTAACCGGTGGCTCACGCACACCGGCTAAGGTTGTGTCGGCCCATTCGGGCCTGCTCTTGCTCGCGGAACAGATCTATCAAATCAAAGCAGTGGCCCGGCTCAGGTTGTGTCGGCCCATTCGGTCCTGCTCTTGCTCGCGGAACAGATCTATCAAATCAAAGCCAGTGGCCCGGCTCAGGCTGTGTCGGTCCATTCGGGCCTGCTCTTGCTCGCGGAACAGATCTATCAAATCAAAGCCAGTGGCCCGGCTCAGTCTGTGTCGGCCCATTCGGGCCTGCTTTCCTCGGAGAAAATGCTTCACAGTGTTGCTTCGTCCGGTGACCGGTGCTCCGACGAGCATCATAGCGGATCGGCCGCGGTTGCGGGCGAGGTGTTTGCAGGTAGGCCGTTGTCGCTTCTCGTTATCGGGCCGCTGGTGCGTTCGACACGCCGTTGGATCGCTTCGCGCAGGATCGTCGGGTTGCTGACAATCAAGCAAAACTGCTCGGCAGCGCGCGTGATCCCGGTGTAAATCAATTCGCGAGTCAACACAGGACTCGAATGGTCCGGCAATACTAACCCCACACGCGTGAACTCCGAGCCTTGTGATTTATGTACCGTCATTGCAAACACGGTTTCGACATGGCCCAATCGACTCGGCAAGACCCAACGCAAGCCAGATGGACTTTCACTATCTGGAAACACGACATGCAAGTTGCCAGGGTTGAAGCCACTGTCGCGATTTTTCTCGCCTCCAGACAAGGACAAGGTCACGCCAATGTCGCCGTTCATCAAGCGAAGCCCATAATCATTCCGGGTTACCATGACCGGGCGACCTGAGTACCAACTTCCCATTCCACTCAAGTAACCCTCGCGACGCAACAAGGTGGTAGCGAAATCGTTCAGCCCTTGAACGCCCCATGGCCCGTGCCTTAAGGTGCAGAGCAATTGAAAACTTGCTTGTCTCCGCAAGACTCGCTTCGCCCAGTCGTTCACTGCCTCATCGTTCGAGCCCGCTGGACCGTTCGCGATATCTTCGAGAAAGGGTCGATAGCCGTCCACAATAAACTTCTCAAAGCGCCGATCCTCAGGTTGCTGCACGCGCAGCATTTGCAAATCACGGCTGCTTTCGGCTCCCGATTGCCGATCCAAAGTTAGCCACGCGGCTTTCGCATCCCCCGCATTCACAGCGCGAGCCAATTGTCCGATCCCGGAACTTTCTCCAAAGCGATGGCTAACACGCAACATCGTGATCGCTTGATCCAGTCGTCGCCCAGACTCGTTCGCTGGTGCAAATAGCATTGGTGACGATGTATCACGGGGAGCATTCTCGTCGGTGGACTGCGCGATAAACGCATCGGGTAATGTAACGCGACAAACTTGCTGTAACCAATCACGAGTCGAAGGCCAATAGTTTGCCGACTCGGCTCGCGAGCAAAGTTGTCCCAACACCGCGCCTGCCTCCACGGAAGCCAACTGGTCTTTATCACCCAGCAAGACGACGCGCGTTGTGATTGGCAAAGCCGCAAACAAACACGATAACAAGTGAACATCGACCATTGACGCTTCATCGATGACAACGACGTCGGCATTCAGCCGGTGGTGCCGATGATGTCGAAAGCCTTGGCCATCGGGCAACGTGCCCAGCAGACGATGGATCGTGCTGACTTTTTCGGTCATGATCGAGTCGACGACGGCTTGACCCTGTCCCGGCCCCAATTGAAGGGCGATTTTTTCGATTTGGCGGCGCAGCGAGTCGTTCAATCTGGCGGCAGCCTTGCCTGTCGGTGCCGCCATGCGAATCGATAAGAAGCGTCCTGTGGCATGAGCTGCCAGAACTTGTAATGTTGCCAGCAACCTAACGACCGTGGTCGTCTTCCCAGTCCCTGGTCCGCCGGTGAGCACCGCAAAGGACTCGCGCGCGGCCAACGCACACGCAACCTTTTGCCAATCCAGCTCGGCTTTCTTGGTTGGCTGGGGAAACAATCGTTCGAGCGTCGCTGCGAGCTGGGCATCGTCAATCGCGGGCGGATTTGTCAAGCGTTGCTCGATACTTGTAATGATCTGCTGCTCGTCGTTCCAATAGCGCCGCAAATACAACAGCGAGCCTTTGCGAATCAGCGGCGTGGTGGAATCTACCGAACCCACAACCCATTCTTGATCGATGTCTGCCAGCCAGTCGTCGAGCGTCAAACCCCGTAGAAGTTCCGCCGGTGAGATGGTCGCTCCCGAGGACTTCGTATCGCCATTCGAGACTTCAATCGGCGGCAGCGCCAAGACGCCATTCGGATCGCGCAGCACGGCTTCCAAGTCCAAGCACACGTGGCCGCGACCGACTTGGTAGCTGGTCAGGACCGCGGCCAAGAGCAAGGGCGCGGGACAAGGAGCGCCCCATCGCTGCGACTCCTCGGCCAAGAACGTGCCCCAAGCCACATCCAGCGGACGCAGCCATTGTTGAGCCAGCCACTGACGCAGGATTTGCTGCAGTTGGGTTTCGTCTTGAAGGCCGAGATGACTCATAACGTGCGACGCATTCGAACTTCTCGATCAATGATCGGCACGGAGATCATTCGGAGCCAGAAGCCGTAACGAAGTTTCCCGATGCTCAGGTGATGCGATTGATTTCAGGTCACGTGATCAAGTCTTGCACCTCAACGCCATGAAGGCTTGCGAGGTCGCCACGGCCTCGTGCTGGTCGTTACTTCTTGGGCAGCGTCAGGCCCATTGTCTTGGTGGGAACTCGCAGCAAGAGCTCGTTCGAAGTAATAAACAGCCACGAATGATCGGGTCCGCCGAATCCACAATTGGCAGTTGGACGTCCAGTCATGATTTTGCCCAGAACCTTGCCGGAGGGCGCGATGATCCAAACGCCGCCCGGTCCTGTCGCCCACAGGTTTCCTTTCACGTCGACTTTCAAACCATCTGGTGAGCCAGGGTCTTTCCCATAAAACTCTTTCGAGTTGACCAAGACTCGGCCAGCGCCGATCGATCCGTCATCTTTGACCGGATAGGCGGTCCAAGTTGGCGCCGCACCGTCGCTCTGGGCCACAAACAAAGTTTTGTAGTCTGGCGAAAATGCGATGCCGTTCGGGCGATTCAATTCTTTGGTCAATAGATGTACTTCTTTGCCGTCCCAACGATACACGCCGCAAAAATCGAGTTCGCGGCTAGGGTCGTCCGGTCCTCCTGCCAATCCGTAAGGAGGGTCGGTGAAGTACAGATCGCCGTTCTTGTGGAAGGTCAGATCATTCGGGCTATTGAATTTCTTGCCTTGGTAATTGTCAATCACAACCTCCCACGTCTCGTCGGCGCGGCGGCGCTTGATGACTCGGTCGCCATGACAACAGGCATAAACATGGCCATCGGCGGACAGCATCAAGCCATTGGTTCCAGGTTCGCGTCCACCATTCTTTGACTCACCAGAGAAACCGACCGCTGCCTGGTACAGCGTCACTCCTTCCCCTTCGCGCCATTGCATCACTTTGTTCGGTGGAATATCCGAGAATAACAACCGTTTTTCCGCCGGAACCCAAATGGGCCCTTCCGACCAGGCATAACCTTGGCCTAACACCTCAATCTTGGCATTGGCATCCAGGACCTGATCCAGCGCGGGGTCCAAACGTTGGATTGAACCGATTGTCGTGCCTACGAGATTGGTTTGGTCCTGGGCGGTCGCCGAGCCCGTCGCCGAAAGCATCAACGGTGTAGCGACCCCGAATAACACGAGTCCAAGACGAATACAACCAAACAGCGATACAGCAGACTTCATGGGGCGGCTCTCCAACGAGGTGATACTTGGATCGGGGACCAACGACTGCTATTCTACCACAACTGGAGTACGCTGTGTGGCGTCTTCGGAAGTCCTTCAAGCCCCAGAATTCAGTTTGCGGAGCGGTCACCCTGATGTCTAGTTCGCCTGCGATCGAGATCCAACAAGTCACGAAAACCTTTGGTTCGCAAGTTGCCGTCAATCGTTTGGATCTGCAAGTCCCAAGCGGTAGCATCTATGGCTTTATCGGACCCAATGGTTCGGGCAAAACGACGACGTTGCGGATGATCCTGCGCATTTATCAACCAGACGAAGGGCGAGTCACCGTATTGGGTCAAAGCAGTGGCAAAACGGCGGACGATCGCGTCGGTTATCTACCGGAAGAACGAGGGTTGTACAAGCGAATGAAGGTCAACGATTTATTGACCTATTATGCGAGGCTCAAAGGATGTTACAACTGCCAAGGAAAAATCGATCGCTGGTTGGAACGGCTGGGTGCTAAAGATTGGGCCAAAAAGCGGATCGATGCTTTGAGCAAAGGCATGGCTCAGAAAGTTCAGTTTATCGCTTCGGTCGTGGCCGAACCGCAGTTGTTGATATTGGATGAGCCGTTTAGCGGCCTGGATCCCGTCAATATGGAGATGCTCAAAGATGCGATTCTCGAAGTCCAGAAACAGGGGACGACGATTATCTTTTCAACGCACGATATGGATACCGCCGAGCGGATGTGCGATACCGTTTTCATGATCTTCAAAGGTAACAAGGTTCTCGACGGTTCAGTGGATCAGATCAAGAACCAATTTGCAAAGCGGCAGTTTGAAGTGCGTTTTGATCAGCCGTTGCAATTGCAAGGGCGTCCCGAATTCACAAATGTGACCCAACAAGGCGAACTGTTGCAGTTCCAGTTGGCCAGCCTGCCTAACGCATCGCATTCTCTAGATAGTGCCAGTCAAGTTTTGGCGTATTTGCAAACCTTGGGCAGCGTCAATCACTTTCGCTCGCAACGCCCCACGTTACACGACATCTTTGTACAAATCGCCAGTGCTTGATCGATAACCCTGGACCAACCTCTAGCGAGCGCTTTGTTGATGGACCATGTCGACGAGCGCGATGGCATGTTCGACGGGTGTCTCCGGAACAATGCCATGTCCCAGATTAAATATGTGGCCGGGACGCTTGTTCGCTTGTTGCAAAACACGAGCAACTTGACGCTGGATCGTGTTCAGCGAGCCCAGCAAAACCAAAGGATCGAGGTTGCCTTGCACCGCGAACTCGGAGCCGATCCATTGCCACGCTTGGTCGAGTTCGATTCGCCAATCAACCCCAACAACCGCTGGCCGAGCCGCGGCATAGTAAGGCAATAACTGTGGATTTCCGGTGCCAAAGTTGATCACGGGAACATTCCGAGCGAGGCCCTGGACGAGTCGACACACGTGTGGGAAGACGAACGTTTCGTAATCGGCTGGTGAAAGAGCTCCAACCCAAGAGTCAAACAATTGCAAACAACCGGCCCCAGCCACGACCTGAGCATTCAGATAGACGATGACGCTATCGGTCAAACGCGTCATCAGCTCGTGCCAAGCCGCTGGATCGTTGTACATCAGCTTCTTGGTGCGTTGGAACGAACGACTGCCGCCACCTTCGATGCAATAACTGGCCAAGGTAAACGGTGCTCCGGCAAAGCCAATGACCGGAATGTGTGCGGGCAAATCCTTTCGAGTCAATCGTACCGTATCGACGACAAACTCCAAGGCTTGCATGTCGTACAGGGGTTGGACACGATCCACGTCCGAGGCTTGTTGGATGGGATTATGAATTTTGGGGCCGTGGCCCGGTCCAAAACTCAACTCAAACCCCAGTGGCTCAAGGATTGGGAGTAGGTCCGAGAAAATAATTGCTGCATCTACTCCCAATTTCGCGACCGCCGTACACATGACCTCGCTACACAGGGGCGCGTTCTTGCAGAGTTCCAAGAAGGTATGTTGTGAGCGGACTTCCTGATACTCCTGCATGTAACGACCGGCTTGGCGCATGAGCCAGACGGGAGTGATGTCGGTCGGTTCGCGCCGGCAGGCTTTAAGGAATGGTCCGTTGTACCAAGGTTGGTTCGGGAAGTTTGCGGCTGCCGATTCCGCTTGGCGGCGGTGCTCCGACAACGCTGAGGATAGCGACGTGGGCGGTGGAGATGGGAGTGGCATCGATGTCTGCGGATCAACAACACGCGTTTCGGATCGAACAGTTGGCTGCTTGGCCGACCGTCCGTGCTCGTGCCAGTACTTCGCTGCTGCTGAAACCAGTCGGGCCATTTTGCCTTGGTCCGGCTCCAACGTAACCGGCAAGCCATATTCTTGCAGCCGTTCGCTGGTGGTTGGCCCGATCGAGGCGACAACGATCTCGTTGAGGGCTCCCACGACCGCCGAGCGACAGCCCATCGCTTCCGCAACTTGCAGCAAATGAACCACTTGCTGAGCAGAAGTAAACATCGCGATCTCAATTTCGCCGGCGACCAATCGACGAATGTTGTTTTCCAAGGGAGCGATGTCGTCCGGCAATAGCCAACGATAGATCGTAACCGGCAAGACATTGGCGCCCCGCGCTTCCAGTCCAGCGATCAAGCTTGGGTTTGTCTCGCCGTATTCGAGAACCGCGATATGACGATTGTTGGCGAGGCCATTGGCGTCGACCAACGTCAATATATCACGCCAAGTATGTGGAGCCGCCACTTTGTACGTCGCAGACACGCCCAGTTGATGCATGGCTGCGTTGGGTTTCGGTCCGCGTGCGATCGTGGTGATGTCGCAGAGAAAGTCCAAGAGTTTTTGACGAGGATGGCGTGTGCTTAGCACGTCGATCAGGTACTTGAAGCCCACGCCGGTCATCGCGATTACGGTATCGATGCTGCCATCCAACAAGCGATGGGCAAATTCCTGCAGCGTGGGAGTCGAAGCATCCGTTTCCGGAGCTTCTTGCATGGAAGGGCTGACAAAAGGTAGGCCGCCATGTTTGCGAATCAATTGTTCCATTGCCGCTTGTTGGCGGCTCTCGAACGACGCCACGCGAGCGCCCGCGAAATTTGAACCTGTCGCTCCGAGTTCGTTAGTTGCTTCTGATTCCACGATTGAAGTCTACTTTTCCAACAAGTGTGAGGGAAATGATTGGCCACAGGCTTGTTCCCAACAATACTGAAACAACTCCTGCCATTCGATCTGTGACAAACGTCGAATATCACTCGCTTGGGCAACCCGCGCACCTGTCCCCCTGAATTTCTCACATTCATCAACGAAATGGCCGGGTTGCCAGCGTTTCTGAAGTCGAGCGGCGATTCGATCGAGGACCGCATGCTGGCCAATTTTTTGATACCAGTACTTCGAGTTCCAGTAATCTTGTTCCATTCGATGCATGATGGCGTGCCAAAAACTGCCCTCCGCGGTCGGGACCGCTTGGCAGATTTCGTGGGCTTCGTCCAAGTATCCGTGCAACAGCCATAATCCGGAGAGTACGCATTGAACGTGCGAGTTCGTTCCAACCGGCTCGGGGAACAAATCGGCGACGTTGACTGAACTTAAGGCATGGCGCATGGATTGGTTAGGCTGATCCAGCGGGTACTGGGCCAGACTAGTCGCGGAGATGAACAGCTTGAGGTTTGGTGGCGTATTCATGGTTTGCTCAAGGCTGATCCGATCTAGATCGCACAAGGATTCGAGTAGCGTCGACTTGGATGTCGAGTTCGGATTGTTGGCCGATCTGCCGAAACAATTCTTCGAGAGTCCATTGGTCGGCGTCAAGTTTGATGGGTTTGCTGAGGTTTTCCTTGGGCACATCAGTTTCGAAGGTAACATCGCGCTTGATTTGTTGGGCCAAGAAGCGGATCACGGTCTCAGCGGGCTGGCCTTCGAGTTTGATGGTGTAACGACTTTCGCCCTTCGTTGTCTCGGGGCTGGCTCGCTTGGCTTGGAGTGTCGCGAGGAGCACGCCCAATTCACTCACGGGGCCGGATACTTGCGGGACATTTTCAAAGTTGGCAGATAAAGTTGGGTAACGTTGCGTGAAGTCAGTCCGCATCTTGCGAAACTCGGTTCGCAGCGCGGTGTCTTCGATGGAGATTTGGCAAATCGTATCAGCTCGCAAGGGCTCAAAGCGCAGACTCGACTTGGCGTCGGTCACCGTGAGCACTGGTCGCAGTCCAAAGCCAAAGGCAAGAATCGCGACTTGTTCAATCAATGGCAAGGCGGGAATTTTTCCGGCATCCCAAACATCGTGCGGTAACTTGTCGATCGTTTCAAGGTTGGGAATTCGCTCCACCCATTGACCCAGAAGCTCGTTCGGCTGGGCTAGTCTGGGCCAGGAGCGTGTTTCGCGGGCCAGCCAAATTTGTCCCTGGCCGGTCGGCAATTCCGCGGCCTGGCGACGTGCGTCAGCCAAAACAACTGGCAATGCGTCGGATTGGTCTTTGGGCAGCAGGGCGATGATCCCGTCGTGAAAGACGACTCCAATTCGGCACTGTTCGGCCAGCTTCCGCACGACTTCGTGCAGAGGCTGGGCTTGAATCTCTAGGTCGACCAATTGTGAGGTATCCACGCGACGGTCGCACCAAAGCGTGACGCCCGGCCAGCTCGACTGAGCGACGATCTGCTGCAAGTCGATTTGTTGCCACTGGACCGATAGTGTCGCTTGCAAACTCTTTAGCCAAGTGTCTTTGTCGTCCGCCGTGGAAAGTCGTGATGGGTAGGCCGTTCGTTGAAATCGGAAATGGTTGCGAACCAGTGGGCGGTTAGCCGCGTAAAGTACGGGATTTGTCAGCATGGTCTCCAGTGGCGGCAGACCGAGCAGCACCAGCAAGACAACCCCTTTGGTCCATCGCGAGATTTGACCGAAAACGACCGGTTGGTAAACTTTACGCGAAGGATTGCTACCGCGAACCTTGGCGGGACGATTTGTAGTGGCTGTGTTTATTTTGACGAGGGACATAGTCGGCAATCCAAGGCAGTGCCCCCTCCGGAATTGTTGTCAAAAGGCGGGGGCGGAATTACAGTAGAACCGCAGAACCACCCGGCGTTAAGTGGGCGAAGGGCGGTCGTCGGCGAGAATTTGTCGACGGTCGCGGAGCGCGAAATGCGGCTGGCTCGAATTAGTGAACGTCAATTGAAATAAGGACCTGCCAGTGTCGGTGACGCGCCAAGTTTCAACTCGACTCGAACAGTTTTATTGCAAATACTTGCATAGTGAAAATTCGGCCGACTTCATTGCCGCCGTATCGCAACATTACTCCAACGAAACCCTGAAGCGTCTGGCCAGTGGTGGTAGTCGTGTCCTGCGCCGGGCTGCGGTCTTGGCTTTGGGTTTTTTGGGCAACTACGACGCGAACGAGGTCGTGGGCCGAGCGCTTCGAGATCGGGATCGCGCGGTGCGGTTGTTGGCCGAGCACGGCTTGCGACAAATTTGGTTTCGCGCGGGTAATGCCGCCCAATTTCAGGCTCTGATGACCTTGGTTCGTCTGAACGACAATGGACATTTCCATGAGGCGATTGATTTGGCTCGGGAATTGTTAGGCGAGGCCCCGCTGTTGGCAGAAGCTTGGAATCAACGAGCCATCGCGGATTTTAGTTTGTTTGATTACGAAGAAAGTGCTCTCAACTGCCAACGGGCCATCGACATCAATCCGTATCATTTCAATGCGGCGATGGGTCAGGGGCATTGTTATCAGCAAATGGATCAGCCGATTCTGGCCTTGGAGGCGTTTCGAGACGCCTTGAGAATCAATCCCAACCTGGAATGCGTCCGTTCCCAAATCCGCCAACTAGAACGCAGCCTGGGCCGCGAACGCTTGGATGACTGAAGAAAGCGGAGCGTCCAGATTAGTCAATCGAAAGCACGGCCATGTCACTTGTCGATCCAAATGCCATAGAAGTCGGCGCCCCGATTTGGGCGTTGGCTCGTTTGTTTCCGCCACAAGGGAGTTGGAGTAGCGAAGAGTACTTGCATCTGGATGCAGGGCGATTGATTGAGTTCGAATCGGGAAAGCTGGAGATTCATGCGTTGCCATCCCCAGAACACCAGCGTTTGGTCTTATTGATTTATCGATGGTTGTTTGCTTGGTCGCAACAGTTGCCGGATCCGGGCGATGTATTTGTTGCTCCGCTTCCCATTCGTCTCTGGGCCGAAAAGTTTCGCGAGCCAGACGTTGTTTGGGTAAAAAGTTCGCGATTGCGTATCGGCGAGTACCCAAGCGGGGCGGATTTGGTCGTTGAAGTAACCAGCCCTGGTGCGGATGCGCGGAAACGCGACTTGGTCGTCAAAGTTAGCGAATATGCCAGGGCCGGAATTGACGAGTATTGGATTGTCGACACCGAACGTGGCGAAGTTCACATCGGTCGGTTGTGTGATGGTCGTTATGAGTTCGAGATTTTTTCGGCGAACCAACTGGCTGTATCCCAAATTGACTCAACCCGTCAAATTCCGGTAAACGACTTGTTTCCTCAACGATGACAACAAGTTTCAACCAGCTTGGTTTCGGACATCTTTTACCATTGGTTCGACAACACAAAAAAACGCACCGGACATTTCTGTTCGGTGCGTTTTTGGTTTTCAATCTTTTGCTATAGTCCAAAGTTCGTTGGTTCCAAACTGGATCCTACGAGTCTGCCGGACCAATTAGCAACCGCAAGAAGCGCCACGTGAACGGCTCAACAAACCGCAGCTACGTCGAGGACGTGCACATGGGGCTGGAGCCGAGCAGCCGCTGTCGCAAGCGGAGACGCCGCAGTCAGCAGCAGGAGCGGCACAAGCCGACTTCTTGAAGCAACCTAGTCGGGAGAACAAGCCACCGCGGGTGCGACCGCAACCGGAGTTGCAACCACTGTCACAGCCAGTGTTGCAACCGCAGCCGGTGCTAACTGGAACTTGGATTTCCTTGGCAACGCGTACGCAACGAGTTACAGGAACTTCCTTCGTCACTTGAACCGGAACCATGACGGTAACGGTCTTTTGAGTGGTCGTAGGAACACATTCGTAAGTGGTGACTTGATATTCTTCGGTCTTGGTTTCAGGAACCATGACGCAATAAGTCACTTGCTTCGTTTGTTGTTGTTGGACCATCTTGGTGACGTTGACCGTGCGGGTCTTTTCTTCCATACGAGTCTTGTGAACGGTTACCTTGCGGGTCTTTTGAACCGGAGTGCAAACGTTGACAGTGTAGGTGTACTCTTGAGGAACTTGACGGCAGCGAGTCACAGTGTAAGGAACTTCTTCCGTTACGCAGTTAGGAACCCAAACGCGTCGGGTTACAGTGCGGGTCGCAGGAGCGCAACCGCTGTCGCAGCCAGTGCTGCAACCGCTGTCGCAGCCAGTGCTGCAACCGCTGTCGCAAGCCGAAGCACATGGAGTCGCGCAAGCCGAGGCACAACCACCACAGCGACGAGCGCCACAACGGCTGAACAGACGACCGCTGAACAAGCCACAACCGCTGGAAGAAGCCGAGCCACAGCTTGGAGCGGCACTGCCGCAGCTGCTTACTGGTACTTCGTAGGTTTGGCATTGCCAGCTACCGTTGTCGCGAGTGACGGTGCGGGTCAAAGTTTCGGTATAGGTTTCATTTACCATCCGAGTACCGGTCTTTTGTTCTTGCGAAACAACGTTTTCGGTGTAAGTCTGTTCGACTTCTTCGGTGTATGGAACGCATTCGGTGTACTTTTGTTCCACAGCTTCAGTTACTGGAACGCAAACGTTGACGGTAACGTCTTTAGTTTGCTGGGTCGGGACCATCACCGTATAAGTACGGGTCTTGGTCTCGGTCTTAGGAACTCGAGAGTAGGTCGTTACGTCAACCGTACGAGTTTCCGGATGGCATTCGGTGGTTACGATGGTCTTCATTTCGGTGACCATTTGGTTTTCGTAAACCGTCCGAGTTTCGTAAGTGACTCCACAGCCACCACAATCGCTAGCAACGGCTCCGCAGCAAGGCGAAGCAACAGCAGTGGCACAGCCACTGTAAACCGGAGTCGCAGCTTGGCCGCAGCCACATGGCGAATCCGCTTGAGCGATGGAAGCACACAATGCAGCGCATGCAGCCATCAAAGAACCAACCAAACGCTTGGTCATGAACAAACCTCCCAAAACGAGAACAAAGGTACCACGAAGCAGCACTCCAAACGCTGGAGGCTCACTTCAAAAAAAACAGCCAAATCACAGTCCCATAGGAAAGCTCGAATGCCCGGATTCCCTTGCAACCCGAGACCGTCTGAACCCGAAACCATCCGGCAACGTGCCAGCACCAAAAAGTGCCGTCCGGAATCGACCACCTTTACATCAAAGGCTCTACCTCATCAGCAGCCCTTGAAACATCCAGTGGGTTATTCGCGCACGAAGACCAAGGCATAAGCAATATACGAACCCAGACACCAACTAGTTCGATGTCTGTGTCTTCGCAATTGCTAGTTTCTCGATCCTTGGATAACACGCTGCTGTCTGGGTTAGGTCGGTTCGGGTCAGGAACCACCAAGTTCGAACAGGGTGCTATGGTCCAGAATGCGGCGAGCAACTTTGTTGCTCATATTCTGCGAGCTTTTCACGCGGTCAATCCCTTACGCGACCGCGATACAGACTGTCGGCCTGTACGGGGCATTCTATTTAGCTCGAATAGCGTGTCAATGGGCTAAGAAGTGCGGCGCAACACAGAACTAGTTTCAAACATTAGTTTGTTTTGATCGAGATCATTTCGGGTCTATTCAAGCGAGCGTTTGTCAGATCGGCAAGCGTGATTTGTTGACGCTAGGACTTTCTGGGCCGCGGAGGAAGCATCTCGACCCACTCCGTGTTGAAGATCTCATTAAGCCGCGCCACAAATGGGTTTTCCTGTAACTCGCGAATCGCTTGCGCTTTTGGCAAGGCTTTCGTGTTGGCGAGGTGCGAATTGGGGTCCGAACGAAAGGTAAAGTCGATACGGATCCTGCGGCCCAAAGCGGATTCCACGGCTTGTTCGATTTGCTGCTTGCGGTCCTGACGCTTGCAGAGCTCGGCCAAGTACTCGTTTTCCATCACGACACGCCAGTGCCCATTGCTCATCGCCTCGACCTGCGAACAACTGGTAGCCAACTCGCGAATCATTCCATCGACCGACTTGAACGCCGCTTGGTATTGTTGCAGCGGTGAACTCATTACCGAGCCCGGTGCAACCGCCGTTGTCGCCGCTAATGACTCACGTGAATTCTCGGCTACCAACTCGGACACAGCAGCCAAAGAATCAGGTTTCGCCGGCGAGTTTGCCTTGCGGATTGGCTGTACGGAATCGATCTCCGTCGAAGTTGGCTGCGCTTGAGGACGAGTCTCTGGGCGAGATTCTTCGCTGGCCTGGCCTGCCGAGCTGCCGACCTTACCCGCCGAGGAATTGTCTTGTGTGGACGGCCTTGAACTGGCAGAGCGGGTTTCAAGCGTCAGTTCGTTTTTTTTTTCGCTCGAGTCGGGCGATTGAAGGCCCGTCGATGGGCGTGGCGTCGGCGACGGCGCCAAGCTGGGGCGAGCCGATGACGCCGCACCAGTCCCACCGCTCGCAACGACACGGCCCACGGTCTCCATTGCGGTCGCCAACGACGACATCGCTGCCAAGCTACTGGCTTGGACCACAGCAATTTCCAACAAGCAACGGATTTGTGTGCTCTGTCGCATGCGGGCCAACGCCCAATCAAAAATTTGCAGTGACGCCAATATCCTGGCAGTCCCCATCCCTGCCGCCCAGTTCTGTCCCGCCGATACTTGATCCGGACCTAGCTGCAGCAAAACATCGGTGTGACTGCCAACGCTCAGGACCAACAAGTCGCGAAAATAGCCAGTCAGCTGTTCCAGGATTTGCCCAACATCGGCGCCTTCCGCTACCGCAAAGTGAATCTCCTCCAGCGCCCGGCCTGCTTGCCCATCGGCTATGGCGCCAACCAAGCTTTCGACCCTTCCCCCCGGTGCCGTTCCCAACATCTGGTGGACCGAGCTAATCGTGATCTTGCCAGACGAGAAGGCCAACAACTGTTCGAGTAGCGATTGGCTATCACGCATGGAACCACCCGCTCGCCTTGCTAACAAGGTCAAGGCGTCGTCGTCAGCCTGGGCGCCCTCGGCTTGCACGATGTAACGCAGACGTTCCTTGATTTCATCGGCCACCACAGGCGCAAAGTCGAATCGCTGGCAACGACTCAACACCGTGATGGGCATCTTCTCGGGGTTGGTTGTGCAGAAAATAAATTTAACGTGCGGAGGCGGCTCCTCCAAAGTTTTCAACAAGGCGTTGAAGGCTTCTTTGGTGAGCATGTGAACTTCGTCGATGATGTAGATCTTGTACTTCGAGCGAGTGGGACGCACGCTCACGAAAGATCGCAGCTGTCGAATCTCTTCAATGCCACGATTGCTGGCGCCGTCGATTTCCAAAACGTCGACGTCCTCGCCACTGGCTATCGCCTCACAAGCGTCGCACTTGCCGCACGGTGTCAGAGTGGGACCGGTTACACAGTTCAAGCACTTCGAGAAGATTCTCGCGGTTGAGGTCTTTCCCACCCCGCGAGCCCCCGTAAATAAGTAGGCGTGGCCGACCCGATTGGTCTCGATGGCATTGCCCAAGGCCCGAGAAACTTGATTTTGCCCCACCAATTGCTCGAAGGTCTGCGGGCGATACCGCCGAGCGACCACGACGTACGACTCAGACGATTCACGGCCGGTTGCTTCCATGGTCTTCGCACGCTCGGCCATGACACGGGATCCTCGGTGGTCACGGATTGCTCCGCCGATGGTCGCGGAACGCTCCGGCGGTCGGATTAATTTTTTCGGACCGACGGAGCGGTCCACGGCACTGGTAGTTGGACCGACGGAGCGGTCCACAACCAACTTGGACCGACGGAGCGGTCCACAACCAACTCGGACCGGCGGAGCGGTCCACAACCAACTCGGACCGGCGGAGCGGTCCACAACCAACTACTGCCGACCAGAGGACTCCACACAAGAGTACCCCGCTTAGGGCTGCACCAGTTAAGGCCTGACCCGGTTCACGGCTCCCCCTCGTGGAGCCCACTGCTCGGCAGTAGCTCGACAAACAAAAGGCACTGATCAAGACCAAGCACTATAACACCTGCCGATCTTGCAGGAAAGGGACTACAATCAGCTCCCGCCCCGGTTTTGGAGTGTTCCGAGCGAGACTAACTGCCGAAATGGGCCAAATTGGCGATGTGTGGCGTGTTTACAAACGTGGGGGTGGAACCAACGCTGGGCCTGATGGAGCGGTCCACGGCGGTGGTAGATGGACCGACGGAGCGGTCCACGGCGGTGGTAGATGGACCGACGGAGCGGTCCACGACATTAGTTGGACCGACGGAGCGGTCCACGACACTGGTAGTTGGACCGACGGAGCGGTCCACGACACTGGTAGTTGGACCGGCGGAGCGGTCCACGACACTCGCCACGAACTTGAACGCATCCAAAAATTGATTTATTCGACGTATCTCTATGGCTACCGACTCCGATAACGCTGCCGATTTCTCGCACCGTCTGCTCCAGCTCGAGGAAACCGTCTGCCACGACCAACGTTTGATCGAAGAACTGAATCGAGTGGTGATTGGCCTGCGGTTGGAAATCGAGCGTCTGCAAAATCGTTTGCAAAATGCCGAGCGAAACTGGGGCATGTTGGATCAACGAGTTCGAAGCCACGAGGAAAACTTGCCCCATGAAAAACCACCCCACTACTGAAGACCCAACCGCCGCACCGCCTCTCAATATCGATCACTCGCGATTGCCGTTGCGGGTCGTCGAATTGAATCGTCAAGCCTTGTCGCTGCTGAATGCAGCGCGGAGCCAATTTGCGGTCTGGTCGATTCAATCGCAGCAAATTGCCGGCGCCGAAGCGATTGACTTCCGCAGTGCTGCTTGTCCCAACGAAGCTGGTATCTTGTTGGCTCAAGTTTCAGGTGGAGGGCAGTTGGACGTCGCTTTAGAGCCAGCGGTAGAAGGTGCGGCATGGCAATGGGACGTGGTGGTGCAAACGAACGCTCCAGCTGCGACATGTCTGGGCGCGCAGTACGCAGGTTGGCCGCTGAGTTGTGGGAAGTACTTTGCGATGGTCTCAGGACCCATTCGCGGCGCCCGCGGTCGCGAACCGATCTTCAATCACTTTTCGCTCGACGCCGCTGCTTGGCGAGAACATGATGACGTGAAGCGAGTCGCAGTGCTCGAGAGTGATCACTTGCCCGATGAAGCCACCGTGCAACAGATTGCCACGGAGAGTTTGTGTCGGCCGGATCAGTTGGTCTTGTGTGTGGCGGGTACCGCCAGTCCTGCGGGGACTTTGCAAGTGGTCGCCCGGTCGTTGGAAACATCTTTACATCAATGCGAAGTTTTGGGTGGAGACATTGGTGCGATTCATGCGGGCACCGGCCGAGCCCCGTTGCCTCCAATCCCTAAGAAAAGTTTGACGGCCATCGGCTGGACGAACGACGCGATCATCTACCACGGCCAAGCCGCATGGCAAGTAAGCGGCGATTGGGAGACATGGCAGCAGTTGGGCTCGCAAGTGTCCTCAGAAAATTCACCCAGCTTCGGGCAACCGTTTCTGACCTTATTCAAAGCCGCCAATTACGATTTCTATAAACTAGATCCTCGATTGTTTGCTCCTGCGATCATCGAGATCCATCACGTTGCAACCCAGCAACATCGACGCTTCGGCTCACTACATCCCGAGTTGCTCAGCAAGAGTTGGAGCGAGTGAGTCATCAGGCGTTTCAGGTTTGGTGAAAGCGATATTCTTTGCCGTTTGAGCTGGATTTAGAACGGGGGTGCATCTCTGTTTTGTGGACTATTGAGCCAATCGCTTGCTTTTAGATAGTTGTTAAAAATTTTGGTTTTGTGTATTGACTCGGGTTGCGAGCGCGTTAACATTCTGGGGCATTGAGGGCTCTCGTGTTTTTGGGCTCTCGTGTTTTTGGGCTCTCGTGTTTTTGGGCTCTCGTGTTTTGAAGCGTAGGAGGGCGCATGAAGAACTTACCAATAGTATGGTTGTCGTTCCTCGCAATACTTACAACTTGTCTATTGCGGTTGCCTGAGGTTTTGGGGCAGGACGACCGTAAAGGCGGTTCAGCGTCTCAAGACGTAGAAGCGAATGCTTCCAATACTTCAACAAATGAAGAGATCGTGTCTGTTGAATGCAGTGGACGTATCGAGCGTTTTCTTGATGAAGAGGGGCGAGAAGCATTTATCGTTGACGTGAAGGCACCGATTCTGGAAGGTTCACGAAAGTACAAGTTGAGCATCGCTATCGTTAATCCGTTCGATGAGCCAATCGAGTATTCGGAAGTGTCATTAACGTGCGGCTGTGCAAAGTTTGAAGTCGATGGCAAGGAAATTCCTGCCTTGGGTACCGCAAACTTTGTAATGCATCTTGATGTACCCAACCATGTCGGAATGCCGCTTGGCCGAGTGACTGCCAATTTTCTTGGAGCGGGAGGTCGAGCGAAGCCCGTACTTCGTCTTGCAGTAACGTACCAGCTACACGGAGTCTTTGGGTTTCATTCGGATAGGGAAATCGTTGAGATCCCGAAGAACGAGCCGATTGCGACGATCAAGCTGCCCGTCATTGTTGTTGAACCAATGACCTTGGATAGGTTGGAATTGAAATTCTCGGATAACTTGCGAGATTGCCAAATTGAAGTCGTTTCGGATGATCCAGATGTGGCGACACCGTACGTGAAAATCCAAGTGCCAAAGCGATTGGTGCCGCGGCACGGAATGGCAGCGGAAGTTGGTTTCATAGTTAAAGGCACCAAACATGTGGCGGGCGTAATCGTTAGTATCAAGCATCAGGAGACATTTTCAATTCGACCGGAGTCATTGCGATTGAGTCGTGACAATCATAGCAAGCCCTATCACGCGAATGCGATGCTCCGTGTTTCGTTACCGACTACATCGATCGAAGATCCGGAAAGTAAACTGAAAGGAGGAGAGGAGAAATTGAACGAGGTGCCCGGTGTAGCGTTGACCATTGGCGGTCGACCAGCCCGGGTTAGTGTACAACCAATGGGGCGAAATGGATTGTTTCGTTTAATGATGCAACACGATGGTCCGTTTCAGCCAAATTCCGATGGGACCGTTGAGGTCCGATGGAAGGTCGAGTTTCGGGGCGAAGTATATGAGGTCGAGTCTCATGGTTTCATTTCTGAAAAATAGGTTAAAGGAGATGGAAATGGGACGTTTGTTGATTTTTTGGTTCGCGATTTTGTCTTGTGCCCAGGCATTTGGGCAGGTAGTGCCGCGAGTCGGCTGCTGGAAAGATACGACACGGACCTGCGGATTAATGGCTGCCGCAGATCCAACACTGCCGCCATTTATGCCGTGTGGTACTTGGTTATGTTCAGCCCCATTTGGCCAAATCCAGTGTCCTGAATCTGAAGGTCTAGTCGTTACCGATTGGACTATTTGGTATCACGACATAGACTTCGTTCCACCGGGCACCAATGGTCGAACAAATGTCGGCGGCATAATATCACCTTGGAAATGCGGGGTTGTGTTTGGTTGCAACTGTGTTGGAAAGCCCGTCGGCACTGCTTGTGCGAGCAACGCGACTCCGGTGCGCGATTATCACCCAATCGAGTATTCAACCTTTGGTCCAATAAACTGTTTTCACGTAGGTAATGGGACTGTCATCCCGGCGGGCGAAGGAGTTGGTGATTAAAACGTGCGTTTACGGTTCTGACAGGCATTGTGTTTGGCAGAACCTGTTTGAGTTGAAACGGCCGTGCTTTTTGGGGTCGGCTTCGTACAACGCGTTGTGAGGTGTGGAATATGAGTCGGTCGTTTTTTGTCGTTATGTTGGTGTCTACCCTAATATCCAGCATTTCTGCCGCGCAAGAGAAACAACTCTCCGTCGACAGAGAACACCTTGTCGGTGTTATTGAGGCGCATCTAGCCAGTCTCGAGGGCTGGCGCAGTGGCGATTTTCTGTTTCGATCCATTTCGAACGGTGAGGGAAAGCGTATCGTAGCTGGAGAGACGATTCGCGGCGTGGTGCAACCGAAGGTTGTTGTAGGCCCAGATGCGTTTAGTGTCGTCATTCGGGAGGATTTGCTTCAACGAGTCGTTTTCGACTTGGATAAGCAACGTGCGCTGGTGATCAATCGATGCGAAATTGAGGAGCGCGTCTTTAATGGGCTTGATGAAGAAGTCGGCCGCCCAATAATTCGACTTGACGACCGTGTCCTTCTTTATGAATTTGACAAGCACATATTCGTCCGACAAAAGGCCGGTGAGATTCAAAAAACAAGAAACCAACCGACGATGGTGCAGATGTTGACCTCGTTCGGAGTTCCCGATGTTCGCTATTTCGGGGTTAACGAAGGTCCGTTTGGTTGGAGCGATGATGTCAGGTGGCGTCTAGAATACTTTGGGAATGCGTTCGGTTTAAGTGAATTTTCTAATACTGGTCAAGACCGTTATCGAGTTGTGCTCCGAAAGCAGGAAGTCAAGGAATCTGAAAGGCAACCGACTGATGAAGGGCAATATGCGATCGATTGGGACTTGAGTTGCAACGTGCCGGTACGATTCGTTAGCCATCATTGTTCGCCGGAAGCCTGTCGGGCTGCGGTGGTTGCGGACGTCAAGTGGGGTTCTCACGAAGGAAACTTTCTTCCGGAATTCGCCCGTGTTTCGCATTACTCTCATCGAAGTTACGCGAGCCGAAATATAGAGCTAAGTGAAGAGAAAACGATCGATGTTCATTGGTTTTCCTTCAACCAAGAACTCAAGCCGGAGTTGTTTGACGTAAATCTCCTGCATGATCGCAAGAAGCTTGATGAAATGCTGAATACAGACGTATTCGAGAAGTCTTCCGACCTTGCCCCGAAGGACAATTAGGAATCGTTCGGTGTGAATATAGCATATAGATCGGGTTGAGGTGCCGCGAACGTCGTTGCGAATTTTGCTACTCTCACTATTGGACGGTCGGTTGGGGTTCGGGTTTGGTGCTCAGATAGATTAGATTTGTCTGATCGCCAGTAGTTTGTCCAACAATTGCGGCAGTTCGGACAATGGAACCATGTTGGGGCCGTCGCTGGGGGATTGGTCGGGGTTCGGATGCGTTTCTAAGAACAACGCATCAATCCCAAACGCGATTGCCGCCCGCGCCAATGGCGCAACGTACTCGCGGTTGCCGCCCGTGGAACTGCCCATGCCGCTGGGGCGTTGCACACTGTGTGTCGCGTCATAAACGACCGGTGCGAATTGTCGCATCACCGCCAGTCCCGTGAAGTCATTGACCAGACGGCCATAGCCAAAGAACGTGCCGCGTTCGGTGAGCAGCACGTCCTTGCAACCACCGGCAAGCAACTTATCACGCACATGTCGCATGTCTTCGGGGGCCATGAATTGCCCCTTCTTCACGTTGACAGCGCGACCGGTCGCAGCGGCCGCCATTAGCAGGTCGGTCTGTCGCGCCAAGAACGCGGGGATTTGCAGCAGCTCGCAAACGTCCGCAACTGCCGCAACTTGAATCGTCTCGTGAACGTCCGTGGTCACCGGCACTCTAAACTCGTCGCGAATTCGTCGCAATACTTCCAAGCCTGCTTCTTGTCCCACACCGCGATAGCCGCTGACTGATGTGCGATTGGCCTTGTCGTACGAAGCTTTAAAAATCAAGTTGATGCCCAACTCACGACACGTCACCACCAAACGCTCTGCAATCCGTCGCGTCAAATCCAAGTTCTCAATCACACACGGACCCGCGATCAAAGCCAAGGGTTCCCCAGGACCAATTCGATAATTCCCAACCACAGACGGTGGAACAGGTTCAGTGCGTGTGTTTTCGGGGGCGGACATCAGGTGATCCAATGGTCGAGGAATCGCGGCACGAGTTCCCCGGATTCTAGCCGGAACCTAGGATCGGCTCAAGCGACGAGAATCATCGACTTTGTGCGCCACGAGCAACAAATCGTCGCGCTGGTGGACTTACCGCAAAAACTTCCCGGTCACGCTGTCGCGGCAGCGAATCAGATCCTCTTGTCGTCCAGAGGCGATGACCTGCCCACCGCGTTCCGCCGCGTCCGGTCCAATGTCGATCAAGTAATCTGCGGCGTGCATCAATTGCAAATTGTGTTCAATGATCAATAAAGAATGCCCGACCGCCAACAACGCATCAAAGCTGCTCAAGAGTACATCGATATCGGCCGGATGAAGTCCGGTCGTGGGCTCATCCATCACAAACAGAGTCGGCTTGTGGCGTCCTGTGCCTAAGAATGCCGCAAGTTTTAAACGTTGAGACTCGCCTGACGAAAGAGTCGGCGCGCCTTGACCCAAGGGCAAGTAGTCAAGTCCGACATCCAGCAGCGGTTTGAGTTGTTTCTGAATTGTCGGTTGATGACGGAAGAACGCCATGGCTTCGCGCACCGTCAGTTGTAGGACTTCGTCAATGTTCTTGCCACTGACGGTGACTTCCAAGACGCTTTTCTGGTAGCGAGTGCCTTGGCATTCAGGGCAAGTCATCGTCACATCAGGCAGGAATTGCATGTCGATCGATAGCGTGCCATCCCCTTCACATTTTTCACAGCGTCCGCCGGCGACGTTGAAGCTAAAACTGCTGGGTGTCAATCGCTTGCTCTTGGCTTCGGTCGTGTCGGCGAAGAGTTTGCGAATGGGATCAAAGGCTTTGACGTAGGTGACCGCGTTACTGCGCGGTGAGCGACCAATCGGACTCCCATCGATGATTCCAATCGCTGCGATTTGTGGCGGGACCTCTAACTGCGAGAACGGTAGGGGTTCGTCCGACTTTTCGCCCCAATGAGTTTGCAAGGCAGGGACCAATGTCTGACGCACGAGTGAACTCTTGCCCGAGCCGCTGACACCGGTCACCAAGCATAAGACACCCGTCGGGAACTTGACATCGACCGATTTTAGATTGTTGCCACGAGCGCCTTTCAATTCGATCCAGCCCGTCGGCTTTCTCCGCGGTCGATCGGTTTTTGCGGGCTGAAGGTACTTGGCTGTCAGCGATTGCTCGCTGCACCGCAACTCCGCAAACGTGCCATCAAACACGACTTGTCCGCCTAAAGCACCTGCCCCAGGGCCGATCTCGACAATGCGGTCCGCCGCTTCCAGCATCGCCGTTTCATGCTCGACCGTGATGACCGTGTTGCCCGCGCGATGTAGCCTCTGGATTGCTTGCGTCAAACGTTCGATGTCACGTGGATGCAAGCCAACACTCGGCTCGTCCAACACGTACAACAAATTCACCAATGCGGAACCCAACGCGGTCGTTAGTGCTGTGCGTTGAAGTTCGCCTCCACTCAACGTTCGTAGCGTTCTTTCGAGCGTGACATACGGCAAGCCCACGTCAATCAGATACTGCAGGCGATTCAAGACTTGGGGCAGTACGGTTCGTACCGACTCTTGTTGCAGCTTTGTGAGCGATAGTTGCTCGAGCCATGACTTTAGCTCTTCCAGCTGCAGGCGACAGGCGTCGGGCAGCGATTTGTTGTCGATCACGAACTGTCGCGCGGCCACGTTTAATCGTTCGCCATGACAGGTCGTGCAAGTAAAGTACGACCGCCAACGCGCCATAAAGATCCGATAATGCATCTTGTACTTGCGTTTTTCCATCCAGCGAAAGAACCCGTTGAGTCCGGGAAATCGATGTTGAGAAGATCCCTGCCAGAGAATGTCGACCTGTGCGGGCGTGAGTTCCGCAAACGGCTTGTCTAATGGCAGTCCTGCCGCCTCGGCCTGTGGCATCATCTTTCGCCACTTTTTCGCGTATTTGGGAGTCGTCCAAGGTGCGATGGCGCCTTGCCGCAGGGTCTTTTTCGTATTCGGCACGATCTTGCGAATGTCGTATTGTGAAACGCTTCCAAATCCCTCACACGTCGGGCAAGCGCCCACCGGCGAGTTGTAACTGAACAATGCCGGTGATGGTAGTGGGAACGGTTGATTGCAGCCGTCGCATTCCCAACCTTCACTGAAGTGGTATCGCCAACCCCACTGGCCCAAGCATCGATAGGGCAGGGCGTTGGGCAATCTGGGTTGATCTGGATGGTTGTTCTGTTCTGTATCCCGCGAGTTGTTCTCGGGTCCTGTTCTCGACGGCGAGTCAGCAGCATTCGCGTCGGGAAGCCACAGGAACGCTCGCCCGCCCAAGGCTACCGAAGTGTCCAAAGACTCGATCATCCGCTCGTGTGTGGTTTGACCAATCACCCATCGATCGACGACAACATCGATCGTCCTGAATGCTGAGCGGGTGGTGCTGCTTGCTGAGGCTTTGGTCTGGGGTCTGTTGGTGCCGCTCTTCAGTTTCTTCTTAACGGATTTTTTCGAGGAGCCTCGTTTGGGCAATTCAAAAGAATCCACTTCCGTTTGTTCGGCCGAATTCGCTGGATTCGTGTCGGGAGCTTGGACCACCGTCGGGTTGTGGATGCTATGCCAGCCCAGAGACTCGAGGGCCAGTAGTAGCGGCAATTCGGAGTTTTCCAGCTCGGATGGAGATTCACGCACAACCATGGTGGCGGATCCCAAGTCCTGACTTTCACCGTCGATAGAAATTCTGGTAAAGCCGTTGGCAACCAAATGAGCAGCCACCTGCTCCCAAGCAGTTGAAGGTCCTACCCAAGTGAAACCAACAACCACTCGCGTGCCGACGGGGAGATTCATGATGGCCGCCGCCATGCCTGCGGTCGTGTAACGTCGCACGGGTTGTTGGCAGGAGCGACAGCTTGGTTCGGCCAACTTCGCGTAAACTTCCCGCAAGTAGTCCAGGATTTCGGTGTTCGAGCCCACCGTCGCACGACCGGTCAAACCGCGGCTTGATCGTGTGACCGCAATCGAGGGCGGAATGCCAGTGATCTCGCGCGCGTTGGGTTTTTCCAATGCATTGAGATACTGCCGCGTGTAGGCCGAAAAGCTTTCGATGTACCGGCGTTGGCCTTCGGCATACAGCGTATCCAACGCCAGGCTCGTTTTTCCACTTCCGCTCCGTCCGCACAACGTGAGCCACTGGCCATGCGGAATGGTCAGGTCCAACTGTTGCAGATTATGCACCGCGATGCCCTGGGCCCGAATGGCAGAATTCGGTCGAACCACAAGCAGGCTTTCCAGAAGTTGGTGGTGAAAAATAAGTCGAGCCAACCAACTTTGGTTTGGTTCGACGCGACGTGTCATCATGCCCTAGAACGCGGTTGGAGACAAGCCGCACGGACTTTTGTAGCGACTGTATCGAATAGGTCGTTCGCGCCATCGTGCAGCGGACCAAATTCGCTTGTAGTTTGGGAAGAATTTCCGCAAGTTCGGGATCCTAACCTAACTTTTGGTAAGGAAAGAGACGCCGGTCATTCCGATTGGGCAAACACTTTCCGTTGTTCATCGGCCGACGCGTGTGTCGGTCGTAGCTGTTTCCAACGTTGGTTTTCTCTTAGAGGAGAGTCCTGTGAAGAATTTCACAAATCAAGTCGTTCGTTTCCTGAAAGACGAAAGTGGCCCGACCGCAGTTGAATACGCGATCATGCTGGCTTT
>JAEUIQ010000022.1 GCA_016794985.1 Planctomycetaceae bacterium | reverse complement strand
TCTTTCAAAAATACCTCCAATTCCCGTACGACTTCCAACGCAGCAATAGCACCCTGAACCGACCGAAGTCTTTTAAACAAACGAGCCAGTTCGCCCCAGTGACGCTTCGATAATTTCGCCCGAATGTTCCGCTCTTTGTGGACCAGACAACGCTGAATCACCGCATCGCTAAAGAACTCCAGCAGGGCATTTCTTAAGGCGTCGCTGCCATCGAGAACGGCAAACAACCGTCGTTGGCAACTAAAGCCCCGAGCCGTGATTCGTCGAAGCAGATCAGCGCAAACCGCTTTGTTCTCGCTGCTGCCAAGTTCGAAATCCAGCACATGCTTCGTACCCGTGGCATCGATCCCGATGACAACGATTCCAGTCTCGTCTTTCGACAACACGATGCCGTCAATCATCAAAGCCACCCAGTCCGTTTGAGACAGGTCTCCGTTGCGAAGTTCGTTGAC
Organism: Planctomycetaceae bacterium; assembly: GCA_016794985.1. GTDB lineage: Bacteria > Planctomycetota > Planctomycetia > Pirellulales > Pirellulaceae > M30B19. The sequence continues at coordinate 66,336 of JAEUIQ010000022.1, read as the reverse complement.
AAACTTCTGGCCGACTTCTTTCCATAATCGCGAGACACTCGAACGGCTCGTGCCGTGGGAATCCCCTGCGACGTCGGCGATTTCCCGACTGCTGACCCCCGCTTTCAGAGCCGCCAAAATCGAGGCTTCAAGTTGACCAGGATCGCTGGCCCCTTCGTACGTCGAAAGAGACACTTCCTCCGTTGTCCCACCAGAAGTGCGACGACGAACCCGAGGTCGTATCAACGTTTCTCGATGCCCTCCAATTCGGATTCGACCAGGACTGTTGCCCGATCGAAAATACTCGCCACTTGCAGGCTGATGTTTGGGGCCACAAAGCACAGCGACCTCTTCGGCCATGACACCACAGATTAGCGACCGGACATGGCTACGGATGAAGCTCCGAAACACTTCACCCACTTCGTTACCCGAAGCTTGTCCCAACGAACCAAACAAACTAAAATCTTTCATGGTGGTCTCCCCAACGGCGTCAACCGTTGTCTAAAGAACTTGAAACTTCCGACCGTGCGATTATCGCACGGCGGGAGACCACTTTTCAAGTTTTAACAATTTTTGGGACGCTTCCGGTTGATACGGGGCAAGAACTAAGAACATTCAAGGGGCATTCCGAATTCGCGTATGCGGTCAACTTTAGTCCAGACGGTCGTCGGTTGGTGTCCGGTAGTCGGGACGCCACAGTCAAATTGTGGGACATCCAAACAGGTCGAGAGGAGTTAACGCTTTCGGGAAATGCCGGCGAGGTACACCTCGTTTGCTTTAGTCCTGACGGTATGAAAGTTGTTTCCGCAAGTGTCGACGGCAAACTGATTCTATGGGATGCGCAAACCGGGCAGAAGTTGATTTCAATACCAGCACATACTGAATATGTCGATTCTGTGCGTTTCAATGCAGATGGAACAGAAATAATCTCGATCACCTTTTCCGGCTCAGAAGAATTCGTATGGGACGCCGCGACAGGTTCGCATTTGGGGAATAAACCACGTCAGTTTCGTAACTCGAGCAATTGCCTCAGTAGCGACGGAAAATACTACTTGCTTCCCGCTTTTGACCATGTAAAGTTGGTGAATTTGTCGTTCAAGAACTCCAAGAACGAATTGGCATTTCGCACGGCCAAAGCTAGTTTCAATCGCCAATGGCATTCCAAAAAGGCAATGAACGCCGAACTCGAGAAGGATTGGAGAACCGCACTATTTCATTGGGCGTGGGTCGTTGATTCAAATTGGAACGCAAATAAGATCATTGAGCCGACATACGACGTAGCGATCGACCGTCTAAAGTTGGCCTATCGCAAATGGCTTTCAGAACATTCGATAACGGACAGACGCTCATCCGCCATGTTGTCATCCAGTCAACTTCATTCGAAAGTTCGTCACGTATTGAATGCCGTGCTATCTTCGCCGCGACTTATGCCGCCGGGAACTGCGGCAAGTGAAATTGATAACTAAATCTGCTCTTAGTTTATATACTGGAGCAGAGAATGTGGGAGGCTTGACATAAACAGGGGAAAGCTTCCCGCGGAGGCTGGGGACAGGCACTGCCGGGTTGACGAATGCTTGCAGGGAACTCGTGTGGGATTAGAACTGGGGACAGGCACCGGCCTCGCCCGTTGAAGGTTTGTAACTGCAGTGTACGGAACGGGGACAGGCACCTGCTCGCGAGGCATGTCACGACTCGCTGGGGACAGGCACCTCGCGTGGACGATTGCTTGCTTGGAACTCGGAGGGGACAGACTCTGTTGACGATGAGAACTGTTGAGAACTTGGGGCAGGCACCACTGCCTCCAGTAATCTACTAAGGGACAGGCACCTGCCTCGGCCGACGATGGTCAGTGACTTCAGTGTAGGAACCGGTAATGATCGTTATCTTGGCAACTGGTCATCGGCCACCTAATGCAGAAGAAAGGCGTATCACTCTTCTCGTTTAAATTCGAAGCGGCGTGGCGTTCCACCTATCAAATAACCTGTGGTTGCGCTCAACTCACCTTCGGCGGACAACTCGTAAACGATTCGCTTGGGATAATCGTGGCGAGGGTTGTCGAAGACTGCACGGGTCGACGACAACGCGGTTAGATAAAACTCTGTAGGCGTTCGCCCTGCGGGCTGTGCGATGTAAACCAATCCACCGTCTCGTTCTACAATCCTTAAGTATTCAAACGCGACCATCTGTCCGCTGGTATTGACCGTACGCGAAGTCGCCAACATAGCTCCACCGAGTGGCGGGCTCCAGCGTTCTTCGATCGAAGATCCCGAGCTCCGCGTTCCCACCCAATTGCCGGCCAACCACCCTGCATCGGCAATCGTGGCTTTTGCCATCTCGGGTAACGCGATGTCTTCCGCTTGGCGATAAATCGCTATTGATTCAGGAACGATAGGGGGATCGGTTGTCACTGTGACAAGTAACCCTTCGGGAGTCATTCGGAAAGATCGATGAACGGTTTTGAGGCTGTTACTCGAACTCACTGCTCGTTCGAAATTGACATCGTATGCGAACGTGCCATCTTTCCATGCGCCTTGATATCGCGCCGTCGCAGCAGAATCCTTCACTTCGGTAACGGAACCGTCCAGTGCGATCTTGACATCTTTGTGCCCGGAACCATGACCGTTGAGAATAACCGTTTGACCTTCCACTTTGAGCGAAAAACTTGAAGCCATCGGCGGTCCCAAACGCTCCATGGGCCGGCCCTCGGTTTTGTCTTCGACATAGATCCAATCGCCGTTAAGGGTCTCTAGTTCCTGGGCAGTCGACCACTGCGGTTGCACAACCAGCGTGGAACTACAACTGACCATCAACATGGCAAACATCATTAAAACGCGAACAATCATCTTACAGCTCCAAGTATTTCCTCAAGTCGTGAAAGCTCAATGATAACTCATCAGCCGAGTTAAAGGAGACGAAACTTATCTATTTCAGTCGTTTGATGGCGTTGGACCCTAGAATTCACCCGAGGCCTACCCTGGGGCGTTAGAATCGCCCAGCATGATCGCAACAAGGACAACCGCTGCCACCAAAAACGAACCAAGCAAGCCCGAGGGCCCCATTTACCGGCAACGGTTTTGGGTCGCGGCTTTCGAAAATGATCAAGTGATTGTTGGCCATGAAGTAGATCGTGATGGCAGCCGAAAACCACATGATCCGACCGACTATTCAACGAAGCGGCGCGGCGTTCGCCCGAGAGCCAATAATCACGGTGCGGCAATTCGAGAATCCAAATTGGCAACCAACGAAAGACGAGTTTGGAAAAGGCACGGGGGCAGGCACTGGGTAGGCCATGAATTGCGGAGTTGGTATCGAATCGTAGACGAGCAGTAGGGACCGAGGGCGGGGATAGAGACCGAGGGCGGGGATAGACACGCCTTGTGGCGACACCGATGCACCCGGGTGGTGCAAATTGATTTTCGCAGGGAGATTTCTGCGGGGGACAGCCAATTTGTGGACAAGTCTCGAAAACAGTCGATTCGTCGACGACTTCGTCGAGCATGCAAGAGCGCGATGCGTCCCGCACAACGTTTAATGCATTGAACAAAGCAATTTTTACAAGCTTGCAATGTGGCGTGCTATTGGTAAAATCTTGGCATAGCGAACGATTCGCCGATGGGATTCGGTGGCTTCTTGACACACAGCTAACTTCGTCAATGACGCTGAAGGCGGCTGTCCAGGTTTGAGTTGGAATCCCAAAATGGCCAGAAAAGCTCGCAAAGAATCGCTTGATCCTACCCTTTCACAAGTTGTACATGTTTGGAACCGGTGCATCCGGGCAATGTCCCTTTGTGGGGTCGACCCCATAACAAAGTTAGACCGTGAGTATCGGCGCCAGTGGTCACGAAATCGACTCGAACACTTGGCATCCATTTTCGCAGTGGAAGTCTTAACCTTCGCGGTGATGCACAATCACACACATCAAGTACTAAGATCGCGTCCAGATATTGCGCGAAAATGGTCGCCAGAAACGGTTGCGTGGCGGTCGTTGATGGTTACACCCAGATTTGATCGACGCGGACGAATGATTGAACCAACCGCCAAGCAGATTGAAGCGATCACATCCAAGCCAAAGCTCGTCGAGAAACTGCGGCTTAAGCTATCCGATATCAGTTATTGGATGCAAAGCTATTCGCAGTATATTGCAGTAAGGTCCAATCGCGAGGACCACCAAGTCGGACATTTTTGGGAATCGAGATTCAAAGCTCATGTTTTGCTGGATGCCGATTCCGTCCTGCGTTGCATGATGTATGTCGACTTGAATCCCATCCGAGCTGGAATGGCAGATTCCATCGAGGAGTCCGACTATACAGGTGCTAAGGAACGCCTGGACGACCTTCGCATTCACCTTGCGACGCTGGGTGAAAACCAGATCACTCTGCAACTGCAATCGGGCTCAGAGTCGGCTCAATGGGAACGGCTCGATCATGCTTGCAGCGGTTGGCTGAGTCCGATGGAAATCGACCCGCATGAGATTGAATCGGCTCAAGAGTCTGCTGGTCAGGAGCCCGCTGGCCATGAGGCTGCGGTATTAAATTCAACCGTTGACGAGGCCATAAACAGTCAATCATCTAAACGTGCTCGACGAGCGAGCTGCCGAGGCGCGATCCGCATGTCATTAGTCAAGTACTTATGGCTTTTGGATTTGGTGGGGCGTCAACAGAAAACGGGTGGTAGCGGCTTTATACCCGCCGAGGCGACCCCGCTTCTTCAGCAACTGAATATTGAACCGACGGGGTTTTACGAATCGATCTGCCTTTTTGGCCGCTGCTTCAAAGCGTCAAAGTTTATTCAGCCGAAAGAGAATTGCGAGAATAACCACCGAGTGTGTTGTGCCACATGAAGCAATTCGTTGGAATTCTGGCGTCGCTTGTGGTGGGTACGATCCTCTTGTTCACACTGATTTGGGCTGGATTGATGGTGACGCTTGTCGTGTCCAATAAGTCAACGAATCTGATGGTATGGAATGTTGGCAGCTACTACATTCCATTCTTTATCGGTGGATTTATTCTCGCTCGAACGCGGGGCCTTGGATTTGCTCGGATCATTATTCCGCTGTGTGCACTGCTTGCCGTTTTGCTGTGGACGCTGCTGATGCTGGTCACTTCCAATTTTGAGACTTCCGAGCTACTCACTCCAAGAATTTACTTGCCTTATTTCGCGATCCCTTGCGCATTTGTTGGATGCGTCATCGGTCAGATCAGTGCCGGATCGACCGCCAATCCTCGTAAATGATTTTACAAAACTTATTGACTCACACCCCCATGACCGGGGAGGATACCGGAGGCGGGTATTTTTCAACAAGGATCGGGTCTGTGCTCATTAGCAGCTAGAGCAGTACAGGCACTTGTTCTTGTCGAGTGATAGTTTTACTTGGGGACAGGCACCGGGTTGGTTGGGGGACAGGCACCGGGTTGGTTGGGGGACAGGTACCGGGTTGGTTGGGGGACAGGCACCGGGTTGGTTGGCGGACTGGAGGGGGACAGGCACTTGGTTCTCTCCTTGTCGAGTGATAGTTTTACTTGGGGGCAGGCGCCGGGCTGATTGGCACCGAGTTAGCTGGGGGACAGGCACCGGGTTGGTTTTGTGACAGGCACATGGGTTCGTAGCGTGGGACAGGGACAAACGCGGTTCATGGGGACAGACGCGACTGTACCGGGACGATCCGGGTACAGGCATGTGTTTTTATTGGGGGACAGGCACTTGGTTTTGATAACAATCGAGAGGTGTGACATGCGGATTGTTATGCTCGTTTGTAGTATTCTTGGATTTGCACTCTTTCTGCCTATAGGATTTTTCGCAGCCGGTCCAATCAATATTGGCGCTGGGATATTTTCAGGTGTTATTGGTGCCCTTATCGGTCTACTGTTGACGCACCCATTTCGTTTCGTGCTACGAAAGGATGCCAAACAGGAAATTGTGGACAAGGCAGAGCCAATCCGGCTTGAAGCGCCTTTAACTGTCCAAGGATTATGGCGATTCGACAGCCACTTGGTATTTGATCCCCAAAAAGCCGTTTTTCCACAGCGGTGCATTTTTACCAACAAGAAAGTAACCGTGTTACGCCCGTTCACGATTGGTCAAGTAACTGCAATTCCCGTCGGTCCAATACCTTTAGTCTTCAAAAAGACCCAAGTGGAATACCTGCCCATTTCCAAAGAGTGGCTTAGAAATCGCCAGCGGGTCAGCCGTATTGTGCAACGGATCGCTATTGGCGTGTTCGTGTTCGGGATCATCGCGAGTCTTGCGGGATGGTATTTGACGGGCAATCCCGGGAGTGGCTTTATCACCCTACTTTGTTTCATTGGGTTGCTAATCAGTATGGCGTTGCACAGGATGGGAGATTTCGGTGATCGCCAGGAACTTTACTCCTCCTATTTTCTGGAAGACGGTCGTATTATTATCCTTGCTCCACATCCAGATTTCATTGCCGGGCTTCCGGAATTGAAAAAAGGGGTTTTGCACGGTTTTATGGGTATCGAACAATTGGAGGAGGTCGCAGCAGATTAGTGATACTTCGATAGGAAAAAGAGCGTTCGGTCAGTCCTTAACACAACTTAGTGACACGCGGTTGGCTCAATACTGGGGGACAGACATTAGGGTACAGACAAACGACAAAACTGAGGACGCTATGGGGACAGGCACCGGGTTGGTTGGGGGACTGGCACCGGGTTGGTTGGGGGAATGGCTCCGGGTTGGTTGGAGACCGAAGAGGGAGACCGAAGAGGGACAGGCACTTGGTTCTCCTACGGGGACAGGCACCGGGTTGGTTGGGCACCGGGTTGGTTGGGGGACTGGAGGGGGACAGGCACGCGGTTTTATTTTTGTAGCTTAGGCTTACGGAGATGGGTGCCAAATCGCCACAACCATTCCAGCGGCCCAATCTGGAAACGAGACATCCACAGATTCGCAAAGACCAGAATGATGAGATAGATGCTTAGCACCCATCCAAATCGCTCGAACCACGTGTTGTCACCAAACTTTGCCAAACCCCAATGGGCCATCACGGCGGTCATTAGCAAACTCTCCAATAAATAACACGTTAACGCCATTTGCCCCATCCGCCCCAAAGGTCGATGCACGAAAGAACACTTACCCGCTTCGACAAACAAAAGAATCGCCGAAAGGTACATCAGACCCATTAGTGGCCCCCCGACGTACATGCCCGCTGTCGCAAAAAGGTGGCCCCACCAGCTGCCGAGATTCTGACTTGCGACAACCGACGCGATCGACAGCGGCAGCCCAATGATCATGCCAGTCCAGATCAATCGCCGCCGCCAGCGTGAATTGGAATCGTGAAAGTACCCCGCTTTCGCCAACGCCGCTCCCAAGCAGAAACAAGGCAAGATTACCCAAAACATGACGAGGATCGTAAACACCGAGGCAAACAAGTAATTGAAAACCCGCACCACCATCGCCGCCAGAAACGGACCGTTGCGGTTTACCTCTCTCTCGATATCAATTACCCGAGAATCGTAGGGCTCGGTTGTGTTCCAATCTTGAAGCACCGCCATGTATTGCTCGAGCGCCGTATCGGCAGCCGGCATGGGTTTCGACACTGGCTCAATCGATCCTCCCAGCGAGCTCAGTGCCACGAACCCCAACATCATCAGCACACCGAACCCATAGACGCCACCTGCCACACTCAAGAGAACCCGAGCGGAACAGCGTCCGAGAAAAATCATCCACAATCCAATCAAGGAATAGATTAGAAGAATATCGCCGTACCAAAGCAAAACAACATGGGCTATCCCAAAACTTCCTAGAATCACGAGCCTCCGAAAATAACACCAGCCAAAGCTTCGACCATCTCGCCGTGCCGATTCGAACATCATTGCTAGGCCCGCTCCGAACAAGATCGAGAACAACGGGTAGAACTTCCCTTCGCAGAAGATCTTCGTAAACCAAAACACCGCGACGCTAGCCCAGCCTTCGTTCACTGGAGCCACCGGTTCAAAAATCGCCCCAAACGGTTGGCCGAACATTGCGGCATTCACCAAAAAGATACCCAATAACGCCACACCACGAGCCACATCGATCCCCTGAACTCGTGTCACTGTCGCCATTCGAATCGCCTCATTTAAACTGAAAACTTAACAACCACCATTTCTGCCGCGCCGAACTGTACCCATCCTGGGGCAGTCGCGACTCGAAAAAAATGCCACTTTATCATGCCATTGCGTTTAGCGAATGAAACGTTCGAGACCCATATCCAGAACGGATCGTAGCAATCAACCAGAATTCGCTTCGCCCAAAATAGTACGGTTGCGGCAAGTCACGGCTCCAGGGTTTTCAGGCCGGTTTCGCAGCGGAAGGAACGTTGGAAAGTCCGTTCCGACTGGTTGAAGAAAACCGTTCGAATGGGGTAAGATTCGGGCCGGAATTGGCAGCGAGTCCCCCTTTTCGTTCGAATAGGCCTGAATCCATGTTGCAACGACGTCCAATTTTTCCTCATGTGATCGAAGTCAATCACCAATTGGAACAAGTTCTGGGCTGCAACGTCTATTTGGTTTACGACCAAAACGAGTGGATTTTGATCGATATTGGCTATGAGGACTCGACCGATGAAATCCTGGAAATGATCCGCCAATTGGATTTTCCATTCCAGCGTTGCAAGACCTTGATCGCTACCCACGCCGACGTTGACCATATCCAAGGATTGGCCAAAGCCAAACAAATCCTCAAGACAAGCGTGGCGGCCCATCGATTAGCCGCAGACAGTTTGCGGATCGGCGATCGTCTCAAAACATTTGCACTCATCGAGGCCCAAGGTATTGACCTGCCCATGCCACCGATCGAAGTAGACACGCTACTCGAAGATGGTGATATCTTGACGGTGGGCAGCTTGCAACTTGAAGTGTGGCTAACTCCAGGTCACACGGATAGCCAACTTAGTTTTCGAATGGGCGAACTACTCTTCAGCGGCGACAACATTTATCGCGACGGTTGCGTCGGCGCGATTGATGCCCATCACGGTAGCGACATCCTCAAATTCATTCAGTCGCTTAAACGAATCCAGGCTTCCGATGTCAAGTGGCTGCTGCCCAGTCATGGTCCGATATTCCGCAAGGACAATCTTCTGCTGCAAGCGGCAATCGAGCGATTGGAAAGCTATTCGCACCGAGCCGATTTTGGGACCTGTGCGGTAGACTGGCCGTTGATGGAGCAATTTGAATCCGAATTGGCTATTGGCAAGATGCCAGGCGATGACGAGACCGTTTCATGAACACCGCGGGGAACCTGACGCCCGCGAATTTGCTGGTTGAAAATCGGATTGCCGAACAATTCGTTGCAGAGTTAGCGAAAGCCTTGCACCAGAACGGAATGGCTTCGGACGAGTTAGAACAAAACGTCTTGCAGTTGGCCCAACAACTGGGCCTCGAAGTAAGCGTCTTCGCGACTCCGACCTCCATTTTTTTCTGTTTCGGTCAAGCGGACCACGATCGCACTTTGATGTTTCGCGTCACACCAGCTGATATCGACTTGGGGCGTCTTAATGAACTACAGACTTTGCAGAGGGACGTTGTCGATAGGCGACTCACCGTCCGCGAGGGACGCGCGCGTTTGCCGCAACTGTTGCAGCAAAGCCCGCGTTATGGATTCTGGATCTCCAGCCTAGCGTTTGCCTGGGCCAGTGGCGCGGCGACCATCTTGTTTCGTGGAGGACTCAATGAGTGGATGGTGACTTTGTCACTGGGTATGCTCATCGGTTGTTACGGCGGGTTACTGCAACGATATCCGCGCATGGCGCGAACCTATGCTCCGCTAAGCGCGTTATTGGCCGCGCTGATTCCGTACTTCGTGGGGGCTTTCTTGCAGCCACTATCATTGGAAGTAGTGACCTTAGGTTCCCTGGTCGTCTTGCTCCCCGGCTTGACGTTGACGATTGCAATCAACGAGCTGGCAACTCAGAATTTGGCTGCCGGAACAGCGAGATTATTTGGAGGTCTCGTCCTCTTGATGACCTTGGGGTTTGGTGTAGCGATGGGCAGTAGTTTAGGGCAGCAATTGACCGCCACTCCAACCGGCGTGGCCCCCGTCCAACTGGGTACCGAGTATTGGTACTTGGCCATAGCGACAGCCCCGTTGGCGTTTGCAATTTTGTTTCGTGCTCAAGCGCGAGACTTTATCCCGATCACCTTGACGTGTTGGGCAGGATTCACGATCTCGCAAATTGCCAGCGGCTTCCTGGTGCCCGTGATTTCCGGAGCGGCCGGTTCCTTTTCGGTAGGGTTGATCGGGTCCATTTATGCGCGTTTGACCAATCGTTCTTCCTCGACTTTGGCTGTGCCTGGGCTAGTATTCTTGGTGCCAGGCAGTATTGGCTTTCGCAGTATCCAGGTGTTATTGTTGAACGATGTAGACACAGCCGTCCGAGGCGCTTTTGACATGTTCATGGTCGCCATCAGCTTGGTCTCGGGACTGCTAGTTGCGTACTCGCTATTGCCTGCGACCAGTTTACTGCGGAGAAACGATTAGTCATGAGCCACCAAGAAAATTCCGGAGTTGGTCCGCTGCAAGATCTCGACCAATGGGAAGACGATTTACGCGCCCGCTACCCCGAGAACCTTCAGCAATTGACGGATGGATCCGAAAAACAGGCCGAACAATTTCGAGACTATGCTGCTACCATCAAGCCTGAAGTGCGAGAGTTCTATCGACTGAATCATCGATTTCAAACCGTGGACTTCGTGCGTCAAAAACGCGACCAATATTTATCGCTCGACAAACGCGAGATGGGTTTGTGGGACGGACTAGAATTCTTGAACACACTGATTGATGACAGTGATCCGGACACAAGCCTGCCTCAAATCGAGCATTTGTTGCAGACCGCCGAAGCCATTCGCCGGGACGGACATCCAAGGTGGTTTGTGCTGACTGGTTTGATTCATGATTTCGGGAAGGTTTTGTGCTTGTTTGGGGAGCCGCAATGGGCAGTTGTTGGCGACACGTTCCCGGTCGGTTGTCGATACTCGGATAAGGTCGTGTTCGCCGAGTTCTTTGCCGACAACCCAGATTACACCGTGTTAGAGTATCAAACCGAGTGTGGAATTTATGAGCGCGGTTGCGGTCTGGACCAAGTACTAATGTCTTGGGGGCACGACGAGTACATGTACCACGTGGTCAAACAGTACTTGCCGCTCGAAGCGTTGTATATGATTCGCTACCACTCGTTTTACGCAGCTCATCGCGAGTCGGCGTACCAGCATTTGTGGAATGATCAAGACCGACATTATCTAAAGTTTGTCCGCCAGTTCAATCCTTACGATTTGTATACCAAAGCGGCCGTTCGACCAAATGTCCCAGAACTGCGTGCATATTACGAGGATCTGTGGAGCGAATTCTTCCCTGACAAGTTGGCCTTTTGACGGTGTCGAATTTGTCGCACGGCTAAGGTACTATATCCCAGTAGAGGCTCCGGCCAAGTTCGCGGTTAAAGTCCGCGAGGAGTGCCATGAAAGTACCCAATGTTATGATTCAAACCGAGAATAGTGATTCGCAGCTGGTGCCGGAACCCTGGCAAGTTCAGGTCAGGACCTGGCGGGGTTGGATCGAGCATGGCCTCGAATTTTACTCGGAATTGGGCAGTGAGAGCCCGGAAATCTTGACCGAGGCGATCAAGTACAGCTTGCTGGCGCCTGGCAAACGAATTCGGCCGTTGCTGACTTTAGCAGCATGCGAGATGTGCGGTGGGGCCGCGGAGACGGCGTTGCCGGCGGCGTGTGCCATCGAAATGATCCACGCATATTCTTTGGTCCATGACGATCTGCCTGGCATGGACAATGACGATGTCCGGCGCGGGCGGCCCACCTGTCATATTCAATACAATCATGCCACAGCCATCTTGGTGGGGGACAGCCTGCAAGCGCTCGCATTTCAGGTCTTGTCCGAGGCTGCTAACCCAACGACCGCACGGGCAGCCATTCCAGGTCGCCAGGTTGGTCCGATGACCGTCGATGTGGCGCTCCGTTGTGTCGCAGAATTGTCACGTGCAGCGGGGCCGATGGGGATGGCGGGGGGCCAACAAGATGATTTGTTGGCAGAGCGGCTACCACGCTGTGAAGCCTCGCTGGAGAGAATCCATCGCCGTAAAACAGGGGCCTTGCTGGCGACCTCGCTAAAAATGGGGGGAATTGTGGCGGGTGCCACGACCGGGGAACTAGAGAAACTTTGGGAATTAGGTCAAGATATTGGACTAGCTTTTCAAATTACGGATGACCTTTTGGATGTGACAGGAACCACCCAACAGGTCGGCAAACAGACTCAGAAAGATAGCCAAAACGGGAAATTGACTTATCCAAGCTTATTCGGCGTGGACGAAAGTCACCGGAAAGCACAAAATTTGATCCGTCGTGCCTATGAGTCGTTGGATCGGTACGGGAATCGAGCCATGATCCTCAAAGGACTCGCTCGATTTATTTTAGAAAGACAACAATGATCGAGATCTTGCCGACTTTAGAATCGCCGACTCAGTTGCGGGACATGCCTTTGGAGAAACTCCAACGAGTGGCGCAAGAGATACGCCAAACTTTGTGCGATTTGCTCAAGGAGCGACCGGCCCATTTTGCTTCAAACCTTGGTGTGGTCGAGTTGTGCCTGGCCTTGCATACGGAGTTCGATTTTCTGAAAGACCGACTGATTTGGGATACCGGTCATCAAATTTATCCTCAGAAACTAATCACGGGTCGGTACCATCGATTCCACACGATTAGAACCAAGGGCGGATTGATGGGCTATCCCAATCCGAATGAGAGCGATTACGACTTGTTCGTGACAGGGCATGCGGGAAGCAGCGTCTCGACCATGGTCGGTCTCCGCAGCGGTGACGATTTGCAAGGCAAGACAGACAACCATTCGGTCGCCGTAATTGGCGACGGAGCATTTCCTTCGGGTATTGTGTTCGAGGCATTGAATAATGCGGCCTTGCTAAAAAGCAAAATGTTGGTCGTCCTGAATGACAACGAGATGTCGATTTGCCCACGCGTGGGGGGGCTGGCGCGATACTTGGACCGACTACGAGCCAATCCCTTCTATTCCGGACTGAAACAAGAAATCGTCGGGGTTCTCAACAAATTACCAGTCTTCGGCGATCCGACCGAACGATTGTTGGTACAAATCAAAGAGGGAGTCAAAGCTGGATTGCACGGTGGCATGTTGTTCGAAGAGTTTGGCTTCAAGTATTTTGGGCCGATCGACGGGCACGACATTGCATTACTGAAGAAATACTTGCGGCTTGTCAAATCGCAAGAAGGCCCGGTCCTGTTGCATGTGATTACCAAGAAGGGTCACGGTTTCAAACCGGCTGCGGCTGATCCGGTCTTGTTTCACACACCTCCAGTATTCCAATGGGTGGAAGGCGAACGAGTCGAGTTAAAGAAAGGCTCGGCAGTCGCCTATACGGACATCGCCTCGAAAGCGATAGGCGACCAAATGCGACGTAATCCGCGTGTCACGGTGATCACCGCCGCGATGTGCCAAGGGAACAAGTTGGAACCTGTACGCGAAGAATTCCCAGATCGTTTTTTTGATGTTGGGATCTGCGAGTCGCACGCGGTCGCGTTTGCCGGAGGCCAAGCCAAAACCGGAATGCGTCCGATCGTGGATATTTATAGCACGTTCCTGCAGAGATCCTTTGATCAGATTTTCCAAGAAGTTTGCCTGCAAGGACTGCCCGTCGTGTTCATGATGGACCGAGCGGGAATGACCGCCGAGGATGGTCCAACCCACCATGGAACCTACGACTTGGCCTACATGCGAATTTTCCCGAACATGATCGTGATGGCCCCTGGTGATGGATTCGATCTACGAGGGATGTTGGATTTTGCACTGCAGCAAAACGTAGCCACCGCCATTCGTTACCCGAAGACGACGGCGGTGGAAATCAACGCGGATCGCCAGCCTATCGAGTTGGGCAAGAGCGAGATCATGTCCTGGGGACGTGATGGCATGCTCTTGGCGGTCGGCACGGAATTGACCCATTGCATGCAAGCGGCTGCAAAATTGAAAGACCGAGGTTTAGATATCGGCGTGATCAACGTTCGTTTCGTCAAACCGCTGGATACGGTTGTCATGCGACAAGTCCTCGAACAAAGCCCATTGGTTGTGACAGCGGAAGAGGGCACCTTGAGCGGAGGTTTTGGCAGCGCTTTGTTGGAATTTGCCGCGGAGCAAGGATTGCGTGCCGACCACGTCCGGCGTTTGGGAGTCCCGGACCGGTTTGTCGAACACCAGTCCCGGGCTGAAGTTTTGCATGAGCTTCGCTTGGACGCTGACGGAATTGCCGCAACTGTACTCGAGTTGGCTACCCAGCGAGGACTACTGGAAAGCGGATTTCAAACAGCTTAACTCTGGATCGAAAAAATTCGCTATGACACCTCTGGATCGTCCCGAAAGCTCGACGGCCAATTTTCGAACGAACGACGGTCCAGGACCGCACACCCCTCCAACCGACTTGGGCGGGACATTGCCTGCGAAACAGGACGCTCGGTGGGCACAACCGCCCCGAGTCGCGTTGCTGAGTAGCGCAAGTCGTCGCCCAGATATGGTCGCCAGGATCCAAGAACTGCGGCCAATGGTGGAACAGTTCTGCCAGATCGTCTACGAAGATTACGACGGCGACGTCCCTTGGAACGGCAGTGGAATTGACCTGAGCATTGTTTTTGGTGGCGATGGATCGATACTTCGTGCCGCTCGAAAAATGGGTGATCACCAGAGACCCGTCTTGGCAGTCAATCTTGGGCGGCTAGGTTTCCTAGCCGACATCATGCCCGAGCAATTGCCAATTGCGTTGCAGCGGGTCGTTAACCGCGACTTTGCGATCGTCGAGCACCTGATGATCCAATGCATGATCCTAAGAGAGGGACAAGAAATTTCGAACCACCTGGGGCTGAATGAAGTTGCTTTGCGAGCCGCAGCGCCCTTCAACATGCAACAGATCGATTTGTATATCGATGGACGTTTGGCGACGAGCTACAACTGTGACGGCCTGATCATCAGCACCCCAGTCGGCTCGACGGCACACAATCTTTCCGTGGGCGGACCGATCATTCGCAAGGACCTGCGCGCGTTTGTAATTGCTCCGATTTCTCCTCACACACTAACGGTTCGACCTGTTGTAGACACTGCTGATCGAGTCTACGAAATGCTGTTGCGAGGACACGATGGAGCAGCGGCCGTGGTGCTGGATGGCAAACTGATTCACGAACTTCGGACCGGCGAGTCGGTCCAAGTGCGTCAAGCAGAGGCAACGTTTCGGCTGATTGAAGCCTCCGGCCAAGGATACTACGCAACATTACGCGAAAAACTGGGTTGGTCCGGCGACCTATTTCGGCATCGGGGCACAACCTAGCCCAGCCCGGCCCCCCCGGAAACCATTCGCCCGGCAACTCTTCGATACACCAGCTTTAATACACCAGCTTTAATACACCAGCTCTGATACACCAGCTCTTTGATCGAACCGACTGTTCGGTAGTACCGACTGTTCGGTAGTACCGGCTGTGGTAGTACCGGCTGTTCGGTAGTACTGGCGTTGATCTTGGCGGTGCGCTCGTTGGCGTCGGCAATCCAACCTTCATGCCGGACCAGATTTCGGACCAGATTCGCAGCGAATTAACGCTGGGCAGCAGCCCAAGTTTGCGCTTCTTGAGTGCTTTGCTGGTGCATGTTTGAGATCTGCAAGTAACTGTCTCGAATTTCGCGGCGGAGATCGGATAATCTCGATTCGAGTTCCGAAAGATAGTCGTTGGCCACCTGAAGATCGCCCTTCAGGCTATCTTGATCTTGGGTCAACTCAGTGATCTTGGCCTGACGAATTTGCTCTTGTGCATCGGCTGCTTGGACAGACCCGGACACACTCGTATTGAGTCGATTGTACTCGGCGATCCGATCATTAAAGATGCTTTGATCGAAGGTTAATTGTTCGATTTCGGTGGTGTAATCACGCAGTCGCCGTGAATACAAACGATTGACTGGCTGAATTCGCCCTTCTTCTTCCCAAGAGCGAACTTGAGTACCGTCTTGCCGAGTGTAGCCGGCGGTGGCAGTCGCGGCATCGACGACCAAAACGTCATTCTCGTCACCTTCGCGAGATACAGCGACTTGAGCTGGCTTGCCCAACTGCAATTCAGGATCGTTCGCGCGCCCCAAACTATCAAACACCCCACTGGTGATCATGTCTTGAGTTCCATCAACCGTTTCTTCAAGTTGACGAAGCACTCTCGAGACAACTTGAATCTCTTCGACTCCTGGGTTCCATTCTGGAAGCCCTTGAGCATTTCGCCATTCGTTGATCTCATTGATCGACCTTCCGTCGAACGCGAAAGAGTCCAACATATCTTGGTAGGCTTTGCTGTTTGCTTCCAATTTGAAGTTTTCGGGTGGAAATACTTCGGCGAAACGCTGTCGGTACTCATCGATTGTTGGCTTGTCATTCGATCCGAATCTCAAAGCCATGTTCATGACGTCGTTCGTGTCTTGTGGCGGACGCTCAAACAAGGCTACCGGGTCGCCATTGTTGATTTCAATGGGCATGGCAGTTTCAGCCGTTGCCGTGATCGCCGTTCCGTTGACAGCCGTGACTCGGTAAGCACCGACGTACCCACCAGGGACAGGCACTTGACGATTTTCTTCCACGGAAAGACCCGTCAATTGAAAAACGTAGAGCAACGAGCCAACCATCGGGTATTCCCCGCCCTCCGCCGCCGGAGCATCCTGAGCCGGAGCTGGAGCCGCCGCCGCAGGATCAGCCGCCGCCGGATCAGCTGGCGCCGCCGGATCCGCCGCCGCGTTTTCCGGATTCGGAGCGGCAGCGACTGAGATATCGACCGTTATTTCATTGCCATTTCGAGCTTGCAACGTGGCTTGATCCCAACTGCGACCTTTACCGGTCGTCAACAAATTATAGAGGGCCAATTCTGCCTTTAGCGAACCGTCGCCGAACCCGCCCCGCGTTCCTGGTTGAACGCCGTATACCACATTGAAATACTTCGTCTTTTCAGTCTCCAGCTCCTTCACCGAATCATGAAACTGCTTGACGATCGCTTTTCGTGTCTTGAGCGAGTATGCCAAGCAATAGTAGGCCGGGACAGCGGTCAAGAATACTAAAGCCACAGCGGTGACATGCGCCCAATGCCAATACTTCGCCGAAAACACCAAGAAAACGATCAAGGCGATAAAAAGCACACCGACGAATATGTAAAACAGCATGGACCTGGACCTACGAAGAAGCGAAGGAAGTCCCCGAGTTTCTCGCAGGACCGGACCTAACTCCCGATGATAAATTGGGCAAACTACCCTGTCAATTAAAACGGACCTTGCTGCGTAGGGAAGCTGGGAAAATCTTACCGGATACACCGGCACAAACTTTCCAAACTGTATCCTCCGTCATGATCCGCTCATTCGACAAAACCGGAATACCGATCAAAACCGGTATAACTCGGAGTCTGGCAACGGAATCCCGATACCCGACCGGTACACTGTACTTCAAAAACTGGGAAAACCCGCTCCCAAGTTGGCTTGAAGTGCGTTTTTTTGGGTGTTGGAGGAATCGGTTCCCATTTTGTCCCTCCGGGTGGCCGGTATTGCTCCGGAAGTTTGACCCAGGATCGATCATTAGGAGGCCATTTCGTGGCTGTCACTTCGAACCGCGCCGACCGTTGTCGGACCACCATGTGTTTCCTGGCAATTGCTGCGGCTCTCCTTATTCAAACAAGCGCTTGCCACCGAAGTTATTACCGCCGACAGGCAGACACGGACGCTACGAAACTAATTACTGAAAAGGCCAACGATCCGCATTGGGCCTTGCCGGACCGCTCGATCGAGGTGGATCCTAGGTCTCGTATGGCCCATCCGTTTTCCGCAGATCATCCGCCGATGCCGCCGGACGATCCAGCTTCGCATGAGTTCATGCAACGCGTCGATAACAAACCGGCTTACCCGCATTGGGGCGCCAACGGTGAACTGGACCAAGTTGAGAATCCGGAATGGCTGTCGTTTGTCCCGCTAAATGAAAAAGGCGAATTGGTGCTGGATATCAATCGGGCCGTTCAAGTCGCCTACTTGCATTCACCCAGTTATCAACAACAGCGCGAAACACTGTATCAGTCCGCATTGGACGTGAGTCTGGAACGCTTCGCCTTCGACGCTCAACTGTTCGCTTCCTATAACTCGTTTGCAACGGCGGATGGTCGTATCCGCGGGGGTGGAAATAGCCGAACGTCTCTGGAAGCTTCAACGGGAAGCCAAGGCGTCCGCATGAGAAAACTAGGGATCACGGGTTCAACCATGGTGGTGGGTCTCGCCAACACGATGCTGTGGCAATTTGCCGGTCCAACGACCAACTCGACCAACTCGTTGGTCAACGTATCGCTGATCCAACCATTGCTGCGTGGCGGTGGTCGCGAACGGATTTTGGAAGCCCTGACATTTGCGGAACGAAATCTGTTGGCAAATGTACGTCAAATGGAACGATTTCGAGGTGGCTTTTATTTGAGCATTGTGACCGGGCGGAGCCCAGGACAAGGTCCGAACCGAGGCGGCAGTTTCCTCGGCGCTCCCTCGGGACAAGGCACCGGGGTTGGCGGTGTGTTGGGTTTGTTGGAAGACCGTCAAAACATCTACATCCAAGAATACAATGTGACCCAACTCCGCAATGCCTTGGAACGCTTTCGCTTTCTACAGGGCGCCCAACGAATCAATGCATTGCAAGTCACGCAAGTTGAAACGCAGTTGTATTCAGCACAACAACAACTCTTCCGGGCAACGACAAACTATGAAGCATCGCTTGACCAGTTCAAGATCACGTTGGGCTTGCCGCCGGAAACCAAGATTGCGATTGATGATCCGTTGTTGGATCAATTCGAATTGATCGAAACGGAAGCCATTCGCCTGCAGGATCGCATGACCAAGCTGCGGGAAGAGATCAGCCTTCCGATCGGTGCGTTGAACGACATCGTGATCAGCCGTCCGCTAAACGCTGATGGCCAACCCTTGGGCGATAACGATGAACCCGTCGCGTTCGCTTGGGGCGAAGATGTGACGGCCTTGGTCCAGCAATTGCCCGGAGTCGTGGAGAAAATCGAGGCCGTTCGGCAAGAGGTTCTCGGGGCTCAGTTGCAATCTGTAAAGGAAGATGTGGAACGATTGAGGGCGGGGCGTGAAAGTCGCATTCGCAATTTAGCCAAATTGCAAGAATTGAATCTAGGCTACGGTTTACTGGATGATCAAGAGAATGCCATTTTGTCCGACGATCTAATCGGGGCTCAAGCTGTTGAAGATCCAGACGCGATGCTGGCGGCGATCGAACTCGTGGTCCAGTCGCTAGAACGACGTCCAAGGGAAGAGTTAGAACTTGTTCGACAAAACATCACGCAACTTTTGGCGCAACATGACAATAGCCCCGCGACTCGGGCTCTACTCAAAGAAGGAATTCTCGAAAAGCTCCCACAAGCATTGGCTGATGTAGCCGGGTACTCGCTCGAACTTCTGTTGATCCAAGTGGTTGCCCGCACCGACATGGTCGAACTGCCGGAAATTCGCTTGAATCCAGAAATCGCAGTGAAAATTGCGCAACACTTCCGACACGATTGGATGAACGCACGAGCCAGTTTGGTGGATGCTTGGCGCTTGATCGAATTCCAAGCCGACCAATTGGAAAGCTCGTTTGACTTGGTATTTGAGGGCGATGTGGGAACCGTGGGCGACAATCCGCTGGATTTTCGCACTGCGAATGGGCGGGCACGAGCCGGCTTCCGCTTCGACAGTCCAATCACGCGATTAGAAGAACGAAACAACTATCGCGCGGCTTTGATCCGCTATCAACAGGCTCGCCGACAGTACTATCAATTCCGCGACGAGGTCGCCCGAAACTTGCGTCAAATCCTGCGTTTGGTGGAACTCAACAAAGTCTTGTTCGAATTGAATCGTTTGCAGATTAAAGTAAACGCCGTCAATGTCGAACAGGCCAACTTTGAAGTCTCGCGACCATCGGCTCCGGGGGCTCGAGGCGGAAACCCAACGATCGGTCGTGACTTGACCGATGCCATCAATCGGCTGCAACAATCCCAAAGCGCGTTTTTGAGTACATGGGTAGACTATGAAGTCCTGCGGCGTGGCTTGGACTTTGACTTGGGGACCATGCAGTTGGATGAAAACAGTTTGTGGATCGATCCAGGTCCAATCAACGCCGACTATGTCAACCGCTTGATCGAACGAGATCAAGAGTTGCTCGAACAATTGGGTGCCTCGGAGTGGTTCGGTAGCGACGAAGAATTCCGGAACTCAACCGGGTTGGACGCCCAAGACCCTCTGTCGGCGATTGTCCCGTCTGGCACGGCACCGACCACACCGTCAGAGCCAGATTCGGAACTGGAAAAGCTGCGTGAGCAATTGCGATCCGAGTTAAAAAACGCAGCGACACGCATTGCGACCAGTCCCAAACCTGAAGCCGATGCATCCGCCAGCCGAGTCCGTGGTACGGAAAACTTGGGCACCTATGGTGGGCTACCTCAATCGATTGTCGCTCCCTCGAATGAAACGAATACGGTCGCTTCGCCGAACGCGACAACCTCGAAGTCATCGGACAACTCGGTTCGCAAGCTGCCCCCGGTGGATGTCACCGCCGCGTTCCCGGCACTACCTCGTGTTCAAGATGCCCTGCCCTCCCCGCAATCGACCAATCCATTGCCGGCTCGGCCAGTTTCGAAGTCGACAAACAATGGTTCGAGCAATCCGCGTTTTGTCCCGGTCCTGCCTCAATAGCTTCACGGCTTGGGGCAGAATGGACGGTTGAGTTATCGACTCTGAAAGCGAGCCGATGGCCGAAACTCCGCAGGCTGATTCGTTAGTCGCGGATCGGGGTTGAGACCGAACGCACTGGGACCGCGGCGGGCGATTCGTTGGTGTGCAGTTCGAGCTGTGGATTCGGGTATCGCGGCAGCCAAATTTCCGGGCCCAACTCTTGCTGTTCGAACCCAACGGTGAGACCATTGGGCAAGCGGAGATCGACTTCGGAGATGGACTTACCGATCAATTCGCTCAAGTTTGTGGGCCAGCGTTGGTTCACTAACTTGAAGCGGCGAATCGCCAAGCCACTTAGCACCAGCGACCTCAGCGAGATAGTATCCGACAGATGAAATGCAGCATACTCGAGGCTGGAGGGAAATGGTCCCTCGTATCTTTCGGCGTGCCCACTCAGTTCATGGACAGCGCGAATCGGGTCCGCGAAGGAGATCTGTTCAAGCTGCTCGTACCATCTAATCCGATCAAGTTGCCATCCCGGCGTCATTCGAACGTTTTTTTCCAAGAACGCCGTTGTTCGATCGGTGTGGTACCCTACGGGTTCCGAGTGCGCTGCTAGGGCTCCCACCATCCAATGTTCGATATCGTTCTGCCATAGCTTTGATAAATCCATTTCTATTCGCGCTAGCCGCTCCAAAATGGCAAGTTCTTCGTTGGTCCATCCAGGAACAGCCAGACATTTGGAAAGCAGCATGTACCGACTCTTCAGTCTCGATTGTGCGTGCAGAAAACTCCATCCAAAGACCAAGTCTGGGTAGAGCCGCTCCAGGACTAGCAATCGCTCCAATCCCTGGATGATTCGATCGCGATCATGTTTCTTTAGGGCAATCAAGATTTCCAAATCGATTAGGTTACAAAGTCCGGCTCCGGCGTTCGAATTGTATTGGATTCTTTCGCTGGCTTTGGGGTACCAGATTGGCATTGGCATCATTCCCAACTCATCAATCGCCAGAAAAATCGGCTGCGCATGGACCAGATACGAATCGCCGCTGACCAGGACATTCTCCAGCGCAGCAACATCCACAACGTCGGGCGAATTCAAGAACTGAGAGACGATTGTCAGTTCCTGTTGCATCATCGCGCCTCGCAAGAATTCGCTTTGTTGAATCAATTGATTCCATAATCGGCTCCCTTCCTGGTTCGAGCGATCGAAGACGGCTTGTGTCAGTTCTACGTGGTTGGTGGGTTTTCCGGTAACCTTCCGAGTTTCGATCGTCGTTGCAATCAGGACACTAGCACGGTATTCCATCGCCCCCCACAGCACGAGAAGTCCCCATAGGACCAACAGTGGAAGATATATCAGATAATGCCAAACCGAAGTGTTTCGACGGGACATGATTCCGGGCGTAGAAAGGTCTCGATCCGTCATTTGCTATCTCCCAGGCTGTCGTGAATTGGTTGATCCGATGGGGAAATACCACGAAGTTCAAGTTGTTTGGCTTGCAACTCCCATCCCGCTCGCCACTGTTGGCCGGGTAAACCAAGGCTACCCTGCCCCACTCTTCGATCCGGCATGACCTCTGCGGCATCATCAACGCGAAAGTAATGACCCAGCGAGCCGATGCCGTAAAGCGTCTCCGTTGCCTGCTGGTTCTCGGCCAAACTTTTCAAGATCGCGTGCTGTTGATCGTTTACTAGTTCCGACAGAACCCACAATTTTTCCAGAAGTTCAACGGTCTTTCGCTTGCGGTTTGCATTGGCTGATGCGGCGGTCCAATCCGGCAAAAACGGGAAGTAGATTCCAGAAACTTCAAACTCGAAACTGTAGTCCTGTAAATCCCAGATCGAGATCGGCTTACTTTCCAAACGGAGCCCGATTTCCGCTAAAGCTTGTCGCCGCGACAGCTGCCGTGCTTCTTCGTTGGCCAAATACGCCACCACCTCGTTGTAAAGCTCGTCTTCGAATAGCTCGCTATTGTTCGCTGCCATAACTTGGCGCAGCAGCCAAATCTCGGCCAAGTCCGCCGTTTCTTGTTCGACCAAGCGGGTACTAAGTCGCAGACCACGTGCCATTCTCAAGTAGGTTCGAATGATTTCGTTGAACAGCGCCCGACGTTCTGAAGCTGGCATTTCATGTTGCGGAACATACTCGGCGAATGTCTCCAATGGCTGACCATCGAGTCTGTAGAAATCCATCTTGATGGCTCGATCGGAGCCAGCCAAGTTCCTCTGGAGCCGCCGTAAGTTTTGCATGGCGAACAGAGGAGAAATTTTCGCAGCGGCGTTAAAAGTTTCCTCTAACTCGGTCATATCGATTATGTCGTAACGGTAGTCGTCGGGGTAACCAAATTTTGGAGCCTGCTCCGTGGCCAATGAAACTGACAACGCCCGCATGTCGGCAGCGATTTGGGAATCGATCTGCTGCGGTAACAATGTGGGCCAGGCAACGACCACCCCACCGAGCAGCAGCAATAGGCCCGCCGCAGACAATTGACGTATCGCCGAGCGGAATCCCAACGTTCGATCCATCCAGGCAGACATCGCGATGGCAGTGCCCGACAATGGCGCGACAGCAATCAGGAGCATGAATAACGGATGGATTCCCAAAGCGTCCAAAAAATACCCGACCAAGCCAACTGCCCCGATCGCAATCGGTGGGACCAAAACCGCTGCCAAAACCGGACCTTGGATCTGTTGCCCCAACCATTGACTGAGCGAATAAACCAAGAGCAAATGGGCCAAACCGATCAGGATCAATTGTCCAATCATGCTGATAGTCGGCAACTGCTGGCCGTAAACGAAGATTGCCGCGACAACCGCCACCAAACCATACAGCGACAACATCGAGAATGGAACTAATTGCCGTGACCACCAAACTTGCCAGCGAGAGATTCCGCGATCCGCTAGAAAACGTACTTGGCTTCGATGCGAATCTCCCGCGAAAGTCGACACACCCAAGCAGGAAGCTGCCAGCATGGCAATTCCCAAGACACTAAGTTCTGGGCCCTTTAAAGCAAATTGAACGAATGAAGTGGCGAACAACAAGCCAATGCTGACCAATGCCCAACGATTTTGTCGCAACACCTGCCAAGTCAAAGCGGATGCAGGGGACATCAAGCCTGCAGCGGTCGACACTTGGGCCGATACGCGATAGGGCAGCCACGGTCGAATCGACTCTGATGCGTATGTCGGCGTAGCGCTCAATGCTTGTCGGCCCCAACGATGAAGCAGATAAATCGCTACGGAACCAAAAGCTAGATAGCTGAGCCAGAGGACGAGCCCCGTCGAGGTATCAAACGGAACAGACCGAATCGTGCCTGCGCCTAGGCTATCCCACAGAAGACTGAAAACTTGCGTCACCGCCCCCGGCAAAAATGCAACAACCAACAGCACGATCAAAGCGGCAAACGTTGACTCGAATCGCCACCCCATCGCGAATCCGGCCAACAAGATGTAGAGGTTGATGACCAAGCACAACACCCACTGGCTCAAGCTATGGTCGATCGGAAACCATGTGTGCAGTGCCAAGGAAATCAGGATGCTGCCCAACCATACGACCACCACGCCAATCGCACCCGCCCAGAACTTGGCTCGAATGATCTCGTGAGCCGGGATCGGCAATGCGGCTAGCCAACGGAGAGTGAACTGTTCTTTCTCCTGACACACCAACAGACTGGCGGCACCAATCGCAAACACCACTCCGGGAAGTTGATAGGCCAACTGCCACGGCGGAAGCCCGATCCCCCAAAACAATTGCCCCATCGCGAAGATCATGGCTAGAAACCCGATAAAAGCCAGCGGCATGGCACCGAAGATCGGCCACAATTGGCGGAGTTCTTTGCCCAATAGTCGCCAACGCATCAATTGCGACATGGTTGAGTTCGCTTCCATCACTTCTCCTCCCTTCGCAGTATTAGGATCGTGCCGAGTGCTGGGAGGATGGTCGGCCACGCAAACATGCGGCAAACACGTCTTCCAAAGTTGTCGCGTGGGACGCAACGTGTTCAACACCTTGCCAACTCTTGACTTGCTCTAATTGCTGAGGCGATAGGTCACGCACGACCAAGCGATGTTGTCGTCCATTGACCTGAGTTCGAAAGACCTCGGCCGGTGATTCGAATTCTGGAAGGGTCACCAACGGATCGGCCAAACCGATCGTCAACTCCACAAAAGACTCACGGAGGTTCTGCACCGAATCGACCAGGCACACCTTCCCTTGATGCAAGATCGCCACTTGATCCGCAACTCGCTCCACTTCATTGATTTGGTGACTGGACAAAAGCACCGTGCGACCGTCTGCCACCCTCTCCAAGAGACTCTCCAAAAATTCTCGACGCACGAGCGGATCCAAACCAGAAGTCGGTTCATCCAAGATCAATAGCTCGGGATCATGAGCCAAGGCCAACGCCAGGGCCACCTTGGCTCGCTGCCCTTTGCTTAAATGCCGTATCTTGCGATCGGTGGGAACTTCATAGCCCGCGATCATTTCACGGTAGCGTTCGAGATAGCCGTCAGAATAGAACGACGCAGCAAACCAACCGATCTCGTCAACTCGCATCCAGTCGTACATGGCGGGTGCGTCCGAAACGTAACCCACACGTCGTCGAATGGCGACCGCATCTCGTACGGGGTTCAATCCCAAGACCGAGCAATTTCCAGTGGTTGGCTGTAGAAAACCAGTCAAGATGCGAATCAGCGTGGTCTTGCCGGCCCCGTTTTCACCCAGTAAGGCAAACACCGTTCCTTTATGAACTTGGAGATTCACTTTTTCCAACGCTTGGCAACCGGGAAACGATACTCCCAATTGTTGGGTCTCGAGCACCAAGTTAGTAGCATGTTCGATCATGAGGCAGATCCTTGTCTCGTGAGGTTATTGAACGCGTTCACTGATCTCTTCAGAACCAGTCGAAGACACTGTGGCAACTCTTCCGTTCAATTCTTTAAGTTGCTGGAGAAACAACTCGCGAACTTCATCTGATGGTAAGCCGGCATGGAGGGCTTCACTTAAGACTTCGCGAATCCGTTGCTCCAGTAAAGTTTGACGCGCTTTACGGCAGGCAGCCAAAGACCGAACGCAGACCGCGAGTCCCTTCCCTCGAACAGACTCCAGGACACCTTCCGCCTGCAACTGCTGGAACGCGCGATTGATCGTATTGGGATTGATTGCCAATTGCTGGCTCAATACTCGGGCACTTGGCAAGAGCTGCCCCGGCCGCAACGTCCCCTCGGCCACTCCAAACTTGACTTGGCGTACCAATTGTTCGTAGATGGCGACCCCGTTATGCGGATCGATCGAAAAGAACATCAAATCCCTCCTCGGAAACTTGCCACCACCGACCGACGGCGACACATGTAACACACAAATAGTACACTAGTCACATAGTCAAGTCAACCCCGGTTGGTCTAGATGGAGAAGTATCCGTCTGACATCCTGAGGTATTCAAACCCAGGTTGGCGGTGTAAATTGCGGCGACGGTTGTCGGTGTCGGATCGATATCCGGTTTGCCTGTGGTTGGTCCGTGGATTTCAAATAAGTCGTGTTACCCGTACAGTTTTGCATCGTGGTCGTGCCGTTTTCGGTTTACTTGGTGCTGTTGGGGTGGCTCCATCTGCGCAAGCACCCGTTTGTAACGACGGCAGGACGAGACATCGCAATTTTGGCCGTGGCGGTTAGTGGTCTCATGATTGTTGGCCCGATGGAACTCTTTTTTCCCGAGAACGCGGTGTCGCGGTTTGGGCCGTTCGTGTGGTTAATGCTGTTGGCGTTCTACGGGCTGCTGGTGTCGTTGGTGTCGATGATCACGCGGCCCGGGCTCGTGTTGTACAACTTGAGCGAGGACCAAATTCGACCATTGCTGTCCGATGTGTTGGTGGCTTTAGACAAACCGCATTGGTCGGGTGAAAATGTTCGGCTGCCAGAACTAGGGATTCACTTTCAGATCGAGGCTCATCCTTGGCTCCGCTGTGTGCAACTGGTTTCAACCGGCAGAAAGCAGAATCTGGCGGGTTGGCGAACCTTGGAGTTGGGACTTCAAAAAAGCGTGAACTCGATGCCGACCCAATCCAGTTTATTTGGTCCGGTGTTTCTCGTGACGGCGGTGCTGCTGAACATTGCCGGTGTGATCTGGATGTGCCAACAACCGTCCGAGGTGATCGCGGCGTGGCAAGAAATTCTGCGAATGTAAGCTTCGGTCGTGGCGACTGGGAACTAGATTGATTCTGTCGGCTCTTTAACCAGGGCACCAATAACTCCAAACCCCAGTGGGACTATGAGCAGTAACTTTCCTCCAACTGTCGCAGAACTCAAAGACTCGTTCGATTTGTTTGACGATAGCGAAGAGAAATACGAATACTTGGTCGAGTTGGGCCGGCAACTTCCGGAAATGTCACCCGACTTGTTGCGCGAGTGCAATCGTGTGATCGGCTGCATGAGCTCGGTTTGGCTCACGGCCGAGGTGGACAATCAACAGCCGTCACCACGCTTGAAGATCCAAGCCGAAAGCGACTCGCTAATTGTCCGCGGTCTGATTGTGATTGTTTTGGCTTATTTCAATGGCCAAGATTGCGAGACCATTCTGCGACTTGATGCGGATAAGATTTTAAGTGAGTTGGGATTTGGCAATTCTTTAAGTAGCAATCGCAAGAACGGTTTGGCTGCGATGATCAAGCGGATCAAGCAACACGCGTTAGAGTCGATTCAAGCGGAAACCTGATCCATTGCCTTGATAGGAGGACTCTTTTGGGGTCACGAGAGCCGAAGGTCGTTATGTTCAACGGTCATGTATTCGGCAACGGAAATCAAGTTTGGGGCATCGAAATCCAAGATAAAGCCTTGCTTGAATTGGCTCATCATCAAGTAGGTTTTCATGAACCGGTGCAAATCGTTGGCTCGGCGCGAGTCGCCGGTTCGCACTTCGACAATGAAGCGTCCGGCAATCGTAAAGTCTGGTACAAAAAAATAACCCTCGACTGGACGGGCGTGATAATACGCTTGGATCCTCGGTTTTACTTGGTAGGGGATGCCTTTAGTTCGCACCTCCATCGTCAACGCTTCACGGTAAGCATCGACCAACAAACCTGGGCCTAACATTGAGTACACTTCGGCGATTGCCGCCAGGAGGTGGCCAACGAAGGGATCGCGTTTGAGGCTTTCCGGGAGTTGCATCAAAAGGACTTTTTGCCATGAGACTGGAAAAGGACTGCGGACAAGACTGTTATTGAAACCATATTGGCGCAAAGAATCAAGTTAATAGTTAGCTCAAACGCTCGATTTATTGCGAGTTGCCGGGTCATTGCTTACAATGGGGGTGCCAACCGCATTTCCCGCCGGATCGCTCGCCCGCCCCACCCTCCAAGATCGAATCCTTCATGGCCATGCTGAACTTTCTTTTGACGCTGGGTCGTCTGGTCGGTTCCTTCCTACTTCTCGTGGGTTTTGGGCTGGCCGAGGTCGGACTATCTCAAGAGTCGGGCGAGGATTTCTTCGAGCAAAGAATCCGTCCCGTTTTGCTGGCCCATTGCATTGAATGTCATGGGCCTGATGTGCAAGAAGGGGGCTTACGCCTGGATTCTCGCAGTGCACTATTGCGCGGAGGTGAGCACGGCCCGGTGATCCACGCCGAAAACGCCGAAGACTCGCTGCTCCTAAAAGCGATTTCTTACCAACATGAACTTCAGATGCCGCCAGCAGGTGTTTTGCCTGAAGAGCATCTCACGGCGATTCGACAATGGGCTCTGGCCGGTTTTCCGTGGCCAGAAACATCGGTGATTGGCAGTCCAATGGAAGCTCGGGTCTTGCACAATCGAGCCGAGCATTGGGCATTTCAACCACTCCAGTTCACCCCGGTAGCCGACCCGGATTCAAATTTCAATCCCGTCGATCAACTCCTTGCCAGGAAAATGCTGGAGCGTGGTTGGAGCCCAGGAGCACTGGCGGACGACCGAACCCAGGTCAAGCGAGCATACTTCACTTTGTTGGGTCTACAGCCCAGCTGGACAGAGCTGCAATCGTACTTGAACGATCCCCGACCCGATCGCTGGGAGAGATTAGTGGACGACCTGTTGAACCGTCCGCAGTATGGTGAACGTTGGGCTCGACATTGGCTGGACGTGGCGCGTTATGCGGATACTCAGGGATACGCTTTTGCCAAGGATCGGAACTATCCTCATGCGTATACGTATCGAGATTATGTCATTCGAGCATTCAACGAAGACCTGCCCTACGATCAGTTCATTCGGCATCAATTGGCCGCCGATCAGATGGACTTGGGCGACGATCTTTCTCCATTGGCGGCCTTAGGATTCTTGACCGTTGGACGCCGGTTCATCGATTACAACGACACGCTGGATGATCGAATTGACGTGGTCACGCGCGGCCTGTTGGGATTGACAGTCTCGTGCGCGCGTTGCCACGACCACAAGTACGACGCCATCTCGATGACCGATTACTATGCACTGCATGGAGTCATGTCGAGCAGTCCGGATGCTGACGAAAAGCCGCTAATCGGACCGCGAGCCCATGTCGAATCACGACGCGAGTTCGAGAATCAAGCCCGGGCAATGCTGCGCGAAATCAATGAATTTCGTAATCAACATGTCGCGTTGATCAAACAATCTACCATTGATCGCTTGCCCGAATACTTTTTAGCCGTTTATCAGCCGCCTTCCGGAATGGACATTGAGAACAAGGAACGGGGCTCACTGGGCCCGGATGATCTACGTCCGGCGATGGTGCGGCGCTGGAAAGAACGATTGGAGCGAATGACCCGCAATCGCAAGCAAGCGGGGGTTTGGTTTCGACCGTTGCGCGTCCTGATGAACTTACCAGATGAAGATTTTGCAAAATCGGTCACTGCCCAATTAGACCAATGGCAGGCTCTGCTTGAGGTGCCTGAAGGCGAGGCGGAGTCGGGCGAGGGCTGGGACGTTAAAGAAGAAGAGACCTCCGAGCAAGGTGGCGGAGCAGATGGCACCGTCGCGGAAACATCCGCAGCGCCTAGACCTCGACCTCTCGACCGACGGCCGGTTGCTGCCAATGTCTTAGAGAAATTGCGCGCTGCGAATTTACAATCGAAACAAGAGCTTGCGACTTTTTACGCAGATGTTTTGCGCGGGGTGTGGAAGAACTTCCAAGATCACGGAGCCAATGACGAGGCAGTGCTGCAGATAGAAGAATCACTAAGATTTGCGATCGAGTTATGGCGCGGCGATTCGCCTTTGAATGTTTCACCCGAGGAGATTGGCGATTTCTTGTCCGATGCGGATGCTGAGATATTGCGTCAGAAGTCTGCGAAGCTAGATGAGCATCAACACACCGCTCCACCAAAACTCCCGCGAGCGATGGCCGTTGTCGATCGACAACCACCCGTGAATTCCTACGTCTTTTTACGTGGCAATCCAAACAATCGCGGGCCGGATGTCGCGAGACGATTTTTGACCGTGCTCTCCAAAGACACCGCCGTTTACCCTGAGACCTCCAGTGGTCGAAGAGAATTGGCCGAACAAATTGTCTCGACCGACAATCCGTTGGCCGCGCGAGTCATAGTCAATCGCGTTTGGATGCACCATTTTGGCAAACCATTGGTTGCCACGCCCAGCGACTTTGGCGTCCGATGTGAGATACCGCTACAACTTGAATTGTTGGATTTCTTGGCGGATTACTTGCAAAAACATCAATGGTCGTTAAAGAGCTTGCATCGACTGATTTTGACAAGCCACGCGTTTCGTCAAACGACCGCAAGATCAGCTGAAGTCGAAGTCTCGGATCCGGAGAACCGTTACTATGTCGGAATGAATCGCCGGCGAATGGAATGGGAAGCGTTGCGAGACTCCATGTTGAAGGCAGCCAGCGTTCTCGATACCTCTGAGATTGGTGGCCCAGCGGTGGACATGTTCCGCGGCCAAGCCTCTAATCGGCGTAGCATTTATGGCTCGATCGACCGCCAAGATCTGCCCAATCTTCTCCGCAGTTTTGATTTCGCAAGTCCGGACACCAGCATAGCGGTGCGGCCACAAACCACCGTTCCACAGCAGAGTCTTTACTTGATGAACGGAACTTTGGTACAAGAACTGTCGAGCAAAATCGTCTCGGATGATAACTGGCAAGCCCTTCCTGACCCGATTCAACAAATTCAGGAGCTGTTTCGTCGCATCTTGTTAAGAACGGCAACGCCGAAAGAGATTGATAATTGCTTGCAGTTCTTGGCGGCGTTGGAAGTTCCATCAGAAGATCAGTCCAAGGAGGACACTGGCGGCGAAGACACAGCCCCCTCCAAGAAGTTGCTGGCACGGCGTTGGCAAATGCTGATCCAGGCTTTGCTTATGAGCAATGAGTTTTGTTTTGTAGATTAATCGTAAACATAGGATACCGCGACAATGAGATCGCTTCGAAAATCACAAGCCTGGGCTGGAATCTCGCGTCGAGAAATGCTCTGCCGCAGTGGCATGGGTATGGCGATGATGGGATTGGCGACGACGCTTGGACCTACGGCTGTCGCAGACGATCAACCGAATGGCTTTGTTAGCCCGCTAACGCCCAAAGCTCCTCATTTTGCCGTAAAAGCCAAACGTGTCATTCACTTGTTTATGAATGGCGGCCCCTCGCATATCGATACGTTTGACCCGAAGCCCGCTCTCGAATCTTGGGCGGGAAAAGAACTCCCCATGAAGAATTTGGCCACCGAGCGACGAACAGGGGCCGCTTTTCCTTCGCCGTTCAAGTTCCAAAAATACGGCGATAGCGGAATCGAAGTTTCGGAACTGTTTCAGCATACCGCTCAACATGTAGACAAAATGGCGGTGATTCGTTCGATGCACGCGGATGTACCGAATCACGAACCGTCGCTACTGCTCATGAATTGTGGTGATAGTCGTTTGGTACGCCCCAGCATGGGCTCATGGTTGAATTATGGCTTGGGAACCGAGAACCAAAACTTACCGGGCTTTGTCGCTCTTTGCCCAGATGGATTCCCAATCTTGGAAACACAAAATTGGCAGTCCGGCTTTCTGCCAGGTGTTTTTCAAGGAACCTACGTAAACACTCGGCATCAAGAAATCGACAAACTGATTGAAAACGTACGCAAT
Organism: Planctomycetaceae bacterium; assembly: GCA_016794985.1. Lineage (GTDB taxonomy): Bacteria > Planctomycetota > Planctomycetia > Pirellulales > Pirellulaceae > M30B19. The sequence goes on along the minus strand of JAEUIQ010000022.1, from coordinate 34,542 downwards.
TCGCAATGGTCTTTGCGTGAACAACGTGAGCAACTGGATTTGCTGCGACAATTGAACCAACAGCATCTTGATCAACGCGGGCGCGACGACGCCTTGGAGGCTCGGATTGCGGGCTTCGAACTGGCATTTCGGATGCAAACGGAAGCGTCTGATGCGTTCGATGTTTCCTTGGAACCTGAGCATGTCCGGGAACGATATGGCGATTCGGTCCAAGCTCGGCAGATCTTGATCGCGAGGCGATTGATCGAACGGGGAGTACGTTTTGTTCAAGTTTGGCATGGAGCTGGCCAACCATGGGATCACCACGACGATCTCGAAGTTGGGCACCGAAACTTAGCCAATGAATGCGATCGCGCTATTGCTGCTTTGTTGCAAGACTTGGAAGAACGCGGCCTGTTGGATGAAACGTTAGTAATTTGGGGTGGAGAATTCGGACGAACTCCGGTCGTCGAGTTGCCCCAGGCTGGCGCCAATGCCGGCAAGATCAATGGTCGGGACCACAACCATTGGGGTTTCACCACATGGTTAGCGGGCGGAGGCGTCAAAGGTGGTACGGTCTACGGTTCGACTGACGAGTTTGGCTTCAAGGCTGAAGAGAAACCTGTGCATGTGCATGACCTTCACGCGACGATCTTGCACTTGATGGGCTTCGACCACACTCGATTGACATACCATTTCGCGGGACGTGACTTTCGCTTGACCGATGTTCATGGAACGGTCATCAAAGACGTGATCGCGTGACCGAGGGGCAGACGTTACTTCTTTGGAATTGAAAAGTTCTGCGTCTGTGGTTTGCCGTCGCGACTGAACGTGATTTCGAATTCGTCTTCTGGCTCTAGTACCTCGACCAAACTATCGATTTCTTCGACGACGGTCACATCCAACCCGGCCACGTTTTTGATGGTGTCACCCGGTCGCAAACCTATGTTCGCCGCAACCGATTTGGGCTTAACGGCCTTGATCCGGAGCCCTTCGGCCACATCGTCAGACACGATCACTCCGAACGCGCCAAAGGTCTTAGGTTGAGGTTTGGGATCTTCCATCTCCACAGCGGGCACATCCGTTCCCTGGCTGGCGATCGAGGTCGCTGGTGGAGGCGTAGCAAATGTTGGCTGCGCGGGAACCCGCGGTTGATTTCGCGGTGCAGGCGCCGCATCGGTAATCGAAAGTTCAGGAACTTGGACGTCACGGGCCTGAGTTTTCAATCGGTTAGGAGCGCCGCTTGAACTTGCGTTTGGCTTCGTTTCGAGTGAATTCGACAAGTTCGTTCGTGGCGTGGCTCCCGAAATCGCGGTGGCTGGCGTTCGCTCGCGAGTATCATCCGCAATGGAACGCCGCTGGGGTGCCTTCGGTGCAAACTGGTTTCTAGGTTCCAAGGCACGTTTGGCAGGTTCGCCCTTGGATTGGTCGGCTGGCGGAGCCTCGGCCTGCGCAGTGTTCTCGTCCGGTTGCTTTAGCCCGAGTTTTTCCTTTAGTTTTTCGGCATCACTGCTGAGACGCTGGCGAGTAGCGTCCAAGGCTTCTTTCTGGGCCGTTCGAGCTTTTTCGAGCGACTGCTTGGCGGAGTCTTTCGCTGCGTCTCCGGCTCCGAACATACGTCGCAAAAGGGCGCCGTTGCCAATCTTTACTTTTTCATCATTCCGCTGCTGAACCGCGTGCAGCGGGGTTTCGCTGAAGACGAGTGCAAACCCGAACACGAATAGTACCGATCGAATGATTCTTGCTCGTCCCATAGTGTGCGCTCGCTGAATTCCGCAGCCATGTCATCGATTCTCCCGAACACGAGTCAACGACGACTCGCGTGGGAAAATCTATACAGTCTTTCGGAATCAACCACCGTGGGAACTCGGCATTTTCAGACGACGCGACAAGATCCGGTTAATCCTTGCGTCAGGCAAAGCCGCTAAGGTTTTCCCAATCCTGCTACTTTATCGTTGTCCCCGCAGGTTGATTGGCGATTTGCTGAGCAAAATCTTCCGGAATCCGATTGAAGATGAACATAGGTTCGCAAACGGCCAATTGTGCATCCAATTCGGCAGGGCGAGCAATCTGTTGGCCGTCAGGATGAATCATGATTCTAACTTGACTGGTGTTCGCCGTCTGCCCTTCAACTTGCTCGACCAATTCAACGATCATCGATTCCGCGTCACGTTGGACCTCTTTCCAAGTCCCCGTCGCGCTGATCAACTGCTCGCTGCCTTCCAAAGAGAATTGGACGACCATTCCCAAACGCCCGTCACTGTAAAAATCCATTGCAACTTGATAGGTGAGAAACGTATCAGCCACTTTTTGCAAACGAGTCCGTTCAACATCGTCGACGCGTTCGAGCTTTTGTTTTAACAACCCAGTATCTAGCGTCGCCACTCCCAGCCAAGAACCGATCAACGGATTCGTAGCGTTGGGCTTCAACAGATCGCCGATATCGGTTGAAGCAACATTTAGAGCCGGATTTTCACTGGCGACCGAGCTGCCGGTTTGAGGCGTTGCTCCAGTCAACTGCGGAGGCAATGAGCTATTTTCTTTTTGGGCGGCTTGAGTGGGCGTTTCTGATTTTGGTTTTGTTTTGGGCGTCTCTTCCCCACCACAACCCGCGAACATGTTCAGCAACACAGCGGAACCAAATACAACACCAACAGATCGGCGGACTACCATTTTCCGTGCAACTCCCTTTGCGTTTATGTCACAACGACGTCGAAGTCGTCTTTACTCGTGTCCTTTTTTGTGGACTTCGTTCCCGCCCCATCACCGTCGCTCGCGGCGATTGCCTCAGCACACGCGAGAACCCGACTTGGCGTGAGCCTCACATGGCGTGTCGTCTTGAACAACTCAAGGCAGTTCATTCAGCCACAAGTCGGGCTACTTCGCAGTTTCTTTCACAAATGTCAACTCCAAATCGGTGCCGGCCATGTTTGGCGGCACCAATCGAATCCGGTCTGGAGCTAGGAAGCTAACACGAGTGTCCGTTGTTTCGGATTGGCCGGATTTTGCGTCCGCCCAAGTACACGAGATTTCGAGGAAATCGCTCCCTTTCTCCAAAACCTTCCAAGTACCTGATTTCTCGCCCCTCGCCACGGAAAACGCTGTCTTACTGGACCACGTGCCGTCAGCCGAGAAAGTCAACTGCATCGACTGGCTGGCTTTTTGCTCCAACTTCTTTTTTAGATCAGTTATTTTGTTGCCGAGAAATTGCTCGGCCATACCGCGAACGGCTTGTTCTTCTGGGGATTGCTTTCGCTCGACATCGCCATCAAGAAGCTGATTCACCAAATCGTCATTAACTTGAAAATCCACTTTCCACGTCCCCGCCAACCTCTGACGCTCGGCCGCCATTGGGTCGACGGGTGGCCCGGCCGTTCGTAGATCCGAACAACCTGCCCAAAGAATCAAAATGAAATACACCAGCCTGAAGCGTTCGTGCACGTTTCGTCCTCCTCTGTAAAGAACGGGAAAATTCGCGGACTTTCCCAGTTGTGAGGATTTTATTGATTGTGCCGGTTCTGACGAGCCGATGTAAGCCTTGAACTTGGAGTGATTCGCTCGATGTTGCTTATTGATTGCTGCGGAGTTGCAAAATGAATCGTCCGGCGCTGTTCGTGCTAGCGTTGCTTCCAATACTGTTTTCATCCGGCTGCCTTGGCTTGCGGCATCGCCCCCTTTCTTATCGAAACTATGAACGAAACGAAGTCGTACAGGCGGACTACCAGACGGCCGACTGCGACAGTTGCGGTGAAGCAACACTTGGTTCGTGCGAAACAGGCCATTGCGATCGGTGTGAAGGTGGGACCCACTTGCCGGTCGGAGCGTATGCGGGAATGCCTCTGGCAGCGCGGTTGAAACATCGGCTAGCATGCGGGGACGGCTGTGGCGAAGTCTACATCGGAGAGTGGATCAGCACTCCGCCGACGCCGGACCCATGTGACTATGACGGAAACTACACCGGTGTTGGCAACCACATGGCCATGCATGGTCACATGCAACCTGTACGTTCTTTGTTGAGAAAAATCGCGGGGATTCGCTTTTTCGGCACTCGTTACGCCGACCAATGGATTGACGAAACCAGCTGCTGCGGAGAAGAGGGCGTGGAATTCGCCGATAGTAGTCACATGAGTTCGAACGTTCTTCACACTTCAGCTCCAATGGCAGATCACTCCCCAGTTGGACGACCAGCTTGCAACTGTGGACACTAAGATCTTGGCGAAGAAGCAGCGCCGGTTCCCGACCGGCCCCCTGTTTAAGGCAACAATCATTCCTGGCAAGGGAATGGGGTGGCACACGATTCAGAAACGCCATCCGATCACTGGATCTAAGCTCCAATGGTAAGTCCTGGGCATTCGCCCAAACGACCATAAACCCACGAATTCATGTCTCGCAGAACGATTTGCAAAAGTCGCTCGCGAATAAACTCCCAAACTGCGAAGACGATCGAGACGATCGATTTGGTCGCCCCATTCTAGGCGACCAACTTCCACAGCGGTCATCCAGGAAGCCAAAAAAGCCACGCGAAACCTCGCATGGCTTGTTTGTTAATCTTCAACTCAACCTTGATCGAGTTTCCACTAAAAGCTACCGGCAACTGCGAATTGGGCAACAACGCTTCGGAATGCACACAGGTGGACAAACGATGGGCGTCGGGCAACAGACAACCGGTGGGCAAACGATGGGTGCACAAACCGGTGGACAGATTACAGGAGCAGGGGCACAAGGCTGAGGAGCAACGACCGGTGGACACGGTGCCGGGGTCTTCTTAGGCACTTTGTAGCGAATCTTGGTGATCTTGTACTTGCGAATAACCGTCCGCGGACCACCGAATCCGGGCGGAGGTACCATCGCACCGCCCCATCCTGGAGGGTTCGCCGGAATACGAGCAATGCCAGGATTTGCCGGTACTGCCCGCACTTGAGCGGGCAAAGCGCGAACAGGTTGAGCCATTACCACGGGAACTGCCACCACGCGAACCGGAACCGCAACAACGACCGGACAAGGAACCGGGCGACATACCGCCCGGCAACAGCGATGGCGAAGTCCGCCAGCTTCTACCGAACTTGAAGACACCAAGCCACCGGCCAACACACTGATGACTGCAATCGTTTTGAACATTCTTGAACCGTACATGGATAATCTCTCCCATTAGACAACTGGACGCCAAGGCGACAACCGTCCCGTTCTGCGATTCGCCGCGGTTGTAGTGTAACTAGGATGGAGTCTGCGCAAAATAGGAGTAATGCAGTTTATAGGGATTTTACCGTGAGATTAATGACCTGAAACGGATTCGGTATTCGTCCCGTCGATCTCGTTGTTGACTACGTTTCGATAACACAATGTTCCGCGCAAACGACCGGGACGACGCAGAGCCATTTCACGATTCCCTGCGCAAATTGCCACCAAATGCCGTGGATAATCCTTAAGGTCAAAACTTTGCCTACGTAGCTGGACACACGAGCTAAGCGTTTGGCTGATATCAACAGTTCGGGCGGCATCAAGGCCTGACACGGCTGTCGGAACGGACACACTGGCTCGAAAAACAGCAATTCAAGCAAATTCAGTCGTGCCCCCAGCTGAGAATAGGAAGCAAGACACCAATGGGGACAGACTCTTCCGTCTACGGGGGTCAACGGGGACAGGCTCATCGGTCAATGGGGACAGGCACTTGGGTCATTGGGTCGATGGGGACAGGCACTTGAGTCAATTACTAGAGTCAATTCCGAATATCAGGCACGCTTGGAATGCAACCGGTTGAAATCAGAGAGTGGCTTTGATTTAGTTTCCAAGTAATGAGAGCGTGCCGATCGCCGACAAATACGAAATTCAATGACCGGCACAGCGCCACTCGTTTGCTGAATCAATTTGCGCTTCCAATTTGCGCCGTAATCTAGTGCAACAAAAAAAGCGAGCCCGACTTTCGCCGGGCTCGCTTTAATTTTATTTGATTGCCGATGGCAACCGATTACAGGTAAACCCAGTTGTAACCGCTTACTGGCGGCGGAGGATTTGGAACCGGAGTCCATTGCTGACCATCGTTGTCATCAATCTTATCAATGACTTCCGTCAGAACCCAAGCACCGATACCCAATCCAATCAACTCGCCAACACCACCCAAGCCAAAACCGCCCATGCCACCGCCACCACCGAATGGGCCGCCGCCGAAACCACCACCACCGTAACCGTAGCCAGGGATAGCTGCGGGAGTTTCTTCGACCACTTCAACCGACACGATCTCTTCGACGATTTCGTATTCAACAGGCGAGTCCGACATTGTTGCCGAAAAACCTTCTTGGCGTACGATCAACGAGGTGTACACAGTCTCCGCTGGAGCAACGGCGGTCGGATCATTGACCTGAACTGCCATTGTTGCAAAACCACCTTCGCCGCGGGCAATAACCGTGTAAAACCCTGGCTCGACACCAGAGAAAGCGAATGCACCCTGTGCGTCGGTCGAACCTTCAGCAACAACTTCAGTGCCGCTTACCAGGGTAATCGTGTTTCCGCCAACCTTGCCGTTGAACGCTGAAACCTTGCCTTGGAAAATACCGTCGACCAAATCCACGGATTCTGTCGCACGCAGGACTTCCGAAGCCTCAACCGCAGCCGCAACGTTCTTGCCAGCAGCCGAAGCGAAACCATCAACGATCGAGTTTCTCGGAGCGGCAAACGCTCGCAACGCGGAATCACCCGTCGCCGAATCCGCAGCTACGACTTGAATACCGAATGAAGAAATCGCATCTTTGCTGGCAGAAACAAACGTGTACTTGCCAGGCTCGACATTCGAGAAGCTAAACGCTCCATCGATGCCCGAGTTCACACGTGACACGACTTGGCTGCCCTTCATCAGGCTAACCACGGCATTACCGACCGATGCCTTACCGGATGATCCGTAAGTGTTCACAACGCCACGCAACATGCCACTGTCCGTTAAACGGATCACGTGAGCCGTTTCCGACGCCGCCGCTTGGCCGCGAGTGGACGCATTGATCCACTGATGGGCCGAAGCCGCTGCCGTAATCGTCAATGGCAGAGCCAAAACGTATACGGCCAATCGAAGAACTGAAAAAAGTTCTTTCATAGCTTTCTACCTAACTACAAAGGACGTTTGAAAACATGGCTGCCGTAGGCACCAACGAACAACCGTTCTTACCAAGCCGATCTTGGCTCAATTCCAGTTGAAGTTGGATATCAAGTGTTCGCGTTCCGTCTCAACACGACCAACTCGACATACCCCCAAAATGACTCGCTTGAACCAGTACCTGCCCCGACTAATCCCTGGCACTCATAATATGCTTGCGAATGATCGCCAACTCCAGCCCCTGGAGATCATTTATTCCGCATTTTCATCACAATTTAACAGCCCGAACCGTTAGGCTCGGGTTGGACAGTCAAGCCTCAGTCTAAGACCGCGCCCGACTTTATCCGGACATACTAAACGGAGGCACCCGTCGAGTCAACCTATTTGCCGTCAAATTGGGTAAATTGGGAACAAAAAAAGCCGGAAGACAAACCTACTGAGCCTGTCCTCCGGATCAAACAAACGTTTACCCTACCAACCGCTCGGATTCCCAACTAAAAGTCGGCACCGGGGCCAATTCGACCTTGCATTTGCTGCCCGAGATCAGCAAATAGCTTGATCAAATCTGCGTCAGCGGCACCTTGCATGGACATTCCATTCGGAATCATCTTTTGATGCAACGTGATTCGATCGTTCGTTGACTTGAACCCTTCCAACAAGGCACCCAAGACTTCCGCTGCTTCAGGATTGCGAGAGGCAAACTTTAGTATCGGAAGAACTCGGAAGTTGTACTGTGCCGAGGCCTCACCAGCCGTTCCTGAGTTTTTCATCACGGTTTCAAAAGTTTCTGATGGGTTAGTTCCGACCGCGACATACGCCGCCGATCCGTCACGTCCCATGAGCAGAGTGATCTTTTCGCCGAACATGTCGATCGCTTCTTGGTCAACACCTTCTGGCAGCGTGACTACCATTTTCTTCATCCCCACCCCGCCAACCGAGGCGTCGGATACTTCGATTGCAACCTCGTTTTGGGTCTTGGCCATGCCTGAGATTTTGGCAATCATTTCGTCGAATTTCGTGGCGTTTGCCAGTGAAGTACCGGCTACGAAATTGACACCTTCTTCATCCATCATCATCGTGCCGCCGAAATCGACGAAGCCACCATCAATCGTACTGTCCAACACGTCAAATACATCCGACAACAACCCTTGAACCATTGCCAGTTCATCTGAAGACATATCATTGTCTTCTTCCAAGCCCTTCATGGCCGTTTCTTTTAAGTTGGCAAGTAAGGCTTTGGTCGCTTTTTGGTCGTCTTCCAACATCACGCCGAAACCGTTCATGTTCATAGCGGCAGAATCAACCAAGAACTTCGTGAACTTGCTGGACTTGCCCTGCATGGCTTCTGATGACTTGGCCATTTTCGAGCCGGGCAATCCGGTGAAAGCCATATCAAACACCAACTTGTCGGTCGATTTTTGGACACCCAAGCCGACTTCCAAAACGTCGCTGTTTTCGATCAATTCGACTAACTGCTTGACTTGCATTTCGTTGGCTTCGGCCTGTAAATCGGCCAACGCTTCGTCGTCCATTTCTTCCATGGCTTGTTCGAAGCCTTGTTGCATTTGTTCGATCGCCATTTCACGCAATTCGGCCGGGATTTTTTGGACAAATAACTTGGCGCCCAAAATGTAGTCCTTGCTGACTCCACCCAAAATGCTTGCGGGCTCGGTTGGAACACTTTCCAGTGATTCTTCTGAATCGGACAAGAAGGCGTAACCGCCACTGACCTTGATGACCAGCTCTTGACCCGGGGTTTCCAGGTAATAGAGGTCGCCTTCTTCGTCAACATTGACGCCGTAATTCGACAGACTATCCAACAGCGTATCGATATCGGTCACCGGCACCATCCCGACCGCCACGGGTTCTTGGCCTTCAAACCAAACGGCAACACCGGCCGGTTTCTTCAAGTCAACCCCGCCCAAGAAACCACGCGCCATCATCGGAACCATGGCGACCTGGTCACCAAAGCCAGCCTTTTCGCCCAAATACTTGATGTCGTCCAATTGTGCATTGATATTCTTGATTGAAACAATGACGGCAGGGTCATTGGCCGACCCGCTTTGCGCCAATGCGGGTAACGATGCCCCCAACGCCAAGCCCAACGCCAGCGTGGACAAAGTCCATTCTTGCAGCTTTCGAATCACAGTTTTTCTCCCTAATTGCAGTTACGGTTCGGTATAAACATTCCGAGATGGAACCCCGTTCTTTACCCAGTTGATTAAGACCAAGTTCCAAGGAAAATGATCATCGCAAGATATTAGCCGGGCGTGCCACTCGGAGCCCCAAATTTTCGCGCCCCAAAATACGGCGCCCCAATTTTGGCGCCCCAAAACTAGCGCTCGCGGTAGACGATGCGTCCTTTAGTCAAGTCATAAGGCGAGAGTTCGACGCGTACCTTATCACCCGGAACGATTCGAATAAAGTTCTTTCGCATTTTTCCGGCCACGTGGGCCATCACTTCATTTCCCGTCTCTAATTCGACGCGAAAACGAGTATTCGCCAAGGCCTGGGTCACGGTGCCCATCACTTCAAATGCATCATCTTTCGCCATATTCGATCCAACTCAACTTAATGCACCGGCCGCAACCCGACATGCTTATCGCCCAACTTTCCACACCAACCCTGCGTCGTAGGCAACCGCAATCATCACCCCAATCAAGCCTGTTTTTCCGGGACAATAAGGGGACTTGGCTCGCATATGATACGACTTTTCTGCCCTAGAGGTCCAGTCCCCTGCGCGACGCGATCGTACAACTCGAAAAAGCATTGCCGGATGTCGCCGTTCCAAGCGGTAAAAATCTGCGCGAGCTGCTCCCGCGGGCATTGCTCCCGGAACCATCCTCCATCCCCACCAACTAATTCTTCGCAAAACCGTTCCAAGTCGGCGACCGACGGCCGACAATGATAAAGAACCGCAAATCGCCCCGGCCTGTGAGCCGTCGCGAGTATGGGCGTATTTCTAAACTTCCACCAAATTCTCAGCCATTCGATCCAAGGCAATTTTTCCGCGGAATCGATCAACAGTACCTGCCCCAGTCGACGCTCGAGTCGGTTCGCTCGCTTGGCTGGTTCCGAATTGACCAGCAACTTCGCACCATCGATTCGAATAACCGGTCGTCCCTCGACTTCCCAAAATCGCCCGATCTCGCGGAGCAAGGTGCTCTTTCCGCTACCGTGCCCTCCCAACAAGACCTGTCGCCTCTCGCCCTGGGCAACTCGATCCCAGAACTTGGCGGCGAGGGCTTCGACGGAACCGGACCCGGCAAACCAAAAGCGGAGGGCATGGATCCTCTGTACCGAAAAGGGGTTTTCACTTGCCTGCATGAGGACATTCCTGTCAAGTTCGGGACTTCAATGACTCCGGACCGGCTGCCTGCTTTGCACGACGCTGAACAACCGGCAACTCGAAAATTCGATGCCGACATGACTCGGTGAAGTCAGCATTCTTGCTCATGACACCATTTTTGGGGACTGACATGGGGCCGTTGCACAAACGTTGAATGGCATTTTCCACGCTAGCAATCGGCCAAAACTGCAGAACAGGGACCGGTTATGCGGATTTTACGAAAGAAATGGCTATCCTGCGTCCGAACAATACAAACAACCAACCCAATCGGTTCAACCCGACTTTGGATTGGCAGAAGTACCAGACAGGATGCGAATTTGAACCATGGACGGTTCGGGTACTTCAACGCAGGCTTGTTCGAGCGGGATTCTAGGAGGAACGCATGAACGAGTCCATATCAATCTACAGGAGGATTGATCGTGTTTGGATCGTCTGATTGGTTGTATGACCGATCGGACAATCTGCTGTCCGTTATCAAGACCAATGACCCGACCCTGTTGATGCGGCCCCGTGTTTGGCAAGGCATCACTCACTTCGACTGCGTAAGGGGAAGATGATGCGAGTTCGCTTTGGATTTGGAATCCTGTTTTCGGCGCTGACGATTGCCGCCATCGGCTGTCACGCACCCCTGTCGCGGACAGGGGCTCCCATGGCTCATAACCTGCCACCAGCTCAAATGCTGATGGAACCCGGTCCAGGGGTCGGTGGACCAGGCCCTGGTGTCATGGCTCCGTTGGGAGGCGTGGCTCAGGCTTCATTCAATGGCCCGATGGGCGGTCCTGGAATGGGCGGACCCGGCATGATGGGCGGAATGTTGGCCGCTCAAGGCCCAACCGTTCAAGTTGAGTTCAATCGTCCTGAAGCGATGCAAATTCGCTGGGACGCGACCGGACAGGGTGGCTACGATAGCCAACCACTGTTCGTCCCTGGCAAACAAAACTTTGTCCAAGGTGGCGTCTATCGCCTGAAGATCAGCAATATCGAAGGTCGTCCAGGCCAGACGTATTACCCGACCTTGGAAGTGGCGACCTCCTCGCCACGATCGGCGGCTTATTTGGCCCACACTTCGATCCCGGTCCAATTCACGGAAGAGGACTTTGATCAAGCCACAGCTGGTAACTTCGTCACTAAAGTGATCTACATTCCAGACCCTGGTTACGCGGAACTAGCGATCGGCGGCATCGAAACTTTGGTCAGCACTCGGTTGGATCCCGGTGTCAATCCGATCCAAGAGGCGGATCGACGTGGCGCGATCCTCGCCATCATCCGAATGGGCAACAAGGACTTAGAAGCCGCCGGTGCGGAAGGCGTGGCCGCAGCAGGGTTCAATCAACCTGCCGGGATGGTCAGCCCATCGTTTGGTCCACCAACCGGGCAATACATTTCGGGAATGACCGGACCGAACTACGGCATGCCACATGTCGGCACCCCCATCGGGTTGCCTGGACCTCCACACATCCCTCTCGGAGGCCCAGCCGGTCTGCAAAGCCACATGATTTACAATCATACAGCGACTCATCTGCCAGACCCGGTTTCCACACTGAACATGCACGTGCAGCAACGCCCAGGAATCAGCTACCCTCGCCCTGCCAACAAGGTCATGGTCACCGAGCGAACCCTGCGACCTGGACACAGCAACAACCAACCTCCTGCTGACATGTTGCACGGCAACTTCAACAGCGGTTGCATCACGGACTAGGCCAGCCGGGCAGGCTGCCAAAACATCCTGCCCTTGCTTCCTTAACCAAGACTCGACTCAACCGCGTTCCAGGCTGAAGAACCAGCCTAACGCGGTTGTTTTTTTCCGCTGCGTCCCTCTTGATTCGCCGCCTATTTCCTTCCAGGACCTCGCCATGATTTACCGAATTCTACGTGCGGAAATCTGCTGCTTCAGGTTACGGCCACCTCAGCAAATGGTGTGGCCCTGCCGCTGGCTGCTCTTGGCGACTTGTGCGGCGTTCCTGACAAATTCAGCGATCGCACAGAATCGAAACTCGTTTCATTCTTCTGGAATGGCCCCAGGCGTCGTTGGCCAACAACAAGCCTATCGCGTCCCAGACGCTCAGGGCTATCTGCAACCCGTCGAAGTTCAGTCGACCACGGGAGCCCAAGTTTCCATCCAAACACCAAATGGGTTCTCACCAGGCCAGAATCGGGTGAACGCTGCCCTCTTGGTTGGCGGAGTTTACGCATACCGAATCACTAACATCCCCGAGCAACCAGGCGCGGAACTTTACCCAACCATCGAAGTGGTCCATCGGCTGTATCCACCGGCCGGATTGGCGGCACGTTTCCCAATTGTGGTTGACCTCAATGCCGACGACATCCAATCGGCTCTCGACGGAAATTTTGTCGTCAAAGTCATTTACCTCGAAGACCCGGATGCCAGTCGAATGCAGATCCATGACGGCATCCGTCAGCCAACGTTCGAGCTGAAGCCAGGGGCCGATCTCTTGAGCGAGGCGGACCTGATGGGACGTCCAATGGCGATCGTGCGAATTGGTTCGCGATTGCCAGAGGCCGCCGAATTGATCTCCGGTGGATTTGGACCACCGTTGACAATCCTCTCGCCAACTACCGAACAAGCGTCTCCCGCGACCGTCAAATGGAACCAAGAAGCTGCAGATAAAGATCCAAGTTATGTTCCGCAAATGCTGGCCCCACAGGATGGCCATGCGGGAATGTGGAATTCGGAGCACATTTTTGACGGCGGAGATCGCCACATTCAGGCGTTGGTTGGAACCGGTTCAAATTGGGAAGTGAACGGACTGGATCCAGAAGATACCATCGGACATTTCGACACGTTGGACGGCCAACGCTTGGTCGTGTCCAGTAATCGAGTTGCCATCTATGCGCCACGATTTGCCGCAGTCCGTCAGATCCTCAACGTGGCCCAAACCATCCGCGAGATGCCGGCCTTATCGACCGAGAGCGTTTTGCCACACGAAGTACAAGGCAGCAAAGCGTTGGCGTCGAGCACCGCCCAGTTTGATCAACTAAGGCAAATGCGCGACACGAAATCTGCTCAAGGCGTTCGCCAAAGAACCACGCCAACGTGGAACGTCGGACAGATCGCAACCAACGAAACTTCGGGAACCAACGCGACTGCGGATCTGGTCAGCTTGGTCCAACAGGCCGAACTCAGCAACACCCAGAAGGCGATGTTGGCGAAAGGACGGCAAGCCGCAATCGCTTGGACAGGTGTTGAAAGCGTCCAGGCAATCGCGGACTTCCAATCCGTTCAGGTTGTCCTAAACGTTGACAAAGCGGATGAGGTCGTCGAGTCCCATTCGCCGAACAATCGTCCCAAGCTAAACGTGGTAAAGCTGGCCTCGCAGGACGCTGCCCAACAAGGCGATGTCATCGACTTCGTGTTGCGATTCGAAAATGTTGGTGATCAAACGATTGGCAATGTGACCATCATGGATCACTTGTCGGACCGACTAGAATTCGTCGCAGGCAGTGCCTCATGCGACTTGGCGTGTGAATTCTACACCCAGACAAATGACCAAGGCACCACCATCCTTCGTTGGGACATTGAAAAACCATTAAAAGTCACCGCAGGAGGCGTGATTCGCTTTTCATGCCGGGTCCGTTAGTGGATAGTTAAAACAAATTTCGCAAGTACTCGGCCGCCTGTTTGCATTCGAGTTTCGGGTTCGGTGATCCGTCACGTCCGACGGTGGTGTATCCATTGAATCCATGCTGTTCAAGATCCGCAAATATCGCGGCCCAATCCACGGATCCGCGACCAACTTCAACGTCGATCGCTCGCCGCGCTGAAAAATCGCGAACGGCGTCACGGGCATGAAGGTGAATAATGTGAGGCCCCAATTGTTGGGCCGTCGCATTGCACGAATGACCATGGAGAAGCAAATTTCCAGGATCCAAGTCGACCATCAAACTACCGGGATTGGCATCACGAATCAAACTCGCCAAATGCTCAGGTGCAGCAGTTCCGGTACGGGCAGCCAAAAACGCACCCTCCTTGTGGGCCGAATGTCCGAGGTCGTTGATGACCTCCAACCAAACGTTTCGTCGTTCGGATTGTTCCGGGGAAGGAACCTCGCCAATGTCGCATACGACACACGAACAACCCAATTGATAGGCCAAACGCAAGTGTTCTTTAATTGCCTCGACACGCCGTTCTAAATTCGGCAGATCACCCAAACCATGTCGAGTCTGAAACGTGAGGCAAGCCAAACGCAGGCGATAGTCTTCCAGCCATTTCAATAGCTGTCGGATCGCCGTGCGGGAAACTGGGAGCGGCAACTCCTGACGTGCATCAATCTCGACAGCCACCGCGCCCAGTTCCGCAGCAACCGGTAACGCGGATTTTAGCGGCAGCCGCAAACAGGCCAATTGCACCGACAATTTCAGTTGTAGCAAATTTCTAACTCCTTAGAACCCAACTCCACAACGGAGTCTAGCGATTTTCTGGCTCGAGCACATTCGACCCTAGCCTAGCAAGAAAAACGCCGATTCGACAGCGGAAGGTCTTTGTTGTGCCTCCTAGGATAGTAACCGCCCATGAAACGTGACAAGTCCAAGCCGACCTGCCAACGACATTGGCTAAGCGTTTCGCTGGCGCTGTGGCTGGCGGCGGCTTGCGGGTCAACAAGTTCCTTCGCTCAGGAACCGGGGCGCCATTCGGCGCCGGCGGACGTCGACGAATACATCTTCAAATGCGACTTCGAATCCGATTCGGATCTGAATTTCGATTTGTGGCCGGACAAATGGCGGCGGCAAACAGGCGCGGGCTTTCCCAGATACAGCAAATCCGAAATACAAGCTGATCCGATCGCCGCAAACAACCAAGTCCTGGGCGTGACTTTGGATGGCGGGCAAGCAGCCGTCTACTCGCCGCCCATCAAGATTAGCCAACAGTGCAGTTACCGTCTCCGCTTTCGCGTCCACGTTCCAACCAAAGTCGGTCACCCCTGTGAAGCCTGGGCTTCGTTTACTTTCTTTGACTCCAACGAACAGAAACTCGACGTCTATAACCTACCCGTGCAATCGACGACCGACGGCTGGATCCAAATCGAATCGCCTTTGATCTCGGCGGAACGACCGGAAATCGCCTCGGCACTTGTTGGGCTTCACGTGCAACCAACTGAAGCGTCAGCCCTCTTCGGTAGCGCGTTTTTTGATGATGTTTCGCTCCAGGAACTGCCGCGACTCAATCTCGAGTTTTCCAATCCATTGCACGTTTTCGTCTCGCCAGATCAAGTTCGCTTGACCTGTCGTGTTTCGGGGATGCGTCGTTCCAACGCACAATTGAAACTGGAACTATTTGATGAACGCGAGAATCGCTTGAATACGGAGATTCTCGACCTACAAGACGACATGCACGTGTCAAAACTTGCGGTCTCGCAAGATGGAAAATCCCAAGGTTATGCCATCCAGCAATACGAGTGGCGTTTGGTGCCTGCCAATCAAGTTGGAACCAACCAGTTCCACGAGGGATTTTACCGCTTGGTGATCACGTTATTGGATCGTGATGTCAACCCGCTAGTCCGCGATATGACATTCGTCGTGATGCGAGACGAAACGCCCGGTACCGAGCGACTGTTTGGGCTTTCCTTGCCGATCTCCGTCGTCGACCACGACCAATACGCGCTGGGGGCCACGCTGCAACAGTTGGGCGTCAATTGGATCAAGCTACCCGTTTGGCTGGACCACGAAGATGAAAAGATAACAACGTCCTTGGGAAACCTGCTCCAACGACTCGCCCGTTTGGAAATCGACGTGGTTGGCGTATTGGATGAGCCCCCACCTCGCGTCTTCAAAAAGTTCTGGCAACACGAACACGGGATTGCGGCTCTGACCGGCGATGAAGATGTCTTCATTCAGGCCATTCAACCCATCCTCGTGGAATGGAGCCTACGGATCGATCGCTGGCAGATCGGCAGCGATGACGACTTGGGAATCGCGGAGAATGCGCAGGCTTTCGCGAGAATGGAAAAAATCCGAGAACACTTTCGTAAGTATGGTGAACAAACAAAAGTCGGCTTGCCCTGGGGCTGGTTGCAACAACGAGCACCGCTCGACAAGCAGCATTGGGACTTCCAATCGTTGGGCGCGAATCCACCCCTGACCAGCCCAGAAACAGAGTACAACTTTTCGAAACTAAAAGCGGAGGCACCATGCGAATCGTATATTGCATTGCAACCGTTATCGTCGCGTGATTTCGATTTGGCAACACGCGTGCAAGAGATGTGTCTCCAAATGATCGACACCAAACGCTTGGGGGTCCTACGTGCGTTCGTGCCGAGTCCCTTCGCAGACGACTCAGGATTGTTCCGAGTTGGAAACAACCCGTCCGAAATCCTACTTCCCTGGCGTACTTTAGCGATCCATTTGAACGGTGCTGAATACCTTGGACAAATTCAATTACCCAACGGGAGCAACAATTATTGGTTCTCGAAGAATGGCGAAGCCTTCATGTTCTGCTGGAATGCGAATCCGACGGCTGAGACTTTGTACTTGGGGAAAAATGCCGAGATCATTGATCTGTGGGGCCGACGCGAAGAATTAAAACTGGTCGACGGCACTCAGTCGTTTACTGCTGATCCATGGCCGCGTTTGGTACGCGGGTTGAACTTGCCGGTCGCTTTGATTCGACTGTCACTCAACTTTGATCGAAAATCGCTGGATAGCGTTTCGCACGAACGACAACCGTTAAAGCTCACCTTTCAGAACCATTTCCCCCATGGCGTGAGCGGAAACATCTTTTTATCGAGCCAAGAGCTCTTCTCCAATCCGATTCGGATCCCGTTCCAGGCAGGCAAAGGAGAAGTCATTTCGACCAATGCACCCGTGCAAATTCGCTCGGGCGCCATGACGAAAGAACACATGATGCGGGTCGACTTCAAGATGACCTCCGAGGAATTGCCATCATTCAGCGCGTGGCAACCAATGAAGGTGGGGGCCGAAAACGTGGAGTTTGCTATTCGCCAACGCTTGGAGAAGAATCGATTCATTATCATGATCACGTTGATTAATCGCAGCCCGGCCCCCGTGACGTACACGCTCAATTTGACCGTTCCCGATCGAAAAGCTTCCAACTTGACCTTCTACGAGGTCCAGCCTGGACAAGCCAACAAACCGATCGTTCTCTACAACGTCGAGTCGCTCATCGGCAAGACGCTCCATCTGCGAGCGACCGATGAAAAACGTACGATGAACTATCAAATCAAAGTGGAGTAATCCGGGTGACCACCGTTGGAGAAATCGATGCCAAGCTGCGCCAATGGGCGCCCGCCCCATTGGCCGAGTCGTGGGACAATACCGGTTTGCTCTTAGGCGACCCACAGGCTCGTGTGGTCAATCTCATGACTTGTTTGACCGTCACTCCGCCGGTGGTTGCCGAAGCGATTCGCAGGCATGTTTCCCTGATTGTCACGCATCATCCCTTGCCATTTCGCCCTCTACGCAGCCTCACAACGAACGACGACACCGGACGACTCTTGTGGCACTTGGCCTGTCACCGCGTAAGTCTCCTGAGCTTACACACTCGCTACGACTCGGCGCGGGACGGCATCAATCAGCAGTTGGCGGAATTCTTGCAATTGGAAGAAGTGCAAGCCTTGGAGCAAAAGAGCCTAACCGACGATGCCAATTCGAGTCAGGAGCATGTGCCCTCGATCAACATTGCGAGTCCCCAAACTTGTCCCGTGGGCCGTGGGCGTTGGGGAGTCTATTCTCAACCGCGTCCCATTCTTAACATCGCGGACACCTTGAAACAAAAGCTGCGAGTTCAACATCTGCAGCATGTCTCCAGCGGTCATACCGAAATCAAACAGGTCGCCATCGGTTGTGGGAGCGCCGGCGAATTCATCAAAGACGCTCGGCGTTTGGGTTGCGACCTTTTGGTCCTAGGTGAGACGAATTTCCACACGTGTCTCGAAGCGCAGGCGGCTAGAATCGACCTCCTACTCGTTGGTCATTTCGCGAGCGAGCGTTTTGCTCAAGAGGTTCTGGCCGCGAGATTAGCCACTGAACTTCCGGCAACGAACGTTTGGTGTAGCGAGTCAGAAACGGACCCCATTCGGTGGCTTTGAGTTGAGCCGCCTGCATTTTCGTGCTAGGCTCGTGGGCGAAACACAATTCGCCCGGCTCGATGGGCCGATCCAACCCGCCCTCAAGAAAGAAATCCGTCATGCGTCAGTTAGGAGTCAATATCGATCACGTGGCAACGATTCGGCAAGCCCGGCGAACGACGGAGCCCGATCCCGTTTGGGCCGCCGTTGAGGCGGAACTCGGGGGTGCTGATCAAATCACCGTTCACCTGCGCGGTGATCGACGCCATATCCAAGATCGCGATTTGCATGTACTGAAACAAACAGTCAACGTCCGTCTCAATCTGGAGTGCTCTCTGGAATCAGAAATGTTGGCGATCGCTTGTCAGGTCCGCCCTGATCAAGTCTGTCTTGTTCCGGAAAAGCGAGAAGAAGTCACCACGGAAGGCGGTCTCGACATTGTGGGGCAACAAAATCGAGTGGCGCGAGCGGTCAGTCAGCTGAACGATCACGGAATCGAAGTCAGTCTCTTCATTGATCCGAGTCATGTGCAAATTGATGCGTCGAAAGCGGTCGGCGCGCAAGCGGTCGAATTACATACGGGAACGTATGCAAACGCATTTATGACGATGAAATCAAGCGTAGGCTCTCGAGCTGGGCATTCCGCAGCGGCTGAATTGTTGGTACTCCGAAATGCGGCATTACACACTCTCGACTGCAATCTTCGACTCAACGCTGGCCATGGTCTGACTTATCAAAACGTCCAACCGGTCGCTGCGATTCCAGGCATGGAAGAACTCAACATTGGCCATAGCATTGTGGCCCGCGCAATCTTTTGTGGCTTGCGGCAAGCCGTGGCCGACATGAAGGCGTTGATTCGATCGGCCGCAACATAAGCGACATTTTTTGCAAAGCGCTGTTGCCAAACCATTGCCACAACTGCCACAATGGACGCTGTGGTTATCGGAGTCCTCGGTGTTTTCGCTTTGGCTTGGAGCTAAAGCCGTTACCTGATTGGGTTGACCGAGGGTTGGTAAATGGGAGTTCATTCGGTGACAATTCTGCGAAGCGGGGCGACTGACAAATACGCCCAAAACTGGGCCTCGGCCTTTGGCGAAGAAAAAACGAAGACCAAGTCGAAAGCCAAACCGGCCAAGGTTGCTGCCAGTGCCAAAGGCACCAAGGGTTCGACGGCCATCGTGAAGGCAACGACAACTCAAACAACGGCCAAGCCAATCGCTAAAGCCGGTGCGGCCCCGAAAGCTGCCAAGTCAACCACCAAGGCGACCATCACCAAGGCTACTACCACCAAGACCCCCAAAGCCAAGAGCCCGCCGCCCAAACCGAAATCAAAAGCGGTAACGGCTGCGAAGACGACCAAAAAAGCTGCCGTCAAACGATAACGATCTTGTGCAGGTGCGGTCCAAATCGAACCGGCTGCTAAACTCGCGATCTGACGCTCGGGAGTAGCTGCGGTCGCCACAACGAGATCCCACTTGGGCTCTCGTTTTGGTAAACGCAGCTACGATACCTGTATCTTGCCTGCCTATATCGTGCCGACCTGTAACTTGCCGACGCGGGTCGTTGATTTAGTCGAATTCTAGTTGGCCGGCGGTACTAAATCAGACGCGCGGGTACGCCTATCGGCTAACCGTTAAACATGGCGTTTTTTCGAAATACACAAAGCCATCCGCCCGCGTGACAAACCGTTAGCTCAGCTCTGTATCAGCTTTTTGTATCTAAACCGTTGTGGTTGGTCGTCCGTAATCCCCAACCGTTCGCGCCGCTGTGCTTCGTACGTTTGGAAGTTACCTTCGCACCAATGCACGTAGCCATCACCTTCGAAGGCCAGAATGTGCGTGGCAATCCGGTCAAGGAACCAGCGATCGTGGCTTGTCACCACGACGCAGCCAACAAAATTGACGATCGCTTCCTCCAACGCTCGCAGAGTATCCACGTCCAAGTCATTCGTCGGCTCGTCCAACAACAGGACGTTGCAACCACGGCGCAGTAGCGAAGCCAAATGGACTCGATTGCGCTCTCCACCCGATAGAACACCGACCTTTTTCTCTTGGTCCGGACCCTTGAAATTAAACTTCGAGACATAGGCCCGAGCGTGCACAGAACGCCCCCCCATCTCCAACAAGTCATTGCCTCCGGATATTTCTTCATAGACGGTTTTGTCCGGTGACAAGACATCCCGAGATTGGTCGACGTAACCGAGTTCCACCGTGTCGCCAATATTCAACTTACCTTTGTCCGGCTGATCTTGTCCCGTCAACATCCTAAACAAGGTCGTTTTTCCGGCGCCGTTCGGGCCAATCACACCCACGATTCCACCAGATGGCAATCGAAATGAAAGATTGTCAATCAAAACTTTATCGCCGAACGCCTTACTGATGTTTTCCGCGTTCACCACGAGGTCACCCAACTTTCTTCCGGGCGGAATTTGAATCTCAAATTCGTCTGGATCGTCCTTGAACTCTTGGGCAGCTAACTCGTTGTACGCATTAACGCGGGCTTTACTCTTGGCCTGGCGGGCTTTCGGAGACATCCGAATCCACTCCAATTCTCTGGCCAAGGTCTTGCGCCGCGCATCTTGCTGTTTCTTTTCAATATCCAATCTTGCCTGCTTCTGCTCCAACCAGGCCGTATAATTGCCCTCGAACGGGTATCCCTTGCCGCGATCCAATTCCAAGATCCATCCCGCTACGTTGTCTAAGAAATACCGATCGTGCGTCACGGCGACAACGGTACCGGGATACTGATGCAAGTGTTGTTCGAGCCATTGCACGCTACTGGCATCCAAGTGATTCGTTGGTTCGTCCAGCAGCAGCAGATCAGGCTGCTCCAACAACAACCGGCACAAGGCCACGCGACGGCGTTCACCACCCGACAACTTGGTAACATCCGCGTCCTTGGGCGGCAGGTTCATGACGTCCATCGCGATTTCAATTTCTCGGTCCAATTCCCAGAGATTTTGAGCTTCGATCCGATCTTGAACCCGCGCCATTTCGTCATAGACTTTTTGCATTTGATCGTCACTTAATGGCTCACTACATTTGGCGACCAATTCGTTGTAGCGATCCACAATCGCGCGGCGTGGCGCCACTGCCGATTGCAAATTACCCCACACGTCCAAATCGGGGTCCAAATGGGGTTCTTGCGGCAAGTAGCCCGAAGTGAAACCCGGCGTCAAACGCGCTTCTCCATCGAACTCACGATCCTGACCGGCCATGATCTTGAGTAAAGTACTTTTTCCGGCACCATTCCGCCCCAGCACACCGATCTTCGCGCCCGGATAAAATGCCAACCACACATTCTCCAAGATCTGGCGTTGGCCAATTTTCTTGGAGAGATTCTGCATTTGAAAAATAAATTGTTTTCCCATGTGTTTTTACTCCCATTCAATCGTCGCAGGGGGCTTGCTACTGATGTCGTAGACGACGCGGTTGACGCCTTTCACTTGGTTGATAATCTTGGTCGATATGGAGCCCAGAAGCTCATACGGCAAGTGACTCCAATCCGCCGTCATGAAGTCGCTAGTATCAACCGAACGAATCGCCAATACATTTTCGTAGGTTCGGGCATCTCCCATGACGCCAACACTTTGGACCGGCAAGAGCACCGCAAACGCTTGACTCGTTTTCCGATACCAACCCGACTTGACCAACTCATCGATCAAAATCGCATCTGCTGCCCGCAACACTTCCAGCTTATTTTCGGTCACTTCGCCAAGGACGCGCACCGCCAGGCCGGGGCCGGGGAAGGGATGACGCCATACCATCGCCTCCGGCAAACCAAGCTCCAAACCCAATTGGCGAACCTCGTCCTTAAATAGATCGCGAAGTGGCTCGATCAGCTCAAAGCCAAGTTCGGCAGGAAGCCCGCCCACATTGTGGTGCAGCTTGATCGTCGCGGCCGGACCATCTGGAGCAGCTCCGCTTTCGATGACATCGGGATACAATGTTCCCTGCGCCAAGTACGCCGCGTCGGAAACTTTGGCAGCTTCTGATTTGAAGCAATCTATAAACGCCTTCCCGATCCGACGCCTTTTTTCTTGCGGTTCGGTGACGCCGGCCAAAACTCCCAGAAACAACTCACGACCGTCCACAACATGCAAGTCGGTGTCAAAGAAATGACCTCCAAAGGCCTCCACCACCGCTTCCCGTTCGCCGCGACGTAACAGTCCATTGTCAACCAAAATACACGTCAACTGCGGTCCAATAGCTTTCGCCAACAAGGCTGCGACCACACTTGAATCCACGCCCCCGCTCAAACCACAAATGACACGTTGGTTGCCGACTCGTTGCCGAACGGATTGAATCGTCTGATCCGCGAAGTCCTTCAAACGCCACAAACCATCGCACTGGCAGATATCACGGACAAAGTTCTTTAGGATTGTGGAACCAAACTCCGTGTGCGTAACCTCTGGGTGAAATTGAAGACAATAGAGCGGCAGTTGCTTGTGTTTCACTGCGGCAATGGGACAGGTTTCGGTACGAGCCAAGGCCTCAAACTGATCGCCAATGTTTTCAACTTGGTCTCCGTGACTCATCCACACCTGGCTTCGGGGCGGAACATTCGCCAACAAGCCAGTACTGGACAAGCACTCGATCACGGCGCGACCGTACTCACGACTCGATGCGCCGCGAACTTGACCTCCCATGTGATCGCAAACCAATTGCATCCCATAGCAAATGCCGAGTATCGGAATCCCTAGATCAAATATCGCGGGGTTGCACTTGGGTGCATTCGCTTCGTAAACACTGGCCGGACCGCCCGAGAGAATCAATCCATGTGGCCGGCGGCTTTTGATTGCCTCCACGGAAATGTCGTGCCGAACGATCTCGCAGTAAACGGATTGTTCACGCACCCGTCGGGCGATCAACTGAGCGAATTGCGAACCAAAATCAAGAACCAAGATCCGCTGGCTCGTCAGGTCACTTCGCTCGCCATGTTCGATTGCTTCGGAGGACATCGCCAACTGATCCGTCATATACTAGGAAACCTGCGGCCCGATTTTGGGAAGGGCGAATTGTAAACGTTACGCTAGAAATCGACAAATGGGCGGGGGGTAAACGAATTCAGCTTGATCGGGTAAACTCAGTTCCCCAGTGAGACGGGACCATGCCTTGAGAAATTGCACTGTTACGGAACGGTCCAGGCCGTCAAATCATGAGGATACTGTACGACGGCGAAATCTACTCCATATTCCGCCACGGAGGAGTCGTTCGGTATTTTCAACATCTGATCGCCGAACTACCTATCGAGGACGTCCCAATCCTGCTCGGGAATCGTTTGCCGGATTCTCTTCCTGCGCACCCAAACCTCGAATTGGCCGTCAAGTCCTTTGAATGGCTGGTAACTCCGCTTAAACCCCTGCGGAAATGGCTCGACCGGGGCTACTGCGAACGCAAATGGCCGGAACTTGCCCCAGATCTCATCCACCCGACTTACTACAACGAGGTGGCTCGCGGTCGCTACGACCAACGCCAAGTCCCCCTCGTCCTCACCGTCTACGATATGATCCACGAGCGATTCCCGGACCAAGTCGATCGTCGCGGTCGACATAGCGAAAAAAAACGACAAGCCGTTGAACGGGCCGATCATTTGCTTTGCATCTCAGAGACCACCCGACAAGATCTCATCGAGCGGTTCAATGTTCCACCCGAAAAAACCTCCGTTACTCTTTTGGCCGTCGACGAGTTGTTTTTCGAACGCTCCGAACCAGACACGTTACCCACGAATGCGAACGATCTACCCTACTTCCTATTCGTAGGGCGGCGTGACCGCTATAAAAACTTTTGGCTATTGTTAGATGCGCTCGCGATTTGCCAGTCCAACCAACCTGATCGTCAATTGCCTTTCCGCTTGCAAGTCTTGGGCGCGTCCATGTCCGCCGAAGAGTTGCAGCGAATTTCCGAATTGCGGCTCCAAAGTTCGATCGCCTGGCACCCCATTTCCGAGGACGCTGGGTTGCGAGACTGGTACCGCCACTCGTTGGCGCTCGTGTTTCCAACCTTGTGGGAAGGATTTGGCTTGCCACTTCTCGAAGCGTTGGCCTCGGGAACTTGCGTGATCGGTTCAAATATTCCAGTGTTTCGAGAATTGGTCAGCGACGGATTCGAACCCTTTGACCCATGCGACGCTGAATCACTGGCCCATGCGATGGAACGCATCTTTTCCCAACCTCAGATTCGCGAGGATCGGATCGCCCGGGGCCTCGTTCATTTGCCGCGTTACAGCTGGACCGCCACAGCCTCTGCGACTCGCGAAATTTACCAAAGACTCGTCGCAGCTGAGTAATCCTGTCTGACCAACTTCGAGTCGCTATTCCAATCCACTCATCGTGGTCGAAGACGACAAGAGCGATTCCCAGCTGAATCGAGACTCGGTTCGCCCCAGATCTGCGACACAAAATCGAGCCATACTCCCAACTCGAATCGATCCCAGATCGTGGCCGAGTCCCAACGCGTTTGCTCCGTTGACCGTCGCCATCTGCCACAGTTTTTTGGGATCCTGGTCTGGGTACAAACGATGCACCAATTGCAAATCATCCCACAAAGACAGACTACGGCTGCTCGCCCGTGAATCGGTGCCCAAAGCAATTTGGAGCCCATCCCGAGCCATCTCGACCCAAGGGTGTCGTGGATGCCCAAAATAGTGATGAGTCTGCGGACAGTACACAATCGTCGCGCACGGGTTTTTGGAGCGCAGCCAACACCAGTCATCGCGAGTCAAGTAATTCGCGTGCACCAGCATCAAATTCTCGACTCCCACGAGAAGCTCCAAAACGTCACGAACATTGCGGCACTCGACTTCTTCGGGGCGCCATACTCCAAATTGCTCCAAGAAATCCTTCAATGGCCCGAGGCGTTCGGACAATAGTTGCAACTCCTCCTCCGATTCGGCGATATGGGTTGCGACCGGCAAACTTAATCGACGACCGTGCTCGGCACACTGACGATAAAGCCAAGTCGATGTCGAATAAGGAGCATGAGGACTAAGGCCAAACTTTACACCACGGATCGGACGGCGAGTTGAACTAACGTTGGCCCATTCCCAACTGGCCCTTGCCCGTTCTGGGACTAGCCCCAACACTTCGTGGAAAATCGTTCCGAAAAATGGTGGCTCGGCGGGGTTGGCATTTGATTCAACAGATTCGCGGAAATACTCGATAGTGGGTCGACTTAAAATCTCGCCGACAGCACCCACTCCTGACGCCACCATTTCCCGCCAACCCTGCCAGCACACGTTCGATTTCTTGCCCAAGAGCTCCGCATCCGGCAAGCGTTGGACCTCAGCCCGCCTCTCAATCACCGATCGCAACCATTCTGAAAATCCTTGTCGCTGGAATCCTAGCGGCTGTCGACAATCGCTAAATTCCAAATGCGTATGGCAATTGACCATTGCCGGCAACAAAACAACTTCGCCCAAACATCGATCAGGCAACCGTTCGAATTGTTGAGGAGTTTTCCCAGCATGGCCCGCCAATTCCATGGCTGCTCGAACTAACAGATCGGTTGCTGGAACAGACGAAACCCGAGGGTCGACCACCCTTAGAATCCTGGGGAGCCCGTCCGACGAGTGTTCAATCACCACGCCGCCATTTTCAATGATCCGATCTTCCGCATAGACCCAGCGAGCACTGACAAACTGCAGAAAATGGAGCGTGGGCATGTGGGCCATTCATGACTCAAAACCAAAACAAGGCCGTAATACCCCAAACCAGGATATTACGGCTCAACGCCTCTGAGTAGGGAGGACTGGCGCGGTCATGAACCATGCTCATGCAGCTAGAAACCACCACCTTCGCCACGACCTTCGCCGCCACCACCTTCACCGCCACCTTCACCGCCGCCGCGACGATTGCGGCGACCGCCGCTGGATTCACCGCCTTCACCGCCTTCACCGCCTCGACCACCCGCGCCACCTCGACCACTGCGGCCACCACCTTCACCACCTTCGCCACGCCCTGCACTGCCGCCATTTCCTGCCCCACCACCGGCACCCGGCCGAGCCATTGGTGGCATCATTTCACGCATCCCGGCAGATAACTCTTCAGAGCTCAAAAAACCATCGCCGTCCGAGTCCATCTTTTTGAACTTGGCAAAACCTTCTTCGAGTTCCTTGATGGAAAGTTTGCCATCTTTGTCGTCATCAAACATGCCGATAAACAGGCCCCCCATGCCGCGACCACGTCCACCTCCACCTGCACCACCGCCTTGCCCACGCCCAGGACCACGACCCTCCGCCCCTTCTTGTTGCGTACCGCGCCCTTCGCCCTCTTGCGCTTGGATCAAATCCGGCGCCAACGAACATCCAACCAATACAGCGGCTAACGCAGCCAATTTCACCAAACAAAACCGCTTCAACATAACCAAGACTCCTACAACGATGGACCGAATTGTGCCCAACCACTATTCACGCGGTCAAACCAATCCGTGGACCGAGAAAATCGAAACTGGATCCGGATTTACAGACCGACCGGAAGAATTCCTGATTCGACGAATCTAAAACACCTGCGCCGCAGCTTGGTTTCGGAGATTGACCCTCGTTCATCCAAAAGTCTTTGTTCGGCTTCTTCAAATTGGCAAACAAAAAAACCGACCGAGCGTCGTCCGCATCGGTCGGTCTTCAGTGTTAGAGTAAAAATCCAGATCAAGTAAATTTCAAAACATCACGGAGGGTTAGGATCGATCCCGCCAATCAAGATCTTTCCCAGCTCCGAATGTCTCAGTTCCAAGCCAACTTGGTTCCATCGTGCTTTGCGAATTCAGAACCGAACTTGGCCAAGTCCGCATCCACTTCGACACGACTGACCACCGACCACGGATCGAGTTGAACACCACCGGAGGCGGTAACCATCGTCCCACGACTGTTGCTGATCAAGCTGGCGGATGTTGGCACTTGCGTAGGAACGTTCCATTTCGGCATTTCAACCGACTCCCCAGTACCCAACAAAGTGTTGATTTCGGCACCGGAAGCAGCCAACAGTCCTTCCTTTTCGATCAACGCGGCAACAACTGAGAAATCAAACATGTTGCGCAGTTCCGCGAAAATCTGATCCTTGTTGATCAAGTCCCCATAGTGTTCGGTCATATTGGCCGCCCACTTGGCCGCAATCGCATCGCGTTTGCCGGAGGCAGCCGACTTGCCTTGCTTATCGATAAAGTCATTTTCAGTCAGCGTCTTGACCCCGTCGCCACTCAGTTGAAACACTTTTCCATCTTCGCTTCGACGAACTGGATTGTAATTCATTTCCATCCAGAATCGCGGCGTCAGCGACTTCAAGCTATTGCTCCGCGACAACATACTTACGAAGCTGGGCAATTCCTTCAATGGTGACTCATCGAGCCCCATGGAAATTCGTTTCATTCGATAATCAGCCAAAGCCAACACATTGGCAAACCGGCTGTCGGCCGGAACGCCTGTCAGAATCACATTTTGTGGCCCCATGGCTTGTTCCAATTGGCCAACCAAATTCGAGTTCACTTGTCGATTTCGTTCAGCCGCGGCTGTCAATTCACGAAACGCGACGCGAGACTCTTCGTTGGGCTCGATCGACACACTGATGCCAGCCCCGGTCGTCGCTTGATCGACCGTTCGCAAGGCCGTCATCAAGTCTTCCAGGTGCAAAGCAGGCAAGCCTGTATTCTGACCCACTACATTCCCGTTCGCGTCCGCGACCAAGGCATCGCCCTTCCCAACCAAGATCAAGTCGTTTCGATCTTGATCGACGTAGACATACTCGATCCGAACCAATCCGCCCAAAAAGCGAGCTTCCCCGGGGATTGTCCCCTTATCTTTCGCGGCGTTGGCTACGACTTCGTTGAGTTGTCGCAAAGACAACTTTCGCAGCCCGTTGTGGTCCGTAAACAAACGATTGTTTTCGCTGACAACCGTGGCCAATCTTGCTTGAACTGCCGGGTCAAGCTGCTCCAATGGCATTCCCAATACGCCACTGGCATCCACGCGAACACCACCGACGACACTACCGAAATTGCCACCAAATTGGGCTTGGGCGTTCGGCACCAAAGAGGTTACTAGAAGCATGGCCGCCACGATGATTCCGAGCGACCGAATCCAACCACGAAAAGTCTGATGCATGGAATGAAACTCCAAAATTCCCGTTCTAAATCCCCTAGTTTTTGCCAAACTGACCCGATTTCGCCAAACCAACCATCGCTCGTTGCACTTCCCAAAAGTGTCAAACGGGCTAGTCAATTCTGCCGAAATGGCTTGCTCCCCGTGCCGATCGGAGTCGTCCAATCTCAATCGACTTGACGGATTCGCCCCACCCGCAATGCCCCCACCCGCAATGAACGATGTCCCGCCGGTTCGCGCCTTGCGATACGTCCAGAGTAATTGTGCTCGGCTTTCTTCGCAAGAAAAGATTCTTTCCGATTTATTACAAACCGCACAATTCTGGGAAGGACTCCGGCAAAGTTCCTTCTGGTTCGGTTGTATCGGTCCACCGAGCCCGTTTCCCGGCCCGATTCGAGCAAAACCTGCGAACAAACCTTGTAACTTTACCTCAAATTACGGGTTTGGCGGCCCAAAGTCCGATAGCCGATGCTATTTCTTGCGGATTCTGTCTAAACGGGGGTAGAATTAGGCCGGGTGAAGCGTGGTTAGCTCTTTCCTCAGGAGGCCGGGATGGCCTATTTGGTTATTCAAGAAGACAACAAATGGTCCGACGTGTTTCGCTTGATCGTGGGTCGGCGCGTCACCGTCGGGCGTTCTCCCACAAATTCCATCGTGGTCCGATCAGAACAAGTTAGTCGCTATCACGCGGAGATTTTCCACACCGAAGGGAATTGGGTGGTCCGAGATTTGGATAGCCGCAATGGCACTTCGGTATCCGGCGTGCGTTTGGTTTCTGACCATACTTTGGAAAATGGCGAGTCGGTGATGATTGGCAAGTCGGTCCTCACCTTTTACGAACAACTGCCGGCTCATCTGGGGATGGACGAGGCTCCAACCCTTTCCGGCCTGCCCCCGCAAGCGACATCGCCCGGACTCGAATTGGACGACTCCGAGCCGTCCGCGGAAGAGTTTCTGGACGGACAAGAATCTGAACCTCCCCAAATCGTTCATCGCAAACATGAAACCGAACTCTTGCATCGCGACCATCCCGCCGATGCGGGTTCGTCGATTGGTCGAGCGGCATGGCAACTTTGCCGTTTGGCGTTCTCGCTCGCCGGTCAAACCTCGTTCGCGAATGCCGCCCGATTGGCCTTGGACGGATTGTTCGAGAACACCCGAGTCAGTGCCGGTGCGATTTGGTTGGTTCGGTCCGGAGCCAAAGGCCAGGTCCCGGAATTGGATCTCGTCGCCTCCCGCAGCAACCAGCCGCACGTCTACCGACGCATCTCGAACTATCTCGCTCGGACCGTCACGGAAACCGGTGAAGCCATCCTCGCTCAGGACATTGCTGACGACTCGAATATCGGACTGCGCGATAGCAAAGGCGAGATCCTGGCTCAGAGCGTCATTTGCGCTCCGCTCCGCGTGACGGCTCAGGGAGGCCCAGGTCCAGTCATGGTTCGCGGGCTGATTCACCTGTACACCACCGAAGCAGACACGGGACTGACCGCGGAAGACTTGGATTTCACCTTGGCGGTCGCCGACAATCTGTCGTTGGCCTACAAGAGCCTCAGCCGTCAACAAAAAATGAGCGAAGTCATCTCGGTCACCCGCCGCGAAGTCACGCAATTGCGCGAACGATTAGGAACGGAAAGCGAAATCGTGGGCAGCGGCCCAGCCATGCAATTGGTCCATCAACAAGTGGCTCAAGTCGCCCCCACCAATGCCACGGTGCTCGTGCGCGGAGAGAGCGGTGTCGGCAAGGAACTGGTGGCCCGCGCGATTCATTTCGCGAGTCACCGTAGCAAAGGCCCCTTTATATGCATGAACTGCGCGGCCCTGTCCGAGTC
Organism: Planctomycetaceae bacterium; assembly: GCA_016794985.1. Lineage (GTDB taxonomy): Bacteria > Planctomycetota > Planctomycetia > Pirellulales > Pirellulaceae > M30B19. The sequence continues at coordinate 4,170 of JAEUIQ010000022.1, read as the reverse complement.
ACTGCTGGAAAGCGAATTGTTCGGTCATGAAAAAGGCGCTTTTACCGGTGCGACCGAAAAAAAGATGGGAAAATTCGAAACCGCTGATACCGGAACACTGATGCTGGACGAAATTGGGGAAATGAGCGCAGCGGTACAAGCCAAGTTTCTCCGTGTCCTGGAAGGGCATCCTTTCGAACGAGTCGGTGGCAGCAAACCCATCAAAGTCAATGTTCGCGTTATCGCGGCCACCAATCGAGATCTCGAACAAGCCGTCCAACAAGGAACGTTTCGCAAGGACCTATACTTCCGCCTCCGCGTGGTGGAGATCGACGTGCCGGCCCTCCGCAAACGACGCGAGGACGTGCCGGAAATTGCCGAGTACTTCCTGGCCAAATTTTGTACTGAATTGGGTAAGCGACACAAACGATTTTCCCACGCGGCCAGCGAACGACTGCGACACTATCGTTGGCCGGGCAACGTGCGTGAATTGAAGAACGTCGTCGAGCGAGCCGTTGTCTTGTCCAACCACGACACAATCGATGCTGAAGAATTGGCTTTGTCGAATCTTCGTTCCGCCAGTGAAACCAATTTGGAGATCGAAAGCGATGGCCAATTTGAACCGGTCACGTTGGACGAGATGGAACGACGCCACATTCTCAATGTCTTGAACAACACGCAATGGAATAAAAGTAAAACCGCGACAATCCTGGGCGTAGAGCGCTCGACCCTTGATCGTAAAATCAAACGCTACGACTTGGAAAGATTTCGCGTGGGCTAGTTCCACGGCTTGAAAAGATTGGTTCTCACGGGAAGTCACCCTTCGGATTGTTGATATTTTTGTCGAGGATTAGATGCCGTTGACCATCCAGCAAGAGAGCCTAGTCGCCAAAGCCAAGTTGACTGTCCAATTTATCACAGGAGCCTTGGTGGTTGGCGTTTTGTTTTTTGCACTCATTGTGGCGAGCCTATCTCTCGGAAAGGAGCTACGATGGGATGTGGATGTGTTAGGGATTGTTGGATCGATGCTTGGTTTCGGCAATGTGGTTGCTGCTGTTTTTCTTGTGCCGATCTTTCACGCGCAACAATTGAAACTGCTACTGCCATCGGCGTCTGGCGTTAAAGCAAGCGATCCAAAGGCGTCGGATTGGGACGACGGGTTGGTGCGAACCCTGCTGGAACGAAATCAATCCACCACGATCATTCGTTTCGCCCTGATGGAAGGAGCTGCCTTCTTCAACCTGATCGTGTTCATGGTCAACCAAAGCTTGCTCCCACTCATCGTGACCGGAGCAATACTCTTGGGAATGCTTGCCATCTTCCCCCGCCAAAGCCATTTCGATCGCTTGTTTAATGACCGCACATGAACACCAACAGAATTGAATCTTGAATTGAACTGATATAGCATTTAGACTCACGATCGATCAGTCGTCGCGATTCTTTAAGAAGCGGAGCAAACTGTGGAGTTTATGGAATTAACGGGCCTGTTGGCAGCTCGCAGTCTCAAGCTTCTCCGTTATACCGATCCCATCATTGCGAGTGCCGCCCTGCTCCTGATCGCATTCATAGCAATTGGTTTCGCGGGGCGTTGCGTCTTCATTTTCGTTTCACTTGATCGGTACGATTCCCGCGAAGATAAAGTCTCGACCGTGATCTACGGTATTGGATATCTCCTCTTCTCGGGACTCTGCCTTTTCGCCAGCGTTCTTTTTTTCGAGCAATCCCAATCCGATCGCGATTCTTTCGCCTATGGATGGATCGAGTCGCTCGAACGACCGGATTATTTGACTCCGGAAGAGATTGACAAACTTCCACCGGCCACGAATCCGCTCCCAAATCGAGTCATGCAACCGTTTGGTGAGGATCAAGTCGAGGTCCGGCAACCCGATCGCAACCGCTCGCTCGACAAGTCCGGCCCCGAATCGAATCGCATTTCCGATAGCGGCGTTCCCAATGCCTCGGACCCGATGAATCGAAACCCCGACAATCGACTCAACCGTAACGGCGACTCGACCCCAGTCGACGTACGTCTTCCTTCCAATCGCACCAACAGTTCAGCATTAGTCGAACTACCGACTTCCGCTCCAATTCCCTTACCAAAGTTCCAATACTCGCTCAACCAAGCGCAAAAGTCCAAGTTTGTAGGAGCAGAGCTTGGTCAAGATTTTCGTGGTCATGGCCCGGCAGGAAGCGTCATGGTCGGAATGCGAATTGGCACGAAGCAAGGGCGCATTAGTGGCTTCGAGCCAATCTACCAATTGGAAAGCCAATACGTGACCGGCGAGGCTTGTGGCAGCTTGGGCGACTCGCAAGAATTGGTACTGGCCAAGCCCGGCTTTGTTGTCGGGGGAGCGATCGTCGCTGCCGATAGTCAATCCCTTGCCATGCAGCTTCGGTTCGTAAAGTACAACCAGTCTGAAAATGGCTTGGATACTTTTGACCAATATGATTCTGAACGAATCGGTCGGGCCTCCGGTTCCATGACGGAACTGGATGGCGATGGCGCGATGGTGGTCGGGGTTTTTGGCAAGTTGGACGGCGGACAATTGTGTGGCCTTGGCGTGGCTGGCCTCAAGCCTTCATCACCAGAGGGCGCTACTTCGACGGGTAGCAAAAACTCAGCCTCCGACTCGGCGAATTCTTCTAACGCCCCGAGCGTTTCTCGAGTCTGGTTTAGCAAGGACCGAAAATTTAGTGTCGAAGCCAAGTTTCGCGAGTACAAGAATGGCAAAGTCGTTCTCGAAAAGCCTGATGGCACCGTGATTGAAGTCGACCCCGCCGGACTGTGCGAAGAAGACGACAAATACCTAAAGAGTCGGTAACCCAAGCTCAAGCCCGCACAACGAGATCGCTGTACTTACAGAAACTCACGGGATGCTCGAATTGGGTTAGCGTGGATCCCTGAATGCGTAGAACGATTGTTCGGGCAAATCATCGAGTACAGGATTGCGACGATGTGGCTTCAAAAACTAATCACCCTCGGCGCGAAACAGCGAGGATTTCACTTAGTTACTCATGAGATCGTGAGTCAATTACCGGAATTGAAGTCTCTAAAAGTTGGCTTGCTGCACGTTTTCATTCAACACACCAGCGCCTCACTAACGATCAATGAAAACGCAGATCCCGACGTCCGCCTGGACATGGAGATGGCGGCCAATCGTTTGGTCCCCGAATCATGGCCCTATGTTCACACAACGGAAGGCCGCGACGACATGCCAGCCCACATCAAGGGCTCACTGATGGGCTTCAGCTTGTCGATCCCAATTCGAGACAACCGCCTGGCCTTGGGCACCTGGCAAGGGATCTATCTCTGCGAACATCGCAACGATGGCGGCCCACGACGTTTGGTACTAACACTGCACGGATCCGAAACAGCATCTGACTAGCGAGATGATCGGAGCATATTTGGCGTACTCCATCAATCATCAATGAACATCATTCCATATCAAACCAACAAGAGATTCCATCATTGCTCGTTGAGACAGACCCAAGTCAGGAATGCCGAAGCCTTTGGACTGCCGCCGCTTGCTGCCGCTTTCCCTCAGTAGCTCGCAGCCGTTTTCCCTCCAGAAGCCTGCAGCCGTTTTCCATCAGTAGCTTGCTGCCGCTTTCCCTGCGGAAGCCTGCTGCTGGGCAGTAAACCTTCCGACTGACGCTAACAACACCATCACCCCAACGTTTTGAAGCATTTATCCCGGCGAGCGTAGGCCCGAATGGGCCGAAACAACCCTTGCCGGTGTGCGCGAGCCACCGGTTAGATTGACGCCTCATCCCAAAAAGGCCTGGCGGGCCGACACAATTGCAGCCTGCCAACATCTTGCTCGCTGATCATAGGCCCGAATGTCCGACGTCAATCGCAGAGCCTAAGTATCTTGCTCGATGATCGTAGGCCCGAATGTCCGACACCAATCGCAGAGCCCAAGTATCTTGCTCGATGATCGTAGGCCCGAATGTCCGACACAATCGCAGAGCCTAAGTATCTTGCTCGATGATCGTAGGCCCGAATGTCCGACACCAATCGCAGAGCCTAAGTATCTTGTTCGATGATCTTAGGCCCGAATGGGCCGAAACAACCCTTGCCGGTGTGCGCAAGCCACCGGTTAGATTGACACCTCATCCAAAAAAGGCCTGGAGGGCCGACACAACTGCATCTCGCAAGCCAAGACATGGCCGCTGCCGAGCTTGTCTCGG
>JAEUIQ010000106.1 GCA_016794985.1 Planctomycetaceae bacterium | reverse complement strand
ACATCAAGAGCTGCCACGCGACGAAACTTGCGGCTGACTATTGAACACTGGGCTGATTGCAACTGCCGATTGGTTGGAAGATAATGCTGTCCGCGGGCTGCCGAGCGGTCACTCAGGTGAACGGAGTACGCTCGCAAGGCTTCAACATTCGGTCCAAGAAATTGGCATAACCAGCCGGTGCAACGGAGTGCTAAAAATACGGTGTCCCGTACCCCAAACCCAAACGCTCGCACCGGTTGACCTTTCCCGTTATCCCAGAAAGAATCTCGTGGATCAGGAATATGGCACGTCGAGTGGGACGCTTCTGCGTACCGCATTCGCGTTGCCATGTTCGTCGTTGTTTATTGCCGCAGGTGTCTTGATTTTTCAGGTCGTTGGCATGAACGTGTTTTCCGTGATGTTTTCCATGATTGGCGTCGGGTTGACGTATGCAATCCTGAAGTCTTCGTGGAGTCGAACAAGAACAACAGGCGAAGGTATTTACAAACGCTCTCTTTTCTCCAGAGACCGTACAGCTCGTTGGTCGGATGTTCAGTCGTGGTCTTACATTCCAGATTCGGAAACACAAATGGAACGGGTGGAACTGTTGCTTAAAAATGGCAAACCGTTCCCGATTTATGGCTTCGAAACAGAATCGGTTGGCCTTGAGTGTTTCATCGCCGACATTCGCCGGCGGATCGGCAAACTTGAGTCTGTTCAGGAATCTGGGATAACAAGGCGTTCGACCGAAGCGGCGGAACAACGCGTCAACCAATGAAAAAGCAGATTGGCCGCCGCTCGGTCAACGCCATCGTTATGCCACTCTCAGCGCGACGAAACTTGCGGCTGACCAGTGAACACAGGGCTGGTTGCAACTGCGGATTGGTTGGAAGATAATGCTGTCCGCGGGCTGCCGAGCGGTCACCCAGGTGAACGGAGTACGCTGGCAAGGCTTCAACATTCGGTCCAAGAAATTGGCATAACCAGCCGGTGCAACCGAGTGCTCGAAATACTGTGACCCGTACCGCAAGCCAAACCCTCACAGTGGTTGACCTTTCTCTTTTATCGGTCATAGTGCTCCCAGGTTTTGGTGAATGCATACCTCGCGCAAAGCCGCAAAGGATGATGGTAGAATATCTTTGCGTCTTCGCGGCTTGGCGTGATCATTCGAACTGCTTTCTACCAATTTTAGCCTGACATCAAAAGCTGCCACGCGACGAAACTGGCGGCTGACTATTGAACACTGGGCTAATTGCAACTGCCGATTGGTTGGAAGACAATGTAGGCAGGGGTCTGCCGAGCGGTCACCCGCGTGAACGGAGTACGCTGGCAAGGCTTCAACATTCGGTCCAAGAAATTGGCATAACCAGCCGGTGCAACCGAGTGCTCAAAATACGGTGTCCCGTACCCCAAAACCAAACCCACGCACCGGTTTACCTGTCCCGTTATTCCTCTTGAGCCTTTATGACATCAACGGTTGCCGAACACTACGCGAGCCATCTCGCACCAATCTACTCATGGATGGTTGGGGACTTCGGTGCCGCCTGCGCGCATGCAAGCGGGTTTTACGACGCAATTTCACTACCTGACGGCAACGGACGCACAGCGATCGATCTCGGGTGTGGTCACGGCGTGCATGCGATTCCCCTCGGTCAACGTGGCTATCGCGTTATTGCGATCGACACTTCAACTCGGCTCTTACAGGACCTTCGTTCAAACATCGACAATTTAACGGTAACCACGATCTCCGCAGACTTGATGACGTTTCGCGATCATATTGATTCGGAACCGTCTTTGATTGTCTGCATGGGCGATACGCTGACGCATCTTCCTTCTTTCGATGCCGTCGCGAGATTGGTTGAGGATGCAGCCGATGTACTATCCCGAGACGGACTCTTCGTGCTTTCGTTCCGCGACTACGTTTCGAACGAACTGGTTGGCACACGTCGATTCATACGTGTTCGCTCCGACGAAAGCCGAATCCACACTTGCTTTTTGGAATACCGGGTCGACACCGTAGTTGTGCATGACATCATTTACAACTGTGTGGATTCAGTGTGGCAGATGTCGGTGGGCGATTATACGAAAATCCGCTTAGAGCCGAGCAAACTAATCTCCCATGTGGAATCAAACGGCTTTTCTCTGGTTCACAATTCGACTGATCGAGGTATGATCTACGTTGTGTTCAAACGCCTTCCGGAGAAAGACTCGTGATAACACCTCTATGGCCCTTGATGTCAAGTAGTACGTACTGGTGGCGGCGGTGAAGTCGCAGTTTTTTTCCGATTGGAAATTTAGACGTGGCGGAGTTGAGTTGGCTCGACCGCCGGCCATGCCTGAGGACCGCTGGACTTTCCTTCGGGGCGAGTGGTTCGGACTCAGGGGCAGGCGCTGACGTTGCCGAGGTTTTTCTTTGAACGGGAAGTCGTTCCGCGTCGATCACTTCGGGTTGCTGACTGTCGGTAGCTGAACGCCGGTCGTTAACACGGAGTATTGGTCACGGCTGCTTCAAGCATCTCTTCGTCGCTCTGGATGCTCGGTCGTTTGCAAGGGAGCATCTGTAATCCCGGTGCATCAGGTCGGCCAGGCAATACTAGTTGAAGGTTGACTAGCAGCCCACGACCAAGTTGTCGCGGAATGGTTGGAGGGCTGCCAGGAACGTATCGACGTCCTGGCACTGGACGTTTTTGTGGAGGCGTTCTTCTCCCAGAGAATCGACGACGCAGACATGCAGGGTCTTGGCATGCAGATCGACGCCGCAGTAGACTTGATGTTGGGAATTGAAGAATCTCATCTAGCGTCTCCTTGGGTTCGGGTTCCTTGAGCCAAATCTGTGTGAGCACCACGCTCAGTAAAAGGTTAACCCTTTGTGGACAGTTACCCAACTCAAGGAGGCCATGATGAGTATCAAGGCGGTGAACTGGCGGCGCCGGTGAAGCGGGTTTTGAAATCATAGTTTTTTTGGCGGTTGCCCGGTTACTGCGGTCGTTCCCCGACTGAATGAGACCAAAGACATATGCAAGCTTCTGGATTCATTGCGTTGATAGTAGCGATCGTCGTAAGCAGATTCATTAGCGAACGTGCATACCGAGAACTTGACTCGAATCAGAAATTACGTTTGATGGATGGATTCTCGTCAACTCGGATGTACTCGATGGTACCGCTCTTGGTTCTGGTCGGAGGCTTTTGGTTTTTGACGACAAAGACCGAGTTGGACAAGCCATTGATAACCGCCGCGTACTTTGGGCTCTTGATTATTTACGTTGTCATTTGCACGGTTCTTAACCAACGCAAATTGATAGTTCTTGATATGCCTGTGCCGTACCAGCGAATGTTCATGACCGCCCAGGCAGTTTCTCTGGTTGGATTCGCTTGGTTCTTCTATACTGTGTTCTGAACATGCTGCTACCCGAATACGGAGCGGGGAACCAAGCGATGCACCCCATTTGCGGAGCCGATCGTTTTGACAATGGAAAATGTTTCGCCGCGACGGGGTGATCGCGGATTTTATGCAACAAAGATGCGACACACACTACTCCTGCTTGTACTCGCCGTCATCTGTGGCTGTGAGCACAATGAACCGCCTGTTATTGATCAAACAACTATGAACAGCTCAAACTGCCTTACGCTCGTCGCAACGGACCGGACCGCGAAGTACACAATTGGCAAAGTCGGACATTTCTATTCGCATCGCGCGTACAAATCACCATCGGGGGCGAAACGTGAGAAGCACCAAATCATGTTCGAGACCGTATTGCCAGCGATTTCAGGAGGACTCGAATACGATTCTGAGTGCATTATTGGTTTGGACTGGGAAGACCCGAACTTTGATGCGGATTCGCTCGTAGGGAGAGCAATTCGGATTCCGACCTCATACAATGACGAGTTGCAGGACCAAGTTACCAACTTCTACTATTACGAACATCTTGATTTTGATGACGTGCTGATCAAATTTTTGGCACGTGAGGGAAATCGATTCCGAATCGAGGTCACAGGCACGGCTCCGGATCCAAATGGTGGAGCCGATGGTCGATTAAGGATTCATGTCGATACGATCGTGGAGCTCGAGAAATTCGATATGGAACGCATTTATGGAATCCCGGACAAGGAACAAACAGAACCATGAATTGCACAGGCGGACCACTTGCATAATTCTCTGAAGCGGGACATCTGGGGGCTCTCTCGTGATGTCTTCCGTTACGCAACTCTGGCGAATTGGAAACTTGCGGCTAACTGTTGTAAACTTGGTTGATTGCAACTGCCGATTGGTTGGAAGACAGTGCTGGCAGGGGTCTGCCGAGCGGTCACCCAAGTGTACGGAGTACGCTGGCAAGGCTTCAACATTCGGTCCAAACAAATTGGCATACCAAACCGGTGCAACCGAATGCTCGAAAGATTGTGTCCCGTACCCCAAACCCAAACCCTCGCACCGATTGACCTTTCCCTTTCGTCGGTCATAGTGCTCCCAGGTTGCGGTGAATGCATACCTCTCGCAAAGTCGCAAAGCCGCAAAGGATGATGGTAGAACATCTTTGCATCTTCGCGGCTTGGCGTGATCATTCGAACTGCTTTCTGCCAATTGTAGCCTGACATCAAAAGCTGCCACGCGACGAAACTTCGGCTGACGATTAAATACCGAGGCTGGTTGCAACTGCTGGTTGGTTTGAAGTCCATCTAGTGGAATCCCGGTGCATCAGGTCGGCCAGGCAATACTAGTTGAAGGTTGACTAGCAGCCCACGACCCGGTTGTCGCGAATGGGCTGGAATGCTTCCGGGAACGCATGGCCGTCATGGCACTGGGAGTTTTTGTGGAGTCGTTCTTCTCCCAAAGAATCGACGACGCAGACATGCAGGGTCTTGGCATGCAGATCGACGCCGCAGTAGACTTGATGTTGGGAATTGAAGAATCTCATCTAGTGTCTCCTTGGGTTCGGGTTCCTTGAGCCAAGTCTGTGTGAGCACCACGCTCAGTAAAAGGTTAATCCTTTTTGTGGACAGTTACCCAACTCTAGAAGGCCATGATGAGGATGAGTGGCCTCAACCCGAGCGGCGGATCGGGCTGGATTTGAAGGCAATAGTTCTTGGCCGCTGCCGGGTTACCTTGGTCGTTCGGCCAGAAGTAGCATGAATGCAACATTAAGAATGCTTTTCGAATCTGATCGAGCGGATCATGCGATTCCAAAGGTTGCTGGTTCTCCGATGTATCGAGAAATGCGTAACCGTGACATACAACGACGAAGAGAAGTTCGATCGATACTTTGCAACGAGAACGATTTAGAGGCAACGGACTACTATTATGCGGCTTGGATTCTCAATCACGGGGATACGATCGATGAGGCCGAACTCGCATTTTGTCTAGCCAAGAAATCATTTGAACTTGGATGTCTTCATGGACGATGGCTATACGCTGCTGCATTCGATCGTTGGCTTATGTACTCTGGGTTGCCCCAGAAATTTGGCACTCAGATCGTGCCCGATGGACAGCGTTATCGACTGTGGGACTATGATTTAAACACCACCGACGAGGCGCGTGCGGAGTTCGATGTCCCACCCATTTCCGAACTCTTGCAAAGGGCAGAGCGTGACAGTCGAGAAATGGCCCAACCGCCAATTGGGGAGGTTCCTCAATGGTTGCGCCACGCCATGAAACGATGGGAACGCCAAGAATTGGCCCAAGAGAGTGTTCCGCCCAAGTCGCCGGACGGCCGTGAAATTGAATCATAGCTTCTTGCGGTGACATGGGTGATTGCCCAACGATATTCCACAACCGCGAAGAAATTTGTGACGGACGATTGCACACTGGGCCGGTTGCAACTGCGGAATGGTTGGAAGACACTGCACGCCGGGGTATGCCCAGCGGTAACTGACGTGAACAGAATACGCGGGCAATGGTTCAACATTCCAAGAAGATTAGCACCACCGATCGGTGCAATCGAGTGTTCGAATGGACCAGTCCTTTTCCCCCAACGCGATTCCTCGCACCGATTGACCTTTTCCGTTTCTAAGTGCAGTCGTACTCTTACTCGAAAGGATCGTAATGACAGAACCGACTTTCGATCATGAGCAAGGCGACGTAGATCGGCAATCGATTCCCGATTTAGCATTCTCGCATCAAATCGCAAAATCCCTCGGCGGTTCGAAGCGACAAGCCCGGGATCAATGGCTGTGTACCGTCCGGTCGATTTCGCAAAATATGGCGAAAGGCACTGGCAAACAAAGCCTCAAGAACAAGAGTCGATTGTTTGACGTGGTTCGAGGGTCAGCCCTGGAATGCGTGCCAATGCGTGACATTTTGCGGGTTTGCGATGCGATTGACGATGATTCGAACTGGTGTTGGAAAACCGATCCAATATGGAGGGATTCGCGGTTCCGCCGACTGATTCAAATAAGCCGCCGAGTGTCCAAGGAGCGATACGAGTGCGAATACCGTCCCGGTCCATCAGGACTGAGCACGAGTACGATCCCGCCGCCGAAACTTGACGTACCGAGTTAGGCAATGGAGCGAAAATGGAGTTCCGATGTTTCTGTCAAATGCAGATCACTCGCGCCATTTTCGCGGGCTGATCGAATTCGTTATTGGCCAACGTAGCAATACGCCTTCGCATTCAAGTAATCATGAACGAACTTAACATCCAGGAAAGACTAGAATTCATCCGACGCGCCGAGCGTTTGAAAGATACCCTTCGAAGCAGCTATACCACGAACGGTCGTATCGAAAGCGTGGCCGACCACACTTGGCGGCTCGCACTGTTGGCCATTACGTTTGCTGATTTGCTTCCGCACGTCGATCTGTTGCGACTGCTGAAGATTTGCATTTTGCATGACTTGGGCGAAGCTATTCACGGAGATATTCCGGCACCGTCGCAGGTGGGCCGGGAGTCGAAGTCAGCCAAAGAGCGTCGTGACTTCGAGACGCTCATAACGGGGTTGCCCGAGCACATTCGTTCCGAGTTTCTGTGCCTCTTGGACGACTACGAATCTGTCCATTCTAACGAAGCGCGAACCGCAAAAGCGCTCGACAAAATCGAAACGCTCATTCAACACAACCAAGGTAGTAACCCAGAGACATTCAACTATTTGTTCAATCTAGACTACGGTCGGCAATACACTGACGCCATTCCGATTGCTGCGCAGATTCGTGCATTGATTGACTCTGACACTTTGGCAAGATTAAACGACTCCAAAAGTCGCGGATGATGAATGGTTGAGCACGGAGTTGTCGGCGAGTTGTCGGCCACTTGAGTTCTGAAGCGAATGGTTTTCGCCGTGGTCGGTTAAAAAGCGGTCGTGCGTCGTTTCTCAGAACTGAAGTGACATCCTTCAAGAGCTTCTATTGGACATGGTTTACTAAAGTCGCCAAAGCTTTGCGGGTGACTTCTTGGCAAGTGGCGATGCTGAACAATTGAATTTGACTCTTCAAATCGTTGATTACCGATTCGCAATGGGTTGTCGGAAAGCTTGATTAGAAACACTCATTTGCACTAATCAACACTAACACAAAGTCGCGACCTGCTGACATGACTTGAGAGGCAGCCGGTTCAGTCCTTCGCTCAGTCGTAGGCCGAACGAGTAGACGGTCCAAAAGAAAACTGCTGAGCAGTGGGGCAGAACCAAGAACGGGGCACGACCTCGCTGCCAACACGCTCAGAAGAGGAGAAAAAACTGACGACGCAACCAAGCTCGGAGACGCGGAGACACGGAGACGAGTTGGTTGGGATGAATGGATGGCTCACGCGGTGGCGCGGAGTGGAGTGGTTTGGGATGAATGGATGGCTCACGCGGAGGCGCGGAGGCGCGGAGCCGAAACGGTTGGGATGAATGGATAGCTCACGCGATGGCGCGGAGGCGCGGAGACGAAAGGGTTGGGATGAATGGATGGCTCACGCGGTGGCGCGGAGACACGGAGTCGAAAGGGTTGAGATGAATGGATGGCTCACGCGGTGGCGCGGAGGCGCGGAGACGAAAGGGTTGGGATGAATGGATGGCTCACGCGGTGGCGCGGAGGCGCGGAGTCGAAACGGTTGGGATGAACGGATAGCTCACGCGGTGGCGCGGAGGCGGGGAGACGAAAGGGTTGGGATGAATGGATGGCTCACGCGGAGGCGCGGAGTGGAGCGGTTTGCGATGAATGGATGGCTCACGCGGAGACGCGGAGACGGGAAGGACGATGGTAAAATTTCTTTGCGTCTTCGCGGCTTTGCGTGATCATTCAAATTGCTTTCTGCCAATTCTAGCCTGACATCAAGAGCTACCACGCGACGAAACTTGCGGGTGACGATTAAACACCGAGGCTGGTTACAACTGCCGATTGGTTTGAAGACAATCTAGTGGAATCTCGGTGCATCAGGTCGACCAGGCAATACTAGTTGAAGGTTGACTAGCAGCCCACGACCAAGTTGTCGCGAATGGGCTGGAATGCTTCCAAGAAGGAGTGGACAGCTTGGCACTCGACGTTTTTGTGGAGTCGTTCTTCTCCCAGAGGATCGACGACGCAGACGTTTAGGGTCTTGGCATGCAGATAGACGCCGCGGTAAACTCGCGATTGGGGATTGCGGAATAGGAGCGAGTGTTTGCTTGGGTTCGGGTTCCTTGAGCCAAATCGGATTGAGCATCATGCTCGATAAGACGTTAATCCTTTTGTGGACAGTTACCAAACTTAAGGAGGCCATCAAGAGTATCCAAGCGTTGCGCTCGAAACCTGCGATCGAGCGGTTGGTCAAGGGAGACGGTATCTCTGGCGGTTCGGGTATCGTTTCGGTAGGACGCACAAAGGTCGTTAGGCCGTGCAAAGGTCAACAATGGACATCACAATAATATTGCCTGACTCCGAGGTAGCTGCAGTCACATTGGTCGACCCAGACATCTACGTTCGCTTCTCAGCGGGGGCGATGCGAAAAGCTAGTTTGGCGGATGGAAGGAAGACAATTCAAGGGTTCAGCAAAGGCATCTTTCTTGAGCTTCGCGGCGCCGAGCTTATCCGAGAAGAAGATCCCAAAATAGGCCGTGTCTCCGCGGGTCGGCTGCAAGTTGCTGGTGAATGGCGCAAGGAAATACCGATTCCATTTGAGTTCCACGGGCGAGTAAACTTTGAACTCGCATTTGCCAACGGAGCGTATCTTGTCGCCGCCGGCACAGGAATTTGCCTACGGTTCGAAGGCGAACCTAACTTCGAGGAATCACTTGCCTGTTGAGCGCGTGCCACGTGTGAGGGTGGCAGGTGCGGGCAACGCTGTGAAGTATTTTTTAGTGCCCGATCTCAGCACTTCTGTCGGCCCTTCAAGCTTTTTCTGATCGTGATATCAAACTAACCGGTGGCTAACGCACACCGGCTAGGGTTGTTTCGGCCCATTCGAGCCGGTGGTCACGGGAAACAAAGCTTTACTGCGTCACGTGTCGGACGTGAAGCTCCCTTGGCTGATTCGGTGGCTGATTCGGTGGCTGATTCGGGGGCTGATGCGCCAGCGATTACTCGTCCTCCGTCTTCAGTGGTGGGTTTGGGGCAGAGGGTACTAACTCTAGGCCGAATTCCTTGCCTTTGTCCGTCGCTGGAATGCCACTCACCATCCATTTGGCAGCCGGGGCACCTTGTAGATAGTGATCGAAGAACTGTTGCATGCGGATCGCGAAGTCGCGACGATTTTCTTCTTTCGTGATGCCGTGTGGTTCTCCGTTGTAATTCAACAGCCATGCGGGTTGCCCCAAGCGGCGCAAGGCCATGAATAGCTCGATCCCTTGATACCAAGGAACTGCTCCGTCGTTGTCGTTGTGCAGAATCAACAAGGGTGTGCGGATGCGATCGGCGAAGAAAAGTGGCGAGTTGTCGAGATAGGCTTGGCGGTCTTCCCATAGAGTTCGCCCAATGCGACTCTGAGTTCGTTCGTATTGGAACATGCGACTGACTCCGCTTTCCCAGCGGATGCCACCGTAAGCACTGGTCATGTTCGCGACGGGTGCGCCGGCTTCCGCAGCGGCGAAACGATCGGTTTGGCTTACCAAAAAGGCGGTTTGATAGCCGCCCCAACTGTGGCCTTGCAAGCCGATTTTCTTCTCGTCGATGAACCCGAAGGAGACCACCCGGTCCACTCCTGGGATGATGCAGTCCATCGCGCTCCGACCGGGTGAACCCGCCGAGTAGACAATATCGGGGACAAACACGACATATCCGCGGCTGACATAGAAGCTGATGTTGATCACTGATCGCCCTGCGGCAGGTGCATAATAGCGATGAAGGGAATCGGAGTTTCGTTCGTAGTAGTATACCAGCATCGGGTACTTTAACTTGGGATCAAAGTTATCAGGTTTGTAGAGCAAGCCAGTCAATTGACGTCCTGTAGCGCTGGACCAATCGATCAACTCAGCTGAACCCCAGCGATAATCATTTTGCTGGGGATTGACTTTGGTAAGGCGTCTAAAATCGGCGAACTGCAGATTCGTGGCCCAGTGGTCAGGGAAGCGACGAAAATCTTGCCGAGTCAATACGACGGTGTCCGACTCTTCGGCCTTCAACAGATCGTCCATGGCTTCGGGCATGAGAATCAAGGGAGCGAGTTGGGGCTCCTTTCCGCGAGTCAGCTTATAGAATCCGCTATCTTTGTTTTTCTCGGAGAATGCCGATAAACACAATGCTCCTTCGGCGGGAATAAACTGTTCGTCGCGATCTAGTCGCTCGCGACGTAAGCGAATAAGTTTCTGACGACCTTGATCTTGAGTCAGACAAACGGGCGGTTGCTTTTGACTGGGATCGACTTGCCACAGATCGTAACGATCGTACACCAAGAAATGTTTGTCTTTCTCGGTCCATCCAGCCGCTCCGTACGAACTGGGAAGATTGGGTGTGTCGTGCTCCTCGTCATGCAACGCGTGTGGGATACCCTCGCTAAGCTTGAAGACTTTACGTTGGCGAGTTTCCATGGCGTGCCAGTGGCGCGCTTGTCCATCCCACCAATACAAGAACTGACCGTTGGGGGACAACTGAACATTGGCTTGAACTCGCTCCAAGACTTTGGAGCGTTTCCCTGAGCGGATGTCGATTAACCAAACATCGGAGAAGCCGGGTGCTTCCCAAGTTCGCTCGACTTGGTAGGGTTCCTGGGTCACAAGAACACCGAAAGGGCTGTCGTTTTCGTTGGCGATCGAAACCGTCGGCGTGTCGGCCTGGGCCAACTGGACGATCTGCTTGGCTTCGACATGATAGACGGCGCGATAATTTTCTTGTCGCAATCGGTTGACTTGTACTTGTTGCACGGTTTGCAGCAGTGGTTCTGACCAATGCCAAACATCCAACTTGGCAGTGGGCGGGGCATCGGTCTTGGCCGCTTCCGCGTTAACTTCCGGAGTTTCCGCGATCTTGGGCGTGGTGTTAAAGAATAATCGCTGGCCGGACTTCGAGAAAAGCAACGGCGTTTGCGGTTGAACCGTCCAGCCTTCCGGAATGCCAGGTGCACCGGTCGTTGCAATCACGGCAGGTTCGGAGCCCTCGACTAGATTGCACAGGTACACACTGACCGGAGGTGCTTTCGATTGGTCCTTGTTTTTCTCGTCGCTATTGTCTTGGTGGGTATATGCCAGACGCTCACCAGATTCGTTAAAGACTAGGCTTGTCAGTTTACCAGACTGTGCGAGCAATCGCCGTGGTTGTATCGGTTCGTTCAAACTGAGTAGCCAGACGCCGGATTGTTCTGGGGTTCCCTCCACGGACCAAGCCAAGTGCTTGCCGAATTTGTCGAATGTAAACTCGGTGGCATTCGGAAAGCTCCATTGTCTTCCGGTGCTTAATTGTTCGAGCACGAGGGTTTGTTTGGGAGTCGTGGCGCGAGTGGCTCCACGAGGTCGAGTTGGTGGGTTTGTAGTGGGGGTTGGCGCAGCGGCTTTTTCGGGACTGGACGGTGGTGGCTCGACGCTTGAAGGTGCAGAGCCAGGAGTTGATGTTTCACTTTTGGAATTCCCTTGGGGAAGTTTCGCGGCAGCGGGAGCCAATAGTTTGACCAAGGTCGTGATGCCGGCCGAATTTTGGCGTGGTACGAGACTCGATTCCAACTTGTTTCGTGTCGTTGAAATCGTGGGGCCTTGTGTGGCTGGGACCAAGTAAGCGACCCAGTCTTGCCCTTTTTCAGGCAATTGAAAAGATCGCACGTTGGCTGTCGTTTTGACTTCTCCGTTTTGTAGATTGAGGATGGCCAACTGAGGTTGCGGCCGCTGTTCCTCAGGGACTTTATCGGTCACGCTCTTTTTGACAGCCGCGGGGTCCGGATCAACCACAAGAATCATGAAGCGGTGATCTCGACAAAATGCCGCGCTACGTCCGCGCTCTATAACGTACTCGATTTCCGATTGAGTATTGCGAACAAGCAACCTGCGAACTTCATTGTCTCCCCAACCTTGTTGAGTTTGATAACAGAACCAATTTCCATCCTGCGAAATTTGCCGCGCTGTCACGGATTTCCATTGATCGTAGGAGTCATGGTCCAACGGCTTGCGGTCGTCGGCCCAAAGGCTCACTGCTAGAGAACAACCGACGAGCTGGAAAATGCTCAACCAACGAAATTGTGAGAGCAGCCGCGTTGCTGAGTTCATTCTCGGAGCCAACTGCCGGTTACTTCGCACGGGCACGGCGAGGAAGTTGATGAATTTCGCGTTGTCGGGCATGGGAGCGGTGCCGTCAGGGAAAAGGAGTGGGAACGATGTCGCAACCTACTTGCCGCGATCTAGCGACAAGTTTGGTTGGTCGTTGGCCCAGTGTAATTCCAACCGGTGCCTCGCCCAACGGATTTGTGGCCGGAAATGAGCCAGAATTTGCCGAGTCGATGGACTTGAGGCTCGGTTCGACGGTGATGGAAGAAAGTAGATTCCAGTGGCCGCGACTATCCGACGGTCATGGTGCTGAGGGTCGGCGAAGGGCGAGGAGAAAGCCTCTGTCAGTTTAGCTCAGTGGAGGGCGGGCGGCACAAGAAGGATTTCTGCACTGGAAGGATTCGAGGACCTGAAGGGTGGCAGGCGGTGTATGACGTTTGCTAGGGGAATTGCGGGCCTTAGACGGCGTGGGACTGCTGGTTCGAGAAGCAATTTGCCTGCGTCAACGAATCGTAACGTGTCACCCGCAGGAGCACTTAGGAGTCTTGCGGGCGACTTACGCGGCGTCGGTGAGACGAATGATCGCGTTGTTCAACAGCGCTGCCCGTGGCTGTAGTTGCCCTAAGTGACAAATAGGCTCGCCCGGAGTCGTGACGGGGAGCGTGGTTAAGCCCAGCACGACACTGTCCATAGGCGCAAAGATCGAAACCGGGTTTCTGCCGAGCAAAGACGTGATCGTGGCTAGGGGATCGCCTTGGCGAACATGTTTGCCTAATTGGCAATGAAAATCCAGGAAGCCCGCGTGATCGGATCGGATCCATTGCGTTTTTTCGATCAACTCGATCGGCTTTCTGAAGCAGAGGAGTCCGTGGAGCATCTCGAGTTCAGAAAGCACATTGATGATTCCTTGGCGAGCGACCTCAACGATTGGAGATTCCATTTTCCAGATTTCGCCTGCTTCCAGCAAAATTGTCGGACAACCCGCATCGGTAGCGGCGCGGCGAAATGAACCTTCGGGCCCTGGTTCGTCAACCAACAGCGGGCAGCCAAATGCTTCGGCCAGCTGGCGAACTTCAGCGTTGCGGAAGTCACCGCGAACGTTGGGGTGATTGGTGCGGCGAATGGCAGCAGTGTGCAGATCAATACCAAGATCACTGCGGCCAACGATCTCGTCGAAAACGACTCGCGCCAAACGACTGGCTTGACTGCCACTCGATGAACCAGGGAAGCAGCGATTAAGGTCGCGGCGGTCGGGCAAGTATCGCGAATGAGTTTCAAAGCCCAATACATTGACGACGGGAACCAGAATCAGGGTGCCGCGCGTCAAACGGATTTGCGGATCAACGATCAACGAACGTATGGCCGCCGTCCCGTTTAACTCGTCGCCGTGAACTGCGGCAGTAACAAAGACCGTTGGTCCCGCTTCGTCGCCTCGTTTGATGTGGACAGGAAAACTTACCTGTCGCCCGCAGTAACTTTCGCTGATCGGAACTTCGGCATCCAGTTCTTGGCCTGGTTGAATGGAAACTGCGCCCCAAACGTGTGGGTCCTTCTTTCTACGAGGCATCCATTTGCTCCACGCCGGTCACTCGTGTCGAGAGCAGCGTTCTCCATCTAGGGCCATTTTGAGAGATAAATCGGTTTGGTCTCAACATCGATCCATAGTGTTCTTGTTTGGATTCTAGTTCAGTCGTCGGAAAACGAACGACCGGGCGGTTCTTCCCAGGAATTTGTCCACGTGTCAAGGGAACTTCAGCAGATTGCTTTTCCTCGGCAGTGGGATCGTCTAAGATGTCTGGGTTGTGGTGGATGGGGGTGTCGAACTGTTTGGAATGGCGTTCCGCCGGTGATGAAGCGATTTTTCCAGGAAACCCGCGTGTGAAAACATCGATCAGGTTGAAGCGAATCGGTTGGATATGGGCTTGGAGTATGGCCATGTTTGGCACAGCATTGGTTCAGGCGCAGCAAGAAATGCGGACTTGGACGGATGCGACTGGCAAGCACCAAACGGTGGCCCAGTTTGTCGAGCTACGCGGCACCAAGGTGAAGTTGAAGCTAGAGAATGGGGAGTCGATCGAAGTCGACTTGGAAAAACTCAGTAGCGAGGACCGCCGACTCGCCAAGCAAGCGGCCAAAGCGAGTCGTTCGGATCAAGTCGAGCCTGCCGTTCCGGACGGTTCCGAGGCCACAGCTTCAGCACAACCATTGGCGAAGACGACCGATTGGCCGCAATGGCGGGGGCCAAACCGAGATGGCATCAGTAGCGAGACGGGGCTGCTCAAGTCGTGGCCGGATGACGGACCGCCGGTCGCCTTCCAAGCTGAAGGATTGGGCAGCGGATTTTCGAGTGTGTCGATTTCCGAGGGACGACTATTCACCATGGGCAAGTTCGGCGACGAGACCCGACTGTTGGCGCTCGATGCAGCCGATGGCAAGCTCCTATGGCAAACGCCCGTGGGAACTGGGGGTGAAGGTCCGAACTGCACACCGACCGTGGATGGTGATTTGGTTTACGGTCTTTCCTTTAACGGAGATTTGTTGTGTGCTGAAGCCAGTACCGGCAAAGCCATTTGGCGAACCAGTTTTCCGAACGATTTCGGTGGAAGAATGATGTCTTCGTGGGGATACAGCGAATCCCCGTTGGTCGATGGCGAACGTTTGATTGTCACTCCCGGTGCCCCCAACGCAGCCTTAGCGGCCTTGAACAAGCGAACCGGAAGTGTCGAATGGCGAACGCCGATGCCGGCGAATCCAGGTCCGGCAGGTCAAGATGGTGCCGGGTATTCTTCGATCGTGATCAGTCAAGCGCGCGGTGTTAAACAGTACGTGCAGTTTGTCGGACGAGGGATCATTAGTGCCGACGCCGCGACGGGAAAATTCTTGTGGGGCTACAATCGAATCGCGAATGGGACGGCCAACATACCGACACCGATCGTGAAGGATGATCTGATTTTTTGTTCTTCGGGCTACGACGACGGCGGCACAGCGCTATTGCGCATCGAAGGTTCGCGGAATAAGCTATCGGTCTCTGAAGTATGGTACAAACGATCGAACGAGTTGCAAAACCATCATGGCGGCATGATCCTCTTGGGAGACGACGTGTTTATGGGCCACGGCCATAACAATGGCTTTCCCGTCTGTTTCAACTTGAAGACGGGGCGCGATCGATGGCGTCCCGGCCGCGGGGCTGGGACTGGTTCAGCAGCCGTGGCCTACGCCGATGGGCGATTCTACTTTCGCTACGAGAATGGCACGATGGCGTTGATTGATGCTTCGAATGAAGAGTATTTCGAGCGAGGTCGTTTTCGAATTGCCATCAACAATGGGCAGAGCTGGCCACATCCGGTCATCTCGGACGGCAAGCTATACTTGCGTGATCAGCATCAGTTGATCGTGTATGACATACGGCAAAAATAAGCGGCGATGTTTAAGTTTATTCACGCCGCCGATCTGCATTTAGACAGCCCTTTATTGGGACTGGAGCGATACCCAGGCGCGCCAGTGGCGGCCATTCGCTGCGCGACTCGCCGAGCCTTAGAGAATCTAGTCCAATTGGCTGTGGAACAAAGCGTTGACTTTGTCATCATTGCGGGCGATGTCTACGATGGAGATTGGAAGGATCATCATACTGGTCTATTTTTCGTCAACCAAATGAGTCGGCTTCGTGCGGCAGCGATTCCTGTGGTCATGATTGCAGGTAACCACGATGCCGCTAATCGAATGACCAAGACACTCAAGCTGCCGGATAATGTGGAGTGCCTGTCGTCCGAGAGTGCCGTGACGGCGTCCCATCCTTTGTTTGCGAAACTGGGGGTGGCCATTCATGGTCGATCCTATGCGGAACCCGCCGAAACCGAAAACTTGGCCCTCGGTTATCCGGCGGCCCAAGTCGGGCGATTCAATATTGGGGTCTTGCATTCTTCGCTGGTGGGTACGACGGGGCACGATCCCTATGCACCCTGTTCACTTGATGATTTGAAGTCCAAAAACTACCAATATTGGGCCTTGGGTCATATTCATTGTCGGCAGGTCATTTGCGAGGAACCGTGGGTTGTCTACAGCGGGAATACGCAAGGACGTCATAGCCGAGAACTTGACGCCAAGGGCTGTTATCTCGTGACGGTGGACGAGCAGGGCAGGGCAAATTTGAAATTTGAGACGTTGGATGTGTTCCGCTGGACGGTCTGCCGCATCGATACCAGTCGCTTGCAGTCGTTAGCAGATTTGTGGAACGAGTTTCGCGAGCAATTGGCACGAGCCAGAAAACTACACCCAGGTTATCCATTAGCGGTTCGAATCGAGGTTCTCGGCACTTGCGTTTTTCATGCTCAATTGCATGCCGAGTCGGAACGAGTGACTCATGAGTTTCGGGCCGCTGCGATGGAATTGGCCCTGGATGAAGTCTGGATCGAAAAGATTAAGTTCCTGACCGAGCCAGTGGGATCAAGACTTGGGTCCGGCGATGGACCGATTGATGACGTCCATAATTTCGTGGAACTGTTGCGCGAGGATCCTACCGAATTGGCCTTGCTTTTGTCGGAATTAAGTGACCTCAAGCGAAAGCTACCCTTTGAATTGACCTACGAATTGGGTGACCTGACGAACACGACCAATCCCTTGGTTAGGAATTGGCTCGAAAGTGCTGAGGCAATCATCATGCAGCACCTCGGAGTGCAGAAATCCGAATGAACATTCTGCGACTTGATCTTATTGCTTTTGGCCCCTTCGACGGACGAAGCTTGAGTTTCGAACGACCGCGACCTGGGCTTCATCTGATATTCGGTCACAACGAGGCTGGGAAAAGTAGTTGTCGACGTGCGGTCGGTCAATGGTTATTTGGGATCCCCCACAAGTCTGCAGACAATTTCCGCCATGCCTCGAACAAACTGCGAGTCGGCGGCAAGCTCTTGAGTGTTCATGGCGAGACGCTGGAATTTCTGAGGAAAAAGGGGCGAAAGGACACTTTGAGATCGTTTGATGACCAAGCAACACTATCTGAGGACCGACTATCACCGTTCCTAGGAAGCGTGGACGCGAATACGTTCCATCAGCGATTCAGCTTGGACCATCAAGAACTGGTTCAGGGTGGTCAGGCTTTGGCAGGTGGCACGGAATTGGGCGACATTCTGTTTTCGGCGGGGGCCGGGATTGCGGACATTCGCAATATTCAGAACCGTTTGCAGAACCGTTGTCGCGAGTTGTTTCTTCCAGCGGGGGCCAATCCCAAGATCAACGAATTGCTGCGCGAACTGGCGGACACCAAAGCTGCCCAGAAATCGCTGCTGTTGTCAGCGAACGTTTGGGCTGATCTGGAAAACCAATTGGAACAAGCTCGGGCGAATGACGCCGAACTGAGCGAGTCGGTCCGTGAGCTACGACGTGAACTTCGGAAGCTTGAACGCCAACAGCAAGCAATTCCATTGTTGCTTCGTTTTCGAAGGTCCCAGACGATGCTCGAGAGCTTGGCGAATGCTCCTCGGCTGCCACAAGACTTTCCGAATCGACGAATTCAAGCGATGGCCCATTTGTCCAATGCGATTCGGGCGAAAAATGATGTCGCGCTGCGAATCACGAGTTTGAAGGAGAAATTGGCTGGTATCAACGTTCCAGAAGTGCTGCTGCAAATGAAGTCCGTGATTCTCGCTTTGCACACGAAGCTGGGCAGTCTTCAAAAGGCCTCGCAAGATCGAGTTCGCTTGATTGCCGAACTTCGCGTGACCGAATCACAATTGGAACAGTGTCAGCAAGACTGGCGCGAATTCGCGCATGATTCCGCTGCCGAAGTGAGTTTGGGCGTTCGGCTGCGAAGTCGATTGCAAGAGTTGGCTGAGGAATTTGCGGCCGTTTCGGAGCGGCAAGCAATGACGTCGGCCAACGTCGCGCGAATGGAACGGGAGTTGGCGAGGATCGACGAAGACGGCGACTTGTCGGATCAACGAGTTGACTTGGACGAATGGCAGGTGCTGCTACGACCGCTCTTGAAGAACGTGGAACTGGAGCGGCAACTCGGTGAGGCGAATCAGAAACACGAAGAGATGCGGGCCCGCAGTCATGACTTGTTGCATGCATTGCCGATGCGTCCACAGACAGTTGAAGAGCTCGCAGCATGGTCGGTCCCTTTGCCAGAGACCGTTGAGAAGCATGCCCAGCAGCTGGTGCAACTCGAGACCGCGGCCGGTGTCACTGAGGCAGGGATCCAACGTGTGAGGCAACAGCGTCGTGACGTGGAGCATAAACTGAATGTTCTACAGCGTACGGTTCAGGTACCGACGGAGGCGGAGTTGGATGCAGCTCGCCAGCGACGAAACCAGCTGTGGCAGGCAATTTCGGCGCGCTTCGTCCTTCAAGCGACTGACAGCGATTTGGAAGACGCCGCGGAGTTGGGATTGTCAACAAGCACTACGGGAATGGAACTGGCTGCTACAGAATTTTGGAATACGACTTTGGCCGCGGATGCCTTGGCAGACCGTTTGCGACGCGAGGCGAGTCGCGTGGCTCAAGTGGCTCAATGGATGGCCGATCATGAGTTGGCGCTCGAAGAAGAGCGACGCTTGGAAGAGGAGCGTGATGGCAATCTACGACAGCTTGAAGAGTGGCGAGTCCAATGGAAGCTCATGTGGTCGGAATGTGGTATTGAACCCTTGACTCCTCGCGAGATGCTCAGTTGGTTGCGGAAAGTGAGTGAACTGCGAGAGCAATGGAGTGCCGAACGGCAGGCGTTGGCGACCGCCGAACGGTTGTCGAAGGAAGCCCGACGCGCAAAGCAAACGGCCCTCAAGTTAGCTGAGCTGTTCGAGCTGCCCGAATCTGTCACGTCGATGTCGCTGGAGGAGATTGTTAAACAGTGCGAAAAACAGATTCAAAGCCAACGAGCACGCCAACAACAAAGAGATCAGGCGCGGCAGCGAGTTCTCGATTTGAATTCGGCACTGGAAGAACATCGGCAGCAGTTGCGGGCCACGACGGCGGCCCAATCGAGCTGGCAAGCCCATTGGAGCCAACTTCTCAGTGGTGCTGGGTTACGCCAGGAGCTGATGCCGCGTGACGTGCACGTGATGATTGAGACATTTGATCGCCTGCAATCGTTGGGCAAAGAGGCGACCCAATTTCGGCAACGAATTGCGGGCATCGATCGCGATCAACAGACTTTCGACACCGAAGTGGCAGCATTGCAACGTTCGCTCCAAGTGGTCAGCGACCTGCGGTCTGACCAAGTTATCAGTCGGCTGTTTGAGGAAACGGCAAAGGCGGAATTGGATTCGGGGCGAAAAGTGGAATGGGAAATTCGCTTGGCCGAAGAAGAAGAGGAGTTAACAAAACAGGCCACCGCCCAACGCAGTTGGGAACACGAGATTGAAGAACTTTGTCAATTGGCGAATTGCCAATCAGTCGAAGAGTTGGAGCAAGTCGAGCGTGATGGATTGCAGCGAGCGGAATGCGAACGAGAATCAACAGAGTTGCAGCGGCAGTTGCGGGAGCTTGCGGAAGATCAAGCGTACGAGACTTTTGTGGACGAGGTTGCGAAGCTAGATTTCGACGAAGTTTCTTGGCAGATTTCGCAGCTAAAGGAAAGGCTTCAAGAATCCGAAGCACAACGCGCGCGACAGCTGGAGTTCATTGGACGGTTAAGACGAGAATTGGAGACGTTGGATGGGAACTCGCGTGCAGCGCAGGCCCAGGAAGATATCGTCCATCATCTGGCGGCGATTCAACATCATGCCCAACAATTCATTTCACTTAAGTTGGCGGCTGGGATTCTGGGTCGAGTGATTGATCGTTATCGTCAAGCGAACCAAGGCGGAATTTTAGAGCGAGCAGGACAGTTGTTTGCGGAGCTGACGTTGGGTTCGTTTGCGAAGCTTCACCTAGAAATGGAAGACAATGGATGCTTACAAGTCTTAGGAGTTCGGGCGGACGGCGAGACGCTCGTGCCCACGAGTGGCATGAGCGAAGGGACTTGCGACCAACTTTACTTAGCCTTTCGGATTGCCCTCTTGGAGGGGTTCCTTGAACAACATGCTCCCGTTCCGTTGTTGGTGGACGATTTATTGATAACTTTCGACGATCGCCGATCGGTTGCGGCTTTACGTGTTCTGGCTGAGCTATCGCGTCGGACGCAGGTTTTGTTCTTTACCCATCACCATCGCTTGATCGAATTGGCCGAGCGCGAACTGGATCGTGAGCTGTTTTCGGTTCAGTCGCTGGACATGTAACTCGTAACGAGAATCTCGCTGGGTGAACACCATGCCTTTCAAGGAATAATGATTGTGAGCCGATCCGGTACAGGCTCTATCCAACTGCTGCCGTTTTTTCGGTTTGGCGAAGGGCGCGAAGCGAGCCTGGAGGTATTGAAACGGAGTCGCTGTTGGCCCGTTTGACTGTGCGATCGCGATTTAAGTGAGACTTGCAAATGAAGCCCGAGAATGTTCGTTGGATCGTTGTGACGTGCCGTTGGTGGATAATGGCGGCACGTTTGAGTGTCACACTAGGCGCCCTGAAGATTGCTGGAGCAGGTTTTGGCGGGGTCGCCAGTGCTCAAAGCGAGGTCAAGCTGCAAGAGCACAACGCCGAGGTGCAGAGGCTCTATGAGGTGCCTGGGTTTGAGCGAGAGATGGCGTTGTTGGAGAGGATGCACACCAAGCATCAAGAAAGCTCGTTTTCAGATTGCACATTATGGGACCGTTGGTTACCACATGCCAGTCTTTGGACCGGAGCAACGGCGATTAGCAGGTATCGTCGGTCATTGCTCGATCGAAGAATTGACTCGGAAGGCTATGTTGCGATGCAACAACATCGTGGGATGGCGCACAGTGACGGGTGGCCATTCCCTGCGTGGCAACAAAGCACAGGGGTTGGATTTCACTTCTCGATGATTGGAGACCACTGGGCGGTTCACCACTTTGGGACCCAAGCGATTACGAATCTGGACGGATGGAGCATCGCCGGCGCCGAGGTCTTGTCGATCGATCCAGAAACTGGCTTGCGTTTGAAACTGACTGCACCGAAAGCGAAAATCGAAACGCCAAGGTTTCAATGTGGGACAATTGTGGCACCTTTCGTTCGATTGGAGTTGGCGACATCGCGTTGGCCAACAGAAGCACGGGGGCGATTGCGGTGGCAACTCGATGGCGAAACCGAATGGAACGACAGACGAGTGATGGAGTTCTCACCGGAAAGTCACAATGGTGAAATGGGGTTTGCAAACATTCCGGCCTATCGACACCCTGAGTACTCGGGTTTGTTGACTCGTTACCAAATCGAAATTGAAGCGGAGCCGGGTGTCGAAGTGACACTCAAGTCTTTGATCACCGCGATTGATAGCCGTCATCCGATTACGAACTCGAGTTATCTGCGAGCGTGCTTGGAGTACTTGGAGTGGACGGGTGACTTGGAATTCTTGCGGGCTAACATCCAGCGAATGAGAGCGGCATTGCGGTTCATGATCCAGGAGTTCGGCCTGCGGGACCATAAGCATGTGATTGTTCCATGGGTCGGTCACGACGGACGCAGCGGCCTCGTGTATGAGAACGGGGTGAAGTCGGTGCGTCCGGGTCTGGG
Organism: Planctomycetaceae bacterium; assembly: GCA_016794985.1. GTDB lineage: Bacteria > Planctomycetota > Planctomycetia > Pirellulales > Pirellulaceae > M30B19. The sequence goes on along the minus strand of JAEUIQ010000106.1, from coordinate 50,375 downwards.
GGTGGGCAATAACTATTGGGATCTGTTGCCTTTTGGTGGCCATGACGGTTTGGCGACAATTTATGCCTACGATGCATTGCGGCTATTTGCGGAACTCGAGGCAGCGATCGAAGCACATCCAGAATGGTTGGCCACCACCAAAGCAGAATTGAATGAGGACGCTCCGTCGGCCCATCTAAATACAGAGTTCAGTGCTAACGAATTGCGAGGCCTGGCCACAGAACTGCAACAGGAGTTTCAAAAAAGATTCTGGAACGCCGAAAAAGGTCGATTTATTGGCTGGGAAGACAGGCAGGGTCAAAGGCACGATTTTGGATTCACGTTTGTCAATCTCGAAGCAATCTATTACGGTCTGGCTAGCGAATCCCAGGCTGCGGAAATCTTTTCGTGGCTCGATGGCCAGCGACTAGTCGCGGAGGATACATCGCAAGGCGCCGACATCTATCATTGGCGATTCGCACCGCGTGCCACAACCAAGCGGAACATCGACACCTACATGTGGGCGTGGGTCTCACCCGAATCGATCGAATGGGGAGGCCAAGTGCAAGACGGCGGAGCAGTACTCGGGTTCAGCTATTTCGATGTCATGGCGCGCCTGCAGTGGCAAGGGCCTGATGCGGCTTGGCTTAGACTTCAAAAGATCCTCGAATGGTATGCCGAGGTCGAGGCGGAGGGCGGTTATCGTGCTTATTACGCCAAGCCCGGTCGGGGTACGCTGCAAGGTGGCGGAACCGCTGGGGGATTGGGGTTGGATCACGAGTTCTTCGAAAGCGTGCTTGTTCCCCAAGTGATGCTCTATGGTTTCTTGGGCTTCGAACCGACGGCCACCGGCTACCGAGTGAATCCCAAACTGCCTACTTCATGGCCTTCATTGACCGTTCGAGACATTCATTTCCGACAGAAGAAATTGTCCATCACGGCCTTTCCAGACGGGACCTACAAGGTGGTAGAACATTAGGGCTCAGAGATTTCTGAGTTGTGTGCGGATTCCAGCTTGAGCCAGTAAACAATAACAATGACAAGGACCGAAAGAATCGTGGCGCCGAGTGCTACGTCCCACAATCGATGGGAAATCTCCGGGAGGTCGTTCGTCAATAACAGGCTCACGAGACCCAACAAAACGGCGGCGATCGCAACGACGGCGGCGATGCGCGCGAGCGTTAGACGGCTCGTTTCGATTGCCGACGGCAATTTCACGCGATTCATGCACTGGCTCCTTGAAATATCACATGGTTGGATTCTAATTGGGCCCCGCCACTTTAACTGAGAAACAAGGCAAATGGCAAGTTTTCTTGTTTAGTGAGCGGCGAGGCGGTAGCCGACGATTTTACCAGGAATTGCCGGCGGCTAGCTCCGTGCCGCTCAAAAAGTGGGGCGGGCCAGAAGTGGAGCGGGCCAGAAGTGGAGCGGGCCAGCTAACTCGGCATGGTTGTTTACGATACGTGGTGCATGAGCCAACGTCAAACTGGTTCCGCTGGCCGCCCAATTCCAAAGTGGTTCATTATGCCTGATGCCGACTCACACGAACGACTGGAACCGCAGGGAGTCGCTGCGATGGTTCCCACACGGGAATTGTGGGATTGGGCTGCCTATCGAAAACGGCGACAAGAGATTGCCTCGCGATGGCGAATGGACGGATTACGTTACTTCTCATTGGGGTATTTTTTAAAGAACTTGTATGGCCAGCGCGTGCAGAAGGTCAGCATCGACGCGGGGCTGACTTGTCCCAACGTAGATGGAACGGTGGCCTACGGCGGCTGTAACTTTTGCGACAATCGAAGTTTTAGCCCATCGCGCAGAATGCCGCGTCGCGACATCTTGCAGCAGATCGAGGCGGGAATTCGATTGCTAAAACTGCGTTACAAAGTCGACAAATTCATTGCGTATTTTCAACCCGCAACCAACACTTATGCTGACGTTCCAGATTTGGAATGGATGTACGACCAAGCATTAATGCATCCACAGGTTTGCGGCATGGCGATTGGAACGCGACCGGATTGTGTGCCAGAGGAAGTCCTGCGCGTCTTGGAGAAATTGGCTCAGCGGACACTGCTTTCAGTCGAGTATGGCATGCAAACGATGCACAACCGATCGTTGGCTTGGATGAATCGTGGGCATGATCATGCCGCTACCGTTGACGCGATTCAACGCAGCCGCGAATTGCCATTCGAAGTGTGTTTACACATTATGTTGAGCTTGCCGACGGAATCGCGCGAGGACATGGTCGAAACGGCTCGTGAAGTCGCTCGCTTGGGCGCCGACGCGGTCAAGATCCATAATCTTTACATCGTAAAAAAGACTCCGTTGGCGATGATGTGGGAACAAGGCGATGTGCGTCTGATGGAACGCGACGAGTATGTCGAAACGGTTGTTGATTTTATCGAGTGCCTGCCACCGGACATGATCGTCGAGCGGATTAGTGGCGACGCCCCAAGCGACTATTTTTTGGCACCAACTTGGTCCTTAGACAAGCCAGGCATTCTGAATGCGATCGAGCAAGAATTTTCTCGTCGTGATTCTTGGCAAGGCAAGCGTTTTACGTGAAGTCAGCAGTTATCTGTGCAACCTGTCGGAATCAAATCAATTCGTTCGGATCGCCAAGATAGAACCGCTTCCAGATCACACCGACTCTCAGAATCTATGACGTGTTTGTAAGGTGTCGAGCATTGATCCAGTGATGTTGAACGGCACCGCGCTTCGACGCTGGACCGCCGGGCAAAGTTGTGCAGCACTTTTGAATGCCTACGCTCAGCAATGGTGTCGGTCTTTCCGGGCTATTCTGGATCGGACGTTACTCTAACCGGTGGTTTTTGCACACCGACTAGGATGGTTGCGGCCGATTCGGGCCTGTTTTCGCCAGGAAGAATGCTTCACTGCGTTGACCGCAGGGGGAGCAATTCATTCCGTAAACGAATGGAGGCCTCAACCAGCTTCTTCGGTCCGTCGCGATACACGTCACAGGCCGGCAAACCGAAGCGTTGTTCTGCCTGTTGAACTTCTTTGGCAGCTGATTGCTGATCCAAAGTTCGCGAGTTCACGGCGATGCCAATCAGCCGACAGGGATGCCTGAGGTTGGCAATTTTCAAGAGAATTTCAATCTGCGCTTCGAATGGCGGTAACGGAATGTTGTCCAGGCCTTTGACATGGGTTCGACCGGCTTCGTAACAATAGATCAAGCCATCGGGAGCACATCCATGCAACAAGCCTAAAGTCACTGCCGAGTAGGCCGGATGCGTGATGCTGCCTTGTCCTTCGATCAATTGAAAATCTGCGTCCTGATCCGCAACCACCAATCTTTCGATCGCTCCATTAACAAAATCAGCAATGACGCAATCGACCGGAACGCCGCGACCGGAAATCATGATCCCCGTCTGACCGGTTGCCAGAAAGTTCGCGCGATAACCGGCTTGGACCAGTCCTTGCTGAACTTCAACCGACGTGACCATTTTTCCCAAACTGCAATCGTGACCCACGGTGTGAATTCTAATGCAGCTCGCCGACAGACCATGTCCCGAGGCAATGTCGCGGTAAGAATTCTTTCGCACATCGATCAAACGAACTTGATGACGCTTGGCAGCCTCAACGTAAACCGGATTGGACTCCAGAAAGTCGTGCAATCCAGACACCACATCAAGCCCTCGTTCAATGGCTTGCAGAATGATGGGCTGCCATGAAGCGGGCAATTTGCCCCCGGGGGGGGCTATTCCGACATACAGAGCATCCGCCATTGGAACATCGGCGAGGGTTGCAACGACCGGCACGTCACCACCCGTGCCTAGGACATCGCGAGCCGATTTGCCAGCAGCCTCGTAATCCAGCACCGCCACCACATCTTGTCCGCGATATCGCAGTAAATTTATTGCAGTCTTGGCCAAAAATGGCGTCGAATACCCGTCGGTCAACAAAATGATTCCACGGTGTTGGGACAACGCGTCGTAGGCAAAATTTTGGGATAACAAGTTATGATCTCTCGTGCGAAGTGATGGTACGCCTGCATAAAGTACCATACCTCGTTCGAAAAGAAAGTCGAAGTTGAGGTCCATTCCTCAGCGGCATCGCCATCCAGTCCAGGAGTCGTAGCGATTGGCTTAACGCGGACCACAATAGGTCTCAGCACCATTGCATTTCGTTGGGCACGAGACGTGACGGGACGTGGCGAAAGCCTTTCGTCGCACGATCCCACATGTCCCTTTTAGATAGGACTGGGAAGTTTTGTTTTTCTGTGATTCGTCGTTATTGGGCGACATCCATTTTCGCTTTTGCCGATTTGGCGAGTTCTTCCCAAGCGCCTTTGTCCGGATGCCAAAAAATGTGACCGTTTTCGAACGTGTTCATGCGACCTTCGCCCCAATCGACTTCGTCTGAAGTCGGGTACCCCAAGTCGCTTGTTTCCCAGCCCATATCCGACCATCTTTCGCGGATTGCTCCGTAAATGATGCTGGCGGGGGTTCGTGGCGACCAGTAAATAGACCCGCGTTCGTAATGAGTGTAGCGTCCGCGGCCATCCGGACAGGTTTCAACGCCGGTAATGGGCTTTCCTAAGAAGTCTTGTCCGCCGGACTCAAGCCATTTGGCCTCGATCTGTTTCGGAGCGAGGGCGGGGTCGGCGTCCAGAGCGGGCCGCGGTGATTCGACAGGACTGCTTGGCGTCGAAACCACCACGTCGGGCGGGGTTGCCGACGGAGTCGGTTCGGAATGTATGATGATCCGTTCCGCTCGAGCCGAGTAACCCTCGCCGGTGGGTAGAATCGCATTGCCAAACATGGTCTCTGCGGGAATCGTGAGTTTTAACTCGACTCGCCATCCATTCAACTGGTCCCATCGTGGCGTCGGATTTTGAAAATCAATCCAAGCTTGGAGGCGGTCGCCGTGCAAGATGCCGTTGACTCGAAATGGTTGGTCTGGGTCTCCGTGGCGATAAAACGTGCCGATGCGTTGATCTTTAATCGTCCGTCCATGTTCGTCTTGGTATTGATTGTGGTCGAACAGTTGTTGCATCAGTCCCGGTAAATGATAGATATCCAGTGTCCCATGATTTGGCCCAAACTCGACTTGCCATCGACCGACGAACGCCAATTCCGGTTTGATCGCGGGCGGTTCTACCTCCAACCAAGAGGCCCACTCGCCGTACTGAAGATAGTCATAAGCAATATACGTAAAGTCATCTCCAGGTGGATTCGCGGCGGGGTGACCCCAACTGTTCTTGACGATAAAGAAAGGGTTGCTGGGGTCGCGCCGATCGTAGCCAACAATCAACATGCGATGGGCGGTGGCATCACCGGCCGGGCCGTTGTAGCGCCAAATCGGCCCCGAAAAGTCTCCCGCGGTTCGAAAGTCCCAAATGACCTCTTTGCCGGAGGCGAGAACCCTTTCGATCGCAGACGGGTTCTGAGCATCAGACTTGGGTAGGTATTCAACACGTTTGACTTTATAGACGAACGGAGCTTGCAAGGCCGAGCGAGGTAACCGAGTTTCCGCCAACAAATGCGTGCTGACATTGTATTGCTTGACCCAGTAAAGATCCGTTTGCGAGCGTCCAGCGGAATCGAACATTGCTTCGGTAAGTGGCATGTAAACTTCCAATGGAATCGCCAAGGTTCCGACTGGTTCGCATCCAACAAGGGAGTCCACGGTGCCACTCATCGTTTCAAAAATCGGCATGCCGCTTTCCCGTTCCCATGCGGTCGGATTCCGCATCGTTCTCGTGCGAAACGGACCATCGAATTCGCAGGTTTCCAGGAACATTAGTCGGGCGACATAGTCCGAAAAGTGCTCCGCCAAGTCGAGATCTCCGTAGCCCGCTCGTTTGTAGGCGGCCTCCATTGCTGCGACGGTCCCGTGGATGTAGCAACTTCCGCGAAGTCCCTGACTTCGAACACCTGTTTGGTGCGGACGCAAGTCTACCATGTCCGGAAGTTGACCAAACGCAAGGCTGTGCAAAGAAAAGCACAATAAAAGACAGAGAAGTTGGCAAACCACCATGCGGTGCAACGAAGGACGGTGGTCGGTCCCCCCCGTGTGCCATGACCGGCAAACGGGATCGGGTGTTGGGAAATCGACGGATGGGACACAACTCGAGTCGGCTACGAACGGAGCGGGATGGCGTTTAAGCATGAACAAAACCTTCCTAAGACAGCAACTACCACCTGAAACGTAGCTCAAAAACGGTCTTGGGAAAGAGAAATTTCTGATTCACAACGTTCAAATGGTCCACAGGAGGCCATGCATGGCCAGCAGACCCGCGCAAAGCAGGATGACCGTCATTAGCGAGAATTTTAGAATTCGAAGTCGCCTTTGCATCAGTTCATGAAGGACTGGCGAGGCAAAACAGAGGCGTATTCTTTGAATCCGATCGTTGACCGAAGGATGCAGCCAAGTCGAGTGCGTGAGAGAAATCCCAGTCAACTCGGCTGTGCTGCGAATGGCTGTGATCAAATCTTCAATTCGAGAATCGGCACCTTCGCGGCCGGAAGAGTCGGATTTGTCGGTGGTCGGTTCGGGCGGGCCCAAAGCCTTCAACTGATGTAAGGCAAATCCATCGGCCTCGAATTCCAAGGCCCGGGAGACCAGCCCCATTAGTAAACCCGTCAACAGCAGCAGACCCACTAACCCAAGGATTGCCAAGAACATTTCCGGCTTTGCGTTTGGTTCAACGAGATCAAACTCTCGCTCGGTCGCGATGGATCCAAGCAGTAAGATCTGACCCGCCAGGACGATAACTGAGAGTCGCCACCACAGATGATGATGCCTCAGATGTCCGGCCTCGTGCAAGAAAACCGCGTAGAGTTGTCGCTTCGTCAACGCCCAACTCAAGACATCGCTAATCAGGATGCGCCGAGTACCTGGGAGCCACCCCAAGACCAAAGCGTTAGCAATTCGCTGCTGCGTGTTCCACTCAGCGACTTCCCGCAACTTTAGTTTTAATTGTCGCGCGGTCGAGTCCAAATGCTTTTGAAACAAAGCGTCGGCAAATGGTTGAGTAGGAAGCCACCACTTGATGACAACGGGGAAACCCAACAGAACGACCATCATCGACGCACTGGCCAAGATTCCGATCTGTAAAGTCCAAGTCAAACTCTGCCACGTGTGGCTTTGTTCGAAGACATCTCGCATCACCAAGACCGTCAAAAGGGGAAGCAGAATAGGCAGCAACTGCCATTGGAATCGCACTCGGAGATGACCTAAAATCGTCGCCCAACGGTGGGCCCAATTCCGGTCCGTTCGGGAAGGAGTCGCCACCGCCGCAAACGTCAAGGGAATGACCCAAACCAAGACGAGGCTGGCCAAGTGTGGCAAGAGAACCACAATCGCACTTCCGGTTTGAAAGGTTCCAAAACGTGCCGCAACCCACTGGGACCAACCCAAGCCAACGGTCACAATCAAAGATCCCAGAGTCCAACAGATCATCGGATACCAGGATCGAGTAGGCTCCCATCGCCCCCAACGAAAACAGGCCAAACCTGAAAGCAGCAGTTGAACGGACAACACGCCCCAAATGCGGTGATTGTCCGGTACGCCGGTTAACGGCGTTGGCCATTCGTTGGCGGCAATCGCCAGCAGTAGGACAAAGGCAATGAGGAATTGCATTGGCGTTCATGACGAGAAGCTGGTGGAGCGAAGGGTCTATGTTAATCTGATTGGAACCGGGCCAGGAACGAGTTTCGCCAGCCTCAAGCACCGATTTGTGGAACTCAGGGACGCCAATTCGCAAGGAATGGAATGTGACGATTATTAGTTCCTTCAAACCGACTGTGACGAAATGATGGACGCAACGTTTGCCACGGTCGATTACCTGGTTTTGTTTGCCTACTTGATAGGCACGGTCGGAATTGGACTGTATTTTTGGCGAAATCGCAGGCCGACCGCCGCGGAATTCACAACTGGGGGCCGCAACCTATCCGGCTGGTTGTGTGGTCTGTCGATCTTCGCCACCTTCTTGAGCAGCATTACATTCTTGGCGTTGCCGGGGATGGCGTTTGATAACGACTGGAATTTTTTTGTCTTCTCGCTAACTCTGCCGATAGCGGCTTGGATCGCCGCTCGCTGGTTTTTGCCGTATTATCGTAACAATCAAGATGCTTCAGCCTTTGCGATGTTTGAACGAAGGTTTGGGTTGTGGGCCCGTTGGATGGCCAGCCTGCTGTTCTTGTTGGTTCAGTTGGCCCGGATGGCCTTTGTGACTTATCTGATGGCCTTGCCGTTGGGCCTCGTTTTTCAGTGGGATATTCGACTGCTGATCGTGATAACTGGTTTGATAGTGATTTTTTATGCAGCGATTGGTGGAATCGTGGCCGTTATCTGGGCGGACGCGATACAAGCGGTGGTGCTCACCGTCGGAGCGGTGGTCGCTCTGGTCGCGATTGTTAATGGATTGCCGAATGGGATTAGTGATGTATGGCAAGCAGCGTTCGAACCACAGCCATCAAAGTTTTCGTTGGGAACATTTGATTGGAAAACATGGAAGGGTTCCGCATTTTGGATGGTATTTGCGTATGGACTGTTCGAAAACATACGCAACTTTGGAGTCGATCAAAACTATATTCAACGTTACGTTTCGGCTCGACCAAAAGATGCTGTGTGGAGCTTGTGGTTTGGTGCTTTGATGTATGTGCCGATCAGTGCCCTGTTCTTGTTGATCGGGACCAGTTTGTTTGCGTTTTACCAATATCATCCCGCAGACTTGCGTGAAGTAAGGCAGATTGTGCGGCAGCAAAGGTCGCTAAGCGAACCTAGAACATCGCCGTCCATTGAGTCATTGCCGGATGGGAAGCCGACCATTGCGGAAAATGAAAATGACTTTAAATTAGGGGATCGTGTCTTTCCGCACTACATCGCCAAGTATCTACCGGCGGGGGTCAAAGGTCTGCTGATTGCCGCGATATTTTCTGCGGCCATGAGTACTATTTCTACTTCGCTCAATTCGGTGGCAACCATCGCCTTGAGCGACTTTTATATGAGGTCTTGGGACCCAAATGCGACGGAGGCAGCGCAACTACACGTGTTGCGAACCGCTACCGTGGTCGCTGGACTGATGTCCGTGGGAGGTGCGATCGCGCTCGTGTCGCTGTCTGGGTCGGCACTCGATAATTGGTGGTCGGTATCGAGCGTCTTAGGAACGGGAGTTTTGGGCCTGTTTTGCCTGGGTCGGCTCAGCAAGCAAGCCGATTGGTTGGATGCGACCATTGGGCTTTTGGTTGGTCTAATGATCGTCGTATTGTTGATGTTCGGACAACCTTGGCTGTTGGGGTCGGTATTGTTTGATGTCAAGCTCAGTATCGTGGTTGGCACGGTTTCGGTTGTTTTGGTTGGTGGCGGATGTAGCGTCGCTAGACACATGAATCGCACTGGACTAGGATAACCTCCGGATCTGTCCCAATTCTTGGTTTGAGGATTGGAATTCAACTTCACTTTTTCGGTATTTCGCAATGACGATTCGCATTCCCAGGAATTTATTGGCTCGTGTCTGTAGCGTGGTCGTGCTTGGCTTTTTGCTGGGTCATTGTCCGCCAATGTTGTTGGCTCAGGAAGCCGCTGCCCCCGCGACGGTCAAGATCAACGGGGTTTTCGAATCGGCGAAGTCGGCGGAACTGAAAATCACAGGCGAGCAAACAAAATCGTGGGTGATCAAGAAGATTGCGGATCACGGTACGATGGTGGAAGCGAATCAGGATGTGCTGTGGTTGAAAACTGATGTTGTCGACAAGCAAATTCGCGACAGCGAGTTAGAACTGAGAATCGCGGACATGGCCATGGACGAGGCCAATTTCAAATTCCAGCAGTTTCTGGCTGGTCAAGAGATGGATCGAGCCGGCGTTGAGCGTGCGTTCCAAAAGGCCAAAGTGGATTATGACCAATATCTAAAGGTCGATCGAGACTACCAATTGAAGTCGGCTAATTTCAACTTGAAGTTTTCGGAGTATTCGCTGGAAAATGTTCAAGAAGAATTGAATCAATTGGAAAAGATGTACCAGGCGGACGAATTGACCGAGGAATCGGAAGAGATCGTCCTGAAGCGCGCCAAGCGTGAAGTTGAAAGTGCCGTGTTTCGACTCGAGGGAGCTCGTGAACAACATCGCAGAACCATCGAAGAGAGCTTGCCGCGCAATGAAATCGAGCAAGGCGAACGCATCAAGCGCGCAGAGATGGCTTATGAAGCGGCAAAACTAGATCTGAAATTATCCCGAGTTCGTCGTGAGATTGAATTGAAAAAGCAGAGCTTAAAGTTAGAAGAGCAGAAAGAGAATCTGGAAAAGTTGCGAGCCGAACGCAAGAAATTTGTCATGAAGGCTCCGGTCGCCGGGTACGTGATTCATGGCGCTCTCAATCGTGGTGCCCAACCCGAACGTCCGGCTCCGTTCGAGGCCGGTAAGTCGTTGGTCGCTGATCAAGTCGTGTTGACCATCGTGCCCGTCAAGCCGCTGCGAGTTCGCTTGAGTGTTTCGGAAGCAGAATTGCGACATGTGAAAACGGGGGTTGAAGTCCAAGTCTTTTCCAATGTTTATCCGAACGAGGCCATGAAGGGCGAAGTCGCTTCCGTGTCGGTCGTTCCCTACTCGGGAAGTAAGTTCGACTGCATTGTGAAATTCAAGCCCGGTAAATTGGCCGGACGGTTGATTCCGACGACCGGTTGCCGAGTTGAATTCCCCAATGTTGATCCTGTTTCCGAAGCCAAACCAGCAGCAAAGACCGAAAAGGCTGCAGAGACAACGTCTCCGACTCCTGGAGTGGATGCGAGCTCTGCTGAGACGATGGTCCCCGGAACGGAAGCGAGCCCTGCCACCACAGAGAATACGGCGGAATCAATCGTAACTGCCGATCCGAAAGTCGAAGTAAAACGCGAAGATCCAATCAGCGGCGAATGGACAGGCAAAGTGACCGTCATGGGGCAAGAGGTTGCGACATTCGAAATGAGCTTAGAATTGAAAGACGACGATTCGGTAACAGGTAAATTATCATCCGATGGAGAAGAGATCCCTGTGCAGTCGGGGAAGTTTCATCGTGGCGAGAATCGATTGGTTTTAGATGTCAACACGCCGGTTGGACCGATGACGCCGGAGTTTAAACTGGATAATGGTACGCTATCGGCCACGATTACCAGCGACCAAGGAATCACGATCACTTTGACTGCCACCAAGAAGTAGACGGACAGTACACATTACGACGTTGTGGTGGTAATTCACGACGAACTTGGAATGCAACGGTATGATGGTTATTTTTGGCTCTGCGGCAAACTCGCGATCGATGGCATGGGCATGCAGGCTCGCGATGTCGGCGGTGCTGTCCCTGATTCCCAGCTTTGTCGTGGCTCAAATACTGCCCCAGGAACGGCCGCAGATCTTTGACGAGCCGATGAATTTCGCTGAGCCGCCGAGTCTTCCGGATATCCCCAAACTGGACGCAAAGCAAGTTCTGGCGGCGATCGATCGCGGCGTCGACTTTATGTTGAGCAAACAAAATAAAGATGGTTCTTGGGGTTCGGCAACTCGGACCAAGGATTTAAACATCTATGCACCGGTGCCGGGTGCTCACGATGCGTTTCGAACTGGCACGACCGCTTTGGCGATATCGGCACTCATCGAAATTCGTCGAGATTTATCTTCGCACTTGACCGAGGCACGAGCCAGTGGAATTGACGCGGCGTTGGGACGGGGTGAGCATTGGATGTTGGAGCGTTTGCCGGAATTGCGACGTGCCAACGGTGATGCGATCTACAACGTTTGGGGACATGGCTATGGCTTGAAGGCTTTGGTGCGCATGTATCAACGTCGTGCGGAGGATGATCCAACTCGCGTCGAGATAACCAAGTTGATCCAACAACAATTCGATTGGTTACAACGGTACGAATCCGTGGATGGCGGTTGGGGATATTACGACATGCGATATGAAGCGGCGCGCCCAACTTCCGACTCCACGAGTTTTACAACCGCATCGATATTGATTGGCTTGTATGAGGCCCAACAAATTGGTGTGGAACCGCCCAAGCGACTGGTTGACCGAGCGGTGGCTTCGATCAAGCGGCAACAGAAGCCCGACTTCAGCTATTTGTATGGCGAGTATCAGAAGTACAAGCCCATGGGCGGGATCAATCGACCCGGTGGAAGCTTGGGACGGACGCAAAGTTGCAATCATGCGCTGCGACTGTGGGGCGACGAAGGCATCACAGATAACGTCGTAAAGCACTGGCTGTGGCGACTCTATTTGAGAAACGGTTGGTTGGATATCGGCCGTAAACGACCAATCCCCCATGAATCATGGTTTCAAGTGGCAGGGTACTTTTACTACTACGGGCATTATTACGCGGGATTATCATTAGAGAGCCTGCCAAACGAGGACCGTGCGCCTTATCAAACGATGTTGGCCGAGTTGATGTTGGAGCGTCAAGAAACCAATGGATCGTGGTGGGACTATCCGTTGTACGATTATCACGAAGCCTATGGTACCAGTTACGCGTTGATGACGTTGCTGCGATGCATTGACACGCCTCAAGGGCCATAAGATATCTTGCTTGATGTGGTATGAAAATTAAGACCCGGGAAGTATTCCCGTTTTTATTCATTCTTGTGACCGCGTTGATTCTTGGCGGGATCGCTCAATTTGCGGTGGGGCCGACCTCGTTCGATAGCCTGTCGGGAGATCAGGGTGATTATCAACGATTGGCCGTCAACTTTCGCTCGACAGGGGCGTTCGGTGAGCCGGGACAATTGGCTTATCGCGCGCCGCTCTACCCCATTATTCTCGGCAACGTTTATTCGCGACTAGGGACCAGCATCGTTGTGGCGCGGGCGGTCAATTGGTTTCTGGCGGGATTAATGGCGACGGTTGCCGCGATGTTGGCTTACAACCTCAGTCATTCACTAAAAGCGGCTTGGTTGGCAGCGGCTTTCGTTTGTCTGAATTCTTATTGGTGGTTGCTTCAAACCGAATTGATGCCAGAGAACTTAGCGGCTGTGTTGTTGGGATTGGCCGTGTGGTGCTGGCCAAGTTTTAGTGGTCGATCTCGCGGAGTTGGTCGTCGCATCGAAAAACATGGCGCTTGGGCGGCCGCGAGTGGATTGTGTTTCGGTTTGTCTTTGCTTTGCAAACCGACATTTCTTCCGGCCTTGGTTTTATTGCCACTCCTGGCAGCATTGCTAAGCTCGTCATCCCAACGCCAATCTCAAGTGGTGTTCGCGTTGATTGTCCTGTTAGTCGCTGCGGTGCCGCTGGGAGGATGGACGTATCGAAACTATCGCGTACTGGATGCCTGGGTACCATTAACGACGGGCTCCGGTGAGGTCTTTTGGGGGGCCCACGCCCCAGAAACCATCGCCAATGCCAAGGGCTCTTGGACCAATCAGGAACTGCCTGCGGAGTTTCAAGCACGGATTGATGCCGAGGAAGAGATAGGGAGAGAGATAATCAGTTCCAAGGTTCGGTGGGAAGCGGGATGGGCCAGCCTGCGAGTGGCCAGCCTCACGGATTGCGTATGGCACTTTGTGTTGAAGCCTTTGCGACTGTGGTCTCCAAGTGTGTATTTTGACGCGACGGGTTTGTGGTGGGGATTGAAGTTGCCGTTGCTCCTCGTGAACTCCATCGTGTTGGGGACGTTTTTTTATCAACTGCGACGGAATTACATTGTTCGGCCAATGGTGTTGGCTTTAGTGATCGGATTGACGCTTAGTGCGTTGATTTTTTGGGGAACGATTCGATTTCAGTATGTGATGCTTCCGATTATTGCTTCGATTGCGGCACAGGCCTATTACCATTATCTACCCGACTTGGCCATCTTTAAGATTTCGCGACGAAAGCGCAAGCGGGAAGAGAAGTTTCGCCAAGTCAAATTTGAATAGTTCAATACGAGTTGGTGCGAGCGGCTCGTTTTGCTTGGACCATTCGTTTCAAAAATGTCCATAAGCCCACGATCAGCAGGATCAAGGCCAAGAGAGTGGCAATCGACAGCGGCATGTGCTCAGGTTCAGAAAAGTAGTGCCACCAAGTTTCGCCTTGACCTGGACGCGCCTGTCCATGGCCTTCATGAACGCTTATCAAAATTCCGATCCATTCTCGAAGCATGGCAGGGCTCCTTTATTCTTGAACCTTTGCGGATGAACTCGCCCCGACAACTTGTGCGAGAAGTCCGGTCTCCGCCGTTCGGTTCAATCCTAGCATTAAATCGCGAATTGCAGCAACTTCCGTGGCTTCCCAGTGCGGCAAAGCCAGTAGTTCTTGAAGCTTTGTTCGGAGTGTCTGCAACCGATCTTGTTGGTGACGCAGTTGATCAGCCCGGATCAGAGATTCTTGGTCGGTTTGGTCCCGATAAATTCGTTCCAACGACTGGGAGATCCACGGATCAATTGGACCTGGCCATAGTTGTTGAGCCGCCTCGAGTTCCAAAATGGCCGTCTTGGTATCGTTTTGAGCCAGGGCAACTCGTGCCGCCGACACTTTACTTAGGAATCCGGGTGCCAAGTCGCGCAGTGGTTGCAAAACCTGCCGGGCGTTTTCGAGTTGTCCTGTCTCACAAAAGACTTGAATAGCGACAAACAAGAACATCGGATCGGGATAGTGTTCGGCCTTTTCACGAGCCAAGTGCATTTGCTCCATCGCGTCCGAAACAAGGCCACGTTTCAGATACCAATGGGTGATCGCGGCGTCGAACCTGGGGTCGGCAAGATTCCAGCGTCGCAGCGTCGTCCATCGTTCCAAGCGTATGGTGTCATTCGTGAACTCAGCCGTTCCAGCGCCTCCCAATTGTCGGTCGAAATCCGTTTCAATTTGCTCGGGACAGAACTGGGATCGCAGCCAAGTCCGAAGTAGCAATTCCGTTTCTTCAGCGTTCTGCTTGCTGGCTCGGGCTCCCGCCAAGAAGTAGGGTTCCGCCAACTCGGGCGCATGGCAAACGGTCAGCCAGACGATCTTCCAGTTATTCAAAGCCATGTCGTTTGGCCATTCCATTAAAGCATCATCCACCATCGAATTGGCTTCGAGCGGCGATTTGGCTTCGAATAACTTGTCGTTTGCCAAGGCCAATGCGGATTTCGGGAACCATGGCGATTGGCGCGGAATCTGTCCGAGATGTTCCATGGCTTTGGGAAGTCGCTGGGAACGATGAAGCTGCATGTCGCGGAGGAACGCCGTGCCGGCGACATACCACGCGCGTTCTTTCAGCGATTGAACGTTATGCAAGAACAGCGAAGACTCCGCCAATTCTCGAGCTTTCGCGAAATCCCCAGCGGCCAATGCTTGATCAGCTACTTGGAGTTGTTCCTCTGCTTGTCCCGCGTTGACCCAGAGTCGGAACACGGCAAATCCAACGAGCAAAGAAAGACCAACAAAACATAAGATCAAGTGCTTCTTCATGGTCGATATCGCTCTCCGAAAGCGGAGCGGCAACAGGGTAGGGATGCGACCACTGCCGATTCACGCCGGAAGACCAATTTAATCGGTACCGGCAGGGTCTGGAATAACCGGGTTGGCGTCACGAATCGCCATTAGCTTGGAGTCCAAGATTTGCGTCAATTCTTTTTCGCCCGACAAGAACTGCAACTCCACTTCCAAGGCCACCAGATCGACGCCGGCCAATTGCCACAAATCCAATTTGACCAAATCTTTTCGCGTTGTCACAACCAGCCACGGCTTGGTGACGGCCTCCGTCGCACGCCGCGTTTCTCGCTCTACCCACTCGCGAAGGTCCTGAATATCTTCACGTTGGTAGTTGTGATGATCCGGAAAACGGCGGGTAGCGGCGACATGAATATCTCCCGTCGCGTTGGCAAAATCGGCGTTCGACACTCGCTGTACCGTCTCGAAAAACGCCGTCGGATTGCCAATTCCTGCGAAGAGCAACAGTCGATGCTTTCTTAATTCCTCCAATGATCTTTGGCGTCCGCGACTGTCCAGCAACCCGACGGGAGCATGATAGGTCTTCGCAATCAAGGTCTCGGAGGATTTTCGGTACTTTGACAATTCGGCTTCCAGGCGCTGAAGTTCTGTTTGAGAGACTTGGTCGCACCGGGTCAAGATCAGCACATCCGCCCGAGATAAGGCGGGCTTAGGCTCTCGCAACAAGCCCCTCGGCAGCGTGTAACCATATCCGAATGGACATGTGCAATCGATCAACACGATATCTAGATCTCGATGCAAACGACGATGTTGAAATCCGTCATCCAGGACCAAACATTGCGATTCCAACTCGTCGATCGCAACGTTCGCCATGCGCACTCGATCCGGGTCCTGCAAGTGAGGAACATCGGGCAAAGAAAGCTCTAATTCCAAGGCTTCATCATTCGGGCCCTGTTCCGGGGCCCCGTAGCCACGGCTCAGCAAAGCGACCCGTAGATGGCGGCCCCTGAGGAACCGGCACAGCCATTGCACCAGCGGAGTCTTGCCGGTCCCGCCGGTGGTCAAATTTCCTACGCTCAGGACAGGGACACTCACACGAACAATCCGAGCAGGGTTTCTCCAGCGCAGGTTTTTGAATGCCAAACCAATTCGGTAGAGTCCCGACAAAAGGTACAGTCCAAGCCGCTGAAGTCCCGCACGCCAAGATCGATCCTGACCGCGGATCACTGGCAACCAAATTTCCCATCGTTTTGTTGGCATCGGGAGTCGTAGTTGTGGAAGTTTAGAGTCAGAACTAGATCGTTGGCGTATCGAACTAGAACCTCGCCCGGCACCGACAGCGTTCCCAGCGTTTGCCGGAAAGGTAAAAAGCACGAGCGGGTACTGGGGAGAGATCCAAAAAGAACTTTCGGATCATGTCCGGGGCGGCTGATGGTAGCCGAAGCAAAAGGTTTCCGCAACAAACCTCAACAACTTCTAGCCAGTGGCATCATTCGTCTTCCGCGCGACAAATGGAACCGGCGAAGAAAGCAGCTCGCGCCAATGTCGTAGCACTTCGGGGCGAGTGTGCGAGTCGTTGTGGAGTTGGTGATGTCCATCCGACAAGCGGATCAATTCGACGTTCGGTTGACCGTTCGCGAATTCTTGAGAGGCGGCAGCACTGTTGATGGTATCACAATCTCCATGAAGTATGCGACAGACCACATCCAATGGTTCGGAGCTACGAAGTCGTCTTTCGCCCCGTTCGAGGAGTTGCAATGCCATTCGAGCCGACATTTTTTGATGGCTAACCGAATCGTCACGAATCGCAGACTGAACGGCCCGATCGCGAGCGAACTGATCGAGCCGGAGACCGACATTCAACGAGATACTGGGCCAAACTCCATGGAGCAATTTCGCCGCCAGCAGTCGCCAAGGCTGAGGCTGAAAAGCTGGTCGAAAATAGGGACTAATGAGAAACAGTGATGTGATCCGGTTCGGCTCGGCCAAGGCAGCCTCCAACGCAATGAGTCCGCCCATACTGTGGGCAGCCACCGCAATTCGGCCGTTCGCAGCCGAGTGGGTTTCCGACACGTGTTCGATAAACGCCAAAACATCGAGGACATGGTAGTGAAATCCAGGGGCATCGCCTCGACGACCCGGACTTTGCCCGTGACCACGGAGATCGAAACTGTGAACGGCATATCCCCATTCCGCGAGAGCGGCAGCAATTTCGCGATACCGAAGGAGATGTTCGCCCATTCCATGGACAAGCACTACCGGACGCAGCGAATCATGCGGCAAAGATTGCCAAACTCCGGCAGAAAGGACCGTTCGATCCCAGGTGACGAAATCAAATCGGGCGAACAAAAGGGGCTCCTCGAAAACAACCAGCGGTTCGGAAGGAATTAAACCATGGTGCGGCTTGAGAGGAGACTGTCAAGCACGGCCAACTCCCCTAGAAAATTTAGCTGAAAATCCCATACTAAGTGGCTGCTGGCCACGAAATTTCTGAACCGCCAAGTCGCTTTGGAATGCTGGGCTCGCATGAGGTGGCATTCGGCTGCCCTCAGGTGCCGGTCAATGGTTGATCGCAGTGCCTTAACCCGGTTTTGAACTTCTAAAAGTTTTAAGGTTAGATTATGGATTCGATCGTCAACATTCACGCTCGGCAAATTTTGGATTCTCGTGGTAACCCGACGGTCGAAGTAGACGTCAACTTGGCAGACGGCTCGTTTGGTCGCGCGGCTGTCCCCAGTGGTGCGAGTACGGGTGCGCACGAGGCGTGGGAGCTGCGTGACGGCGACAAAAAGTACTTTTTAGGCAAAGGCGTAACCAAGGCCGTTGAAAACATCAACACCGCGATCGCCGAAGAGTTGCTAGGCATGGACGCGACCGATCAAATGGAAATTGACCAAACGTTGATCGAATTGGACGGCACGGCAAACAAAAGCAACCTCGGCGCGAATGCTCTGCTGGGTGTCTCATTGGCGGTCGCGAAGGCAGCTGCTGATTTCACCAACCAGCCACTATTCCGTTATCTAGGCGGTGCCTCGGCGTGCGTCTTGCCGGCGCCGATGATGAACATCTTGAACGGTGGGCAACACGCTGACAACGACGTAGATATTCAAGAATTCATGGTCATGCCTTTGGGATTCCCATGTTTTTCTGATGCACTGCGCTGCGGTACAGAGATTTTTCATAGTCTGAAGAAAGTCCTCAAGGACCGTGGTTTGAACACGGCCGTTGGCGACGAAGGTGGCTTCGCTCCGAACCTGGGTTCCAATCGCGAAGCCTTGGACTTGATCATGCAAGCGATCGAGAAGGCTGGCTACCAACCCGGTACCCAAGTAAAGATTGCGTTAGATTGCGCGGCTACCGAGTATTACGACTCGGAAAGCAAACTGTACCGCATCGATGGTCAGCAGATGACCTCGAGTGAGATGGTTGATTTCTTGGCCGAATGGGCCCAAAACTACCCGATTTGCTCGATCGAAGACGGATGTTCGGAAGACGATTGGGACGGTTGGAAGCAGTTGACGGATCGGATCGGCGGCGGCGTTCAATTGGTTGGTGACGACTTGTTCGTAACCAACACCACTCGATTGCAACGCGGAATCGACAATGGGATTGCCAACAGCATCTTGATTAAAGTCAATCAAATTGGCACTTTGACCGAGACGATTCGGGCCATTCAATTGGCGAATCGACACGGCTACTCAGCCATCTCTAGTCACCGAAGTGGTGAAACCGAAGACGCGACAATTGCCGATCTCGCCGTGGGCCTGAACACTGGGCAAATCAAAACCGGATCGGCCTCGCGTTCCGATCGTATGGCAAAGTACAACCAATTGTTGCGAATCGAAGAGCTATTGGGTGAAAACGCCATTTATGGCGGCCAATTGTTTGGGAAGAATCTCAACCGTTCAAGTCAGACGATTTTGTCTTAACGGGTCAGTCCCGCTGAGCTTTTGAATGGCGACGCGTGCCGATCGAGGGGGCATTGATATGGTCCCGCGTATCGGCGAGCGTCGCTATCTTTTTTTGCCTTCAGAATGCTGCCGCTCACGGTTTTGCTCCTCCGTTCGCATCCAAAACCTACGGTTATCGCGGTTTGCTCCCCCCAGCCATATTGAATTGCGGCACCGTAATCGGTACTCTAATGCCTGAATTGCTAGCAGTATCGCCGCGTCCGCCGCAGGTGGTGATGCTTCGTGAAATGGGCGAATTGGGTACTTCAGTCGTTTGCAGGACATCGTTCGACGGACGGCGTTGCGAGTATCGATTTGGGTCGTTGGCGCAGTTCAATGGCATGTGGGGCATCAATTCGGGGCTTGCGCGTTATTCTGGGTGAACTTCTAAAAAGAGTGGTTGAATGAGCAAGTTAGACACAGATTCGTCGGGCGCGGTCGCTCCGAACGCCCACCGCTTGTTGTGGGCCGGTTTCATGGCAATTTTAGCTGCAGGCGTCGGCTTCTCCGTTCGCGGTGGAATTTTGGGCCAGTGGTCTGAACAATTTGGTTTCACAATGACCGAATTAGGAACGATCACCGGTGGTGGCCTGACCGGCTTTGGTATCATCATTATCTTGACCAGTTTATTCACGGACAAGATTGGTTATGGAAAGTTGATGATCAGTGCCTTCCTTTTGCACTTGATCTCTGCGGTCGTTACTTTGGCGACTCCAGCGGCGTTTGCGGCGGGTGGAAAAGAGGCTGCGTTTCAATGTCTATTTTGGGGCATGTTCATTTTTGCGGTTGGCAACGGCGTTTGTGAAGCGGTCGTGAATCCTTTGACCGCCACGCTGTTTCCCAAGAACAAAACCCATTACCTCAATATTTTGCACGCGGGTTGGCCAGCTGGCTTGGTGATTGGTGGTTTGGCTTCGGCATTTATGGCAGGTACGGAAGCTTCGGAAGGAGTTGAAGCGGTCAAAGCGGTGGATTGGAAGATTCAAATGTCGTTGTTCCTAGTACCAGTTGTACTGTACGGTGCGATGTTGCTGGGGCAGCGTTTTCCGAAGTCGGAGGTCGAGGCCGCTGGTATTTCCATTGGTGAAATGCTGCAGGCATGTGCGGCTCCGCTTTTCATACTTTTGCTGGTTCTGCATGCCTTGGTCGGTTACGTCGAGTTGGGGACAGACTCTTGGATCTCCAAGATTACTGGTTCGATCATGGATTCGCCGCAAAAGGGATTGATGCTGTTCGTTTACACGTCATTGCTGATGTTTGTACTGCGATTTGTCGCTGGTCCGATCGTCCACCGGATTTCGCCTTTGGGACTTTTGGCAGTGAGTGCAATTTTGGGTGCGGTCGGCTTGTTGTTGTTGGGATCGGCAGACGGCGACGTCATGTGCGTCGTTGCTGCGACCGTTTATGCCTGCGGCAAAACATTTCTATGGCCGACGATGTTGGCGGTTGGTTCGGAACGATTTCCACGCGGTGGAGCGGTCGCGATCGGATTATTGGGTGGTGTGGGTATGTTGTCCGCCGGTTTGCTGGGCGGCCCAGCGATCGGGTACAAACAAGACTACTACGCATCTGCCGACTTGAAGGAAAAAGCAGCTGAAACCTACGAACGCTACGCGGTTGAAAAGCCAGCGGGCTTCTTGTTCCTGCCGGAGATTCGTGGGTTGGACGGTGCAAAAGTCGGCGTCCTGAGCGATAGCGGCAAAGAATTGGGCAACATCAGTGCCGCCTTGAAGCGTGACGGCAAGACCGACAAGAACCAAGATGCGATGGAGCAATGGTGGGCGAACGCCAAGACTTTTGAATCGGTTGATAAAGAACCTGTAAAATCAGCGGGACTGGTTGGCGGTCGGACGGCATTGACGTTGACTGCCATTGTTCCAGCGACGATGGCTGTTTTGTACTTGTTGATTTTGATGTACTTCAAATCGATCGGTGGCTACAAAGCGATCCACGTCGGCGAAGAACATTGATCGTTTGGTCACGAACAAGTTGAGTTGATGGCGAGACGTCGAAATCACACCAGTGGTTTCGACGTCTTATTTTCTTGGGACTATTGCAGCATGGGAATCGCCCAAGTCTGAGAACGGTTATGGTCGCGACTCGTCCCACTAGCGTTTCCAACGGTGTTTTCTGGTTGTGGGTCTTTTTGATCTTACTTCTAGCACTCGGACTTCGATTGGGGGCTGCTTGGATTTGGCAATCGCGTGCTCCTGAGGACTCCCAACTGGTTTGGGGAGACAGCACCACTTATTGGGAGATTGCGGAAAACTGGGTTGAAACCAACACCTATCAATTTGGCGAACCTCCCCAACGCATCTTTCGAACCCCGGGGTATCCGGTGGTCTTGATTGCGGGAATGCAGGTCGCCGAGTTTTTCGGGACCAGCTTCTCCGTATTTCATGCTCGTTTGATTGGCTGTGTCTTTGGCACCTTGGCTGTTTGGCTGTTGATTGGTTGGACGACCGACTTGTCGGGAGATCGCCGGGTCGGGCTTTTGGCCGGGGCGCTGATGGCGATTGAGCCGGGCGCCATGGCGATGAGCGTCTTTGTGTTGGCGGAGGCCGCGTTTGTACCGTTAATGATCCTGTCCCTGTGGGCGTGGACCATGGCTTGGCGACAAGAGTCTTTCGCCAAGATCTTTGGTCTGGCCATCATGACCGGTGTGATCACTGGTATCGCGATTCTTGTTCGTCCCAGTTGGCTACTATTCGCGCCTTGCACCGTGGCTTTGGCTTTCGTGTTTTATTCACAGCGAACCAAACAATTCGCGATTGCGATCGGCGTCGGGTTGGGAATCGTCGTCAGCATGATGCCTTGGTGGTATCGAAACTACGAACTAACTGGGCGTTGGGTAATGACCACGCTGCAAGTTGGCGCGAGTCTTTACGATGGATGGCATCCGCAGGCCGATGGCGGCAGCGATATGACATATGGCTATCAAGTGACCCGACCGCTACTGCAAAGATATCGCGCTGACTTGGAACGACGTCTGCTTGATGAAGACCCCGTCGATCTCGATAAAATGTCGATGGAGCTCGAACTAGCTTGCAACGATCTATTGTTGAAGGAATCCTGGAATTGGGGGCTACAGAATCCAGGTCGGCTCTGCCAATTGGCAGGCCTCAAGGTCTGGAGGACCTGGAGGCCTTGGCCAGCTGCGGCAGAGGTTCAATCGCCATTGATCACGGCGGTTACCGTCGCCGCATTCATTCCGGTCATGTTGTTCGGTATGATTGGATTCTGGAAGCAATCGCGTCGCGACTACGCGTGGGCAATTTGTGTTTGGCCTGCGATTTATGTCACTCTCTTGCACGCCGTTTTTGTTGGTTCTGTTCGCTATCGACAGCCGGCGATCGTACCACTGTTGGTTTTGGTGGCAGTGGTGCTGGGCAGTTATCTGTGGAGCCAAAAGGGAAATTGGGAAAAGAAAGAACCATGACAGAACTTCCATTACGTGGCCAACGTTGCTTGGCTTTTGTGGGCGATATCTACGAGGACTTGGAGTTGTGGTACCCCAAGTTACGTTTGATCGAGGCCGGGGCTGAAGTCGTTGTCGCTGGTCCGGAAGCCAACACGATTTATTCTGGGAAGAATGGCTACCCCTGCCGCTCGGACGCCGCAATCCGGGATCAAAAGGCGAAGGACTTCCACGCGGTTTTGCTGCCGGGCGGTTTTATGCCTGACAAGCTCCGCCGGGACCCTGACGTCCTGCGATTGATTCAAGAATTCGATACCGCCAAGAAGTGCGTGGCCGCCATTTGTCATGGTGGATGGCTGGCGATCTCAGCCAAAGTTTATCGCGGGATCCGCGCAACAGGTTCGCCTGGTATCAAAGACGATCTGATCAATGCAGGAGCGATTTGGGAAGACGCACCCGTCGTCGTGGATGGCCATCATGTATCGAGTCGAAAACCAGATGATCTGCCGGACTTTTGCCGAGCCATGATCAAGATCATGCTCGGAACCGGTCGCAACTGAACCGGCTCTGGACGTTTGTCGGACTTGCGGGCAGCGTACGAAACTTCGCCGTCAGCTAATGCGAATCTCCGCCTGAACGTGCGGGCGAATTGGCTGCCCCTTCGGGCGAATTGGCTGCCCTTGGGCCGAACCCGGCAACGCTTCAGTTGGTTGGATATGGCGAACCAAAAGCCGGAAACCGATTTGCTGTCGAACTGCGCAGTGGGACCATTAGGGAGGCCCCGGAACCGAAAGGCATGGTGCTCGATCGCCCCGTTGCTCCAGAACCAAATGGCATCACTCCGGAGCCATAGGGAACGCCTGACCCATACGGCATTGCTCCAGATCCAAATGGCATTCCCGATCCATACGGCATCATGCCAGAGCCGAACGGCATCGCACCGGAGCCGAACGGCATACCCGACCCGAACGGAACTGTTCCAGAACCGAACCCTGGCCCGACGCCGACACTACCTGGTTGAATCGCGTTCGAGGTCTTTTCGCTCTTGGCCACTTTGTAATAGTCCGCCCAGTTCAATTCTTGCCGATTCGAACAGCCAGTTACCAAGACAATCGTCAATAACGCAAAAGCGAGGCCGGAAGGGATGACATTCAACCGTTCAGAAATCAAATCTTGGATTGCTTTTCGAGCCATGTTTACATGCCAGGTGTTGAGTTCGGCGGACGAATTCTCGGGACGCGACCTACGCCAGACACATCGGCGTCTTTCCGTAAGTCCCTCCCGTTCACGCAACAGTGTAAGTCGAAAACCATGAGTTCGCAAGGAACACCGTCCGGGCGATTGCCGACATTTCGCCCCGAGGTGAAGGGGAAATGATCGACCGAATCACGGTCTAACCGGAGTAACGACTTCAATGAGAGGGGGGGCGACCCACGAAAGGACGGCGCGACGACAGCTCCCTAAAGGCCTCTTCGCGGCCAAGAAACAACGTCAATACGCTGACTTGCCCGCGAAGTTCCGCGATGTACTGCAACGCACGAAATGGATCACTTTTCCTTCGTACGTTTCAGGCCCGCGCGTTCCAACAAAGATCTTTCGAAAAAGGCTTCCGCTTGTTCGTCTTGCGGCGGCGTGCCGTAGGCTCCGTTTTCAATCGGATCGTACTCGCACTTGTAATTGTTCTTCGCGATCGCGACTTCGTCGCCTGGATCGATGCGTTTTTTTAGACCTGGGATAATCTTTTGGCCGTTTACTTTTACACCATTTCGACTGTTCAGGTCTCGAATGAACCAATACCCTTCGTCAACCTCAAGCAAACAGTGATGTCCGGAGACATTGGAGAACGGCAGCACAATATCGCAGCCATCCCGCCGACCGACCCGCAACCGCGTCCGCAGCATGGGAATCGTATCGCCCCCGCCGATCGGAACTAAATTGCCGTACAGTTTTTCCGATTTTGGTTTGGCCCCGTTTTGGCCGCCTGGATTTTGGCTCATAGTAACCCGCTTCGTGCCTGAAAATCGAGTAAACCCAATCGAATATACCCGATCGAGTAAATCCGGTGTCATTGCCCCTTGAGGCATGTCGGACGGCCGGTCAAACATCAACCGCTCCGCTTTTACATGCCATTACATTTTAGCTGATATCCCGAACTGGCAAGTTATTTCGACGGACGTTTTTGCCAATTTTGTCAGTTTCTGGGGTTACTGATGACCCGCAAATCGCAAAAATCGGCACGAAACTTCTTTGGTCCTACCGAAAAAAAGTAAACCGAGATATACGGTTTGGCTGGCGAACCCGACAAAGCAACGATTTTTCCCGGCCCATATTCCGGATGCTGGACTAGGCCTCCCACACAAAATGCCGGTTGCTCATGGCCATCGGACGTTGCACTTGCCTTCTCTCCCAACTCCGTCGCCAGGTCCTGATCTTCGAACATTTCGGCTGCAGTTGAAATTCGATTGCTGAAACTAGTCGCTGACTCGCGAATCCCACGCGCCGGACCGCGCGACGGATCCGGTGCCTGATTTCGCGAGACTTTGGGTGCAGCCGATTCGTTTCCCTTCGTCAACGATCCGTTCGAGAGTCGGTCGTCATTGTCTTCATAATCCGCTATGTCAAACGAACTTCCACCACATTCGTCCTCGACCCAATCTCGTTCGGTGGGCTTGGGTGGGCGAAATCCACTCCTGGACTCGTTCTGCCAATGGCCAAAACTCTTCTTGTACTCGCTGGGACGGACTCGTTCGAGTTCCGGACCGAGAACTTCCATCAAGAAACTACTGGGTGGGCACATGGCAAAGGTTCCTCGACGCATTCTTCCTTCACAATGGCATAGCGTCAGTTCTTTTTGGGCCCGGGTGATGCCAACAAAAAACAACCGGCGTTCTTCCTCGACGTCCTTTTCGCTTTTGCTACTTCGTTCGTGCGGAAGGATTCCTTCTTCAACGCCTACAATGTAAACGCAAGGAAACTCCAAGCCTTTGGCCGCGTGCATGGTCATCATTTTCACATGATTGACATCACCGTCTAGTTTGTCCGTGTCGCTGACCAACGCCGCAGTTTCTAGGTAGGCTTCCAGGCCACCATCTTCAGGATGCTGCTTGTCAAACTCGGCGGCCGCTGTCAGTAATTCGTCGATGTTACCCAACCGCTCGCTAGACATCTCGGTCTGATCCGCCTCCAAAATTTTGGCGTAACTGGTCACTTCCAAGACCGATTCCAACACCTTGCGAACGTTGTTCCAGGGCACGGTTTGCAATTGTTGGATTTGAGCAACAAACTTTTGAATGCTGCTTGCCGCTCGACCAAGACTGCTTGGCTGTTGCAAGGCGTTCTGACAGACTTCCAATAAACTTGCCCCGGAGGCCCTCGCCATGTCATGCAGACGGTCAAGTGTCACTTTGCCGATCTTTCGAGCAGGCGAGTTAACGACTCGTTCGAACGCAACGTCGTTTTTAGGGTTGACGATCAATCTCAAGTAGGCAATCAAATCTTTGATTTCTTTGCGTTGATAAAACTCGAAGCCGTTGACCAATTGGTAAGGAATGCCTGCCGCAGTCAATTCATGTTCCAGGTTGCGTGACAACCAATTGGCCCGGTAGAAAATCGCAAAATCTTTCGGCTCCCATACGCCTTCGGATATCAAGTTCTTGATCTCCGACGAGATCCACAGAGCTTCGTCTTGCGGTGACGAAGACGACTTCATCCGCACTGGTTGGCCAACTTCTTGCGTTGCAATCAACCTCTTGGGTTTACGCAGCCGATTGTTGGCGATTAAGCGATCCGCGACCCCCAGAATCTTCTGAGTGCTACGATAGTTTTGTTCCAACCGCACCACTTGGACGTTAGGGTAATCGCGTTCGAACCCCAAGATGTTGCCAATGTTGGCGCCGCGCCAACCGTAGATCGATTGATCGGGATCCCCAGTCACAGCGAGGTTCGGATAGTCGTTGCTCAAAGAACGAACGATCGCATATTGAGCCAAGTTAGTGTCTTGGTATTCGTCAACCATGATGTAAGCAAAACGCTCGTCCAATCTTTCCCGCAGTTCCTCGTTCTCTTGCAGGATAATGGCAGTCCATAGCAACAAGTCGTCAAAATCAACCGAATTGCATTGAACCAGTTTTTTCTGATAGAGCGGGTAAATTTTCTCCACGACTTTTCCAGCTGGATTGCCAACGCGCGCCCGATAATCTTCAGGGCGGATCAAAGCATTTTTGGCGTTCGAGATCTCGGATTGGACCGCAGCGGTGGACACAAAATCGTCCTGGACTTTGGCCTCGTCCCACACTTGAGAGAAGAGTTTGGTCGCGTCGTCCATATCCAAGATTGAAAAGTTATCGCTGAGTCCCACGAAGGTTCCATACTGACGCAACAGTCGGCTACAAAATCGATGAAACGTCCCAGCCCAAACGAATTGACCAGGAACCAAGCGTTGGATCCGATGCCCTAATTCGTTGGCCGCCTTGTTAGTGAACGTCAAAGCCAGAATTCGCTCTGCCGGAACTCCCTGTTGCAACATGTACGCAATTCGGTGAGTAATCACCCGAGTTTTTCCAGAACCGGGGCCCGCCAGAATCATGAGCGGTCCATCGATTACCGATACGGCCTGAGCTTGTTGCGCATTCAAACCCAAAAATATTTCGGCATCGTTGCTAGAGAAAAAGTCGTTCGCGTCATCCATTCGAGCCAGTCCTTGAAGTGCTAGCGTCCCGCCCTGGTTATTTTGTTCGGAGGTTCCCAACATGCTTGAAAGTCAAACACGACATCGCAGCCCTTCGAGTATAATGCTGATTCGCACGCGACGTAACTCGGTCACAGACGCGACCTCGATGGCGTTTCGATGGACGAAGGATGAGTTGCCTCTACTTGCGAGTCATTTTTTGCTGGAGTAGGCTTTGCTCGGTTGGCGACGGGCGACGGAGTTTGATGCCAACGAAAGCTTTGGACTTTTTATTATCCCTGAACTAACGGAAAGGATGCCCATCATGGCGAAGACACGAATTCCTTTAAGCGCCGCCGAAGAACGTGAGCGGGATTTGGAAATCAAACTTGAACTGAGCACGGCTCAAATTGGGCTGACAGTTCGCACGACCAATTGCTTAGAGGAACGAGGCATCTTTACCGTTCGAGATTTGTTGCGAACGTCGCCGGAAGACTTGTTGGGTATCACGAATTTCGGCGAAAAGACGTTGGAAGAAGTGTATCAGGCGCTGGCGAAAATTGGATTTGCTCGAAAGCCCTAGATCGGCGCTGGCGCGACTCGGATGACTTGCTGAGATGAACATGGATTCGCAACCAGCTGGTGAGTCCCGGTTCGAGCGGTTTCGAAGGTCGGCCAAGATCGATCTCGAAAAGTGGCGTGATCCGACACATGATTTGGAGGCGATCCTTGGCGCGAACGCGGAGGAGCGTGACCAGATCGAGCAGTTTCTACTGGCTCGTGGTATCCAGCATGTGATGGATGTCCAGGCGCTCGCGTTGTTGGACACTGAAGCCGCCAGAATGGCTTTAGTTGCCAAATGGCGATCAGGTCCGCCGGAGATTCGCGCGGCTGTCGTCCATTTTGCGCCAACCTTGGTTGGCGAAACAGAAAAATTGGACGAATTGGTGGGCCGAATTGGCGAATGCGATGTGTACGACGGACTTGATCTGACCCTCCAACAAATTGAAATCAATCATCCGCCCCAAGTGGTCTTGGCGATGCTTCAGCGGATCGCCCGTGATCCCGGAGTTGTTGCCGTACACTTCGCAGCCATGTTGCTCTTCATCCGCGGACAGGCCTCGGAACCGTTCGATTGGGAACAAAGACCGTTTTTCCTGCGGTTTGGTGTCGGGGATGAAGCGGATCGCCAAGCGGCACTGCGCGAATTATCCCAGCGCATCGGGGTTCAATTCCCAGCCTAAGTTAGGCACGGCAAGTTCACCAAGGTGGCGGCTTCGTAACAATTACACAGGTGGCAGGCCTATGATTCGGCGCCAGGCGCTGAGTTGGCCCAAGTGCGTGTTTTCGTGGACCAGCATCAAATACGGAAGCGCGATCCCAACTTGCGGCATGATCGGCTTCCATCGTTCCAGCGTCATCTCGCGATTCAACGCCGCTTCCCCCTCGCGACGCAAGCTCTCGATGACCTGCTCGTGACCGACGGTGAACTCCGTGATCAGTTTTTCTTTCGCCGCATATCGGCCACGGCCCAGTTCCGGCTTCGATTGCATTCCAAATTCATGTCCTTTAGGGTCGGCAAAGGTCCGGCCTTCGATCAACGCGACCATCACCGGCAGATAGATGTTCAGATGACTAAGAACCCACGCCGGGTGGTTCGCAACCGCTGCCGAGCCCGCAGGCTGAGCAACCATTTGCTCGTCCGACAGGTCAGCAACCAGCTTGGTTGCATAGTCCATATTCTTCTTGTAACCGTAAATCAGGCCTTCAATGGCGATCGACATTCTTCGACTCTACTGGGTTCGAGGATAGCGGGAGGGGACGAATTTCTAAGCGTTGGAAGTCCGCCGTATCATCGAAGGAACCCACACCAATTTGTCCAAGGCCGATGCTTCGATCCACGGCTTGCATAATGGGTTTGGTCATGTCGTCGAAATACACAGCAATCTCACCAGTACCCGAATGGCGAATCACACGGATCTGATGCCAACTTGAATCCCACTTGGTTCCGTTGGTGGTTCGCGTTGAAATTTTCTCGCGATCTGCACGATTCACGAGAAAAATCTGGTTGGCTCGATCGTCCATTTCCGACGCCAAATGAACATAGTAAAAGCGATCGGGGGCTTCGTAGCCGAAAAACAAACAAACGTCGCGATGGCCGTACTCGGCATGGGTGCTTTTCACCCAGACATCCATTTCAAAGCTTTCGTATTTTCTCTCACGCAGCAGAGCAATATGAAGCGGACTGCGATGCGGAGGTTGGTAGTCGCTGTTCTTTTGAAACTGGCTCATGACGCGTTCACCGTCGCTGTCCACGAATCTCCAGCCGTTGACGTCTTTGAATTCCCAGATTCGATCTTGAGCGGGGTCTTCCGCCTTCCAAGTCAGTTGCTCTGATTCGGTCCCGTCTTGCGTGTCATCGATATTGGACAGGATCGACGTCGCATTCGAGGACACGCTCGCATCCTGAGCCCGAGTTATGGAGTTGCCCAACATCAAGCCGAGCCAAGCCATAAAAGCCAGCCAGACATTTCTATCTAGACTCAAAACATCGAGACGCCGGCCATTCATACCGTGCATGACTTGAACTCCCTTAGACGGAATCGGCGATGGCTCGCAACTCGCGTTCTGCATTGGCAAAGAAATCTCGCCCAGCGGCTTTTGCGGCAAGCGGGTCGGTCGCACCGACAACTCCTTGATAATAGAACATATAAAACTTGACTTTAGGCTCCGTGCCGCTCGGTCGAATTGCAATCTGATTGCCCTGGTCGTCCAGATCAAAGATCACCAAATCACCTTTGGGACCGGTCAGTTTCGTGGTCGCTTGACCGGGGCAGATGAGCTGTAAATTTTCGTAGTCTCGAATTCGCAGTACCGACTTCCCAGCCAAGGTTTGTGGTGGATTCTCGCGCAAGCGAGCCATCAAGGCCTGCATCCGGCGCATCCCATCGGAGCCGTGCATGAAAATGCTGATCGTGTGCTCGCCGTGATAGCCATGACGCTGATACAACTGTTCGAGACGTTGAAACAAGGTAATCCCAGCGGCTTTGCATTTTGCAGCGAGTTGGCACAGCAGCAGGCACGCGATCACCCCATCCTTATCGCGCGCGTAGGTGCCAACCAAATAGCCGTAGGATTCTTCGGTGCCCAAGACAAAGTGCTCAGCGCCCATTTGATCAACGACGTTGCAAATCCATTTGAAGCCCACCAAGTTATTGTTGTAGCACTTGGCTCCGAAACTTTCCGTGATTCGCTTTCCGAGGAGCGAAGTAACCAAAGTTGTCACCGTAAAATGTTCCGCGGTTAGTGTCCCGGCCGCTTGCATTCGTTCGAGCACAAAGTCGATGAGCAAAGCACCTAGTTGGTTTCCGGTCAAGGTTCCCCATGCCGAACCGGGCGCCCAAGTGAGTGGCGTCGCGGCACCCACTCGGTCGCAGTCGGGGTCGGTCGCGAGGATCAATTCTCCTCCGTTCTGCTGCGCATGAGCGATGATTGCGTCGAACACTTCCGCATTTTCGGGATTCGAGACGTTTCCCGGCACGTTGGGGAAGTCCCCCGAGGGCTCGCGATGCGGCCCGTAAACCTCTACCTGGTTGAAACCGCATTTCGACAGCAGTGCCGCGACATTGAACTCGCCAACGCCATGCAGCGGCGAATAAACAACATGCAGATTGCGGGGCCCGTCGTCGTTGAATTCTAAGTGAGCCTTTAGTAACGCCTGATCCGTCTCCGGGCCGACCATTTCAATTCGCCCGTCGTCAACTGCTTGTTGAAAATCCACTTGTCGGATTCGATCCACTCGCAAGACCTGCTCGATGACGGCTTTATCGTGCGGTGGCACCAACTGCCCACCTGTGGACCAATAAACTTTGACCGCATTATCCGATGGTGGATTATGACTGGCCGTGACCATGATTCCACAATCGCACTTCTTGTACCGAACCAAGAAAGAGAGTTCGGGTGTGCTGCGGTAGGGCTCAATAAAAAAGACTCGAAAGCCATTCGCCACCATGATGCTGGCGCAAAGCTCCGCGAACTCACGAGAGCGATGGCGCGTGTCGTACGCGATCGCAAATCGTAGCTCCCCGCTGGGATGCAACGTTCGCAAGTAGTTTGCCAAGCCTTGCGCGCTTTCGCCAATGGTTCGCTCGTTGATGGCGTTGCACCCGATCGGATACATTTTGCCGCGGCGCCCCCCAGTGCCAAAAGGGATAACCGTCCAAAATACGTCGTCCAGTACTTGCCATTTTTGCTGCGTGATGTGGTCCAAAACTTGGGGGACATACTCGGCATAGCGACCATCGGTCAGCCACAAACGAATATTTTCGCCGGCTGCCGCCGTTAACTTTCGGTCCTGTACCGCTTCCGCGACCGCTTGAAGTCCTTGGGAAACGGAAATGGTTAACGTTGTGTTGGTGCTCATAGGGTGCCATTGCCAAAAAAATGCTACAAGTTTCCCACTGAAGCGGGTTGCCTACCAATTCAGTGAGCTAAAATGCTACCATCTTGGCTCGAGTCCTTCGAGTAGTCTGAAGCGGGCGACGTGCGGTCCCGTTCTTGTCACGCAACAGAGAAAGTGTCGGTAAACGAAATGAGTTCGTCGTCAGAGCCAATCATTAGCGTATCAGGACTCCGCGGCATCGTCGGTACGAGTCTCACACCGTTGACGGTGACTCGATATGTTGCCGCTTATGCGAACCGTTTGCGTGCGAATCTTCACCAAGATGGCAGAACGCGACCGCGAGTGGTCGTGGGACGCGATGGACGCCAAACCGGACCGATGTTGGTGGACGTCGTTGCGGCCACCTTGATGTCTTGCGGCGTTGACGCATGGATCGCCGACTTGGCGGCCACGCCGACCGTTGGCGTCCTGGTTCGGAGTCTGGTGGCCGACGGCGCGGTGCAGATCTCGGCTTCCCACAACCCCCCACCCTACAACGGCCTGAAACTTTTTGGTTCGGACGGGCGAGTGATTCCGGCGGCCGCGGGACTCGAAGTCTTAGCCGCGTATGAACGCGCGGATTTTCCCTGGCAATCTTTTGAAGATCTCGGACAACGTCAACTCGTCGCAGATTCGACCACCGCTCACTTGGAAGCCGTTTTGGCAACGGTCGATGTGGCGAGAATTCGGGCCGCGAGATTTCGAGTCGTTTTGGACTCGAATCACGCATGCGGCAGTATCCTAGGCCGTCGTTTGCTAGAAGCGCTCGGTTGTGAGTTCACGATTGTTGGGGAAACCCCCGATGGTCAATTTGCCCATAAACCAGAGCCCACTGCGGAAAACTTGGCCGGTGTAACACGACTGGCCCAGGAGTTCTCTGCCGATGCGGTCTTCTGTCAGGATCCCGACGCGGATCGCTTGGCCATCATCGACGAACGAGGTTCCTACATCGGCGAAGAGTACACATTGGCTTTGACGCTTCAGCATGCGTTGGCGACTCGAGCCGAACTAGGAATCAGCTTAGGACCAGTGGTCACGAATTGTTCGTCCAGTCGAATGACGATGGATATTGCCGCACAATTCGGTGTAGCCTGTCATCTCAGTAAGGTGGGCGAAGCGAATGTGACCGATCGCATGATCGCGGAAAAAGCTGTCTATGGAGGCGAGGGCAGCGGCGGTCCAATCGATCCGCGTGTTGGCTATGTTCGTGACAGTTTCGTTGGCATGGCCCAGGTCCTGGATGCAATGGCTCGGAACGGCAGCTCGATCAGCGATTTGGTTGCCAAGTTGCCCTCGTACCAAATCCAAAAGACCACGGTGCAATTGGCGGCGGATGTTCCTCCGGCGTTGGCGATCGAAAAACTATTCCGAAGTATTGAGAATCGGTTTCCGGAAGCCAAGGTCTCGCGATTGGACGGACTGCGGCTGGATTGGGACGATGCATGGCTTTTGGTGCGCCCCAGTAACACGGAACCAATCGTGCGAGCCGTCGCGGAATCCAAAACGATCGAACGCAGCCGGGAACTGTGTCAAGCCGCGAACCTGTAACTGGCACAACCCCCGAGTCGTCCGTCAACCCGCAAAAGGCGGGCAATCGTTCAGGATTGAAGCACCGTTGTATCGTTCGCGTGGGTCCTCCATGCCGCCGGTTTAAAGCAGCACTCCGGTCCGCCGCTCGCGTCCACCGCCCGTCAAAGCGTTAAACTCGGTATAGACGGCTGCGGTGCGTTGGCCTGCCCAGTTGATTCAGGAAAGACGGGCTGTTTGGCAAGCTTTTACCGATTACAATGAACAACCTCCCGATAGGCATCCGAGTCCGGGTGAAAACGTTGACCCACGATTCGTCGGTCGCGTTTTTTGAATTTTTCGCTGGTCATTTGAATTCGAATTTGTGCAAGGAAACGGCTACATGGAACGACGCGCACTATGGTCTGGCGGGCTAAAGTGGTTACGGAACGGCACGTTGGGATGCGGATTGGCAGTGGGCTTGTTGACCGGTGGTGCCGCGGCAACGTACGGACAGAGCGCGGAACAGGTTTTTGGAACGAACATCCATCGCCTTTACGATGGGCAGTTCGATCAATTGATCGCGGAAGTCTCCGCCGTTGTGAACGAAGACTTGCAAGACCCGCGAATCTTTTATTTGCGTGGGCTGGCTTTGTTGAGGACCGGACAGGATCAAGCCGCTGCTGACGATCTGCGAAAAGGGGCCGAACTAGAAGCGCTGCAATATGGACGTCGGAACTACAACATCCCGCGAGCGCTGCAAAGAATTCAAGGGAACGATCGAGCTCTGTTAGAGGCAGCGCGCAGCGACGCGATGAAACGCCGTTCCGAGTTACGCGCCGCCAAAGCTGGGATTCCTCGTTCGCAAATTTTGGCGGAAATGGGCCGCAGTATTTTGGACCCGCCCCAAGCGAGCACGGCTCGTCCGAATCTGCCGGATCCTTCCACGTTGTCTGACGCCACAGCACCGTTCGGCGAAGGATGGGACAATGCACCTCGGCCGCGTCCCGTTCAAAACGCGACTCCAAGTGGCGGCGACACACCCGCCAACGCTCCGGCTAAAACGGAAACGGAAACGAACGATCCGTTTGGCGGTGGTGCCAATTCGAAGCCAACGGAAGCTGCGGATCCGTTTGCCAATCCGCCAAAAGCTAACGATCCGTTTGCCGATCCACCGAAAACCGACGACCCATTCGCCGACCCACCAAAGTCGGATGATCCTTTCGGCGGAAGCCGTTGATTTTTGCAATATTGTGTTTTCTACCGGATCCTGAGATAAACCGGTACGGAGATACAACATGTTTGCAAAAGTCATTGGTTGGACGCTGTCAGCTCTCTTGCTGATGTCGGTGACCAGCTGTCGCACACCGATCTTGGCGCAGCCACAAGAAGAGGAGCTCGTTGAGAAGGCTCCGTCTTTGGACGAACGATTGCTGTTCTTCCCGACCAAGTTCCCGGAGGGCGATTGGGAGCCGGCACAGCTTCGCTTCGAGGACGTCTATTTCACCGCCGAAGACGGCACCAAGCTACATGGCTGGTATTGCCCAGCTGAAACCCCCAAAGCCGTCCTGTTGGTGGCTCATGGAAACGCGGGTCACGTGGCCTCCAGGGCTCCTTGGTTAAAGTATCTCCAAGAGCGTGCCAAGGTCACAGTCTTCATGTTTGACTATCGCGGGTACGGAAGAAGCGAGGGAAGGCCAACGGTTGACGGAGCGATCCAGGACGCCGTTGCGGCTCGCGCGAAACTCTGCGAACTGGCCAAAGTGAAAGACTCCGAAATACTCTTGATGGGCGAATCACTTGGCGGAGCGATTGTCGTCCAGTTGGTTGCAAAGTCAGCGCCGCGTGGGCTGATCCTGCAAAGCACGTTTTCCTCATTACGTGACATTGCCGAATGCCACTTCCCGGCGTTGGCATGGGTAGTGCCCCCAGAGAAACTGAACTCCGCTACCGCCATTTCGAACTACAAAGGCGAGCTTCTAATAAGTCATGGCACGATGGACGCGACCATTCCATTTGCCTTGGGGGAAAAGATATTCCAAAACGCCAACGAGCCCAAAGAGTTTGTCTCGATCGAAAACGTCGGTCACAATGATTGGATGACAGAAAGCTACTTGAAAAAGTTAGACGAATTCATCGACCGAGTGGGGAAGAGCAGCAAATGATGGCTCAGGTGAGATGGGGAGTTGAGCTCGCTCACTCACGAACCGCTGAACCAAACTTAAAAACGCGAATAAAACTAAACCAGCAAGGAAAAGCCATGCACGCCACGGCCTTCGCCAACGGTCTTTTCTTGTGGTTATGGTCTTCGTCTTCATTCGCGTGTGTTAGTGTTCGTTAGCAATGTCGCTTCGCTAATTTGTCTCGAAAACGCCAACCGGTATTCGCTGGTTGGGTGTCTGGCTTGTTAATGCGAGTACGGTGTCGCATAATCCAAGCGAGCTGGCTCGGCGATGGTGCCGCGTCGCTGCGCGTCCAAAGTAACTTTCATTAGGCTTTTCCTCACATGCCAACCAATCCTGTTGTTCATTTCGAAATCTACGTTGAAGACATGGCTCGTGCCAAAGCGTTTTACGAAGCGGTGTTTGGAATATCCTTGGTGCAAATGCCAGCACCAACTCCGGAGATGGAAATGGACATGTGGTTCTTTCCTATGGATCGCGAATCCGGCATGACCCAATACGGTGCGGGTGGAATGCTGGTCAAGATGGAGGGTTTCTCACCTGGTGGGAGTGGGACGATGGTCTATTTCGGTTGCGAAGACTGTGCGGAACAGGCGGCTCGGGCTGCCCAGCACGGTGGCAGTGTCTTTCAAGAGAAAATGTCGATCGGTGAACATGGCTTTTGTGCCTTGGCCAAGGATACCGAAGGCAACATGATTGGCTTGCACTCGATGAAATGAAATGAGCCTTAACTGAAATTCTTTAAGTCGATCCACTTACGATTGCCAACAAAAAGACCGGGTCGAGCAATAAACGCTTGACCCGGTCTTTTGTGTTCGCCGATGGATCAACTACTTCTTTTCGACCCAAATGTTGCGGAAGACGACGGGGTCACCGTGGTCTTGCAAGAACAAGGATTCTGGAGCGTCGCCCATTGGCAATCCGCCGGGAGTGCCTTGCTTCAGTTCCACATCTTTATGAATCACGACACCGTTATGGCGAACGGTAATTCGGGCATTCACGCGTTTTCCGTCGGCATCGGTCTTCGGAGCGGTGAAGTCAATGTCGTAGGTTTGCCAAGTCAGAGGTGGCAAACACATGTTGACGATTGGTCGCCCCAGCGAATAGATACCACCGCACTCGTTGTTTTCACCCTCTAAGCCGAACGAGTCCAGTACTTGGACTTCGTAACGGCCTTGCACGTAAACGCCACTATTGCCACGAGCTTGCCCGCGATGGCCGGGCATGAACGGAGTGCGAAATTCGATGTGCAACTTGTGGTCACCCAACTGTTCTTTGCTCTTGCAGCTGGTTGCACCTAAGTATTGGCCATCGATCAACTTGCCGTTTTCAAAGTTGTCTGCTGTTTTTCCATCGAACAGAACGATCGCGCCTTCTGGTGCTTTCGCTCCCAACGTGGGACTGGTGCGTTCGACTTTTTTCATTTCGAAAATCTTGGCTCCGTCACCGCCGAAAACCGAGATGACGCCATTCTCCCATACTCCAGACCCCTCATCGGAGTCCGCCGTAAAGCGCACCACCGCACCGTCGCGCGTTCCGCTGCCTTCGATCAGATCGTCGTCGCGCTCCCAACCCTTGCCAGGCAAGCCACCGATGTAGAACATGCCATCAAACTTGCCATCGCCCAAAGCGATGATTTGTGCACCAATAGGCCCCAATGGGGTGCTGTCGGCGAAGTACTCTCCTTGCACCGCGTAATCATCATTGACTTTGGCTGGGTCCGTGAAAATTGGCTTTTCATCAGACGCAACGACGCTGTTGCCGAACCAACAACTGCAGAAAACGACCAGGACAGCCTGGATCAAACGCGATTGACGCATTTGCAACTCACTCCCAAAAAAAGAAACTTCACGCCCCAAGACGCCGGGCATATTCTGCGTGATCGACGGTATTTTCGCAACCATCTTGAAGCATCACTCGATTTTCGAACTTGATCCCGTGGGCTGGACGTTCCAGAAAAAACGCCTGCCAAAATCTTCAATGTCTTGGCTGCTCGTCAGCAGTTCCTGATCTCTGGCACCCGTCCAGCGATTGGCGGGACCAAGCCATCGGATGAGCACTTGTTCCGAATCGACCACTCGCTGTCGTACCGCGATGGCCACACCCAATTGGAATCGGTCTTGCGGATAAATGGGGACGCCCCGTTGGTCCAACGACCATTGATCCAATCTCAATTCGCGCCACAGCGGCCCAAATTCGGGACTGGGGTCTTGCGAAACATACGGTGCCAATTCCGGCAATTGCTCGATCGCCGGGGCCGCCAAAAAGACTTGGATTCGACTGCCACGCGGTGCGTACAACTCCCAAGCCGGCCAGGAATCGCACCATCCCCAGGGCTGGGCCAGCGGCAACAGAACAACCAGATACAATCCGAATTGGGCCGGCCAGTTTTCGAAAGGAACGCGATTCGCATCTGGTGGACGAACCGGCCAAAACAGCAACCACAACTGCCCAATAAAGAACAGGTTCCAGAGCAGCACCCCCGGGTGATGTTGCATGCCCCACGGTCCCAAAATTAGCAGCAACAATCCATGCAGGATCATGGCCAAAAACACGACCGGTCGGCGGGTCCGACCATTGGCCAAGCCTATCGCGACCATCAACTCTCCCAGAGGAAAAGCCAATGTCATCCACCACGGCCATACGGTTTCGAGTGGTAGGTTGGCGCCGGTGCTGGAATTCCACAACGTGGTCAAGAACTGCGAGCCCAACGTCACGAAAAACAGGTGATCAAACTTGCTGACGGCGGAATAAAAATAGACGCTGACAATCAGCCAACTCCATCGTTGACGGATCGCGAACCAAGCTTCCGAATTTTCCCGGTTCTTTCCCAGTCCGAGTAGGAAAAGCAAATGGATCCAGGTCGCCAAATAAGCCCAAGCCTGCAAGCGATGTTGGTTCCATCCGACCAAAGCGACCCAAGTCAAAATCCCCAATACCAATGATCCAATCAGCCAGATCTCGATTCTTCGGATGGTGGGGGCCTTCTGACGCTCGTTTCGAGTCACCGCCATCGCCAAGGCGCCCGCCGTAATGGTTTGAACCAACGATGCCCCTAGCCATACGGGAGCCAAGACCCATTCCAACCAAGTCCACCCTGACGCCAACGCCAACCAGGGAACCGACGGAAAGGGAGCAGGGGAGTTATCTTCCGAAACAGCGGATTGGAGGACGGGAAACCACAGCGACCAGGAAGCCAGTGCTAAAGCTACTTGAAAGCCACCCGACCAAGCGAGAAAGGCAAATACAACGCCACGTTCCGAACCCTCGTGTCGCTCGATCAAGTTAGGCTCAGGTAACTTGGGGGCGTCAGGCATCGAAGCGTCGCAATTTGAGAATGGAAGGCCGGAATGAGACCCAGAAGCTGCGATTTTGACGATCGAAGAAATAGAAGCAATACGGCAATTGGGGAAAACATGTTAATATTCTAATTAGAGGAGTACAAAGTTTGCGAATTTCGTCATAATGAGAACTTGGCTGATTCGGCGCACGATTTGTCCAACAGATTTGTAACGAGCTTGGCTCGGCGAGGACGTTCGCAAATCTCATCCGCATCGAACCGGCGAAGATCAACAAACTTTTGGCTCAAGATTTGCTCTTACGGTTCCGAGCGGGGTTTGTTGGGCTGAAGTGCGTGGTGGTCGTCGGACCGCTTGGTAGAGATCGATTGGTGGTTTTGGCGTAGGATTCGGAGTAACAACGCATGTTTGAAGCTAGTAACTTGATTCGACTCTCAAACAGAATCGCTCGGGGCGGTTTCACGCTCACGGAGCTGTTGGTCGTGATTGCGATCATGGCAGTATTGGCCGGTATCTCGATTCCGGCTGTGATGATGGCGGTCAATTCCGCCTACGAGTTCCGCGTTTCGACCAAGATCAATTCCTACGATACGGCGGTAGAAACGTTCCGTAACGAGAAAGGGTTGTACCCACCGGACCAATATTACGACCATGATGGGTCCTACATTACTTGGATCAGTCCAACTCAAAACGATGCCGCGTTGTTGCCGATTTTAGTTCAACGTTACGGACCGCTATTGCAAAAGATTGCTCCGAATCATCGTGAGTTTCAGCCAGCGGTTGGTGCCTTCGCTGGAACCGACTATCCCATTGTCGCTTGGTATCGTCAACGCGGTCAGTTCCTGAATCCGACCAATGCCCTCGGTTTTTGGTTGGGCGGCGGGCTAAGCAACAGCACGATGTATCCATTGTCGGAGTCGTGTCGCCGGGCCAGTGAACTGCCGGTGACAAATGCAGCCGCCAACACGGCTTACACGAATCGTATCTCTCAATTGCAACCGTTGGTCTATGCGGAGTTTCCGAGTACCGCGGTCGATCCACTTGGATATTGGACAGGTGGCGCGAGTGCCCCGAGTTGGACGGCGGGTGCTCAAGCGGGTAATCAGTATTACCCACAAGGCACGGTACCAGCATTCCTTCGTTCCCCAACGCAAGAAGCATCGGACCGGCCCTTACTCTATTTTGTGGACGTCAAGGGAGCGACCACCACGAACACGCTGTATGCTCCGTATCTGATTCCTAATTCGCGGAACATCAAGTACGTGCCAGTAACGACGGAAGCCAATCCAATGACCCCTGTTGGTTGGGGCCTGACCAACAACCAAATGTTTGCCGTAGACAAGTTCCAGATCATTGCGGCTGGGCGAGATAACTTCTACGGCGGTGGAGGGGTCCCGCGGTATCTGCGGGACAACATCTGCAACTTTGCGAATTCCAAGCGATTGGATTCGGTGGACGCTGCGATTGACAATATGGGTTTGTAGGTTTTGTTCGGCGAACAATGGATCGGAATTTATCTGAGGTCTCAGGTCATGCCAACTAATTACTGCCTAACAACTCGTCGCCCTGTGCGTTCGGCCTTTACTTTGACCGAGCTTTTGGTGGTCATCAGCATCATTGCGGTGATTACCTCCGCGTTAGCGTTTGTCGTTGCGGGGGCGCAAGAACGGGCAAGGGAACTGCGGACACGCAGCCAATTGCAGCGAATTGAGTCCATCCTGCAAAGAGAATTGCAAGAGTTGCTGGAAGTCCGAATTCCGGTCCGAACCCCGCCGGTTGGCGAGTTCCCCGCGGCACTGGGGTCGCATCGCGCGATTGCGGAAGGCAGTCTGCCACGTATCCAACGATTCTGGACAGAAGCCCGGCGAGTAGATTTGATGTACCGCTTTCCGTATCGCCGCGAATTGGTCCTTTCAAACCGCCCACAAACGGTGACTCGCCCAACGACGAATGGACCAGGATTGCCGACGGTGTATTTTCGCCGAAACAGCGGTGCCGAAGATTATCAACCGTTTCATTCGGTGCCGACGGACTTGTTGGCGATTCGACAGATGCGGCCTAAGACCGGGGCTCCGCTGCGGACATTGGAGGCCCACGGAATGGCCAGTGCCGGCTCGAATGCCAAGACCGATTCGTCCGAATTGTTGTACGCGGTATTGAATCGAATTTGGGTTGACGGCGAACCCGCTTTGTCGCTGCTTAGGCAATCGGAAATTGGCGATACCGATCGCGATGGCTTTCCAGAAATCGTAGATGTCTGGGGGAATCCGATTTACTTCCGACTCGAAGTTCGTGTCCCTGTGTTGCGAACATCGCCGGCTTCTCCAGTCGAAGGGCTATTCAATTTGCCACTGGATCAGTACTCCGCGTGGATGACCCAGTTTGCGATGAACGATGGCCAAACATTCCGACCGACTTCATTCACCCCCGAAGTATTTACTCCGGAACGCATTCGTGTGGCATTGTACAGCAGCGGAGTTACTCCGGCGTTTGATCCGGACAATGCCGCCGATCCACGGGCTTATGACTTTACTGTGGCAACGAATTAAGGTTCACATCATGTTAAGAGCCGGAGTTCATAAAATGAGACTTCTTGAAATTCGTTCACGTTCCAACCGCGTTGATTATCGTGCGGGCGTTTCCTTAGTGGAACTCTTGATCGTGATTGGCATCATGGTCGCCGTGATGGCCGTGGCGATCCCGGTGGTGCGATTGACGACCAACGATAATCGGGTGTCGTTGGCAACGCAGACGGTGCGTTCGTTCTTAATGGAAGCTGCGGCAGCCGCGGAACGCGATGGGAAGTCGTACGTTTACTTCGAGCGAAATGTAAACAATCCGAACTACTGTTATCGCCTTTATCGCGGTAGGCCGCGACCGTTGTATCGCGGCGAATCGGAAGTCGCGTACGCGGTTCAAGCACCGGCGGAGACTGTGGTGTTGCCAGGAGTTCCTGGTGGTAGCCCACCCGTGATACCGGGTCCGATGGAGTTTCAAGTCTTCTACTTGTTCAGTGCCGATGCCTCGCGCATTCGTCCATACGAAGTCTTGAAAATGCGAGACCGGCCTGAAAAGTATCTGATCTATCAATCGTTTCAGATGCCGCCGAATGTCTCAACATTAGGTCCCGTGGCGAAGGTGTATTGCCGGTTGGATCCCCAAACTCCACTGAGTCCGGACCAAACCCAACGCTCCGGGCTGCGGGCGTTGTCCGGCGGCACGGAGTTTGCTCCGGTCGCGATGCCTCACAACGGCTGGGCGGCGGCGTCTACAGCCGTACCCCAGCGAGCCGGCGGTGGTGTCGCGATGTTTTGGCCCGCAGACCGAGTTTATTATCCGTCCACCGGGACAGCTAGCCCGATCGATATTCCAAACTTTGTCGGGTCAAACCCTGGTCAGTTCACGTCGCGGTTGTTTGCCTTCGAGGTTTCGCAGCCTCCGATGCTGGACGAACTCAACTATCTTGACTTGCCTCAAGGCATGGCCATCTACTTGGGCGGATCGGGTTTTGGGGAAGAGGATTCGTTTGGCTATAACAGTGTCGTCTTTCAGAACTCGCCGCGGCACATTCAATTCGCGTTTAATGAAAATTTGGCGGCACTTTCCGATGCCACAGTGGCGACAGCCGTGAATAACGAGCTCCTTGATCCGACGTTTTCGTTCTTCAAGAATGCCGATAGCCCGATTCGCGCCGAGTACTTCCCGCGGATCGAATTTGAAGCGGGTGGTCGAATCACTCGTGCCATGGTCATGAGCCCCCGTTATACCGCGGCCGGGTCGGCGTTGGTCTCGAACTCAAACAAGATTGCTAGGTTAGGCCCGCATTATCCATTGTCGCCATTGTTCTTGCTGATCGGAGAAGACAATGTTCAGCAACGAAGTGCGTTGCCAGTCGATGCACCGGTGTTGGCCAACGACTATTGGATCATGTTGGGGGCCCAAACGTCGACGCCGAAAGTCGTTAAAGCCCAAGCTGGATTGAATCTGGAAGCCTCACGGTACGCAGTCGCCGGAAGTGTGTCGGAGCAATAACTTATGTTCGTTGTTTGGAAAGTAGCAAACATGACTCCACGATGGTCCCAACGGCATGGCCTGACCTTGATTGAAGTGCTGTCGGCGATTGCGGTCGCGGCCATTGGAGTATTTGGCGTTTTAGTCTTGGTTCCACTGGCGTCGCGAATGAGCCAGATTGGTATCTCGAACGAAGGAACTCGGCAAAACGCGACCAATGTGGTCGAACGCGCCAAGAGTTTCGGAGTTTTGAATGCCAACCGTTGGGTTCGTTGGGATACCGCTACAGCGACCTACTTACCGGTACCAGCCCAATCGCAAGGCACATACTGCGTAGACCCCATGTTGATCTCGGCGCCAAATCTCAATGCCGCGTTGCCAACGACCAACACGGGAATCATCAATGTGTTCCCCTACACCAGTGGCCCGCCGACCGTGTTGCCAACGGATCGTGTCTCTCTGCGCAGAGCCACGGGAACGACGGCCCCGGTTGGGCCCGCCATGGCGGAATCGATGATGGGTCAAAGAACCTTATTGACGACCCTACCGCCCGCCAGTGACATCGTTCCACCCGCACAGAAATTCGTGCGTGACTTGGCATCCAACGCGGCAATGCGTCGGGAAACGGAAGGAGCGAAGTCGGCGATCTTCTTGGTGCTGCCAACTAGCCAACCGGGAAATTCGGTCCATCGCATGATGAGTATCGTGGTGGCCAATCGTCGCTACGACACGACCAATTTTGATCGCGTCTTTAACGTACTGGATCCAAGTTCGGCGACACCGGCCATCATTCGGAAACACGGTGGTGTAATCGATCTCGTCTTGGAAGAGACGGATTTCAATCCCGCAGCAAATTCAGGACGACCGGTTGGTAATCTACCGAGTCGCGGTTGGGTGATTTTGGTTCCTTGGTTCCGCAATGCCGCCAATGTCGACGTTTACCATTGGGAATATGCACGTCCTTATCAAATTAGAAGTTCCGATCCGGACCCGGCGTTTCCAACGACAAGATACACGGTTGGAATTGTTGGGGCTCCCTATTCGGCCCCGTCCGTCACCTCGGTCCCTCAGCCTCATCCTATCATGGCGACGCGGGCGATCTATGTGCAGGACTCCGTTGATATTCGTGAAATGGAAGTTCGGTTGGGAACA
Source organism: Planctomycetaceae bacterium (assembly GCA_016794985.1). Classification (GTDB taxonomy): domain Bacteria; phylum Planctomycetota; class Planctomycetia; order Pirellulales; family Pirellulaceae; genus M30B19. The sequence goes on along the minus strand of JAEUIQ010000106.1, from coordinate 6,428 downwards.
ACCGAGTACTAAGTTTCTTGGCTCATTGCCGTCACCGGGCGGCGAGCACCCGAAGCCAACGTCAGCAGACGAAGGCGACTAGTTACCGCCGTTAGAAGACGGGGAAACATTGTGAAAAGAAACACTTTGGAGAGTCAAGCGATGAATCGCAGATCACAACCCTACCGCCAAAATTCTCGTCGCGGTGTGGCTTTGCTATTCGTGATCAGTCTAATCGTGGTCTTCTTTTTATTCGCGACCACGTTTGTGGCGATGTCCACGTCGTACATGCGGACCAGTGACCGGAAATTGCGAATCGAACGGACGGAACAGTTGAAAGTTAGCAACGTCGCGGACGACGTGTTTTACATGTTGCTGCGGGACGTGGCGACTGGGCATATTTTGCGCGGACATTCGTTGTTGGCAGATCAATACGGTGTCGAGCCGTTTGCGAGCAATGACGGAGGTGGTGCATTCACGGGTACTTGTGATTTGGTTGCGGTGGACAACGGCTATTCCAACCAAGTTTTGCGGGTGCAGTTGACGGCCTCGAATCAACCGGGTGCCAACGCAACTTCAATCGCCGCACTTATTCGGGCGTCTCGCGATGACTTTATGGGCCGGTTTCTAACGTTTTCCGACGGACCGTTGGCGGGCGTTACGATGCCGATTCTAGAGTACAAGTTTCGACTCTTGGGTCCAAATCCCATTGTTGAACCTAACAACGTGGAGTGCCATTTTTTCGTGTTGGTGCAACAACAGGAACGAAGTTGGTCGTTTGGAACGGATCAAATCGCCCAAATGAACGGCGCCCGGTTTGTCATCAACGGACGCCCGTTTGATGGTACAACCACCGAGTCGAACGAGACTTACGACATCGTCAGTGACGACCTAGGCGCGCTGTTGCAAAATCGCAACTTCTTCTTGGCTCGAGACGCTCGCAGCGCGCAGGCATTCCCTGAACAATACCGTCAAGTACCGTCCTTCCATCGTTATGCAGGCTTTTCGGGAGTCACCATCGATCCGGCGGTCACGACTTGGCAAGCGCTGAGGAACGCCGCTCGCACCGCATTACGCCCCAGCCCCTTGGAAAATCCGAATTTCACAGGGTCCAATCCGAACAGTCGCTTTTTTGTTCCTGGTACTTATGCCGACCCAGCTCGAGTTCCCAACTCGACCTTTCCAACGGCTACTTACTTCGGAGAAAATGGCTTTAACAGTGCCGCACTCGAACATTGGCGGCATCTGCTGCACGGTTTGCTAGGCAACAACCCCGCCGTTCTCAATCAGTTGAACTTGGCCCTGAATTCGGGCCTGGATGTCGACACAGACGGGGACGGCGTGAATGATGCGATTTGGATTGATATCGGCTTGCCACCGGTCGCGATGCCAAACGGCACACGAGTCAAACCGCTGGTTGCGATCAAGATTATCGATATGGATGGTCGTTTAAATCTTAATGCGGTGGGCAGCATCGCCGAACTGCTTCGTTCGGCCAACCCCCTAGCTGCCAATGGTGTCCCGTATGGCCAAGGTTACGGCCCGGCAGATATTCCTTTGTCTTCCGTGATCGGAGCGGGTAATTTGCAATTGGTTCTGCAATCGCGCTACGGTTTGCCAACAGGAGGCCGTCCCAGCGGGGCGCCTGACCATCTTGGATACACAAATCCGTTGCACGCCGCTCGTTGGTTCGGTTTTCTGGACAATGTCTTGCCAAGTTTGACCGGCGGGATCTACAGCAGCCCCAGCGATTATCAGAATCAATTTGTGTTTCAACCGACCGGAACGTCCGTTCAACCTGGGTATGTAGTTCCGCCAGGAAGCCCAGGTATGACTTTGCCATTCGCGCAAACTGGTGGCACATTGTTGACTCAGATGGTCGACACGCCTTACGAGTTCAATTTGTTTGCCGAGGGCTCGCCATACATTTATTTCAATTACGCAAACGGCACGCGATTCCAGGCCCCACCGGGCAATCCCGACGTGGATCAACCATTCAACGAAACTGACTTAGAAGCGTTGTTGAGGGCGCATGATTCTGATTTTGCTCAACTGCTGACGGCCGCGATGAATTTGCGATCGGACGCAAGTGTCACTCTGCCATTGCAGAATCGACGTCAAATCATTCAAAATCTCCTCACCTCGTTTGCGTCCAATGAAAACGTGCGGAACCAACTGACCACCCGAAGTTTTGAAGTGCCAGCAATTCCATCGAATTTGGCGGGCGTGCTCCGCAGACATTTGCTGGCTCGGGACTTATCGGGAGCGACCAATCAAATCAACGCCAGTATCAGCCATTTTCAGCCCAATGGTGCTTTGCTGACTCCCGCGGCAACCGATGTCGTGCGGGCAGTCGAACAACAAGTCATGGCCATGCTAGGCCAAGAAATAGTGGCTGGTTTACCGTTCAACCTGCATCGTCGTTTTGGAAATGGTATCGACGACAACGGCACGTTTACGCTAGACGATCATGGTGATCCCAGTTTGGGTGGTGGCGTCGAAAGCGGTCGTGCCCAAACATCGGCAACCATCAATGCACTTGCGAGCACAGCCATCGACTTGGATTTTGACAACGATGGTAACGTGCCGTCCCAAACCGACGGCGACCAATACCTGGCACGGTCGACGTTCGCACGGCAGTTGTATGTGTTGATGTTGATGATGGTCGAGCCAAATTACGCGACGACAACATCCTTCATGAACACCCCTCCGGGTCGGGAGACCTTGCGAAGAAGAATTGCCATCGCTCAATGGGCCATCAATGCCGTGGATTTCATGGATGCCGATTCTACTTGCACACCGTTCGAGTTTGATATCAATCCCTTTAACGGCTGGCATGTCGATGGAGCCCTGGGCTCGCGACCGAATGGCTCCGGTGGTATCGAGGCTGGTATTGAGAATCCGGTTATCGATCCGTTGGATGGTTCCGGCCTGCCGCAACACGAACGAAGAGTCGTTTGGGGCTTGGAGCGGCCCGATGTTTTGTTGACCGAAGCCGTTGGTTTTCATGAGCATCGGACTCACATTGTTGGTTCTAATGCTTTGCAGGGCCACATGCCTAATCCTTCGGCCTTTATTGAACTGTATAACCCACAATTGGTGCCCGATTCGGATCATCAATCTCAGGCCGACACCCATGCCAGTCTTTCGCCAACTGAAAAAGGTGTGAACCTGCGGAAGACCACGCCAATGGGCGAACCAGTCTATCGAATGCTGGTCGTCAAAGAACAAGATCGTGGTCTGAATCCAGATTATTTGGTTTCCGACTTTGACCGGATGTCTCAAGACCATGTCGTGAATGGCACTCAACGTCGCTTCGCGCAAGCGGGCGTCGGGGACATCGAACGCACGGTTTACTTCGTGAATCCGTCAAACTTGGTCACGAAAGTCAACCAATATATTGCGGACAACGCGATCAACATGACCAACGACGATCTGCGAGTCCAATTGGCTCTTGGCACGGTGCAACACTTCCCGAGCAGCTTGCCAGGTGCCACGCCATTTGTGCTTCAACCGGGTCACCACGCGATTGTGGGATCCGCAGGACCTCATGCTCAATTTGCGGCCACCCGGAACATGACGATTTTTGGGCGAATCGCAGGGGCGCCGGTCGACAACAGTTACGATCCGGCTGTTCATTCGGTGGATCGACCCGCTATTCGGTTGAACCCGGGCTTGCCCATTGAATCGGGTCTCTTTGATCCCAGCAATGCTGCAAAAATGCGAATTGTCCCCAACACGATTGGCATACCGTTAGACCAAGTCAACCCAGCGGCTCCGGAGTATCGAAGCTTTGCGGTCTCCGGTCCGATTTCTGGCTATCCGCAGTTGGACACCAGTGGTGATCCGCCGGTCGCCGAAGAAGATGGCTGGCGTTACGAGACGGTTTTCACGACACCATTTTACGACAACATCGATCAGGACTACGCCAAATACGGTGAAATCACGGACATCAACGATAACGATCCGGACAGCCCGAGAAGCATTCGTCATGTCGTGTTGCAACGACTGGCCAACCCGGAGCAACAATTTCACCCGGTTCTCAATCCTTACCTGACGCTGGACGATATTGCGGTCACCCTCAACGGTACAGGTGGATTAGGGATTGATCCTGACCTGCAAAACAATGTGGCGGGTGTGCCAGGCAATGGATCGATGGTTTGTTCGTCCCAGCGAGGGAAGCTGAATGCGAACCCAACGACCTTCGCCCATGGCACCAATCCGGCGTTGGTCAATCAAGTCGAACGAAAGAATGTTTGGTTACGAACCGCAAGTGGCGAATGGGAAGTGACGACCATCGGAGGAGCCAACGGCATCGTTCCGGCCGATCTGACGACTTTTGATTCTGCGACTTTGAACTACACGAACCCGACACAAATGTCTTTGGGCGTTGTAAACGATGCGTTTCGGAGCCAACAAAACGATGCGGTTCCATGGCTGCGGATCGCGAATCGTCCGTTCATCAGTCAATTCGAATTGGCGTCGGTACCGGTGCAGTCCAATTCGCTCCTGCTAGAGCACGTGATTTGGACGGACCCGCGAGTGCATAATCATTATGTTGATGATGCCTTTTTGAATACCGCTTCCGACGCGAATCTTCGCAATGTAGCGTTGTTCCCTGATTTGATGAATCGGATTCCTGGGTACCTGTTGAATTTCTACGGTCAGACGACGGCCATGCGTGCCCCAGCACGTCTGTTCGAGTTCACGTCCGTACCGTCTCCGTTCGTTGGGACCGATACTTTCTTAAATCCGCGAGCAAAGGCTGCTGGTGGTTTTGGATTCGACACATCCGGTGTCGGAGGGACGACCCCAGGTTTGATGGCCGATGGCCCGCGTTACGGTGCTCCGTTCGGTTTCCTGAGTAATCGCCGAATTCCTGGGAAAGTGAACTTAAGCACCATCAACAACGAGCAAACTTGGAACGCGGTGATGGGCGCTCCCATCTACTTCAACCCGACCAGCAACTCGCAGTTTGGAAACGTATCGACGAACAATAGCTTTGTGGGCGCCACCCACGGCCAAACGCCCGCGTTGCCGCTGCGACACAGTCCTTGGTTACAGAACGCCGAACGATTCAGCGGACTGGCTAGCGCTGACACTCGGTTGCCAGCTTCCGCAACCGGTTTGCCAGGCGAGCGATACTACGACACGTGGTCGACCTTATGGGGTCCCGTTCCGGGCGCCGGCCCCGCACGTATCCCGATGTACGACTATCTTCCTGCTGGGTCCAATGCCAACTACGATCCGAATCGCAACGAATACTTCCGAATGCAAAAGCGTCAGCGGATGGCCAACACGACGACGCAGCGTTCGAGTGTCTTTGCCGTGTGGATTACGGTTGGCTACTTCGAACTGGAGGAAGTCGCGATTCCAGTTCCAAACGATCCGAATGCTCCACTCCAAAATGTCAACTTCAGCAACGGCTTGGTTGAATGGCGTACCGCAATTGGTCGCGAGCACGGTTTGGATCGCGGCAAGGTTCGACGCGATCGAGCGTTCTACCTTGTGGATCGTTCGATTCCAGTCGGCTTCTTCCCCGGCGAAAACCTGAACGTGGATCAAGCCGTACTCACTCGAAAGTACCTGCCATAACCGAGGCAGTCGGTACGAGGAGAAGGAACACTAATAGGCACTCATCTTCACCAATGAAAGCAGTTGCATGAAGAACGCAATCAGGATGCGATTTTCTTGATCAACGTGCTTCCTTCCAAGAGGCATTTTGGCCTTCGAAATCCTAACGAATGCCAAATGTGGAAATTAGTGTTCCCCTAGCGTCGCCCACGCCGTGAAGTATTTTTCCTGACGACAAAAGGCCCGAATGGGCCGAAACAACAACCTTAGCCGGTCGGCGCAAGCCGCCGGTTAGAGTGGAGCCTCGTCCAAAAAAGCCCTGGCAGGCCGACACAGTTACTGGCCGCACTTATCTGCAAGTGCGTCACAGCCTCGCCCCCCACGGGTTCATCCCGTGGGAGCGCAAGTTTGAAAGCTAGAGCGAACCCCACGCGCACGAAGCGGTCGAGGGACAGACTTGTTTAGCAAACAACTCCCACCGAGACCGCAACGGTTCACGCTCGCAAGCCCGGACGATTCGCACCCAAGCCCAACCCCCGCGCGACAACCGCCCCCCACGGGTTCATCCCGTGGGAGCGCAAGTTTGAAAGCTAGACCGAACCCCACGCGCACGAAGCGGTCGAGGGACGGACTTGTTTAGCAAACAACTCCCACCGAGACCGCAACGGTTCACGCTCGCAAGCCCGGACGATTCGCACCCAAGAACAAACCCCGCGAGACAACCGCCCCCCACGGGTTCATCCCGCGGGAGCGCAAGTTTGAAAGCTAGAACGAAACCCACGCTCACGAAGCGGTCGAGGGACAGACTTTTTTAGCAAAGAACCCTCACCGAGACCGCAACGGTTCACACTCGCCAGCTCGGACGATTCGCACCT
>JAEUIQ010000013.1 GCA_016794985.1 Planctomycetaceae bacterium | reverse complement strand
GTGAATAGGTGCCCGTTTGGTTCCTGGTAGTCGGTCGAACGAATAGCTAGAAACTGTCTTTCGACTCTTTTTTCTTAGCGTCGTAGCGACTTTGCGTGAGACTTCTTTTTTTGATTTAGGTAAGGAAGTGTCACGCGAAGGCGCAAAGCCGCAAAGTGTCCAGAAGTGAATAGGTGCCCGTTTGGTTCCTGGTAGTCGGTCGAACGAATAGCTAGAAACTGTCTTTTCGACTCTTTTTTTTAGCGTCTTAGCGACTTTGCGTGAGACTTCTTTTTTTGATTTAGGTAAGGAAGTGTCACGCGAAGGCGCAAAGCCGCAAAGTGTCCAGAAGTGAATAAGTGCCCGTTTGGTTCCTGGTAGTCGGTCGTATGGATTGCTGGCAATTGTTTTTCGACATTGTTCTCTTAGCGTCTTGGCGACTTTGCGTGAGGCATCCTTTTTTTTGATTTAGGAAAGGAAGTGTCACGCGAAGGCGCGAAGTGTCTATGTCCGGGATCAGTTAAGCAGGCCGCGTGCTTGCGGACTGTTGCCAGTCCCTTGACATGCAAATAGTTTACATGTAGAATAAATGCCGCGGTGAAGGCGGTCGTTGGGGCGGCGGCCTGAGAGTGCGAGCTTCCAACAATCAACGAGCGTAGCAATGAAGAGACGGCGAATGGCGGCTGAGCGTGGTTTTGCCGATCACGGTTGGTTGAAGACGTATCATACCTTTTCGTTTGCGGACTATCGCGATCCGCAGCATGTTCACTTTCGGGCGCTGCGAGTGATGAATGAGGATTGGGTTGCCCCCGGGCAAGGTTTTGGCGAACATCCGCATCACGACATGGAAATCGTGACGTACGTGTTGGAGGGTCAGTTGGAGCATCGTGATTCGATGGGTCACGGGGAGATTCTTCGCCCTGGTGAATTCCAGCGGATGTCGGCTGGGCGTGGTATCACTCATAGCGAGTTCAATCCATCCACTTCCGAGCCGGTACATCTCTATCAAATTTGGTTGTTCCCGGCGAAAAAGGGGCTGGAGCCCAGTTATGAGCAGCGTCCATTTCCGGTGTCCGGGCGTGCGGGGAAGTGGCAATTGGTCGCAGGTCCGCACGGCTCATGGGATACGGAAGAGGAAAACCGGCCTTTGACAATTCACCAAGACGCAAGCATCTACTTGGCCAACTTGGCAAGTGGTGAATCGCTGGAGCGACAAATTCCTGCTGGGCGTCATGCTTGGTTGCAAGTGCTACGGGGCGCGGTCATGCTGGACAAGTTCTCGCCGCAAGCGATCTCTTTGCAAGCTGGCGATGGTTTGGCGATTAGCGACGAAGTTGGGTTCCAGGTTGCGAGCCAGGCAGGCGCCGAACTGATGTTGTTTGACTTGGCGTAATGATTCACTTTTCCATGATTGCAAAGGAGCAAAAAAATGACGACGGCACCACATTTGTTTCAACCGGTGGACCTGGGTGGACTTCGATTGAAGAACCGTCTTGTGCTTGCGCCGATGACACGAGCTCGGGCTGGACAGCAGCGGATTCCGAATTCATTGATGGCGGAATACTACCGACAACGGGCGGGAGCAGGTTTGGTGATTACGGAAGCGACCACCATTTCGCCACAGGGCAATGGCTGGAACGAGTCCCCAGGGATCTATACGGACGCGATGGTTGAAGGTTGGAAAGAGACCGTCGCGGCGATTCACGCCGAAGGTGGAAGCGTGTTCATGCAATTGTGGCATTGCGGACGAGCTTCGCACCCCAGTTTTCATGGGGGCCAGCCGCATGTGGCTCCGTCGGCGATCAAGCTTCAGGCGGAGTACATTCATACACCCAAAGGCAAAGAACCGCATGTTGCACCGCGGGCTTTGGAGACGGGCGAAATTGCCGACATCGTGGCAGACTATCGACACGCCGCACAACGGGCGCGCGACGCGGGTTTCGATGGCGTCGAAGTCCACGCGGCGAATGGGTATTTGTTGGACACCTTTCTACAAAGCAAGACCAATCACCGAGAGGATCGATACGGCGGCAGCGTCGAGAATCGATACCGTCTCCTGGATGAAGTGGTTACGGCGATCTCGTCAGTGTATCCGAAGGAACGGATAGGCGTGCGACTGTCGCCCAACGGAGTGTTCAACGACATGGGTTCGCCGGACTATCGCGAGCAATTCACGTACGTTGCGAAACAGTTGAACCAACATCGATTAGGTTACTTGCACGTCATGGATGGTCTGGCGTTTGGATTTCATGGCTTGGGAGAGCCGATGGATTTGGCGGAGTTTCGCAGATGGTTCGACGGCGTCTTGATGGGCAATTGTGGCTACAATCGAGAGACGGCGGAGTCGGCCATCGCCGCCGGACTCGCCGACATGATTGCCATCGGCCGTCCGTTTATCAGCAATCCTGATTTGGTGGAACGCTACCGCCATGATTGGCCTTTGAATCCGGATGCCGATGTCGCCGACTGGTATTCGCCGGTGGGGGCAAAAGGATATACCGACTTTCCCACTTATCGATAAATTCAAGAAGCATCGTGAGTTTATGGCCAAAACGCTGCGAGAAGAACTAAAGAAGCGTCGCCAGTTCGCTTCCGTCGAGCAAGAAGCGACGCTGGCGGTGCTGCGGACCAGTGATCTATTAGAGAATCGGCTTGCTCGCCTGCTGAAAGAGCATGGATTGACGCCGACCCAATACAACGTGTTGCGAATTCTTCGCGGTGCGGGTGGCCCGTTGCCTTGTCTCGAGGTGGCTAGTCGCATGATTCAAGTCGCTCCGGCTATCACGCGGGTGGTCGATCAATTGCTGGCCTTGAAGTTAATCACCAAGACTCAAGCGGAACAAGATCGCCGCGTTTACATTCTCGATTTGACCTCTGCGGCGGCCAAGCTCCTGCTCGAGTTGGACCAGCCGATTTTGGACCTGCATGCGAGCTTGTTGTCAGCGGTCTCCAAGACCGATTTGCGCGAGCTGATTCGAATTCTCGAAATTGCACGAGCTGGGATTCTTGAATCATGAAATCGACGGATGCAGACAGCGATGTTCGACCGCAAAAGATTTTGCTGACAGGGGCGACGGGCTACGTTGGCGGACGATTGTTGCCGATCTTGTGTGCTCGCCAGCATTCGGTCCGATGCCTCATGCGACGTCGGACGAGTTTCAGTGGGGCCAGCGCCGAATCGAAGGAGTCGATGGGTGCTCAGGTTGTGTTGGGGGACGTGTTGAATTTGGAGTCTTTGCTGCCGGCGCTGGAGGGTATTGAGACCGCGTACTACTTGGTTCACTCGATGGGAGATAAAGCGGACTTCGAGAAAACGGACCGCCAAGCGGCTGAAAACTTCGCCCGAGCCTGTTCGATGCAAGGGGTCCAGCGGATCATCTACTTGGGCGGGCTGGGCAATCCGTCCTCCGAGTTGTCCAAGCACTTGCGAAGCCGGCAAGAGATTGGCACCATTTTGCGAAGCTCGACGGCGACGGTGATTGAATTTCAAGCTTCAATCATTATTGGTTCTGGGAGTTTATCCTTCGAGATGATTCGCGCCTTGGTGGAAAGACTGCCCGTGATGATATGTCCCAAATGGGTACGGGTCATGGCCCAGCCAATTGCGATAGAAGATGTGCTCGCCTATTTGGTCGAGGCTTTGTCGCACCCATTGGAGGGCTCTAAGGTCTATGAAATCGGTGGCCCGGATCAAGTTTCTTACGGCGAACTCATGCAACGATATGCTCGGCAACGCGGGTTGCGGCGGTTCATGATTCCGGTCCCGTTCCTGTCACCGTACCTGTCGAGTTTGTGGTTAGGGTTGGTGACACCTTTGTATTCACGTGTAGGTCGGAAGCTAGTAGACAGCTTGAAGAACCCGACTTTGGTTCGCGATCACCAAGCGCATGCGCGGTTCAACGTGGTACCACGTTCGGTTGACGAGGCAATTGCTCGGGCCTTGGTGAATGAGGATCAGGAATTTGCGGCGACGCGTTGGTCCGACGCCTTTTCTTCCGGCGGAAAGCCTCGAAGTTGGGGCGGGGTTCGCTTCGGGTCGCGTTTGGTGGATTCCCGAACTCGCGACGTGCCATTGACGGCCCAGCAAGCTTTTGCCGCGGTCCGGCAAATCGGTGGGGAGACGGGTTGGTACTATGGCAATTGGTTATGGAAACTACGCGGCTTTTTAGATCTGCTGGTGGGCGGCGTGGGAGTACGGCGTGGTCGTCGTCATCCCACGGAAATTCGCGTCGGCGACGCCATCGACTTTTGGCGCGTGGAGCAATTCGAAGACAACAAGTTGCTGCGGTTGGCTGCCGAAATGAAGGTTCCCGGTCGCGCTTGGCTGGAATTCGAAGTTACGGAACGAGACGGTGGGAGTACGGTGCGACAAACAGCCGTCTTCGATCCAGTGGGTTTGTTTGGAATAGTTTATTGGTACTCGTTGTTTCCGCTCCATGAGTTGGTCTTTCGCGGGATGCTCAGGAATCTTTGCCGAGCAGCTGAAGAAAACACGAGGTCTCACCAGAACCGCTGAAGAGTTGGATATTGAGTCAACCTTAGGTACGGTACCAGTACTAGTTGAGGTCGCGGGGCTTGATCCCTGGTGTGTGCGGCGTTGGGAGCTGAGCACCGGTGGATTGTCGCCATGCGACGAGCCGCGCGTGCAGTTGTTTCGCGAGGTCCGGATGGGAGTTCACCGAGTTGTGCATTTCGCCGACGTCCTCGCGCAGGTTGTATAGTTCTAGACGCGAGTCTTCAAAAAATTCGATCAACTTCCAATCGCCGCAGATAATCGAACTAGCAGGTGTCGTGCGAAATTTTCCCTCGCCTTGGCCTAGATAGCTGGGGTGATGGGCGAAGATGGCGTCGCGTTTCAAGTTGGCTGCTGGATCACGAAACAGTGACAGGAGACTTTCGCCGTCCAAAGTTTGTTGTGGAAGTTGCGAGCCTGTAAGTTCCACCAACGTCGGGAACAAATCGACATGGGTTGCCGGAACATCGCATTTCGCGCCAGGTTGGGTTTGTCCTGGCCAGCGCACGAAAAACGGAACTCGCGTCCCACCTTCGTATAGGCTTCCTTTTCCGCTACGTAGTGGTGCATTGTCGGTTACGTCGCCATTCGGCCCTAGCCCTTCGCGTGCGTACCCGCCGACGCCACCGTTGTCGCTGGTAAAAATCACCACCGTATTTTCGGCCAGGTCCAATTCATCGAGTACGTCCAGCACGCGACCAACGCTTTCATCAACACTGGCAATCATCGCCGCGTAGGTTGCATTCTTGTGACCACCCACGGGTGGTCTCGCAGCAAACTTGGCGATTAGCTCTGGCTTGGCCTCGTGCGGCGAATGAACTCCAAAATGGGGCAGGTACAAGAAAAAGGGTTTGCTGCGGTGACGATGGATGAAGTCGACCGCTCGATCGGTGAGGAAATCCGCGAGATAGGCTCCGGGCGGCACATCGGTCTGGGGATTGGTAGTGAAATTGAAGTGTTTTCCGCTAGAGGTGATCGCTTCATCGAATCCGCGGTGCCTGGGATGATATTGGCCTTCCTCGCCTAGGTGCCACTTGCCAAACATCCCGGTCACGTATCCTGCCTGTTGCAACACCTGAGCGATGGTGGTGCGATCGAGCGGCAGTTGCGTGACGTTTTCTGGGGGGCGTAGTGATCGCTTCCACCACGCAAATCGATTCACGCTGCCGACTGTGAAGACGCCGGTTCGCGTGCCATATTGGCCGGAGAAGATCGCGGCGCGCGTCGGTTGGCAGTTTTGGCAGTGATAGTAACGTGTGAGTTGCATGCTGTGAGCTGCCAAGCGATCGATATGCGGAGTTTCGTAGTAGCCGCTGCCGGTGGCACCTAGATCCGAATAACCCAAGTCATCTGCCATGATGAAGACAACATTCGGAGGTCGGACGGCGGCGGAATTGCCGGGTTTCTCCCAGACGTTCGCCGCAGCATGGCCCTGCATCAAAAGCAGGGAGCTGACAATCGTGAGCAGCAATGGCATGAGGTTCTCGCTAGGTAATGATTAGGTCATTGCTAGGTGATTTCGACCTGCTGCCGACTCGTTCTTCTCGCAAGCGGCGTTGCGATGATACTTCGGCGCGAGGTGCTACGATGGAAATTTTCAATCTTTGGTTGGAGCCAACAGGTATCAGGCGTCGCGACACTCGGTCAGTCCACTCCGTCTTCCAATTGGATGTGGCCGCCGGTGTGCTCGCTCAAGATCGATACAACCTGCCGGCGCGCCTTGGACCACAAAGACGAGCGAGCAAATGTCTCTAGTCGGTCGCGCGCCGATTCGTTTTCCTTCACATAGTATTCGACTTGTTCGTCCGGTAACACTTCCAAAGTATACGAAGCCACGATTTCCAACGATTCGAGATCAACAACAAAGCCGTCGACGCGAACCGCACCGGCAACAAAAGTCTCTTCCGAAACGGCCATGGGCAAATTGGTTTCGTCAATCCGGTGGATCACCAGATAGCGCGCTCCGCTTCCCTGCCGCAGCACACGCTGCATGAATTCTACATCACCATCTTGAGGCTGTTCTTTGCTCCAATACAGGCTGGTCGTCAAATTGGTGGTCAACATCAGATCGATCAAGGGTTCGTCACCAATCAGCTCCGGATACATGATCGTCTCGCAGTTATGATCTGGCGAAGTAGGATCCAACACCAGTTTTGGTTCCAGTTTCACTGGCGGGCTTCCCGCGGTTGGAGGGAGCTTGGCGGCGATGACACGGAGCTTCTCGTCGAGTTCAAACAACTTCGGTCGAAATTGGTTGATTACAGATTGGGGTGAAGGTCCACAGCTACTCAGAAGTGATAAAAGACAACCCATGCTAGTTATCATAAAACAGCGACGGATCATTTCGGCTCTCCCGGTTGAAGACGGTGCCCTGATTTTGTGTGTCGTCAGGACTTGTATGGTGGGATTATCAGCGAAGCAAACCGTGGGTTCAACAGAGGGCTCATGCCTCAGATGCGATCAACCACGGACGGTGATCAGCGAAACCAAGAATGAAGAGGTCTTGGTTCAGGAGATTCTTTGCGAGTGTCATCGAGGCCAATCCAGCGAGAATCGGACCGGGGGGAATGGTTCACGACATTGTTCCGCTTTGTTGCACGAGAGGGAATTAGGTTTTAGAATCACGCTCCGCTTCCGAACGGGCATCTTCTTCGGCGACGAAGCGGAACTTGAGACCAATGCGAGACACCTGTGAACGAAAAACAACACGATAGCCAGTCGTTAAAGGCAGGTGTGGCGGCCAATTCGAAAGCCGATGTGCACGAAGGCCACCGGGTTCAAACCAATGATGCGACTAACACGCCGCCGAGCGATTCGAAGCTTCGTCCTTCGTCGGTTGGCAACGGCATCGCGACTTCCACGGCAACATCCGCGATTCGATTGACGAGTCTGGATGTGTTTCGTGGTTTTGTGATGTTCCTGATGTTGGCCGAAGTGCTCAAGCTCTCCAAGTTGATCGAGCACTTTCCCGAAGCGACTTGGTTGGAGTGGGTCAAGTTTCATACGACGCACGTGGCTTGGGTCGGGTGTTCGCTGCACGATCTGATTCAACCGGGGTTTTCGTTTTTGGTGGGAGCCGCGTTGCCGTTTTCGTTAGTCAAGCGACAACAGTCGGGCCAGTCAACCTGGCGGTTGTACGCACATGCCGCGTGGCGGAGTTTGTTGCTGATCGCGCTCGGGATCTTTGTTCGCAGTTTGAACTCGCCGGCCACGAACTTCACTTTCGAGGACACGCTGACTCAAATTGGGCTGGGTTACTTTTTCCTATTCGTGATTGCCAGAAGTCCTGATTGGTGGGCTCCAACGGCGATCGGAATGATTTTGTTGGGTTATTGGGTGGCCTTTGCCGCCAATCCACCAGCTGTGGACTTCAACTATCAAGCGGTCGGGGTTCCAGCGGAGTGGACGGAGCATCAAACGGGCTTCGCGAGCGCGTGGAACAAGAATGGCAACTTGGCATGGAGGTTTGATACTTGGTTCCTCAATCTGTTTCCACGCCCTGAACCGTTCTTGTTCAATCGTGGCGGATACTCGACGTTGAATTTTGTTCCGACGTTGGCCACCATGTTGATGGGGTTGGTGGCGGGGCGCTGGTTGTTGAGTGAGCCCCATACTCTGCGACGATTGGGCCGATTGGCAGCAGCCACGGCGATTGGATTGTCGTTGGGGTGGTTGCTGAATGAGTTTGGTATCTGCCCGTTGGTCAAACCCATTTGGACACCTAGCTTCGCGCTGTGGAGCGGTGGTTGGTGCTTCTTGTTCGTCTTGGTGTTTCATTTGATTTGCGATGTTTGGCAATGCAAGTCATGGAGTTTTCCACTGGTCGTCATTGGTTGCAACTGCATTTTTGTATATCTACTTAGTTGGACCATTGAAGGCTCGATGATTAGTGCTTTGCATCGACATTTAGGGACCGCGATTTTCGAGATCCGCGGCCCGGCCTTTAAGGACTTGTTTACGGGACTGGCGGTTTTAGCGATTTTCTGGCTGCTGCTCTTCTGGATGTACCGCAACAAGATTTTTGTTAAGCTGTAGCCGCTCCTCTCGTGCCTTCAGGAATTCTGCATGTCGGAAAATCAGGATCTTACAGCGAAGCCGGTCGTCGAATTATTGCGCGGTTTGATCGACTATGCAGGGTTCTTTCCGCCCGCAAGTTTGTCAATTTCCCGGGCTCTGGAGAATTACAGCGAATATCAAGAATCGGATTTCTATTGGGCTTTAGGGCATTTGGTTTTGCCTGTGGGCAAACTCAGTGAATTGGTGGAGCAATTCAACGAGGACCTGTTTGAACCGCTGCGAATCAGTGTGGTGATGCCGCCAGCCAGCGACATGGCGGGGTTTCAGGCTGGATTGGAAGCCATCAGAGACTTCAATGCGGAACACGAGTTCTATGGGGTGATCGATGTCGTCGAGTGCAAAGTCGATACGCCTGCGGAGTTGGTCGCCGCCCAGGCCGCTTGCCAGAACGATCACTTGGTCGGGTTTTGGGAACTGCCGCTCAACGACAACCTCAATCAGCTGGTCGAGGCACTGGCTGAGATCAAACGAGCGACAGGCCGACGCGGGAACCACGCCAAAATCCGCACGGGTAGTGTGGTTCCGGGTGCAATTCCAAACATCTCGTCGGTCGCCAAGTTTATTAGCCTGTGCGCCCAGCACCGCGTGGGCTTCAAAGCAACGGCCGGACTGCATCATCCGGTTCGAGCATCCCATCCGTTGACCTATGCGGCAGACGCTCCTTGTGATGTGATGCATGGCTTCTTGAATATGTTCTTGGCAGCCACGGCCGGCTACTGTGGCATGACTTGCGTGGACACTTTGAGTCAGATCTTGCTGACCGAACATTCTCAAGAATTCCAGGTCGAGCCGAACGGGATTCGTTGGCGCGATCAATTTTGGACACTGGACCAAATCTCAGAATCACGTTTCAATTTCGGTCTCAGCTTTGGTTCGTGTTCTTTTACCGAACCAATTCACGATCTTATCGCCTTGGGTTGGTTACCGCCAACGGATGAAAGTTTATTTGAATGAGAGTTGTTGACCATACGCACGATCCGCAGGCGCGTTCGTGGATCGATTCGGCCAATTCGTCGGCAGCGGAGTTCCCGCCACAGAATCTACCGCTGGGAGTGTTTCAAGCGGGAGGTTTGCCCCGAATTGGTGTGGCGATCGGCGACCGAGTGATTTGTTTAGGGACATTGGCCGCTGCTGGATTATTCAGCGATCCGCTAGGGGTGGCGATCCATGATCATGTCGACCTGACAGGACTGATGAGCTTGGCCGTGGAGGCGCGAACGCAACTGCGTCGGCAGTTGTTCGAGTTGGTCACCAATCCCCAGTCGCGCCTGGCAACCGATATTGCCTTGCAACAGGCAGCGTTGCATCGCCTCGCCGACGTGCAGATGTTGAAACCGGTGGAAGTCGGTGACTATACCGACTTCTACGCCAGTCTGTACCACGCGACCAATGTAGGCAGTATGTTTCGGCCGGATAACCCGCTATTGCCCAACTGGAAGCACTTGCCGATCGGATACCATGGTCGGGCCAGCAGTTTGGTGGTCAGTGGGACAGAGATTCGTCGGCCCCACGGCCAGTTGCCATCGGCTCAAGAAGGTGCTGCGCCGACATTCGGTCCCTGCCGACAGTTGGATTACGAACTGGAAGTCGGAGCATACATCGCGCTGGGCAACCGCTTGGGCGAACCGATCTCGTTGGGCGCTGCGGAAGATTATTTGTTCGGAATCACCTTGGTGAACGATTGGTCGGCGCGGGACATGCAACGGTGGGAGTACCAGCCGCTGGGGCCGTTTCTGGCCAAGTCATTTGCGACTTCGGTCTCGCCGTGGGTCGTGACGATGGAAGCGTTGGCGCCCTTTCGCGCGCCGGCATTTGAACGCGCCGCAGACGATCCGGCGCCATTGCCGTACTTGCAGAGCCCAGGGAATGCAGAAAGTGGTGGAATCCAATTGCAATTGGAAGTGAGCTTGTTGACAGATGCGATGCGGCAGCAGGGTTTGGGCCCGCAGCGTTTGAGCTTGGGTTCATTTGGCAGCATGTACTGGACGCTGGCTCAAATGTTGACACATCACACCAGCAACGGCTGCAACATGCAGCCCGGTGACCTGATCGCTAGCGGCACTGTCAGCGGTCCTACTCGACAATCGCGCGGGTGTTTGTTGGAACTGACTTGGGATGGCGAGTGTGGCAAACCGGTGCCGGGCACGCAGCGGACACCCCTGAAGTTCCCGACGGGAGAAGAGCGATTGTTTTTGGCGGCGGGTGATGAGGTCGTCATCCGCGGCTGGTGCGAACATCCGCAGCGGCGAACCATTCATTTGGGCGAGTGCCGCGGCAGGGTGATTTGACGAAACAAAAAAACCTCGGGGCTACCGAGGCTAAAATCGCCCCGCCCCGAACATGGATTCCGGGCAGGCATGACTAATGACCCCTACGGGGTTTGAACATCCACCAAAAGCGACGGGAAAAACGGGGGTTTCTGATTCCCGTCCCCCCACTGGTCCCCCCATCCCGGATGAGTTATTGGCGGTTTGGCGTGAGTTGTCTCCCGATGGTCGCATGGATTGGATCGAGATGGGCCGAGCATTGGTGCGTGATTCAAACATCGGGAAGCATACTCAAAACATTCAATAAGCTGGAGTTCAAAAGTGGGCCAAGGAGGTTCCGGACTCTCAGGGATTGATAGAGGGCGAATCAATAACTGAACGAAAAAAGTTTCAAAAAATGCCATTGCGAGATGCTAAGCTTGCGTCCATGGTGTAGGTTAGCAATACTCCTTGCATGGGGAGGCTACATGTTCATTAGTACTCCACCGGTTCACTTTCGCTTCAAATTAGTGGGTGCTTCCAGTGAACCAGCCATTTTTTCGTGTCACATCCCGTGTTTTTGAGGCTCTTGAGAGGTAAAGATTATGAAGATGTTTTTAATGGTCCTAATTTTCTTCGCGGCTGTTCAATCTGCGAATGCGGGCTTGGTTGTTCGCGTTAACTTTGGTGCCGATGGAGTAGTTTCCGATAACGGTGTAGGAGACCTTAATCCCTTGACCGGCGTGATTGAAGCTAATTTTTCATCGGCTCAGTTTGACGTTCTCGTTGGTGTCGCGCAATCAACACAAAATTTAGGTAGTAACACAATTAATCTTTCGGTGACGTATTCCGCTACGGGAGTTGAAGGCTTGACGTCGATTGCAGTCTCCGACTCGAACTTAACGGGTTATTCTCAGTCCATTTATTCGCACACCGATGGAAACCTGGGTTCGGGCGTGTCTCAGTATTGGCGAACTAGCCTTGATGAGTTAAACCGGGACTTTGCAATTGGAAGCGCTGGCCTTCTGATATTGGGGCCACTAACGGGTACACAGTCGGCGCACGGTTCGTTAACTGGTTTTACACAAGCTAATCCGTTTTCGATGGGCGGCTCGTTACGCTTGGTTTCCATAGGCGGAAATAGCGGTACCGTCGGAAGCGCAAACGCGAGTGTTTCGACGGTTCCCGAGCCGAATTCGCTAGTGATAATTGCCAGTCTATTCGGTGGCGTTAGCCTATGTCACCGACGGCGTCATACTCGCTTGCGATAGTGAACTTCAGATTTTGCCAAATAAAGATGGCAAGCGAACAACAGTTGTGTCGTTTCAATGTGCATATTCGAAGCACGATGAGCAAAGACAGCCAGAATTGGATGGTTTTTTTCCAACGACGAACGAGTGGAACGCCGCGCGTTACTGCAAGATTTGAACATCGGTGGGCATACTCAAAAAACTCAATAAGCGGGCGGCGATGCGATGTGATGGCCCCGGATGGGTTACGGGTCCCGTCGGTGTTGGAGGTGTTGTGCGGCGTGGAATGTAAAAACGGATTCTAAAAATTTGTGCGCGGTTAGGGTTCCGGTCTTAAACGTGGCCAGCGTTAGAATTTGCTCGCCCCCGGTTGCCTGCGGTACAATTCCGTGGGGGTGGGGGTGATGCCTGTCCCGATCTGATGTTGATTGGGGAGGGGGCGTTGTGCGCCCGATTTGATTGAAGGGTAAGCGGCTGATCCCTGCTGAACGTCCCTCGGCTGTGGCTTTGTCCTACCATCCCGGCCGAGGTGCGGCCCATCCAAGAAATGGGACATTCTGTGATGAGTTCGGCGGCTGATCTTAGGGTACTTGTTGATGCGGTCGAGCAACCCGAACCGGAAATCGAACCAGATGGCCCCTAGGTCATCGGGACTCCGGGCGTGATGTGCCTGGAACTCCGGCAATGGGTTTGACATGCGTCGCGGGGGCGATCATTGCAGGAGCTTGGTGTGCGACAAATAGGAAGTCGGAACACGATGGTGAAGATCGACTACGACGTGATTGGTGATTTAGCGGTGATCGCGGGAAACACAGTTAAGCAGTACGCCCACCGTGGCGAATACGATCCCCGTGAGCTCGATTCGGTTCCGTGAGTGAACTCGCGTCGGAAACGACTAGGGCAACCCATGATCGGGGTACCTGCCGACCAACTTGCTGAGACCGAGGATCAAGTTAAGCATGAGCCAGACAGGTTCAAGAAGCCTATAGTACCGCCTTAGATTTGACAGGCGGTAACGATCCGTTGATAGGCGGTTACCGGTCCGATAGTGCGTTTAGGCGGTCGTCGTGGCGTGATGACCGCAGGAGGCGATGTGCCGGGGGATGTCCTGGGGACACAGCGGGAGGCAGAAAAAAAATGAAAAACATCGTATTATTCGCGCGCACGAACGAGGAAAAGCCCGGGAAAACACGGCAAAAAAGGGGTTTCAGGAGCGAAATCTTTCGCGCGCGTGCGCACACGCGAGGGCAGCGGCAAACTATGGGAACAAGCATTAAGTGACTTGGAGGGAGCGGCTCTCTATTGCGGCGGGGCGAGCCCTGTTGGCTGAAATGTTGATCGAGTCGGTGTCAAAAATGCGTAAAATATCCGATCCGGCGAATTGCCTAGAATGCCAAGATCAATAGGCCTTGGAAGTGATTCGTCTGCGACTTCCCACTGCTCGTGTTGATCGACTTCTCGCTCTAGGCGTTCTGCTGGTTTCCGATGGTTTGGATTACCGCTTGCAAACCATGGTTGCCAAAAAGGGCTCGGCGAGATTGAGCTCTTGAGGCGTTGGTTCAATCAAGTGAGTAGCAGCGCCGGCTTCATTTTACACGATTCGGCCCGAATCTCCACGATTTCGGATCGGTACCAGGAATTGGCCAAGAATGGCGGGGTGATGTTCAGGCCGTGTAGGGTTTAGTAGGCTACTGCCTTGGGGTAACTCGCACCCAACACAGTTAAGACCGAGACCATGACCAAATTGTCGGAATACATGCACACCTCAGAGGCGGCCGAGTATCTCGGCGTTCACCACAATACGATCCGCAAATGGGCGGCTCGTGGTGACATACCAATGCACCGGAATCCGGTGAATGGCTATCGCTTGTTCAAGCGAACGGACTTGGACAAGCTGCTCAAGCAAGTGGCGAAGCCGGTTAAGGCTAAGTAAAGATTCAATTGCAAGGGAAGCAGACCAGTCGATGGACCAAGCAACGCACAACAAAATCATCTCCTTCATTTGGGGAATCGCTGACGATGTTCTCCGCGATCTGTTCGTACGCGGCAAATATCGCGACGTGATCCTCCCGATGTTTGTGCTCCGTCGGCTCGATGCCGTCTTGGAACCCACCAAACAAGCTGTGCTCGACACGAAACATTTGCTGGACGATGCTGGGATTACGGAGCAACGCGCCGCGCTGTGTGGGGCCTCTGGTGAGGCTTTCTACAATACCTCGAAGTTTACCCTTCGTGACCTGCTGGCCCGCTCCAATCAACAACAACTGCGAGCCGACTTCGAAGCCTACCTAGATGGCTTTTCAACCGACGTCCAGGACATCCTCACTAACTTCGAATTCCGCAACATCATTCCGAGACTTTCCAAAGCCGACGCTCTCGGTACTCTGATTGCCAAATTCCTCGATCCCGAAATAAATCTTAGTCCCGCCCCCGTACTCAACGGCGATGGTACCGTAAAACATCCCGGAATGGATAACCATTCCATGGGGACGGTCTTCGAAGAGTTAGTGCGTAAGTTCAACGAAGAGAACAACGAAGAGGCTGGTGAACACTGGACGCCCCGCGATGGTGTCCGATTGATGACCAACCTAGTCTTTCTACCCATCATCGATCAAATAAAGCCCGGGACCTACTTACTTTTCGACGATGCTTGCGGCACCGGCGGTATCTTGACCGTCGGAGAAGACACGCTTCAAGAAATTGCCAAAAAGCGAGGACTTAAGGTTAGCATTCGTTTGTATGGCCAGGAAATCAATCCGGAAACCTACGCCATTTGCAAAGCGGACATGTTGCTCAAGGGTGAAGGCGAAAACGCCAAGCACATCGTTGGTGGCGCGGAGTGGTCGACGCTGTCGCATGATGCGTTCCCCAGCCAAGTGTTTGACTTCATGTTTGCTAATCCGCCGTACGGCAAAAGCTGGAAAAAAGACCTGGAAGCGATGGGTGGTAAGGAGGAGATCCGCGACCCTCGATTCAAGGTCCTCCACCGGGGTGAGGAGCTTAACCTGGTTACCCGGTCAAGTGACGGGCAACTGTTGTTCTTGGCCAACAAAGTTGCCAAGATGAACGACAGGACCGAACTGGGCAGTCGTATTGCCGAAGTCCACAACGGCTCGTCTCTATTCACGGGCGACGCCGGCCAGGGGGAAAGCAACATCCGCCGCTGGATCATAGAAAACGATTGGCTAGAGGCGATTGTCGCGCTTCCACTGAACATGTTCTACAACACCGGTATCGCCACCTACATTTGGGTTCTCTCTAACCGCAAACCCAAACATCGCCAAGGCAAGGTCCAATTGATCGACGCCTCGCAGTGGTACAAGCCCCTGCGAAAGAACCTAGGTAAGAAGAACTGTGAATTGTCCCCCGAGGATATCCAACGCATTTGTGACACGTTCTTGAAGTTCGAGGAAACGGAGCAATCCAAGATTTTCCCGAACGAGGCATTTGGATACCGGAAGATCGTTGTTGAACGCCCATTGAGATTACACAGTCAGATCACGATCAAAGCCATCGAGTCCCTGCGATTTGCATCCGGTGATGAAGGCATTCGCAGCGAAATCTACGATCAGTTCGGCGATGAACTTTTTACAGGCTTTGCCAAGCTACGTCCGAAACTAGAGACCGTGCTGTCCGAGTGGGGAGCAGATGACGATAGCGACGCTGAGGACGGCGATGACCCGGCCAGCAAAAAAGGCTTGCCGGAAAAGAAGAAAAAGAAGCTGCTCGACCCGAAGACCTGGGATAGGGATGGACGTTTGGTCGCAGCAGCCAATGCTTTGAGGGAAGAATTGGGTGGAGAGTTATTCGAGGATCACAACCAGTTCCGAGAACAGGTTGAGACGGCACTCAAGAAGCGCAAGTTAAAGCTCTCTGCGGCCGAGCTAAAGGTCCTCTACAATGCCGTCAGTTGGCGTGACGAAACGGCACCTGAAGTTGTGGCCAAAGTCCACAAGGTAGGCAAGGCGAGCGTCAATCCACTATATGGATTTTATGCAGGCAAGGGTGGGATCATCGAATACGAATACGACCCCGACCTTCGCGATACGGAGCAAGTTCCCTTGCAAGAGGATGTTGAGACCTTTATGCAGCGAGAGGTACTGCCGTACACCCCAGACGCCTGGATCGATCCCTCGGCCACCAAGATTGGCTACGAAATCAGCTTCACCCGACACTTCTACAAGCCCCAGCCCCTCCGCAGCCTGGAGGAGATTCGTCAGGACATCCTCGCCGTGGAGAAGGAAGCCGAGGGATTACTGGTCGGCATCGTTGGAAAGGGCAGTTTGTGAAACAGATCGTTGCTTCCGCCAAATCGGTCAGCCAGATACTAAAAGGTCAGCGTTACAGTGTGGACTATTACCAGCGGGAATACCGTTGGGAAAACAAACAAGCCCGCGAGCTAATCGATGACCTCACGGAACAGTTCCTGGCTGATTTCGATCCAACCGATGATCGAGAGTCCGTGCAAGACTACGGGCACTACTACCTGGGTTCGATCATCTTAAGCTCGCGGGACAAGGAAGTCTTTATCGTGGATGGCCAGCAGCGGCTCACCACACTCACTCTGCTTCTGATGGTGTTACACCGAAGGCAAGGTACCCGCGAAGATCGAGTCGAACTCAAAGACCTGATCTTCTCCATGAAGTACGGTAAGAAAGACTTCAATCTGGCTGTGCCAGATCGTGCTGTGGTCATGGAATCGTTGCTCAACGGAATCACACCCGAAGTCTCGGACGCCACTGAATCCGTGCAGACCATCGTAGCCCGTTATCAAGATCTGGACGCCTTGATTCCTGGCGAAATCAACGAGAAGGCTCTGCCTTACTTTTGCGACTGGCTCACGGAACATGTCCATTTGGTCGAGATATCGGCTACGACCGAAGAAGATGCCTACACCATTTTTGAGACCATGAACGACCGTGGGCTCTCTCTCACTCCGCTGGACATGCTCAAGGGCTATCTGCTTGCCCATATCAGCGATGCACCTAAACGCAATCTTGCTGCAAAAGTCTGGCGAGAGCGGATCGAAGCTCTGCGTAAGATTGGCAAGGATGAAGATTCGGATGCCGTGAAGGCCTGGCTACGAGCAAAGCATGCAAAGACCGTTCGTGAGCGGAATCGCGGGGCAGAGAACAGGGACTTTGAACGGATCGGAACAGAGTTCCATCGTTGGGTTGACAAAGCGTCTGACGTTCTTGGGCTAAAGACAACCGACGATTTTTTTCACTTTACGCACGAGGAGATGCCGTACTTTGTTCGGCAGTACCAGCGACTGCGTGAGGCGTCGGACAACATTAAGCCTGGGCTGGAACCTGTATATCACGTTGCCGCATTCAACTTCACCTTGCATTACCCGTTGATATTGGCTCCGTTGAACCTTACCGATTCGCCCGAAGTGGTCGATCGCAAGATTTGTGTCGTCGCCACATTCCTTGATATTCTTCTTGCCCGAAGGGCTGTGAATTATCTGACGCTGACCTTCTCCGCTTTGTCCTACACCATCTTCAATATCATGAAGGAGATCCGAGGCAAGGACTTGCCCGATCTGGTCCGTTTGCTCCGTCATAGACTCGACGAACAAGATTGCGACTTTTCCGGCGCAAACAAGGGGCATCGAAAAGGGTTCGACGGATTTGCGTTGAACCAGTGGTCGAAACGCTACATCAAGGTTCTCCTTGCTCGCATGACCGCCTATGTGGAGCAGCAATCCGGTTTGGGTTCGACGGCAGCCACCTACCTAGCCAATCCTAAAGTACGATACGAGATTGAGCACATCTGGGCGGACCACCCCGAGCGGCATACAGACGAGTTCACGTCGCCGGCCGACTTTGACGATTTCCGCAATCGCATCGGCGGACTGCTTCTGCTTCCCAAGAGTTTCAACGCCAGCTACGGCGACTTGAAGTACGAAGAAAAATTACCTCGTTACGTGAGCCAAAACCTACTCGCATGGTCGCTGCATCCCCAGTGTTACAGTCACAACCCTGGATTCAAGCAGTTCATCGCACGAACCGGACTTCTGTTCCGATCGCATAGTTCGTTCAAAAAGGCTGACTTAGAAGCTCGCAGCCAACTGTATCGTAAGCTCGCCGAGCAGATATGGAACCCAGAGCGATTGACCGAGGAGGCAGGCACATGATTGATGACCTCAAGCCATATGCAGAGTACAAGGAATCAGGTGTGTCATGGTTGGGCAAGGTGCCAGTGCATTGGGGCATGCCACCTGGATTTGCGGCATTCCGAGAGAAGTGCGTAAAGAATATCGGGATGCAAGAGGATACTGTTCTCTCGTTGAGCTATGGGCGGATAGTTGTGAAACCCAAGGACAAGCTTCACGGTCTTGTTCCTGAGTCGTTTGAAACTTACCAAATCGTCACGCCCGGCGACATAATTGTACGGTCGACCGATTTACAGAACGACTGGAATAGCATGCGAGTGGGACTGGTGAGAGATCGAGGAATAATTACTTCTGCGTACCTCTGCTTTCAAGTCATCAGCCCCCTAAGTCCGGAGTACGCCCACGCGCTGCTCCACACCTTCGACCTAATGAAGGTCTTTTACGGTCTCGGATCGGGCTTGAGACAAAATTTGAGTTTTATAGACTTCAAGCGAATGCTGATCCTCACGCCTCCGCCTGACGAGCAAGCGGCGATTGTCAAGTTTTTGGATTATGCGAACGGGAAGATCGAGCGGGCGATTCGGGCGAAGCGGAAGTTGATCGGGCTGCTCAATGAGCAGAAACAAGCCATCATCCACCGCGCCGTCACCCGAGGACTCGACCCCAACGTCACACTTAAACCCTCAGGTATCCCCTGGCTCGGTGATGTGCCCGAACATTGGGAAACGGCAAGACTGGGTCAATGGGTCCAAATTGAACGCGGTAAGTTTACGCATAGACCGAGAAACGACCCACGATTCTATGGCGGGAAATACCCATTTATTCAGACTGGAGACATTTCGGCTGCCCACAAGTACATCGAACAGCATTCACAAACGCTGAATGAGCGTGGCTTGTTGGTCAGTAAGATTTTCAAGGCCGGAACGCTCGCAATGATTATTACCGGCGCAAAGACCGGACATGTTGCGATATTGAATTTTGACGCGTGCTTTCCCGACAGTGCAGTGGCATTGATTCCAAAAGGAACAAAAGTACGCAGTAACTTCCTTTACTACATGTCCATTCAGCTCAAGTCTGAGTTGGATCGCATCGCAATAACAAGTACACAAGAGAATCTCAATCTGCAGAGACTTCGGTCTCAATGGACAATCTGGCCACCAGTGGAAGAACAGGCTTTCATTGAATCATGGCTCGATGATGAGCTTAGCTCAATCAACCTTATCGAAGCAAAGGTTGCACGAGAGATAATCCTTCTCCGCGAATACCGGACTACTCTGACCGCCGAAGTCGTCACCGGTAAACTCGATGTACGTGAAGCAGCCAAGCGACTGCCAGACCAAGCTGACGAACCACTCCCCGCCGACGATTCGCTGGAGGATCTGGACGACGAAATTGTTGAGGAGATCGAAGCATGACGCAGCATCCGGCCAACGGCAAGGGAGACTTTGAGCCATGACCCACGACGATCTCGGTTCCGCTGATGCCATCCAAGAAAAATCAGTCGGCTATTTCCCATTCCGCCAAAAGACCGATACCTCCGAAGCCGGCCTGGAGTCGCTGATCGTTCGCGACATGTTGACTCGCGGTTGGCTCCCTGGTAATAGCCAAGACTATGACCGTGGATACTGTGTTGATCTGGTCCACCTCCAGGCCTTTGTCCTGGCCACCCAACCCAAGTTGGCTGAAGCATTCGATTTGGCCAATGACAGCCCCACTCGCCGACAATTCCTGGCCCGACTGGAAAAAGAAATCGGCTCGCGCGGCGTGATCGATGTACTGCGGCGCGGGATCAAACATGGCCCGCACGATCTGACCCTGTTCTACGCTACTCCGTCTCCCGATAACGCCAAGGCGGTCGCTCTGCACGCCCAGAATCGATTCAGTGTGACGCGGCAATTGCGTTATAGCCGCGATGAGACTCGACGGGCTCTGGACCTGGGTTTATTCATCAACGGTCTCCCGATCGCCACCTTTGAATTGAAAAACAGTCTGACCAAGCAGACCGTGGCTGACGCCATCGAACAGTACAAGCTGGATCGCGATCCCAAAGAGCCCTTATTCCGCTTCGGCCGCTGCGTGGTGCATTTCGCCGTGGATGACAGCGAAGTGATGATGTGCACGGAACTGAAGGGCAAGGCGTCTTGGTTCCTGCCCTTCAACCGAGGCTACAATGACGGCGCTGGGAATCCACCGAACCCACATGGTCTGAAGACGGCTTACCTGTGGCAAGAATTGCTGACGCCAAGCGGGTTGACCAATATCTTGGAAAACTACGCCCAGATCGTCGAAGAGAAGAATCCCAAGACTGGCAAGAAGAAGCTCAAGCAGGTCTTTCCACGTTTTCATCAGTTGGAGGTGGTCCGGAAGCTACTGGCCGATGTGGCGAGCGTAGGAACAGGCAAGCGGTACCTGATTCAGCACTCGGCGGGGAGTGGCAAGTCGAATTCGATTGCTTGGTTGGCGCACCAATTGATTGGCGTGCGTAAAGATGATCGCGATGTCTTTGATTCGATCATCATCATTACCGACCGTCGGCTTCTCGACCAACAGATTCAGGCCACCATCAGGCAGTTCGCCCAGGTCGGGGCGACCGTGGGCCACGCCGATCACTCGGGCGACCTGAGGAAGTTTATCGAAAGCGGCAAGAAGATCATCATCTCCACGGTACAGAAGTTCCCCTTCATCCTGGACGAGATTGGGGACCAACACCGCGGACGCTCATTTGCGATCGTGATTGACGAAGCTCACTCCAGCCAAGGTGGTAAGACGGCTGCTGCGATGAGCGAGGCCCTGGCCGATCCTGAAGACGAGATCAACGACGCTCTGCAACAGCGGATGGACGCTCGTAAGATGTTGGAGCGTGCCAGCTACTTTGCCTTTACCGCGACTCCAAAGAACAAGACGTTGGAGATGTTCGGAATCGAGCAAGCAGCGGATGCTGAGGGCAAAGTCAAGTTCAAGCCGTTCCATAACTACTCGATGAAACAAGCGATCGAGGAACGATTCATTCTGGACGTGTTAAAGAGCTATACACCGGTCGACAGCTACTACAAGTTGGTCAAGACGGTCGAGGGCGATCCCGAATTCGATACCAAGCGGGCGCGGAAGAAGCTCCGTAAGTACGTCGAGAGCAACGACCATGCGATTCGACTCAAGGCCGAAATCATGGTCGATCACTTTCATGAGCAAGTCTTGGCGTTGAACAAGATCGGCGGCAAGGCTCGGGCGATGGTCATTTGCAGTGGGATCGAGCGGGCGATCCAGTACTTCCACGCCATCAAGACCTACTTGCACGAACGTAAAAGCCCGTACCAAGGCATCGTGGCCTTTTCGGGCGAGCCCGAGTACCAGGGCGTCAAGGTCACCGAATCGTCGCTAAACGGCTTTCCTGCTAACGATATCGCGGACCGAATCCAGGAAGACCCTTACCGCTTCCTGATCTGCGCCGACAAGTTTCAGACGGGGTACGATGAACCGTTGCTCCACACCATGTATGTGGACAAGCCACTCTCTGGCATCAAGGCGGTACAAACACTCTCTCGGCTCAACCGGGCGCACCCGCAGAAACATGATGTGTTTGTGCTCGACTTCATGAACAACTCGGAGACCATCACGCAGGCCTTTGCGGACTACTATCGCACAACGATCCTGAGCGATAAGACCGATCCGAACAAATTGCATGACCTCCAGAACGCTCTTGACGAGCACCAGGTCTATTCACCCGAGCAGATCGACGCTTTTGTGGCTCTCTACCTTTCGGGAGCTGAACGGGAAAAGCTCGATCCGATTTTGGATGTCTGTGTCGCAACGTACAAGGAGCGGTTGGACGAGGACAGTCAGGTGGACTTCAAGGGCAAGGCGAAAGCCTTCACTCGCACCTACAACTTCCTTGCTTCGATCCTGCCCTATACGAACGCGGGTTGGGAAAAGCTCTCCATCCTATTGAACTTCCTGGTGCCAAAGTTGCCAGCGCCGAAAGAGGAAGATCTGGCGAAGGGCATTCTGGAATCCATCGACATGGACAGCTATCGGGTCGAGAAGAAAGCGGCGATGAAGGTGCTGTTGCCCGACGCAAACGCGGAAGTGGAGCCAGTCCCAGTCGCTGGTGGTGGGAGAAAGGTTGAACCAGAACTCGACCGCCTGAGCAATATCCTGAAGAGCTTCAACGAGCAGTTTGGAACGTTGTTCACTGACGCCGATCGGATCATGAAGCGGATTCAGGAAGACATTGCGCCGAAAGTTGCCGCCGATGGTCCGTATCGCAACGCCAAGCAAAACACACCGAACACCGCTCGTATTGAACTCGATGCCGCGCTCATGCGGGTGATTGGCCCGCTGCTTAGGGACGACACGGAGTTCTACAAGCAGTTTGTGCAGAACGAATCATTCCGCCGTTTCGTCACGGACATGGTTCAGGACCTGACGCAGGAGTAAACCATTGCCACTGAGCCGTTGGACTCCCAAAACCCGACGGCTCACTGCATTCAACCAAATTGTCAACGAGCAGACGAACGCAAGGGACGTTCGGGAGGCACACTGGCCTCCGAGGTGACCGACAGTCAGAAATGCTTTTGAAGCGGCAAACGACGAGGACGAACAGGAGACGACGATGTTATCCGCAGCACTCAGGCAGGAAGTTTACGCCGCGCGTGACGCGATTCTGCGAGCACTGGACGACGAACAAAAGGGCTACGAGTGGGTTGACGAGTTGTGCAAGCAGTTCGATTTCAAGCAACAACGGAGTCCCCGATTAGATTCAGATCCGGAAACGAAACAAGTAAGCGATATTAGCTTGCTAGGGCGCACCATGCCGCGAATCGAGGGACGCTACCGGTGGAAGCCTCTAGTTGAGAAGGCAGCACGAAAGTTGTTAAAGGCTGGTTTCGAGCTTGCATCAGAAACGCTCATCGAGTTGCTCGCCGAACTCCCCAAGGGTTACATTGATGGCAATGACCCAAAGGGCATGACTCGCGATATTGAGCATGTTCTAACGACGGCGGTACAGATTAAGCAAATACTCGATGAATGTCTGGGAGTGCCGATCAAGTCCGATCAGCTGGTGGTGGATTCGCTATGCAAGTTTCTGCGCCTGTCCCCGTTTGAATTGGTGCAACGGGCGGCGGGTGTCGGGCGGTTTGATTTGTTGCCGCTGTTCAAGCAATGTCATCTCCGGGGAGCGTATTTGGAAATCCGTGGCGGGATGGCTGAGTTGGTGCCCGGTCCCTCGGCGATTGATGAGGTGGCTGAGTCCCTGTTGGCTGACCGGATGAGCGCAATGGGTGCCGAGGTGGCTCGGCGTTGGCTTGATTTTTCGGCTGGGATCAAGGCGTGGCGGGATGAGATTAGTGAACGCAAAACGCAGTGGGAATACGATCATAAGTCTGAACTGAGCCAAGCCGCCGATCTTCGAGCGGTGTTTGGCGATGAATTAGTTGAACAGACGGAACGACTGCGAATGGATGCCGGTGCGTTGGTTCGATTGATCGAACGAGCGCGAGTTACGGCCGATCCAAAACCGGCAATTGATCTTCGTGATGAGGCCGCACAATCGCCGGATGATCCCTCGGGGGATAAAGTAGGCGAAGAAAGAGACGGATTAAACTGTGATTTTCATTCGCTATCGGAACTACGCGATTTCATACACAAAGTTGAACGGGAACGATTATTACCAAACCATATCCACAAGTTGTACCAGACGGCCGAACGTTTGGGTGCAAGGTTTGAACTTTGTGATATCCCGGATCATGGAACCGTATTCGTTGCACGGATCACTGAAGGTCAAGAATCATTCAAGATAATGCAAACATGGCTAAGCAATGTTGCGAACTTTTTTTATCGACTTGAGGCGGCCATTGACCGCGCCGAGAGTGCGAGTGATCCGTGGGTTGTCGTTGCGATTGCGGATTGTTCGGTGCACAAGTCAACTATTGGGCATCATGCCAAGAACATCGGCAAGCCGTACATTGAAAAATCTGGCGAGCGTGGTAAGTGCCGAATTAAAAAATCCCGATTGAACGATTACGTAAAGCCGAGCAAACTTCAAAAATATCTAGGCGAATAAGTTGCAATTGGTTGCAATTGGTTGCAGCTGGTTGCAGTTGGTTGCACGGCTGTTTTTGCTAGTTTACTCGGCAAAATGCCCTGTTATCGTTTCCCACGTGGCTGATCAATGGATCGGTGTTTCTATCCACGTTGGGATCAATTCGATGGTCAATCGCAATGATTTGAAGGCGGCGTTGGTTTCGCTGCCTGACATGGCCGAGCGGTTGGGCGTGCCCCCGCTTTGGCTCAAAGAGCAAGCCGAGGCTGGCCGGGTGCCCTGCTTGCGCGTTAGACGAAAACTCATGTTCCACGACGCAACGGCTGAGGCTGCGGTTTTGGCGATGGCCGGGAATTCAATGTCCGCCCAGATTCTGAACGTCCAACAAACCGGAGGTACCCAACAATGAGTCCCCGCGAGATTGAAGAATTGGCCGATGCGATAGCGCAAAGATTGAACGGCCGAGTTGAGATTGGTGATCCCGTAGGGGATGTGCATGATGCGGCCCGGTGGTTGGGCGTTTCGGTTCCCTCAGTGGAACGTGCCGTGCGTGCTGGCCTGATCCCATCGTTCAAGGTGGGTCGGTTGCGGCGGTTCCGCAAGTCTGAGGTTTTGGCTGCGGGCCGTGATGGGGTGTCCCATGAAGGCTGATCTTCCCCGATTGATGATGATGGCCCGAGGCCGATGGACCGAGATTTTGACGGCGGCCGGGATGCCGATTGAAGGATTGGAAAATCGGCGGGGGCGTCCCTGTCCCAAGTGCGGCGGCCGGGATCGGTTTGCGGCGTTCCCCGGGTTGGCTGAACGCGGCGTGGTTTACTGCCGGTTTTGTTTCAACAAGAACACAAACCCCCGGCCCGGTGATGGCTTGTCGAGTTTGCGTTGGTGGCTCGCTGTTGATGCTGCCGCTGCGGTTCAATGGTTGGCCCGATTCCTCGGTGCCGAGGGTGCGGTGGTCGTTCCTCGGCATGTGGAACGTCGAGTGCGCATTGATGAGCATCGTGATCCCGATCCCCGTTGGGCCGAGATGGCCGAACGATGGTTCGCTGAGATGCCTGATCATTGGAGGGCCCGAGCGGCGGAGCGTTTGGGTTTGCCGGTGGAGGTGCTGATTCGGTTGATGGTTGGTTGGGACTTCGAGCGTCGAGCTACAACGTGGCCAATGCGTGATCCCGATGGCCGAGTGGTTGGGATTCGTTTGCGCTGTCCTGTATCGGCCCGTAAATGGGCCGTGAGTGGCTCGACGGCCGGATTGATCTTCTCACTTGATTTGCGTGGCGGGATGCCGCTGTGGGTGGCTGAGGGCCCCACGGATACGGCTGCGCTGTGTTCGGTTGGTTTGGATGCCGTGGGCGTTCCCTCGGCGGGTGGCCGAGTCGATTGGGTGGCGTCATTGGCTCGGCGATTGAGAGCCCCCGAGGTGATCGTGGTGGCTGATTGTGATGATGCCGGTGCGATGGGTGCCGAACGATTGGTGCGAGCCTGTGTGACGATCTGCGGCGTTCGCGTGATTCGTCCCCCGGATGGGATAAAGGATTGCCGGGAGTGGATCGTGGGCGGCGCACATGCGGATGTTCTTCGGGCGGTTGCCAATGCGGCCGCCATCCAACAATTGAAAGTGAGGTGCCAACAATGAGTGATTTGATTTTGAAATGCGGGCCCAGGGTGAACGGCCATCAAACGATTGAGGCCCTGTTGAATGATCGAGTGGTGGCGCGGGATTCGGTTGATTTGGCGTCCACAAATTCGCGGGATCAATTTGTCGCAATGATTTGTAAGGCGTTGCCCGGTGTCGATCGTGGCGCGATTGATCGTGAGTTGATGAACATCAAACCCATCCCCGGGGATGGGTGGGACGATCCGGTGGCCGTCGATTTGCCATTGTTGCCGAGCATCCCGATCGATGGGTTGCCTGATGTGTTGCGTGATTGGATCGTGGCAACGTCTGAGGCGACACAAACCCCGGTTGAGTTGGCGGCGTTGTTGTCGTTGGCGGCCTGTTCGGGGATGGTGGCTCGGCGGATTGTGATTGAACCCCGAGCCGGATGGATCGAGCCCATCAATTTGTTCGTGGTGGTTCTACTCGATCCGGCCAATCGAAAATCATCAGTGCTCAAGTCGGCGTTCGATCCCATTCGAAAAATTGAAGCGGAGTTGATTGAAGCGGCCCGGCCCGAGATTGCCGTGGCCCAATCGAATCGGCGGATATTGGAGTCACAACTAAAGGGTTCCGAAAAGAAATGTGCAGCGGGTGATTCTAAGGCGGTGGCTGATGCCAAGCGATTGGCCGCGCAATTGGCCCAGGAGGCCGAGCCCGTGGCGCCAAAGTTGCTATTGGATGATGCCTCTCCTGAGGCAGTCGAGATGAATTTGGCGGCCCAAGGCGGACGGCTGATTGCGGCCGGTGCTGAGGGCGGGCTGTTTGATGTGATGGGCGGCCGATATTCGGGCTCTGTTAATTTGGATGTGTTTCTCAAGTCCCATGCCGGTGATGATCTACGGGTGGATCGAGTTGTGCGTGGCTCGGTGGCAATTGATCGAGTTTGCTTGACGTTGGCCTATGCGATTCAACCGGATGTGATTCGTGGGTTGGCCGGAAAACCATCGTTCCGAGGGCGCGGCCTGTTGGGACGATTCCTCTATGCATTGCCCCCGAGCCCTCTGGGCCATCGGAAAATCATACCCGATCCCGTCCCTGATAAGGTGGCGAACGAATACGAAAACTTGATCCGGCGATTGCATGGGCTGATTGAGTCCGATGATCATGTGCATCGATTGAAGCTATCGGCTGCGGCGGCAGAGCGATTTGATCAATGGCAATCCGAGGTGGAACCGTGGTTGGCCGATGAGGGCCCGTTGGTTGGGTTAACCGATTGGGGCGGAAAACTCTGCGGCCTAACTGCCCGTTTGGCCGCGGTGATTCATTTGGCCCGATGGGTGGGGGACCACGTTAATCCCGTACGAACGAAGGTTGAGGTTGAGGTGGATTCGATTGAGGCGGCCGTGGCAATCGCTCGATGGGCTATCGCACATGCCAGAGCGTCGATCGGATTGATGGCTGGAGATGATGGCTCGGTGCTGGATGCCGATGCGATTTTGAAATGGCTGAAAAAACAAGAATCGGCTCAGGTTTCAAGGCGGAACATTGGTCAACAATTCCGATCTAGATTTGATCGTGATGAGAAACGGTTGGATCGTGCGTTAGATGTGTTGATGGATCGTGGTTGGTTGCGGCCTGTGGACGATCAAAGTGTCCGAGCTGGGAGGCCGAGCCTGAGATTCGATTGCCATCCGTGGATCGCAAACCCGCCACGGGTATCGGGGTTGCTGTGATGGCCGTGGTAGCCGTTAGGTTAATGATCGAGCTGATCCGGGCCGGGGTGGTGTTGTCTGGTGAGGGGGGACGGCTGAGCTATGACGGCCCAGCTGGTTCCCTCGGCGCGGATGTGATCGAACGGATGAAAGTTTGCCGGGATGATCTGGTTGACGCGGTGGAATTGTGGGGCGAACGGGCGGCAATTCGTGAGTTTGATGGGGGGATGGATCGGGCCGATGCCGCGGCTGCGGCCCTGATCGATGTGGCGGGGGCTGTGGGTATTGAGTATTTTGAGCATGGCGGGCGGTGCGTGAACGTGAGCCCTTAGGTTGGTATTGAGTATTTTGAGTATGGGCGGAGTGTTGAAAATCTGCGGTGTGGCATATCCAAGATCGTACCCCAAGGCGTGCGTTTTTTCCGCAAAATTCGGAGTTTGATGATGGCGACATTGGTAGTTCAAGAAGATGACGCAAAATTCGTGAAGCAAGCGGATTTGGTTCAGCAACGAACGAAAGAAGCTGCTAATGCGTTAGATGAGGAAATCGAGGCGTTTGATAAAGAAGTACGTCGGATTCGTATACACAATGCCCGCAACCGTGGCGGCCTTGCGAAAGAACTCAAAGAAATGGAGGAAAAACTTGCACGGATGAAACGAGAGCTTGTGGCAATGAAAAAACAGGAGCAATATGAATTCGGTTATTTGCCGACGAATCCACAATTGGGATCATTCGGGAAATTCAAAATCGACGGTTTGTTTCGTGGCGTTAGCATCGTGACGGTGCTTTCTTCGGAATCAACTGTGGTGAGATACGACATTGGTGACGTATCGGGTGTTTCAGCGTCGGAATCGTTCATTATTACCGGGATTCAATCGCCCTCGACCACCTTCCCCAATGCGTCATTTGATCGACTTGAGTTCTTTTCCAGAATCAACGGACCATTCGAAGTGATCGAAATTTCAAATGACGGAAAGTTTCCCATATATTCTACAGGTGATAATCGGCCGGTTTATGTGCTGCGGCCATTAAACACGGGGCCAATCTTCGACGAGC
Source organism: Planctomycetaceae bacterium (assembly GCA_016794985.1). GTDB lineage: Bacteria > Planctomycetota > Planctomycetia > Pirellulales > Pirellulaceae > M30B19. The sequence continues at coordinate 30,595 of JAEUIQ010000013.1, read as the reverse complement.
TTAAGAGAAGAAAAAAAACGCGGAAATAGAAGTTGCCAAATATGTTTCGATTGATTCGGTAGGAGTTTGCAAAATGGCAAGTGTGCAACGATTGGATCGTGATGGCCGAGTCGGGTTTAGGATTCGGTTTTACGTCGACAAAAAGCGTCGCGAGATTTACGTGGCGGGTGAGTCAAAAAACGACGAACGGATGGCCGTGAGAATTGCTGATCATCTAGAACGATTGGCGTTGGCTCGGTCCAAGAATGAGGCCCCCGAGCCTAAGGCGTTGGCATGGGCCAATGGAACCAAGGGCCGGTTACGTGATTCGTTGGTGGCGTGGGGGTTGGCTGATGCAGTGTCTGAACGTGCCCGGAGTGACAAGGGCCGATTCCTCGGTGCGTTCCTGGCTGATTTCATTGAGAACAAAACCGATGTGAAAAAAACCACGGTGATCAACTATCAGCAAACCGAACGGCTGTTGCTGGAATACTTCGGAGCGAAACGGCTACTCAATTCCATCACGGCGGCTGATGCGGAACGATGGCGGCGATGGTTGGGTGGTGAGCGTGGGTTGGCTGCGGCTACGGTTTCAAAACATACCAAGCGGGCCAAGACGATGATCGCCGAGGCGGTAAAAGATAGGCTGTTGGAATCGAGCCCGTTCGAGAATCTCAAAGGTGGTGATGAGTCAAACTCCGAGCGCCAACGGTTTATCGATCGCAAGATGGCGGCCCAGGTGCTGAAAGCTTGCCCGGATATTGATTGGCGGGTGATTTTCGTGTTGGCTCGGTTTGGTGGCCTGCGGTGCCCGAGTGAGGTGATGGGGTTGAAGTGGACGGACATTGATTGGGATGCGGGACGGCTGCGAATCGATGCCCCCAAAACCGGATTGAGATTCTGTCCGATGTTCCCTGATGTGCGGGCGGTGTTGGCCGATGCGTTTGATCGAGCGGTTGATGGTGCGGTGTTCGTGGTGGCTCGGCGGATGTTCGGCGATAATCTGAGAACTCAATTCTGCCGTATCTTGGATCGAGCTGGGATCAAGCCGTGGCCCAAGCCGTTCAATAACTGCCGGGCGAGTTGTCGAACGGAACTACAAGAGAGGTTCCCATCCCACGTGATCAACAAGTGGTTGGGCCAATCAACGGCCGTTGCCGAAAAACATTACTTGCTTTCCACGGATGAGCATTGGCAACGGGCGGTTAATTTCCGTCCCCCCATTGGTCCCCCCATCAATGGCAATCAAGGCCCCTTAGAGCCCATCGACAAAACAAAAAAACCCCGGGAAAACGGGGGTGATGATGGTTCGGGATGGGTGGTGAATGAACCATTAATGACCCCTACGGGACTCGAACCCGTGTTACCGCCGTGAAAGGGCGATGTCCTAGACCGCTAGACGAAGGGGCCGTCCGCTGGAGATGGTCTGCTCTCTATCGGCAAATCATCCCGCAGAACTGGGGCCAAGTTTAACAGAAGACAGAAACTTGTCCACCACTCCAGGTTCACTATCGCCCTAAATTACCCAGCGTTCTCAGAAACATCGTCCGAACTTTGACGGCCCTCAGAAACGAGGCCCTCGGAGACGGGTTCATGCTTCAGATCATAACTCTTGATAGCGTCGTAAACTTCTTTTCGATGGACGGTGACGTCTTTGGGTGCTTCCACACCCAAGCGAACCTTGTCACCGCGAATTTCGACGACAACGATCGAAATCGAATCGTTAATGACGATGCTTTCGTTTTTCTTTCTTGATAATACCAACATGTTCATTCCTTTGCATGCCAACCTTTCTCGGATGTTTGCTGAAATCCGATCCGCGATATCACCCACTACGGTGACACTCACCTCGCAAAACGACATCCCACTGAGGGCGTATTTTTTCGGCGAAGCCTCCGACGAAACAAGGCTGTTCCCTCCACTGTAGGCACAGATTTTGCTCAGTCAACTAGAAAACTTGAGCAAATTCGGGGGATTTCTCGCGGTGCAAGAGGGGGAAGGCCGAAAAATCCGTACAGTTTTTCAGGATGGGCCCGTTCATAAGCGTCGTTCGCAGCGAAAACCGAGATTTGCTGACAGTTAAATCGCCGCGATTGACGACGAACAGGCGAAAAAACGTCCAAAGGATCGTTCCGGCAGTCCGCCTCGCAACTCCCAAGTCCAGTTGGACCAGGCGCCGGTGGGTTGCTGTCCGGTCGAGCAGATTACGAAATTGTGACAATAATAGTCTGGGAATTTCTCCTAAACGGCAAGTCACTTGGGCTAATGATTTCGCCCGAAGTCGGGACGAACTATGATGTTCGTCGTTCGGGCAGCGCAGACTCGTCCGTTCGGTTGGCCGGCTGGGCTGCGATTGATGCGCTATTTGATTTGAGCAGCTCCACGCCGAAGATCGGGTCCCTCACCAATGAATATCGTGTTTGTTGAACCGCACTTTCCCGCGAATCAGCGCCAGTTCGTGCGGGCTCTGAAACAAGTCGGAGCAACCGTTGTCGCAATTGGCGAGTCGCCCAAAGAGGCCTTGGACAGCGAGCTGCAAAGTTGGTTGTATGATTACATCCGCGTACCGAGTGTGACCAACGTTGATGTGATGACCGATGCGGTACGATTCGTGCAGAGCCGGATGTGGGTGGACCGTTTGGAATCCACGATTGAAGCCCATATCCTGTCGGTGGCACAAGTTCGTGAGCGTTGCACGATTCCGGGGTTGTCGGTCAAGACTTGTTTTTTGTGTCGTGACAAACCTGCGATGAAGGCTGCCCTGCGTGCGGCGGATGTCCCTTGCGCGGCGTCGATTGGCAGCGGGGACCGCGAACAGTTGCACCGCTTCGCGCATGAAGTGGGTTTCCCTTTGATCGTCAAGCCACGTGCTGGCGCCGGCGCAGCCGGGACAAGCCGTGTTGCTTCGCATGAGCAACTGGACCAAGCCTTGGATGCGGCCGGTGTTGGTCGCGGTGGGGAGGTGGCGGTGGAAGAGTTCATTGAAGGACATGAGGCGTTCTACGACACCATCACGATTGGTGGGCAGGTCGTTCACGAGTTCATCACCCATTATTTCCCCAATGTGCTGGACGCGATGCGCCATCGCTGGATTTCGCCGCAATTCATCGCGACCAATCGTATTGATGCCGCGGAGACCTATCGTGAAGTAAAACAATTGGGACGCCGGGTGATCGAGGCCTTGGAAATTGGCACTTCAGCAACCCACATGGAGTGGTTCTTCGGACCCAAAGGGTTGCGTTTCTCGGAAATAGGTTGTCGCCCGCCTGGTGTTCGAGCTTGGGATTTGTACAACGTCGCCAATGATTTGGATCTGTATCTGGAGTGGGCCAACGCGATAGTCCACGGTCGCCCACACGGCCAACCCTCGCGCCGTTTTTCCGCGGGAATCATCGCGCTGCGGCCTGACCACGACGGACTGATTTCGCACTACGAGGGACTGCGAGAAATCGAGACTCGATTCGGCGAATGGATTATCGATTGCCACTTGCCGACAGAGAACACCCCAACACAACCCGTCGAAGCGGGCTACATGGCCAACGCGTGGATCCGTTTGAAACACCCCGACTTCGACCACCTCCGTTATATGTTGGACGAGGTTGGCAAAACCGTACGGGTCCGCGCGAAATAGGCGGCCGTCTGCAATCGTAAGAAAATGTGTTAGAGGACCTGGTGGTAAAGCTCGGTTTCGTCGATCACGTAGCAAACTCTTTGTCCCGGATCGAACAACCCCAACTGATTGGATTCAGGCGAATTCCAACGCTGGAGGTGGTGCTTGCTGATCAGCAGATCAGAAAAAGTCGGCGCGTCCACTCGCACAATTTCTGGTTGGACGATACTCGATAAATCGCACTCCTCGAGGCCCATTGAAAATGTCGCTCGATCGAGTTCCGAATCAAAGCCGATTGGAGTCTTGAGGCGGTTCTTCATCTTTACTTCTCCCATGCCCCTCGATCTTCAGATTTCGCCAGCCGTTTCCCGCTCGCTGAATCGACCCTCAGCATATCGATTTTCTCGGCGTCGTGCTAGCTAAAACCCCGTCGTTTTCTGGTAGTGAATAGTTGAGCACGTGTTTTAAATGGCACAAATCACCTAGGTTTTCTGGCCGAGCCTGGCGAGATTTTATCACGTTTGTCCTCCGGGCCGATGTTTTCTCGGTGCGGGCGCTTGACGACCGACTCCGACTGGAGTTCAAGCGATTGCTTTGTTAAGTTATTTCAGAGTTTGCACCCGGTTTCGTTCTGCATCCCGATTCCTACTGCCAAGTTTGGAAAAAAAGGAAATTTTTAGGAGCGCGACATTGGGCTCATTTTTTTTCAAGGCTTCAGCGAGAACACCGAACAATCCTTTGCGGTACCGTTTGGTGTCGCGTTTGAAGTCAAGGCAATTTGTTTCGATCAACAAGTTAAGTTAGCAAACAAACGGGAGGGAGTTGGAATTGGCCAAGGAAATTGCGGTTGGAGACATGGTGGTATTTCGCAAGCCAAAACGGGGAACCGCTCCCACGCCGCGGGCCATTAACCTACGGCCTGCAGCACATGGGGAAGAATACGGGTATGAAGTCGAAAAGTACTGGCGAGTCATGGCCGTGCTGCCCGATGGGAAACTGGAGGTAATTACCCGTCGCGGAAAGAAACATACGATCGACGCTTCCGATACTCGATTGCGACGTGCGAATCTCTTTGAACGTTGGTTTCTAGCCTCGCGATTTCCTCCGGCGAATGCCGTTCAAAGCCAGAACCAATCCAGCTAGTGCGGTCAGTTGGTTCTTTCATTTGGGGTCCCAAGTTTTCCCCGTGTCATCGTATTGACTTCGCATGCAGCGCAGTTGATGACAGACCGAGAATTCTCGGCGGGGACCCAATGCGAAAAATCTCGTCGCAAAATTTCAATCGGACCGCAGGAGCGGTTGGCTTGATGTCTTGGACCGTTCCTTCGGTCCAGTTTGAAATCGGTGATCGTCATCTCGCAGCGTTCATTGATTTTTCGTCATTTCGTATTTGGCAAGGTCGCAGGAATAGCCACCATGCGAACCGGAGCGCGGGAGCGTTTGGCGACGATGCCACACATTCCGCTCGCCTCCCTTGCCACACACGGCGGTCGGTTTCCAAGATTTGTGACATGTCTGGTCGATTGGCAACGGATTTGCATACTGTAGGGACGGCAGCGATCACCGCTTTTCGAACCCATGTATTGCTCCGAGGAACCGCTTGTGTTTGGCTTACGACGTCCGTTTCGTGATTTTGGTTTTGGTCTGGTTGGCTGGACGGCATTCCTGCTGCCGTCGCTGGCTTCGGGCCAAGAGCTTTTGCCCGAACTGGAATTGCCGCCGCAGGATCCGGCACCGCTTGTAATTCCCCCGCAAGGCAATGAGCTTGGCGAAGCGATGTTACGTGGGCCAGTCCATGAGGCGTTTGCCGAGCTGCATCAAGCAGAACCGGCACCAGGTTTGACCATCACTCAACGCCCTCCGAACTTGATCGAGGAATCGCCGCCGGAAATGCGCCCCGAAGGCGCGAACATCGAATGGATCCCTGGCTACTGGGCCTTTGACGACCAAGCCAATGAATTCCTCTGGGTCAGTGGGATTTGGCGTGCGATTCCGCCTGGGTTTCGTTGGCTGCCGGGCTATTGGTTGGAATTGGACAATCAGGCTGGCTACCAGTGGATTTCTGGGACGTGGGTTCCAGTAACGACGAGCGAGCTGGAATACTTGCCGGAAGCGCCGCCGGAAAGTTTGGACCGTGGTCCGATCGGGATGGCACCTTCCACAGATCACATCTGGGTACCGGGCCATTGGACTTGGCAACAACGATCTTACGCTTGGCGTCCGGGTTATTGGTCGGTTGGCTACGAATCGTGGGTGTGGATTCCGGCCCGTTATCACTGGACGCCGCGAGGCTACGTTTTCTGTCGCGGTTATTGGGACTATCCATTGGTTCGCCGCGGTTGGTTGTTCTCTCCCTATCGTTTTCATCGTCCGTTCTTTGATCAACCGCGGTGCGTGTTCACGCCGCAAGTGATTGTCTCGGTTGATTTGTTGCCACGGCATTTGTGGGTTCGTCCTAGTCATCGTCACTACTATTTCGGCGACTACTACGATGACTATGCCACATGCGGATTCGTTCCTTGGCATCATTGGGCCGTTAGCGGACGCTCGGGGGTGACGATCAATGTGAACTTCAATAACCCGCGCTCCTTTTATTGCGGATATGACCCGTTGTTTCATCACTTCAGTCGCACCACCGTGATTCAGAACATTCAAGTGAATCACATTCATCAATCGTTTCATTACTTCAGTGACTTCGATCATCGCTTTCAAGAATTGCAAGTTCAAACCGTTCATCGACCAAGTCGCAACTTGCTAGATGCCCATGCGCCGAGTCTGGAACTACATCAACACGAAATCGCGCAAAAACGATTAGGACGGACTTTGGAACAACATCGACAAATCGCGGCACTGGATCGTGGACGCGAGGTCACCAGCGAGCCATCGGTCAACCAAGCGCAGTTGCACATGGCCCGACAATTGGCCGTGGCCCGACAGGAGTTGGAGCGTCGCGGACGTCGTACGGGCGCTGCGGCGCTGGCGGATCGTGTCAGCCTGCCTCCAGAGGTCGTGCTGAATGCGGGAGCATTGGATCCTGCGCCGCCGTCGGCGTTTGATCCGCGAACTTCGCCCGACAGCACGCGCGGGCTCGTCGAAGGGAATCCGGACGTCAGTGGATTTCAACGAAATCGTGGGAACAGTCGTCGCGATCCGGGACGTTCTGCTGGGCTCCCAAGACCTGACACGACGACCGAGCCAACCCGGCCCGAGACGCGAAGTGGGATCCTGCCTGAAAATAGACTCGGGCGCGACTGGGTCTCGCCTGATGATTTGCGAAACCCACGTCGAGATTCAGCTCCCGAGCGATCCACCAATCGACGAATTGGCGAGCCACGCGAAATCGAAGCGATGCAACGCCGCGAAGCCGTCGAAGAAGCCCTGCGGCGAGGAGGTAACGAATCGACCGACGACGTTCGATCACGAACCGGTAATGATCCCGAACCAAGCCAAGGCCTGCGACTTCGACCAGGAACAACCGAAGCCGAACTGCGGTCGTGGGTCGAGAATCATCAGCGGCGAATTGGCACCGACCCGCGCTCGGCGCGAGAACTGGCCGAACGCGTGATCCCTCAAGGTTCGATGTCCGGCGATTCGAACGGCCGTGAAGTCGGTTCGGGCGGATCGCCGTCGCGCGATCTTGGACGCGGTCGCGGGTTCCAACGTGGCGGTAGCACCGAAGTGATGCCTTCGCCCGACCGCGGAGCCGATCCCGCTCCCGGTGGCTTCACGCCCGGCCGTAGCCTAGGCCGCGAACGACGCCCTGATCTTGGCACGTCGCGCGATGCCGCCGTTCCACGGGATGCCGGCGTTCCACGGGATGCGGGCGTTCCACGGGATGCGGGCATACCTCGGGATGCCGTTATACCACGCGATGCCGGTGCTCCACGAAATCTTGGAGCCGCGGGAAATCCCGGATGGGGTTCGTCCTTCTCGGGTGGACGAGGAACCAGTGATCGTGGTGCCGGTTTGGGATCCGGTTTTGGATCCGGTGTTGGTGCCGGTGAGCGTGTTGGGCCGGACCGCAGTGCAGGCGACCGCAGTACAGGCGACCGCAGTACAGGCGACCGCAGTACAGGCGACCGTGGTGCAGGCGACCGTGGTGCAGGTGAGCGAGGGGCCAGCGGACGCGGAGAGCGTTCCTTCGAGCGGGGAAACCCCAACGCGGGAGGACGATCGGGGCGGTCGCTGGCGAAATAAGTCCTCGCGATTCTTCCGCAACGACAAACGACAATTAGACTGGTGCTTTGTCAAACTTTGATATTGAGATCGCGATGCGGGTCAGCGGGCGGTGATGCTGGAAAGGTTTCGAGTTTCGCCCAACGCTGCTTCCTTGATTCTTAAGATTGACGAATTACTAGCGCTGCCGACCGAAGTGTCCTGCGAGGATACTTCGGCGGTTTTGTTTTTTGCAAAGTTGCTCTGATGTTGCGTTTGTTTACCAAATGGATCTGCTGTGGATTCGTCGTTGGTTTGTGTTGGGGGACGATCGAAGTCCCTGCCCTGGGTCAGGAGACACACTCTTCGTCATCGGTCGCGGCCAAGGCAACGGCTTGGGAGCAACTGAAGCAAGGGCTATCTTATCGCAGCATCGGTCCGTTTCGTGGCGGGCGCAGTGCGGCCTGTGTGGGTGTCCCAGGGCAAACGAATCACTTTTTCTTTGGGGCGACCGGTGGCGGTGTTTGGAAGACCGAAGACGGCGGCCATACTTGGTTCAACGTTTCGGATGGTTATTTTGGTGGATCGATCGGCGCGGTCGCGATCGCGGAATCCGATCCCAACGTTTTGTACGTGGGCGGCGGTGAGAAAACGGTGCGCGGCAATGTCTCGCATGGCGATGGTGTTTGGAAATCGTTGGACGGGGGACGATCGTGGCAGTTTGTCGGTTTAGGCGATACACAATTCATCTCGCGAATTCGCATTCATCCCGGAGACCCGGATACTGTCTTCGTGGCGGCCATGGGCCATCTGTATGGTCCGAATCAACAGCGTGGTGTTTACCGCTCACGCGATGGCGGCAAATCTTGGGAGCAAGTTTTATTTGTCAATGATGAAGCCGGTGCGGTCGACTTGTTGATCGACCCCAACAATGCACGAGTCCTGTACGCCTCGATCTGGCAAGTGAGAAGATCGCCGTACTCTTTGGAGTCGGGCGGGCCTGCCAGCGGTTTGTGGCAGAGCACGGATGGCGGCGATACTTGGACCGAGATCTCGCGTCGCCCAGGCTTGCCGCAAGGCACGTTAGGAATCATTGGCGTTGCCGTCTCACCGGTGAACAGTCGCAGAGTCTGGGCTATGGTTGAAGCCGAGGACGGCGGGCTATTTCGCAGCGATGATGCTGCGCAGACTTGGAAGCGCGTCAATTCGGATCGGCAGTTGCGACAGCGAGCTTGGTATTACTCGCGCGTCTATGCTGGGCCACAAGATCAGGACGAAGTCTACGTGCTCAACGTCGACTTCCTTCGTTCCAAAGACGGCGGGCAGACGTTTGCGACGATTGAAACACCCCACGGTGATCATCACGACTTATGGATCGATCCGCGCGACCCCCATCGAATGATTGTTGCCGACGACGGTGGTGCGCAAGTTTCGTTCAACCGCGGGCAAACCTTCTCGACCTACCTCAATCAACCGACAGCACAATTCTATCGGGTCACCACCGACAACCATTTTCCGTATCGGATCTACGGCGCTCAGCAAGACAATACGACCGTGCGGATTTTACATCGCAGCGATTCAGGTTCGTTAACGGATCAGCATTGGGAACCAACGGCAGGTGGCGAAAGCGGACACTTGGCCCCCCACCCCAACAATCCGGAAGTCGTTTTTGGCGGTTCTTATGGTGGCTATCTCACGCGAATTGACCATCGGACTCGCGAAACTCGCAACGTCCATATTTGGCCTGACAATCCGATCGGATATGGAGCCGGCGAGCTCAAGTATCGTTTCCAGTGGAACTTTCCCATCCACTTCTCACCGCACCAACCGCACCGACTCTATGCCGCCGCAAATGTTCTGTTTGTCAGCGACGATGAAGGCGAAAGCTGGACCGCGATCAGTCCCGACCTGACGCGCAATGACCCCACGAAGCTGCGACCATCCGGCGGACCTATCACCAAAGACAACACCAGCGTGGAATACTATTGCACGATCTTCGCGTTTGCGGAATCGCTTCACGAACCAGGCGTCTTGTGGACGGGTAGCGACGATGGTCTGGTTCATGTCTCGCGGGACGCTGGTGCCAATTGGACGAACGTCACACCACCGGATCTCCCCGAGTGGGCACAAATCAATTGCTTGGAAGTGGATCCGCATCAACCAGGCGCCGTGTATTTGGCAGCGACCCGATACAAATCGAATGACTTCAAACCCTACTTGTTCAAGACATCCGATTACGGCCAATCGTGGACCGAAATCACCACAGGCATTGATCGCAAGCACTTCACTCGCGTGTTGCGGGCGGACCCTGCTCGGAAAGGTTTGCTCTATGCCGGAACCGAACGCGGCATTTATGTTTCGCTGGACGACGGACAAAACTGGGAACCCTTCCAATTGGATTTGCCAATAGTGCCAATCACGGATTTGACCATCAAGAATCATGATTTGATTGTCGCGACGCAAGGACGATCGTTTTATGTTCTCGATGATTTGACGCCATTGCACCAATGGAATGAGCGGCTCACGACACAGGCGGCGGTCTTCTTGCAGCCGCGTCCCATTCATCGCGTGCGCGGTGGCGGCAGCGGCCAGGCCTCGCGCACCGCGGGGGCCAATCCGAAGCCGGGATTGACGTTGCGATATTGGATGAAAGAGTCACCGGAATCGGCAGTCGCTTTAGAAATTGTAGGTCCCCAAGGCGACGTGGCCCGTCGCTTTGTTTCTGGTGGCGAACGAAAGCCCGACGAACTTGCGCTGACGATCCAACCGGGCTGGAATGACGTCTACTGGGACTTGAACTACGCCGGCGCCGAGGCCTTTGATGGCATGATTCTCTGGGGCGGCGGCACCGGCGGCCCTCGGGCTGTGCCGGGCACCTACACCGCTCGGTTGGTCTCCATGGTGCCACCCACTAATCCAACATCTACCGCTCCCACATCGGCCGTTGCCGGCGAAGCTTCCCCCGCAGCGGTCGAATCGCCGCAGCCGACGGTGTTGACCGAAACGACGTTCCAGATTTTGCCGGACCCGCGTTCATCTGCCTCCGCCGCCGATCTTCAAGCACAGTTCGAATTGTTGCGCGAGATTCGCGACAAGCTCAGCGAAACGCATCGAGCCATCAAGTCGATTCGCGAACTGAAATTGCAGCTGCAATCCTGGCGTAAGAAGTTGGAACGTCGCGAAGATGCGAAAGACGTCGTGGCCAAGATGGACAACTTGGACCAAAGCCTTACTCAGATTGAAGAAGCGTTGTATCAAACCAAGCTGCAAAGCGCGCAAGATCCCTTGAATTTTCCAATTCGTTTGAACAACCGACTGAGTGGATTGGTCGAGGTGGTCGGCAGTGGAGACTATCGTCCAACTCGACAGGCCTACCTGGTTCGCGATGAAGTGGTTGGGCTGATTGACGCTCAGTTAAGCAAGTTGAAAACGTTAACCGAACAGGAACTAACGGAGCTTAATGCCGCGATTCAGTCAGCCAATATTCCGGCGATTTCCCTGCCGCAATAGCAGTGGTTGCCAGGTGGTGAGTCGGCGATTGGTTGATTTGCACCAAGTTGGAAAACCACAGGTCGAATGCTTGCCACCAGGCCGCGACAGCGCAGATGAGAAACACGCTGCCTGCCTGGGGCGTTGCGCCATAGTATTGAATGATTCCCCAGCCCAGGATAGATTGAAGCGCCAGAACAAACAGGAGGATGCCGGCGCGATCGACGTTCTGCCAGCCACTTCCCGAATTGGCGGGCCAGGTATCTTGGCTGGGCCATAGTAATTGGTGGAATGCAAATCGATGAACGGCCAAGAACAGACTGAATCCACCGAAACAAGCCAGGAGACCCGCCGACAATGACCAGTCCCGTTGTAGCTCGCCAACCAAGCTCATCGCCACGGCGACCCATAAACTAAACACAAGCCATTGCGACAAGGAAAAGTTTCCGACTCGCGAAGGGGCTGCACCGCGGCCCGGGCTTGGTTGTCCTAGCATAAGACCTCCGGCGCGACGTCGAATCGGTTGATGCATGGCCCACCAGGCGGACTTGCAACCCAAGACCAGAGCTACCAAGCCGATCCACCATTGGTTGGTGCTGCCTTTCAAAAGGTTACTGCACAAATAACAACCGCCCGCTATCAAAAGCAGCGCTGCTAGGTGGTGCGTCCAACCGCGTAGGCTTTGGCCGATGGGCCACATCAAGACACTGGCCAATTGGCCAAAAAACAAACCAAGCCAAACTTGAAACGACGCCATCCCCAACAGAGGCTCGGCGAACTGGCGAAAATAACAATAGAAGCTCAAGTGCGCCAGCGACCAAGTGAGGACGTAACCCAAGGCGAGCATCAGCCCACGCTTCTGTCCGTCCCGTTCCAATGGCGGCCAAACTCTAGGCTCGTCGCGCCACGTGTGATTCGCGGCGAGGACTTGGATGCTGGGGTCAACAACCTGGATACGTGAGGTAGGCATACCTCCCAGGATGCACGGAATCCCCGCCGCAACCGCGGCTGTTGCCAAAAAGCATCATTCCTAGTTCTTGGAGATGGTTTCGTCCAAGTTCAACAGCACCCGTGCCACCAGCGACCAAGCGGCCAAGTCTTGCGGCGTGCAACCTTCCGGCACCTCCGGCATTCGGTTCTCGCCGGTGGCAATGATTTTCGGATCTAACCAACCGTCGGCCAGTCGTTGTCGCTGTTGGGCGACAAGTTTCATTAGCTCTTGCAGTTCCCGCTCCGACGGCGCACGCGAGGTGCAGAGGGCGAATCCGTAACGCGCCCGCGCTTCGTCGTTTCGTTCACTTTCGCGCAAGATTCTCAAGCCTAGCCCGCGTGAGGCTTCATGGAAAATCGTTTCATTTAGTCCCGTCAACGCCGCCAAAGGCGTATTCGAGCGAACGCGCTGGACACAAGCAACGTCACCGTTTGGTCCGTCGAAGTTGCTGGTGGCTGGATCAGGCATGGATCGTTTGCGAAATCCGTAAATAGTCCGCCGATAACGATCTTCGCCGGTTGCGGCAGTCCAATAGCTGGGATAGACGTAGTTGTAGTCCAAAACATTTTGCGGAACCGGAGGGATCACACTTGGCCCTCCCATTTTTAGCGACAGAAGTCCTGCCGCGGTCAAGGCAATGTCGCGCACGACTTCCGCATCCGCCCGAAATCTTGGCCCGCGGGTCAACCAGCGATTCGCCGGATCGCGTTGATGCTCCTCCGCCGTGCAGCGGGAGTCTTGGCAATAAGTCTGGCTGGTCACTATCAATCGAAGCAGTTCTTTCTGACTCCAGTTTCGTTCCATGAATTCAACGGCCAACCAATCCAAGAGTTCCAAGTGTTCGGGGATCGGAGCCCGCGTTCCAAAATCTTCGGGCGTCGCCACCAACCCCTGTCCCCATAACGACTGCCAAACACGATTCACAGCCACACGAGCTGCCAATGGCGATTGGCGACTCACCAACCACCGCGCAAATTGCAACCGCGGCGGTTCTGACCCTTGACCTTCGCGGCTCGTTCCCAGCTCCGGTAAAAACGCAGGCGTGTGAGGTTCGATGGGTTGCGTCGGCGAGTTCCATTGGCCACGATCCAAATGATAGGTCGTCCGCGCCATGGCCGGCGGCCGTTCACGCAGGTGAAACACCGACGTCAGCGCCACTGGATACTGTGCCCAAGTTTGATCGATAAGGGCGTTCGACTCGCCGTGTTCCGAGAGGGTTTTCCGCCAAGCGGCAAACAAAGTGTCGCGTTGGTCGTTGGAAAGTTGTTCCCAGTAGTCTTGATTCAACGCCGAGTTCATAACCACTTGCTGCGCTTGCAGATCCACGGCGGGTGTCGCTGGGTTGGGAGCGGTAGTCAGGCTCAACCGGCAGCAGCCCACCATAGAGTTCATTCGCAAGACGATCTTCGTTTGCGTCCCAGCCGGATACATCAAAGGCTGGGAAAATTGCACGACTGCTACCGAGCCTTGATTGCGGCGACCAATGCCGCGATCCGCTTGCCACCAATTGGCATCGTTGCCATCGATCAAGAACGCCACGGGACCACTCTTTTGATTGCCGTCGCCATGGCTTTGTTCCGGCTCCGACCAATCGGCGGTGGGATGGTTCAGGGTTTCCTTCTGCCACGGTTGGTCGCCTTGTTTGGTCCAAAACTCCAACTCCAAAATGCCCCAGGTTCCCGTGTCGCTGCGGCCTGGGCCCAGGAACGGTAGGTCGCCATGCGTGAGAACTTCGAGACGCAAACCTGTCACATTCTGCAAATCGGGGGTCGCCAAGTAATAGACATCGCCACTGGTGTGACCCAACATGAGAATCGAATCGTCGGCCAACTGCACGGGATGATTCAAGCCACTCAAGCTGCCCATGTCGTCCATCTTGATCGCCTGCCAATGCGGTATTTGTGACTTCACGGCGGCGGCCCAGCTTCGCAAATCTTCGCGCCAGGTTGGACGCGCGTCGCGGATCTTGCTTTCTTCACTCGCAATTTTCGCCAAAACTTCCTGGCGTTGACGTTCTTGCTCTTCCGAATAGATCCACGAATGCGCTTCATAACTGTTGTTCAGATAGGCGAACATCCCGAAATACTCGGAGTGGGTCAGCGGATCAAATTTGTGAGTGTGGCATTGCGCGCATTGAGTGGTTAGGCCCAACACGGCCTTTCCCACACAATCCAGTCGGTCAAACATCTCGACCATGCGGAATTCTTCCGGGATGATGGCGCCTTCTTCGTTCAACATGCTATTGCGCAAGAAGCCCGTTGCAATGAGTTGATCTTGCGTAGCTTCCGGCAACAGGTCACCGGCGATTTGTTCGATGATGAATTCATCGTATGGCTGATCGCGATTCAACGAACGGATAACCCAATCGCGCCAAATCCACTGTTCGCGGCGCATGTCTTTTTCATAGCCGTTGGTATCCGAGTACCGAGCGGCATCCAGCCATAGTCGGGCCCATTTTTCTCCATATTGCGGCCGCTGCAACAACTCTTCAACCGTTTGCTCATGGCCAACTTCCAAGTAGCGCGCAAGTTCGGCGGGCGACGGCGGCAAGCCAATCAGATCCAGATAGAGCCGCCGCGCCAACGTAGCGGGGTCGGCGCGTCGATGCGGTTTGAGTTGCCGATGTTGCAATGTGTTCCACACCAAGCGATCGATGGGGTGTTCCGCATCGAGGGTGGGGTTGTTGGAAGTCGTGGTCGAAAGGGTGTCCACCGGCCAACGGGTCTCCGGCAGCGCGGGTTTGACCGGTGGGCTGAAGGCCCAGTGTTCGACATAGTTGGCGCCTTCGGCAATCCAGCGGCGCAGCAACTCTCGCTGCGAAGGATTCAGTGGCCGATGGGCGTCTGGTGGCGGCATGACCAAACTCGGGTCTTCGCTGAAGATTCGACTCACGAGTTCGCTTTGCTCGGCATTGCCAGGGACAATACTGGCCACTCCCGAATCACCGCCGGCGAGCGCGCTCTCGCGCTGATCCAAACGGAGGCCGCCCGAACGCGTCGATTCATCCACGCCATGACAATGAAGGCAGTGATCACTCAAGATCGGCAAAACTTCGCGTCGAAAGTCGACACTGGATTCTTGGGCACTCGCCGTCGCGGCGAAAAGCATCACGGGCACGACCAACCCAATGGTCAGCCAAAGTCCGCGGTAACGAAGACGGCAATTCAAATGGCGGCAACTCGAATTTTGGTGGGAAGGCATCGTATTTCTTTGGCACTCCAGTTCAGTTCCAATACCAGAGCGGATCGGAGCCCTAGATTTTCGTTTCTGTACGGGCTAAAGTCAACTCGCAGACGGTTGGGGTCGTGCGTTTGACATTTTTGGAGCAATGCTGATGACCAATTCTGAAAAGCGAGAGTCTCGCGGCGATCGTTCTTGTTCGCTCGTGCTCAGAATCGAACCGTGGATCGCGATGACCGTGTGTTTGTTATGGGTACTTCCTGTCAACATTGCGGCGCAGTCCGAATCGAACGACCGCGTCGTCGCGACGCAAGCGCAGGACCGCGAGCTGCGTGTCATGAGTTTTAATATTCGCTTTGGTACGGCCAATGATGGGGACAATCATTGGAATCAGCGTCGCGAATTTTTGGTGGAGACCATTCGTGCGTTTCAGCCCGACTTGTTGGGTACCCAAGAGACTTTGGCTTTCCAGCGTGATTATCTTGCCGAGCAACTTGTCGATTACGACCATTTGGGTGTCGGGCGTGATGATGGAAAAGAACGCGGCGAAATGATGGCGATCTACTGGAAGCGAGATTGCTTCGAGAAACTCGATAGCGGTCACTTTTGGTTGAGTGAATCGCCTGAAGTTGTCGCCAGCAAGTCGTGGGATACGTCCTTACCGCGGATGGTAACGTGGGTCAAATTGCGAGATCGTCGAAGGACCGACGCCGTGCCATTGGTATGGTTCAACACCCATTTTGACCACCGTGGCGAACAAGCTCGCTTGGAGTCGGCCAAGCTGCTACGGAAAAAGATCTTGGCGGCGGCTGCCGATTCACGAATCATCGTCACAGGCGATTTTAACGCGGGTGAAGGGAGTCCGCCTTACGCCGCGTTGTTCGCTCCGGCGGAAACGGGACAACCACAAATCATTGACGCGTATCGCCAACACCAGCCACAATCCGTGGAACATGAAGGCACGTTCTCCGGCTTCGATGCAAAAGCAACCAGCGGCGCGCGTATTGATTGGGTTGCCGTGTGCGATCGTTGGCAAATCATCTCTGCTGTGATCGATCGAACTCAAAAAGACGGTCGCACGCCATCGGATCATTTTCCAATCAACGTTGTGTTACGATAACGATACGACGCCACTCCGGAACCAACGGCCCGACCGGCTTGTCGGACTTCGGCTGTTTCGTTGGAGAAGCGATGACACTTCAACAGGATGATTGTGTGGTCGGCGGCGAAGAGTGTGGGGTCTACGTCGTGAAGGATTTTTTCCCGCCAATCCAGTGCCGTTGCGTCGGCCCTGCGGGCCTGTTTTAGACGGAAAAATCCTGCACGGCGACGGTGTGGGGTGTTTGGTGTCGCGTGTGGGGTGTTTGGTGTAGGGTGTGTCAAGCAAGTCGCACGAACATGGTGTCTTGCGTCGGTGCCACCATTGGAATTGGCCGGCGAGCTTCAATAGTTGATGCAACGACTTGTGAAACGTACTTGAAACCTGAGTTGGCTATTAAATGAATCTGGAGAAATCAACCATGAGAATTTCGAGTTTATCGATCGGTTCCACTGTGTTTGTCGTCTTGTTATCGCTATTGTCGTGCGTCTCGATGGTACGAGCCGACGATCCTCGCCCATCGATTTCCGTGAGCGGTTCGGCCCGAGTCATGGTGACGCCGGACTTGGCGGTGATTAACGCCTCAGTGTCGTCGCGATTTGCCACCCTCGATGAAGCGGTCGCTCATAATCAAAAATCGATCGAACAGGCAATTGGCTATTTGAAGGAAATGCAGATTGATCCCAAGCACATTCAAGCTTCGCAGATAACCATCCAGCCAATTTGGCCCGAGCGAGACGACCGAAACCACCCGCCGGTGGCGGCTGAGGATTTGTTCAAGATGTCGCAACCCATCGGCTATCAGGCCTCACGCGAGTTTCAAATCACTTTGGTCGACTTGAATAAGTTCGAACAAATCTATTCCGGGATGATCAAGAATGGCGTCAACGTGGTGAATAGCGTTTCGTTCACAACGAGCGAACTTCGTCAGCATCGAGATGCAGCGCGGATCCAAGCCGTGCGCGCGGCTCGCGAGAAAGCCACTGCCATGGCTAAAGAACTAGATGCCAAACTATTGTCGGTCAAATCGATCGCAGAAGCTGCGGAGCATCGCGGAGTGAGCTACATGCAAAATGCCGTGTTCGTCGCACCACAAGCCGATGGATTTGAAGGTGTCTTGGCCCCAGGACAGATCGAGGTAACGGCCAGCGTCGATGTCGAATTCTACCTTCGTGGCGAGTCGTTGGACGACTAAGTCATCGCCACGAACTTGAACAGTCGGTTCGCAAGCTTCTGCGGGCCGCGAATCGATTCGGCGTTGGCGGAGACCTCTATCAAAAGCGGCTATGCGTGCGGTATTATCACAATCGTGCACCGGCCTGTCATGGTGCGAAGCACGAACAGAGGCCCGAATGGGCCGAAACAACCCTAGCCGGTGTGCGTCAGCCACCGGTTAGTTGGACACCTCGTTCAGAAGAGTCCTGACGGGTCAGCGTCGTTGCTTTGCGTGAGCATTGTTTCTGGCGAAGTTAGGCCCGAATGGGCCGAAACAACCCTAGCCGGTGTGCGTCAGCCACCGGTTAGTTGGACACCTCGTTCAGAAGAGGCCTGAAGGGCCGACACAAGTGCGATGAGAATCGGCTTCACCGCGTGGTTTGGGCGGAGATCTAATCTCCCGCGACCTGTGCCTTAGGACGGTTCGAGAATCCAGACCCGATAGTCGGTCAAATATTCGCTAACCAACATTTCAATAGAAAAGCGACTGACGATGCGAAAGATGCTGACCGTGGCAGGTCGTGAATTCCGAGCGATGGTAGCGACCAAAGCGTTCTTGTTGTCATTGGTCGTGATGCCGGTCCTGATGTTCGGCGGCATCCTGGCCATGAACTTCATGGGCCGATTGACGAAATCTGAAACGCTGCGAATTGCCGTGTGGGATCCGCACGATTTGTTCGTAAGCGATCTGGTTAAAGCTGCGGCGATTCGGAACGAAGCATTGTCGGCCACCGGACAAGGCACATCCGATTTGGTGTCGCAGGTCAACAGCCAAATGCCGGCCGACTTGAAATCCGGGGCTGGCTTAGACAATTCCAATTCGAACAGCACATCGGCGGCTTCCGACGCTGCAAAATCAACAAATGATTCCAGCGGCAGCAAACGTTCGAGCGGTGGCCCCCTAGCCGAAAATGATCGTTTCGAAGTGATTCGTCTGACCGAGGCGACTTTGGATGATGCCCAGCGCTTGGAACTGTCCGCACAAGTTCGCGCCAAACAGCTGCACGCGTTTGTCGAGGTCCCTGCGAATTTGGAAACTTGGTTGGCAGATGTCTCGACCAACCAAGCTCCCAACCCTGCCCTGCCATCGGTTCAATTTTATTCGGAAGGCTCGGGGTTGGATTCGGCGCGACGTTGGATTGGCGAGGTCATGAACCAATTGGCTAAGAACAAGCGGTTCGAGAAGTTGGGCCTGAGTCCACCTCAAGTGGTCATTGCCAATCAACCCGTCCCCATCCAATCGATGGGACTGGTTACCAAACGTAGTGACGGAAGTGTCACCAGCGAGGCCTCGCGCGACATGATGACCGCCATGTTTCTCCCGATGGGCATCATGATGTTGATGTTCATGGTGGTGATGATGGCTGCGCAGCCGATGTTGGAGGCCGTATTGGAGGAAAAGTCTTTGCGAATTGCCGAGGTCTTGTTGGGGAGTTGCAATCCGTCCCAATTGATGATGGGCAAGTTGCTGGGGACTGTTGCGGGATCTTTGTTGATTTTCTCGTTCTACTTGCTCGGAGCCATTGGCTTCGCTTGGAACCAAAATTTGCTGAGCAGCGTGCCGTTGTGGGTGATTCCCTGGTTCTTTCTGTTTCAATTGTTTGCTGTATTGTTTTACTCCGCAATCTTCATGGCGATTGGCGTTTCTGTTTCCCAACTAAAGGACGCACAGCCCATGATGATGCCTGTGTGGATGATGCTGATGTTGCCGCTAATGACTTGGTTTGTTTTGGTTCAAAAGCCAGATGGAGCGTTCGCATTTTGGTTGTCGATGTTCCCACCAACGGCCAGCACCGTCATGGTCTTACGCATTTCGACTGGCGTGACGGTTCCGTTTTGGCAAATCTTGTTGAGTTTGGGACTGTTGGTCGCAGCGACGACTTTGGTGGTCTACTTGGCGGGCCGCATCTTCCGAGTGGGAATACTCTGGCAGGGGAAGACGCCCAAAATAACTGACCTGCTGAGCTGGGCGTTTGTTAAATAAGTGGCAGAACAGCCTACGAGTGGTTTGATGTCAAGCGATCAATCCCAGCCTGTGCGACTCTGTTGCGTGATCGGCGCCCTGACCACAGGTGGAAGCGAGCGGCAAATGCTGGGGATTTTGCAGCAGCTGGACCGCGCGCGGTTTCAACCGCATTTGTTCACGTTCTATCGAGACAGTCCGCTCGTTGATGAAATTCCTGACGACGTCCCACACTATTGTTACGAAGAGCAGCAGGGAGCTTTGCGGCCAGGTTGGTTACCCGGGCGAATCCAACGTCTCTTGGCTCGCAGTCTGGCGGATTATTGTCGACGGGAAAAAATCGATGTGGTCTACGATCGGACCTATCATGTTTCACTCGTCACCGGTGCCGCTTGCCGGCGCAGCGGCGTTCCGTACATCAATACGGTGGTGGAAAATCCTCAAGTTGGATTTTTTTCGACTGCAGGTCCGTTCGGTCGTTTGAAGTATTACCAACTGAAGTCCGTTTATCGGCGAGCCGCGCGGGTGTTGTGTGTGAGCCACGGTTTGGTTCGTGGAACGGCCGATTTTTTTCAGATGCCCGAATCGTCCTTCTCCTGTTGCTACAATTTTGTCGATTCGAAACGGTTGGCAGCCCTTGATGCAGCCGCCCAATATCGTCGCTCCGCGTCGCCACAACCCACGTCAAATCTTGGCAGCTCGACGCGTCCGCTGCAAATGGTGGCGGTGGGGCGATTGCATTGGCAAAAAGGTTTGGAAGTGATCCTGAAGGCAATCGCTTTGGCCAAGCAACAGCAAGGAGTCTACAGTCGCTTGACGCTCGTTGGCGATGGACCCGAGCGCGAGAAGTTGCAAGCGCAAGTGCAGCAACTCGAGTTGGCTTCCGACGTCGATTTCTTAGGTTGGCAGAATGACCCCGCTCCATTCGTGGGCCAAGCGGACTTGTTCGTGCTGCCCTCCTTGACGGAGGGTTTGCCCAATAGCTTGCTGGAAGCGCTGCTGATTGGCACACCGGCCCTTGCCAGCGATTGCGACTACGGCCCCGCAGAATTGACCGACAACGGACGCTGGGCGACGTTGCTACCTCCAGGCGACAAGCACGCCTGGTGCGAAGCGATCCGCAATTTCGCAGCCGATCCGACGACGGCCGAACAACGCGCTCGTGAAGCGCGCGAGATGCTGCTAACTCGATTTGGACCCGAGACCGGTTGCCGTCGCTTGGAAGAATTCTTAAGCCTGAAATAACAAATGCGGTCCGCCCGGCGCTGGCAACGCTGTGAAGCATTTTTTCTGGCCAAAACAGGCCCGAACGGGCCGAAATATCCCTAGCCGGTGTGCGTGAGCCACCGGTTAGTTTGGTGTCACGATTAAAAAAAGGCCTGAAGGGCAAACACAAGTGCTGAGATCAGGCACTAAAAAATGCTTCACAGCGTTGCTGCGCTGGTGTATTGGCTATAATGCGCTCTTCGTGTGGCGATTGGTAGCAGTTGAACAACTCGAATCGAGTCGCGTATGGGTTTAATGACGACAGTGGCTGGCAGAATTTTTGTGTGTTTGGTACTGGCCTCCATCTGGACTGCTCCATTTGGCTTGGCTCGTACGACATTGGCTTCGCCACAAGACTTCAGCGATACGACCGCGATCGAGTTCTTCGAAAATCGAATTCGCCCCGTGTTGGTTGAACATTGTTACGAATGTCACAATTCGCATGACGCTCGGGAAGGTGGTCTAGCCCTCGATCATCGCCAAGCCCTATTGGCTGGTGGTGACAGTGGTCCCGTCTTGGATTTGCAGCAACCGCGCGAAAGTCGGCTATTGCGTTCGATCCGCCATCAACTGGAAGGTCTGGAGATGCCCCAAGGGCGCTCCAAATTGGCTGAGTCTATCGGTAACGACTTTGAACACTGGATCGCTTCAGGTGCCGTGGATCCGCGTCTTGAACCACCAACTGCATCCGAGCATGCAGCCAGCACTGCTTGGCCTGAAATTCAACAACGGCGTTTGAAGTGGTGGGCATTCCAGCCGATCCGTTCGTCGAATGTCGCCTTGGATTCGGCGCGCACGCATCCGATCGACTATTGGATCAACGCGCAACTCGAGTCACAAAACCTGCGGCCCGGTCCGCGCGCGAGCGCCAATCTACTGGTTCGACGTTTGTTTCAAGTCTTGATCGGATTGCCACCTACCGTCGAGCAAGCCCAGTACTGGACAACGCAATTGCAACAGCCCACCGAGGTGCAACAACAGCGCGAATTCGAACGCTTGGTCGATGAGTTGCTGGCCAGTCCCCACTTCGGCGAGCGTTGGGCTCGCCATTGGATGGATTGGATTCGGTACGCCGAATCGCATGGCTCCGAGGGTGATCCGACACTTATCAATGCCTATCATTATCGCGACTACTTGATTCGCAGCTTGAACCAAGACGTGCCTTACGACCAATTGGTTCGCGAACATGTCGCCGGAGATTTACTCGAAGCGCCGCGTATCAATCACGAGTTGGGCCTGAACGAATCTCGGATTGCGACCGCTCATTGGCGAATGGTGTTTCACGGATTTTCGCCCACCGATGCGTTGGACGAACAGGTTCGTTTTATTGATGATCAAATCAATGTCTTTTCGAAAGCGTTTCTGGGACTGACCGTTTCTTGCGCTCGCTGTCACGATCACAAGTTCGATCCCATTGGCCAAGACGATTATTACGCGCTCTACGGGATTCTGAGATCCAACCGTGCGGGTCGGCAAGTCATCAACCAGACCACGACGGCACTTGGCGAACAATTGACGCACTTAACGCGGTTGAAAGACGAGATTCGTGCGGCGATCGTTCAAGAGTGGTTAGCAGATCAAGCGTCGCTCGAGGATCGTTTGCGAGCTTTGGCCGCCTCGACTTCACCAGAATCGGAGAAGCTATCGGGTTTTGGACTTCTGTTTCGTGCCGTTCGTGCCGAACGGGAGGGACGATCGCTGGTGGATTTCTGGCGTGAAGAGCAGCAGAAGTTGGCTGAAGACCAACAGGCGGCACGTGCGGAACATTCGTCTAGCCAAGAAATCGAGTCATGGCACTCGAATTCGCCCGAGCTCCCAACCACGCGTCAACCCGCCGGACAGTTTGCGATCGCCACGAACGTCGATCGGGTGTTGGTGGGAATCTATCCCGCAGGGATTTACAGTCACGGTTTATCCGACAAATTGGCCGCTCGCTTGACGTCGAAGAATATCGAGTTGCGCAGTCCGCAAGAACTTTGGTTGCAGGTGATTGGCGATCGCGAGCCATCCTTGCGATACTCCGTCCGCGACTATCCGCGCGATGGCACGATCTATCCGCTGGTGCGGCTCAACGGACAAACATGGCAATGGCAGCGTTTCGATTTGGCGTACTGGACCGGAGACTTGATTCACATCGAGTTGGCTCATGCGCAAGATGCGCCGTTGTTGTTGGCGGGGCAAGAAAGATCGTGGTTCGGCGTTCGCAGCGCTCGTTTGGTTCCGGTCGGTTCCGCGGCTCCGCGCGTTTGGGATGAAGCCAGTGCCTTCGTGTTGAACTGGGACGGTGCTGAAGCCCCGGCGACGATCCTTGAACTGGTCAAGCGATATCAGGCAGCCATTCTGGACTCGATCCAGCAATGGGATAAAGGCGCACTGACCGATGCTCAGGCCTTGTTGCTGGATGCGGCGCTGCGCCAAGCTTTGCTGGTCAACGATCCGAGCTTGCTACCGAAAGTTCGGGACTCGCTGCGAGCATACCAGGATTTGGAAGCTGAAATCGAAACGCCGATTCGCGTGCCGGGCTTGGTGGAAGCAGAAGTTGCGGATCAGCCTCTGTTTGTGCGCGGCGATCATCGTCGCCCTGGTGAGTTGATTCCGCGCAGATTCTTGTCGGCCATCGACGCGACGCCGTACGACAAGCACACCAGTGGACGCCGCCAACTGGCAGAGGACCTGCTACGGGAGGACAATCCGCTGACACGCCGCGTGATCGTGAATCGATTGTGGCATCACTTGTTTGGACGTGGTTTGGTCGCGACTCCCGATAACTTCGGAAAGCTGGGGAGCGAGCCAACGCATGCGGAACTACTGGATTGGATGGCGGACCGTTTCGCCGCGGAACACGATTGGTCTTTGAAGAAGATGATTCGCCAGATCGTAACCTCGCAAACGTGGCAGCGCGACTCCCGATTGGAAGAGACCGGTGGCCAGCAAGATCCCGAACAGATTTATTTGGCCCGTTTTCCTATTCGTCGGTTCGAAGCAGAAACCATTCGCGACTCGGTGTTGCAGGCGGCAGGCACGTTGGATCTCCAACGATTTGGTGCTTCGGAAATGGACGTGATGCACCAACGTCGGGCGATTTACTCCGCAGTTCGTCGCAACTCGTTGGTTCCGTTCCTCCGCCTCTTCGATTTTCCGGAGCCCTCGACCTCGGTGGGACGACGGGATGTCACGACGGTGCCTGCCCAATCGCTGACGATGTTCAACGACCCGTTCGTTCGTCAAGCGTCCGATCGCTTGGGAGAAGAATTGTGGCAACTGGCGAGTAAAACCAACGATCAAACAGCTTTGGTCGAACTCTATTGGCGTTGTTTCAGCCGGGCACCGGTCGAATCCGAAATCAACACAGGTCTGCGTTACTTGCAGCAAGTTCAGCGGGTGCATCACGAAGCTCGTCAGCAGATGGCCGCGGTCCAGCAGCGACGTTCCCTTATTACTCGTGAGATGCAAGCCTTGCTCGACCCAATCCAAGAGCGATTGAAGCAAGAAACCAATGCTGGTTCTTCGCCGTTGGCGGCGGAGGCGCTGCCACGGGCGCGCTGGAGCTTTGCTCACGGCACGAGCGATTTGGTTGGTTCGGCACAGGGGACACTAGAAGGAACCGCGGTCGTTCGCGACGGGGCGTTGCAATTGAATGGGGACGGCTACTTGGTCTCGTTGCCGCTGACGCAGGATGTGACGGCCAAGACCTTCGAGGCTTGGGTTCAATTGTCCGACTTGAGCCAACAAGGTGGCGGTGTCATTAGCCTCCAAACCCGCGATGGAAACGTGTTTGATTCGTTGGTTTTTGGCGAGCAACAGCCGGGGCATTGGATGGCTGGGAGCGATGTTTTCAATCGCACGCAAAGCTTCGCGGGGTCCACCGAAACCGAAGCGGCGAACCGAATGGTCCACGTCGCGCTGGCGTACGATGCGGACGGTATGATTCGAGCTTATCGTGATGGACGACCGTATGGGACGCCGTATCGCAGCACTGGACCAATCCGGTTTGTGGCCAACGATGCCGTCGTGACGCTTGGCTTGCGACACTTGCCGAGCGGCGGAAACCGTTGGCTGCGTGGGCAAGTATTCGACGCTCGACTGTACGATCGGGCGTTGACGGATGCGGAGATCAAGTCGAGCTTCGAACATGGCATACAGCGCGTGACTTGGGCGCAGGTGCTGGCCGAATTGGAACCCGCCCAAAGAACACAAGTCGAGACGTGGCAAGCCGAGTTGTTGGAACTGCAGCAACAGGCCCAATCGATCGCTCCGGAATCCGCCGGATTGGAACCGGCCAGTGCTTGGAGCGAATTGGTCCATGCCATGTTCATGTCCGTTGAGTTTACAACGATTCGCTAAAGGTCACCAAAATGTGGTCCCGACGTCAGTTTCTGCAAACACACTCCGTAGGTTTTGGTTGGTTGGCTTTGGCGGGACTTTTGCACGACCAGTTACGGAGCGAGCCGTCACGGGGACAGGCGGTTGTTCCCGGGTCCGATGATCGATTGCCCAACGACGCGGCGCTGCCGAGCACGCATCATCCGGCTCGGGCCAAACGTGTGATTCTGTGTTACATGTCCGGCGGGGTTTCGCAGGTCGATAGCTTTGACCCCAAGCCCGAGCTGAGTCGCTGGCATGGCCAACCGATGCCACTTAAAGTCGAGCGAACCCAGTTCAACAACAATGGCAACGTCATGCAGAGCCCCTTTGTTTTTCGCCCGGCGGGTGAAAGCGGGATTCCCATCAGCAGCATGTTTCCGGAGTTAGCGAAAGTTGCCGATCATCTCGCCGTGGTGCGGTCGATGACCACTCCATTCAATGAACACGCTCAGGGCAACTTCTTCGTGCACGCGGGATTTCCCTTGATGGGATACCCCAGCGCGGGAGCTTGGTGCGCATACGGGTTAGGCACGCAGAATCACGACCTGCCCGCTTACGTGGTGCTACAGAGTGGTGGAGCCGTACCACCACACGGCGGCGTGGCGTTGTTTAGCAATGGATTTTTACCAGGCCGCACGCAAGGCTCGATCTTGCAAGCGGATCGGCGTGATGCCCTGGCGAACTTGGTGCCTGGCCGAAACGCCGCGGCGCAGCAACGACAATTGGCGTTGATTCGTGAACTGGATCGGCACTGGGCCGCAGAGTCGCAGCAGGAGCGTCAATTGGAAGCGGCGATTGTCAATCACGAAACGGCGTTTCGCATGCAGACCGCCGTGCCCGAATTGTGTGACTTGTCGGAAGAGACCCAGAGCACGCGGGACATGTATGGAGTCGATCATGCGAATCCGTCGATCAGTGCCTACGGGCGTCAGTGTCTGTTGGCTCGGCGGCTCGTCGAAAAGGGCGTGCGGTTTATCGAACTCAGTTGCATCACCGCGGGTATTGGAGCCGGTGGTGCTCCGAATCCTTGGGACCAGCACGGCGATTTGGCCTTGGGCCACAAAACGATGGCCACCCAAGTGGATCAGCCGATCGCGGCATTGATTCGAGATCTGGAGCAACGAGGATTGTTGGACGAGACCCTGATCGTCTGGACCGGCGAGTTTGGCCGAACGCCTTTTTCACAGGGCAGCAATGGACGGGATCACAACCCGTTTGGGTTTTCGATTTGGTTGGCGGGGGGTGGGGTCAAAGGCGGGACGATCTATGGTGCCACTGATCTGTTTGGCTATCACGCGGTCGAGAACCCGACGACGTTTTACGATTTGTGGGCGACAGTGCTGCACTTGTTGGGAATCGATCACGAGCGGCTCACGTACCGCTCGGGGGGACGGGATTTTCGGCTGACCGATGTCCACGGCCAAGTTCTCCGGCCAATTTTGTTGGGAACCTAGCCGGCCGAGTTTCGGGGGCGAGCCCGTTTTGCTACCGCATCGGCATGAATTGCCCCGCCGATATTCGCCCAGTGCCGCCAACGCCCGGAAGGATTTTTTCCATCTAAAACAGGCCCGCAGGGCAACCCTGTGAAGCATTTTCCATCTAAAACAGGCCCGCAGGACAACGCTGAGAGGCATTTTTCCTGGCTAAAACAGGCCCGCAGGGCAACGCTGTGAAGCATTTTTCCTGGCGAAAACAGGCCCGAATGGGCCGAAACATCCCTTGCCGGTGTGCGTGAGCCACCGGTTCGTTTGGTATCACGATCAGAAAAGGCCTGAAAGGCCGACACAAGTGTTGCGATCGGGCACTTAAGAATGCTTCACAGCGTTGCCCGCAGGGGCGGAAACAACTTGAGCTGTTGTGCGTTAGCTACGGGTTTGAGTCGGTCCAAAATCAGAAAAGGCCCGCAAGTCCTACCTGACCGTACTGGATTGGTTGGAAAAAGTCCTTCAGGGCTTAGGGACGCAGCCCGAGCGTCATGACGCCCTGTTGAGGGCCAATGGATGCCCGACCGGGTGCGCCTAAACTTGGCAGTTGGTGTGCGTGAGCCCAGGGTTCGGCGGGCGCTTCTATGCGCAAAGACGAGGAAGATCTGAAAAACCAGGAAGACTTGGAAGACCGACGCCGAGGTGCAAGAGAAGGCTTCTGGCCGTGGCCCTTCACGGTGTTGTGGTCGTCGAGTTCTGGGCGAATCGGTAAAGCCCGGCTTGTGGTGTAATTCGGCGTCAATGTTCGGCCTCAGGCCGTTAGGCGAGATGGTACGGCGGTTCGGGCGTCTTTGGTCGATCGAGAACGGGTGAGAACAGAAGCTTGGTTCGCCCATGTGGGCCGCAAGCCAGGAATCCGCGTCGGGCCCGGTGTGCCGCATTTTGGATTGCTTAGGCTATGGACTTGGAGTGCTTAGGCTATGGACTTGGAGTGCTTAGGCTATGGACTGGTGTCGGCTTTTCCAGCGATTTTGGATCGTGATAGCAATCTACCCGGTGGCTCACGCGTCCCTGCTCGGGGTTTTTGGGCCAATTCGGGCCTAGTTTCGCCAGGAAAAGTGCTTCACAGCGTTTCCTAGCCGGGTTCATGAACAGTTGGTCGCGAGTGGTATCGGGACTACAATGGGCTGCTTGGCAGTAGGCGAGTGCGAGGGAGCCAACGGTTGGAGTCGGAGGGCATGGAGGTCAGCGGAAGTGAACCGCGACTTGCTCTTGACTGTCTGATAAACGGTGCTATCCTTGCGAGTCTGATTTCGCGATATTCCCCTGTAGCTCAGTTGGTAGAGCAGCGGACTGTTAATCCGCGTGTCCCTGGTTCGAGCCCAGGCGGGGGAGCCTTTCAGAACAGTCTCGAAACTGTTCTGGTTTAGTTAACGCAGAAAGCCGAGGTCTCTACCTCGGCTTTTTTCGTTTAAATCCGTGGTTTTCGCGGGTTTCTTGTTAACCGCCGCCCCAAACCGTTCGTCTCTTCCTGGCAGGCTAACGTCCCGAATCGCCCGTTTCCTGGTCCCCACCCCGACCAGGATAGCCGAATCTCTCGAACTCTCTCGGTTAACGGGGGCATCCCGGTTAACAGAATTGGTGCTTTTAGAGAGTAACACCGCGACTGTGGCCGGAGAGTTTGAGACTGCTTACGCCCACGTTCGGTAGACCATTCAAGTAGCAACTCAGTTCCGACCGTTCTTCCAGTACTCCTTTTCGGTCGCGTCTCTCCCAAACACAGCCCCTCTCCGGAGTAGACTCACAGAAAAATTCGCTCAAAGTCGCCGGGTTATGAATACCGCCGGGTTAACGACTCTGGGCTATGAACCGTCTGCCAAACTCGAGATTCTTTATTTGTACTGATCTGGTTCACCAGGAATCCTCATGTTGCGAACTTTGAAGCTGGGTAACGCTCTGGTTGTTACGTCCTGCTCTTCAAATACAATTCCGCACCAGCTAAAGCGAACCGCAAGACAGGCAAACTGAGGTACCAACCTATGGACAAAACTGAGCACTGGGAAAACGTCTACCAAACCAAATCGTCTGACGAGGTAAGCTGGTACGAACCCGATCCGAAACAATCTCTCGACAAAATCGTGAGCGCAGCAGTTGACAGCCGTGGGCGAGTGATAGACATCGGTGGCGGTCAATCGTTTTTGGTCGATCGCTTGCTGGATGCCGGTTTTGCGCACGTTGCTGTACTCGATATTTCCCGAACTGCTATCGAGGCAACAAAGGCTCGACTAGGCGAACGAGCGTCGCAGGTGGAATGGATGGTTGCGGACATCACTCAAGCGAAGTCGCTGGGCGAGTTTGACATTTGGCACGATCGAGCCGTGTTTCATTTCCTCACCGATCCAGACGACCGAAGGCGCTACGTGGAGTTGCTGAGGCGATCTCTGCCAATCGGCGGCCACTTCGTCGTAGGAACGTTCGCCAAAGGCGGGCCCGAAAAGTGCAGCGGCCTTCAGATTTGCCAATACGATGCAGCCACGATGCAAGCAGAGTTAGGCACATCATTTGAACCGCTAAAATGCAGCGAGTACCTGCACACAACGCCTTCAGGAAAGCCCCAGCAATTCTTCTTTGGTGTTTACGAACGCGTGGGCTGAAAGTACGTACTGCGCGAATCTTTAATCCTCGAGATTCGTGTTTTGGTAATTCCAGAGTACAGCTTCCAACTGCTCTTCCGCCTCATTCAGCCACCGTTGGTTACGAAGGATCTCACAGGGTAATGGAAACCGCGTTGGCTTCTTTGCGTATGTCGATATGGAAACGTGAATGGAAACGCTAAGAAAGATCAAGCGTTTACAGGAGAACCAGCCAACATAGACCTACGTTGCCGCTGAGGAATCAGTGAGTCACTGCCAGAGGTTCTTTGGCTTTTTGCGTCAGCTTGCCGTCTTCCATTTCGTAGAGAGTGTCAAAGACGTCCAGTGAACGGTGATCGTGAGTGACAACAATTACTGAGGTACCCTGTTCGTGGGCTACTTTGGTAAACAGCTCCATGACTTGCCGGCCACGAAAGCTATCGAGCGCTGCGGTGGGCTCATCGGCGAGAATTACCGAAGGGCGGTTTGCTAGTGCACGCGCCACCGCCACCCGTTGTTGCTGTCCGCCTGACAGCATCGAGGGATAACTTTGGGATCTGTCTTTGATTCCCAAGTAGTCGAGCAACTCCAAAGCGCGAATCCTGGCCTGCCTACTTGATAAGCCATTCAGCTCGCAAGCAATTTGCACGTTCTCTCCCGCTTTTAGGAACGGGATCAGATTAGATTTCTGAAAGACAAATCCCAGATGCTTTCGTCGAAACGAACGCAAGTTTGTCAACGCCTTTGGGCCATCCATGATCAGTTGATTCGCGATGTAGATCTTGCCACTTGTCGGAGGATTGATAAGACCGACTGCGGTAAGGAAGGTCGACTTGCCAGAGCCGCTGGGACCGAGCAAGGCAACGACTTCGCCAGCCATTACTGTCATCGAGGCATCGCGCATGGCGACGACTTCAGTGTTGCCTGCTCCATAAATCTTAGTGAGACTTTCGGCTTTGATCGCAATCTTTGCCGAAGGATCATCGGCAGGCATTGGCGTACTCATGCGAGGGCCTCATTAGGCGAAACCACCAGTGCTTTCCAACCACCGCGACCGCTCGAGGCAATGGAAATGACAAACACGATTGCCGCGAGCTGGATCAAGTCTTCGCTGGTGATGATCACGCGGCGGGGAAATTTGGGAAATATCTGCTGGCCAACGATGTACGCGATCCCAAATCCGCTGGCTCCGAGAATCAGTGCCTGCTGCAAAATTAAGCCGAGCA
>JAEUIQ010000091.1 GCA_016794985.1 Planctomycetaceae bacterium | reverse complement strand
GTGCCTTGGTTCGGGATGGTGATTGTGTTGTCGGCTGCTGGTTTGGTGTGTGTGATCGTCTGTGCAATTCCACCACTCGGCGTCTCGATTGGAACATACGTGATCGTCCAATTGTTCTGCGACGAGGCGTCTTGTCGTTCTAAACCGCGATAGGTCTGAATGGTCCCGTTATCGGTCTCGCTGAAGGTTGCTTTTGAGCGCAGCGTCGAACCGCCTGTGAATGAGACGCCTGTCTTGACCACCTCTGCCGAGGTGTTCACCGCCGCTGCTTCGGAATACCGATACAAGATCGGCGGTGCGTTGATCCCGCCGTCCGAGTGATAAGGTTCAATCGAATTCTTGACCGTCTTCGCAACGTCGGACGATGGCGACGTATACAAAGTGGTGTAAGTCGATGACGAGACGAGCTGACTGTCGGACGGCGAGTCGCCCAACAGCGATTGATTCCCTGCCGGATGGTTCGCCCGAATCGAAGCCAACGTGGCCGATGGGGCAGCGGTTGGGCCCGAATACTCGCGGTGCTCGCTGCGACTGGTGATTTGTTTGTCGTTCCACTGGTGGTTGGTCGATACTTCGTCCTCGGCTTTGTTGATGCTGAACTGGCCGCCGGTGCCGTAGGTGATTTGCAATTCGCTTTTGCTGTTCTGCGAGATCTCTTCGGTCGAACCTGCTTTCGGTCGAACCCTGTGGACACGCCATTTTTCTGGAACCGGAAGTATCGCCGACAAGCAATGAAACGGCGATGTGTTAGCGAGCTACCAACACGGCCAAGTCGAGACCGGATGACGATACTGTTGCCGTGATTGTAACAATGGGTGTCCTGCGTGTCACAAAAGTTGTGTGTCCCCAGATTGTTCTCCCAACAAGCTACTCGACACGCAGTTCAACAACAGCGGCGGTTTGGTCCTCATTGCCGCAATAAAAGGGACTACACAGGCCAACAATCAATGGCGGCCTTGCTCCGATCACGAGAAAATTGTGTGTCCCCAGGGGGTTCTCACCGCCTTTCCTATCCACTGGTCGCTTCCATGCCCTTCGCCTTCGGACGCCATCCGGGCGCCGCGGCCGTCATTCCGGCGGTCGTCCATGCCCGCCGTGCCTTCGGCCGCCAGTCCTTTCCGGGTTAGCGACCGAGACATTCTCTCCGCTGCCAACCGCACTCCATCCCGTTGGAACATCAACTCAGATTCCGCCGGGCGTGGAGACTCGTTCGCTTCGTCAACATCCATTCGCCCGGCGGTGCACTTGGAACATCAACCGAAGTTCCGCCGCGACTCGTTACCCTTCTCCTTCGGCAACGTCGTTTGTCGTGGCGGCTTGAACCTTCAACAGAAAGGCGTGAATATCACGATCAGAAACAGCGCCGCGTCCAACCAGTTTTGGGCTCCCATCTCGCAACGTAAACCACAACGGACTGTTCCCTTCACGCTGACCAATCGCAATGTGAACGGACTCGCAGCCACTGTCATTCACGGTGATCGCGGATTCTTCCCAATCGGTGTTCGGAAGCCATGACGACAGTTCTTCTGGATAGTCATATGGAAGTAGACCAATCCGAACATTCAGTCCATGGCCTTTTGCGATTTCAACCGCCTCGTACGCTCGTTCGCGATCCGGCGTACTCCAAATTGAAAAGGCAACGATGAGCGCGACACCTTCGTCTAGTTCGGGTGAAATGCCCCCTGTGAGCGAACCCATGCCTATCACCCAATTTGGCTCATCGACGAGTTCAACTCGATTACGACTGGCTTCATCCTTCACAATACGGAAGCTCATGATTACCTCCGCGGAAGAATGATGTTCGTGTGCAGCGAGGGAACGCCATGCTTGGTCGGAAGGCGCGTTTGGAAAACGCGACCGCCAAGAGCTTCGGCTATCTCCTGATGTAGCGCTGCCGAAACATCTTCAGGGCCAACTAACCGAACATTTCCACCGGGGCGCAAGACACGCTTAATTTCAGCAATTGTGTCCGGGCGAATTGGAGCGTTTTCGAGGTGGATTACATCAACTGATTGGTCACCAAACGGCAATCGCTTGCCGTCGAACGGAACATGGTTCGGGATTGGTCGTCCCGGCGCTCCGGTAGTCGTTGTAACCTTGCTTGGATTAACATTCAAAGCACCCGCGTGACGGCCTTCGCCACCAATGTCAATCACTGTTCTGTTTGGGGCTACTAGTAAGTCGCCTGTGGCGACATACCCCGAACCAACAACCGTCGGGAAGCTGAAAAGAACGGCTAGGATCAGTCGACTGTTCGTTGTGTATTTCGCGAAGTTCAAAGTGTCGTCGTAGTCGTCTCCGCTAAAACAATGGTTGTCTTCGTCATCAGAGCAGCACGCTTATTTCGTCAACATGTGACCCTTCCGATACGACCATGCGGTCCTCCGCCAAAAGAATGTCCTTTCGACTGTTGGCCCAATAGACACGAACGTTTTCGCCAGACTTGTTCATCCGAAAAAGTGATATGCCAACAATGTCAAACTCGATTCCTTGATTTTTGATGAACGTTGCAATCACCTCAAGAATTTTGGACACATCACCTCTGCATCGATCAAGCAACTGCTTTCCGCCTGACGTTAATGATTGTGGCTCGAAAAAACAATTGACGACCAGCGAGCTTCTATCCGGTAGTGAATTCGGCGGAAGTGGTAATACATCCCCTCCGATTTCATCGCAACTAACCGCGTTCTTGACTTCTTCGAGCAGATTTTCGATCGGTGTTGTCATTGAATAATCCATCCTTCGAGAATCGATGTTGGGTTTCGCAGTGTGTATTCCGAAAAGCCAGCAGGTCCTGGGACTTTAGTTGCGTTTTCCAAAGCCTCATCCAAAACATGCAGAACTCGAGCCCCTCCGGATTGACCACCTGGTGCAAGTTGACCAATCAAGGTTTCGATTTGCTTTGGCGTTAAGTGTTTAATGTCACCGAACCGAAAAGCAAATATTTTCCCAGCTGCACCAGGCTTGACTACGGAATGTCCAGCCGGAGCGAAATGAACCAATGCGTCGTCAGCAATGTGGCTTAGATTTTTGGTAAGCGGCGTTGTGGCTAAGTCGTCTAAAGCACCCGCTATTCTCTTTGGGGCTAATGCAGCCAACCTCTCTAGCTTCTGTTCAAGCAATACTCGTCGGGTCCCGAGTCCGGCAAGGGCCAATCTTAGTACGAAGTCTCCTCCATGACCATATGTGCCATCTTCGCCAAGGCCTTGATTTGCGGCGACTCCTGCTCCGACCAAGTTCTCAGCTACACCAAGTGCATTGACAATCTTTGCCCCACGGGTACCTGACTTTATGAATATTCCACCAACTATTAGGCAATCTCCGACGAATACTAATGCAATATAGCCATCGCTGTCAACGCTTTCTC
>JAEUIQ010000090.1 GCA_016794985.1 Planctomycetaceae bacterium | reverse complement strand
GCAACCCTTGGGGCTGCTGCTTTTGTGGCCGCTGTCTCGCCACTTCGGCAAGCTGCCAAAAGCACGAGTGCTGAAGAGTTTATGCAGCAGCACTACACGGAACTATCGCCGGAGCAGAAAGCGGACGTCATCGCTCGCTTGGAAGCTGAAACCAAGGAAAAGTATGGGGCAGACGTTACTATCGCCGACGACCGTCCGATCCCCGGAACGAAGTTCGTTTACGCGATCAACTTGAGCGTTTGTAATGGAAACGGCAAATGCGTCGAAGCTTGCCACAAAGAGAACAACCATGATAGGTCAACGAATCAGTCGTATATCCGCGTCATCGAAATGCCGAAAGGCACGATGGATATGGAGAAGGGTTCGACGACGTACTCGGGTATTGTTCCCAAGGACGACAAGTTCTACCTACCAGTTCAATGCCAACAGTGCGACGAACCGCCATGCGTTGACGTTTGCCCGGTAAAGGCAACTTGGAAAGAGGAGGACGGCATCGTCGTTGTCGACTACAACTGGTGCATCGGATGCAGGTACTGTGAAGCCGCCTGCCCGTATCACGCTCGCCGTTTCAATTGGAAGCAGCCCGAGGTTCCAGCAGAAGAAATCAATCCTGACCAGAGCTATTTGAGCAATCGTGTGCGGCCCGTAGGCGTCGTTGAGAAGTGCACCTATTGCCTCCACCGCACGCGCCGTGGCAAGTTGCCAGCTTGCCTGGAGGCCTGTCCGACCGGTGCACGCGTGTTTGGCAATATCCTCGACAAAAATTCCAATATCCGCTGGATTCTTGAAAACAAACGCGTCTACATCCTCAAGGAAGAGCTCGGTACCAAGCCCGCGTTCTTTTATTACTTCGATTGAGCGACATGAGCAGTATTTCCGAAAAACGATCAGCCATCACGAGCTACCCCATGTTCATCGGACGATCGCTATGGCTAGCGACCGAAGGCTCTTTCGCGTTTTACGCCTGGATGACTGTGCTCACGGCCGTTTTCCTGGTGGGGGCCAACGCTTGGGCAAATCAAGTTGCCGCAGGCATGATCACCACCAACATGACAGACCAAGTTAGCTGGGGTTTGTACATCGCGAACTTCACCTTCTGCGTGGGACTGGCAGCCGGTGGAGTGATGATGGTCATTCCAGCCTATTTGTACGATGACGAAGAGATGCACAAGGTTGTCATCATCGGCGAGGCAGTCGCGATTGCAGCGATCGTCATGTGCACCGTAAGCGTCGTTGTCGACTTAGGCCGACCGGATCGTTTTTGGCACCTGATCCCGGGAATCGGCAAGTTCAATTGGCCGATGTCCATGCTGACCTGGGACGTGATTGTGTTGAATGGTTATTTGCTGATCAACTTGCACGTCGTTGGCTACCTTTTATACATGCGTTATTTGGGACGCAAGCCGAATGGTTGGTGGTATCTTCCATTCGTGTTCTTGTCGATCTTTTGGGCGATCAGCATTCATACGGTGACTGCGTTTTTGTACTGCGGTCTTGGCGGCCGCCCATTCTGGAACAGCGCGCTGTTAGCGCCTCGTTTCCTGGCCTCTGCATTTGTTAGCGGGCCTGCCTTCATCATCCTTGTGATGCGGGTTTTGCGCGTAACGACAGGCTACACGGCGCCCGCCAGTCCGGCACGCACACTGATTCAAATCATCCGTGTCGCGATGACGATCAATCTCCTGATGCTTGCTAGCGAAATCTTCACAGTTCTGTACACCGGCAGCGCGCACGCAGCGCCGCTCAACTACTTATTCTTCGGTGCCCACGGGAAAAGTGGCTTGGTACCGTGGATCTGGACTGCGATTGGTATGAATCTCCTTGGCACAGTTCTGTTCTTCACTCCTGCAGCTTTGGAACGCAGCCACGTGCGAATTTTGGCTTGCCTCTTGGTGATCGTTGGGATCTGGATCGAGAAGGGCATGGGCTTGATTGTGCCAGGCTTTATCCCATCAACCCTACATGAGATCGTCGAGTACTCACCAAGCCTACTTGAGTGGAAGGTCGTGGCTGGCATCTGGGGATTGGGGCTAATTATCCTCACTTTGTCACTAAAGCTTATCGTCAATGTGTTCACTGGCCGGATGCAAATTGACGAATCTTCAAATTGATCTGAGTGCTCGGCAATGGTTTATCGCGCCTATAATTTGAAAAAAGGGGGGGGGGTCAGGTCAAGACAATCCTTTCCCAAGGCTGAGTCATTTGCCGAGTTTTGTGGTCCGGGTCCGAAAAACAAGGGTATTTTTGGAAGAAAGTTTGGGAAACCCCAAGGGATTAAGAGCGCCAATCGTTGGGCGAGCTACCACGGCAATACGCCGGGTCCAGTCGACGCGAGTGTCCCCGAGACAGCTGACATTTGCTCCGTCGAGTCAAGTTGCCTGATTCGAGTTTGCCGGCTAGCGAACTTGTAAGGGAAAGAACAGTCCTGCGGGCCCGAATCTGCGACAAAGTCGATAAAGATGATGAATTGGCCAGTGATCTCCTTGGCAACCCCAAGTGAAATTTAAGCTGGCTAAGCAGTTTGAAACAATGAAGTACAAGTCGACGACTTGTCGTCGAAGCTCGACGAGATAAACGGACTCAATCGATGCGATTCAAACAATTCAATTTCACGACTATCGGCGCGCTTGGACTTGTGACTCTCATGCTTGCAATACATGCTCGACCCGCCACCGGGAAAGCGGACGACGGCATCGGCTCGCCGTCTCATGCACTCGTTCACGAGAAACCTATTCCTGTTATTGAACCTTCGCGACAGATTGCCGAGCCACAGTACAACGCGGCACCTTGTGAACAATGTAATAAAGCGGCGGTCAAAACCGAGGACGCAATGAGCTCCTCCATGAAAGATGCCTACAAGAGCGTATTCTACGCGAATGATTTCTCATATTTACGTAACCCCGCATACGATGGCCCACACTTCGCCGGGGATTCGCTCAAGGGCCTAATGGACGGCAGACTTGATTTAGGTGGTGAGTATCGATCTCGCTATCACCGCGAACGAAACATGCGTGGACTTGGGCTGTCTGGAGTCGACGACCAGTTCTTGCTTTCGCGCGTGCGATTGTTTTCGAACTACCGAGTGACCGAGAATATTCGATTCTTTGGTGAATACCTCTATGCGGACTCCAGCGGTGAGGGTGTCGCACCGCGTCCGATTGAGGAGAACCGCGGGGAGTTTCAAAATCTCTTCGTCGATGCGAAGCTATTTGATTGCGACGAGATGCAGGTCATAGGTCGGGCTGGTCGCCAAGAGTTGCTACTTGGAGCAGAACGGCTTGTTTCCCCGCTTGATTGGGCTAACACCCGGCGAACCTTTGACGGCTATCGCGCTACGATGAAAAACGCACAAAACGAAGTCGATTTGTTTTACACGAATCCAGTGAATCGAATCGCCTCCACCGGAGGCACAAACGAATGGGATAGCTCCAACAATAACCAGAGCTTCTATGGAGCCTACTTGTCCAACAAATCGCTTGGTAAAGATTATGGTGCATCCGCATTGGAAACATACTACATCGGCTACGACAATACCGACCAGGACTTCTCGTTTCACACGATTGGAAGCAGAGTTGCCGGCAAAATGGATTCTGTGCTCTATGAGTTCGAGGGTGGCGTGCAGTTCGGTGACAATGCTGATGGTTCGGGACACGATGCAGGCTTCGTAACCGCCGGGCTTGGCAAGGTGCTAAACGCGAATGGAACGCGTGGTCCATGGTCTCCAACTATCTGGGCTTGGTACGACTGGGCTTCGGGCGGAGACTCGGCGCTCATTGCTCCCGGTGACGATGGGTTCCACCATTACTTTCCCTTGGCCCACAAGTACAACGGGTTCATGGACCTTTTCGGACGTAGGAATTTGAACGACGTGAATGTCCAGTTCATCTCCCCGATTGGCAAACGAGTGAACTTCTTAGTCTGGTATCACTATTTCTTCTTGGACCAAGCCACGACA
>JAEUIQ010000068.1 GCA_016794985.1 Planctomycetaceae bacterium | reverse complement strand
AGTCGTTAGCCGCTCAGCCGAACACTCCGTTCAACTGGAACGGCTGTCTGTTAGAGCGAGCATGGTTTTATCTGTTTGGATGAATCATCTTCACTTCAAACACAACACCTACAATCCGCCGTCCAGTTAACTACATCGTTCGCTGAAAGAGGGAATATGCAAGCCATACAAGTCCTGGCAGCCGCATTGATTCTATACTTCTCAACTTCTGACCATGCCGTCTACGCTCAAAGCGTGGAGTCTACACCCAAGAACTCAAGTTCGTCGTCAGCGGCAAAATCCAAAGACAGCCGAATCATTCGAATTTCGACAAACGCACTACGTATCACCATTGATGATGACAAGCAACCGTTCCGCCTCGAAAACCTGGATCGACGATTCGATGCCAAATCCCTGACCAAGTTCTTAACTGGATACATCGCGAGGTCGGGTCGCATCGCAATTGTCATCACATCCATCACGAAACGCGATGTGGACGGGGAGCAGGAGTTCAACGAATTCTTAGAACGAATATCCAGACAACAAAATGCAATGATTGTTTATATGCCCCCACCAACTGGCGACGACCCTGACATAGAACTGAAAAACTTTGCAGCTGAGTTTGAATCCGCTCCAAACCGATAGTGAGATAAAGTGCAGCGAACAACCGCATGCAACGGAGTCGGCGGTCGGGCCGATTTGGAAATCAACATCGCTCGCGCCGACCCGCTGATGCGTAGCGACTATGAAGTCCTGGTTTTGGCAAGTGGGAAGTGTCCTGAATCTTGTGTTTCTTTTTAGGGATTACATGGCATGACTTTCTGGAAGGTGTTTTCGTCTGGGCTGTTGGGCGGGCGGACTTGATGGTTGTCGACCGTTTGGCGGCGCGGACGGCGGCAAGGGGCCTTGGTTGGCAGGCTGCGCGGGAGCGGAATCTGTCGGGTTACTTCGGTTTCGTTCAAGGATGGTTGATTAGGCGACTATTCGAGGTGTTGATGCTTTTCACTCTTGGGCACCTGCCGTCGGCAGGTTGCATCCCCTCAGTTATCCAGGCACGGTTCAAACATCGGTGATTCGATGATCGGTCCGCTCTTGGCAGTGGCTCGCATGTTGCTTCGCTGAGCTGCGAACCACAATCCCAGTCTACGCTGGCACATTCTTTAGGGCGACGCGTCTGATTGTTCCTGTGATCTCGCGAACGTGATCAGTCCATGCGAAACGTTCAGTGTCAACGGTTGTCGGTGCTTGGCGCGGTTGGGTTGGTCTTGTCCTTGTCCGAGATCGTTGTGTTCTTGGGATGAGTCTCCATCGAAGTCAGTTAATCGGTTGTGATTCTGAGGCGTTCTGTACGGAAGTCATGAAGTGATTGAAATGGCCACGAGGTCCAATTCGTTATCCGATGTTGTTGCATCAGACACCCGTGGATCGAGAACGGCCCCGAAGACTTTAACCGGGGCTAATGCGCGACGGCTAGGGTTGTTGCGGTCCCTTCGGGCCTGTTTTCGATGGAAAAATCCTTCACGGCGTAGGGATCCGTCCCTGGAAGAGACGTTGTGAAGTATTTCGACCTTGATTCACTTGGGGAGACTTTGTATTCGTTCCCATGAGGCCGAGTCGCCGGCAATCTCGGCCTCTGATCCATTTCAGATAGAGTTCTGGCGATTATGCAATCGAAACTACCAATCCTTGCGTTGATCATGCTCGTGGCGCCTGGCTGCGTCACGCCGGATTGGTCCACGGTTGAACTGTTTGAAAATCCACGACGACGGCCGATCCAAAAGCCGATGCAGGCGATCATGGCGCGGCGAGAAGCCGACTCGAACCAGTCCGGCGAAACAAACCGGAACGGGGCCGAACGAGGCATTTCCAACCAATCGCTGCTGGCGAACAACTCAGCGCCGATCGATTCGCCGGTCCGCTCGCAGCCGCCGACTCCTGGTCCGACTCCTGGTCCGACTCCTGGTCCGACTCGCTCGACTGCCGATCGCTCCCCATCGTCGGGGCTGGCCAGCCCGCGCAGAAAGCCTGAGGAAACGATGGATCGAGGTTTTGCGACCCCGGTCAATATGGAGCAGGCCCAGGAGACGGCGCCGGGAGCCATTCAACCCATTCCCCAGTCGCCCACGACCATGGGAGCGGGGCTGGATGACACCGTTCTAAATGAAGTGTCTCAGGACTTTGTCGAGGATTTGGGAGGAGCGGTCAGTAATGCCAACATGACGAAGGTCGAATTGGCGACCGTCGTGACGGCGGCCGTTCGCTACTATCCATCGATCCAGGAAACTTTGGCCTTGCGCGAAATGACCGCCGGCGATCAATTGGCCGCGATGGGGCAGTTCGACTACAAGTTGAAAGCCATGTCGTTGACGATGCCGCTGGGATTCTACGAGAATCACCGCGCGGCCTTGTCTGCCGAGCAACCACTTTGGAATGGCGGTTCGGTGTTTGGGGGCTACCGCCTGGGACGTGGTGACATTCAACCTTGGTACCAAGAACGAGTGACCAACGAAGGTGGCGAATTCGCCGTGGGCTTGGATATCCCGCTTATCAAGAACCGAACGATCGACGACCGACGAGCCGAATTGCTGAAAGCCGAACAAGATGTGTTGGCCGTGGAGCCGATGATTCGTCAACAATCGCTCGACATCGCCTTGCTCGCGACCGAAGCTTATTGGTCGTGGATGGCCGCCAGTGCCAAGCGTCAGATTCAACAAGAGTTGCTGCAGATTGCCCTGTCGCGCAAATCACAAATCGAACAAAGCATCCAATTAGGAGAGCGTCCTGAAGCTGCTAACATCGACAACCTGCGTTTGATAGCTACTCGGCAAACGGCCTTGATCAACGCGCAACGTCGAGTCGAATCGGCAGCCATCAAGTTGTCGATGTTTTACCGCGATGAAACTGGGGAACCAGTCTTGCTGGGTATTGCTGCGGTCGCCGAAAACTTTCCCCAGTTCCAAGTTCGAGCACTGAATGCGTTTGAGGCCGATGCCGAGTTCGCTCGACAGAATCGACCTGAACTACAATTCCTAGCCAACCAAGCGGAACGTCTGCGAATTGAACTGGAACAAGCCGGCAACATCGGCCTGCCCGAGTTGAACTTGGTCATGGATGCCGCGCAAGACGTGGGAGCGCCCTCCAGTTCGAAACGGGACAAGTCGCCGATGGAACTGGAAACGGGTCTGATGGGTTTCTGGGAACCGCAGCAGCGTAAGATGTTGGGCAAGCAGCAGGCCGTTCGCGGTAAGATCACACAATTGCGATTCAAGCGGCAATTGGTGGGCGACAAGATCACAGCTGAACTACGAGATGCGCGGTCCGCGTTGAACGCCGCCTCGCGCAAGTACGAACAAACGCGGGCCAACGCCGAACTGGCTCGACAAACCGCAGCCAACTTTCGAACTGCTTTTCAAGAAGGCGAGGTGGACCTTATCATCTTGAACCTGTACGAGGAAGCCGAGGCGGCAGCGAAGTCTGATGTGATCGACTCGCAAGCCGAGTACCTGATCGCTTTGGCTCACTACTTGGTCGCTCAAGGCGAGCTCCCTCAATAAACGCGGATTCGTGCGGCATCTGCGATACGCGAACTCTTGAATGAGGATTGGTCGATTGAATCTGGCAAGCCAGCATGGGCGCGTTGCTTTGGTGACTGGCAGTGGTCGTCGTCGCTTGGGCAATCACATCGTTCGCGGGTTGGTCGCGGATGGCTTTAAGGTCGCGGTGCATTACCACCGATCGGCGGACGACGCGCAAGCGTTGGTCAGCGAACTTGCAGCGAATAAGGCGACGGCCGCCGCATTTTCGGCCGATCTTCGCTCGCGAGCCGCCATCGTTGAATTGGTGGACAGCGTTGTGGAAAAATTTGGGCGACTCGATGTCTTGGTCAACACGGCAAGTGTCTGGAAGCCAATTCCCTTGGAAGCCATCACGGAGCAAGATCTCCAAGAACAATTCGACGTGGACTTGAAGGGGACTTTCTTTTGTTGTCAATTGGCGGGCTTGCAAATGGTCCGCCAGACGGAAGGGGGCGCGATCGTCAACTTTGGAGATTGGGCCTGGGAGCGGCCCTACCCCGATCATGCGGCCTATTTTGCCTTGAAAGGTGGTATTCCAAGTCTGACGAGGAGCTTGGCTCGAGAATTGGCCGAACGGAATCCCAAGGTTCGCGTCAATTGCATCTTGCCCGGCCCGGTTCTTTTGCCGCCGAATGCCGATGAAGTCGAACGTCAACAGTTGCTGGCGTCCACCCTGGTCCAGCAAGTCGATCGGCCAGATTCGATCGTGCGAGCAGTCCAGTACTTGATCAGCGATGAATTTGTGACGGGCGTGTGCCTGCCGGTCGATGGTGGCCGGACGATTTACGCCGGTGAAGTTCGTTGAACAGGTGGTGGGAAGCACTGAAGTGCTTGGTGGACTGAATTGCCGCTCTAGTTTGGACGGTGGAACTTTGACCGTGAACGGTACATTCCCGAGCCTGTGACCAAGAGCGGTTGCTTGCTTTTCAAGGTCGGCGGAAGGAAGATGCCCTTCAACTGCCACTTTTGGACGGTATCCCGGTTAGTTGCGGTCGAGGAATTCGGAATTTTCCTGAGGCCTTTTCGTTCCGGCTTGAGGATTCAGAATGAGGCTTGCGGTTCATGCGCTCGCAGGCGAAGCGTCCATTGGTTTTCGGCGCAAGCAAACGCGAGCATTTTCTTGGTAGGTCATTCATGATTGGACATAGCCTTCTTGTCAGTTTGTGGTTGCTGTTCCTGGGTGGAACATTGCTGGGGCTCAACATTCGCGAAGCCATCGAACTCCGCGACCAAAAGAGAGTCGCCGAATCGCCGAAAGC
Source organism: Planctomycetaceae bacterium (assembly GCA_016794985.1). GTDB lineage: Bacteria > Planctomycetota > Planctomycetia > Pirellulales > Pirellulaceae > M30B19. The sequence goes on along the minus strand of JAEUIQ010000068.1, from coordinate 65,104 downwards.
GTCCGAGTTGGAGAATGTACCTCCGGTGCAGCCTCCCACGCTGGAGCCGGAGGCATCGACCAACGAGTCGGCGAAGCCTCACGCGACGCTGGAGTCGGACCCTGCCGCGAACCCCCCACAGCAAGTGGAAACGCTTCGCGAGGCCAATCGCATTCCCCGAGTTCGCGTGGCCGCTTTGGCAATGCCGTTGGGCGTGGGTGTCTTGCTGTTCCTGGGAGCGGTTGTCGCTGGGTTCTCCAAATCCGAGCAGGCCGTCCTTGTCACCGCGACTTTGGCGGGGGTTTCGGGGCTTTTGATGTTGCTGTTGGGTTTGGAACATTTTGGAAGTCTGTTAAACTGGCAAACGGACGCCTTGGCGAGGTCGGCCCTGGTTTTGGTTGCCAGCGGTCTCGCCTGTGTGAGTTTGCCGGGCCGTTGGTGGTTGACGCAAAAAAATGACTATTCAAATTCCGATCTCTGAAGAATCTGCTCTACAGTCTTCCCCGGTAGGGCAACCAATCGCGGCCCCGTTCTATATTGGTCAAGTTTTGATTGACCCGCCGATCTTGCAGGCTCCGATGGCGGGCTTCACCAACTATGCCTATCGGCAGATCGTGCGACAGTACGGTGGCGTCGGGTTGCAAGCAACGGAAATGGTCCATGCGACTGGGATGGCTTGGAAGCATCAACAAAAAGCCGAGAACCCTGATCGATTGTGGGGCGTGCCCGATGAGGCTCGGCCTTTGGCAGTTCAGATCTGGGACAATGACCCCGAGGTCATGGCCAATGTCGCGCGCCGCTTGGTGGATGAATATCGCGTCAGTATCGTGGACATCAACTTTGGGTGCCCGGTCAAGAAAGTCACAGAGAACGCCAAGAGTGGTTCGTATCTTCTCTCGGTTCCAGATCGAATGGGCCAAATCATCGAGCGGGTCGTCGAGGCCTGTGGAACGACGCCCGTCACAGCCAAGATCCGACTGGGATGTTCGCCCGACAAGATCAACGCCAATCGAATCGCACAAGTGGTCGAAAATGCCGGCGCTTCTGCCTTGACGGTCCATGGTCGAACGGCGGCCGACATGTATCGCGGTCACGCCAATTGGGAGCGAATTGCGGAAATCAAAGCTTACTTGAAGAGAATTCCATTAATTGGCAACGGCGATATTCGAACACCGGCCGAAGTTGTGGCGGCGTTTCAACGGTACCCGGTCGACGGAGTGATGATTGCCCGCGCGTCTCTGGGTCGCCCATGGTTGTTTCATCAAGCCTGCTGCGCCGTCCGTGGTTTGCCGGTTCCTCCCGATCCAGACTTGGAACACCAACGCGAATGTCTGTTGCAACATTACGATCTTATTCTGAAGCGATTCGGCGAACCCAAGGCCGCGATCCTGATGCGAAAGTATTCTTGCTGCTACGCTCAAGGGATGCCGGGAGCGCGCGAGTTTCGCAGCCGAGTTGCTCGCATCAATAATGCACAAGAGTTCTTTGAAATTGTAGAGCGATATTTCCCCAGGTTGTCATTCCTCGATTCGGGCGACCCGGCCTCCGACTCCGACGAGAATCTCCCGGGCGATTGTCATGAGGACAGCTGTGAAATCGAATGATGTTTTGCAGGCCTCCGGGTCTGAACTTTCACCTGCTCCATCAGCCTTCGCAAGCATCTGGCAGTTGATTGGTAACTTATGGTTTCGCGCCTTGCGTGCGATCTTGGCCTGTGGCTGCTTAGGTCTGATCGCGGCCTTGTTTGTTGGTTGGATGGCGCCTTGGAGCTACTATTGTGATTTGTTTGCCAATTTCAGGTCTCAATACATCCTGGTCGGCTTGGGGTTGATCGTGATTGCCGCAGGATTGAAGCGTTGTAAGTCGTTGGTGGTTGTCGTGTTGTTGACTCTGCCACACACCATTCAGGTCGTGCCTTACTATTGGCCACTTCGGTGGATCACGTCTCGAATGGAATCTCTTCCGGCTGCGTCGAGCGAGGCTCGGGCCAAAGAGCCTTCCGCAGTGCCCGGCCGACCCTTACGATTGGTGGCATTCAATGTGTTGTATTTGAATCGAGACCACGAGCGAGCAATTCGATTTTTGCGTGAGTCCCATGCCGATTTGATCGTGTTGTGCGAATGCAATTACGGATGGTTTGAAGCCGTGCGGGCGGGACTAGCCGATTCTCATCCCTACAACTCCAGCGAGTTTTTTCCGATGTGGGATGGCACGCGAGTGTTCAGTCGGCAACCTTTGCGTGCCGCAACCGATTTCGAACATTTTCGGCAAATTCCCGAGGCTGAAAAGCTATTGGCGGTGTCGACTCGATGGCAAGATCGTGAGATAACCGTGATGGGGATACATACGGCGTCGCCCACCAGCGCTCAACGATTCAAGATCCGCAATGAAATGTTGGCTCTGATGGAACAGGTGGGTACGCAGGTCCAGGATCCCTTGATCATGGCCGGCGATTTCAATTGCACGTCGGGTTCCCCGTTTTTCGTGAATGACGGTCGACTGCGAGATTCACGTGTCGGATTTGGTTGGCACGGATCCTGGCCCACGTTCGCACCCGAACTCTTGCGGATTCCGATCGATCATGTGTTGGTCAATCAACATTGGGAGGTGTTGCATCGCGAAGTCGCGCCCGATGTCGGTTCGGATCATGCGCCTGTCATTGTTGATCTGCGGCTGTTGCCGGATTCAGCATCGACCACAAACGCTCCATAACTTCGGGCTCGCGGTTGTCGATCGCTGGGGGCAACTTCGGATAAGGTAGAAGCACACCGTCGGGACGCCCAACGGTTCGGGGGCGAGCCTGCGGCTCGGTTGACGCGGCGAGCGTTGAAATAAAACGACGAGCCGTGCCAATCCTTGGCACGGTGCCAATTTCCCACAGCGGATGCTGCTCGGCCCATTTCGTGAGACGTTGGTATTCGTTGGCCCAGGCATCCTGCGCCGAACAAAGCGTCGAGTCACCGCTGAAAAATAAAATGAAATCCACTTCGCGTCGCTCGATCAACTCCGACCACGAATTCGCGACAACATCATAACGGGGATATCCGACCGAAAAATCTACTGACATGGGGTAGCCGGTTCGCCAGGTAAGAACGGATTGGGCGACTCGACCAAGGTGGGTTGTCCCGGGAAAAGGCACGCTGACGCATCGTCGCTGGTGATTCCAGTTTGTGGCCCAAAGTTGTAGCAATTGAAACAACGGGACCCGCGAGAGCCAAGCCGTCGAGCTTTGCTCCGTCTGCAATTCTCCAACCACGATCGCGGCATATTTTGCGCGCGAAAGCGCAGCATGGATCGGCCACCAATTCGGTGGTGGACTAGGATCGCCCGCCGATGAAGTTGACTGAGGTCCTGCCGTTCCGGGCCGGCTTGCTTCAACTAAAGCCTGCAACGTGATTCGATCGTCCTCGTCAACGCGCACGAACTGCAAGTTGTCCGTCCCTTGATGCTGCCACGTGTCTTTAAAGTCGGGATTCGAGTCCACCACAATCACTTGGCGATCGGCAGAACGCACGAACTCACCGTCTGCCAAGTCGCCGTAACGTTCGCGAAAGCGTGGCGCCTGTTCCGGTCGACAGCGCCAGTAAATCACTAAATCCGCGCGATTCTTTACTTCGCCCCAACTTGCGGTGATCTCCCCGCTTTGTTGAAACGCAACCGTCTTGGCACGCGCCGTGGCGGACATGAAAGGGTCAATCACCGCTCCGCAGCGGTCCGCCACAGCCGCCGCGAGTCGCTGGGTTTCCAAAAAACTCAAATGCAGGCCGGTCAACAAAGGACGCCGGGCCCGCTGCAAGGCAGTGGCCAATTCCGCGATCCATTCGTCCTTCGTCGAACTAGTTTTTTCCGACCGAGTTAACGAAGACTGGAAGTAATGCTTACCTAGGGAACAAGCCTTACCAAACTCATTCGGACGCCTGGCATCCCAATCGATATCGTCACACCAGCAGTTGCAGCCGCCACATACCATCGAGTGGGTGACTGCCGTATGAAGTGGATTCGAGTCGGAGACGCGTGGTGTGTCGGACATTGGGAAGTTGGCTTCAACTTGGTTGATGGATCGAATGGAGCGTGGTGTCGGTTCGAGTCTGTTCTTGCTGGGGCTGCTCGCGCTTTAAGGAACTCACGAACCGCTTTGCGAGTTCAACCGCAATGCCGTTCAATCAGGAGCACAAGCGCACCGTCGGCCGATCTCCGAACAAACTGCTTATTCTTGCTGGTCACGGCACCTGGAATGTGCCGACTGCCATCCATTCGCTGAACGGTTAAACGAACCGAAGCACGGTTGCAAGAATTCTTCGCGGCGACATCTCGTGCCAAGCACCGGCGCGACATGTTAGGCCAACAACCAATTCCCGGACGCAATCCAAACGGGAGAATCGACCCCTTGGTTGAAGTGATACGACCAAGCCCAGGTTTCCGCTCCGTCCGACAGGATAATTCGTCGCAAACGTCGAACATAGAGGCCATCGCCCAAAGGGGCGATACATCGCAACGGTCGTCCTTGATGATCGAATCCCTGATCGGCGCGAAGGCAGTCTTCTTCGGCGTCTAGAATCAGACAAGCTTGTTTCAGGTTCGGCACCTGCACGACTTGTCCCAACACATGACCCGCCACGTCCGTCCCTGGCGGCGAAGTCCGGGTCTGCTCGAACCAGTCGTCATCCACCAGGCCAGGATAACCCCCAAGGTGCAACAGCCAACCCTTGGTAGTGCCAGCAGCGATCCGTTTCGCATTCAAACGCTCCAGCAAGTACCAACGACACTGGCCAGGAAGCAAGGTACCGTAAATGAAAAACTGAAGGCAATCGAGCGACATAGGCAACTCTTGACCAATCACTCCGGCAGTGGCGGCGAATCGACGACGGGAGGTGTCATGGTTTGGTCGTCCTCTTCGCGGAACCAAAGGTTGAGCACCTTTTCGACTGTCAAATACTTTGGTTTTTCTTTTTGGGCCCGCTCGATGCGCCGATCGACTTGAATTTTGGCGTTTTTGATTACCAATTTTTGGCTATCTGCTGGAGGTACGTAAAAGGATGTCTTTGTGCCGATTTCGGTAACTCGGGCGCTGTAGGCAATTCGTTGGAGTTGGACGCCTTGGTCCCGATGTTGTAGCGAGATTCTCCAACCGTTGTAGACGATGTCCTTTACCTTGCGGACGCCCGAGACTTTTCCAATGCGTTTGCGGTAAGGTTGCGAGTCATCTTCGGCTCGTCGCGACATGCCTGGCATAACAAATCTCCTGCGTTCCCCATATCAACATCGGGTCAAATTGCCTGTGATCTTTTGTCAGAGACATCAAATTGGGCTCATGGATTCGTCTTGACTCGATGTGGGGGTTTTGGGAATTTCTCGCCAACCGGAGTGGGTGGGTCATGAATGGGAGTTGGCGTCGAATGAAACCATGGAAGACTGGCTTGAGGCATACCCGGATCGGGTTCGCCATTCTGATGGCGTGGGCTGGTTGGCTGATGATCGGTGATGGCGCAACGGCTCAGCAGTTCCGAATCGAGACAGAAGTGTTTTCCGATTCGTCACAGGCGATTGCCCGGAGTCTGACGCTGTTTGATGGTAAAACCACCTACGACTTTTTGATGACAGCGGAAGAGGGAGCGGGCGACACTCCAAAGTTTGTCGTAGAAGAAGTCGTGGTTTTTGATCAAGCGAAGCAAAGAATTCATTTGTTGGATCAGGTCAATCGTCAACAATTGGAGTTAGGGCATTCGGAACTGTTGTCATTGGTCGCGGGTATGCAATCCAGCGAAGTCCTGCGAGCGCGCGACGAGTTTTTGCTGGAACCCAAGTTGACGGAGAGCTTCGATCCCCAGTCTCAACAACTGCAATTGTCGAGCCCCCGACTGGACTACCAAGTGCAGGGGCAGAAGATTGCCGACTCGCAAATCTTAGCGCACTACTACTCCTTTGCGGATTGGGCCGCGCGCTTGAATGCCACCGACAGTCGCAAACTGCCTCCGTTCGCTCGATTGCAATTGAACCAGGCACTAAAACGACGCGGTTGGATTCCAACCGAGGTGCAATTTCAGTTGACGACGCTGGAGGGGGCAAAGATTTCCGCCACGGCGAAACACCACACGCTCGTGCAGTTGTCCGATAACGATCAACTTCGAATCGAAAGTGTCAAGAAACAATTGGCCGAATTTCCCAGCGTGAGTTTGAGCCGCTATCGCAATCTGACGACTGCCACGAAGTAGGGAGCAGCAGAACGGCCTAATTCGAATCGTTCGCCGGCGGTGGAGTAAACTTGGGCGCCGACCCACGGGCAAAGTCGTCGTCGACGGGATCGGAGTTGTCGGTTTTTGCCGTCCGAGACTGCGCGGATCCACCCGAGCCAATTCGAGGTGCGCTTCGAGAGTGACCCGCAGAAGGTTCTTGATCTTCAATGGTGTACTGAAACTCCGACAGGGTTCTTCGTAGCTGCGCGTAGGCTCTCCCTACTTGTCGCAGGACGTCAGGCAAGCGACTGCCAAACAGGACCACGGCGGCGATCAAAACGATCATCAATTGGGAGTACGAAAAACCCATAGCACGAGTTGCTTCCAACGGAGTTCCAAATCGTCCGACCGACCAACGAGCTATTCGTCGTCATTGTCGGGTTTGGACGAATCTTTCATGCCACGTTTGAATTCGTTCAAACTGCGGCCCATGTCGCGCATCAGGGTTGGTAATCGGGCGCTGCCAAACAACAGCAAGGCCACCAACGCCACGATCAACAATTGTTGCCAACCAATATTTCCCATTGAACTCTCCAGTTGGGTCGCAAGCACACTCGAACAGCCTAATTAGATCTTGCGACGCGAATCGCTCGAATCTTTTGGCCCGAATCGAATGACTTAGTGAGGCGGGGGACACGACGTTTCAGCCTGTTGGAGGCTAAAAAGGGCGAGCCACGCGACCCGAATAATGATGGAACGGATCAAATCGAGACCGATTTGAACCCCGATCCTATTCTAAAAACGGCCCCGAGGCTGTCAAACCTACCTGCCCGTTTCCGGAACAATTTAGAGTCCTTCAACTTCCCAGCCTTGCCGATAAGTCCGACGAATCAGCGATTCTGCCGCCTCATTTCCCTTGGCCACCATCAATCGAGCGTCCCAATCAATGGTTTTTTGGGTACGAAACGATACATTTCCCAGGAGCACGGCCTCGGTCAGCGGACCGGCATACTCGAACGGGCAACAGGTCTGGCCCTCGCCCAAAATCGCCTTGGTCCATTGAGTGTAATGGTTGTCTTCGGCATGATTCGGCATCTGATAGTCCGAAAACTCCCCGACCGGAAACAGCTGGGGCGGTTCCGGAAAGCCCACAAAGAGGTTGCCACGTTCCCCGACAAAGAGGATGCCGTTGTCGCTTCCTGCCCAATCAGCGGGTGCCTTGAACAAGGCTCGATCCGGTTGCCGTCCGGCCTCGTACCAGATCACGTTCAGGTTTTCGCTGGTTCGTGGCGTCCCGGCGAACTTGTAGGTGACTTGGCACCATAAAGGTCCGCTGTCCGAGTCGGGTTCCGGTCCTTCCGCAGAAACCGTGAGCGGTGCTCCGAGTTCCAACGCCGTGAATACCGGGTCCAAGATGTGGCAGGCCATATCGCCTCCCGCCCCCGTTCCGAAGTCCCACCATCCGCGCCAGTGGAACGGGTGGTAGACGCCAGGATGAAAAGGGCGTTCTGGTGCGACTCCTATCCACAAATCCCAATGAACGCCACCAGGAACCGGCTGCGATCCGGCGGGGCGTTGCAGCCCTTGCTTCCAAAAATTCCCCGGTCGATCGGTCCAGGCGTGAACTTCCGTCACTTTGCCAATCACTCCATCGGCGATGATCTGTACCGCATTTTTGATACGCGCCGCCGAATGATGTTGCGTCCCCATTTGAGTCACCAATTTGCTGGTCTCCGCTGCATGGGCCAACTGACGCGCTTCGTAAATGCTGTGGGTCAGTGGCTTTTGCGTGAAAACATGTTTGCCAAGCTTCATGGCCGTTAGCGTTGCCGGTGCATGCATGTGGTCCGGAGTGGAAATCGTGACCGCGTCGATGTCTTGTTGGTCCAACATCTTTCGCCAATCCACATACTTTTTGGCATTCGGAAATCGCTCGGCGGCTTTGGCCAAGCGGGACTCGTCGATGTCGCAGATCGCCACAATATTGTGACCGGCGGATGTTTCGATCATGTCGGATTCGCCTTTGCCTCCGACCCCGATGCAGGCGATTCCTAATTGCTGGTTGGCACTGCGGGTCACCGTGGCCGCTGCGACTTGATGCCGAAACGCGAGCCAGGACGCGGCGGTGCCAATGCCCAGCGTGGCGACAAATTGACGACGATCGCGAATGTTTGAGTTAGACAATGGAGACTCCTTTGATTTGGCGGGAAGCCTGCTATTGTACCCCGACCGCGCTTGCCATACTACCGCTCGGGCGAGTTTGGCACCCCCAAGCCCACCCTCCTGCAAACTGCCCGTTCGACCTGCCGAGATCGTTGCTCCAGGAACCCGACCTCCATGAACTTTCGTTACGAACTGATCCACCAAGACAAATACTGCGACGCGCGATTGGGACGCTTGCACACCCCGCGTGGCGTGGTGGAACTGCCCACGTTCATGCCGGTCGGAACTCGCGGAAGCGTCAAAGGTCTAACGATCGAAATGGTCCGGCAAACGGGCGCTCAAATTATTCTGGGCAACACCTACCACCTGGCGCTGCGTCCAGGAGAAGAAACCGTGGCGGCCTTGGGCGGACTGCACGAGTTTACCGGGTGGACCGGTCCCATTTTGACGGACAGCGGCGGCTTTCAAGTCTTCAGTCTCGACAAGCTAAATAAGATCGACGAACAGGGAGTGATTTTTCGGTCAGCCATTGACGGTCGATTGGTGCACTTAACACCCGAGCGCTCGATGGAGATCCAGCAGCACTTGGGCAGCGACATTGCGATGGTCTTGGATCATGTTCCGCCGTTGCCTTCGCCTCCGCAGGTGATTGCTGAAGCTTGCCAAAGATCTTTACGCTGGGCCGCCCGATGTTTGCAAGTCCCAGGGCGCGCGGGTCAAGTCTTGTTCGGGATCGTGCAAGGCGGTTTGGATTTGGAGTTGCGTAAAATGTGTGCGCAGGAGTTGGTGGCGATGGATTTTCCTGGGTACGCGATTGGTGGTCTTAGCGTTGGGGAGGCTCCGGTGGATATGTATCGAACGATCGCTGGCACGACGCCCTACCTGCCGGCCGAAAAGCCACGCTATCTGATGGGAGTCGGCACGCCGACGGATCTGTTGGAATCCATCAAGTTGGGCATCGACATGTTCGATTGCGTCATGCCAACTCGCAATGGTCGGAATGCGATGGTCTTCACGCATCAGGGAACGCTGCGGTTGAAGAACCAGAAACACAGTCGCGACCGCAGCCCCTTGGATGAAAATCTCAAGACGCCGTATTCGCATTACAGTCGAGGTTACTTGCGGCATTTATTTCTGGCCGGGGAGATGCTGGGTCCGATCTTGGCGTCGTTTCATAACCTGGCGTATTACGCGGACTTGATGCGGATGGCCCGCGAAGCCATCGCTGCTGATTGCTTCCTGGACTTCATGGCGCAACAGAAGAGTCAATGGGCCGGGCCGCCTCGTGTCGCTCTGGACTGAAATCAATTCTGTTGATTCCCGTTCAGTCGTTGTCCGTGTTCGATTACAATACGGTGAATCTCACGAGTGGATACTCTCGCTTCGTGCAGATGCCGCATCACAAACTCAAACCAGGAGCCACTGTCTTGTTTCGTCACCAAAAGCACAACTGGCTCGCGATCATCGGAATTTGCGTCTTGTCGATGGCCTGTTGGCCCACCAATCTGCACGGGCAGAACGACGTTTTCGAGCGATTTGGAGAAATTGTGACGCCGGGCCGTTTTGTCTTGCGCTGGGGCATGCAAAAGGGACAGAAGTTCCTGGTCGAGGCGGTGCAAGAGACAGTCACTGAAATCGAAAGCCCCTTGGGCAAGTCTGGCCGAATGCCCGCCACGTTGACCGTGCATCAGGAATGGGAGGTGTTGGAAAGCGACGAGCAATCCCTGACACTGTTGCAGACCTTTCTTGATTTGCAATTGGAGACCACCTTGGTTGGCGCAGGGAAAGTGAGTGCGGACACCAAGGCTCCGGAACCCGAGAGCCCGATCGCCAAACAGATGCATGCCAACTTGAGCGAACTGGTTGGCCGTCAACTGAAACTGCACGCGAATCGGTTGGGGCAAGTCAGCAAGTTTGAATTCGTCGAACCAGCCGTCACCGAGGCGCCCAAGAACCAACAGTTTCTAACCAAGGAGAACTTGAAGAATGCCGTCGGACAAATGGTCCAATTCCCGAAGGCGACTCGCGCGGTCGGAGAAACTTGGGGCACAACCATCAAGTCTCCGCAACCCAACGGAACCGCCGAGGTAAGCACCGAATACACACTGCTGGAGATCCTACCCAACCAACCGCGTTGGCTAAAGATTGGCGTTGCTCCAAAACTGACGCTGACGATCAAAGACGAAGCCATGGTGGTCGAAGAGCAGAGTAGTGAAGGACACATCGTCTATGACGACGAGTTGGCACTGGTGCGCGAAACATTCCTCAAGCAAGCTTTCGTCTTTGTGGTCAAGAGCGATGAAGGTGGCAAGCGCCGTATCGAGTCGACGATGCGGATGAAGATTGAACCTGTGGGGGCACAAGAATCATCACCCACTGAGACCACAGGCGAAAACAAAGAGGCCGGGCCCGTCAGTTTGGAGTCGGGCAAATAGCTAACGACTCGAGGGCAAGTTCGGAAGAGCTGCGAACCTTGGACGGGTTCTCGATCGGTACGGTGTATTGGTTGGCCACGAACATCTAGAACAAACGCCTTGACCTTCAGTCCAACGCTGTGAAGCATTCTTAAGTGCCCGATCTCAACACTTGTGTCGGCCTTTCAGGCCTTTTCTGATCGTGATACCAAACGAACCGGTGGCTCACGCACACCGGCAAGGGATGTTTCGGCCCATTCGGGCCTGTATTAGCCAGGAAAAATGCTTCACAGCGTTGCCTTCAGCCCCGCTCCTGTCCGCGCCACGCGAAGTCAAAAGCAGTTGGGTTACCCGCCGTACTTGCTTCCCGGTCTCGATCAGTCGTGTTGATCCCATGTTTCCAATACCTCGTCGAAGGTGCGGACCCACTTGCCTGGCGGCAGAACAAAAAAACGAGTCGGATCTGGTGTGAAGTTTTTGGCCTCAACGAGGCCTGTTTCCTCTACGTATTCATGCTCGGTTGTCCAGACCGACAACATCGTGCCGTTCGGTGCTTGAAACTCGTATCCATCTGCGGTGCCTTGCGATCTTCTCCACACGATACTCTTGAGAGCTTCGTATTGTTTGGCGAACTTAACGCGACGGTAAAGCGTGGGCAGGAAACTGAAAGCAACCACAACGATAAGCATCGCGATCAAGGCAGTTCGAATTGAGCATCGTTTTGATAACATCGATTTCACTCAATGTCGGATCACGTACTGTGCCGAGTGTGAGCTGGAAAGAACCGGGCCGTGGGCTAGTCGTTTCACCTGACCTCTGCTTAGCCAGATTTCAACCAATTTGCTCCGCAGCAGTTAGAGATGTTAGAAGGTGCGGCTGGCGTTTGCAACAAGCTTCCGCGTCGCGATGTGTTTTCGAGTCGCTTGCGAGTGAGGCCGAGGGGCGATTGGTCGTATTGACTAGTCTCGTGTCAATCAGCGTCAATGCATAGCTAGTTGGCTTTGGGGCTCGGTCGTGTTTACTTCCCGAACATTCTTGGATCAAACTGAAACGGTTGCCCAGGATGCACTCGCAATTCTTTGATCTCGGGATGGGCTGGATTCACGAGCGTGCTCGACTCTAGTGGATGGATGGCCGACCGAACGAGAAGTACGAGTGAACTTAACCCGAGAATCCAGTTCGTTCCAATTTCTTGTGGCGCGGTGGGCGCAGAATCATCCCGCCAATTTTTGGTACGTCAGGCACTTCGATGCGCTCGCTGGACAACGAGTCTGGCAGGGTGCCGCGCACGGATACGAGGTCTGCTGGGACGATTCCCGGGGACACATGCACGAACAATTCAAGTGCGGCAAGCGAAAGGTTTTTCAGAAGTGCAAATAACCGAATGACCTTTGAAGTTTCAACGCGCCCCTGACTTTTCTGCACCCTAGCCAGAGAATGTCGAGAGTTCATATTTGGATCGACAAATTCGCCCGACGTTCATCGTTGGCTGGTTCAACCAAATTCGATTCGACGAAGAATATCCATGACGTCTTCGAACCCAATTGCAGTATCTCGCAAGTCAATTGGCCGATTGCCATACAGCGATCGATTCTCACTCGAGAGACACTCTCGTGCCGTGTCTCTATCTTCGAGTATGTCAGTGGCCGTAACCACGACCTTGCTTGATCGGTAGCTCAACTCCGATTCAGCAGGCGCGAGCCTCGATGCCGAGGCTTTACGCCACGCAGCCGCGCGTTTCGCGATGCGAAGTGATTGGTAGATGACGTCGTCGCTGATGGCAGATGACTTGACCACGCATGCAATGCCCCTTGATGGAAAGCCCACTCTGATGATTTTGCTGAACTCAAAATCCGTTCTATGGGACCCAATTACGGAACGACCGCCCATAAACTCCGTTAATTCTTTGACAATCTCCCGCGCGAACTCCATAAAGCATTTTGTGCCCCACTTCACGACTCTATATGCCAAATGGCAAGTCCACAACTAAAGCCGGACTTCAGCTCGGAAATACAGGAATCTCGGAGTTCTTGATCGGAAAAGCGGAAGGTGCCCGCCCGATGACGCAATGCGATAGGCTGGCGGCAGGTGGGGTGGCTCTTGGGCCCGACGCAAGGTCGCGAAACGAATTAGTCCATCGACCGCTGCCCACGTGGGTGCTGTCGAGTTCGCTTCGTGGTGAATCCTGGGCTACCGTTGCCATTGTTACGGGCGAGACCTGAACTCTCTCGCGACGCGGTTGTTCGGGATCTCGGATTCCAGTTGTCGAAGCGCGGCTTGGATTTTTAGCTCCAATAATTGTTGACCCAATTCTCGAGTTGCCAGCGTCGGATCACCATCGTGAACAAGGTCGGTCCGGCTGATTAGTTCGACGTTGCGAAGGTCGCTCGCTTGCGCGGCCATCCACTCGGCGGTGTCGGCAACGCCAGCGTGGGTCCCCAACGTTGGCAGCGACAAGCCTTGCCCGCGTAGCCACTCGCCCTGGCCATGACCGAAATAATACTGATCCAAAAATACGACACGTTGCCCGGTTCGGCAGTTCAATCGCAACGAGTTGGCGGCAGCCCGCAACGGCTCCTGATTCCCACCGCTATCGCCCAACAAAATCACGTGTTGGAATCCTTGGGAAAGAAAGCCCTGCGTGGTGGCCTCGATGACTTGTTGAAACAGTTCTGGTGACAAACTGATGGTGCCGGGATAGTTGGCAAAGGGCTGCTCGGGGACATACACCAACAGCGGTGCGATCAAGGTCTTGCCACGGCGGCGCGCGATTTCATTGGCCGCCGCTCGTACAATCGCATTGTGTTTGCCGATCGGTAGATGGGGACCATTGGGCTCGATTCCACCCGACGCAAGCAGGACCGTGTCGTAGCCCGCCGTTTGCGCTTGCGCGATCTCGGTCCAGGTCAAGTCTTCGATCCACAAACTGGGTAGTGGCTCGGAGAGCGGCGGCAGCGTGACCGTGTGGTACGCCATTGCTGGGGACTGACGCTCTTCGGTCGGCGGACGATAATTGACAATGCTTACCAGCAGCGCCATTCCGAGCAGCAATAGCCACAGCCCCAACCATCCTGGTCGCGGACCTCGATCAAGCCAGCTTTTCAACTCGGGCCGAACCTTCTCGCTCGAGATCGACGTTGTAGAAGAAGGAGACGAAGTGGATGGAGACATGGCGTCAGTTCGGCACTCGGCTTGCGTCGCTCTGTTGAGCACTTTGGAGGACGTCGTTCGCCAGCGGCGCCGCGGCATTGCCGGGCGTCGGCAAGGGTGCAAACTGAACCGTCAGTTCGTCGACGTAAGCGGTACCGTAACCCGTCAGGGAGATATTCAACCGCAACTTGTGTGGTTCGTTGGTCGCGCGATAAATCGTAAATGTTTGCCAACCGGTCGTGGCGGTGAAGCGTTGAGCCATCTCCGCACCGCCGAGGCTTTCTTGAATGATCAAGCCTTCGGTCGAGGCTGTGATGGGCGTGTCGATTCGTACGTGGCCATTGATGCGTACCAGTTGATTGGCGGGAATATCCACCGAGCCAGAATCAATCCAAACCGGTGCCGATTCAACCAGTTTGGGTGCCAAGCCTCCGTCCGGTTGGGCTGCGATCAACAACCCGCGGCGTCCGTCGACCATCGCATCTTGGTGCAGTTGAACCAGAGTTCTAATCGACAGTCCAACCGCGTTCTGATGTTGCCAACCACTGTTGGTCAAATGACCGAGATCCTCGAAATCACCGCCCGGCAAGGCATTGGGCAGCCATGAGACTCGCCCCAGCCGTTCCAACGATTGCCAATGCAGCGGCACGAGAATGGGATGCAACACCACGGGACTCCCTGCAGGCCACGGCAACATGGCATGGGCCTCACGAATCAAGGCGTCATGCATGGCTCCGACATCTCGTTGCAACTGCACACTCGAAGCCCAAACCGCCGACGGGTCACTACTGGTCGACTCCGCTTGAGTCAGGTTGGCGAGATCGTTGATGCGGAGGACTTGTTCCCGCAGTCCAGCCGGTTCGCGCCCGGCTTGCAACATGGCCGAGAAAATTCGATTGGACCATTCGGCTGTGGCTTGAGCTTGTTCAATGAGCAATTGCTGAGTCGTCCAGGCGTGAGCGGCGCGCGACGTTTGTTCGACGTAACGGACCACCGCTGGGTCCTGAGTCAAGACCAACAATTCCCAATCCGAAGCATTGGCGATTTCGATGGCCATCTGACCACCAAGTCGCTGGTGTGCCGCGGGAACCAGGCCGTTGGGTGTCATGCGATAGGGCTGTTCCGAAGTGCCAGCCGCCGAATCGCGCACGGTCAACACGGAACGTTCAGCAGCCCCAGCGGTATAGGACTCGCGTCCCGACACTTGTTGTACCAATAGCAGACGCGAGAGACTTGTTTTCAGAATCGACACTTTGACGCCCGATTCCGCTTGCTCCAAAGGAGCGCCAACCACCGAGGCCTTGATCCAAGGATCAACCTGCAACAACTGACGATTGACTAGCGAGATGTTCAATCGCCTTTGCGGGCTGACATCCGAGCCATCATCCAAGCGCGTCCGACTGCGGAAGAGGAAACCGCGTGCGCCGCCAGTCATGGCTTGAAAGACCTGCCCGCGCAACTGGGCGTATTGTAAAGCTAACGGAGCATTTACACCGGAGAGAAACGAGGATTGCTCCGCGACGGTCAAGGGCAACTCGGTTTGTATCTCCGCCAAAATCGGGACATAAGATTGAGTGATTTCATGTTGCCCGCGCAGCCAATTGCCATACTCGATCAAGGGAAACGTCGTTCCCACGACGGGGCGACCCACGCACAAGATTTCGGCGAATCTCGCGTAGTCTGCCAGTCCATTTCGCGCTCGGACCAGAACAGGGCGCCCCTGTTGCGGATCAACTCGACGAATTTGATCCACTCGTTGCCGGACCGTACCTTGATCCATCCAATTCACATCTTGCCCCACCAGCCAAGCTAAAACGGCTTCATGTTGCCAGTCCACGGGGACCGGACCATTGTCTGTGGGTGGCGGAGCAATGACCCAGAGATCATGCTCCTTCGCCAATCGCAATTGATCCAACGAAGGAACATCGTTCAGCCACAGCGTATTGAATCCCAAATCACGCAACATCCCCATCGGTTCGCCGTTGTACTCAATCGCGCGAACCGCAAAAGGAAGACCATCGACCATCAAGACCGTGCCGTCGGTCTGGACACGACTGGGGCGTACCGAATCATCTTGGGCCGAAACAGCGGTCCATCCGCAACAAATCCAAACGGCCACAGCAAACCGCAGCCATCGAGCCCGGCGCCGCGATCGATGTTCCGTCGAAAAATTCGGACTGCGCATGATCCCTCGAATCTCCACTGCAAGTTTGCCCCCAGTTTTCAACCAAGTTTGCCCGGAACTTGAATCGATCATGCGGACTTCAGCGGGGTGCCGACAATATTTTTTGGGAAAATGTTGATCAAATGCCTCAAGTCGAGCGTAGAAGTTGCGTTTGAGCAACAAACTCGGCGATTGCGACAAAAAGCCCACAAACCCGGCTTTTACCAGTATTTTTTGGCAACGGCCAGAGCATTCGTGTGGTGTTTTGACATCATCTCAGAAATGCCTCGGAATTTATCGAAAAGACATAAGTCGCTGAATACAAGGAGGTTACGCCAGAATGGGCCTTGAAAATTTGCAATTGGCATTCGGGCTGCTCTAATGAATGCCATCGGAAACAGCTTCCCCCAACCAACAGACAGGAACACGAGCCATGAGCACCACCCAACAAAACGTCAATGATTCGGCCACCGACTTCTCCGCTGACTTGACCCAACTGATTGGATTGGTGGCAGACCTTCCTCCGCAATATCGTGATCGCATTCAACCGGTCTTGGGCCGAGTGGTCGAAAGCACACAACGTCGCCGCCGAATTCTGACTTTGGTCCAGGAAGCCCTCAGCCAGTTACGTTTGGACATGAAATACTTGGTCTTCGATTTGGAAGCCACTCGTCGTGAACGCGACAAGTTCAAGAGCTTGGTTGAAGGCAGCGAAGAATAGTTTTTAGAAGCCGCTCGTGTTCCCATGATCAAGACTCCCGCCAAGCCCCTGGGCTCGGCGGGATTTTTTTTGCCAACGGGAAGCCGACCGATGTTGCTAGCATTTGTCCCAGGAAGACGGATTCAGGTTGACCCGCGGCGGCAGTTCGGGCCACATTGATAGGGTCGGTCGGTGATGGATGATGGAACCGACGATTTAGCAAGCCCAGCCGATCTTGATGGAGCGAGACCATGGCGACGACGCGATCCGTGACTTTCTTATTGTTCTGCACTCCGGTGTTCTGCTGGTCGCTGTTTTTGACAACACCGCACGCGTATTCCCAATTGCCGGACTCTCCACTTCGTCCTGCGTTGCAAAACCCAGCTCTGGGAGCAACCTCTTCAGCGCCTGCCTTGGGGCCGCTGCCTACGAGTGGCGTTGGGCCCAGCAATTCGTTGCCGGGAACGTTGCCCCAGGTATTGACTGGGAATGGCTCGTCATCAAGTTCCGTGTTGTCACCTGTCGGAGGCTCGCCAACCCATTCGAACGCGATTTTGCAGCCATTGCGAACCGATGCTGCCCCATCGAATGACCCGATCGAGCGTGGCGTTGTCGATTTTCAAAATCCTGCCTCAAGCAATGTGAGCCACGGGAGCACATCATCCAGCAATAGCTATGGCGATGTTCAACCGATCAATTACGAAACAGCCGTTGGCGAGGGTGAACTAAGCCCGATGGAGCAACGTTACTCGGCTTGGTGGCGCGAGGTCCTGGCCACGGCGAATTTGACGGGCGAAGCCGTTGAGTTGAAGTCGATCTTGCAACGAACGAGTGTCGGTGATCGAGTTGCGACCATCCGTGAATACTGGCGTTTGAGTGAAGCGATCATCGCCGTCCAAATTCATCGCGAGGCTTTAGAGACTTGGCAAGCCGCTACTGTCCAGCAGTCTCAGCAAACATTGGCACAAAACGTGACCGAGATTTTGCAGCTTCAGATCGAACAAGCGAATGCAACCGTGTCAGCCGAACAAGAGCATCTGGGCCTCTGGTTGCAAAAGCATGGCCTACCTCAGGTAGCACGTCCCGTCGATGCACCTTTTCTTGGCCCGTACGATACCAAACTGAGCCAACTGCAATTGCCAGGGCAGGACGGCAGCGATTTGGCGTTGGCGGCGCAAACGGTCGATACCCAAAAACAAGAACTGTTGCGGGACGAACGAGCCCTTGATTGGGCTGAGCAAGAATGGGAGCGAGCTCGAGCCAGCGGTGACTTGCAACGCATGGCGACGATGATTCAATTACGCCAAGCAGCGTATTTGTTGTGGTTGAACCGAGTCACACGCTACAACGACGCCATTGCTCAATATGCCTTTCGATTCGCAGGTCCCGGCGTGTCGTTGCCTCAACAATTGGCCATGCTCCTTCGCCAACCGATTGTCGACGGTCGTTTGGTCGACACCCGCACCGACCCCTGGTTCCGGTCAAGTCCCGTTGCTGGAGCGGACTTCCGCGAGATTGCCCCGGTCAGCTACAATCAACCAGCGTACGGATACGATCCTGCATCCGGAATGACTGGGAATTGGCAGCCGGCTCGCGGCCGGTAGTGCTTTTGCTTCGTCCTGCTTCAAGCCTTGGGTTGTCTGACGACCGTTGCTGTTGTTGTGCTCTGGGTGTTATGTTGCCCGCGTCGCTACTCAGGTGGGGCTTCTCTTCCCAAGAGATTTCCGGACTTGATTCGGAGGAAAACGCTACGATCCACTCCAGCGGCAGGCGTCGCTCCGGAGACAAGATGGGTCATCGAGCCGCACTACCGCACCCGATTGAAAGACGATGCTCAAGTTTTTGACAATGGAGTCCACCTGTGATGAAACTGCTGCGGCGATCATCACGGAAGATTTGCAAGTGTTGGGAGAGGTCGTCGCATCGCAAGAGTCGCTGCACCGGCGTTTTCAGGGCGTGGTTCCCGAGGTGGCGGCTCGGCAGCACGTGCAAGCGATCTTGCCGGTCATCGACTTGGCCCTTCGCAAAGCGAAGTGCGATCCGCAAGACTTGACGGCGGTGGCGGTCGCTAACACGCCGGGGTTGGCGGGTTCCCTGTTGGTTGGATTGTGTGCGGCAAAGTCATTGGCGTGGGCTTGGGATTTGCCCTTGATTGCGATCAACCATTTGCACGCCCATGTTTATGCCTGCCGTGTCGCAGCGGGAGTCGAGGTATTTCCTTGTGTTGGTTTCATTGTGAGCGGCGGGCACTCGAATTTTTATCGATGTGATGATCCGTTGACGTTTCAGTACTTGGGCGGGACGATCGACGATGCCGCTGGTGAAGCCTTTGATAAAGTTGCCGCGATGCTGGGCCTCGAGTTTCCGGGCGGCCCGGCCATTAGTCGCGTCGCCATGCGAGGCAATCCACGGGCCTACGATTATCCGCGACCATTCACGCACCGCGACGATCCATTGAAGTTTAGTTTTTCCGGGTTGAAGACGGCAGTCCGTTACAGTTTGTATGGCCAGGGACGACCAACGATCGATCCGACGCAGCTGGACCCTCAGCAAGTTGCCGATGTGGCAGCCAGTTTCCAGCAAGCCGCTATCGATTGTTTGGTCAGCAAGTGTTGCCAAGCGATTCGCGAGACAGGGTTGCGAACTTTGTGCGTCGGCGGTGGCGTGGCCGCAAACCGTTTGTTCCGCAGTCAATTGGAGCTCGCAATGAAACAACTCGATGCCACGCTGTGGATTGCTCCGCCGGAACTGTGTACCGACAATGCCGTCATGGGAGCTATCGCCGTCGAGAAGTATCGTGCCGGTCGGTTCGAGTCGTTGGACCTGGATATCTTTCCGGGGTTGGAAAGGTAGGTTGATCGTGGTGGCGCTCTCGATTTCTTGTGCCCTGTCATTCTTGGTGGCGTTGATCCTCGTGCGTGTCGGGCGTTTGGTAGGCGGAACGCATTTATGGATTGCGTATGTCTTGGCCGCCAACCTGAGTGGATTGTCGGGTTTGTTGGTTCAAAAAGTCTGGCCACGTTGGTCTGGGTTCGCGCCCGAGAAACGAACGGTCGAGCAGGCATGGTCTTTAATTCAAAGTACGTGGAAAACATGGTGGGCACCGCAAGCCGGTGATCAATGGTTGTTTTGGGTTATGACGGTCATGCTTGGGTGCAGCTTGTTGTTAGGCTTTTTCGCGCGACGGTTTCGCACGGTCGTGGGTGGGCTCGTGGTCGGTGGGTTGTTGTTCGGACTCGGTGTCGTGCTATGGCGGACCATGTTGGAGGGTAGCGTGTACCTGGAACCGAAGCTTGCTTTCTGGTTGAAGGCCGCCTACGTGGTCGGACCGACATTGGTCTTGAGTCTCGCATGGTTGGGACAATGGCAATGGCTCCGCCAACATGTCACCGCCAGCACTGCGAATCATGCGGCCACCACGCTCGAGTCACGCGAGAGTCTCGTTCATTGGTTGGCGGTCCTGGCTTTGATTCTGAGCGGCGTTTTGCTGTTGGCGTCGTCCGGCACTTTATCGTTGGCATCTCAGTTATTGACGTTCGCCAGCTTGCCGCTCGCATGGCTGCTCGAAGCGTGGTTGCCGCGTGGTGGAGCCGTTCGTCCCTTGCCAACTCCGGCGGCTGCGACGATGGCCGGTTGGCTAACCGCAACTTGTGGTTTGCTGGTGGTCCTTGGGCACTTGTTTGCCGAGGTTTCGTTGGCCCTCGGCTGCTTGTACGCGGTGAGCCTTTGGTGGATCCCTTGGTTGTGGCCACTTGCCAGTGTGTCGGCCGGACGAAAGTGGGGATTGGCCGTGCTGGCGGCTGCCCCAGCGCTCTTGGCTGCGGGAATCGCCGCCGGAATCATGATTGTCCAACATGGATAGCCGCACTTCGAACAAAGTGAAATGCGAACTCTCACAAGTGCTCGGTCCAGGGGGGACTCGCCCCGTTTGGAAGCATGATTCGAAATCGGTCTACGTTCACATTCCGTTTTGTGCCCAACGTTGTGGATATTGCAATTTTGCCTTGATTGCGGATCGGGCGGATTTGGTGGAATCGTTTTTGGAGGCGCTGGCGCGAGAACTACAATGGCGTCTGGGCACCGAGCATCCTCCTCGGTCAATTGAAACATTGTTTTTGGGCGGAGGCACGCCGACGTTCTTGTCATTAGCGCAAGCCGAACGCTTGGTGACCCTGCTACGCAAGTACTTTGTTTGGGATGCGCAAGCGCCGAATCACGAATGGTCCGTGGAGGCCAATCCCAATGATTTGACATCGGAGGCGGTCGCCCATTGGTCGGAATTAGGGGTTACGCGATTCAGTCTCGGAGTTCAGTCGTTCCGTGCAGCAAAGTTGCAACTCTTGGAGCGAACGCATCGAGCCCTCGATATTCAGCGCGCTTGCGACCTAGTGCGGCAACACGGACGCCAGCTCAGCTTGGATTTGATTTTCGCGGTCGGCGACGAGACTTTAGCCGAATGGGAATCCGACCTGCGAGCGGCGATTGACTGTTGTCCGCAACATCTATCTACCTATCAACTGACCTATGAGAAGGGCACACAGTTTTGGAATCGATTGCAACGCGGTCTACTCAACGAAGCGGACCAAGATCACGCTTTGCGGCTGTACCAACGCACTCGTGAAATGTTGCTGGCCGACGGATTCGAACATTATGAGGTCTCTAATTTTTGTCGACCTGGATTCCGAAGTCGACATAACTGCGTGTATTGGTCCGGTCGACCTTACTGGGCGTTTGGGCCTGGTGCGGCGGGTTACATTGATGGCTGCCGCTACGTGAATCACAGCAGCACAACCACGTATATCAAGCGAATGGCTTTGGGCGAATCCCCAGTCGTTGAACTGGATAACGATGGTGATGAGATGCGGGCTCGCGAGTATTTTGTTTTTGGTATGCGAATGTTAGAAGGTGTGGACCTGCAAGTTTTTGCCGATGAGACTGGGCAGAATTGGGAATGCTTGTTCGGTGACCAACTTCGGCATGATTTGGAAATAGGTTACTTTTGCAGGAACAACCATCGTATTCAATTGACACCGACCGGGCTCTATATCTCGGACACGCTGTGGCCCAACTACCTGAGTTCGAGTTAATCAACAGTGCCAAGTCGCAGGCAATCTTCTGCCGCACGTGTCGTGGCCTGGTAGATTTCCATGTTTTGAGGGAGCTTCAAATCCAAGTCATAAGTGGGGATAAGTTGCTTCATGCGTTGCTGGCCGTCCGAGTTGGCTAGGAGATTGGGCAGGCACTTGCGAATGACTTCCATGGCAATACTAACCGCCACCGACGCGCCCGGGGATGCACCCAACAAGGCCGCCAGTGTCTTATCTCGATTCGAGAAAATCTCAGTTCCAAAGTAGATTTTGCCGCCGTCCTCCGGCTTGATGGTTTGCACTCGAATGCCTGCTTGGATCAAACGCCATTGCTCAGGTTGCGCTCGAGGAAAAAATTCTCGCAACGACTTCAGCCGGTGATTCATGGATTGCAGGCCTTGTCCAATCAAGTAGTTAACCAAGGCTCGATTATGAACCGCCGCTTGGAGCAACGGCATCGTATTGTCGATTCGCAACGACCGTGGCAAATCCATCCAACTTCCTGCTTGTTTGAGGAATCGTGTCGTCCACGAAGCGAAGGGGCCGAACAGCAATTGACGTTGGCCGCCCAAGTAGCGGATATCCAAATGGCCAGCGCCCAAACTGGGTGCTGATTTTGGTGTCGCACCATAAACTTTCGCATGATGTCGTGCGCACGCTTGGGGCTCATCGCAAACCAGCCATTGCCCCGCGATGGGGAATCCGGCTAGTCCGCGGAATTCCTTGAGTTGCGTCGATTGCAGCAAGGCTAGGCTTCCTCCTCCAGCTCCGACAAACACGAACGAAGCCAT
Source organism: Planctomycetaceae bacterium (assembly GCA_016794985.1). Classification (GTDB taxonomy): domain Bacteria; phylum Planctomycetota; class Planctomycetia; order Pirellulales; family Pirellulaceae; genus M30B19. The sequence continues at coordinate 42,483 of JAEUIQ010000068.1, read as the reverse complement.
CTGCCTTTGCGTCTCGTTTGAGCCGCTGGAGTTCAGGGTTAGTTGCCATCCGGCGGCAACCGGCGTCAGTTTGGTTACTTTCCAGCCACTCAAGATTTCGCAATCTGCTTGGTTCTGTAGCCAGTGGCACATTCGTCTCGCCAGCAAGCCATAATTGACCTCGGTACCTGCCCCCGATGTTGCAGCAATGGGTGTGGGGGCTCGTCCTTCCATTACCAAAGGCGCCCAACGTTCAAACTCGAGTGGGTCGCATGTCAACTTCATTTGCCGAAAGAAATGATGTTCGCGCAGGGCATTGTGTCGCGCCGTCAGAAAAGCAACTCCCTCCGACCCGGTGAGAAAGCAAACGTGTGGGACGGCACGAATAAAGTCTTGGGCCTCGCCCAGGATTTCACGTTGGGTCAGACGACTCCAAAACTGTTTTGAATGCTCAAATTGTTCGAAGACTTGCACAGCGCGAGCGATGGGCACTTGGCCAGAGCGATCCCGACTGGGCGTGTAACTCAACTCGCATAGCCCGGCGTGACCGGTTCCCGCGTTGTTCCAGCCATCACTGGCTTCACAGGCCAAATTCGTCGTCGCTTCGATCAGACGCAGGCGGAGTTGCGGTTGCAGTTGCTTGAGCATGACCGCTAACGTGGCAGACATAATACCACTACCAATCAAGACGACATCGGCGGGCTTATCCATGGCTGGTCCACTCCGAACCTCAAAATTGATCGACCACCGTCGTTGTACACATGATTCAAGGGGGCAGAGTCATTGCCGCGGCAGAGTCATTGCTGCGGCAGAATAGTGAAGCGGCTGGAAGGCTCCTCCGTGCTTCACTTTGCGCGCACCGGGAAGTAACCTATCAGGGCAGGGTTCCAAGTACAACCGCAATGCCAAACAACTTGGTTTGGTCGGTTCGACTTTGGTCGGTCAAACCGAGACTGCCGCGACCATGTTATACAATTGATCGGCCATTGGGAGAAAACGTCATGTTCTCGAACGACCATGTTCTGCGGGTCATGCTTCGACTCCTGCTCTGTGGTTGGGCCGTGTCCTCAAGCGCGACCGTGTTGGCGATTGACGAACCTGCGGCTCCCGTGATAACGGACTCGGACCGAGACTTTTTCGAAAAGCAAGTGCGGCCCTTGTTGGTCCGGCGTTGCTTTGAATGCCACGGTGGAAACAAAGCGGAAGGTGGACTGTCGTTGGCGTCCGCCAACGGCTGGGCCAAAGGCGGAGACAGTGGCCCTGCGATCGTGCCAGGCAATCCGCATGAAAGCTTACTCATCAAAGCGGTGCATCATCGATCGCTGGAAATGCCGCCCTCCGATCGAGGCGGCAAATTGCCCGCTGAGGAAATTGAAGTGTTCGAGAAATGGGTTGCTCTCGGCGCTCCCGATCCTCGTACCGGCACCGAAGTGCTAGGCGGAATGACGCGCGAAGAAGCATTGAAGTGGTGGGCGTTCCAGCCGCTTCCGGAAATCCCAACGGCAACGCTCGCTTCCGATGTCCAGCATATCGACGACTTGCTGCAACGAGAAATCGATCGCCACGAACTCGAAGTCGCGCCACGCGCGGATAAGCGGACACTTCTTCGTCGTGTCACCTATGGTTTGACGGGGCTTCCTCCCTCGCCCACGGAAGTGAATTCGTTCCTGGAAGATGATTCTTCGGAAGCATGGGCGCGGATCATCGACCGCCTGCTCGCGTCTCCCCACTACGGCGAACATTGGGGGCGTCGCTGGCTGGATGTGGTGCGTTACGCAGACACCGCTGGTGAGAACACCGATCGACCCTTGCCACACGCTTGGCGATATCGGAATTGGGTAATCGAATCGTTGCAGAATGATCTGCCGTTCGATCAGTTCATTCGCTTGCAGTTGGCCGGTGATTTGTTGGTCCAGCAGGAGCAAGGTCCAGCTCGAGCCGATGGCATCATCGCCACCGGCTACTTAGCCATCGCTCGGCGCTTTGGCCACGACATCGATAAAGACATGTACCTGACCTACGAAGATGTGATCGACAACGTGGGGAAAAATTTTCTGGGCTTGTCATTGGGATGTGCTCGTTGCCATGACCATAAGTACGATCCCATCAGTGCAGAAGACTACTATGCACTATATGGCATCTTCGCCAGCACCAAGTTCTCGTATCCGGGTTGCGAACCCTTTGGACAGCCGCGAGATTTGATGCCTCTCCTGTCGACAGCCGAAACCGAGACGCTGATGCAGCCTTGGCGAGAAAAAGTGGCGGCGATTGAAGCAGAAAAGTTGCAGCGAGCCGCAGTCGCCGAGTCCGCAAGACAAACGGTGGCGTCTCTCTGGACGGAACACAAACAAGAGTTGTTTGCCGCGACGATCGCTGAAGGAAGTTCAGTCGGGTTTGAGAAGACCGTCCAAGTCCGCCGTGGCGAGGTGCTCGTACTGACGGTCCTCCCCAACGGCAATCATGGTGCGGATAGTACGCAAGTCGAATGGACCATCCAGGAAACAAGCGGTACCGTCCCATCATGGCGCGTGACCGATACTGTGCCGAACTTGCTCCAGGGAAATCCGTGGACAACTCCGCGCGAAGCGGTCTGGAGCTTTTTGGAAGTGACGGCTGGTCCTACGTTTCTCAACGAGCGGCGCGACAATCTTTCGGGCCGCGGCGAGTTGAAAGCCTGGAGTATCGGCTCCGAACCGTCGGTCTTTGTCAATTCGGCGCCCGAGCCCATTAGTGTTTGGACGTCGTTACCTGCACAATCTTTTTTTGTCCATCCAGGTCACGAGCGCCCCGTCGCGATCACTTGGACTTCACCCATGGACGGTGAACTGTTGTTAACGGGACGAGTGACCGACGCGCACCCAGCCGGAGGCTTGGACGGCGTGTCGTGCCAACTTGCTCATGTTGCTGCGCCCGAGTTCGGCCTCGCGTTGGCCGCCTTGGGAAATGCCACGTCAGGACTGCCTGATCCGGGACCACCCCCAACCATTCCGGTCGCCTACGCGGTGATGGATCAGACCGGTAAGAATGCAAAACTGCAAGAACGAGGTGATCCAGAACTTGAGAAGGCCGAAGTCCCGCGTCGGTGGCTGTCCATCTTCGGAGGCCAGGAAGTAGCGAGCGATTCGGGCAGTGGCCGGCGAGAGCTGAGCAACTGGGTTTCACAACATCCTTTGGCAGCACGGGTGATGGTCAATCGAATTTGGGAGTGGCATTTTGGAAATGGGTTGGTGCGTTCGGCGAATGACTTCGGCGCGCGCGGCCAATCGCCAACCCATCCCGAGTTGTTGGACTTCTTAGCGGTGCGATTCGTACAAAGCGGCTACAGCATCAAAGCCATGCAACGTTTGATCTTGCAAACACAAGCGTATCAACGCGCCAGTTCCGCAGTGGCCAGTGCCGCAGTGGCCACTGCCGACGCGGCCAGTTCCGCTGCGGCCACTGCCGACGCCGAAAATCGCTGGCTCGCCCATTTCAATCGCCGCCGGCTAACCGCCGAAGAACTGCGCGACAGCTTGTTGACGGTGTCCGCAAAGCTTGATCGAACTCGCGGCCAGGAACATCCGTTTCCACCAACGGAATCCTGGACTTATACCCAACATGGGCCATTTAATGCGGTTTACGAAACGGATCGACGCAGTGTGTACCTAATGGTGCAACGTCAACGGCGTCATCCGTTCTTGGCATTGTTCGATGGAGCCGACCCCAATGCCTCGACGCCATCGCGGCAAACGACGACCGTTCCGACTCAAGCCCTTTACTTCTTGAACGACCCGTTCTTTCACGAACAGGCCGCAAGGTTGGCGAATCGATTGTTGTCGACCTCAGGTGAGAGCAACCAAGCGACCGAGCTCGCCCGAATCGAAGCACTATGGCAAGGGCTGTTTCAGCGCGCTCCATCGGCGTCAGAGATAGCGCGAACCCAAGGTTTCATCACGGCCTACCCCGGTAATGCGACTGAAAAGTGGACCGCCCAAGTGCGTGTGCTCTTGGCGAGCAATGAGTTTGTCTTTGTGGACTAATGTCCAAACCACATCACACCTGAGTCTGAATTTCGGTTATCATAGAACCATGTCCCACCCCCACCTTCCCCGCCGATCGTTTCTGGCATCAACCGTTGCCGGATCGTTATTGCTGCCCGGTATCGTCAGTCAATTGCTGGCCGACTCCGGTGATCCACTGGCACCGCGCCAACCTCATTTCCCGGCGAAGGCGAAGAACGTTATCTTTTTGTTCATGACCGGCGGTGTCTCTCATGTCGATACGTTTGATCCCAAACCAGAGCTCACCAAACAGCACGGCAAAGAAATCAAAGCCAACCACCCGGAAATCAAGGATCGTCCGGGCTATGAACGAATCTATTTGAAACGCCCGCAATGGGAATTCCAACCGCACGGACAATGTGGGACGGAAGTCAGTACCTTGTTCCCTCACATCGCGACCTGTGTCGATGACATCGCGCTGATTCGCTCGATGCACACATCGCACTCGAATCATTACAACGCCACCCTCGGCATGCACACGGGATCGTTTAACTTCTCACGTCCCAGCATCGGTTCATGGATCACGTATGGCTTGGGGACCCTGAATCGCAACTTGCCGGGATTCGTGGTCATCGCTCCGGCTCAAACGTACGCCGGAACGCAGGTGTATGCGAGTGATTTTCTACCAGGAGCTCACCAAGGAACGCTTGTGGTCCCTGGAGCGGAGCCGATCGCCAACGTACGTCCGCGAGTTCCGCTGGATCAACAACAATTGGAGTTGGCGGCACTTCAAGAGATCAATGCTGAACATTTCGCGGCGCGACAAGACGACGCGCAATTGTTGGCGCGTTTACAAACTTTTGAAACGGCGTTCGGTATGCAAATGGCGGTTCCCGACGCCTTTGATTTTGCCACAGAGACCGCAGAAACCCTGAACAGTTACGGATTGGCTGCTGATCAAAAGTCTGGCTTTGGTTGGCAATGCTTGGCGGCGCGACGCTTGATCGAACGCGGGGTGCGGTTTGTGGAGTTGATTGACGTGGGCTCGTCGAATAACTGGGATGCTCATGGCGACATGATGACTCACGTTCCCTTGGCCAAGAATGTCGATCAACCGATTGCTGCCTTGATCAAGGACTTGAAGGCACGTGGTCTCTTCGACGAGACGCTGATTGTTTGGACCACCGAGTTTGGTCGCACGCCATTCAATAACACGGCGGACGCACCTGGGCGGGAGCATCATCCGTGGGCTTTTAGTTCCTGGTTGGCAGGCGCGGGTGTCAAAGGTGGAACTGTCCATGGATCAACCGATGAAATCGGCTTGTGGACCGCCGATAAACCAGTCCATGTTCGCGACTTTCATGCCACGATTTTGCATTTGATGGGCTTCGATCACCACCGTTTGGCCTATCGTCATGCCGGCTTGGATTTTCGTCTCACCGGAGTCGAACCCGCTCATGTGGTCCAAGAAATCTTGGCTTGACCGAAAGGCGACTTGCGACTCGCGACCATTCCAGCGGTTCGACGAACCAAAGCGAAAGATGGACAAAGATGCCTCAGAACCCGAAACTTGACATGAATCGCGACCGAGCCCGTTCGAACAGAATTTCCTTCGTAACGGCTGCAGGTGGTTGGCTGAGTTTCGCTTTTATGGCGACTGTCGGTTTAGCTCAGGATCGGTTTGCGAATGAAATCCAACCATTGTTGTCGAATTATTGCCTCACGTGTCACTCGACCGAGAAGCAAGAAGGTGAGTTGGATTTAGAACGCTTCTCGACGATCTCGTTGGTCACAGAGGATGCCGGCGTGTGGGAGCACGTTCTGGAACAGTTGTCGTTGGGCACGATGCCTCCCGCGGACGCTCCACAATTGTCGGCATTGCAGAAGCAAACCTTGATCGACTGGATTCAAGCAACCTTGGATGACGTTGCCTTGGCGAATGCCGGCGATCCAGGCCCGGTAGTCTTACGTCGATTGTCGAACCATGAATACACCTACACGTTGCGTGATCTCACCGGTGTCGATTCGCTGGACCCCGCCCGGGAGTTTCCGGTTGATGGAGCCGCAGGTGAAGGGTTTACCAATGTAGGCTCAGCGTTGGTCATGTCGCCGGCGCTCTTGACCAAGTATTTGGATGCCGCGAAAGAGATTTCGCAGCATGCCGTGCTGTTGCCCCGCGGCATTCGCTTTTCTGCCAGTACTTCGCCGCAAGATTGGACAACGGAGGCGCTGGACAAAATTCGCGCATTCTATGCGAGGCATACCACTCGAGCGACAGGCGACACGGTCCAGTTGCAAGGGATCGATCTTGATATGGGCACCGCCGAAGGGCGATTGCCACTGGCAGATTATCTCGCAGCGTTGCAAATGGGCGCGGAGTCTGCAAGTCTAAGCCCGAAGTATTTGCAGCGTCTCAAGGAAGTACTCGAGTCGTCCGAGCCCTCGATTTTGCTGGACCCGCTGCGACAAAAGTTCCAAGCCAAGCAACTTACCTCGGCGGACATTGAAGCTTGGCAAAAAGTCTTGTGGAAATTTTCATTGGTCGGACATGTCGGTCGTCCCAACGGGCCGCAGGCTTGGCAAGAAGCAGCTGAACCATTTTTGACTCGGCAAGAATTTCGCCTGCCGCTTCACCGTGATCAAGAGCAACGAGTCTTCTTGGTCAGTCGTTCCGCGGGAGATGGAAACCAAGGCGATCAAGTCGTCTGGGAGAATGCTCGCTTGGTGGCCAAAGGACGACCCGACATTGCCCTTGCGCGACTTGATGATTTGCTGACACATCTTCAAACGCGGCGAGCGGCAGTTATCGAACATGCGATCGAATGTCTGGACGTCCTTGCCAAAGAACAAGCCAATGCCTCGGATGAAAATCCGCTGCGTTCAACGCCATTGTCGGCACCACCGTCAGACTTGAATTCGCCCGACGATAGACTTGTTTCCTTGTGGCGAGATTACCTGGGCTTACGATCGGGGGCTGACGTAAAGCTTGAACCACCGCTTCCGAACAAGATCGAACGAACACCTGATTACGCATTCATCCAAGGTTGGACGTCGGGTGAGGATCTCAGCGTGCTGGCCAACTCGTCAGACGCCACGGTTCGAATTCCCGGCACCATGTTGGGCCGTAGTGTCGCCGTTCATCCATCGCCTTCTCGCTCCGTCGTCGTTGCGTGGGAATGTCCGCAGGCCGGCGAGTTTCAGATTTCCGGTCGAGTGCTGGACGCCCACTTGGACTGTGGTGACGGCGTCGCTTGGTCGTTAGAAGTGCGACGTGGCAACCGCACGGAGATTCTGTCGACTGGGGCAACGGAAGGCGGCACAAGTCATTCCTTCGGTCCCTTCGAAAAACTAAAAATCGAGGCCGGGCAAGTCGTGGCATTGGTCATCAGCCCGCGCGAGCATCACGTTTGCGACATGACCACGATCGATTTGACGATTCGGGACCAGACGACAACTTGGGATTTGGCGAGTGATGTCTCGCCCAATATTTTGCAGAGCAACCCGATCGGACCGTGGCATTTCACCAACCAACCGGTTGCGACTGCCCAAGGGCTCGTCCTACCGGAGCCAATGATGCGGTGGTGCGATGCTCCTTCGGCAGAACGCGCGAAGGAAGTTCAAGAATTCCTGCGGGACAACTTTCCCTTGTCTCATCCGTTGTTGGCGAGCGCTTGGCAGGAGTTTCAAGCGAACGGCTTGGCGGAACCGATCTCATCCACCGCGCCCCAAGTCTTGGAGTATGTGATCCCGGCAGAATTGGCTAGCGATGCGGAGTTCGTCGTTTCCGGGACGTTGGCGGTTGCTGAACAAGGCAGCGTCCAATTGCAAGTGACTACCTCGCCGCCCCAAGACTCGCTGGCCGAACTTCGCCCAGAGTTGCCGATCGTAGTGGGTGAACGCAGCGATGCTCGGAGCGTCTTTCAACAGAGCTTCACAAAGTTTCGCGATCTGTTTCCGATCGCTCTGTGCTATTCACGAATTGTCCCGGTTGACGAAGTGGTGACGCTACGGCTGTTCTACCGCGAAGACGAACATCTGCAACGATTGATCTTGGACGAGAGGCAGATTGCTGACCTGAATCAGCTGTGGAGCGAATTGTTGTTTGTTAGCGAAGCACCGATCAAGCAAGTCGCCGCCTTCGAACAAATTTATGAGTTCGCAACCCAGGATCGCTCCGATTTGGTAGTCGAGTTCGAAAAAATGCGTGAGCCGATTCATCAGGCCGCCGCCGCGTTTCGTGAGCAACAAGTGGCAGCGCAGGCGCACCAACTTCACGCCGTGATCGAATTCGCTCGCAAAGCCTGGCGGCGACCGTTGACGACCTTCGAACAGACGCAGTTGAACCAAATGTCGCCTCGGCTGGCCTTGGCTCGCGTGTTGGCCTCGCCCACGTTTTTATATCGAAGCGAGTCGCCAGGTGAGCAGACGGGACCAATCAGTGATTGGGAACTTGCGACTCGCTTGAGTTATTTCCTGTGGTCGTCGTTACCTGACGACGAATTGTTCGAGTTGGCCGCCTCGGGCCGATTGCGCGAACCGGAAGTTCTCCGCAAGCAAGTGCGTCGGATGTTGCAAGATGAACGCAAAGTTCGTCGGTTAGCCACCGAGTTTGGGTGCCAATACTTGCACGTTCGCGACATGGCTCAATTGAACGAGAAAAGCGAGCGGCACTTTCCGACGTTTGTGAACGTTCGCGGCGACATGCAAGAAGAAGTCACGCGTTTCTTTATCGACCTGTTCCAAAACAATCGCCCCGTGATCGAATTGTTGGATGCCGATTACACTTTTGTAAATGCGTCGCTGGCCGAACACTACGGGTTACCGTATTCGGGTGCAGGTTGGCAGCGAGTGGAAGGTCTCAAGGCTCACGGCCGCGGCGGCATGTTGGGTTTCGCGGCCACCTTGGCCAAGCATTCAGGTGCCTCGCGCACGAGCGCGATCTTGCGCGGCATGTGGTTGAGCGAAGTTGTATTGGGCGAGAAGACGCCGAATCCTCCTAAAGGTGTGCCGACCCTGCCTGAAGAACCGCCTTCGGGGCTCACCGAGCGCGAATTGATCGAACGACACAGTAGCGATCCTGCGTGTGCCGGTTGTCACCGCCGCATCGATCCCTATGGCTTTGCCTTGGAGGGATTCGACGCTATTGGCCGATTGCGGTCGGCAGAGACAAGAACGGTGTTGTATGATGGGACGGAAGTCGGTGGATTGGCTGACCTGCGCGACTACTTGGTGCAGGAACGAAAGGATGTCTTTGCCAAACAATTCGCGAGAAAGTTGGTCGGATACGCTTTGGGGCGGAGCGTGCAGTTGTCTGATCAACCGCTGATCGAAGGCCTGGTCCAAACCGATAGCCCGCGAGTCGGCGACATGATCGAACAAATCGTCCTCAGTCCCCAATTCCTACAGATTCGCGGCCAATAACTAGGAGTCAGCCCCATGGCAGTTCATCATTTTTCTCGGCGTCGATTCTTGAACGGTGTTGGAGTCACCATGGCGTTGCCGTGGTTGGAATCGCTGCGAGTTTGGGGCGATGACACAACGGGAGGTGCGGCATCCAGCGAAGCGCCGACTCGTGTATGTGTCACATTCTCGGGGAATGGTTTTCATTCGCGCGAGTGGTGGGCTAAAGGCGAAGGACGCCACATGGAGTTGGGGCAGGTGTTACAGCCCTTGGCGGATTTTCGGGAAAAGCTCGTCTTCGTACGCGGTCTTTATCACGAAGAAGCTTGCAAGGGCAATATTCACAGCTCGCAAACGGGCAATATGCTCTCGGGTGCTCCGATTGCCAGTGGCGGGCAGATTCGTTCCGGCACCAGCTTCGACCAAGTGATCGCGCAAACGTATGGTCGCAGCACCAAAGTCCCTAGTTTGGTATTGGCCTGTGAAACCTCGAACCCTTCCGTGCACAAGAACTACAGCATGCTGTACAGTTCCCATATCTCCTGGAGTTCGCCGACCACGCCGACCCCGTTAGAACTTTATCCGGCCTTGGCGTTCGACCGGTTATTCAAAGACGAGACCTCCCCGGAAGACAAAAGTGTTTTGGATGCCGTGTTGGCAGACGCGCAGGATTTGCGGCGCACGATTAGTTCAAGCGACAAGCAGAAGTTGGATGAGTACTTGGATAGTGTCCGCGAGATTGAAATGCGAATCGCCAACGCTGGCCAGCGTGGCGAATTGCAAGGTTGGCGACCAACGTTGGACAAACCGAACATCGAGCGTCCGGCGGATGGTATTCCGCAAGACATTGCGGAACACATGCGATTGATGATCGACATTATGGTTTTAGGGTTCCAAACCGATACGACTCGGGTGGCCACGCTCAAATTGAACAACGATCACAGTGCGTTGCGATTCCCGAATCTGGCGAGTGTCGAACAAGCGGGGCATGGTATCGACTACATGATTCACCATTTATTGTCGCATAGCGATGGAGCGGATTGGTTGAAAGTCAATCAGTTCTTTATGGAGCAATTGGCTTATTTGGCTCGCAAGTTGGATTCGATTCAAGAAGGCGAGCGGACCTTGTTGGACAATACCATGTTGATGCATTGTTCCAGCATGATGGCGGGGGCGATGCATAACAACGATCAATTGCCGGTCATACTATTGGGTCGGGCCGGTGGGCGACTCCGCAGTGGTCAAGTGCTTGACTACTCGGGCCAAGCCGACCGCCAACTCTGCCGCTTGTTCTTGTCGTTGATGGACAAGGTCGATATCAGACTCAATTCCTTCGGCGACGCATCCACTCGGATCGAGGAAGTGTAGGCTTGTCCAGTGACGAGCAGAATTCTTACGCCTGTTTTGGTAAATAGTAAAAATAGTGAGGGTGATTTTATCTTGCATTACCCATCTTTTACCATATTTACTCGACTTCCGTTCTACCAAGCGAGGCAATTAGCGCATGGTTAAGGCGATTACCTCGGAGTCAATTTTGGGTGATTGGAGTAAGGTGTGAGGTGTTTAGCGGTTGGTGATATTCACGGTTGCTTTGACGCCTTGCAGTTGCTGTTTCAATACGCCAAGATCGAAGACCGTGATCAGGTCGTGTTCTTGGGTGATTATGTGGATCGTGGCCCGGATTCGGCACGTGTGATTCAGTTCCTGATCGAACGCCTGTCTGTCGGAAACACCGTTTGTCTGCGTGGCAATCATGAACTCATGATGGAGAACGCCCGGCTCTCATTGCCATCACGGCAAGCATGGGCAATGGTGGGTGGCGACGCGACTTGGGATTCGTATTCTGGCTTATACAAAGGCGAAGGACTGGAGGCAGTTCCCGAAAGCCACTGGGATTTCTTGAGCCGGCTTGCACCGTACTACGAAACGAACGAGAACATCTTTGTACATGCATCCATCGACGCCGAACTGGACATGGCCGACCAATTCGAAGACATGTTGTATTGGGGCAGTTTCTCGTCCATCGGCCCGCACCATTCGGGCAAGAAGGTCATCTGCGGACACACCTCTCAGAAAAGCGGACTTCCAAACAACTCGGGTCATGCCGTTTGCATTGACACCTGGGCTTGTGGCAATGGTTGGTTAACTTGCCTGGACGTACACACACTCGAATACTGGCAGGCCAATCAAGCGGGCGAGACTCGCTCCAGTTGCCTCGAAAAGAGCTGATGAAATCAATCGAGCCCATTTTATCGGTGAGATGGAACTGAGTTGGCCGCAAAATGTGCGATTCCATTCGGGCTCGCCAATCACCGCTCCCCAACACAACATCGAATAGCTGTCCGGAATTGGTCCGCCCGCTTCAATGCCAACCATCGCGCGAGGCGTTCTTTGCTTCCTTTAGATGCTCGTTGAGCCATCGCTGTTCCGCTTCCTCAAGCAGTGGGTCTGGGGCTTGCGAGTAATCAATGTCGTTGCCATAACGGCCACGTTCGTAAGCTTGGTTTAAAAGCATTTGCAGTGGCAAGGGCACGTCGGCATCGGTAGGGCGAAGAGGAATGCGAATCGTCGGCAGCGGCTTCGCAAACGTCGCAGGATAAATTTCGGCCTCCCTGACGTTATTCGCTCGCACCACTCTCACTCGGTACGGATGACGAAGTGCCGTCGGGCATAGGTCGCGCGGCGTGGCCATGACCCAACCACCTGCTCGCAACAGATCGATTTCGACCAAATTCACTCCCGCTGACAGCAATTCACTTTGCTTGGCGAGATATTGCTGACGACCAGCAGCGGTTGCCTTGTTGGACGGGCTAAGGAACTCGATGACAGTGATGAACTTTCGTTCTCCGCGACTTTCTCGGATTTGGATGAATCGAAGGGTTTGCTGTGGTGGAACTCGAACGACGCGAATGGGTTCTTCCGAAACAAACATGGAACCCGGTGCCGAATCATCGTCGCGGAGCATATTCGGCTGCTCGACGATCGAGACACCAGGCGCGATGTTCCGCTGTTCGATTTCAGTTTGTTCGAATTCCGCTACCGACAAATAAGTTTCCACTTGTGCTTGCAGGTCGCTCGGCAGTTGGTCTTGCAAGTGATCTCGCGCATACGTAGTAAGTGCGGCATGGACATCTCGCCACGAATTCTCGAGCCACGGATTCATACCGGGAAACGGATTTGCTTGGAAACGCATCAAGTGACGACTAACCCAAAATGTTCATCTCAACAGGTGATTGCTGAACGCATTATGTACGAAAATCTAGACTGCGGCAAGCAAATCTTCCCATGGCCGCGGGCAACCATCGATCGATCGTATGATGATCGGTTGGCTTGTTGGCGTTTTCGAGCCCAGTTAAATTAATAACGTTCGAGGTACCGACGTCTCTTTGATGTCGGTTGATTTCGAGTTGTTTTGGTTGCAAATGTTCGCTGCAACAAAGAAATGCCTGAAGGAAAACAAAAATGTCGCTGCGGTTGCTAGTAGGTTCTGTTTGGTGTGCTTTGCTCTCTTGCGGCAACGTGGGGCTAGCGGACGATTGGCCGCAGTGGATGGGACCTCGACGGGACAACGTATGGCGTGAATCAGGAATTCTGAAAAAGTTTCCTGAAGGTGGTCCTAAAGTCCTGTGGCGAACGGAAATCGCCGGTGGATACTCGGGACCGGCGGTCGCCAACGGACGCTTGTTCATTACTGACTATGTCACTTCCGACAACGTCAAGGTCGATAACTTTGATCGCAAAGAATTCAGCGGCGTCGAACGTGTCTTGTGCCTGGAAGAGTCGAGCGGCAAGATTCTGTGGCAACACGAGACGCCCGTGAAGTACACGGTCTCTTATCCGGCCGGGCCACGTTGCACGCCCTGTGTCGATGGTGATCGTGTTTACACCTTGGGAACAGAAGGCCACTTGTTTTGTTTTGCGGTGGCGGATGGAAAAGTGCTTTGGGAAAAGGATCTTAAGAAAACCTACAACACCAAAGCGGCGTTGTGGGGCTATTCGGCGCATCCATTGATCGACGGCGATCGACTGCTGACGTTGGCGGGCGGCGAAGGTAGCCATGTCGTCGCCTTGAACAAAATGACAGGAGAAGAAATTTGGCGAGCCAGCGACGCCCCAGAAACAGGCTATAGTCCACCGACGATTATTGACTATGCCGGGACGCGCCAGCTGATTCTATTGCAACCGAATGCGGTCGTTTCTCTGCAAGCCGAGACTGGGAAGCAGCTTTGGTCGGTTCCTTACGAAGCCACGAATGGGTCGATCATCATGTCGCCCGTGATGGTCGATAAGTATCTGTATGTCGCTGGCTATAGCAACCGCAGTTTGCTCTTGGAAATGGATGCTCAAAAACCGGCCGCCACCGAAGTTTGGCGCGACAAACGCAACGTGATCTGCCCGGTCAATGTCCAACCGTTTGTCATCGACGACGTGGTGTATGGCATGGATCAGAAGGGCGTCCTGCGAGCCGTCCGGATTCCAAGCGGGGAGCGCTTGTGGGAGTCGGATGAAACCATTGGGACTCGTCCTGCCGGGTCCGAGACAACTTTTCTGGTCCGACAGGAGGATCGATTTGTGATGTTCAATGAACTTGGCGAATTGATCATAGGCGAACTCGGTCCAGCCGGTTATGTGGAAATCGATCGCGCCAAAGTGATCGACCAAACCAATGTTGCATTTGGGCGTGATGTGGTTTGGAGCATGCCCGCGTTTGCGAATCGTCACGCCTACATTCGCAACGACAAAGAGATTATTTGCGTCGACCTGTCTGCGGAGTAGCTTGCGCGGGGGCGGTCCACGCGGCGAAGCGTTTTGTTCTGGTGAAGATCGACCCGAATGGCCCGAAACAACCCTCGCTGGTGTGCGTAAGTCACCGGTTAGCAGGACATTTCATCCAGAAAATGCCGGAACGACCGACCCAGGTGCGGAGCGCGGGCATTGAAAAAGTGCTTCACCGCGTTGGGGTCGGGCCAGGAGCTTGATTGCGTTTGCCGGGGCTTAGGGTTACCATGAGAGTTAAGTTGTGGCCGATTGTCGGCCACTGCGGGGCGACTCGGGTCATCGTCATGTAAAAGGAGATGGTCATGGCAACCGTTAGTCCGGCGGCAACGCTTCCCAAAATCAAACACACACAATGTTTTATCGGTGGTCGTTGGGTTGATAGTCTCAGCGGCAAGACTTTTGAAACCGTTAATCCGGCCACGGAAGAAGTCATAGCCTCGGTAGCCGAAGGCGATGCTGCTGATGTGGACGTCGCGGCCAAAGTAGCCAGGGATGCCTTTGAGACTGGTGAATGGCGGAAGATGAATGCTCGCGAGCGCGGGCGTTTGCTGTATCGTTTGGCCGATTTAATTGAAGAGAATCAAGAGTACCTGGCCGCGTTAGAGTCGTTGGACAATGGCAAACCGATCCGCGACAGTCGGGCTGCCGATTTGCCTCTGACAATCCAGTGCCTGAGATACTACGCTGGATACGCCGACAAGATTCATGGACAAACGATTCCGATCGACGGCAACTTTCTTTGCTACACTCGCAAGGTTCCCACCGGAGTCGTTGGGCAGATCATTCCGTGGAACTTCCCGATGTTGATGACGGCTTGGAAGTGGGGTCCCGCACTCACAGCGGGTTGCACCATTGTTATGAAGCCAGCCGAGCAAACCCCATTGACCTGCTTGGCAATGGCGGCCTTGGCTCAAGAAGCCGGTTTTCCAGATGGGGTGATCAACGTGGTCCCCGGTTTCGGGCCAACGGCCGGTGCCGCCGTGGTCCGACATCCCTTGATTGATAAGATCGCTTTCACGGGCGAGCATCGCACAGCACAGATCATCATGCGGGATGCGGCCGATACTTTGAAACGATTGACGTTTGAGTTGGGTGGCAAGAGTCCGAACATTGTCTTTGATGATTGCGACTTGGACGCGGCCGTCGATGGTTCGCACTTCGGCTTGTACTTCAATCAAGGACAGTGTTGCTGCGCTGGGAGTCGTTTGTTTGTCCACGAAGCGATCCACGACAAGTTTGTGGATCGGTTGGTTGCCAAAAATCGTACTCGACGTTTAGGTGATCCACTTGACCCATCGACCGAGCAGGGTCCGCAAGTCGACCAAGCCCAATACGACAAGATCATGTCGTACGTCGAAAAGGGCAAACGCGAAGGTGCTCGCTGCGTGTCCGGCGGGGAACGATTTGGGGATCGCGGTTATTTTGTCCAACCCACCTTGTTTGAAGGCGTGACCGATCAAATGTCGATCGCTTCGGACGAGATCTTTGGACCGGTCTTGAGCATTCTAAAGTTCCGCGACATGGACGATTTGATTCGTCGAGCCAACAACACGGTCTACGGTTTGGCCGCTGCAGTTTGGACACGGGACATCAAGAAGGCGCATTACGTCGCCGAACAGGTTCGTGCGGGTACCGTTTGGGTCAACTGCTACAACGTGTTTGACTCGGCAGCTCCGTTTGGCGGCTTCAAAATGTCGGGTTCCGGTCGGGAACTGGGCGAAGACGGGCTCAAGCCATACTTGGAGACGAAGACCGTCACCATGTCGCTGGGCTAAAACAAATCCGCCTCGCAATTTTGTATGAGGCGACTTGACTCGAAATGCCAAGAGCGAAGAGGGCGACTGTGTCTGATTGGCTGACAAGGTTGACCTTGATTCGCGCTTGGCATTTGTTGTTTCACAGTGTGGTCTTTGATGTCTGGTGATCCGTTCCAACTTCCGATTCGAAGCGCGACTCGGTTGCGTGAGATGCACGCAACAAATCGCGTTGATCGGCTTCGTTCCATGCTTGAACTTGCCAGGGTCGTCAGTGCCGCGTGGTTGGTGTTGGTGTACGCACCGTTCCATGCTTCGTTGTTTGCTTTGCAAAGCCAAACCGACGAGACGTTTTTTGAATCCAAGATTCGTCCATTGTTGCATCGGCATTGCGTGGATTGCCACGGCCCCAGTGAGCAATCTGGCGGGTTGCGGTTGGATCATCGCAAGTTCTTGTTGTTGGGCGGCGAATCGGGAGCCGCCATCGTTCCGCATGAAGCGGACGCTAGTTTGCTGATTCGAGCGATCAAACGCGACGGGGCGCTGGCAATGCCTCCCGAGACACCGTTGGCTCCGGATGACGTCGTTCTGCTGGAGCATTGGATTCAGTCCGGTGCGGTCTGGCCTGAATCGGAGGTGGTTGCTGAATCGCAAATCGAACAAGCGACCCGAGAGCATTGGGCATTCCAACCGTTGTCTCGGCCGGTAATCGAACCGAACAACGAGACTCTGGAAATGTTGCGGCAATCGTCGCCAGCCTCAACGCCTGCCGGACCGGTGTGGAGTGATTGGACCAATTCGCCGATCGATGTCGCGATTATGAATCGCCTGGTTCAGGCGGGGCTTGAACCATCGCCGAG
This sequence comes from Planctomycetaceae bacterium, assembly GCA_016794985.1. Taxonomy (GTDB): domain Bacteria; phylum Planctomycetota; class Planctomycetia; order Pirellulales; family Pirellulaceae; genus M30B19. The sequence goes on along the minus strand of JAEUIQ010000068.1, from coordinate 25,731 downwards.
AACCGACCGCAGAACATTGCTCCGACGAGCCAGTTTTATCTTGACCGGTTTGCCACCGACCATGGAGCAGGTCGAGCAGTTTGTGAACGATCCTGACCCGCAGGCGTTTGAAAAGCGAGTCGACGCTTACTTGGCGTCGCCACATTTTGGCGAGCATTGGGCCCGACATTGGTTGGATTTGGCTCGGTATTCGGATACGAAAGGCTATGTTTATGGTCGGGAAGAACGCTTCTGGACTCATGCCTGGGTTTATCGAGATTGGGTCATTGCGGCTTTCAATCGCGATTTGCCGTACGACCAGTTCATCAAACTGCAACTTGCTGCGGATCAGATTTCCTCCGATCCCAACGATTTAGCAGCGATGGGCTTTCTGACTTTGGGGCGAAGGTTCCTGGGTGTGAAGCCCGACATCATCGACGATCGTATCGATGTCGTGACGCGTGGATTGCTGGGCTTAACGGTTGGTTGCGCGAGATGTCACGATCACAAGTACGATGCAGTTCCCACCGCTGACTATTATTCTTTGTATGGCGTGATGGCCAGCTGCCAAGAGATTGAAAAAAGCATCACACCCACAACCGAGCTGCCGCCAGAATACTTGGCCGAATTGCAGCGCCGCGCGCAGGCGTACCAAGAACAGCATACGAAATTGTGTGATGAAGCCTCCGAACGAGCGCGGCAACGGTTACAGGATTACTTGGCGGCCCAACGCGAGTTGGATAAATATCCAGGTGAACTTTTCGGGCAGTTGTTCAAAACCACGGACTTGCTCCCGTGGGTTGTTCATCGTTGGGCAGATCACTTGCGTCGAGCCGAACAAACGGGCGACCCCTTCTTCGCACCGTGGCATCAATTGTTGAAGATTCCGGTGGATCGGTTTGCGAGCGAAGCCGCTGCGGTCAGCGCTCGATTGCGGCAAGCATCGCCCGCCGAAGTTCATCCCGAGGTCGCGACCGCCTTGGACCATCCGCTCCACTCGCCGGATGATGTGGTGAAGTTGTATGCCGATCTGTTGGCTAAGAAACGCGACCAACTGCGAGAGCATTTCGAGCACTCACGTTCGGGTACCGAATCACCGAAACTGTCACCGGACGAGCTTTACTTTTTTGAATTGCTGTACGGCGAAAACGCCCCCAGTACCGTTCCCAACGAACCCATCGTGGAAATCGAGTATTTTTTGGACTTTGCCAGTTGTGAATCGCTTTGGAAACTACAAAGCGAAATGGAACGCTGGACGCTGCAGGCGGACATCCTCGATCGACGCGTCCGGGTGTTGCAAGATCGCTCCTCGTTGGTCGATCCACAGATCTTTCGTCGCGGCAATCCGCAAAGAAAAGGGGATTATGTTCCACGGCAATTCTTATCGCTATTGAGCGGGCCAACTCGTGTTCCCTTTCAACAAGGAAGTGGTCGGCAAGAAATGGCAGCTGCGATTGCCTCGCCGACCAATCCACTCACCGCCCGCGTGATGGCCAATCGGATTTGGGCACATGTTTTTGGGCAGCCACTGGTCGATACGCCGAGCGACTTTGGCTTGCGAGCCAACCCGCCTTCGCACCCAGAGTTGCTCGATTACTTAGCCAGCGAGTTGATTGATAACGGATGGAGCATCAAATCCGTGTTGCGACAAATGGTGTTGTCTGAGACATTTCGGCAGGCGAATGCTGGAACGAACTCGCCCAGCCTTCTCGCCCGAGCGAAATCCGTCGACCCAGACAACCGCTGGCTGTGGCATTTTCGTCCGCAGCGGTTGTCGATCGAACAAGTGCGCGACACGGTGTTGGCAACCAACAACGCGTTGGACACCCGCGTTGGTGGCAAAGCCGTGGAGATGTGGACGGCGCCTTTTTCGCGGCGTCGCAGCATTTACGGCTTAGTGGATCGCCAGTTCCTGCCAAGTTTGTTGCGGAGTTTTGATTTTGCTAATCCGGATTTGCATATTCCGGAGCGTAGCGAAACGACGGTAGCTCAGCAGAGTCTGTTTTTCCTTAATCATCCCTTTATCATCGAACAAGCCACTGCCATTTCGTTGGCCAACGACCATCCAGCAGATGGGACGCTCGCTGTTCGAAACCTGTTTCGGAAAGTCCTGCAACGTGAACCAAGTGAGCTAGAAGTCATGGAAGCGGTCGAATTTTTAGACGCTGCCATGAACGGAGAACAAGAGTCTTCATTGGGCCCTTTTGCTCAGTTGGCCCAGGTGCTTTACAGTAGCAACGAGTTTCAGTTTATTGAGTAGATTGCCATGGCAGAGTTTGAATCGTTCTCGCAATCCATGACGCCCGATCGTCGAAGTTGGTTGCAGCGTTCGGGATTGGGGCTGGGCGCTTTGGCCTTGGGCCATCTGCTGGCTCAGGATCGATTGATTGCCAATGACGAGACCCCATCACCGTTGCGATCGAAGCCACCGCATTTCCCCGGTCGCGCCAAGCGAGTCATTCAGTTTTTCCTCAACGGGGGCCCGTCGCATGTAGATACCTTCGATCCGAAACCAGCGCTCGAAAAATACGCCGGGCAGGTACTGCCAGAGACCTTGGCCACCGAAAGAAAGACTGGCGCCGCATTTCCTTCCCCGTTCAAGTTCAAAAGGTATGGCGAGTCGGGCATCGAAGTCAGTGATATCTTCGAAAAGACGGCGGCGCATATCGACGACATCGCCGTGATCCGCTCGATGTTCGCCGCCGTGCCCAATCACGAGCCCTCGCTGATGCTGATGAATTGCGGTGATTCGTTGCAGACGCGACCCAGTGTCGGGGCGTGGGTACTGTATGGAATGGGAAGCGAGAATGAAAACTTGCCAGGATTTTGGGCGATGTGCCCCGGTGGGTTACCGATCAAAGATTCGGAGAATTGGCAAGCTGCTTTTTTGCCTGGAGCCTATCAGGGGACCTTCGTCGACACCAACCACGAAACGTTGGGCAAACTGATTGAGAACATCGAGCATCCACATATTTCTCAGGCGGCACAGCGGCGCCAGTTGGATCTGATGGCGTTATGGAATCGCCGCCATCAAGCCCGAGTGCTCGATTCGAGATTGGAAGCCAAAATTCAAACTTACGAGTTGGCATTTCGGATGCAAGGTGAAGCTCGCGAGGCGTTCGATTTGAGCTCGGAGACGGCAGGCACGCTGGCCGCTTACGGCACGCACGTCCACGGTCGCCAAACGTTGATCGCGCGGCGACTGCTCGAACGTGGCGTGCGATACATCCAACTGTGGCATGGTGCGGGACAACCTTGGGACAATCACGACAATATCGAAGGTCAACATCGCAAGTTAGCGGGCGAGATCGATCAGCCAATTGCCGCTTTGTTATCCGACTTGAAGCAACGTGGCATGTTGGATGAAACGCTCGTGATTTGGGGTGGCGAGTTCGGACGCACACCAACTGTCGAATTGAGTGGTGACGGAAATCCGGCTCAAGGTCGGGACCACAACCATTATGGATTTTCAGTTTGGATGGCCGGCGGTGGAGTCAAAGGCGGAACCGTCTATGGCTCGACCGACGAGTTCGGATTTCGAGCGTTGGAGAACCCGGTCAGTGTTCATGATCTTCATGCCACCATTTTGCACACACTTGGCTTTGATCATACGCGATTGACGTATCGCTACGCCGGCCGCGACTTCCGATTGACAGACGTGCACGGCAATGTGTTGACGGCAATCTTGAAGTAGGACGTGTCCGCGTTAAGCACGCATCAAATCTTGGCCCAATCCAATTTGTGGGCTCTTCGAATAATGTTGGCGGGCTTCATCCAATAAAGCCATCAAGTCGCTTTGCCGCCGATGATCAGACGGGTGGGTAGACATGAACTCGAATGGTTCACCGCCTTCTTTAAGGCTTGCGAATCGGCTCCAAAATTTCGGAGCTTCGCCCGGGTCGTAGCCGCACTTGCTCATCAACATCAGCCCGATATGGTCCGCTTCGGATTCTTGTTTTCGACTGTAGGGCAACAACACAAGGTATTGGCTGCCGACTCCGTAGGCTTGCATCAGCAGTTCTTCGCGGGTTGGGACGTGCTTCTTGACCACGCGGTTGACGACTTGTTGCACGCCCTGTGACGCCATGTTTTGGCTCATGCGTTCTCCGCCGTGACGGGCCAGGGCGTGAGCCACTTCATGGCTCATCACGACCGCCAAGCCTGCCTCATTCTGGCAGACTGGCAGGATCCCCTCGTGGATCGCGACCTTGCCACCCGGTAGACAAAACGCATTTTTCTCCTCCGACGCCAAGAGCTTGAACTCCCATTGATAGTCGGGCCGTTTGGCTTCTTTGGCAATTCGTTCGCCAACGCGTCGCACCACTTCGGCCATTTCCTTGTTCGAGGATTCGGGGGCCTCGTTCGTCACCTGGCTAAAAGCTTGTGCCCCTAGCGAAAGTTCTTGGGATTCGGGCAGTAGTAGCAGCTGCTTGCGGTCCGTTTCAGGGACGGACCGGCAACCGCAAGAGCCGAAACACCCCCACAGCGCACCGGTAGCCAGGGCTGATTCAAGGAAATTTCGCCGAAGAATCTTGGAATCATTTATGCTCGAGGCGGAATTTAGGTAAGAAGGGTCGAATGACTTCGAGATGCTCATTTCCGAATACCTGGGGAGGGAGGAGGCTTTCGCGACGGCGTTTGTGCGTGGGGAAGGCTTCATAATAGGCTGAGTATCAGAAATGGCGGGTTGAATCTAGAGCAACTTGCCAATTGACGATGCCGGAGGCAGCTGCTACCCTTTCGGCTTGAATTCCCACCGCCGAAGCTGTTTTCGGCGGTGAAAAGCCGGGTTCTTTAGTGGACCCAAACCCCAATTTGTTGAATTGATCCTTTCGATTCTCCGAGGCCGGCAAAGACACCGTTTTGCGACGACTTAGTTTTGCGACGAAGTTCAGCGACTTGGTTCAGCCTCTGGTAAGGATCGACGTGCTCGGACTTCCGTGTGCGGGCTCAGGGCGAATCGATGATTCGTCGCTGGGAACCATGGCTGACGTTCAACCAGAAAGAGTTGTTGACGATGGACGCAAAAGAACTGTTGAATCAATTGATCGAGTGTGGCGTACACTACGGTCACCGCGCTAGTCGCTGGAATCCCAAGATGGCACCGTTCATCTATGGGCGGAAGAACCAGATTCATATTATCGATATTCGGGAAACCGTGCGCGGTTTGTTGCGGGCTAAAAAATTCTTGGCCAAGGTCGCCAGTGGTGGAAGCTTGGTCCTGTTTGTGGGGACCAAGCGTCAAGCTTCGGATGTTGTCGAACAAGAAGCCTCGCGTTGCGGCATGCCTTACGTGAACCAACGTTGGTTGGGTGGCACGTTGACGAACTTCCGTACGATTTTCTCGCGGATGGGTCGCTTGGAAGAACTGGAAGATATTCGCGGCGGTGAGAAGTTGAAGGACTACTCGAAGAAGATGCAATCTTCGTTGACTCGCGAGTATCGCAAGATGTATCGCAACCTCAACGGCTTGCGAAAGTTGAACCGATTGCCGGGTGCCATCGTCATAGTTGACCCGAAGAAAGAAAAGAACACCCTCATGGAGGCACGGGCTCTGGGGATCACCACGGTGGCGTTGATCGACACCGACTGCGATCCAAAGTTGGTCGATCTGCCGATCCCAGGCAACGACGACGGTATTCGCTCGATCGAGTTGATCCTATCCCATTTGGCGGATGCGGTTATCTCGGGCGCTAAGGACCTGACCCAGAAGCAAGAAGGCAACGAGTCAGCTCCGTCCAAGTCCAAGGCGGTTGCGGAAGCCAAGGGTTAGTCTGAACCTTCGGGCTCGTTTCAATAAGCGAGCTCGATTTTTTCAATCGTGGAAATAGCGGGCCGTTGGATTTGACAGCGGCCCCACTTCCTAAGGTCTGATGCTTTGGGACGTGTTTCCAGTTTGATGTAAAGCCATACCGGCAATCGTCCAGGCGATCCTAGCCGTCGTTTCCAACACATGATGTTTAATGAACTGCATGTGGTGAGTTGGCAAGCGAGTGCCTTCCAACTGAACCATGGTTCCCATTGAAGTGTCCACTTCGTTGGCCAATTCCGTTGAAGAAAGAGAAACTTATGTCAGAACCTATTTCCGCAAAGGCCGTTAGCGAACTGCGCAAGATCACCGGGGCCGGCATGATGGATTGCAAGGAAGCCTTGCAAGAATCGGGCGGCGACTTTGATGCTGCGATTGAAATTCTTCGCAAGAAGGGGCAAAAAGTCGCTGCCAAACGAGCCGATCGAACCACGACCGAAGGAGTTGTTGCGACCCTATTGAATGGGACAGCGACGGAAGGTGTGATCTTGGGCATCGGCTGCGAAACCGATTTCGTGGCCAAGAACGAATTGTTTGTTGATTTTGTGAATCGAGTGGCAGCCGTGGCGATGGCTGGCAAGCCCACGACTCGAGACGAATTGTTGGCATTGCCTATGGAGGGTGGAACGGTTGCCGAGAAGCTGGTGGAACAAACAGGCAAAACTGGTGAAAAGGTGGAAGTCTCTGGTTATTTCCTGGTCAAAGGCGAAAAACTGGCGTCCTACATTCACGCCGGTTCGAAGATCGGCGTGATCGTCTCCTTCAAGGATGGCGGCAAGGCCGACGCAGCCGACTTCTATCGCAAGTTGGCCATGCACATCGCCGCGATGAATCCGGTTGGCATGACTCCGGACGAATTCGATCCCGCGTTTGTCGAGACCGAGGCCGAATCGTTGCGCAGTCGGATCATCACCGAGAACGAAGATCGAGCTCGCTTGGGCAAGCCGCTCAAGAACGTACCTCGCTTCGCCAGTCGCCGTCAAATGACCCCCGCAGTGATGGCGCAAGTCGAAGCCGAAATCAAAGCCGAATTGGCAGCGGAAGGCAAGCCAGAGAAAATTTGGGACAAGATCCTGCCCGGCAAGTTGGAACGGTTTATCGCCGACAACACCCTGTTGGATCAAGAACGCTGTTTGCTGAGCCAATTCTATGTCTTGGATGAAACCAAGACGGTCGAAAAGGCGATTAAAGAGTTTGGCGGCGAATTGATCGAATTCAAACGAGTTTCGGTTAGCTAAGCGTTATCTGTTGGCGCACGGTCAACCACCGTTTGCCCGCAACAATAGCAGCTCGGTTGGGCAGTAGCTCAGCCGAGCTTTTTTTATACAAGCGTTTATGTTTTTCGCGGGACTAAGTTTGTGGCAAACGTGGTTCGTGGGCAACTCATCGGATGGTATTGCACTTGGCCCCATGCCCTGCCCTGTGTTTTTGCGTCAAACCCAAGCTCAAGCCTGTCTCAGCCGGTCTAATGCTGCAATCAACGAATTCGTGTGAATACCGAGTTCGTTTCAGTGCTTGAAAACAATTTTTCTCTTGATTACTGTGTACGCAACCCGTCAATAAAACGAGACGCCATCTAGGATGCTGGTGCGAACCGGAGAATTGTTCCGCCGCCAAGATTTGATGGCGTGTCCTTCCTTACCCCCCCCGTACCAAAGCTGGAGACTAACCATGTACCAGACTAATGCAATTTGCCTGCGATGGCTGTTCTTGTTCGTATTGTTGACAAGTTACCGTTCGACTGTGCTGGCCCAAAATGGAACTTGGGCCGGCAATGCCAACGGCGAATGGTTGAACGGCGCAAACTGGAATTCGTTCACAATTGCAGGAAGTTCTACCAACTCAGGTAGCACTGGTCTGGCCACGTTCGATAACATGTCACAGAGTACGATTGGCATCAACTTGGGTACGGGCGGAACGTACTACCTGGGGGCGATTTCTTACAACAGCTCAGTTGATCGAGTACTCACAAATAACTCTACGTTTGCGCACTTAACATTGCGGCTCAACGGCACAAGTGTGAACAGTGAGCCATACGTAATCATTCGTAACGCAGGGACCCATAACCTTCTTATTTCCAATTCGCCTAACTACAGACTTGACCTAGAACTTGGGAATAGCGTCACCAATACCATTCGTACCGATAGCAGTGGAAGTATTAGGGTTGCTTCGCGAATCGTGGGCGTTAATTCGCTAAATCTCACGGGCTTGGGAACGGGTTCGATTTACCTCACCGGGCTTAACACGTATTCGGGAGGAACTTCGATCAACGGCGGGTTCATCCGAATTGGATCGGCTTCACTTGGTACCGTAGGGAATATTACCTACTCACATTTTGGCACTGGAACTTTGAAAATCAATTCCGGAGCTATTTCGTCCGTTAGCACTTTATCCCAAACGATATTAAATGACTACGTGATTGGCGGTAGCGCTACTCTGGGTGATGTTTCTGAGACATTCTCCGGGACACTGACATTTAGTGCTGCCGGTACTTTGACGGGTAATCGAACGTTGACAATTCCGAGAACGGTAATATTGGAAGGGCCTTTGGGTGAGAGTGGCGGTAGTTTTGGATTCACCAAAGCGGGCTTGGGAACTTTGGAGCTAGGCGGCGCAAACACTTATACCGGTACCACGACGGTTCGAAGCGGGACACTGCGCCTACGAAATGGTGACAACCGTTTGCCGACCGGCACGGTAGTGTCACTCGGACAAGCTGCCGGCTCTGATCTAGGGCATTTGGATCTCAACGGCCGGAACCAGCAAATTGCTGGACTTCGCTCCAACTCTGGAACCAACATTAATCCGATTACAAACCGAGTTTACTCCAGCACAGCTGCGACTTTGACGATCAACGCGGCAACCGGATCCACTCACACGTTTGGAACAGCCACGGCTGCGAATTCGGGAACTATTGAAGGAGCGATTGCCTTGGTGAAAACGGGGGGTGGGGTGCAAGAACTGGGTGGCTCCAATACTTACACCGGAGGCACGACGATCAAAGCTGGAACGCTACGCTTGAACCATGCGACAAACACACTCTCCAATTCGGGTGCGGTGACTATTGAAGGTGGAACTTTGGCACTCGGAACCAACTCCGATACCGTTGGTAACGTCACTTTAACTTCGGGATCGATCTCAGGTTCCGGAACTCTAACGGGCTCTTCTTTTGCCGTTGCCAGCGGCACGGTTGGTGTCAAGTTATCCGGTGCGGCAGCCAAATTAACGAAATCCACCGGAGGCACGGTCACGCTGAACAACTCAAACAACTATGGTGGGGGCACTGAAGTCGCGGCTGGGGTATTGATAGTGTCGGCATTCGGTTCGTTGGGAACCAGCAGCTCTACGATCGATGTGGGTAGCGGCGGAGTACTACAAGTTCACGGTGGCGTTCAGGCCAACGTTATCAATATCGAGGGCAAAATATCCGGCACTGGGTTCTTTACGGCACAGACGATAAATGTTGCCAATGGAGGCGTGATTGGACCGGGCATGTCGATTGGTGATCTTGGCTTGACCGGCGACGTTTCATTTATGGATGGATCGACGTTTGCAGTTGAAATCGACGCCAACTCTTTCTTCCCGGATTCCGACACGATCAATATCACTGGCCACCTCGATTTGGTGGGTGGGAATCTTAGTCTAATTAGTCTCGATAATAGCCTAGTGACTTTGGGACAAGAATTGACAATTGCCACGTACAATTCTCGAACGGGCTTTTTTGCAAATTATGCACAAGGTGCAACTTTTTCGGACGGAAACAATTTCTGGCAAATCAACTATGGTGGCGATTCGATTACGTTGACGGCTGTTCCAGAGCCAACATCATTGTTGCTGGTCGGAGTGGGGCTGGGCGGCGCGGTTGTTCGTCGGCGTCGATCGTGTCTGCAATTGTAACGGGCTCGGATGGAACGCCGTTTCGGATCCAGCGAGCCTTGAGCCTTGAGGCGGCGTTCAGTTTTTTTACAAGTCGTCACGGGCTACGATTGCAACCGTTCACGCAGTTGTTGAAGGCCCACGCTGGCGATGGCCGGGATCGCGGTAAGGTTGGGGATCCCGGCTGTGTTGGGGACTTGAGGATCAACGATGTATTTGGGGACGGACGCGGCCGGAACGTGAATCAAGCCGGCGGCGGGATAAACCAACAATGACGTTCCTACGACGACAAAGATATCGGAGTCCTCCGCTATCTCGACCGCCGTATCGATCATCGGGACGGCCTCGCCAAACCACACAATGTTCGGTCGAAGCTGCGACCCCAACTCGCAGCAATCGCCTAGTTTCAACTCCCAGCCTTTGATTTCATATACCAGTCCCGGATCACGTGTGCTGCGCGACTGAGTGATTATTCCATGCAAGTGAATCACTCGGCTCGAACCGGCCTGCTCGTGAAGCGTGTCGATGTTTTGCGTGATGATCGTAACGTCAAAGTCGCGTTCAAGCTCGACCAAATGCGAATGGCCGGCGTTGGGTTTCGCCTCTAGTGCTTTCTGACGCCGTTGGTTGTAGAACTCTAGAACTTTGGCCGGGTTCCGGCGCCATCCTTCCGGCGAGGCCACGTCTTCAATCCGATGCCCTTCCCACAAACCATCGCTGCCACGAAAAGTAGGAATACCGCTTTCAGCGCTGATCCCCGCTCCGGTTAGAACCACCAATTTCTGGCGAACGCGTGTGGTCATCTCAGCGTCGGCCTCGTTCGCGAGTTTCGGCCAAAATCTCTTCCGTACTTGTCGTATCGACCAAACGGCAGCACTCGATCATGTCGTCGGCCAAGGCGTACCAGAAATCCGTCCATTCGTAATAGTCGCCGTCGCGCGGTCCAACTTCTGCCACTTCCTCAAACAGCAAGATCCCGCGCAACAAGTGACGGAAGATCATGCCTTCTTGCTTTTGCAGTTTGTAGCTGGTGATGTAGTTGTTGAAGTTCCAGTTGAATTCTCGGAGTCGACCAATCACCCACACGGGCTGGATCTTGACGTCATCAATCCCTGGATTGTCGTATTGGAACAAGCGTTGGATTTTGTGCGGCAAAGAGACGATTCGCGGCGGCGGTTCTTCCGTCCATTGCCTCGGTTCATCTTCATTATCCGTTCGCCCATACAATTCTTCGGGCGTCGCCAGGCCCAATCGCAATAGTTGAGGATGCAAGACCTCCAGCGCCAAAGGTCCCGGCGGCAATTCATCCGGGTACGGCACCCGTGTGGCGCTGCCGACTGATGAGGGCATTTCCAACAAACTCTCGACGGCCATGATGCGTTCGATGTCGTCTGCTTTCGCGAGATGCTCGATCAAATAAATGCCGAACACAGGATGAATCGCACGCAACCGAATAAAATCATCCAAACGAGTCGTCGGACGCGCGTGGCGTGGTTTGTACTCCACCAGCTTCTGTCGAGCGGTCTTGGCGGCCGCCGCAGCCGCAACGGCACCATTGGCCGCAGCAGTAGAGGCGGGCGTTGTTGGGGCCTTATTCAATAACGGAGCAGACGGCTTGAGGGCGATGTCAAACACGCCTCGGCTTGTCGCCCCGGGTGCTGTCGTCGGCTTCGCTCTTTCTTCCTGCCCTTCGTCCTCGGCTTCACCAAATGGACCCTCCTCGTCTTCCTCTTCGAAGATGCCTGCGCCAAACGTGTCGGGGCTGCCCTTCGCGTTCTTACCTCCATCACTGGCAATTGCTTGGCCCAAAGTCGCGGCAGCCAGCTCGTCGCGTTCGAACGGCGGCAGAGGGTCGAGTTCGATGAAACGTCCTCGCCACAGCGCAACGAGCCGCCGATTCAGTTCCAGAAGTTGATTTTCCATTTGTTGAGTGGGCAACAATCGCTTGCCAACCAATTGTCGCAGTAGATCGACGTCTGAATTCAAGTTCAACATGTAAGCCAACAGCTGCCACGGTATCGGTCCGCGTGACTCCAGACTTGCGGGCTTGGCTGCTTGCAGTTGTTCGAATTGTTTTTGGGTCCAATACGTAATGCCATCACGCCGTCGTGGCATTTTTTTCTTCAACTGTTTTTTGGCCCGCATCAAACCCGGGTCTTTCGTGTCCTCCGGAATCTGATCGTACTTCTCTTTCCAGCGGTTGTATTTGACATCGTCTTCATGGGCCAGTGCAACAACGAAGCCTCGGTCATCAAATTGCGGGCGGCCCGCTCGTCCAAACATCTGATGCGCGCTACTGGGTTCCACCAATGTCTTCTTATTGAAGGGGCCTTTCATGAGAGTTGGCAAGACGACCGATCGCGCAGGTAGATTGATGCCAGCCGCGAGTGTTTCGGTGCATACTGCAACACTGAGTAGCTTCTTCTGAAACAAGTCTTCGACAATTCTCCGATACCGCGGCAATACACCCGCGTGGTGGACACCGATTCCGCGTTGGAGAATTTGTTTCAGCTTCGGTCCCGCACCTTGCGACCAATCAAAGCGTTCCAGTTCATCGATCAACTGCTGCTTTTGGTCGCTGGTCACCAAAGCCTTGCCTTTAAAGAGTTCGGCGACCGTCCAACACTGTTCGCGATTGAAGCAAAACACGAGCGCCGGGGTTAAACGTAGGTTTTCGTCGCCGTCGAACATCAACTCCAGTTGTTCGGGCAACGTCTGGTCTTCGACCCACTGGAACGTCAGCGGCACTTTGCGCTCTTTGCCTTCGACCAGAGTCAGCGAGCGAGAATGGCGGAATCGCAACCAGTTCACGAACTCAGGACTATTTCCAACCGTGGCTGACAACAGCAAGGTCCGCACCTTGGCGGGCAGCAGCCCCAAGCCAAACTCCCATACGATACCACGTTCCGGGTCGTTAAACGAATGAAACTCGTCCATCACGACCGCCCACACGTCGCTCCAATCACCTTGATTCGGATCCAGCAAGCGATTCAACAGGATTTCAGCGACGACGACCTGAATCGGTGCCTCGGGATTGATTTTGCGGTTGCCGGTTACCAGTCCAATCAAATCCGGCGAATAACCCCACCGCATTATCGTTTCTTTAAGTTCACGATATTTCTGATCGGTCAGGGCAATCAAAGGCGTCGTGTAGTAGGCTTTGCGGCCAAGGTGCAACGCTTCGAAGATGGCCGCTTCCGCAATCAGTGTTTTCCCGGTCCCTGTCGGCGCACAGACGAGGACTCCTTGCGAACTAGAAAACCAAGCAAACAGCGCTTCTTCTTGCACTGGATAAGGTTGAAATGGCAGCTGCGTAAAGTATTGTTCGGCGACGTCATCCCGAACCGATTGCTTGACGTCGCATGTGTCCATTTCCTGGCTTTCTGACATGGGGTTTCCGAACTTGATAAACTTAGTTCACGAAGGCGAACTCTTTCAAATTGAACATCGCGTGCGCTATTTGTGTCCAGGCCTCCAACTCATCATTCAGGCTGGTTCGCCGTGATTCCAGAAAATCCAACATGACTTGTTGTTCTTCTGGGTTCATCGGCCGAGCCAGCGCCGACCAATACATGAGCTGCAATCGTTCGACATCGGTGGCGGACCAGTCCACTATTTTTCGGGCCCACGAATCGGCCAATTCATGAACCAGTGGATCGTTTAGAAGGGCCAAGGCTTGCGCGGGAACGTTGGAACGACTGCGTTTGCCCATGGTTGAAAACGGAGCGGGCGTATCGAACACCAACATCCACGGGTTGAGAAAATTTCGCCGGACTTCCAGGTAAATACTGCGCCGACCTTGCCCATCGAGTGGCCCTGAATTCGGGCGTCCGCGTCCTTGCATCAAATCAGAGACATAGGTCGGTACGCTGGGCCCATACATCTTGCGGTCGATTCGGCCGCTGACTTGCAGCATCGCGTCCCGCAAGGTCTCCCCAGACAAACGGCGCACTCGTGCGCTATGATAGAGCGTGTTGGCGGGGTCTTTTTCTTGCGCCACCGGATCCGACGCGGTCGCCTGCCCGTAGGTTCGAGACAAGACGATCTCGCGAATCAGCCGCTTGATTGACCATCCTTGTTCGACAAATTCCAATGCCAAATAGTCCAGCAATTCCGGGTGGGTCGGTGCGGTCCCATTGAAGCCAAAATCATCCGGTGTCGGTACCAAGCCCTCGCCGAACAAATGCAGCCAGACACGATTGACCATCACGCGGGCCGTCAGAGGATTATGCGGCGACGCAATGGCCTCTGCAAAATTCAAACGCCCCGAAGGATCATGAGCCGGATCGGAGCTCGTCGCAGCGTCCAAGCCAGACGCCGCTGGCGTCGCAGCCAAAATTTGCTCCAGAGCTTCTAAGTTACCACGCGGGACCACGTCGCCCTGATTCTTCGAGTTGCCGCGAATGTACAAGACTTGGTCGTCACCGGCCCAAGGCGCCGCCACATACACGAGGCGCGACGCGACCGCTGGAACGGTGTTGGCCGCAGCTTGCTCGCTGAGCCTCGACCATTGAGAATTTGTCGTACCCAGATCCAAGTCGGCACTTGTGGGGTCCAACCGACAGCCTAACGAGTAGGCGAGTTCGCGCCATTTTTGTTCTTCGTCCGACGAAATCGAATCGTCCCGGAGCGCGGCACGGATGGCCTCGGCCAACGGCGCAGCTAGGGATTTCCCGTGTTCGACCTGCTCCAACGATTCACACAAACGCACCAGTGCTGGATGGGGCATGAGCGTTGGGTTTTCGCCGCCTTGCCAAATCTCCGCGACCGCCACATCGCCTTCACCTCCGTCAATCAGCTCCAAGTAAACTTCATGGCCAACGTACTTGCTGAGATCTCCGTGCATGGTTAGCCAGGTAAACTCCGGCGAGTTGATCGAAACGATCGTCTGCGAAAACAGCAAGTCTTGGTGGATATGCATTTGATAACCATTGACGATCAGACGAACCTTGGCATTTTCGCCGCGTGCGAAGAGGTGAATACGATCCGCGTCCAAGCGAAACGTCGGCGAACGAAGCGTCCCCGACAAAGTCTTAGCCCATTGCGAACTGTCCCACGCTTCATGGGTGCGTAGGTTCCAACGATTCGATGGACGCCAATCACCGGAGGCGGGAAACTGCCATCGCCCCGACGATTCGCCGAGCGCAAACGCCCAGCCCGACGCCCACCATTGTTGACGATCCGCTCCGGAGAAGTCCGCCAAGCGATAGGCGCTCGCTTGGAACTTGGCAGCGGCATCTTTCTGCGACAAGGTTTTGGCGCGATACGCCTGCCACCACTGCGACAGCGACTGATCAACCTCACGGCGGCCCAACGAATTCAACAAGTGCAGAGGATGCGAAGCGAACGTCGCTGGCCATTGCCCAGACTCTCGAGCGACAGAGTCCGAAAAACATCGCTCCAGCGATGCCATAAAGTCCGACTCGGAATCAAGGATCCAACGCCGAATCGTGTCCCACTCTTGCTCAGCGATTTGGTTAGCCTGCTCCTGAAGATTCGAACACTGCTGAACGAATTTTTCTTGAGCTTGATCCACGTCAATGACACCCACGTCGCGACGGATACTTTTGACGATCCCGAACAACGCGTAGTAGTCGCGAGCACTTATGGCATCGAACTTGTGATCGTGACACCGCGCACATGCGACCGTCAACCCAAGGAACGTTTTGCCAAACACATCAATTTGATTGTCCACACGATTGGCTTGATCTACACGCACGTCGACCGGCGCGTGGGTGGCCTCGTTAAAATACCAAAAGGCCGTTCCCAGAATCGACTCGTTGAACCCAGACTCGGGATGTCGTCGCGGTTGTGCCAAGAGATCCCCGGCCAAGTGTTCGCGTATCCATTGATCGTAAGGTACATCTTGATTCAAAGCGCGAATCACATAGTCGCGATACTCGAACGCTCCCGGCAAGGGAAAGTCAAACTCGTGTCCGCATGTTTCGGCATAGCGAACTAGGTCTAGCCAGTGTCGCGCCCAATGTTCGCCAAAAGCTGAAGATTCCAATAACCTGTCCACCGTGGCTTGTTTCAGGCTGCGAATGGCGGGCGACTCACCGGAGGATTGGCCGGGCGATTGGCCGGAGGATTGGCCGGCGTCGACTTGAAGGGCAGCTTCCCACGCGGTTGCAAAGGACTTGGCTTCATCCGCCGTTGGCGGCAATCCCGTAATGTCCAAATGCACACGTCGCAACCAAGTTGTACCAGTGGCGGCTGGCGTGGGCCGCAGTGCGGCGCTGTCCAGCTTTTGCAAAATGAACCGGTCGATCGCGTGATTGGGCCAACCGGCGTCGGCCACCTCTGGTAGGGCACTCCGCGTTGGAACCGCCCAGGCCCAATGCGATTGACGCCGTTGTTCGAGATCAAAAACTTCGGCATGCTGCGAGCGTTGGTCCGAATCCGCTGGCCAAGGCGCTTTTTGTTCGATCCACTTCAGAAGAATCGCAACTTCTTCGGTGGGAATCTTTTCGTCGGGTGGCATTTGAAACCGTGGCCCATGTCGCACCGCTTCGATCAACAAGCTCCCTAGCGGGTCACTGGTGTCGATCGCCGGACCGCTGTCGCCACCGGCCAAAATATCGGCGCGGGACGCCAGACTCAGGCCCCCACCCGGTTCGGCATTGGCCGGATCATGGCATTCGTAGCAGCGCTGGACCAAAATCGGTCGTACCTGGCGTTCAAAGAATTCGAGTTGTTCTGGCGTAAAGTCGGGACGCGTCGAATGCGAGGGTTCAGCGGGTTGGTCCTGCGCCCTCACGGACGCGGGGACCAACGCGAAGATGACGATAACCCATAGCCCACAACGATGTATGAAAGTTCTGTTGGTCACCAAACACACCTGTGGAGATCGCATGAAGTATTGAAGCACATTGGTTTCCTCGAAATTGGAAGCTACCCAACTCCGATAGTATACTGACGATTTCGCCGAGGATGGACGTGACCGGTCTAGAGAAGTTGGGGTTCTAGTTCAAAGATTGCCACGCGTGCGTCAATTCATTGGCGGCGAGTTCGATTTCGGCTTCTGTCGTGCTCCAACCCAACGACAGGCGAACCGTTCCTTGCGCCATCTCCAGGTCCAGCCCCAAGTTCTCGAGGGTTGCCGAACGACTGGCCGTTCCACTATGGCAGGCGGATCCGGTCGAGGCGTAAACTCGGGAAGCGCGTTGCAAAACGTCGTGCCCAGCGACCTTTGGGAAAGAGACGCTGAGTGTGTTTGGCAAGCGGGGCGCCTTTTCGGCATTGACCTGCAAGCCGGGGATGTCTGCCCGTAATCGAGCTTGCAGGCGGTCTCGCAAAGCTCCAATCTGACGCTGGAGTTCCTCGCCACGCCGCGACAACAACTGACAGGCCCGCCCCAGGCCAACAATTCCGGGGACATTCTCGGTCCCAGGGCGAAGGCCTCGCTCGTGTGCCGCCCCGCGCAGAACAGCATTCAGTTTGGTGCCAAACCGAACATACAACGCGCCCACACCTTTGGGGGCGTAGCACTTGTGCCCAGCAATGGTCAATAGGTCCACCCCCAAATCGTCCACTTGGACCGGAATTTTTCCCAGGCTTTGAGCCGCATCCGTGTGGAAGACCACTTCGCGGCCCTCAAGCAATTTGGAGATCTCAGCCAGTGGCTGCACGGCGCCTGTTTCATTGTTGGCATGCATGATCGTCACAAGCCGAGTGTCGTTCCGCAACGCGGCCTTGATCGCAGTCGGCGGGACCACGCCGTCGACATTGGATCGAATATAAGAAACTTCAAGCCCTAGTAGCTCGAGCCATCTTACGGGCCCCAACACCGCCGGATGCTCGATTTCTGAGGTGATCAAGTGACCTTGCGGCTGGCCCTCGAGTAGAGAGCCTAGGATGGCCAAGTTGTTGCTTTCCGTCCCACCGCTGGTAAAGAAGATCTCTTCCCGATCGGCACCGATGGCTGCCGCGACCAACATGCGGGCGTCTTCGATGGCCTCGGCGGCAGCACGCCCAGCCGGATGATTGCTGGAGGGATTTCCGAAGTGTTGGTTCAGGAACGGCAGCATCGACTCGACCACTTCGGGCGCGACCGGAGTCGTCGCGTTGTAATCCAAATAGACTGGCTTCATTGAGTTCCTTCAGAAACAAATTGGATCGACGCAGCATGTCGCTCGATTCGGCAATATCTTAGCACATGGTCGGCAGTTTCTCCTATCGCGTCGCAGCACTCGTGCGTTGGAGACGAGGCGTCCCCTTCGGGTCATCCCACCTCGAACTTTTGAATTCTTGCAGCTAGCGAAAATCGATGTTGACCGGATGATGCAGAACCGATACCTTCCCGCTTGTTCAACGTTTGACAGCCGAGTCGACCTGGACCATGGATGGTCTGGGGCGGCTCCAAACAAGGCTTTCATTCGCGAATGGCTTGGGCACGGATGCCCGGGCCATTTACCGACCAATCGCTCTCGGACCTGACGTCAGATCATACTTCCCCCCCGGTGATCTGCGGCTCCCGAGAGCTTTTTTTATTTTAGGGTCCGGCAGCGGGACCTTGACCAAAACGGGAAGCTTGGGTATTCTCCCCTCACCTTCTGGGCGAAAATACTGTTTGCCCAAACGCCGATCGGGGCGTAGCTCAGCCTGGCTAGAGCGCCTGCTTTGGGAGCAGGAGGTCGCACGTTCGAATCGTGTCGCCCCGACTTTACGACAAATCCAATCGCTCAAAGTTCTTCATTTGTCCGATTGATGACCGAATCGCCGAAGATCTGCGACTCGTTACTTCATCGTCTTCTCGGCCGTTTCATGTCGTCACCCTGCGGCTTTCGCATCTTGTTCGTGTGAATTAGCGCCAATTAGTGTTCCCAATGGGTTTGCCGAACCACCCAGATCGGAAACAGAACGCTAATGGTCACCAATCAACGGGCATTGCGGTTGTCGCCGCGAAGAATTCGTTACTGAATCATGACTGGATGGCCAGTAACTCGAAAACGAAGATGGAAGAGTTCCGAATTCTGGTCTCGTTCTAGGTCGGTTGGGTCTATTGGCTGGTATCCGGTCATGCACCAAGAGAATCGCTCAATCCATTCCCCAAGGTTCGCGGCGCGCCTTGTGGCTCCCTGATCCTGCGAAGTGTTGAAGGATTCTTCGGGGTAAAGGCCCAAATGGTCCGGCATCGCACGAGCCAGTGTGCGCGAGCCACCAGTTCGCGTGTATTGTCCAACGTTCCAATTAGCTCAACGCCGCTAGAATTGGCAGAAAGCAATTCTAATGCTCACGCAAAGCCGCGAAGACGCAAAGAAATTTTATCATCGTCCTTCCCGTCTCCACGTCTCCGCGTGAGCCATCCATTCATCCCAAACCGCTCGTCTCCGCGTCTCCGCGCCTCCACGTGAGCCATCCATTCATCGCAACCCGTTCGCCTCCGTGTCTCCGCGCCTCCGCGTGAGCCATCCATTCATCCCAAACCGCTCGTCTCCGCGTCTCCACGTCTCCACGTGAGCCATCCATTCATCCCAACCCGTTCGCCTCCGCGCCCTCCGCGCCTCCGCGTGAGCAATCCATTCATCCCAACCCGTTCGCCTCCGCGCCCCCCGCGCCTCCGCGTGAGCCATCCATTCATCGCAACCCGTTCGTCTCCGCGTCTCCGCGCCTCCGCGTGAGCCATCCATTCATCCCAACCCCTTCGCCTCCGCGCCTCCGCGCCTCCGCGTGAGCCATCCATTCATCCCAACCCGCTCGCCTCCGCGCCCTCCGCGCCTCCGCGTGAGCCATCCATTCATCCCAACCCGTTCGTCTCCGAGCTTGATTGCGTCGTCAATTTTTTCTCCTCTTCTGAGCGTATTGGCGGCGAAGTCGTTCCCCGCTCTTGGTTCTCCCCCACTGCTCAGCAGTTCTCTTCCAGACCGTCTACTCGTTTGGCCAAAGACTGGGCGAAAGACTGAACCGGCTTGCCAATCGAGTCATGTCAGCAGTTCTCGCCTTTGTATTAGTGTTGGTCAGTGCAAATGAGTGTTCCTCATCAAGCACTGCGGTAACCCATTCCCGAACGACAATCAACGGCTTGAAGAGTCGCATTCTATCGATCGGATTCAATCAACTAAGAACAAACACACTAACAATTGGCAAACGGAGCGTTGAACCGAGTTCGCAAGAGACGGGCAACTCGAATACCAAGAATTAAAAACCCATAGCCAAAACGGATAGAGATCCCGTCCTAAAGCAATGGCCCTCGGGCTTCTTGAACAAAAGTCTTGACCTTCGGCTTCGCTCCTATCCTCGCTCCGCGAAGTCAAGCCATATTGGTTCGGCGGAATGCTGGTTCATCGAGTGGCATCTTCGGATTCAGTGTGCGGGTCGTAAAACAAGGCGATATGGGTGTGCTTCTCGTCGTTTGCACGTGTAATAATGACAGTGAGATCATAGGAAGGGCTTCGCCGAATAAGGCATTTGACTCGCACTGGACGTAACTTTTCCGGGTCGGCGGCATCATGGAAATCATCCAAAAGGTGGTTTGATTCGCCCTGAATGGTTCCGTGACTGGACGCGGCAGACTGGCTCTTGGCTACATTGTCCGGTTGTTCAAAACAGGCTTTTTCTGCGTAGAATCGTGCCACGTCTTCGAATGGATCCGTCGTGACGAAGACGGCGTAACTCCCCGCCGGCCGGACCAATTTGGTGTTCACGCGAACGCTTGATCCCTGAATGCTTCCTTTTGATTCAGCGCTGGGGTAGCGCCACGATTCCCAGTGCGGCGCCGGCGAAACCGGATCGTTGAGTCCGGCAAGATTGCGGCCGAACTCCTCAGCAACACGAATCGTGGCAACCTGATATTGTCGTTGCACCAGTAGCCCTGCGCCGAACGCCAAGGCGACCACAACGAAGGCTGAAATGGCAATGACGATTCGTTTACGCATTGTGGCTGAATCCTTCTTCTGCCGAACGGCAGCGTTGACGGGGGCGCCGCCAACCAGCATTGACTTCACGAACGACGCAACCGGCGGCTCTGCGTCCATCGCATTGATGCACATCATGCCCTTCTTGAGTTGGGTAACTGTCCACAAAGGATAAACCTTTTACGGAGCGTGGTGCTCATACAGTTTTGGCTCAAGGAACCCGAACCCAAGGAGACACTAGATGAGATTCTTCAATTCCCGATATCAATTTTACTGCGGCGTCGATCTGCATGGCAAGGACTTGCATGTCTTTGTAGTCGATTCTTTGAGAGGAAAACGACTCCACAAAAACTTCCAGTGCCATGACGTCCATGCGTTCCGGGAAGCATTCCAGCCCTTTCGCTTCAACCTGGTCGTGGGCTGCGAGTCAACTTTCAATTGGTACTGGCTGGCCGACCTGATGCCCCACCAGATCAGAGTTTCGGTTGAAAACGACCGAGCATCCAGAGCGACGAAGAGATGTTTGAAGCAACCGTGACGATCAAGCAGTGTCAATGACAGCCCGTCAAAGACCGACAGTCAGCGACCTACGGTCAACGACACTGAGTAATCGACGCGGAACGACTTCCCAACAAATGAAAAACCCCGGCAACGTCAGCGCCTGCTCCTGAGTCCGAACCACTCGCCCCGAAGGTAAGTCCAGCAGTACCCAGGCATGGCCGGCAGTCGAGCCAACTCGCTTCCACCAGGTCTAAATTTCCAATCGGAAAAAAACTGCAACTTCACCGCCGCTACCGGTACGTACTACTTGACATCAAGGGCCATAGAGATGTTATGCGACTTGGTGCTTTGACAGGACATTTTACATGTCGATTTGGCCGTACTCAAATTCATCCTCGTGGCAATAAAACATGATCCAGTTCTTGTTTGGGCTGACAATCAAAGCATCATCGCGACTTGGGCAGAGCATGTCTCGCCAGTTGTGCAGAAAGAACCGAATATCAGTTCGAAGTACAGCGTCCCGAGCAAAAATGACAAGGATCGCATCCCCAGCACATCGTGTTTCGAGCCATGAGTCGATGGCTTTTTCGTCGGCATCTGCGTGTTCGATTGAGACTACTTTTTCTGCATGAAGGCCGTACCGGTCGTTGGCCGCGAAGGTAATCCATTGTTCAAAAGTGTCTTTGGCAGGATCGTCGTCCATCCAATGGATCGCACTCCCGAAATGTTCCAGTTCAGCACGCCGGAAGTTCATCAGCAATTCCATTGGACGCGTCACAGGTTTGTCGCAGAACGGGAAAGGTCAACCGGTGCGAGGTGTTGGTTTTGGGGTACAGGACTGGGTAATTTGAGCACTCGGTTGCACCGGCTGGCTATGCCATTTTCTTGGACCGAATGTTTAAGCCTTGCAAACGTAATCCGTGCAACAGAGTGCCCGCTCGGCAGACCCGCGCCTACATTGTCTTCCAACCAATCGGCAGTTGCAATCAGCCCAGTGTTCACTAGTCAGCCGCAAGTTTCGTCGCGTGGCAGCTTTTGATGTCAGGCTTGAATTGGCAGAAAGCAATTCGAATAATCACGCCAAGCCGCGAAGACGCAAAGATGTTCTACCATCATCCTTTTCGGCTTTGCGACTTTGCGCGAGGTATGCATTCACCAAAACCTGGGAGCACTATGACCGATAAAAGAAAAAGGTCAACCACTGTGAGGGTTTGCGTTTGGGGTACGAGACACAGCAATTCGAGCACTCGGTTGCACCGGCTGGTTACGCCAATTCTTGGGACCGAATATTGAAGCCTTGCGAACGCACTACGTTCACCTGGGTGCCTGCTCAGCAGACCCCTGCCTCCATTGTCTTCCCACCAATCCGCAGTTGCAATCAGCCTAGTGTTCAATAGTCAGCCGCAAGTTTCGTCGCGCTGGGAGTGGCATAACGGCAGCGTTGACCGGGCCGCCGCCAATCAACATTGACTTCAGGAACGACGCGATCGGCGACTCCGCGTCCAACGCTTGGTTATTTGCTATCACTGCCAAACGCCGGTTCTATTGTACTGCTCTCGGACAAGCGAGTAGACGTCGTATCCGTTGTCAGCCGTGGATTCGAAACTGGTTGGACGGTCAGGACTTAAGAATGTGTTACCGTCAAATAGCTTGCCAGGAATTGCAATGTCACACTTGCCGTAAGTAGTTCGTACAATTCCCTTGACCGTATGCTTTTTTCCGAACATGGAGACCTCAAAGTCAATCCATACAGGATCTTTTGACGCATCAATAGAGAATGGGCCATATTCATTGGAAGAAACTTCCGGGCCAAGTATGTATCGATTTGATGAAACATCTGCCGAAAGTCTCCAGGCCACATCTTCGCTCTTCTCCGCTTGCTTCCCCGCCATAATTCTCGACTGTTCCACCCAGTAGTGACCGGCGAGCGTTGAGGTCATCCTGTCGTTGTGAACCAGTTGACGAAGTTCGGCCACCGTCTTTTCAAGTGCGGCAACTTTCGCGCTCAGCGAATCCTCCGTATCGATATCGGAACCGTTGGCAGCAAATGAAGGATAGAGGTAAACCACACATACCAGTAACAATGCGCCCGCGGAGGCCACAAGTGTGTTGTTAGCCATGACGAACTTTCCTTCTGCAAATAACGATTGAAATCACGCGGTTGCGGCCGAGTGACTATCCATCAGGCAACGCGCGACCCGCAACTCGCGTGCATTTCTTTGTTAAATGGCATCGCGTTTCGATCGATACTCGGCAATCGACTTGACGTATAGATCAACTTCTTCTTGCGACTGCCAGTTCCGTTTCCACGGTTCGCTCGTCGCCATCTTGATACGTCGCAACACCTCCGGATTGTACACGACCTTCGCACGCCAGTTGGTGACCCAATCGGAGCTAACGATCATGGTCTTGAACATTTTTGATCCGCGGTGCCTGCCGATCACAATGATCTGATCGTAACCGTCGCCCCATTGTGCAGGCAGGCAATAAACCTTCGTTCCGCCGGAGAAATGTTTTGTTCCAGGCCTCGTATCCGTGCCGCGTTCGCCATAAGGACGTTCGTCAACGATGTTGCCGACGAGGCACCATTGCGACTCGGGGGCCTCTGCCTTAGCGTCAGATTCGTCCATCATTTCGCCATGTAACGATCACAATCACCCGGCGGGCGCGAGTGATTGTCCATCGTGAAAACGCCCGATTCGCCCGCTCGGGCGCATTGTGTTGTTCTGCCGTCTGCGGCTACAGATAGAGTCCCTCGGGTTTTTCCATCGTCGCAATCATATTGTCCACGAGTTTTGCGCGGCGTTCAAGCCCCGCATCACGAAGTAGTGTCGCCAAACGAGTACCGTACGAACGTGCCGTGAATCCGTATCGTTCACGAAAGGATGTTGTTTCAAGTGCCGCACGATCGCCCACGTTGACCCATAAAAATATTGCGTCAAGTGGCTGTTCACAACGAAGATACTCGTCAACCATTCCAATCGAAAGCTCGAAGTCACGGTTTTCGGAGACCCCAGTTTTTAATGTCAGGTTTTGAATGTTTTGCATGAATGGGTCGTTGCGAATCGATTCATCAACATCCTTAATTTGTTGGAGCCACATAAGTGCTTTGCGGGCCCAATCGGGTCGGAATGAACCGGGCAGGATGTGATCCGCCCAGAAACAACCGCCCCAGAAAGCAAGCGGACATATGAGGGATTGACGTAAGTGAATCGAAGCCTGCGATTGTCGCCGTGTTCGCCGTAGGAGATACCCAAGACCAAAATGTGCAGCGCCATATTCGGGAAGTAGTTCGATTGCTCTTCGATAATACGATTCTGCGTCGTCAATCCTGTCCTCAGCGATCAGTTGATCAGCAACAGCGCAATTTCGAAATGGCGAGTTGGGATCAAGCGACAATAGTTGTTTGTGATCGTCAGCCGCAACGACATCAGCGATGTCGATCGTGGGCCGCGGAATATTTGCCGCATCAAATGCGGCTTCAAACTCATAGGTGAGTTTGCGGTCTTCGTCGCGAGCAAGTTGGCATCGAGCAGCAGAAGTTA
Source organism: Planctomycetaceae bacterium (assembly GCA_016794985.1). Taxonomy (GTDB): domain Bacteria; phylum Planctomycetota; class Planctomycetia; order Pirellulales; family Pirellulaceae; genus M30B19. The sequence continues at coordinate 1,165 of JAEUIQ010000068.1, read as the reverse complement.
AGTCGCCATGCTCGGGAATCAGAGCGTAGGCATCGTGGCTACTATAGGCAACCAACGGTGGTTGCTCCTCGCGGCCAATCGGCCAGTAGAATCCGTGGTAGTCACCGTTTCCAGTTCCAGCGAATGGAAAGAAGCCGATAGGCGGATATACGAGGGAATGAACCCTCGTTTTTATTGGCCTGCCATCAGGATAGGAACCACCTTCGACGTTGAGAATGTCATCGTTATATTCGGTGGGCATTAGCATTTGGGCTCAAATTTTCGAAGGCAGAACGTTTGCCGTAACCGGACGGCGACGAAAGTTTTTCGATTTCAAAACCGCTCGACTTCGCAGCTCCGGTTCACGGCTTGGTTATTTGGCGACTTGTTGATCCTTAGATCGCATCAGTCCCAAAGCCGACTCCATCAAGAGAAAGTTTGTCAAGTGGCTTGGTGTAGAGGTTACTGCATTGAGGACAGTATATCAGCCAAGAGTCATCGGGTCTTGGTTTGTACTGCGGTTGAAATCGCTTGATTGGGGTCGAGCAGTATGGACAGTGACCAATTCCATCTGATCGATCATCCGTTATTTTTCCCTCATTCAGATTTCGTAACGTCACCAGCGATTTGGCGAGCATAGCAATCCGTCCACGGATCGTCTCCGAGTTTCCGAAGTGATGTTCGTTTACTTCCATCAGCTTCGCGATCGGTGCTTTTGTGAGCTCAAAGAGTACTTCACGCTTCGACGACGAGGCAACGGTCATTTTGTGCGCAACCATTAGTATTCGGTCCATTTCGCGAGCCGCAGCGAAAATGTGTTCCGATTGTGGGTGGCTAAGGTCAAGCATTGATTAAGCCAAATAACGGGAAAGGTCAACCGGTGCGAGGGGTTCGTTTTGGGGTACGTGACACAGTGTTTCGAGCACTCGGTTGCACCGGTTTGTTATGCCTGTTTGTTTGGACCGAATGTTGAAGCCTTGCCAGCGTACTCCGTTCACCTGGGTGACAGCTCGGCAGACCCCAGTCGATATTGTCTTCCAACCATTCGGCAGTTGCAACCAGCCAAGTGTTCAACACTCATCCGCAAGTTTCGTCGCGCGGGGGGCGAATTCTAGGACAGGCAGATTGTCCCAACGGTTCCGTTTTTGGTAGTACCGCAAACCGCGTTTCGAGTACTCGGAGGTCT
>JAEUIQ010000067.1 GCA_016794985.1 Planctomycetaceae bacterium | reverse complement strand
GTCGAATTGGTGGATACCAGGATCTAAACTCGCTGATGAAGGCACTTGAGAGGCCAAGTGAACGCGGAATGACCACTACAAAGACGGGGGCCTAACCCTCGCCGCCGCGCCGCCCGGGTGCCGTGTTCTTGCCTTTCGCCTCCGGCGCAAGGCAAGAACACGGCACCCGGGGCGAATCCACTTGCAACACATTCCAGCAATCACTAAGCTGTTCCGTATTCAGAGACCACCAATGAGTTTTAACAATTAATGGGACATCCCCGCGCGTTGACCTTGGCGGCACAGCCAAACCAATGTTGTTCAAATTTGTCTCTCGCGATTGAGGTTAGAGTGTCAAGTTTAAAGGTGCTTCGTGCTGATTCGACAATGCTATCTTCCCATTCAAAAAGCGTAACGAGCACCGCAAAGTCACGAATATCGTCAAACAATTCTGATGGCGCGACGTAGAAGGTAATCTCTTGTTCGCTTCCATGAGGCAGAACGTCAGTGTGCCAATATTCTTGAATCCGCAATCCCGCAATGAGTCCGTCGTCAAATGATCGACGGGACTCGCGATTGATAAACGCGTTCAAAGCGTCTGAGCGTTCTTGTGTCCACATAACGCGTGATATTTGCCTACAGGATAACGGGACAGGTCAACCGGTGCGAGGGTTTGGGTTTGGAGTACGGGACACGGTATTTCGAGCACTCGGTTGCACCGGTTTGTTATGCCTGTTCTTTGGACCGAATGTTGCGTCCTTGCCAGCGTACTCCGTTCACGTGGGTGACCGCTCGGCAAACCCCAAGTCCCAATCAACCATCAACTTCCGTGTTGTATTTCTTCGTCCCAATTCTTCCATGTTTGCATGCAATCGCCAGCGATCTTCTCCGGTCAGCAACGCGAGATGAAAACAAACCACTGCCAAATCAAACCACGGAGTACACGGAGGAGCACAGAGGAATCTCCAAAAACGGCCTCCGAATTCCTCTGTGGACTCTGTGTCCTCTGTGGTTCAATCCGTCGCTCAAACAAAGTTCGACGACTTACAGAGCAAGGCAGCCTTGGCGACTGTTTGCTCGTACGGAACTCCGTGATTCGAACGCTTCACCGGCTATGCCGATCAATTTGGCCAAATGTTGAATCCTCGCCAGCTTCCTCTGTTCACCTGGCTGACCGCTCGGCAGACCCCTACCAACATTGTCTTCCAACCAATCAGCAGTTGCAACCAGCCCAGTGTTCAATAGTCAGCCGCAAGTTTCGTCGCGCTGGGAGTGGCATAACTGGGGCGCTGACCGGACCGCCAACAATCAACATCGACTTCAAGAACGACGCTATCGGCACCTCCGCGTCCAACGCTTTGTCATCCGGCATTTGCTGTTTGGCGCCGAGTCACGCTCAGTAAGATCGCTAGTCCCAAACCGAAAAACGCCCAAAACGACGCAGTGCCGATAGCTATCCACCAATCATTGCGATTGTGGACAGGATCGTCTTTGTGAGCAAGGAAATCGAGCGCAGGCCACGTCAAAAATATTCCCGGAAGATTCAATATCTCGAATAAGCTTCGAGCGAATGATCCATCCCTTTTGGCCAAAGGATGTGTCAACTGTAGACCATTTAAAAGGAAGCATGCGTTAATCGAGATTACGACCGCAAACAACAAACCCGCGATGGAAATTGCACTCAAAAGTCGTCCACGATTCATAGGGAACACCAAACATATCCATCGTTCTGAGGATTGTCGCGACGCATAACGTTTGCGGTAACCCGGCGTCGGCCAAGATCCATTGACTTTAAAATCCGCCCGATCCGCCGCTCGGGTTGACCGCCTTGTTCTGCCTTGCCTGCTAAAAGCCAAACTCTTCCGCGAAAACCTTTGCGACTTTCGTCGCGTTTAGCTGCTTGGCAAATTTGACCAGCAATTCTTCGTCTTCATTCCAGACGATTAGGAATGTGTCTTCCGGAAATGCACCCTCAGCTTTCAATTCCGCAAGGGCCTGTGCGAAGAGTTTGTAGACCTTCGGGTAGTATTTATCGATCTTCCCGTCATCATCGGGGTTTCTGGCCAGTTGCTTGAATTGTTCGTCGAGAGTCGACATTAGCGTTGTCGTTTTGGCGAGAGCATTGTTCTCGTAATTCTGCCATTCATCGACAGAGTAACGATAGTATGCGCTATCCTTGTTATCTTCTTCGATGTCTCCTTCGCGATTATAGATGGCAATGGGCTGTTCCACATTCGTGAATGTTGGAGTTTGAATGGCGTAGCCATAAAAGTCGACACGATTTTTGCGGAGTAGTGCCAAATGTCTCGTGACGTCGTCCTTCACGGTGCTAACCAACTCCGTATCGAGTTTTACGAGCAACTCTTTGAATGGTTTGTCCTTCATGGCGCAGTTCTTGAGTTGTTGTGAATGAATGGCAGAACGATGTAGTTAACTGGACGGCGGATTGTAGGTGTTGTGTTTGAAGTGAAGATGATTCATCCAAACAGATAAAACCATGCTCGCTCTAACAGACAGCCGTTCCAGTTGAACGGAGTGTTCGGCTGAGCGGCTAACGACT
>JAEUIQ010000064.1 GCA_016794985.1 Planctomycetaceae bacterium | reverse complement strand
CGGATCTAGTTTTGCGGCACGAATCGCGGGGTAGATGCCGAAGCCCACTCCCACGAGCAGCGAAACTCCGGCGGCGATCATGGGGGCCCACAACGTGACCTTGGTCTCCATACCCGACAGCCAGCCTATCAACGAAGGGCTGCCCAACCCTAACACCAAACCCAAGGCCGTTCCGATCAAAGACAAGGTGGCTGTCTCGATCAGGAACTGCAACACGATGTCTTTTTGCTTGGCCCCAAGCGCCCGGCGAATTCCGATTTCGTGTGTGCGTTCGCTGACACTCGCCAACATGATATTCATGATCCCGATGCCGCCAACCAACAACGAGATGGCGGCCGTTGCCCCCAGAACGATATTGAAGATACGCTGCGTCGCGGCTGCCTGTTCCAAAAGATCCAACGGCACGGTGATCGAAAAGTCACCGCGAGGATGGCTGCTCTTGAGTAGGCTGTCCAATACGGTCGCCGTTGATTTGACTTCATTCGTTGAATTCACTTGCACCGTGATTTGACTTAGCTCCAATTGTTCGCGACTAAAACCACCTTGTGTGATACTGAAGATGACATCACCATTACGGCTGCGATCGGTCGTCAACGGCACATACACATCGTTGTTCAAATCTTCCGCCGCGAGACTTGAACCAATCCCGGCCGACGGTGTTTTGAATCGCGTAACACCGACCACGCGATACAGACCTGTCCGCCCAACTTGCACCGACTTGCCAAGAGCATCTTCGAACTGAAACAATTTCAGCTTAACGTTTTCCCCAATCACACAAACATTGGTGGCATGTTGCAAGTCCGAGTCCTGCAAAAAGCGCCCGCGAGCCAATTCCAAACGATTGCTGTCTTGATAACTCGGCTGAATCGCGACCAAACGCCCTCGAAGGGAGTTGGCCCCATTCCGCAGTTCTTCCGGGTATTCTCGTATCGCCGCACATGATTTAACCGTGGATATTGCTTCTTCGATTCGCCGCAAATCTTTGTAAGTCAGCCCGTAAGTCAAAATAAGTTCTCTTTGCCCCGCACCAACACTCGTATCGCTGGGTTTGCAACTGCGAACGACGACGTTTTTTACTCCCAGCGAGGCGATTTGTCTTTGCGCTTCTTGGCTAGCACCTTCCGCAACCGCCAACATCACAATCACGCTCGCGACACCGAACACCAAACCCAAAACCGTTAGAAACGACCGCAATTGATGCATTTGCAAACTGCGCAGCGCCGTCTTGAACATTCCTCCCAAACGAGGCGAGATCATTAGTGTTGCGAGGTTTTGTCGCATGAAATCCAATGGCTACATATCGGTAGGTACGGCGTCCGGTCGTGGCTCTGGGCTGTCACTGGCAATGGACGCTTGATCGGCTTGGCGAAAGTCGTCCAAGCTCCGATGATATGCGTCAAGAGCCAACAAGTAACCCGGTTCGACTCCTTCGATCAACTCGACGAACGAGTGGGTCGTTCGTCCGGTCTTCACTCGTTGTCTTGTGCTTTGCCTGCCTTGCAAACGATATACATACGCCTGCCCCTGGTGCTCGGTCACGGCGGTTACCGGTACGGCTAAGACATTTTCGTAGACGCCAACCATGATTTCGACCTGTGCCGTCATTCCGGGTTTGATGTTTAGTGACTCGGGAAAGGAATCGATATGGATGATCGATTCGTAGTTCATCACATTCGAAAAGCCGCTTTGTGCCAATTCTGAAACGTAATGGATCGTTCCCTGCAGAATGATATCCGGAAACGCATCCATTCGAATGATCGCTTTTTGAGTTGGCTTGATCTTGTCGACAACCGCTTCGTTGATTTGAACCTTTACCTGCATCCGCTTCATGTCCGGCAAGTAAAACACACTTTGTTGGTTGCGAACCGACGCGCCTTCTCGAATTCGATCTTCGGGATCAAACCATGATTGGTTCGCGTAGGCTACGGTACCCTCCTGTGGTGCTTTGATCTCACAATGATCCTTTTGTTGTTGCAATTCTTTTAGCTCTTGTTCGGCGATTTGGACTGCGTTTTTTGCGCTGGCGATAGCGGATTCGGCTTTCCGAGCTTCGGCGGTTGCTGTATCCTGAGCCCGTTTTAGTTTCAAGACGGCCTCGCTGGCTTTGGCATCAAACTCAGTCTGTTTACGAACAAAATCGAATTGCACCAGCACGCTCATTTTCTGCTGATCACGTTCCAAGGCATATCGAAAGCTATTACGACGTAACTGGATTTCTCGCAGTTGTTCAGGCGTTCGAAACCCCTTGTTGACCAACTGTTCCATATTCCGGAGCTCGTCTTCAACCTTTTCAAGCTGAGCCTGTCCATCTGCAATTAGCCGTTCCAATTCGGATTTCTCGGCAATGAAGTCGCCTTTGATATACTTGTCGCGATCCAACTGAGCGAGCTTCAACTCCAGATCTGCGGCTTGGACTTCGCTCTGGCTTTTATTTTTTTGTATATCGAGGTCGGCGGTGGCCTGTTCAAATTTGCCTTGAGCCTCGTTCAATGCGGCAGATTTTTCTGAGATCATCCGGTCCACTTCGGCACTATCGAATCGAACCACAACCTCGCCAGCCTTGACGGTGCTTCCTTCTGGCACAATAAAAATGATCCGATTTTGCCAACCCGGTACTTGGCAGGTACCTACGAAGTTGTTTTGACTTTCGATCGATCCACGTTCAATGACGGTGTCGGTGATCGATCGTTTGGCGACCTGATAGGTAAGGCTAGGATCGATAGCGCTGTGGCCAAATGGCAGCCATTGAAAACGAACTGCAAGAACCAAGACGCTCATCGCAGAAAGTCCTGTTATCGCCCATCGCCATTTGGACCGGCCCTTGGTCGTGGTCCTTAGCAACTCCGTTGTAGCTTGCATAACAACCTGCCAAAGAAAATCTCTATTCAGTACTGACCCTATCGCTAGACAGGATCTCGCCCAAGTTTGTTTCGGCGTTGATCCATTTTCCTTGATCGTCCAAATATAACAACTCTAAATCCGTAAAAAGTCGGATCTTTTGAACATTGAAATCGACCCAATTGGAGATCAAGTTATTCTTGGCCGATAACAGCACTTGCAACGCCGCCAATAAGTCACGAGTCAGGTTCGAGTCCGATTCGCGAGCATTTCGTAGATTGAATTTTGCTTCGTCCACCTGGCGAGTGGCAGCAACATATTGCTGCCGAGCAATTTGAAGGTTCAGGCGACTAACTTGCAAATCGCGCAGGTCGCGCCGCACCGTCGCGGCTACCGCGTCCTGATCCGCGATGACTTGGCGGCGACTCTGTTGGTACGCTACTTGGGCGGTTCGGTAGCGGTTTCGTTCGTTCAGTCGATTGAGCGGGCCATCCAACTCGACGCCAACCTGGTAGACATGTTGTGACTTTTCGAAGGAGAATGCGTTATTTCGCGTGGGGTCCGTACGCAAGTTTGCCCCCAAGTTTACATCCAGATCGCTTTGCAGTGCGTCGGCCGTTACCTCAACCAAGCGGTACGCATCCATAAGTCTCCCCCGGCTATTCATCACATCCAATCGATTTTCGATTGCGAATTCGACCGCCGTTTGGGGAGCAACGTTAAGCGGACGAACGTCCAGCGAAAACAAGCGGATCTGAGATTGAGCGCTGAATAACTCGCCCACTTGATCACGCTGCCGTCGCCCAACCGCAGAAAGTAGAGCCTGCCATTGCTGGCCGGTCGCCTTCGGGTCTGCTGGGTCTTGATTCGGGTCAAGTGGCGGCTGATAGGTTGACACGGCTTCTGCCAATTCTGCCTCGACGTGGCTGTCTTCCAGACTCGACTGCAACCCATCAAGTCGTTGGCGAATTTGCTGCGCCAAGCGCAGTTGCTGCTGTATGTCCGTGCGGTCGTCGGGACTGGTTGGGTCGTCAAGTTGGTTGTCCAATCGTGCCAACCATTCCGAGAGTTCGCCACGGACTTCTGGCAGCAATTGGACCACCCGATTCCGAATAGTCAGATAACGATCATGGTAACTCGTCAATTCGACGGGTGTTGGATAGCGATCGGGCAAATAGGACACCAAAGCCGCGTATAATTGTTGCGTGTCGTTCTCCAATTCGGTTGTGGCAGAAGAGGAAAACTCAAAGATCGTCAAAGGCGATTCATCGATATAAATTTCACTCCAAGTCGGTAGCCCCAGTATCAGCTTGAACGAGTCCAAAGCCGTCGCCAAATTCTGTTCGGCTGAAAAAACACTGATTCGACCAACCTGGTATTCTTGAAAGACTTGGTCAACTTGAATTTGCGAAACCATCTGAATATCAAACAGCTCCTGATGCTCGCGAAGGTTGAGTTCCAGGCTCTCTAGATTGGTCTTGAGATTCCGTATCGATTGAACTTGAGCCAGGAGCGAATAATAGCGACCGGTGACTTCATTGTAGAACTCGCGACGAAATCTCGCGAATTCACGGACGTCGTACAACAACTCGCGTTCCGCTTGAGTTAGACTTTCGAGTCGAACGTGGCGAAAGGCTCCGCGAAGCACTGGTTGTGTGAGCGTGGCCACGACGTTACCGCCCGCTTGTTGGAACTGACCGCTGCCAAATTGAAATACAAAAGCATTAGCCAAATTGGTGGCGACTTGGCCCCCGGTCGCCAAGTTCTGACCAAGACCCAACCGATCCGACACGGTTAACAGCCGATTGGTGCCATCGCCCGAGTTGACGTGATTCACGCCCAATCCACCGGCCCATTGCGTATCAAACTCGAACCGATTCCCAGAGAGATTCAAGGCTTGGAGGTACACCTGCTCGTATTGAGTTTGGTACTGTCGATTGTGGAGCAGAGCTAACTCGATTGCGGTTTCCTGCGAGATCCGAATCCGTCCATCATCGTCCGTCGGCAAATATTGTTGCCAAGACGGATTCTCCAATTCATCCCTCGTGGGAATTTTGTCCCAGTATTTTTGGTTTGAGAATCGATAAGGGTTTTGCATCCACTGGCTTGCCCCGGGATCATCCAGTGGTTTCGGAGCTTGGTCGGGGTCTGCGGTCACAGCAAGGCGAGACCGTTGGTCCGGTTCCACCGTTCGGTCCGGCAGCGACCAAGCAGGGTCGGTCATTCGAGACTGAATGAGCTCCGTGGCCTGTTTGTCAGCGGCCTCACGATAGGCTCTTCGCGAACAACCATTGGCGGCAATCAAACCGATTACCAAAGTAACCGCTAATGGAAATTCGTATGTGAACCGGAGCTGTGCCCGAACTTCAATTGACGGTGCTGGACTCGATCGACCGTAACTCGACATACACGACAGCGCCCTGAAAAGACGTAGGAGTCCGTCGATAAGATCGGAAATTCTCCGACGCCCGCCTTGATAAACTTTGGCGATTACAGAGATTTTGGCAAACTTTCTGCCGAAGGGGCTATGTTGCTGGCCATTCGGCCGGTCAAATTCGTGGCGCGATTACCGGTGCGATCATCTGTGAAATCAAAATTGGACCGTAGGAACGGTTTACAATAGTGTCGCGGACCGCTCCGCCGGTCCGCTAGAAGTTTCTACTTTGGGTTTGTTTTATGCGTGTCGCAATGCTTCGATCGGATCTAGTTTTGCGGCACGAATCGCGGGGTAGATGCCGAAGCCCACTCCCACGAGCAGCGAAACTCCGGCGGCGATCATGGGGGCCCACAACGTGACCTTGGTCTCCATACCC
>JAEUIQ010000063.1 GCA_016794985.1 Planctomycetaceae bacterium | reverse complement strand
TGGAACCGCCAAAATGTGTGTCCCCGATGTGGTTCGCGAAGCCGCCAACCGCTTATCGACGCTAATAAACGCTAATGCCAGCAACCGGACAAACCGAAGTTTCCGAATTGCGACATTGGCTTGCTCGATCGCTCTTTGCCACCGATTTTTGTTTGTATTAGCGTTCATTAGTGTTCATCAGCGGTTGACTAAACGGAGCCCACTGGGAGAACGTCCTGGAGGGCCGACACCATTTGCGGAACGCCCGTTCAGCGGTGGCCACTGCGGCTGGTAGAAGATGATGGATAAAAGATAAAAACCTTCAGCATGACACGGCGATCGCTATGTCCCTGGGGACACACAATTTTCTCTTGATCGGAGCACAGCCGCCATTGATTGTTGGCCTGGCGGGCCCTTTGATGGCGGCAATGAAGACCAAACTGCCGCGGCAGGGGAAGAACGTGTCGAGCAGCCTCTTGGTAAGTCGATTTATCCTGCCACTAGCTTCAATCCAAGTCCAAGAAAACCAGAGAAGAAAACAACGGGAAGGAAACCAGGAGGACATCCTTTATTCCAATCCCAGGACGACCGTAGTTATCCCGTGATGGCCAGTGGCGAAACCAGGCAAAGCGGTGAAGCACTTTTGAATGCATACACTCAGCACATGTGTCGGCCGTTCAGGCCTTTTCGGGAGGAGATGTCATTCTAGCCGGTGGTTGGCGCCCAATGGCTATGGATGTTTCAGTCCGTTCGGGCCTGTTTTCGCCAGCAACAATGTTTCTCAGTCCTGCCGCCTGCCCCACCGCCTGCGCATTAATTGCGATTGGTTGTGTCGCCGAGCAATTTTGCCGGAGTTTTGTCGAAGAACGGGGCGCGAACAACTCCTTTGGTCACCCGCGTTGTTGATCCAGTCAAGCGTTCGATCCGCGCGCCTTTGGCAACGACAACCAATCCTGACTCGGTGATGGTCATTCCGCGGGCTTGGTCTTGCTGCGGGTCGAACCCGATTTCGATGTCGTTGGGAATTCGCACGTTTTTTTCAATGATGGCGTTGCGAATCCGAGCCCGCTCGCCGATCGTGACTCGATCAAACAAGACAGAACTTTCGACATGAGAATAGGCTTCCAAACGACAATTCGGACCGACAATGCTACGCGTGACCTGGGCACCAGAGACGATCGACCCGTTGCAAACCATGCTATCGATGGCAAAGCCGCGACGTTGGTCCGCTTGATCGGCTCGCGAACCGAAGACGAACTTAGGCGGCGGGCTATTGACTTGATAAGTTCGAATCGGCCAATGTTCGTCGTACAGGTTGAGTAGTGGATCAACACTGATCAAGTCCATGCTGGCTTCATAGTACGCATCCAAGGTACCCACATCACGCCAATAGGGCTTGGTCTTGCGGTTCTCGTCCGCAAAAGGGAAGGCAAAAACCCGTCGATCCTCGATGACGGAAGGGATGATGTTCTTGCCAAAATCATGGGCGCTGCCAATTTGCGTGGCATCGCGACATAACTCTTCCAGCAGAAACTTGGCATTAAAGACATAGATGCCCATGCTCGCTAAACACTTGTCCGTACAACCAGGCATGGGTTGCGGCGCGATCGGCTTCTCTTGGAAGCCGCGAATTCGTTGCTGAGGATCAATTTGCATGACGCCGAAACCGCGCGCTTCTTCTAACGAAACGGGCAAAGCGCCGATCGTTAACTCGGCCCCGGATTCGCGATGGAACTCGATCATGTTGGCGTAGTTCATTTTGTAGATGTGGTCACCCGCCAAGATGACGATGTACTCGGGACGAGATTGTTCGATCGCATAGATGTTTTGGTAGACGGCATCCGCCGTTCCTTGATACCACTGCTGATCGACTCGTTGTTGCGGCGGGATGATGTCGATTGATTCGCCGAGCTCACGGCAGAAGTACTTGTTCCACGCCAAGTTGATATGGCGGTCCAGACTCATCGCTTTGTATTGGGTCAGCAGCAGTATCTTCTTCAAACCGCTGTTGATGCAATTCGAGAGTGTAAAATCGATGATTCGATAAATCCCGCCGAACGGGACCGCTGGCTTCGCGCGATCCCGGGTCAGTGGCTCCAAACGCGTGCCTCGTCCCCCAGCCAAAACGACCGTCAAGATCGACTTCATCGGCAGCACTCCCTCGGCAGCAATCGTGGCGCAATCCCACTCCGTTGACAACTCATTGGCTCGCTAGGCGAACCCCATTACTGTTTTCGCACATTTCGCGCGAGAAATAAACGGGGAAATTGCCAGCAATTCGAACGGGGCCAAAATCTATACCGATTATGCCTATCGGTCCAAGCGGAACGATTTGGGCTGCTCCAAGTAGAATTCAGCTTCGCGCCATCCCACCGCACCGGTCAACGGGTCGCGCCCTTGAAAAGTCAATTTGGCGTTGCGGCGCGGCGGTTGAGACAAGTCCGGCGGATTGACCAGTGCTGACTTCTCTGGCCACCGAACATCGATCTGCAACCATACGGCACTTGCTTCCGCGTTTTCTTCGCTGGTCTCGGATTCCTCGGACGCCAAGCCGATTTGCACCACGGGCGGCAGAACCTGGGGCTGGTTGGCGTCCGTTTCGTCGGGTTTGCCCGTTCCGTAAGGTCGCCATTCCAATCGCGGCACCGACTGCAAACTCCAATGGCCGCGTTTCAAACGAACGTGCAAATACAACCGCGACCAATTTTCGACGGCACTCTCAAAGTTCCCACAATCGACCCACACCGTCTGGAATTGAATCGAAGCGGGTGGGACCGGCGTTGCCCGCGGCCAAATCACCGACAACTCTTGGGGAACCGCTGTCCGATCAGAAGCCGCTGCCGAACGGGGCTCAAACAGCGGAAAACCCAGCTGCCGCTGCGCGTGCACGAGGTCGATCCCCAGCGGCTTAGATTGGCGACATCGATCGGCCAACCACACGTAAGAAGTCGAGGGTTGCTCCCCGGGCGGATGATGTTGCGACCAGAGCGCGCTCCATGCCGGAAGCACCGTTGCGGATTGATTGGCCAGTTCCAAATAATCCAAAGACTTTTGCCAAAGAGTGGCGTCGACTTGAGTTCCGGCATGAGACAAATCAAATGCCAAGCGATAAGCCACGGACATGCGAAAGGCCCACTGTCCGTCCTCGGTGCTGTTCAGCGCTTCTTGGTAGAATTCCATCACCGACTGCAAATACTCGTCAGCCTGTTCGGTCGGGGCATGGAACGCGAAACGCAACAATTGATCCGCGACTGGCTTGAGGACGTCCAGAGTTGCCGCGTCTCGGCGCAATGCTCGGAAGTGAGCCAACCGTTGCGCAGGGTCCGACTTCGTGGGCAGTGCGTCCCTTTCAGCTGGGTCAAGTTCCACCGTGGATTGGCTCGCCGACTCGGGCTCTAACTTGGCAAGGTACGCAATCAATTCCGCCAGAGTCAGACGTTGCTGCACCAACGATCCGTGGGCATCGAAGACCGAGGCCCACGGAAAATCGATCCGACCATTGTTGGGCACTGCCTCTAGTAATGGATCATGCAAGACCGGCCAAGTCCAACCCGCGTCGTGGCACATCCAAGCGGCTCGAGTCGCATGTTGGTCATGAGCAATCGCTACGATATGAGCCCGTTGTGCCGAACCGGCCTGCTGCAATTGTTTTCGCCAGAGCGGCAATAGACGATGAGCCGATGGGGACCAGGACGCGACATGCACCACGACCAATGGGCGGCCTAAGAAATCCCGATTGGAATACCAGCGGGAGTTTTCAATCTCCGCCAACTCAAACACTGTCAGGGGGACGGCGGATGCTGGCTCTAGACTACCCTCTTTTGCCGCAGGTTGTTGTGCAACAAGTCGCGCGGGAAAGCTAACGAAACCGAGCAGGCTAATCAGACCGAGCAGGCGAAAAACGCAGTGCAGCCAACCCAGAAACTTCCCAGGTTGGCTGCAATGAATTGCGGGATATTCGTTCAGACTCGGCGGGTTGGTCATGCCCTCCCAGTCTACACCAAGTTTCGCTATTTGCGAGCCAGGAATCCCAGCCACTGCTTCTTGCCAGCTGCGGCAGCCCCTGAGTCCGACGCGGCGGTGGCCACATGCAAGTTTAGGAGCGAATTGGTCAACCCTGTGACACTTTGCGTGATGTTGGCCTGCGGAGCTTGCATGACCAACGGTACGCCATTGTTGCGAACCGCCGCCATGGTTTGATAGTCGTTGGGGATCTGCCAATAGAAAGCTTGCCCAATCGTCTCCTCGGCCTTCTTGATGCTGATTTGATTCGACTGCAAGTTGGATCGATTGACGACAACCTTGACTTTCTCCTTCAAACCGTGGTATTCGTCAAAGGACATCAACAACCGCACGACATTTCGCAAGCAAGGCAAATCCAGTTGGGTCACCAAGACAATGTGATCAGCGAAATTCAACGCGACCAAATCGACAGGCGTGTAGCTCTTGGACACATCAATGACCAAGTGCGAAAACGCGGACTTGAGGACGCTCAACACCCGACCCAGATTATCCGGAGTTACGATTTCGTTGTCCAACAACGAGACCGGGCGAGGAAGCAAATACACACCCGACTCGTGCCGCGTCATCGACTTCTTCATCAACGACAAGTCCAAACGGCTGACATTGCTGGCCACGTCGATCAAGGTGTATTCTGGGATGCAGTCCAAGAAGATGTCGGCGTCACCGACACTCAAATCCAAGTCCACCAAAGCCACGCTGTTGGCGGGGTCTTGGGCAAGATAGGCCGCGATGTTGACAGCCATACTCGTGGCACCAACTCCGCCCGTGACGCCAGCCACCGCGATCACTCCGGTGGAGCTGCTTTCGGTCTTGTGAATTTTTGCTCCACAAAGACGGGGCACGGCTTCGGCCAAGTCCGACATTTCGACCGGAGTGTTGAGGAACTCTCCGGCACCCGCCCGCATGGTTTCCAAGATCGTCGGGCCATCATTTTTTCCACTGACCGCCATGATCGCCGTGTCCGGCAATTGACCGTGAATTTTGCGGATCAACGCCAGAGCTTGAGCGTAGTCTTCATCAATCCCGATCACCACCAAGTCCGGAATCGCCGCAGCGATTGCATCGTTCAACGCGCTGTACGAACTACATTCCGCTTCGAGGAACAGATAGCCCATCGAACTCAGCATTTTGCTGAGACTCTCGCGTACCGGCTTCTTGGGCTCGCAGAGGACAAACTTCAGGTGATTGCTCATTTTTCGGTCTCAAGCTTGAAGGACACGGACAATGGGTGACACGGACGATGGGGACTGACAACTTCCTGTCTCGCGAACAGGTTTTGGCGAAACGGTGTTGGCGAAACTGATTTGGTCGGGCATGAAGCTTGACCTCAACAGTTAGCGACGATTTCCGGCTCCGAAAGGCAAGTTGGCTTGCTGTGGACGGTTCGACTCGCTGGCCGGGACCATACTGCGATTGGCGGTCGGTCCAACGGTTGGTTGCGATTCGCTAGGCATCGTTTCATACGTTGCCGGGAAAGCCTGAGATCGTGATCCACCTTGGAAATCCGCCTGTGAGATCACAGGATCACATCGTGGAACCTCGACGTAACCGCGTCCATAAAACTCTCTGTTGAGGGGCTCTTGCGAATTTTGGCCAGGTCCATGAGTGGGCAACAACGATGGATCGACGTCGCCAATGAAGTTCGGTGTCGCGATGACCAACAACTCGGTTTCCGCCATTTCATCGCGGTTCTTCGAGAACGCTGAGCCAATCCAAGGTGCATGCATCAAACCAGGCAAGCCGCGTTTGGTGGTCTTGGCTTGTTCCTTGACAACGCCAGCGATCGCCAACGTATGACCCGCGTTCATCTCCGCTCCGATGTTGGTCCGACTGACGGTAAAGCCCGGCGTATTTGTGTCACCCGACAATCCCTGAGCCAGTTGCGACACTTCATAACGCAAATCGATTCGCAGGCGACCATCACCCAAAGCAATGGGCAAAAAGTCCACTCGCGTACCAAACGGACGGAACTCGACCGTGGCCACACCCAGACCACCATTGACCAAAATCGGAATCTCACCACCCGACAAGAACTCCGCCGGGCGACCGTTGAGCGTCACCAAGGTCGGTTCGTCAACCAACCGAGCGGCATCATGTTGCTCCAAGAACTCGACTGCGGTAACCAACTGCGAGTTCCCTCGGATAATGCTGGTTCGCACCGTGTCTCCACCCGCAGCAAAAATCTGACCATCTGAATTTCTCATCGCAGGTGACAATTGCCCACCCGCCGGTGCATTCGGGATGTAAGACAACGTTTGATTCGCGGCCATATCGATCAAGTCGCCCGCACCTTGCATGACCGCAAAGCGATTGTTCGCAAACTGCCAGTCGGCTCCGATGCGACGAAGTTTCGTACGCGAGACTTCGTAGATTTTCATTTTAAGAGCAATGTTTTGCGCACCAGACACTTGCAGGTTCTGGAACACGTTCTCAGAAAACTGCAACGCGACATCGACCACTTGAGCGGCCATCTCGGGGTTCGGTACGGTTCCGACCAAAACAATCGACTCTTTCAACGGACGAACCGTCACATTGGCCGTCGGGAAAGTATGATTGATCACCGCTTGCAGTTGCCGAACGTCGCTGACAACGTTGACCTCAACGGTATAGCTCTTATCGTTTTCATCGATCAAACCGATCCCAGTCACGCCGGTTTGGAGTGCGCGAATCAAGATTTGATCCTTCGCCAGTGGTGTCGCACTCAGAATCGAAGGATCCTCAATCACCACCCGGGGAATGCTGTGCGGCATCGAGATCAATCGACTCGATCCCAATACGATCTCAATCGATTCGAACTGGCTCTTGATCTTCACTTCGCCAGGCGCCAATCCGATGTTCGGCATTTCGCGACCCGTCTGGGCAGAGAGCGAACCGGAGATGGTTGCCACCACGATCATCCCCGCCAAAGCAGCGCGGCGAAAGAAATTTCGAAAAGACCACTTCATTGGAACTTCCTTGGAGTTGCGACTCGGATGCAACAAGGCGGCAAACGACCGAATAAACCGAGCATCCGCTACCGTCTGCAAGTTCTATCGAATGAAGACAATCCCACCATTGAGAGTTTTCAGAACACCCCGGAGAAACTCTGCAAAGCACCAGGCTTTCCTAAATTACAAGCCAATGTCAAGCAGAATGGATCTACACGAACGAAAAACCGCCATTCGATGCCATGAATCGCTGGCGCACTCCGTGTGCCGTCCGCCCATCCTCAAGAAAAATGTGCTCTCGGATGGTCACGGCACCTGGAAGTGACGCCGATCAACTTTCATCGAACGGTATGCCAATCACGCCGCAGCCACCGGCAGCGACCGAAAGTGAAACCCCGTCTCTTCATCATAGGCCACTTCGACCGTACCATGTTCCACCAATTTGCCTTTGAGAATCTCGGTCGCCAGTGGGTTGATCAAGTGATTTTGGATCGCACGCTTTAGCGGGCGGGCACCATACTGCGGATCATAGCCTTGCCGCGCCAACGCGTCCAAAACATCGTCCGGTACTACCAATTTCACGCCCTGCTCTTCCAATCGTCTTGCTAGCGTTTTGATTTGAATATCGACGACTTTGCGAATTTGCGCGGCCCGCAAAGGATGGAAAACTATCTTGTCATCGATTCGGTTCAACAACTCAGGCAAGAACCGCGACTGCAGTGCCGTTTCGACAGCCGCGCGTAGTTCCTCGTTGTCCCCACCTTCTTGGGCAATTTTTTGGATCAGTTGGCTACCAATATTGCTGGTCATCACAATGATCGTGTTGGTAAAGTCCACCGTGTGTCCATGATTGTCGGTCAAACGCCCATCGTCCAAGACCTGGAGCAAGATATTGAAGACGTCGTTGTGGGCCTTTTCGATTTCATCGAGTAGCACCACGCAGAATGGTCGGCGCCGCACGGCTTCGGTCAACTTGCCGCCTTCTTCGTAGCCCACATACCCGGGAGGCGCCCCGATCAAACGGCTGACGTTGTGCTTCTCCATGTATTCACTCATGTCGATCCGAACCATGGCGTTTTGGTCATCAAACAAGACCTCGGCCAACGCTTTGCACAATTCCGTTTTACCAACACCCGTGGGTCCCAAGAACAAGAACGACCCGATTGGTCGGTGCGGGTCTTGCAAGCCCGAGCGACTGCGGCGCACCGCATTCGCCACCGCCGTCACGGCTTCATCTTGCCCGACGACTCGTTGATGGATTCGCTCTTCCAAGACCAGCAATTTGGCGCGTTCCGATTCCACCATGCGGCTGACTGGAATCCCGGTCCAGGCGCTGACGACCTCGGCGATTTCTTCTTCCGTGACATTCTCGCGGAGCAGGCGTCGTCCTTCGGATTCTCCTGCGGTCATTTCGCTCTCGCGAGCCGTCGCTTGCTCCAATTGCTTGAGAAGCGACTTTTGACGCATGTCGAGTTCGTACAAACTCTGGTACTCGGACTCATTGACCATTTGCCCGGTCGCCAGTTTCGAATTCAACTCGGCCTGCTGCTTTTGGAACTGACGCTGGGCCTCTTCCAACTGCTTGCGCAAATTTTGAGAATCGACCATGCCTAACTTCTCGGCTTCCCACTGTTCGCGCAAGCTGGCCAATTGGGCGCGCAGCTCAGCCATTTCTTCATTAACTTCGTCCAATCGTTCACGAGCGGTGGCTTCCGTCTCATCAGCCAATTGTCGAGCCGCCAGTTCCAACTGAGTCAATCGACGTTGCACCGAGTCGATCTCTCCGGGAACGCTGTCGCGTTCCATCGCCAACTTGCTGCATGCCTCGTCAACCAAGTCGATCGCTTTATCCGGCAAGAAGCGATCGGTGATGTACCGTGCCGACAGTTGTGCAGCCGCGACCAAGGCGGCATCTTTGATTTGGACTCCGTGATGCGATTCGTACCGCTGTTTCAAACCGCGCAAGATCGTGATGGTGTCCTCGATGTTCGGTTGGTCAACAAACACGGGTTGGAAGCGTCGCTCCAATGCCGCGTCTTTCTCGATATATTTGCGATACTCATCCAAGGTCGTCGCCCCAACGCAGCGGAGTTCGCCGCGTGCCAATGCCGGCTTGAGCAGGTTGGCAGCATCGTTGCCGCCTTCGGCAGCACCCGCGCCCACCACGGTATGTAGTTCGTCAATGAACAATACAACACGACCTTCGGAATCGGCTACCTCGCGGAGCACGGCTTTGAGGCGTTCTTCAAACTCGCCACGAAATTTGGTGCCAGCAACCAAAGCGCCCATATCGAGAGCAATCACTCGGGTATTCTGCAAGCTGTTGGGCACATCACCTTCGACGATGCGGCTGGCCAAGCCTTCCGCAATAGCCGTTTTGCCGACGCCTGGCTGTCCGATCAGAACCGGATTATTTTTTGTTCGCCGTGACAGCACTTGGACGACGCGGCGGATTTCTTGATCGCGACCAATGACCGGATCCAACTTGCCCGCTTTGGCTCTTTCGACCAGATCGATACCGTACTTTTCCAGTGTTTGAAATTTGCTCTCGGGATCCTGATCCGTCACCTTGGCACTTCCGCGCAAGCTTTTGATCGCCTCGCGAATGTCTTTTTCCGTCACGGCCTTCGTCTGCAAAATGGTTTTGGCAGTGGAATCAACTTTGGTCAGCCCCAGCAATAAATGTTCGGTGGAGATGAACTCGTCCTGCATGCTTTCGGCCAATTGTTGGGCCTGGGTCAAGACTTGACTTAATTGGCTCCCCAAACCGCGCGGGGACGAATTGGACGACGTGGGCAGTCGCTTCAATTCACTGGCAATCGAGGCCTTCAGCGCCTCGATCGGCACCTGCAATTTCTGCAAAATCGGCACCGTCAATCCCTGCCGTTCCGCGAGCAGCGCCGACAACAAATGGAGTGGCGTGATCTCGGGATTTCCAGCGGCCTGTGCCAATTGCTGGCTCGTCGCCAGCGCTTCCTGGGCCTTGGTAGTCAACTTATCAAACGAGAATGTCATGCTCGGCTCCTAGCAAATATAGACCGCCATACCTCCTGCCAATCGTGCAGCGATCAGCAGCAACCTAAGGACGATGCATCTTTGGGGCCAATCGCGACGAGCAGCAGTTTCGCGATGAGATTTCCGCGACTTCGGATCGGCTTTACGATGGGGCCTTTTTAACAGACGCCACGTTGAACCGTCGCTCGTATGTTGGACAGCACGCCTACGGCTGGCCGCTAAACAATGACCGCCAGCCACGACAAACGAGACCATATTGGATCGAGGAGCGAGCCTCGACAATGGCGACTTACTTCGGCGGATCGCCACAGGATTGCAGGAACTGCCAAGCAGCCGCAAGCGCCGGCTGGAGGGGAGAAATCTGATAACCTAATTCGCGAACGGCTTTGTCGCTGGAGTAATAATGTCGCAACTGTCCCATTCGCACCAAGGCACTGTTCAGGTCGGTTTCCTGCCCGTTGATTCGCGTCCAAACATCGCCAAACCAGCCAGCCAGCGCCGCGACTACCGGCCCGACTCGCCATCGAGGCGGTCTCGCGCTGGTGGTCACCGCGATCTCGCGAAATAGCTCGACATAACTGAGGTTGTGCCCAGCCAAGATGTAATGCTGGCCTTTGCCGCCGCGCAGCACCGCGTTCAAAACTCCCTGGGCCACATCGCGAACATCAACGGCACTGCAACCACCCGCGGGCGCCAGAGGGATTTGTCGTTTGGCGATCGCCCATAGCATCTTTCCACTGGAAGGCTTCCAATCCCACGGACCGAGCATAAAGCCCGGATGCAAGATAACACCATCGAGTCCTTGAGCAACTCGATTCTTGACGACGACCTCAGCAGCTGTCTTCGATCGCACATAAGCGCTGGAAGGCTTGGCAGGTTGGCGAGTGTCCTCCGATACCGGCTGTCCATTCACGCTGTAAGCCAAAGTATCAACGGTCGAGATATGAATCAAACGCACTCCGGCGCGTTGCACCGAAGCAGCGATCTGTTCCGTCAACTCAACATTCGCCGCATGAGATTCGGCTTGGCGCTGCCAACCAATATGGATCAATGCCGCCGAATGGATCACGGCATCGCAGCCTGCAACCAGTTCGTCCCAGACCGACTTCGACGACTCTGAAGTTGTCGAGCGACTGGCCGCTTCAAAGTCGACCAGCACTTGAGAAACCGGAACCCCCACCAACGAACGATCGCCAAGTCGGCGGACGGGACAAACGACTTCGTGTCCGGCTGCAACGGCCAACCGCGCTACGTTGTTGCCCAGCAAACCGGTTGCCCCAGTCAACACCAACTTCATGTCGTGTTCCCAGCAAAATTAAATGCCTAGCCTGTGATGTTCCAACCCTTGCGATACTCGCGTTTCAAGTATTGATCCGCCACCGAATCGCCGGTAGTAAACGCGGCCCCATCCCATTGGATTGGTTTACCGAATCGGTACGCGACGTTGCCTAACAAGACGGTCTCGGTCAAGCGGCCAGAATAAGTAAAGTTGCACGTGGTCGCCCCACCGTCGCGGCAGGCGTTGGTCCATTCCAAATAATGACCCACCGAATCGGGAATGGTCTGTTGCGGCTTTTGGTAGTTGGCAAATTTTTCACTGGGGTACAATTTCCATTGCCCGTAATCCGCGAACAACGACCCCTGCGTACCAACGAACATCACACCCATCCCAGGCACGGGGATCTCGTTGATCTTTTGAGGAATGCGATCGCCGTCATACCAAGTCAATTTTAGATCGCCGTGTTTGTCGGTCTTGGCAAATTGATATTCGACGGTCAAACCCAATGGACAGGTCTCAGGATGAACTTCCGGGCCTTGCGCCACGACATGCTTGGGATGCTCCAATCCCAACGCCCAAAAAGGAAGATCCATCAAATGGCAAGCCATATCGCCTAACGTGCCGCCACCGAAGTCCCACCATCGTCGCCAATTGGCGGCATGATATCGGTCCGCCGCATAAGGTCGCTGGGGCGCACCGCCGAGCCACAAATCCCAATCCAAGTGCGACGGGACCGGGTCTGCCTTGGTCGGACGATCGCCACCACCCCAACCTTTGCCGACCCAAACATGAACGTGCTGCACAGCGCCAATCGCTCCGCTCTGCACGATCTCCACCACATCGCGATAATTGCGGGTCGAGTGAATCTGAGTGCCCATTTGCGTTGCTAAGCCTTTGGCAACGGCCAACTTGGCCAATGTCCGCGCTTCCCAGACACTGTGTGTCAACGGTTTTTCGCAATAACAATGCTTGCCTTGCTCCATCGCCCAATAACTGGCATGAAAATGATGATGGTCCGGCGTGCTAACCACCACCGCATCAAAATCTTTGGGGCGATCTAACAATTTGCGATAGTCGGTTAATTTGTGCGATTTGGGATGAGCCTCCGCAGCGCGATTCAAGTAGTTTTGATCCACATCGCAGAGAAACGCAATCTCTTCATGCAGCACACCACCCAAATTCTCAGCGGCTCGATTCGCCACACCAATCACCGCCATGTTCATCTTGTCGTTGACCCATCGGCTAGCCCGAGCGGAGGAGGTCCAATACCCACCAAGGGCCAAGCCCGAAGCACCAACGAGGGAGGTCTGCAAGAAGCGACGGCGATTCAACATGGTGAGTTCCTTTGTTTTGCTGAAAAAATACCGATGGAAACTGGGGCGTTTAACTGGGGTGTTTAACTGGGGCGGTCAACTCGTCCAATCAAACGGTGTGGGAACAAGCGGGTGGCCTTGGACTTGCCGTCCAGCAACCTGTGGCAGGGAAACAATCGGGCGGGCTTCGGCTCTCACTGTCCCATCCGAGCCGCTTGATCATTATCATCCGACGGAAGCGCGTTGCAACTGGGTCAGGGGAACATAGAACTTTAAATAGCTACTGCCATCCGTGTACTTTTGGCCCCGCTGATGTGGCACCAGCACCGTCGCTCGACGTGTGATACGGTTGACCGTTCCCACCAACTGCTGCCCATTGAGCGAGAACTTGACTTGGTCGCCAACACGAATTCCTAGATCTTTCCGCGCTTTGTCCACCGGCGTCAGGAGCTCGTGGCTGGACTTGCGATGGTCGAATAAACCGTTGGCGATCCGCAAAAATCGGCCCGCCGAGCAACTGGAGTGAAACCACACAAGCATTTCACAAAGATGAATGATCTCGTGCTCCATCACCCGCTGCATCGCCTCCAACCGACTGTGGCAAGTCAAGCCAGTCACTTGAATCGGCGTTTGATTTTGGAACGATTCAAATAACAACGTCGAGGACAAAGCAATTTCGAATCGTGGAGGACGATGTTGCGACTTGGGGTAGTGCCACCGAGTCGTCTTGCCACCCGCACTGGTCATTCGCCTCGAAAGTCGAAACGTCAAACTGGATCCCATGTTCGCCAGCGCCAAATCGATTTGCCCGTTGAAAAACATGTCATCGTAGAGATGAAACATTGCCTTCAAATCTTGAGCTTGCAACGCCGCAAAGTTGGGATGCTTGATGGCGCGACTGCTCCGCAGCATCGTTTGATAGATATCCAGCTGCCGACCGATGATCTGTGCGGGAGGCAATCGCCCGGCTGCTAATGCTCGCTCAAGTCCAGTCACATGTTCCTCCGTGTTTGGCAGACACCACCGCTCCGCTCTCCTGATTTGCCCGCTCTCCTGATTTGCTGCCGCGTCTACGTCCTATCTTCTCGCGCCGTCCCCGGTTATTCTAGTCGAAAGACAGTGGCCAGAGTCAACAGGAAATCGGCGCCCGAGCAAAAATCTATTTTGACACAACAAATGGACATGACTCATGGATTGGTTCACCCTTGGTCTAATCGTGTTCTTTGCGCTCGTTGCCTTGTTGACGTATTACGGTTCGACGGTGGTGGCCAAACGGCGGCAAGCCTCGATCAAAGCGATCGCGGATTCGTTGGGTTTGGAATTCCAAGCCCAAACGAGTCCGGAACAGTTGGAATTGTTTCGGCAAATCAGCTATTTCAGTCGCGGGCATGGTCACCACATTCTCAATCATCTTTCCGGAACAGTCGATGCGACCTCGATCCGCATCCTGGACTTCAATTACACGGTGAGTGGTGGCAAGAGCTCGACGACCCTGCGGCAAACGGTCGTCGCGTTGGAGTCGCCGGAACTGGATGTGCCTGGCTTCGATTTAGCGCCTGAATCGATCTTCACGCGATTCACAGAATGGTTCGGTGTCCAGGACATCGATTTTGCCAACCACCCGGAATTTTCTCAGAAGTTCGTCTTGCAAGCCAATAACGAAGCGGGCGTGCGGCAACTCCTGGATCGTGAACTGTTGGACTTTTTGTGTAAGAAGCCCGACATTTATTTGAGTGTCCGGCAAGGATTGCTGTGCGTCTATCGCCCCAACAAATTGGCTCCGCCTGAACAATGGAAGGATCGCATGGCGGAGGGTTTTGAGATCTATCGCCAACTGGTCAATCGCTTGGCGCGCGGGACTTGAAGCCGTCCCTTGCACCCGATCACATCTGTCTATTTTGGACCGCTTGGGTTAATTTACTAATGCGTTGTCCGCCCTGTCGATCTGGCTTAGCCCGGCAAATCACCTAGAACTGTTCAGGCTCAGGAATTGTTGCCTTCGCTCGTTCGAGCTGGATCGCTGGAAAGTCGTTTCGGAAGTCGGAGTGGTCGTTTATGTCGAGTGGTGTCGTGATCTTGGCCGTCGATCTGGGAGCCAGCAGTGGCCGAGTTCTCGCCTGCGAGTTCACCGGTCAATCGTTTCAACTGCACGAAGTACACCGCTTTCCCAATTATGGCGTTCGTATCGGCAACCACTTGATGTGGAACCTGCCAGGTTTATGGCAAGAGATTCTCAACGGCTTGGGTTTGGCCGAAAAGAAATTCACGGCAGCGCGGATCGCCAGTGTGGGCGTGGACACCTGGGGAGTCGACTTCGCTTTGCTGGGCGAGTCCCAAGAATTGCTCTCCCTGCCGTACCACTATCGCGACCAACAGACGGAAGGTGCCCTCGAGCGAGCTTATCAAACCGTCCCGGCCGCCGAAATTTATCGCCAGACCGGCTTGCAGTTCATGACCATCAATTCGCTTTATCAATTGTTGGCGATCCAAGCCCGACAACCGCGGTTGTTGGAGTTGGCGCGGCATTTTTTGATGATACCGGATCTGTTTCATTGGTTGCTTAGTGGGCAATTGAGCAATGAGATTACCGATGTTTCAACTTCGCAGTTGTACGACCCGAACCACGGCGAATGGGCCAACGACTTGATCCAACGATTTCGTTTGCCGCGCGCTATGTTTGGCTCACTGACGCCGGCTGGCACCTCGCTTGGTTCACTGCGCGGGACCGTCCAGCAAGAGACGGGACTTGCCGCAACCACTCAAGTGGTGTTGCCAGGGACCCACGACACCGCCAGCGCCGTGGTCGCTGTGCCCGTGGATCAATCGCCGTCCACGGCCCCTAATTGGTGCTACATCAGCAGCGGAACTTGGAGTTTGATGGGCTTGGAAGTTAGTCGCCCCATCATCAACAACCTGACTGCCGAACACAACTTCACCAACGAAGCCGGTGTCGGCGGCACGACTCGGTTGTTGAAAAACATTGCCGGGTTGTGGTTGATCCAAGAATGCCGCCGAATTTGGGAACGAGCTGGGCGAAGCTACTCCTGGGAGCAAATGGCCGAGATGGCCCGCGGTGTGGCCCCGTGTCGATTCTTTATCAATCCCGATGATCCGGCTTTGAACGCTCCCGCAGATATGCCACAAACCATCCGCGACTTGGCCGCGCGATCGGGCGCCACCCCCGAAACCGATGCCGAGATTCTTCGCTGCGCGTTCGATAGCCTCGCGCGTAAGTATTCTCAGGTTTTGCAAAGTTTGGAACAAATAATTGGCCGCCGAATCGAATCTATCTACGTTGTCGGCGGCGGCGTCCATAACCAATTGTTATGTCAATTGACCGCCGATGCCTGCGATCGACCGGTCATCGCTGGGCCCAGCGAAGCGACCGCCATCGGCAACGCCTTGATCCAGGCCACCCGGATTGGGCTGGTGAGCGACGTCGCGCAAGCCCGCAATTGGATTGCCGCCCAGCAACCGCGTGTCGTCTACGAACCGCAGCATGCGTCGCCTTGGAAAGATCGGTGAGCCCATTGTTCCCTATCCGCTTCATTCCGAATCAGACTTGGACCAGCGTGGCGTTGATATTGGCGGCGGGACTATTTGGTTTGCTCTTGATCTATGTCCCAAGTCTGATTGTCGATCAAGCCGACAAGGTCCAGCAATTCGGCACGGTGTGGACGGTCGTGTACTTTTCCTGCGTAGGACTGGGAGCGATCTTATTTATCGGTGCGACAGCCAGAGTCGTCTACACTCTTTATGGACGACAAAAATCGAAAGAAGTACGACTCGAACGCCGCGACAAAAGCCCCAGCGAACTGAGCGCCTCCGAGCGTTCGACTCAAATTCGCGAAAACATCGCCGAAATCAGTCGGGTTCAGGCCAGCCTGGATGAAGACGTGCGGCAACACCTGCAACCGATGCTGGCCCACTTCTCCGAGAAACAAGCCGCACAACGTTTGGAAATCGTGGCGTTTGGTTCGATCAGCTGTGGCAAGTCCAGCTTGCTCAACGCGCTCGCCGGTCGGCAAGTCTTTGCAACCGACGTGCGCGGCGGGACCACGCTGCGACGTAGCGACATTCAATGGCCTGGTGACCAACACGTACTTTTGGTGGATACGCCTGGGCTGGGCGAAGTGGATGGTGCCGAACATGTGCAGGAAGCCGCCAGTGCGGCGCAAAACGCGGATGTCGTGTTGGTGGTCGTCGACGGCCCCTTGCGCGATAGCGAATTCAAACTCATCCAGGTCTTGCATCGCATGGAAAAGCGGCTCTTGATCTGCCTCAACAAGGCCGACTGGTACAGTGCCGAGGATCAACAACGACTCCGAGAACAATTGGCCCGGCAGACTGAAGGCGCGGTCCAGCTAGAAGACATCTTGACCGTCCAAGCGTCCGCGGGCTATCGCTTGCGATATCGCGTGGCCCTGGATGGGAAAACCACCGAAGAAATTGTGCCACTGCCGGCCTCGATCGATCACTTGGCCAAACGTCTGCGTGAAACGGTCCGCAGCGATGGCAAAGATTTGCTGTTGGCCAATCTACTGTTGCAAAGTCGGAGCTTGTTGGATCAAGCCAAACAAAAAGCAGTCGTCGCTTTGGACCAAAAGGCTTGGACGATTATCGATAGTTGGGCGCTGGGGGCGGGTACTGTGGCGGCTTTGCCGTTTCCCATTGTCGATGTGGCAGCCGGTGTGGCCATCAACACCAAGATGGTCGTCGATCTGGCCAAAGTGTACGATCAACAGCTCGACCTGAGTTCGGCCTCGATGTTGTTGGGCAAGTTAGCCACCAACTTGGTGGGGATCTTGGGCACAACCGCGGTCGTCAGTGGCGTCTCGTCTTTGCTCAAAACGGTACCCGGCATCAATGTGGCAGGAAGTTTGGTGCAAGCCTGCGTGCAATTGTTGATTACTCGGTGGATCGGCGTTGTCTTTATGGAATACTTCAAAAATGAAATGCAAGAGCCCGAAGGTGGCTTGGCCGGCTTGGCTCAACGCGAATGGAAACGCCTGACAACAGTCGCCGAACTCAAAAAGTTGGTCGACATGGCTCGCCAGAACTTGACTTCCACGACGTCGAAATAAGAGGTGCTGGATGAATGAAAGTAACCAGCCGAACGCAACAGGGCCCGGCTTTTCGGATTCAAGCCAGTCGCCCTTCGGCCAACCGACTTCCGGCCAGTCGGCAGACGTCGATTCGCTTCAAGTCAATCGACAGTTTTCCAATTACCGCGACGCTTTGTATTCCGTCCAAGTGACCCTCGAGAAACTTCGCGCATGCCCCGAAGACGAACGACAGGAAATGTTGGCGGACATCGCTCGACTTTCCGACATGCAGGACAAGTTGACCAAAGGCCGACTGGAAATCGTCGTGTTCGGAGAAATTAGCACGGGGAAGTCCGCTCTGATCAATGCCTTGATTGGTCGGGAAGTGACCAGCGTCAATGTGCAAGGTGGGTGGACCCGCGAGGTTTGGGGCACCACTTGGGATGGCTGTGGCTATCGGATGCCTGGCTTGGACGAATCGGAAGTGGTGTTGGTCGATACGCCTGGGATCAACGAAGTCCAAGGCGTCGATCGGCGGCAAATGGCCGATGATGCCGCGCGGCGTGCTGACTTGTTGTTGTTTGTAACGGACTCGGACTTGAACGATGTCGAGTACTCGGCGTTGTTGGAGTTGGCATCGGTGCAAAAGCCCATGCTTGTCGTCTTGAACAAGCAAGACTTGTATTCCACGGCCGATCGAGAACGTTTGCTGAAGGTCCTTCAGCATGAAAGATTGTTCGGCACCGTGCGGCCTGAAGATTTCATTTTGGCGGCTGCCCAACCGCGGGCCGTCGAGTATGTCTACGAGCAGGTCGATGGCAGCGAACGCTCCGAGTGGCGTCAGCCCGGACCCGATGTGAGCGATCTGAAAGCCCGAATCATCGAGATCTTGGACCGCGAAGGCAAGGGCTTGTTGGCGCTAAACGCGGCGATGTTTGCCGCCGACAAATCTGATCGAGTAAAAGCCGTTCGAATCGCCCTCCGACGCCGTTATGCCCAGCAAGTGATCTGGAGCTTCGCCAGTTTCAAAGCGATCGTTGTTGGTGTGACGTTTGTGCCGCTGTTGGATATTTTGTCGGGTTTCACGATCGACGTGATGATGATCGTGGCCCTGTCGCAAGTGTATGGCATTCAGTTTTCGATGAGCAATGCGCGGGAACTGGTTTGGACCATCCTGAAGTCTGCGGGTTGGGTCGCAGGCATGAGCTACGCGATGGATCTGTTGGCGACTGGATTGAAAACCATTTCGTTTGGTTTGGCAACACCGTTGACGGCGGTACCCCAAGGAGCAGCTGCCGGGTGGACGAGCTACCTTGTCGGACGCGCCGCCGAATACTATTTTCAACATGGTGGCAGCTGGGGCGGCGAGTCACCGAAGGCAGTGATTCGACAGATTTTGGCGGACGTGGATAAGACTTCAGTTCTGAATGGGCTGAAGGACGAGATTCGCAAGAAATTGGCATTCAATCGACACGCGAAAACAGAGGGACCAACCACGTCATGACCGAACAGGAAATGGACCTTGCCGAATTGGCGAGATACTTGCACTTGGACGTGAGCAAAATCGAACGATTGCTCAAGCAGGAAAAAATCCCGGCACGGCGTATCGGTGGCGAGTGGTCGTTTAATCTGCACGAAATCAATCGCTGGATGGAGCATCAGATCGGTGTCGCTGATGCCGATGAACTAGAAAAAATGGAAGTCTCGTTGCAGCGACATGCCGGGAGCAGCCCGAACCCCGAGGCGATCATTCGGTCCATGCTCCCCGAGCATCACATAATCAAGCCTCTGCCAGCGAAGACCAAAGGCTCGGTGATTCGCGAGATCTGCGACTACGCGATGCAGATCGGATTGATTTGGGACGCCAGTAAAATGGCCGAATTGATTGGCCAGCGTGAAGAGATGCACTCGACGGCGTTGGACAATGGCATGGCCCTGTTGCATCCTCGGCGTCCGCAACCGGGTTTGATTGGCGAGCCATTCTTGATCATGGGCGTGACGTCACAAGGGATTCCGTTCGGCGGCCCTCGCGGCATGTTGACGGACGTGTTCGTGTTGATCGGCTCGCGCGAGGATGCCGGGCATTTGCAGACCTTGGCGCGATTGTCACGGATCATTCAAGTTCCGGCAGCCTTGGCCGCCATTCGCGACCTCGCTACCCCAGGTGAAATCTGGGACCAATTGGTCCTGATCGAACAGCAGTTGTAAACATCCCTCAACACAACCAGCCCGGACGCGTCGACACCCAACCACTTCAAGCACGAACCGAAATCGGACGCAAGACGAACCGCCTGTCGGCCGAGGGCTTGGTGATAATGATTCGCAAAGCTATTGCGATTGCGAGTCACCGCCACACCCAATACGAAGCCACCACGTTTCACCAGCAATAACATCTTTTACCAAACATCTTGTACCGGAATTCGCGGCCACAGAGTTTGCTCATGTCGCCGTGTTAACAATCTGTGGGCCTCCCTGAATCCGCGGGACGTCACAACCAAGCACCCGCGCCAACAACCCCTTGTTCCAAAAATTCCTTGGCCCCAATTCCCTTGCTTAGTACCGATCTAACCGAAGGTCCCACAGATTCAGGAAGGACCGCAGATTTCTTATCCATCAAGCTGTCTATGATAGTCGCACGAAAACTAAACTATCCCTGTGGTGTACTGGGCATGGCCCAGCCTGTCGGTAAAAGATGAAAAGTAAAAAATGGAGCAGTTGCGAGTCACCTCCGCACCCAATACGAAGCAACCACGTTTCGCCAGCAACAACATCTTTTACCAAACATCTTGTACCGGAATTCGCGGCCATAGAATTTGCTCATATCGCCGCAGCGCATTAAAAATCTGCGGGCCTCCCTGAATCCGCGGGACGTCACAACCAAGCATCCGTAATCTACTTCGTCTTTCTCCGAAAAAAAGCGACCGGAAACGATACTTTCGCAAAGTTGCAGAATGCGTCTCCCGTCGATTATTCTTGCTACAATGGCACTGCTCCGAACTTCCGCTACCGACCTTCGTGAACGGAGCGGCTCGCCCACGCCTATACTGCCACAGCAAAGCAATTCAGATGAATACCAAAACGTCCGTTCAGGCTCAGTGGTTCTGGCTGTTACTGATTGCCAACTTATCGTTCGGTTTGGCATCGCCCGCCTCTGCCATCACTCAACAACCCGATTGGGTGGGAGCTTTGGATGCAGCCGCCGACGTTCAATATCCGCAGTGCGAACAAGTTATTGATGTGACTCGAGCACCTTACTTTGCCAAAGGCGATGGAGTGCATGACGACACGGATGCGATTCAACAAGCCTTGTCGGACATGATGGGACGACACAAGCTGTTGTATTTTCCCGCCGGCACTTATCTCATCTCCAAGACACTTCGTTGGTCGAACCAGAATTCAGCCGGACAGAATGCTTGGGGGTTCAACTTTATCTGCGGTCAAAACGCTAACAAGTCAATCATCAAACTGAAAGACGGGACCTTCACCGATAGCAGTGCACCGGCGGCCCTGATGTGGTGCGGGGGATTTGGTTCGGCGGACTGGTTTCATAACTATGTCGAGAACCTAACGTTTGATGTTGGCAACAATAACCCAGGAGCGATCGGTCTCCAGTTCTATTCCAACAATTCGGGAGCCGTTCGCAACTGTCGGTTTGTTGCGGGAGACCAGAGCGGCCTGGTCGGTTTGGATTTGGCTCACCGCGACATGAACGGGCCACTGTTGGTCCGTCATTGCGAAGTGAGTGGTTTCGAGCGGGGCGTCAGCACCGTTCGGTCGGTCAACGGGCAAACCTTCGAGTACCTGACGCTGCGGGGACAACGGCAATTTGGCTTTGATAACGAAGGGCAAACGATCTCGATCCGAGGCCTCTTTAGCGAGAACTCCGTTCCGGTCATACGAAGTTATGGCACATTGTGCTTGCTCGAGGCAACATTGACCGGAATCCACGGCGCCGAACGTTGGCCTGCGATCATCAACTACAACGGTGGGCGCATGTTTCTTCGCGACATCAGCACGACTGAATACGCCCGAGCGGTCGGCGACGTGACGACACCCGATTGGTTTGCAGTTACCCGGATCACGGGTGAAGACAAACCAGGAAGTCAGGGTCCCCGGGTTAACGAATATAGTTCCCATACCGTGTTCACTGCTTTTCCCGCGACCACCACTTCGCTGCGTTTGCCCATTAAAGAACCACCGCAGATCGCTAGAGATCCCATCTCCGAATGGGCCAATGTGAACGATTTTGGCGCGGACCCCAGCGGTCAGCGGGATTCCACGGCGGCCATACAAGCCGCTATGGATTCAGGTGCCACAACGGTGTTCTTGCCCGGCTTTTATGCTCTGGAGTCGACAGTGACTTTGGGTCCAAAAGTTCGAAGCGTCGTGGGGTTGGGTGGTTGGGTCGATTATTCGGGCAAGGCCAAGCCGGACTTCAAAATCGCAGACGGGGATTCTCCAGCCGTCATGTTCGAACATTTTTCGTTCATTCATGGTGGTATCGAGATCGATAGCAATCGCACGGTGTTCTTTCGGAGTGTCTCTGACTGTGATCTTGTGTTTGGGCCCAATGCGGTTTCCAACCAGTTGTATCTTGAGGACGTCGTGACCCATCATCTCGTCTTGAAGAACCAAAACGTATGGGCTCGACAATTGAATGTCGAAAACGAGGGCACACATATTGTCAATGAAAGCGGCGACTTGTGGATCCTGGGCTACAAAACAGAGCGAGGTGGCACGTTGCTTGAAACCAAAAGCGGTGGACGCAGTGAGATCTTAGGTGGTTTTAGTTATACGACCACTGCCGGCAAATTGGCACCTATGTTCGTAGTCAATAACGCGTCGCTATATACTTTTTTCTCGGAAGTCTGTTTCAACGGCGATCCGTTTCTCACGCTCGTGGAAGAGACTCAAGGCGGAAACAAGAAGAAGCTTGGCCGAGAACCAGCTCACACCGCCCCGTACTCCGCTCGCTTGATTGCCAAGTGATCAAATCATTTGACTTTAGTAAACTATAGAACCTCGAATCGCTACATTCACTGGGACACCATTTGGGTTTCGACTTTTGTCAACAGACCGAACAGCATGGCAACAACAATCCACCCCCGGGCGGTCCAGGCGATGGTTCTTATCCAATTGGAGTTGACCAGCCAGCGATACGCGACTGGATCAAAGCCACGAGCTAGTTTCTCGTGGCAGGGAACTTGAATCAAAGCCGTCGACAACCAAATCAGGAGAACTAACCCCAGGCCCACGTAGACTAGCGTTCTGTCGATTCGTTCGTCGATCGCCCAGATCAGCAAAATTGCGGTTGCCAATTCAATCAACATGACCGGCCCCACAATCAGCGAAATGTTGTTTTGGTGTCGCTGGTGATAGCGGATATAGTTTTCCTTGCCAACATCATTGAATAGAGGGTAATGCACAACCTGAACCATCCAAATCAAGCCCGCCAAGAAAAAGGTCGCGGCAAAATTGGCGATGAATACTTGTTGAAACCAACTCATGCTACGTGCTCCACTTTCAAGTTGCTGAAATCTACCCGCGTTGATTGGGGCAGCGAAAGCGGCCAACGACAAAGGAGCGCAACAATAAATGCTTGGTAGACCGGCCGCTGGTTCGCTTTCGCCACAGACGAAATGAATCAGGACTCAAGTTTTGGCGCATCAGCTTGATCACTTCTCCCGGACTCAGACCAAACTGCACACGAATGGAGTCAAAAGTCGTGCGATCTTCCCACGCCATTTGAATCACACGGCTAATTTCTGCCTCACTGAGCCGAATCATTTGTGCGAGACCTGTTGACTGAAGTTATTTAAAGCTGACCTCGTTGACCAGAGACGTTCCTCTCCCGTCAGATTCGCGGAGTAACCGCACTCAGCCAATTTCACACAACGGGGTTTTACTCGAACATTACCAAGCGAGCGGGCGTGACACCATTTCGTTTGAGCCCTTGGGAACGTCGTGTCCTGTCTCATCCTCAGACATGGGGGGCAGAAATCGTTTTTAATCGGTAGGGCTAGCCAATATTGGCGCGCAATTCCGAAAACTATTCCAACTGATAGATGTATTCCGCTGTCTAACGAGCCGCCGCTCGGGGTCCCTTGTCGACCTCTTCGATTCCCCTGCCAAACATTCCTTTGCCAACCTCGGCCTGCAGGTATGTTTGTGGCCAAATGCCAACTAGAAGGCCGGAAATGGACGAAGCAAACCATTGGCAGTGGAATGGATGACGGAGGAATTTGTTGCGATCGAAACAGTTGTTGTGACAATGGATCGGATGCGAGCAACAGCTTCAATTTTCAATCTGCTGATTGACTCAATCCATTAATCCAACATACGGTCGGAACCGTCCCTTTAGGGACGAGCTTACAGCTTGGTCGTGCCAGAGTTGCAAGCAACACCATGAACTGCTTGGGGACCGTCGGTTCTACTATCTAACAAAACCAGTCTGCCAAAGTTGCCAGCATCGCAAGGCAAAAGCTCAGTGGTTCGGAAACTTCCGAGGTCCACAACCTGTTATGTTTCAGCGGGGAAAATCTGTCTTCAATCGTTGCCTTCGCTAAAACGCTCCTGTTTGGAGCAATCGTCAATGTCGCTTTTGCGTTGGCGGTCGCGAGTGATTCCGGACGTCTACCACCCGGTAGGCGACCCGTCTTTGTGACATTTTTTCAGGACCCAGGTTGCGGCGATTGGCAGCTTGGTATCGTCGTGTTCGGTGCAGAACAAAAGTTGCGAAATCGAGTCCGCATCGCGCGGCAGTTCGGCACTGACATGCTCCAACAAAGCCGTACGTTTCCCATCGAATTGACTTAAAGTTTCAATAGTTGCATCCCAAGACCTCCTTACTCTCAACATCGAGGTTTCATCGCTATCATAGTCTAATGGTCGGCGCGCAATCAATTCTGTCAAGCAATTTTAATTGCCGACCTGTTCAAGTTGTGTCGGCCCACGAAGCGTCGTCTAATCGAGACAACACACGGACCGGCGGTTCGCAGCGGCTCTACTGCTTGCCTATCCGAGGAAGAGTGGGGCGCGGTCACAGGTATAGCGGTCGATGACGATGTCAATGCTGCCGCCATCAGACGTAAGATTGCAGTTTAGTTGGTAGTTCCCGAACTAAATTAAAAGCCCCTAGTTTGTTAAATTACTCGGCTCGTTGAGATCGGAATCCCTGTCCGAAACGAACTGAATTATCAAAACCCGACCTGGGATTGAAATAGGTAACCATGAGAATTGAGACGATTCGGATTCGCAACTTCAAAGCATTGCAAGATGTGCAACTGGAGAAGCTGCCACCGTTCTGTGTATTTGTCGGGCGGAACGGCAGCGGCAAGACAACCTTATTTCGCGTTTTTGGTTTTCTGAAGAACTGTTTGGAACACAACGTGAGGACGGCATTAAACGTAGAAGGTGGTCGCAACGGGTTTAAAGAGGTCGTTACTCGCGGGCACGACCATGAATCCATCGAAATGGAGATTCAATTTCGAATGGAAATTGCCGGGCACAACAGGCTGGTTACGTATTTGTTGGAAGTTGCTCAGGACCCGAAAGGCTCGCCGATCGTGAGCCGATAAATTCTCCGGTACAAACGTGGGAGCGCAGGAAAGCCATTTCACTTCTTGGGTTTCCAAAATGGCGAGGGCTTTGCGATCACCAACGAAGAAGACTTCTCGAAGCCAGACGAAGAGTTGGAACGTGAGTATCAAAAACTGAATTCGGCAGACACATTGGCCGTTAAGGGACTGGGCCAGTTTGATCGATTCAAAGCGGCACAGGCTTTTCGCCGTTTGTTGGAAGATTGGCATATCTCTGACTTTCATATCAGTGACGCGAGAGGAGTCAAAGGCGACGAGGATACGATACATTTGTCCGCCAATGGCTCTAATTTGCCAGCGTTTGCGAGGTACATGCTGGAGACTCACCCCACTGCTTTTGAGCTAGTCAAACAAAAAATGCGTGATCGAGTCCCTGGGATTAAAGACATTGATGTCAAGGTGACGGAAGATGGCCGGTTGCTGATGCGATACCAAGATGGTGCATTTGCTGAACCGTTTATCGACAAAAATGTTTCCGATGGCACAGTTAAAATGTTTGCCTACATGTTGCTTCTACACGATCCTAAACCTCATCCTGTTCTGTGTATCGAAGAACCAGAGTATCAGCTTTATCCGGAACTTATGACACTATTGGCAGAAGAGTTCTTGGATTACGCCCAAAGGGGCAACGCTGTGACGCATTTTTTTATGCTCACGTTCAGCACTTGTGTCGGCCCATTCGGGCCTTTTTTGGATGAGGGGGAACTCTAACCGGTGGCTTGCGCCGACCGGCTAAGGTTGTTTCGGCCCATTCGGGCCTGTTTTCCTCAGAAAGAATGCTTCACAGCGTTGCCCAAAGGGGCGGGCAAGTGTTCGTTTCGACACATTCACCTCAGTTCCTAAACGCCGTTCCACTTGGCAGCCTCTATCACATTGAAAAATTAAATGGGCTGTCGCGGGTTATCGCGATCGCGGATGATCCTTTGATATCGGCCCAAGTCATCGGTGGCGAACGTCCAGGCTACCTGTGGGACCAGGGCCTGTTTGTTGGGGTGACGCAGAGGGCTCAATTGCGATGATCGTGTTTCTGACCGAAGAAAAGTCCATGCAGGCGATGTTGGGCAAGTTGATGTCGGCCCATTGGCCGGATGCTACCGCTGGCGTGGACTGGATCGCGTTAAAATTTGAAGGAAAGAATGACCTAGACAAGAACGTGGCAGCAAAAATTCAAAGTTGGAACTTTGGAACGCCGCATTTTATCATTTTGCGAGATCAGGATGGCCGTGACTGCCGAGCGTTAAAGCAAGCTCTTTATGAAAAAGCTAAGCAAGGCGGGAAGCCCTTTACCGTCCGAATTGTGTGCAATGAACTGGAAAGCTGGTTATTAGGCGATCTCGATGCGGTCGAGGGTGCCTACCCAAGTACAAAAGCCGGCAAACAAAAAAACGTTGCCAAGTTTCGAGATCCCGATGCGCTGTCCAATGCAAATCAGGAACTCGAGAACTTAGTTAAAGTGAAAGGAAAGGTCGGTCGAGCGACTACCATTGCAACTCTTTTTTCACCCGCCAGATGTACGCCCCATTCTTTTCAGGTCTTCTGGCGAACCACGACTCAGCTCATGAACCGGACTGAATTGGATTGCTGATCGTTGAATGCCAAAGGTTAACTTAATCCAATAGCCCTGGAGGTCCCGGCGGCATCGTGCGAAGGAAGTGGTCGGTGATCATTTGATAAAGGTGCCGCGTGGTGTTTTCTCCTTCGCGGATGGCGTGGGTGCGATTCGGGTAGGCGAACATCGAGAACTGTTTGTTGTGCTTGATCAATTCGTTGATCAATAACTCGGTCGTTTGGTAATGACAGTTGTCATCGCCCGTCCCATGAATCAACAACAAGTCGCCTTCCAGGCGATCCGCGAATGTGATTGGTGAACCCAAACGGTAGCCTTCCGCGTTGTCGTCTGGCAAGCCCATATAGCGTTCTTGATAGATGGTGTCGTAATACAGTTGGTTCGGAACCGGAGCGACAGAAACGCCGGCCGAGTAAATCTCTGGATATCGAAACAACGCATTGAGCGTCATCGATCCGCCACCGCTCCAGCCCCACACGCCTACTCGCTGCGAATCCAAGTAGGGACGATCCCGCAGCACTGCCTTCACCGCTGCTGCCTGATCGGCCGATGCCAAGATTCCAATCTGACGATAAATACTCTTGCGCCAATCGCGACCGCGAGGTGCCGGAGTGCCCCGGTTGTCGAAACTCATCACGACATAACCTTGTTGCGCAAGCAGACTATGCCACAACATTTGATCGCCGCCCCAGCGATCCACCACCGTCTGTCCTGCCGGTTCGCCATAAACATAAACGAGCAACGGATACTTCTGCGTCGGATTGAGATTCGGTGGCAAGATACACCAAGCGTCCATTTCGATCCCGCCGCCGATATCGACTCGAAAAAATTCTCGCGGTGGAAGTTCAACGCCCCCAATTTGTGAACGAAGCCGCTCGTTGGCTTCCACAACGACCTGCGTCGCATGATCGCTCAAGCGAACCACTTCGGTGATCGGTGGTGAACTGAACCGAGACGAGGTGACCAAGGCCATCTGGCGATCAGGCGACAGAACATAGCGATGAGTTCCAACACGATCAGGTGAAGTCACCCGCTGCAGTTCACTCCCGTCAAAATGCACGCGATACAAGTACAACTGAGTAGGATTGGCCGGCGAGGCGTTGAAATAGATCCACCGACCATCATTATCCACGCCTACAATTTCCATCACATCAAATTCACCAGAGGTCACTTGCCGAATCGTTTTGTCGGCAACCGACACAAAATAGAGATGCTGCCATCCATCGCGTTCACTCAGCCAAGCGAAGTGCGAGCGATCGGCATCCCAGTGCAGCATGTCTTGCACATCAATCCACGCCGCATCCTGTTCCGTTAGTACCACATCCAGTGTTGAATTGATCACATTAGCGAGGTACACCGCCAACCGATTCTGCAGACGATTCAATTGCTGGATCACCAATGTGTTTTCATCGACCCATTCCATTCGTGGCAAGTAGTTGTTGCGCTGGTCGCCGGGAATTGGCATCCAAGTCGTCGTGAGGCCAGCCAGGTCAATCACGCCGATTCGCGCTGCAGGATTGATCGTGCCGACTTTGGGATAAGGGATGTATTGAATCTCGGGATAAAGCGTCGAGGTATTATCCACTAGTGGAAACGATTGAATCCCCGAGGCGTCAATCTCCCAAAAGGCAATTCGTTGGCCATCGGGACTAAACCGAAAGCCGTCTCGGATCGAAAACTCCTCTTCGTAAGCCCAGTCGAACGTGCCGTTGATCATGGTTGGCGATCCAGTATCGGTCAGCCGAGTAATCGACCCATCGGCCAAGTCTTGAATGTAAAGATCGTTATCATAGACGTACGCGACCTTCGTCGCATCTGGCGAAAATTTGCCGAACTTCAGCGAAGAGGCGCGCGCTTCGCCGCCGATTTTCATCAGCGATTTTGACGCCATGTCCAAAACCCAATAATCGCCACGCGTGTTGTAGCGCCAGACGCGTTGGGTGTTCGTGAAGACCAGCAACTTGGTCTTATCCTCGGACCACTGGTACGAATCGATGTCCAAGGGCTTGTCGGTACCATTTGGCGTCAGCATCTGGCCGGAGACGAGCACGTGTTCGATCTCTGGATTGGACAGATCGACGCGAACGATCGACGTGTGGCCGGTGTCGGCATCACGTTTGACTCGTTCGAAACCTTGACTATCGCTCTGCCATTGCCCAACGAAGGATTCGCTACGGAAGTCCTTGCTGTTGAAGATCGAATCAATTGTCAGAGCCGTGCCTGTTTGGTGGTGACTCTCTTGGGCTCGCGTCAAGCTGCACGGTGACCACCGTTGCAGAATGAGCACGAGGCCAAGAGTGATACCGAATCGGATGCGAAACAAATTCATTATGGCTAAATCCCGCGAGTGAAGTGGGTGCTGGTTTTTCTCGAAGAGCGTAGTTGTAGCGGAAATCGTTCGCGAATTCGACAGTCGTTGACGATTTGCTTTTTTGTTTTGCGCGTACGCAATTTTGGGCGGCATCGACCACCATCGCAAGCAGATTTTCTAGACAATCTCACAGAGCCATACCAAAAGACTCGCAAGAGATCTCACGCAAAGGCACGAAGACGCAAAGGTGAAGTAGCTCAACACGGGAGATTTTTGTAGCCGGTCGGGAGCCAACTGAGGCGACGGATATTAGTTCCACTTCTCCCGAACTGGATTAGCAGGGCAAGTCGCGGCTGAGCCCGATCGCCCGATTGCCAGTTTGCCAGCTTGCCAGTTTGGCAGTTTGGCGGAACGGGTCCTACTGCATTACTTCAATTTGTCTAAATGGTATCGCACGGCTTGGCCGACGTATGCGATTCACGGAGTACGTCTCTCTTCTCGCTGCCATCGCGAAGAACTATGAGGCTGCGGAGAGCCGTGACGCCAATCGTGTTACGAGCAACCTAGAAGCGGCAATTCGTCTTTCCTGGTCTGCATTGGAAACCGATATTCCTCTGCGAACGAATGTCGAAATTGCCGAAGTTCGGGCGTCCTCTCGCGGCACAACCATTTGATTTCGCTAACAATTAAGCGGGAATAGTCCAACAGGGCGGTTGTCTCTTGAAATGCAGAACCTGGTTGCCAACGATTGATTTGTGCGCCTATTGATTCGAAACGGCTTGATTCGCTCAAGACCGAAAGGTGTGTTTGGGCTAGAATGTTTAACTGGGGTTGACCGCTTCGGGGCGTTTCGGAAACCAGAGGTCATCGATGGGCGTCGTTTCTGTCATCGCTTGCTTGCTGGGCGGTTTACCTTCACTGCTCGGTGTACCTTCACTGCGTG
This sequence comes from Planctomycetaceae bacterium, assembly GCA_016794985.1. Taxonomy (GTDB): domain Bacteria; phylum Planctomycetota; class Planctomycetia; order Pirellulales; family Pirellulaceae; genus M30B19. Next base: position 6,671 of record JAEUIQ010000063.1, on the reverse strand, counting down.
GTTTACCGTCACTGCAGTCGGTCGCCGTGGTTTGTCCCACAATTTCGGCCGCGCAAGAATCGTAACATGCGTTACTGTTTGTTTTTGTTGATGTTCTTCGGTTCGCCATGGGCCTTGGGTCAAGTGAGTGAGCCCAATTCTTTCGTCGGCACTGGGATCAGCCGCGTTGGAGCGGACGACGTCTCGGCGTCCCGATTGCGCGAACTCAAACGGACAGGTATCGATCGATCGCAGTATCGCAATTGGCAAGCTGATCAATTGCCCAGCGACCCGGTGGCAGCTCCTCCCCAACCCCGGCTCGAAGAGTTCAAGACAACCATCGAGCCGATCTTGAAGAACGCCTGCAGCGATTGCCACGGTGCTGACGATCCGCAAGGCAACATTCGAATCGACACTCTTGATCCAAATCTGCACACGGGCGGTGATGTGGATTGGTGGAACGAAATTTTTGCGGTCATTAGCAAAGGCGAAATGCCGCCACCGGACAGCACCGATCTCTCCGACGAAGAAAGAAAGCGCATCGTCGATTGGTTGTCACAAGAACTGCAAGCCGCATCAATCGCGAGACGTCATTCCGCCGTCCATTCGTCATTTCGGAGGATGACTCGCTACGAATACAATCATGCGCTACAAGACCTATTGGGACTCCCGTGGGATTTTGCCAAAGATCTGCCTCCCGAAGCAAACTCGGAAGATGGTTTCCAAAACAGCTCGGAACATCTGCACATGTCGGTAACCCAATTCGAAACGTACTACCGATCAGCCCACGCAGCCTTGAGTCGAGCGATCCACCTCGGTCCGCAACCGGAGTCGCTCTATTGGGGAATCTCGATGACCGACGTCTCCAAATTGGAATGGCCGAAGCAAGAAGCCGAAGAAGAACAAATCAGACAAGACTTCAAGGATACTCCAAAACGGTTGGAGGAAAAACTGGTGGAGCTGGAAAAGAGATTGAAACAGCCGCATTCACGCAGCTACTTCCGCGACCTGTTCAACGGGCGAACCGCGATCGCCAATTGGGATTATGACGAAGCCAAATACGCCAACCTCCCGCGCAAATCACTACCAGAGCAGCCTGACGAATACGATCATGTCGCGATCTTGCCGGCCGGACAATGGATCAATATCGAGCTGGGCGACCAACTTCCCGACCATGGCCCCCTCCGCGTTCGTGTTCGGGCATCTCGCGTCGACTCGAAGACGAACCATCCTCCAAGTCTGCAACTCCACTTTGGTTGGCAAGCCAGCAACGAAGGACGAGCACTGCTTCCGGTAGGCCAAAGCGATTTACAGGTCACAGCAACCCAGGACGCACCGAAGAACTATGAATGGGAAATCGAGCTGGGCGAGATCTATCCGCGCAATTCGGTTCGCGGTGCTTCAACGCTGGGATCCATGCCCAGCCCTTCGGAGTACATACGATTGATGAACAGCTCTGCTTCGACTAACGACATCCAAATCGAGTACGTGGAAGTTCAGGCACCAGCGTTCAACCAGTGGCCGCCTCGTTATCACACCGACATTTTTTTTGATCGTGCGGATGGTGAACTTGAGTCGGACTATGCGACTCGAGTCGTGGCCAAGTTCATGACGCGGGCGTGGCGCCGCAGAGTCTCCGCCGAAGAAGTCGCTCAAAAGATGCGCCGATACGCGGAGATCCGTTCCGATTGCGAAAGCATGGAATCAGCTGTGCTGGAAATCCTAGCATCGGTCATCGCTTCACCGCATTTTCTCTATGTCGTTTCCGAGAAGCCTGCCGACAACCAAGCCGTTGCGAACCAGTCCAATTCCGGCGGTCGTGAATTCGTACCAAGCCATGAGCTGGCGACTCGATTGGCATTGTTCTTGTGGAGTAGCATCCCGGACGAACCGCTGTTGCAAGCGGCGAATGAGGGGTCTTTGAGTGATCCAGACCAACTGAGGGCTCAAGTCACGCGCATGCTCGCCGACCCAAAATCGTCGAGATTGGCGGACCATTTTGTGACCCAGTGGCTGGATATGGAACTTCTGGACTTTCTCAATCTTCAACAAAATGTGCCCGGATTTGATCCGCTTTTAAAAGACGCGATGCGACAGGAGCCAGTCGAATTGTTTCGCGAAATTCTGCGGCAAGACTCCAGCGTGCTAGATTTTTTGCACAGCGACTACACGATTGCCAATGAACGCTTGGCCAGACACTACGGCATCGATGGCGTTTTCGGAAACCACTTTCGTAGGGTTTCGTTGGACCCGATGGATATTCGACGCGGTGGACTTTTGACCCAAGCGGGATTGTTGACGATGAATTCCGATTATCCGGATTCGCATCCTCTCAAGCGCGGGATATGGGTTCTCGAGAGCTTGCTAAACGATCCGCCGCCGCCACCACCACCGGCGGTGCCACAGATTGATTTGGCGGATCCCGAGATTGCGAAGATGACCTTGAAAGAACGAATCGAAGATCATCGCAACCATGCTGCGTGCTTGGCGTGCCATATGAAAATTGATCCCTGGGGAATCGCGTTCGAAAACTACGATGCGATTGGCCGCTGGCGGGACCAGGTCAACGGAAAACCGGTCGATGCCTCGAGCAAGCTCTATAATGAGCAAACGATTGATGGGATTGCGGGTTTGAAGTTGTTTCTCCTAGAACATCGGCAGGATCAATTTGTGCGAGCCATGGCACACAAGTTGGCCACCTACGCCTTGGGCCGCCCGCTAAAATTCTCAGACCGAGCCGATCTTGAGCGGGTCACCGCTCAAGTTCGGTTGCATGGTGACGGCCTCAAAACCATGGTTATAGAAATCGTGTGCAGCGACTTGTTTCGGTGTCGATAGATGATTTGAAATTTGATGGCTGAGAGAAGAAGGACGAGAAAAATCATGCAGCTAGATCTCAACCGATTGGACCGGCGCCGATTCCTCCGCGGGACTGGATTAGCACTTGCGCTTCCTTGGATGGGATCGCTGCATCCAGTCGCTCGCGGTAGTGAAGTCTCGAATCCTCGCCGCTTGGGGTGCTTCTATTTTCCGGACGGCGTCCCCATGCCTTTGCCAAACGATCCAGCCTATTCCGATTGGGCTTGGTTTCCTCACGGCAATGGCCAAGACTTCAAATTCTCCAAGTGTATGGAGACTCTAGAGCCCTTGCGAAGCGAATTGACGGTATTGTCAGGCTTTTCGCATATTGCTTCGAGAGATGTACACGGGCACAACAACGCGGATCAGTTTCTAACGGCGGCTGCCACTGGAGATGGAGATCGAGACTACACCAACACGATTTCGCTCGATCAAGTCTACGCGAGTTACATCGGCGACCAAGCGCGAATTTCTTCGTTGGTCATGTCAACCGACGGCGGGACGGGAACCGCTCGTGGTGCGCATACGATTTCGTTCGACAAAAACGGTCGCCCGATACCAGCGGAACATCGGCCCAAGCAGATCTTTGACCTGTTGTTTCTGAAGGCTGACGCACGGTCGGCGAAACGATTGGCGCTGAGCCGCAGCGCCCTGGACGAAGTGCTGGTGGACGCTCAGGCACTGAAGGAAAAGCTGTCCGCCAAGGACCGCCAGCAACTCGACGAGTATATGGAGTCGGTCCGGCAAGCCGAGCTAAAGGTCGAGAAAGCCAAGAAGTGGCTGGATGCGCCTTTGCCGAATGTGGAACGTGAACCGCTCAATCTAGAACTAACCACGGATGAACCACGCCAGTACGTGCAAACGATGTTCGAACTGATTTATCTCGCGTTCCGTACGGATTCCACCAGAATCGCGACCTATCAAATTGGTCGCGAGAATGGAATTGGAAGAAGCGATCATCTGTCGCGAGCCGTTGGATTCAACCTGGCGCATCAACTATCCCATGAAACCAAGGAGCCTGGCGGTTGGGAACGATTTGGAATTTATTGCCGTTTTCTCAATGAAGAGTACGGACGTTTCGTCGAGAAACTTCGGAACACTCCCGAACCCAACGGCACGGGTTCCATGTTGGATAACTCGTTGCTTTTTTATGGCTCGGCATCCAGCGCTTTCCATCTGTCGCGTAATTACCCGCTGATCCTGGCGGGAGGAAAGAACATGGGCTTCCAGCATGGACGGTACTTCAACGCGGCGGGTGATAAAGTTCAAGGCGGAGCTTGGATGGGAGATCGTGAACCTTGGCAAGACAAGGCGACTCGCGAAGACATACCGCTATCAAATCTGTTTGTCACGATGTTGCAAAAACTCGGAGTTCAAACCGACACGTTTGCCGATAGCACAGGAGTCGTTGAGGGGATTTAGGTTGGAATGTTCGCTACCAATTGGAACCAACTCCGCATGGCAAGACGAACTCATGGAATTCTGATACGTTTGATTTCTAGATCGGTGGTCGTAGTGTCAAAATACTTCTTCTTGCTGTGTTTGGCGTTGTTGGATGGTTCGCTGTTGCGGGCGGCCGATGAATTGCAGCTCCAAGGTGTACAAGTGGTTCCGCACGTTCAATCGACTGAAATGCGGTACCGCCGCGAGCCCGACTTCAGCTTGGGCGCTCGAGTGGAGGTGTTTTTGACGAATGTTTCAAGCGAGCCCCTACCGATCCCGCCCGACGCGGACGTCCAGTTGCGCGGCCTAAGCCCGACGGCACTGTTGGAAGCGAATCAATGGGCCTGGCATGACTTGCCGTCGGCCTGGGGCACACCGATCACACTACCGCCGGGTGCAATGACCGTGTGGAGTTGGAACGGGTCTCGCGCGGATTGGGGTGTGAACACGCAGGCCGACTTGGCAATCAAGCTTGCGGAATCTCTGGACACAATTCACTTGAATGTGGGCATCGAACCGCCGAAGGTGTGGTTGTCGGCGGTGACTTGTTTGGGACCAGCAGACCGAGTGCAACCGAATTCGTTGCTTTTTCACATCGCCAACGACACGGACGGCAGCCTGCGCCTTGATGCGTGCCGATTGTGGCTACCTGAGAGTCCCGCCTCGTTCCGTGTTTTGATTCCACAACCGTGGTTGACCGAAAACATGCAGCCTTTTCCGGCTTCGGGCAACATCGCAGCCCACGATCGCGGGGGAGCTCGAGTCAACACGGGAGAACTACCACTCACTTACGCGGCCCTTGAAGTTCGTTTGATCGACGCCTCGGGCCAGCCCGTAACCGTGTGGGCCCATCAACGGATCAAACGCGAAGTCTTTGATATCAGTGGAGGTTGGGTGCACGATAACAGTGGCGGCGGCGTGCGACCGCTGGAATCGGTTCCCATTCACCAGACCTTGCGCAGAATTCATGTGAATACCGCGCACATCTCGGAAGTTCCCGGTTACACCGACCAAACAGCTCCTGATGGACTCTATACAAGGTATCCACTTAAATACTTCGGCGGTTTGAAACCACCGGAACATTATGACAACGACGTGTTGCTGCCGCGGATTCATGCGGTCGAGTTTCTCGGCGAGCCCCAATATGGTGGTGGCAGACCAGTACCGCCGCAAGAATGTTGGAAACAACTTTCTGAATTCGCACCGACGCGGTTGCCAACTTCCGTGACCCACAGCGAAGAACGGATCTGGCGATTCTATGCGGGGATTTCAGATTATCCGCATTACGATGCCTATCGTGTCACTGCGCCGGCTGCCGACGCCTGGTCGAAATACGAACGTTGGGGAGACCAACGAATCCGGTGGGGCGCTCCCTTGGAGACCATCGGAGAGATGTCGCGTTCCTTGCGAGAACTCAATCGGCCGCGACCTGTAGCCTATTGGTCACAAGGCCCGCATCACAATTGGAATGGTCATGGTCGCCGTCGAGGCTCACCGCTTCCTGACGAACTGCGATTGCAGGCCTATCACGCGCTTTCGAGTCGGATTACCTCGTTGTATTGGTTCAATCTCAGTCTGAGGTCCTTGGTCACCTTTCCCGACTTGATCGAGCCGATGATGCGAATCGGTCGCGAGATTCGCATGTTGGAAGATTATTACTTGGAAGGTGATGCAACCAGCCACACGCGAGTCCTGCGGGACGGCAAACTGGATTGGGATTTGGACGTGATCGCTGGGCCGCGGGGCGCGGTGCTGTTCGCATTGGATTTGGCTTACGAAGCGGATCGCGAGTCGCGCTCGTTCCTGTTCGGACCGCCACGTGATGTGGTATTTCGTTTTCCCTTGCCAAGTTATGTGAATCAACCGGCTGAAGTCTTCCGTGTCGACGCCGATGGAATTACCAAAGTCGATTATTCGATCCAAGAACGAGCCATTGAAATCAACGACCGAGTCAGCCGAGTCGCGATTTATGTCGCCAGTATGGAGGAAGAAACCGCCGCTCGATTGGAAGCACGTCGCCAAGCATTGATCGCATGGGAAGAGGCCGAAGGATTTGCACCCGATCGAAATCCAACTGATCTGGATATCTTGAAGGAGTTGGTGGAGAAGAAGGAACCGTGATCTGGCTGAATGGAGACGTGGGTTCGATGGCCATAGCTACCTGGTCGGACAATTGGACCGTAGGAACGGTTTACAATAGTGTCGCGGACCGCTCCGCCGGTCCGCTAGAAGTTTCTACTTTGGGTTTATTTTATGCGTGTCGCAATGCTTCGATCGGATCTAGTTTTGCGGCACGAATCGCGGGGTAGATGCCGAAGCCCACTCCCACGAGCAGCGAAACTCCGGCGGCGATCATGGGGGCCCACAACGTGACCTTGGTCTCCATACCC
>JAEUIQ010000032.1 GCA_016794985.1 Planctomycetaceae bacterium | reverse complement strand
CGATCGGTACTTGGTGCGGGGGTCGAATGGAGCATGGAATGTCCTTCGTTGGAGGGGGCTGGGTGCGGGAAAATTCCCCAAAGCCTACACCACACCAACGCCCACGCCGAAGAATTCCGAAACCGGCCAGTGTACGCTTACGCTGATCTGGCCCTTGGTGCCAACCCGGCCCAACGGGAAGAGAACTTGACCAAGTTATTACAAACGCCCCAACCGGGGTTTCACTGCCCCTCGCGACGCAGTGCCGAGCTGACTCCGGCGACTGAGAACTTCGTTCTGGCCAACTTGACCAACCATGTGCGTACCGTTTCCAAATCGGATTATGCGATCAATGGCGGTGATACGATCCTAAGTGCCGGACCCGGCCCGAACTCAGGGAGCTTGGCTGATCTCAACGCATACGTTTGGCCCAACGTGCAGCAAGCGACGGGAGTGGCCTTCCTCACGTTAAAGGTCCGTCTAGCACAAATCACCGATGGGGCGTCGAACACCTATCTAGTCGGCGAAAAATACATCCCTCGTTCCCATTTCCAATCGGCCAGCTATGCCGGAGATGACCACAGCATGTACTTGGGGGATGATGCGGACAATCGACGTTGGACCGTCGAACCACCGCAGTCGGATGCCACGAATGATGCCGATAACCGCTTCGTTTTCGGTAGCAATCATTCGGCCGGTTGCCATTTCGTAATGGCAGATGGTTCGGTTCGGACCATCCATTATGATATTGATCCGCAGACCCATCGTTATCTGGGCAATCGTCGCGATGGGCAAGTCGTTGAAGTTCCGTGATGCAAGATGCAATTTGGAGGCAGGAAAATTTGTGGGATCGGACCTCGACGCTCGACCGACTCCGTTGGCCACGACTCGGTTGGCCACCGCATGGGCGGTCGGGTTGTTGGCCATTCAATTTGGATTACTCGTTTATCGTGCAGGCCTAGAAGGCTACACACGAAACGAACACGCCCATTTGGCGGCTGGCGTTAGTCACTGGGAGTTTGGCAACTACGATTCATTCCGAGTCAATCCGCCGCTGATCAGGTCGTTGGCTGCGACCGGTGTTTACTTTCATGGTTACCGCGCGGATTGGTCCGGACTTTCGCCGCGACCTGAAATTCGCAGCGAGTTCCCATTGGGGTCGATGTTCGTCTATGCGAACCGAGATCGCTGTTACGATTTTCTGTGGTGGGCTCGGTTGTCGGTACTGTGGTTGGTCCCGGTGGGAGGCTATTTTCTCTGGCGGTGGAGTCGCCAATTGTGGGGTGCGACGGGTTCCTGGATCTCATTGATTCTGTGGGTGTTTTCACCCAATCTGTTGGCTCACGGATCGTTGATCGCGCCCGACGCGGGTTCGGCCGCACTGGGGTTGATCTCGCTCTACGCGATTTGGCATTGGTTCCGGACTCCCAACTTGGCCACCGCCTACGGTACTGGCCTGATGTTGGGGTTGGCGCTCTTGTCGAAGTTCACGGTCCTCTTGTGGCTGCCGATTTTGGCCCTGATGGTGGGATTGCGATGCGTGATGCGGTCGCTGGAGTCCCAAGTCAGCGTCCGCAGTCTCTTGGGCCAATGGTCGTTGATGCTGTTTCTTGCGCTGGTGGTCATTAATTTGGGCTACACGTTTCGTGACGTGGGCTGGCAGTTGGGGAAGTTTGAGTTTATCAGCAGGGCAATGACCGATGGACCGGACCCGGCCGAGACTGGCGTCCGCCAAGTGGGCAATCGGTTCCAGGATTCGTGGGTGGGCCTGATTCCAGTACCTGTGCCCAAAGACTATCTGATGGGGATGGATATTCAGAAGTGGGATTTCGAAAGCCAAATGGATTCGTACTTGTGCGGCGAGTGGAAAAAAGGCGGCTGGTGGTATTACTACTTGGTGGCTTTGGCGATCAAGGAGCCAGTAGGGGTTTGGCTGTTTCTGAGTTTAGCCGTCGTGTTAGCGCTGCAAGGTTGCTGGATCGTGGCACGAGGGAAAATGCCGACTAGCGATTGGTTGATCCGTTGGCTCGTGCCGGGCTTGGGCCTGCTGAGCGTGGTCGTGTTTGTCAGTTTGCAGACCGGCATCAATCATCACTTGCGATACGTGTTGGGTGGTTTGCCGTTTGTTTATCTCCTGTGTGGAGCGGTGGGGCCATGGTTGGAGCGGACCGGGATTTGGCAAAAAGTATTGATTGGAAGTTTGGTGGGTTGGTCGGTGATTTCTAGCCTCTCGGTCTACCCTCATAGTTTGGCTTATTTTAACGAAGTGGTTGGTGGCCCGAGTCGGGGGCGATTCTATTTGAACAACAGCAACATTGATTGGGGCCAAGACTTTCTCCATTTGCAACACTGGGTCGAGCGTCATCCCGAACGTCGCCCCTTGTCAATCAGTTTCGCGAGTCAGGCGGCGAATCCCCCATCGCGAGATTGGGTGTTCCCCGAAGTTCCCATTAGAACGGAGCTACAGCAACGCTTGAACCAAGTTGATGCTGGACAGGAGTTCTTGGAGCCCGGATGGTACGTGTTGTGTGTGACCAACGCTGTTTCGCAGTACGGTCACTACGACTGGTTGGCCACCCGCGAACCGAAAGAACAAATTGGCTGGTCGATTTTGGTGTTTGAGCTGACGGCCGAAGATATTGAAACGATCAAGAGTGATTTAGTCGTGCAGAAGTATTAATGAACTTGGGTCATACACTGCACGAATCGCAAATCCGAGTCATAATTAAATGAATTCAGCGACGGAAATTCAGTTCGATGATTCTGAATTGTCAGTTTTGATTCCCGTTTACAACGAGATGCGGACAATAGAACCGTTGCTGCGGCAAGTGCGGTTGGCATTGCCTGGATCGCAAATGATTGTTGTTGATGATGCCTCGAACGATGGCTCGCGAGAAATCATTCAATCGCTGCAGGAAGAGCTTGGACTTGAAGTCGTTCTTTCGCCCCACAACGGTGGGAAGGGCAGTGCGGTTCGGCTGGGATTGGCACTGGCGCAGCGAGAATGGGTCGTGATTCAAGACGCGGACCGCGAGTACGACCCGCAAGATGTCGTGATGTTGTTGACGGCGGCGATGGCCGAACCGGGATCGGTGGTGTACGGCTCACGGTATTTGAAGCGAGCCACGAACTCGAATGCCAGTCGGCTGAACGTATTGGCCGTCCGATTGTTGGCTTGGTGGGCGGCTATACTTTATGGTCGTCTACTCTCTGACCCCCATACCTGTTACAAGTTGCTACCGACGGGGCTGATGCAAGAGTTGAATCTGCAAAGTCGTGGGTTTGAACTTTGTGCCGAAATAAATGGCAAGCTGCTGCGCCGTCGCGTACCAATCGTCGAATTGCCGATCTCCTATCACGCTCGTACAGCAGCCGATGGCAAGAAAATCCGGTGGTACGATTTCTTTCATGCGGTCTGGGTTTACTTCCGGCAACGTTGGCAATTCTAGCAGAAACAAAGGCCACACGCTCTTATTGTCATGAGTCTACTCGTCGGCCTTTTTCAAATGGTGAATCGTATTGTGAATCTTACCTTTGATTTTGCGACCGCTTGCGGATTTGATCTCGTACAGAATCTCCATCCCCCAAGTGGGCGCAATGTCGGGAATTTCCAAATGCAAGGTCTTCTTGTCGGGCAATAGCTTGGCAGCAGCGACCGACCAAACGCGTTGATTGTAATGGTCCGAGCCATACTGAGCGGTTCGCTTCAAGTCCCAGGCTTGAATCGCGTAGTATTGCAATTTGCCAATGGAGTCTGCGTCTAGTTCTTCGGCAAACTTGAGTTCAACGCCCCAGGCGTAGGCATGAAGCTCCAACGGCAGTCCAGTCGGTTGCTCGTTGCAGCGAATGCGGTACAAACCGCCGGGATGTGTGGCACTGCCGGCCCAGGCGAACATCCCGCACAAATACAATTGTCCATCGGCGGGTTGGAACCGTCCGCGCATGACGCCCGTTGGAAATGACGGCAACGGCAGTTCGATCATTCCGCCCTGCATTTGTCCGTTCACCTTTTCGTGCGGAACCAAATAGACTTTGCCGTAACCGTAGGACAGATTCAACAACGAACCATGCAACGAACCCCAGCGCGGACTATCGACCCACAACAGTTCGGCCGGCGAGCGATCGAATTCGTTGGTGATCCAGCACAGCGGAGGCACCATCGCCGAGTCGGATTCGTCGGTCACATCTTGATATCCCAACATATTCCCGTAGAAGTTGGGACGACCCGTTTCGGAAAGTGTCACCCAATTGATCCGATTCTTGGGGTTCCAAAAGCCTTCTTGATCGGTGACCACAAACGAGCCATCGGGATTCAAGCACACGCCGTTGGCGGCTCGAAAGCCGTTGGCCAAAATTGTCGTTTGCGAACCATCCGCTGAGATCTTTAACAAGGTCCCATGATGCGGCACTACAGCGGCCTTGCCATGGCACCCGGATTTCGCGTAGTAAAAATTGCCCTCCGCATCGGTTTGCAATCCCATCGCGAATTCATGAAAATGTTCCGTGACTTGATGGTCATTGTTCAAGCATTGGTAAAAATCGATTTCTCCATCGGCATTCAAATCGTGCAAGACCGTCAATTGATCGCGACACGTCAGGTGAATCTTGTCGTTCACAATTTTGAGACCTAATGGTTGAAACAACCCCGACGCAATTCGTCTCCAATCAAGCAAACTTTGTTCGCCCTCGGAACGCGGTGTCACAATCCACACATCACCGTCCCAGGTACATACGGCAATGCGACCATCCGGGTAAAAGTCCAAGCCCGTGAACCGTGTCAGTGCCAACCATGGGTTTGACTCTGGCGCCTGCAAGACATCGACTCCAAAGGATTCCGTCTGCGAACCAAGTTCAACTTTCGTGGTGATGATTTGCGACCATCGGCTCGGTCCACCATGTGTCAGCGGTTCAAGGTCGATTGCGGCCTCCAAAATCGTTGGAACCGTAGTTGCGTTTTTCGCAGAAGGTCCATCTTCTTCGTTGATGGCGAGTGACGCTGGCAGCCAGACGCTGAACCGGAGTGGTTGCTCGCCGGCTGGTATCCTCAAGCGCAGATTGCCATCTTCGGCGAACCACTCGGCGCGAAGGTCCCGTGGAGCGAACCCGGCGAAGACTGGGCCAACAGAAGGACGAGATGCCGCTTGGCCGCGACGAACGATGGCTTCGAATCCTTGATGGGTATCGTCCAAGAGTTGCGAACCTTTAAAATTGGTCAAGCCCCAAGAGACCAAAGGATCGGTCGGTAGGGTATCCGAGTCGGCCAATTCGGTTAGCTCCGCTTTGACCGATCTTTGGTAAAACTTGACCGTTTCGATTTCGCCTTCGAAAAAAGATTCTGGCTCCGGAAAATTCGGCGAGGTAAACCCGATCCGAGCGACTGCACTCGGCACAGGTGCCGCGGCTGCCAACTTGCCTTCGCCATCCAAACGACCATCGACGTAGAGCCGAACGCGTTTGGTGGCGTGCTCCCAGGTCACGGCCACATTGTGCCATTGATTGTCACTGACTTGGGTTGCACCGGTCACGGCTCCGACCCAACCGATATCGAAAACCAAATGCCCATCACGGAGAAATAGAGACTGGCCATTAGGAACCCAGAGATCACCGCCGTCGCTGATTGAAAAGATCGTGCCATCGGCCGAGGTCTTGATCCGCGCGACGACCGAAAAGTCTTCACTGTTCACATTCATCCGCTCGGCTTTGGGGACTTCTAGAAAAGTCTCACCGTCAAGCTGCACGGGCTCTTCGTAAGTTGGAGTGGGTGCCTGCGGGACGTCGAAAACGACTGCGGATGGATCGTCCGCTGTCAGCATGTTCAGCCGCGCGTGATGGTCGGAATGCTGAGCGACTTGCAAGACAATGTCTTGCTCGCGAGGGCCGATGTTGAAGGTTCGCAGCAGGACCGGAGCAGCCTCTTCGCGGGGCTGCAAACGCGGCATCTCTAAAACCGAAGTAGTACCGATCTTGTAAGACAGGATCACGCTTTGATCATGATGATAGAGACCGTTGAATTGGCCCCAGGACTTCGGCAGCGGACCATACGATCGTCCGTCGCGACCGATGACACGTTGCTCATCCACAAAGCCGCCATCGGTCGGATGTCCCCAGCCAGGACCTGTCCCGTTGGCGAAAGCCACTTGGCCCACGATGCGTGGGTGCACGCCGTGTTCGCCATTGAATTGAATCGCTCGCCAATCAATGAAGTTGTTTTTCGTGTTGGCGCCACCCCCGGAGTTCCAACCGGCAGCGACTCGCAGCGTGTCGGTATCGAATACCATCCAATGCCCGCCGCGCGCGATGCCGCCAGCACCGGGATCCAAACGAATCGCGATGCCTTTGTAGGCAAAGTTGTGCTGCGGCCCAGGGATCTCGTACGTGTGAATCAGACTGGGGCCGTAATCCATGGCCGACCAAGCTTCAATGTTGCTGGGCTCCGGACCGGTCGTATCGCCAGTGGGCAGAGTTGCCAAATAGGTGGCATCCACCGTCGTAAGCTGTGTTGGATTGTGGGTCTTGAGATAGGACTCGCGAATGTAGTGAATCACATCGTACTTTTGGGAAGGAACCATCCACGCTTGAGGAGCCATTTGCCCGAAACCATGCGTCAGCGTGCGGTACATCGATAATGGATCGCTACCGTTCTTGAATTTGCCGTCCGCAAAACGCAAAGATGTTGGAAGTGAACCGGCTTGATCGTGGGTCCCGTGACAATTGGCACAGACACGTTGATAGATGGCTTCGCCGCGTTCGAACGATTCGTCGTTCCAGCCATGGATCAGGCGGGCGTGGTCCAAACGATTCTCGAACTCAGGAATCTGGAACACCAACAGCGACGGGGACGGCTGCAATTCCATCGCTCGTTTGGGTCCGCCGTCGCGGATCTCAATCAAATAGCGAATCAAATCGTAAAACTGTTGGCGGCTGGTCAATTGATTCATCTGCCCGGCCGGCATGATCGAGAGTTCGTTCGATTTGATTTCTTCGATATCAGAAACGGCAATCGACACCGTTTCACCGATCCGAGCGGCATCACGAATAACCACTTTTTCCGAAGTTTGTTCCGTCGGAATGCCGGCAATCAACCGCCCGTCAGTGGTCAAGACTGTGATCGATTCATAACCCTGCCGAATGGTCTTAGAAGGCTGCAGGACGGATTCAACCAGCAATTCATCACTGACCGTTTGGTCTAAGGATGAAAGATCGGGGCCCAGCGTGGCTTGGGGATCGCCGCCCACCAGGTGGCATTTTGCGCAGGCCATGCTTGGTTGGTGAAAAACGATCGCGCCGCGAGTTGCGTCGCCCATTTCCCGCGCCGCCGTTGCCAATTCTCGAATGGACGACCGTTGAAGGTCCGCATCCAATGTTTGGGCGTGGGCGGAGTTGGTGTTCCACGCGGTGGCCACGGCCAACAATGCAACGATCCAATGGTGATGTTTCACTTCAGGGTCCTAGTTGGGGTGATCGGACAGATCGGACAGATCGGACAGATCCGTCTGATCGGACAGATCGGACTGATCCGACTTTCGCTCAACCTCGCACTTCCACGACCGGTGGCCCGATCACGTCCATCCTTGGAACAATTCCCAAGCCGGGCTCAGTACTGGCTTTCATATAGCCGTTCTCTCGTTGCGGAGCACCTGTCGCGTTGCTGACGGTGACATAGCTATTGAAGTCGGTACTGGTGAAGCGAAATTCTTCCGGTGTGCTGTGAGCCAAATGCGCGATCGCTGCCGTGGTGATGTCGCCGCCCCAGCTATCCTCTAACGTCATGGCGATCCCCATCGAGACGCATAGATCTCGCACTTGTTTGGTCTTGGTCAGTCCGCCTAGTTTGCTGATCTTTAGGTTCACGACGTCCATTGCCAAATCCGCTTTGGCTCGGAGCAGCATGTCCAGGCCATCGACATTTTCGTCCAAGACAAAGGGATGATCGGTTTGGCGACGCACGGCCAGACACTCTTCGTAGGTGAGGCAAGGCTGTTCGATGTAGACGTCCAAGTCGCGCACGGCGCGCACGACGCGGACGGCTTCGTGTTGAGTCCAGCCGGTATTCGCATCTGCGACCAAGCGATCGGAGGGACGCAAACAGGCTCGCGCTTGTCGGATGCGTTCGATGTCTTGATCGGGGTCGCCACCGACTTTCAATTGAAAACGCGTGTAGCCTTGGTCGCGGTAACTGGCAACGTTGGCCGCCATCTCGGCCGGAGGCAACTGCGAGATCGCACGATACAGACGAATGCTCTCGCCGAAACGACCTCCCATCAACGTGCAAACTGGTAGGCCTGTGGCTTTACCCAAAACATCCCAGCAAGCAATGTCGATGCCCGATTTGACGTAGGGGTGACCTTTGAGCGCCGCATCCATGCGATGGTTCAGTTTGCTCAGTTCACGAGGATCAAAGCCAAGCAAATGTGGCCCCAGTTCCTTCAAGCCGGCTCGTACACCTTCCGCGTAGGCCGGCAGATAGAACGGGCCCAGCGGGCAGACTTCGCCGTAGCCAATCAAGCCACAGGCCGTTTCAACGCCGACGATCGTGCTGTCAAAGACCGACACGGCTTTGCCACCCGACCACTTGTAAGAACCTTCGACCAAAGGCAATTCGACACGATGGGCAAAGATTCGAGCTATTTTCATGGGAATCTCAGTTTGGAGGGTTGGTCGGCGAACATCAAACAATCCGTTGGCGGAACGGCATTATATTAAACGCCTTGCCGCAAATCTTGCAAGAATCTTGCATCCGAGCAGCCAATCGCGCACAATCAATGATTCGCCTAGTCTACCGAACCCGCTCTTCCGTTAACCGAGGCGAAGCTCAAGATCAAGGATCGTGTTCGTGCGCGATGATCGAAAAATTGAACAAACAGTGGTCGCATCCATCGACGTTGGCGTTTTGCAATCCTTGTTCGACCTGAATCCCGACATCGCTTTCTTTGTCAAGAACAGGGCAGGGCGGTACATTGCGGTGAATGACTCGTTGCTGGCGCGGCATGGTTTGAAGCGAAAATCGGAGGCGCTGGGAAAACGTCCGCAAGATATTTGTCCGGGAGACTTTGGGCGTTTGCCCACGGAGCAGGACCAACGAGTCTTGAGTACTGGCAAGCCGTTGATCGACTACTTGGAGTTGCAATGGTATCGACCCGGAGCGGCCGTATGGTGTTTGACGTCGAAATTACCATTGAAGGATCAGCAGGGCCAAGTCATCGGGCTGATTGGCTTCTCGCGAGATCTGCGAGCACCGGTAGCTACCGAAGAAATTCCAGTGGGTTTTGCTCGGGCGATGTCGGAATTCGAGCAGGATTTGTCGCAACCGTTTTCACCCGCCATTTTGGCTCGGCGATCGGGCCTGACATCCAATCGGTTGGGGCGATTGACCAAACGATTGTTTTCGTTGACCCCGTCACAGTTGTTAGCCAAGACACGAGTCGCCGCTGCTTCGTTACTCTTGCGCGAGTCATCGCTCTCAATTGTCGAGATCGCTCAGCAATGTGGCTACGCAGATCAAAGCGCCTTCACCCGCGCCTTTAGAACCTTGACCAGCGTGACACCTTCCGAATTCCGGCGCGACCGGCCAATTCCCACCAGATCTTCCGTTTAGAAAACAGAACACGCGCTCGGAAAGCTTGGTTCGTCGCCAACACAAAAACGCATCCGGTGCTTTTTGTTTACTTAATTACTTGAATTGTATTTGATGCAACATTAGTGCGATAGTAATTCAGTCTGAGAACATACGAGCCCGGCGGAAGATCTTGCGGCAGTCTGAACTTTCGCGAGAAGGAAAAACCATTTTCTCCAATCGGCTCAATTTTACTTTCGCGGTTGCTCCAAACGACTGTGTCACCTTGGATAATTTGCAGATTAAACAAAAGATTCTGCCCCGCAATCAAAATAAAATCATCGCGATCAGGTCCTGCAAAAGTTCCTGTGACACCCAGCCGATATGGACCATCGATGCCCAATCGAATTGAATCCGCTGGTTTCTCGTCTGGTGAAAAAAGGGAAACATTGACGGATTCAATCGATGCGTTGAATACTGCACTGACTGCCGGCCCCCAATCGCGCTCCCGACCGAACCAGAAGTACCATCCGCAATAAACAAATAACGACACGAGTCCAACTGCAATTATCTGTCGCACCATTAAACGTTATCCATCTGACAATCGAACACAGTACAGCTCGAACGCCTCAAGCTTGACGCTCGAATACAATTCTCAATTGAAATATTAAAGTTAGACAAACTGTTACGAAAACTGACGCTTTGTCACCATTAAGATTTCGGGAAGTATAAATTCGCAGTTCCACGTTGGCCCCAGCTCGTAAGGATGACTCGTTCCGCACGCCAGTCGGCGGATCCCTAAAGCGAAGCTATGACAAAGCACTAGTGCAACTCACTACCAGGTGAAGTTGGCGCTTGTTACCTTCAATACAGGAGGTGCTGGCGGTCCAACCGGGCCAAGATCGTACAACTCTGTTCTACACGTGGCGGGGTTAAAGGTTAGTGCCGCATGATTTCGAGCCATTACCTTGGTGTGTGTGGCCAAAGTGGGATGCGCGGAACCCGACCAGCGCGCGATAGTTCCATTTCCCTGCGACATTCTCCCAAACCTCATGCTGCCAATGTCGATTTAAATCCACCTCAAAAACTGATGTGAGATCTGGAGGAATTCCAATACCTACGGTGTTCGAATGGACAAACCAACCTGCAAAGAGATTTGACACACTCAGCAATCCGATCGCAAGGACCATTGAATAACAAACAAACTTACGTTGCAACACTCGAACACCCTTTCAAAAAACTGCTGCACGATGGCAGCAAACTAAGGAACAAACACACCATCTTGCCCCGCAATCGTACCTGTAGCTCTCCATACTGCAAAGTCAATTTCGTTGGAAATCGACTGCACAGATGCATCACCAAAAGCAACGTTTACATACTCATCGTGGTTGGAACTTGGCGTATAGGACTCCCAAACGTGCTCATCTATCGAAGGAGCGGTTTGTCCAGTTGAGAGAAGCTCGCAAGAAGGTCCGTTGGGTGTAAATCGGGTTCCAAATCGATATTGAACAAGGATATCAGCAGATCGTGTACCCCCCCGTATTGTAGTAATCTGTTGCTGATTGAACTCTCGCCAGCAGGCCGCTTCAAATTGTTCAACATTTTCGAAGTAATCACCAACTCCAATTGGAAATCGTTTTGCACCTTCCGCGAACGAGTTCGGGAAACTCGAAACATCGGGTGACATGCGTTCCGAATAGAATACGGTGTTGGATAAACCATCTCGGATTTGGGAGAATGAACTCGTTTCAAGGAACCCGAAGCCGACTTCGTGGGATTTTGTTGAGCCTGATCCAATTCCCCCGCAAGGAATGTAGTTTATGCTGTACACTTCGTAGTTAAAGGCATCCGCATCGCAGCGGAAAAAATACGGGGCTGTTAATTGGAGGACTTCTCTGTCTTCAAGTGCATCGAGCTCCTCAAAGAGCGACTGCTGTTCGAGGTAGGGAAGTAAGAGTACAAGCCCCCGACGCCCCGGATTTTGACGAGAGTAAGGGAAGTTGTTCTTTGCTTGAACAAAGGCTTGTGTCGCCAATCCAATTTGACGCATGTTATTCTTGCAGTCAAGACTATTGCTTGCGTGTCTCGCACGCATGACCGCAACGGACACCAGCGCAAGTAGTATTCCGATGATCACAATAACCACGATTAGCTCAACCAGCGAAATTCCCGCGAGTCTTGGAAGAAATCTGGTACTACCTAACTGCCTACCCATCATCGATCGACCCTCGTTCTTGCCCAAAAAACCGCGTGAGCAAAAAACCGCGTGAGCAAAAAACCGCGTGAGCAAAAAACCGCGTGCTATCTGCCACACCGCCGAATGGTATGCTTCGAAATGTCCAAGGTCAATAGATAAAATTGTCGGAGTTTTAGAGTTTCGATATAATTGTGAATCCTTCATCTTTTATTGATCGGAGAAAATCTTTACATGTATTAACGGTTCATGGTGCTCGAAGTATCCTCGAACATTAAGATCTCATATTAACCCGTCGTTCGGAGAAACATTTCGAATGGAAATCTGTCAAACCTCGCGTTTGCTAATTCGTCAGTTCAATGCGTGTGATGCCGATTATGTACTGCGGCAACTCAACGAGCCGTCGTGGTTGGTGAATATCGGTGACCGCGGCATCCGCAGTTTGGCAGATGCCGAGGCGTTCATCGAATCTCGACTCATGGCTCATTTTCAACAGTTTGGCTTTGGGTTCTATCTGTTGGTCGACAAGGCCGCGAACCAACCCGTCGGCATGTGTGGGATGATTCAACGCGATTTTCTACCGACACCGGATTTGGGTTACGCGCTATTGGAGTCGTGCTGGAACCAAGGCTATGCGTACGAGGCGGCCGTTGCCGTATTGCAACACGCAGAACGTGATTTGAACATTCACGAACTCCGCGCGATGACCCTGCCGACCAACGCCGCTTCGATTCGGTTGTTGGGCAAACTGGGCTTTCAGATGGAGAACGCGGCCTTTGCGACTCCCGACGAGGAAGGACTGAACTTGTTCGTGCGTCGAAGTGATTCCTCTAGCCAAACGCCGAACTGATCCAAGGGCATTGGCAGTTGCCATGGGCACTTGGATCGGTTCGACAAGACGGCGTTGTATTGGTCGTCTGTTGGTGATGCTGTTCGTTAGCGATTCAACAACTCCAAGGCTTGCCAGCCATGACCGGTGGCGCGGTAGTACTGGCCAATGCTGTCCGTAAAGAACGAATCGACGTTGTTGTGATAGAAGCCGGAACCTTGGCCATACGGTAGGGTGTGGACAGTTCCTTGGTACGGATCTTGGTAATACCATTGACCGCGGATCGCACCATCGGAATATCGCTGCATCGCAGCCGATTGTCGTTGTTGGTTTTGCCAGTGTCCTTGGTTGTAGCTGTTGTGGCCTTGCTGGATCGTTTGATTCGCCTGTTGCCACCCCGCAAACTGTTGTCGTTGGGCGTCGGCGGCCGCTTGATAGTTGGTCCCACCGGCGGTCATCACGTACCAGTAGGCGAATTGTTCATACGTCGATTGCCCGCCTTGGGCGCGATGTTGTTGGAACGCAGATCGCACCTCGGGGTTTTGCAAAACGCTTTGCCAAAACGCGGCTTGTTGCTGGGCCAGTTGTGTTTGCATACCTTGCAACTGTGCGTTCATACGCGCGTCAAAGGCCATGTTTTCCGAGAAAATGTCTTGGGCGGTAGCTTGCGACACGATGCAGCCAAACAAAATTATTGCGACGGACAGGAATCGGAGCGAGCGGGTCATGGAATCACCGGTTAGAATCGAAGGGGTTTGGGTTCACGGATTCGAGGTGAATCCGTCAGTTCAGCAGCCATATTGGTGAGTGGGCAAGGTGTGACAGGCATTTCTCTTGAAATTCTAACTTTCCCGACAATTGACGTCCGAATCACAGGAGTTTGCGCGGAAAGATACTCGGAAAATAGTTTCCCCATGGAATATCAATGAGCAATTTGGAACTACTTTTAGAACTTCTGGACCAAGCTTTCGACCATAAATCGTGGCATGGGCCAAACCTGCGGGGTTCGATCCGTGGACTGTCGGCAGAACAAGCGGCTTGGCGAGCCCAACCCGCGCGAAAGAACATCCACGAGATCGTGCTGCATTGCGCCTATTGGAAATACACGGTGCGGCGGCGCTTGAACGGTGAAAAACGGGGCAGTTTTCCGCTGCAAGGATCCAATTGGTTCACGCGCCCCTTGGATGACCAGATCGACATAGAGGTATGGAAAGCCGATGTGAAACTGTTGGCCGAGACTCACTCGAGTTTGAGAGCCGAGATTGCCAAGCTCACCACGTCCCAATTGAGTCAAAAGGCTCCTGGTGCTTCCACAACCCTCCTGCAATTAGTCACCGGCATCGCCGCACATGATCTGTATCACGCGGGACAGATCCAGACGATCAAACGACTATTCGCTGATGCAAAGTCAACGAACTAAGGAGTTTTCTTTGGACGTTTGGAATTGCCTGCGGATGGCAAAGCCGATCTGCGGATGAAGACGGACTAGTCTCGAAACAAAAAGCTCTGTTTGTCGATAAGTTCGGGATGATGCTCGGCGGTGGAGTACATCTTCTGAAAAGTGGCGACTTCAGGCGTGGCGTTCGTGAATAACTCTGCGGCGTGTCGTTGCGAAATCGATTGGAAGTACAACGACACGTCGATGCGATACGGACCATCGCCCGGCACCGGCACTTCATACAGTACTTGATCGGATCCGGCCTGGAAATTGACGTCCTCGTTCGTACCGGCTGGCCGCGTTGCTGATCCGTCGGGATGTTCGGCTTGCCAGCCCTGAGGAAGCAAGCGGTTATCTTTTAAGAACGTCGAGCCATGTATTAGATAAAAAGTGGGTCGACCTTCGGTGTTGCCCATCACGGTTTCGTAGACTTGGACTTGGTCGCCGCTTTGGATTTGATCCACGTGGGGTTGGATGGGCCCGCCCGCCAATTCGGACGCCAAGACGTTGCCCGCCGCATCCAGTAGTTGACCCTGAGAATTGAACCGTCCCGAAGCGAAGACCAGTGTATCGTCGGCTGCGTAGACGCTTAGTTGCAGCCACGCGCGGCGGCTTGGATAAGCGGTCGGAAACTTGTGTCCGCAGAGGTTTTGGATACTGACGGGAATTCGCAGTTTTTGTTCTTGTCGAGAGATGTCTCCGATCGTGACCCGCGCGGTTTGTTCTCGCAGCATTTTTTGGATTGCCGTGAGCGACGACTCAAATGCGGCCTTCGGCGCCGAAATACCTAACGCCTCGGCATTGTCGCGTAACAGTCGGGTCATGAACGCATTGCCACCGACCAACGTGTGTCGTCCGTAAGGTTGACGAGGTTCCAAAAACGGAAAGTCGCGGCCGCCGGGGTTGTGGGCCAAGTTGGTTGCAATGGGTTGCCCGGCATCATCGGTTGTCGGCATGTGACAACTTTGGCAACTGCGTGCGTTTGACGCCGGCGATTCACGTTCGTCGTTGAAGTCCGAATTGCGCCATTCCAAATAGGGTGTTTGTTCGTGAAATGCTTGGGCAGTCGGCGTCCCGTCAGGAGTAACGGCTTCGGTGATCACGGTATGGCACGTTGCGCACAGAGCCGATTGCATGACATGAGGTCCGTGAGTCGGAGTGTACTCGACGTGACGCTGCATCGGCATCGTTACGGGTTGGGCGTGCGGTCCATAAATCAACGACTCGGTATTGAGTTTGAATTTGCCCGTGAACGAAGCGTCGGCGCCGAACCCTTCGTCGGTCATTTGGTGACACACCGTACAAGACACGCCGTCCAAGCCCAAGTGAGCGCGTTCCGCACCGGCTTGCAAGAACGCCAAGACTTGCCCAGGTGGACTGGTATCGACCGGGGTTGCCATCGGTGCATGGCAACGAGTGCAGACCTCCTCGATGTGGGCTTTCTGAGTCGGTGTCGCGGCGACTTCGGCGGACAAGACGGCTCGCCAATAGGGATCCCGTGCCGACTGGGCCATCATCGACGTTTGCCACAAATCGTAAGGGGCCACTGATTGTCCTGCCGCATCTCGCATGGCTTGGGCCGCTTTGGATTCCGCGTGGCAAAGCGCGCATTTTTGACCAACTTCAAAGTGCGGCGATTCCGGGGCCAATACTTCCGTCTTCTTCGGGTCGGTTGACGCCGTGCTTGCCAAGGCGGAAGCCGTTGGCCCCAGAACGGTTGGAGCCTTGGTCTGCTGTTCCCCAGTTATTGGCTGGTGTTCGACGGGTCTGTCCCACCATGCCAAGCGTCCGCGACGGTCCGGGTCCACCCAGAAGAAGAACCACACCAACGTCACTCCCAGCACACTCAAACTGACTACCAGCAGGGCGAGCTCTTTCCGCTTGCTAGACCATTGGATTGGAGTGTGATTCATATTCATGGCCAAGTTAGTTCCGTTCTGAAATCTCTTTGATGCTGGTCAAGCGTAAACGTCCCCATGGATTATGCATGGGCGAATGTTTGGGAATCTTGTTGTCTTGTACGGCCGAGACCCTAAAACGTGGACCGTTGAGATCAGCAATGATGTGCCCATTTCCGATTTTCTTTTCGCCACTACTGATGTACTGTATCATCTCGATCATAACCGACCCGTCATCACCGATTTCGTCAGGTCGCATTTGCAAGTCGGGAAGGCCCAAGACATGGAGTCCAACGGTGTAGGTTTCTGTACGGCTGGTGATGATGTTGACGAAGGCAAAGCTGAGCGACTCTGGACCCGGAGTTTCGGCCATTTCTCGCCAGGTTGTCGCTCCAAAGGCCAACCCGCAGTTATCGATAAACACGCCAGAACCACCGGCGTGTAAGATTGCAGATGCTGCCCGCATCAGGGCCGTCGCATTTTCCTCCGAGCCGCCCGGGCCTGTCAAACAAACTTGCACCGTATAATTCTCAATCGCGTCTTTTTCTGCAGCGGTCGGTTCGCGACGAGAAGAGCTTGCAAAGATCGACACGAATTGATCGTCGGCCTCGCGAATGTTGACTTCGAATTGGCTGCCATCAGCCATGATCAACAAGTCTGGCTTGAGTTCGCAGTCGGCTGGGATGCCTTCGAACAACTCCAGCGGATTGGACCAAGTGCCCGGAATTCTCAAGGTGACGAGGATTTTGGATTGGCTCATGTTGTGATCTCGACTAAAAAAAGGAGTCTTCAAACGCCGCGTGATTTTAACTGGTAACGGAACCGCCCGAAATAGACGCAGATGGTCACTCCGGAATGACAAAAAGTCAGAACTCTGTTCGCCACGGTCGAGCAAGAGAACACCTGGAAGAAAAAACGAGCAACTATTCCATTTTTCCGATCCCTGGGTGTTTAACGACGTAACAGCAGTTCGATTCGCCAAGCGACATTTCTCGATAAATCGGCAGTCAATCCGTGCCCTATCGAGTTCGTTCATGACCTCTGTCTTCCGCCGTTCGGTCTTGGACGCCGGTCATCCGCTTTGGAAAGATTAGGATTATTTCTGTCACCAAAACGGGAGTTGGTCACACTTATTCACAACCATGGAATTTTGTTTTGGGTTAAACTTGGAACGAGAAAGGTAACTTGGTCATGAATTCAGTCAGCGAATCCTCTCGAATTGAAGATGCCCGATTGTGGCAGCGAGTGTTGGCGGACGAGCGAGCCGCTTTCGAGCATGTGGTTGCCAAGTATCAAAACCTTGTGGCGTCGGTGGCCTACAGTGCGACTGGAAATTTTTCATTGAGTGAAGAAGT
The DNA here is from genome assembly GCA_016794985.1 of Planctomycetaceae bacterium. Lineage (GTDB taxonomy): Bacteria > Planctomycetota > Planctomycetia > Pirellulales > Pirellulaceae > M30B19. Next base: position 32,306 of record JAEUIQ010000032.1, on the reverse strand, counting down.
CACGCAAGAGACTTTTTGGCAAGCTTGGCGACAACGCTTCCAATTGCGTGAACCCGAGCAATTGGCTGCTTGGTTGTGCGGGATGGCTCGGAACATGGCGTGCCAAACCTCCAAGAAAGAACTGAGGCACTCGGCAACAGAGTTGACCGACGTATCAGCCTCGAATGTCGATGATCCTGCACACAATTCGATATCGGAAGAAGAGCGACAGTTGGTTTGGTCCACTTTAGAAACGATTCCGGAAACCAATCGTGAAGCTCTGGTGTTGTTTTATCGGGAAGGGCAATCGATGGCTGAAGTTGCAGCCGCATTGGGAGTCTCGATCGATGTGGCGAAACAACGTGTTCACCGAGGTCGTGATTTACTGCGTGCGACTTTGGCCAGCCGCGTTGAAGATGTGTTGGTGCGCAGTCGACCCAGTCGCGTGTTGACCGCTCGGGTCATGGTAGGATTGGCGGCGCTTACGGCGTCGTTGAAAGCGACGGCCTCCGCCAGTGCTGCGACGGTCGGGACCTTCACCATCGCGGAAGTGACCAAATCGGCGACGGTGAGCACTGCTGGCGGCATGGCGGCCACGGCGGTGAAGTCCGCGGTGATGACGGGCGCTTCGACGGGGTTGATCGGTGGACTAATTGGAGCTGCCGGTGGTTTGGGAGGCGCGTTCTTGGGTTGTTGGCTCCCTTCGCAATTGGCCGAAACCGTGGCCGAGCGAGACCTGTTGGCGAGACAAGGTCGCAAGGCGTTTGCGGTGGCCCTCGTCTTTACGCTGTCGCTATTATTGATCACGCCCTTGTTGCTGATTCCTGGCGGTGCACTGTGGTACTTCGTGACTTTTGCCGGGATTATGTTCACGTTTGTTGTGGTCGTCCTTAGGCAAGGGCTCAAGTCACAAGCGGAACTAAAGCAGTTGCGTTGTGATCTGCCGATCGATGCAGAGTTAAATCCATCGCCACTGCGCAGAAAGTTGGGATGGAACAAGGCCGTCTATCGGGGCAAGTGTTACACGAGCCAATTCAAGCTCCTCGGGGTGCCTATCATTGATGTTCAGTTTAATGATGTCTTTGCCTCAGGAAAAAACGGTCCCCCACTACCAAAACATGCCTTCGGCTGGATTGCTGTGGGCGATCGAGCGACGGGACTATTGTTCGCCGCCGGAGGCATCGCCAAAGGTCTAATTGCCATTGGAGGTTTGGCGATCGGTGGCGTCGCGTTTGGCGGACTAGCCCTTGGTGGCTTCGCAATCGGCGGTGGTGCATTGGGATGGATGGCATTCGGAGGTGGCGCGATCGGCTACGAAGCCGTTGGCGGTTTGGCGATTGCTTGGCACGTGGCTACTGGTGGCGCAGCGCTGGCCTATCATTTGGCAGTTGGCGGGGGTGCTTGGGCGCATGACTTTGCCGTTGGCGGTGGCGCGTTCGCCGCCGAGGCCAACACAGAAGCCGCCAAGAAACTGGCTGAATCCGATTCCAAGATGTGGCTGTTGGAATCGTTGGCAAAGAATCAACCTGCGTTTATCGCAATCACTTTGGTCATCTCGTTCTTGCCCGGATTTTTGTTGCGGTACGCCTATCGAAAAGAGAATCGGGATTAATCAAATGTAGGGTAATGCAAGAACTACAGAGCAAGGGAATGGATGTCAGGGGAATGGATGTCAGGGGAATGGATGGCAGGGGAATGGATGGCAGGGGAATGGATGTCAGGGGAATGGATGGCAGGGGAATGGATGTCAGGGGAATGGATGTCAGGGGAATGGATGTCAGGGGAATGGATGTCAGGGGAATGGATGGCAGGGGAATGGATGTCAGGGGAAAGGATGTCAGGGGAATGGATGTCAGGGGAATGGATGTCAGGGGAATGGATGGCAGGGGAAAGGATGTCAGGGGAATGGATGGCAGGGGAATGGGCAACGCGATGAAGCATTTTACTTGACGAAAACAGGCCCGCATGGGCCGAAACATCCTTAGCCGATGTGCGCGAGCCACCGGTTGGAGTGGCAGCTCATCCAGAAAAGGCCCGGAGGGCCCACAAGTGCTGAAACTCCGCATTCAAATGTGCTTCACGGTGTTGGGGAATGGGACGCTTATGGTCTAAGAACCGGAATAGCCCTTCCCTTGATTTTGGAGTTTGACAGCTTGTACCTTTTGTCCTCCGATTCTCAGTTCCGGCCTTCATTTCTTGGCCGTCTATTCCTCTGACCTCACCATTGCCGGAACGAAAAGGCTTGTTTCTTTATCGATGGACGATCTTCGTCAATTCAACATTGCCGCGATTGGTTGCTAGACGATCGGATGCCAAAAGTTGACATTCCCTTTTCTTTCTGCTGAACGCCCAATTCGTGAGCAATCGCAAGTCAAGTGTTGACTTTAGCGGTCATGTTAGCTCGAACTACTTCGTCAATACGAACATCGCCAACATTCCCAGCCAAACAATGTCCAGAAAGTGCCAATACCAAGCACAGTGATCGACGGGCCAGTGCCGTTCGTGATCATAGACTCCGCGATGACCTTGAACCAATACAAACCCAATAAAAACGATCCCTCCGAGCACGTGCAACGCATGAATCAATGAAAACGCAAAGCAAACTCCATAGAGTCGAGTGAGGCCTTGCTGTTCCATATAGGTATAGTGTTCATTGAGTAGATCACTCATGCCAACCGCTTGAACAAATAAGAACCCCAGCGCAACCAAAAAACCAGCATGCAAATAAAACAAAAATGGTCCTTGCTTCTCTCTTGCCACTCGGCGCGAGGCCATATGCAGCAAGACGCTGGTAACAAGCAGTAGGCCAGTGCTCACCCAAAAAGAACTGGGCAATTCCAACGGGCGATAGGTAAATGCAATGACGGAGTCTGAGGGGGCCGATTTCAGTCCAGAAATCAACACCAAGTAAAAGACGACACAGGCCCCAAAAAACATCGCCAGTGAAGCGATGAAGAGAACAAAAACCAAACGAGCCTGGTACAGGTTACGGCGAATCGTAAAGGTGTCCGGCGATTCCCGTAACATGTCTTCAGGACCAACCTACTTAGGCTTGTAGTAGTTCGTAATGTTCGGCAGCGTCTCGTAACTGTCCATCAACGCGTAACCGATGAACAACGCAAAGAACAACACCGACGACAGAAATACCAAAACGTTGAAGCCTTTGTCCCAATACATATGCATGAAAAAGGCACCAACCAACACCGACTTGACGGTCGCGATTCCCATCGAGACGACCAACTCGAAGCTCCCGAGTTCAACATTGTCAGCGATAAACACAGTCAGTACTGTGAGGAAAATCAGTGCGAAAAACGTCCCAAACAAAATCCAGGCCGGGGCCGGGTGGGCAAAATGCTCTCCATGACCATGACCGGCGTGTCCATGACCGGCGTGTCCATGACTAGCATGGCCGTGACCCGAGTGACCGTGACTTGCTGTATTCGAATGCGATTGATTGGCCATTATTAGCTCGTTTTTTTTGTGTTGTCAGTGGTAAAAGTCGGGGGCCGAAATCGACAACTGACCTTAGCGGATCAGATACATCAGCGGGAACAGATAAATCCAGATCAAGTCGACCAAGTGCCAATACAGCCCAACGTAGTCCACTGGACCAAAGTAATCAGGCCGCCAATGAGCCGCCAAGGATCGGTAAAAAATCCAACTCAAAGCGATGATTCCACCGATGATATGGATCGCGTGCAATCCCGTCATGCAGTAATAAATACTGAAGAATACTCCCAGCGACTTATCAATTGGGTGAGCCACGTTGGAAGCCGTTGCCGTCGCGGGACTCGCATCGGCCGCACCACTCTTTGATGTAGCGTCGTCGGCCACGTAAGATACAGGCCGAACTGGACTCTCGCCAACCGCAGCCGCATGATGCCCCTCGCCGTGCTCCTCATGACTAATCATGTTGGCATTCCAGACGACTCCCACGACGACCCCGAGGAAAAATCCTAACATCGTGATTGCCAAACCACCATGAAATCGACCCGCGAGCGTTTGCCCGGTTCTCAGGTTCAAAATGGAAATCAAAGCCGTGACTACGAAGACGATCGCAAATGGGATGCAAAGGAGGATCAAGTAATCGGAGATCATGTGGTGCGGATGCTCAGCGTGCGGGTCGTACGAGAACATATTTCCCGGCAAAAGGCCCAGGTCCCACTTGTGGCTGTATTCCACGGCTTTGACACCCAAGAATATCGCCGCACAAACCATGGTCACCAAGACGCTGATCGCCGTTGTCTTGTTATCTCCCATTTGAGCGGCACGAACCCCCCAAGCCATCGTCAAGCTGCTAAACAATAGAACGATGGTGTTCAAGCCACCCAATAAAGTGTCCAAGTACTGGTGGGCGTCAATGAACACTTCGGGACGGTTATAGCGGTAGATGATATAGGCGACAAACAAACCGCCAAAGAACAACACTTCTGTCACGAGGAACAACCAGATTCCCAATTTGCCCGAGTCAAATTGTTGTTCGGCAGTGTAGAAATGGTGTGCAATGAAGGGCGCGTGTTCATGCTCGTGGCTGTGTTCCAAATCCACAAGCGGCGAGTACTCGTCGCGAACTACATTTGTTGAGGCCATAAAGTTATCCGAATCAAGTATTGGTTATTTATTCCACGACAATTGCCAATTGGCAAGTCCAGCCGTATTAGTGAGTCGCCGTTGCAGGTTGTTGGTTTGGAGCCAAATCTCGCTTCGGTATGACTGGGATGTATCCGTCCACCGATTCGTCATAAATGACCGACTCAAAGTCGTACGGTTCCGAAACAATGACGCGATGCTCAAAGTTGTGGAACGATGGTGGCGAACTACACTGCCATTCCAGAGTCGCTGCCCCCCACGGATTGCCACTGGCTTTCCTTCCGAAGAACCAAGCATAAACCAAAACCATCACCGCTCCAAAGATTCCGATACCCAAAGTGAATGCACCCCAGGTCGAGGCTTGATGATAGATCTGGTAGATTTCCGCATACTCATGATACCGACGAGGCATTCCCAGGCTGCCCATGATGAATTGCGGGAAGAACGTCAAATTAAAGCCAGCGAAGACGAAAAAGCAGAACAGTTTACCCAGTGGTTCGTTGTACATACGCCCACTGAACTTTGGCCACCAATGGAATAGTCCACCCAATAAGGCCGTCATCGTGCCACCCACCATCACGTAGTGGAAGTGGGCCACAACGAAATACGTGTCGTGCAATGGGATATCTGTCGACAAAGCGCCCAACCACAAGCCGGTCAGCCCACCGATGCCGAACAAGAAAATGAACGACATCACGTACAACATTGGCGTGGATAAGTTGATATCGCCACGATACATCGTGCATAACCAGTTGAACACCTTCACTGCCGAAGGTACCGCCACCGAAAACGTGATCGCGCTGAAAACCAACGAGGTCAATTCGGACTGACCACTGGTGAACATGTGGTGACCCCACACCAAGAACCCAATCAGAGCAATCGCGACACTGGACATGGCAATGAATTTGTAGCCGAAGACCTCTTTGCGGCAATGAACGGCTAACATCTCGCTGATGACACCCATCGCCGGCAAGATCATGATGTAAACTGCCGGGTGAGAGTAGAACCAGAAGAAGTGTTGGTACAACAATGGGTCACCACCGTAGGCTGGGTCAAAAATGCCTAACTTTAATGTCCGCTCGACGATCAACAGCAACAGGGTGATGCCTAGAACCGGTGTGGCAAGAACTTGAATGATGCTGGTCGAATACAGACCCCAAAGCAGCAGTGGCAGCCTAAACCACGTCATACCTTTCGGGCGCATCGTGTTGATCGTCACAATGAAGTTTAGCCCGGTGAAAATCGAACTAAAACCCAGAATGAAGGCCCCCAAGGTGGCGGCGATCACATTCGTTTTGCTGCTGGAAGTGCTGTACGGCGTGTAAAACGTCCAGCCGGTGTCCAATTGAGTTGTTGATAAGACCACGATGAAAAAGATTCCGCCCAACCAATACAACCAGAGACTCGCCAGATTAAGTCGCGGGAACGCGACGTCTTTGGCACCAAGCATCATCGGCAGCACGAAATTACCAATAATCGCGGGCACGCTGGGGATGATGAACAAGAACACCATCACCGCACCGTGAAGTGTGAACATCTGGTTGTACACGGCATTGGACAAAAACCACGGACCTGGGGTGTACAACTCTGTCCGCAAAACCAACGCGAATATCCCGGCGAGAAACAACGAAGCAATCACCCCATACATATACATGATGGCAATGCGCTTGTGATCCAATGTGAATATCCACGACATGACTCCGCGCGACGCATCCAAATAATGGTTCGACGCTGCATGTCCAAACAACTGTTGCTTCTGAGTGACTGTCGCCATTTTTGCGACCTCCTTCAACTTTCTGCTTCACCGCGAACGGTGGATCTGTACTAAAATCGCTGTTCTCTGTGTGTTTTCAAACTGCCCCAGCCCCCCGCTTCGGTTTCGCCTATTGTGTTTTTTCCGGCTTCGGTGGTTCGGAATACGTTCCACCATCAACCGCTTTCAAGAACTGCATGATGTACCCAAGCTGTTCCTCCGAGAGTTTGCCCTCAAAGCTCGGCATTTGATTCGCGTATCCTTTCACGATTCGGGCATCCGGTCGCTTGATTGACTCCGAGACATAATTCTTCCACTCGTCTGAATCAGCGCCTCCAAACGTCAAAGGCGAGCCGGAAACAAACTCGCGGTTGGTGCTGCTGGCCAAACCCTTGAAGCTTGGGCCGGTCTTTGCCGAGCCGTCAAACGAATGACAGCCGGAACAATAGACATTGTACAAACGCGCGCCATTAGCCACAGGATGATTTTCTGCATCCTTCCAGCGAACATACTTTCGCATCATCTCGTCCCAGGGCTCTGGGTGCACAATGACATTCTTCACCATTTTCGAGTGACCGTCGCCACAGTATTCGGTGCAGAACAATTTGAATTCACCAACCAACGTGGGCTTGAACCACATCGAATGACGACGACCCGGCATTACGTCCATCTTCGCTCGAAATTCAGGCACGTAAAAACTATGAATCACGTCTTCGCTGACTAATTGCAATCGAACCGGTTGGTTCACCGAAAGATGCAACGTGTCGCCGAAATCTCCATTCGGATACGTAAACTTCCAGTTGAATTGGGACGCGGTTACTTCGATTAGCTCCGCATCCTGATCCGGTGTCCGTAATGTGGAGTATCCGCTGGCGCCCTGAAAAAAGATCCACACCAATATCAAAGTCGGGCCAATCGTCCAGATCAGTTCCAGAAGCGTAGAATGGCTCGGCGACGGCAGTGGTTTATAGCCAGGCCGGCGACGGTAAATAATGGCGAACCAACACATCACAACCACGATCGCCACAAACGAGACGATCGAGATCCATAATATCGCATCAAACAAAGGATCGGTGACATCAGCAAACGTCGAACCCTTTGGTGGGAGATAAAATTGGGCCAAACTATGGATCGGATTGATCATTGCACTCGTTCTCTCGTACGTTCTACCATTGGCAAATCGGCGTTACCGATTGGCACTTGAACTAATTCATTCCAGCTCGATTAATGGACGCTCGTTTTCGACGATCGACTTTGGATCCGTCCGACGTACCCAATACGGCACCAAGGACGCAACCAAAACCAGAACCGTCGCCGCCCCCCCCACCTTCATCAGAAAAACAGCATTGGGCGAGTAATGCCCCGTCGCTGAATTGAACTGATAACAGGCAAAGAGGAATTGGTTGATTGGGCTACCGATCTTGCCAGCGGCAGCTTCAATCAAAGCCTGATCCAAGACCCCCGACTCGACTTCCAAGCCGTGAATGTAACGCACGACTTTACCGCTCGGGCTGCACAAAACGACCAACGGAGGATGGACGAAGTGTCCATTGGCAATTCGCTTGTACTTGAAGCCAATCGTGTCGGCGACATTTCGAATTTCAACTGGAGCACCCACCAAAAAGTGCCACCCATCAGCCGTCTCTTGACGGTCGTACAACGTCACATACTTACTTTTCGTTTCCCGAGCCCTCGATGGGGTCTCGGTGGGATCCAAACTAATGGAAACAATCTGAAAGTCCGTGTTAGGCCGGAAACCCATGCCCTTCAGGGTGTTTGTCAAATTCGTAAACTGCACACTGCACAACATTGGGCAGTCCGAATAATTAAGTGACAACATGACGGGGCGTACCCCATCAAAAAAATCACCTAAATAACGACGATTGGCCTGTTCATCGGTGAAGGCAAGGTCCAGCGGCAATTGAACCCCGGTCCGCTCCTCGACCCCAACGCCGTCCTGATCGTCAACCCACTGCTGGTGCATTTGGGCGTTCGAGTTGGCAGGCAGATATCCCAGCGCAAGACCACAGGCACAGACAATAGCAACCACCCACCAGCTCGCCCGAGCTGATCGGCAATGTCTCACTTGTGGAAATCGGTTGGTCATTGGTGCTCTCAAGTTATCGGGACGCTGCGGCGCCTAGTTCCTGAACCAGTTTCTTCATCGAGTCGCCAATCGGCTTGATTTTTCGCTCGGTGGATCCTTCAGCCAAGACGGCCTTTTCCTCTGCCAAATACGTCGACGATTTGGAAACGGATTGCGCATTCTGCTTAGAAATTGCTTCGTTCTTCCATTGAAAGTAGTAACCTTGGGCCGCAGCGATCATCGCGTAGGTCACGATGGCGGAGACGGCAGTTAACAAAATGACAACCGGCGTGTTGATATCCTGATAATGCGGTTGGGCATCATTAACGACTGCTGGTGCGTGATGACTCATTCTTAAATCCTTGCTCGGTTCCGCGAACCAAATTTGCCCCAATCCAACTCAACTTTTCTCTAGCCAAACTAACCTTCGCCCCAGCCTCTGCTTAGTGAACCTTGTGATTCAATGATTCTGTTAAACGGGGATCCCGCAACGGGATCAATGGCCGATCACCTGCTTCCCAGCAGAAGAACGCTACATACAGCAGAGCCATTCCCAAGAAACAGCAGGCTTCAACCGGTCCAAAAATGTGTTTCGGTGTACCCAGGTCGGTACCCAATTCGGCCAAATCATTGAAGCTAACGAACATCTGTGGCATCACGATCCAAAAGTGGTCGAACCAATGCATTGCCAATAAGGCAATCACCGCGTACCACAGGTAGTTCTTACTTCTCCGCAAAGTGCGTGGCATCATCAATAAGAACGGTACCAAGGTATGCCCACAGAGCAACAATAAGGAAGCCCAACGCCATCCATTATTCAATCGGGGCTGATACCAGATGGTTTCTTCAGGGATGTTGGCATACCAAATCAAAATAAATTGGCTAAACGCAATGTAGCTCCAGAAGAAAATGAATCCAAAGGTGAATTTCGACAGGTCATGATAGTGATCCTCGGTCACATCGTCACCCAAAATCCCCCGCTTCTGGAGCATCAACAAAATCAGAATGATCGTGCAAAACGCACCGAGCATACCGCCTGCAAAAAAGTAAACCGGCCAAATCGTACTGAACCAAATCGGAGCCAATGACATCGACCAATCGAACGACGCAAAAATCACTGTAATTGCGAACAGCAGCACGGATGGAGCGCTCCAAAACTGCATTCTGGTGGTCAGGGTATGATCACCATTTTCATCCTGGATTCGCGAGCGATTCAAATAGTAGCGAGAAAGCATAAACCACGCAGCAAAGTAAACCGCGGCTCGCACACCAAACAACGTTGGGTTCAAGTAATAAGCTGCCTTATCCGGCGCAAGAATTTCCGAGGAGTACTTCGGATTCACCCATAAATACAGCAGGTACTCCGAAGCCCCATAAATCGAGGGCGCCACGACCGACAACAAGATCGGAATAAACAAAATCGCCAAATACGGAATCGTGCCCGCCATCACTTCAGCGATTCGCCTTACTGCAACACTCCAACCCGCGCGAGTCAGATGTTGAATCAAAACAAAAAACAACGCTCCCAAGCTGATGGAAATGAAGAACAAGAAATTCACCAAATAGACGTGCAGAAAGCTGGATACGCCATTGGCTACAAAAAATGACATCGCAAACGCGGCGCCAATCAGCACGAGCCCACCTACTCCACCGAGTAGGACCAAGCTTCCACTGGCGTCACCCAAGCTCACATTTGGCGATGTGACTTTCGTCTTCTTGACAGCGTGCATGTAACTATCTTCTCTTCAAATTTGCTTGCAGATACTCTTGGTTGAGCTCTGCTACTTCGGTCATTATCGTTGGTAATCCGAACCGCTGGTTGCGACTCCCCAGTACATCGAAGCGAAAATCATGCTGAAATCCGCGACATGCTCTAGCCCATCAGGAGTTGTTTCCATTCGATCCGCCGGAAGCGTCCGTTTGGTTGCCAGTGGTATTGTTCCCTGCGTCGGTCCCAGTCGAATTGCTTCCATCGCCCCCCGTTTGGTCGGCTGAAGTTGAATTCGTCGGAGCGGCGTTTGAATCGCTAGCTGGAGTTGCCGGTGCGACCGCAGTCGGAGCCACAGTTCTTACCGGTACCCAATTGCCATCCCCATCCTGCATGACGGCATCACTCATCGAATCTTGCAGGGCCTTGACGTACAGTACAATCGCCCAGCGATCTTCGACAGAAATCTGAGACCTGTAGGGGCCCATCGTTCCACGACCATTCGTGATCGTGTCGAAGATTCGTCCGACTGGTTGGTTGATGACGGTGTGGTCGTGCAAGCTTTTGGCACTCGTCCAACTGGCTCGCTGCAGTGCATTCAAGGTCATGGCTCGTTGATTCACCATGCCATCGCCAGCTCCGGTAGTGCCATGGCAAACAGCGCAGTAAATGTCGAATCTTTGCTTCCCTCGAGCCATCGTTTCTTCCGAAACCGAAAAGCGATCTGGAAAGGTTGTGACCCAGTTCGGTTCTGCTGGTGTCGATGGATCCTGCTCGGTGGTGGTCGAAACGTAATGACGATCTTCGGATAAAGACGCGGTACCGGTGGGAGCCGCAACCCCAGTAAAGTACGCAGATCCATCGCGCAATTGCCCACGGATTACGGTGCCTGCCACTTCACCCCGCATTGCTCGCTGGTCCGCGAACACGAATTCTTCGTTCTTCTCGTTAGGACCGATGTTCGGCGCGACTTGTTGAGCTTGCGATTTGAATTGCCAATCCATGTCGGGATTGAAGTGCAATCGTGGCAGCGAATGACTGTCACCACGAGCCCGATAAATCAGCGCCGGGGGCAACGTGCACAGAGCCAGCAATAGCACAAAAACCATTTTTACAAAGGCTGGAAGCCTGTGGTCCGTTAGATCCAAATGAACTTCTTCCAAAGCTTCGGCACCCCACTGCTCCAATTGATTGCGAATCTGGCGTGGATTGTAGTTGGGATCTTCGGCTTCGATCATCAAGAAGAACCCATTATTCGTGGCCTTCTTGAATCGTGGAATTCGATGCAATGGGTTGGCGAACCGTGGGAGGCCGTTCAAAGCCAAGCTACCCAACAGCGTGGCAAAAGCACTGCTAAGAACAATCACCTCGAAAGTCACTGGGATGTTGGCTGGCAAACTAAAGAGCGGCTTGCCGCTGATCAAAAACGGATAACCAGGAAACGGGCCGACCGCATCGGTCGCATTTACGCTGTATTGCAGCCCCAAAGCCACAAACAAGCCGGTCAAACCCACCGCCAAAACCAAAAACGGCAACCTGGTACGGCGAATCCCAATGGCCGGATCGATGCCGTGGACCGGGAAAGGACTGTAAGCATCCATTCGCCGAATCCCGGCCTGCCGTGCCTGATCGCAGGCATGCACTAACTTGTCCGGTGACGAGAACTCGGCCAAAATCCCAACCAACCGACTGGTTGGACCGGCGGGTGTTGAGCCTTCTGACGAGCTGTGATGATTTGATTGTGCCATGTTTCAATTCTTCTTGTTTCCAGCCAAACGGTGATTTCCGTGGAATCAGTGATGTTCTTCGTCCCCGTGCGGCATGACTGATTTCACTTCAGCCATGGCAACCACCGGCAAGAACCGGCAGAAGAGCAAGAACAGTGTCATGAACAACCCAAAACTGCCCACGAACATTCCAATGTCAACGTAGGTGGGCCGGAAATAAGCCCAGGAGGATGGCATGAAATCGCGACACAACGAGGTCACGGTAATCACAAAACGTTCGAACCACATTCCGATATTCACGAAAATACTGATCACCACCATTGCAATGGGTGATGTTCGAACCGCTTTGAACCAAAACAATTGCGGAATAAAGACATTGCATGTGAACATGGTCCAATAGGCCCACCAATAAGGACCAAAGGCTCGCATGATGAAGGTCTGCGTCTCGGTCTTTACTCCAGAATACCAAGCGATGAAGAACTCGATCGTGTAGGCAAAACCGACCATCAAGCCGGTGGCCACAATGATCTTGCACATGTTTTCCAAGTGTCGCATGGTGATCAAATGTTGCAAGTTAAACATTGCCCGTGCCGGCACCAACAACGTGATCACCATCGCGAAACCGGAGAAAATTGCACCAGCCACGAAATACGGTGGGAAGATCGTCGTGTGCCAGCCTGGAAGTTGCGAAACAGCAAAGTCGAAGCTAACGATCGTGTGCACGCTCAAAACCAACGGCGTCGCTAAAGCTGCCAAAATGGTGTAGGCCATTTCATAGCGATGCCAAGCGCGAGCCGAGCCGGTCCAACCGAGGCACAAGATCCCATAAGCCATCCGCTTCCATTTGTTCTTGGCTCGATCTCGGAATGTCGCCAAGTCTGGCAACATGCCCATGTACCAAAACAGGGTCGATACCGTCGCGTAGGTACCAACCGCAAACACGTCCCACAACAGCGGACTCCGGAAATTCGGCCACATTGCCAAGTGTTCCGTTGGAATCGGAAACAACCAATACGCCACCCAAACTCGTCCGATGTGAACCCCCGGAAACATACCGGCGCAAACCACCGCGAAAATCGTCATCGCCTCGGCTGCGCGATTGATACTGGTTCGCCAGTTTTGGCGAAACAAGAAAAGAATCGCGGAAATCAAAGTTCCCGCATGGCCGATACCGACCCAAAACACGAAGTTCACAATCGGCCAGCCCCAAAATGCTGGATTGTTGTTACCCCAAACACCCACACCCGAGACAATCAGGTGGAGCAAGAGTACCCCCAACATTCCGAGCAAACATAAACTGATTGCCATCAGAATGTACCAAATTCGCGGAGGGGCAGGCGCCTCGGCGATCGACGTGACCGTAGAAGTCACTTGGCCGTAATCCAAACCGCCCGTCACCAACGGTGAACGCTTCCGTGGATCGTCCCAAGTGTTGTCGTAGACTTCATCGATCGTGGTTGCCATATCTTTAGCTTCTCTCTGATTCTTCCCGACCCCGGCCCTCGTTACTAACCAACCCCTCCGCTCAACGGAACAATCCGCCGAACGACCATCATTGAACCGTTACTCAGTGATTCTGAGCGACCGATTCCGTCGCAGCTTTCGGCGGTGCCAAATCGGGATGCGGATTTCGCACTCGAGCCAAATACTTCAATCTCGACCCCAAGTTCAATTCATTGAGCATCGCATAGCCTCGTGGATTCTCAAACCCGTTGGCAACTTGCGAGCCTTTCACCGAAACGTCTCCGAAAACAATTGCGTTCGTCGGGCAGACGTCTTGGCAGGCGGTCGTTACTTCGCCGTCGCGGAATTCACCACGTCGATAATCGCGGCCCTGGTTGCGAGCAGCGATCTTGCCATTTTGGATCCGTTGGACGCAGAACGTGCATTTTTCCATGACACCACGACTGCGAACGGTGACCTCCGGATTCATTGCTAGGCCAAGTAACTTGACTTCGCCGACCGGACGTCGCATTCCACCGTCCAAGGATGCCAAGGCGTCCGGGTAGCCGATGAACTGGGTCGCGTTCGCGTAATTGTGGTAGTTGAACCGGCGAACTTTGAATGGGCAATTGTTACCGCAGTACCGAGTACCGATACAGCGGTTGTAAACCATGTCGTTCAATCCCTCATCACTGTGGACCGTCGCAGCTACCGGGCATACCTGTTCGCAAGGGGCATTCTCACAGTGGTGGCACGTTACAGGCTGGACCACCACTTTCGGATTTTCATACAACTCTTGGCCGGGCTCCCCGTTTGCCAACTCCGCGCGATTCCTGGGCAAGAAATAGCGATCGACGCGAATCCAAGACAACTCCCGGCCCCGAATCACTTGATCCTTGCCGACGATCGCAATGTTGTTCTCAGCTTGGCAGGCAACCACGCAAGCGCTGCACCCAGTACACTTATTCAGGTCGATGGTCATCGCCCATTTGGGCATGTCTTGATACCCAGGACCTGGCGTGAGGTCAAAATTCTTCGGATGATGGCCCGGCATTACAGGCCAATGATCATGATGACCGTGCCCACCTTTGTCGTCGCCTGACTTCGCAACGACCGGAGTCGCCAAAACTGCGGGAGCGAGGTTGCCATGCTTTTCCTCACCAGACGAATGATCGGCAGCCGGCTTCTCGTCACCATGAGGGGCAGCGTGTTCCCCGCTGCCGTGGTCGTGATCTTTGAGATGTGCGAGGAAATCCAAGTAGTCCGCCAAATCACCTTCGCGAGCCAATCGAGGAACACGTTCATTGACCACGGATAGACTCAAGGTATCAACATAATGATGCTCTTGTGTCGTTGCCACATCTTCAAAATTCTGCGTTGCCGAAACGGTCGCGGTCGCTAAATGCCACGAGTTGGCACCCCGCAATTGATTCACGTTCACACCCACTGACGGTGCTCGATTCGCCGCCTTGCGGCTGCCACCAATCCGACCCGCTTCGGTTCGACCGAAGCCGTACGCTAAGGCGACAACTCCCGGAGCCGTTCCCGGCACCAAGTGGATGGGAACCCGAACCGATTTCTCGCCGATCGAGATCTTAACGACCTGATTTTGGCGGACGCCCCATGCCGCAGCAGTTTGCGGGGAAACAATAGCCGGATTTCCCCAACATACTTTGGTCATTCCATCCGAGAGTTCTTGCAGCCAACCAACATTCGCAAACTGTCCATCGAACACTGGGCCGGGGACAAAAACGAGTTCAGCCGAACCAAGGGCCGGAATCTGAACCTCTCGCCAATTGCCTTCAACCGTCGTTGGCGCAAAAGAATCGGCCAGTTTCACAGATGTCACTGGCGGAATCGCGGTGCCCTCAGCAAAGCCATCATGCAATGCTTTCGACCAAGCCATCCCCTCCAACTTGCTGGTGGCTTGAACGAGCTCTTGCCCCGTTGCGTTCTCGCCAATTAGAGCTGCCAAGAGTTCTACGATCGACATTCCGGCAAATAACGGCGCGATGGTAGGTTGACCCAAACACCAAGTACCGTCGGCGGCGCGCCCATCGGACCATGACTCTAAGCAATGGGCTTGATTCACGTGCCAAGAGCAGACGGCAGCCGTCTCGTCCTCATACAATCCCAAGTGGACCGAGAACTCGACTGCAGAAATCTTTTCGCCCAAGCCCAAATCGCCGGGAGCGGTGTAAACAGGATTGCCACCTAATACGAATAGACCTTTAATTTTTCCCGCAGACAAATTGTCCGCCAGCGATTGCAGAGAGGCATGGGAACCGCCCCCTTGCGGAGCCAAGCACTCGCGGAGTTCCACCGTTGTGCCGATGGCATTCAAATCGCTGTTGAGTTTCCAAACTCGGGCGTGCAGATGTGCCGAGTGCCCAGCCCCCAAAACGATAACCGCGTGGCCCTTGTTGGCATTCAAATCACTGGCCAATGTCCGCAGAAACTTGTCAACCGCCTTTTCCTTGCCAGCAGGAGCATAAGTGCCGGCAAGAGCCTGCTCCAGCGAAGTCACAAACGCGTCGATCTTGGACGAGGCCAGAGGCAAACGTTCATCGGCCATACCGGCTGTGACATTCATCTCGCTGCCCACAGCCCACAAGCGAGACATTTTGTGCCGCGAATCCACATCACGGGTCTTCACGAAATCCCCGGCATACTCTGGCGCGTTCAAGTCGCTGCCAAACGGATCGCTGTCCAAGGCCAGGACCACCTCGGCATTGTCGAAGCGATACCGCGGTCGATAGCTAGTTCCGAAACAGAGTTGCAACCCGTTGATGACTTGGTCGTCATTGACGGCGGCGTATTCATGCCATGACGCCCCGGGAAACTTCTGCAGGAACATTGATTTCAATCGAGCAATCGTCGGACTGGTCGTCGGTTCGGTAAGGACGGCCAAAGCACTGCCACCCACCCCGGCGGATTCCGAAGCCAGAAACTCGTTCAACTTGGCCGAGAACTGGTCGCCCGTCGACTTGTCCAGCTTCGTCGATTTGGAGCCGGATTTGACCCGCACCTTAGGTGATCGACTACGATCGGGGTCATACATCTGTAGAGTTAATGCTTGGACCAACGAAGAACTAGCTAAACCTTGGCAGGGCAGCAGGTCGTTTCCGTCGACCTTGATTGGCCGTCCGTCGTAAATCGTAGCTACCAACGACCGCGCAACGCCGCCGAATTCGCATAACGTGCTCTTCTTCACCGTGGCCCCGGGGATATATCCCTCTGGACGCACGGCAAAGGGTCGGATGATCTCTTGTTCGTATCGACAACCGGCTGCGGCGGCACCCAAGGCCGTCGTGGCACCCATCAACTGCATCCAACGTCGTCGGCTCACCTCATCGCCGCCAAACTCCTGTTGAGCGTCGATGTCTTGGCTTTTAGGCGACGGTTGGACCAATGGCAATGATTTCATACTCGGAAACGTCCCATAGTCATTGTCGAATTTGCTATTTGCGATTTCTAACACGATGATGTTTTGCCCCGCGAACCAGCCACCGGCATCCCTGGACGAACCATTCGAACGCCAGAATGCCCTTTAACGGTGACAAGTCGAGCAACTAATGTTCGGCGAGATCCCCAGCTTGTCCTTCCAATAGGCACCGTACTCCTCTTGGGTCTCAAACCGCTTGCCATCAACGACTTGCGGATGCTCTTTGCTGATTTTGAATTCCAGGTCCGTTACCAAATTCGGGTCGCGAAGGTGGGGCGTTGGATTCCGGTGGCAATCCAGGCAGAACTTCATTGACAGCGACTTAACTTGTTGGACTTCCAACATTTGATCGACGCGACCGTGGCAAGAAACGCAGCTCACACCGCGATTGATGTGCGCGCTGTGGTTGAAGTACACAAAGTCAGGCATGTCATGGACTTTGATCCAATCAACCGCGTCTGGCTCGGTGCCCTTCTTCTCATTGGCTTTTTCCAAACTGGTCCGCACCGGCTGCAACAATGGGCTTTCAGGATGTACGACGGCCAAGGTACGGCCCGCTACGACGCGATTGCCACCGTGACAGTTGCCGCAAGTCGCCGTCGGCGGGATCGCCGCATGGCCGGCCACTTCGACCGTATTGTGGCAATAACGACAGTCCATTTTCAGCTCACCGGCGTGCAGTTGGTGACTAAAGGGGACCGGTTGTCGAGGCTTGTGGCCAACGTTAACCCCGTCTGGATGAATCGCGAAAAACAACATATTCGCGAAATAGCCGCCAAACACGACCGCACCGGCTAAACCAACGTAAAACAACCGGTTGACCCAATTCGGAAAATTGAATTCTTGCATGTTCCCTGCAGTCTACTTGCCGAGGAGGAGGGTAATCCAAGTTACCCGCGGACCAAACCCACGCACACGACCCGCTCCGAGTGAATTTTCATCGCTCTTCCGTAGTCGATACCCACAACATTCGACAAGTCGGCGTAACTTGTCGATGATCTAACGCGACCCCTGCTTCGCCCGACCTTCAAATAGCTCGGTATCGTACAAGTTTCAAACCGAAATCTGTAAGCCGTGTATGTGAGTCAAATTGTCGCTGGCCTGCAAGCCGCTGACCCACAGGTCCTTGCCCGTTTCGCTGGGACCGCTTATCGGCGAATCTCCCACATCGGTTGACTCTTTCCAGGCACGGGCTGACTGTAGCGCTTTGGACAGGTGTTGGGGCGTTGGCAGTGGTCTAGCCGCTGGCGTCCGTTTTCTGCTACGCTGGAGGGGATGGTAACGGTTGGGCGGTCTGCCATCTGACGGCTCTAATTAGAAAGTGCGCACAATAGATATGAGTGGCGTTGCCCCGCGTGTCGTAATTACTGGGTTCGGGCTTGTTTCTCCGCTCGGAAATTCAACCGAGGCGCTCTGGCGTGCTCTGAGCGAGTCTCGCAGCGGGATCACCGCGTTGGGGTCTCCTTATGAATTCTTGCCCACCAAGGTCGCGGGGCAAGCTCATGAGTTTACTGGTGACATAGCGAATTTTGGGGACATGGAGAAAACGCTGCAGCGGACGGTCAAGAAAGGGCTAAAGTTGATGTGTCGTGACATCCAAATGGGTGTTGCGGCGGGCCAGTTGGCCATCAATCACGCGCAGCTTAGTACGGCAGCTTCCGATCCGACCGTCAAACGAGACCGAATCGGTGTGCTTTTCGGCTGCGACCATATCCTGAGCATTCCAGACGAGTTTGTGGATGGAGTCAAGTCGTGTCTGGACAGCAACGGCAAGTTCGATTTCTCGCTGTGGCCGGAAAAGGGCCTACCCAAGGTCGACCCGTTGTGGCTCTTGAAATATTTGCCCAACATGCCCGCCTGTCATATGGCGATCTATCACGATTTGCACGGTCCGAATAACTCGTTGACCGTCCGTGAGGCGAGCAGCAACATGGCTTTGACCGAAGCCTTATGCACGATTGCTCGCGGTGGGTCGGACGTCATGATTGTTGGCGGGACGGGATCGCGAATTCACACGTCGCGCAGTGTTCATTTGGCATTGCAGGAACAGATTGCGGTTGGTGAGGTGAATCCGGCGGACCCTGAGTGGGCAGGAAAGGCGTGCCAGCCCTTCGACGTTCGCCGCAGTGGGATGGTTTTGGCCGAGGGTGCCGGGGCCATGATTCTAGAGACCGAGGCCCACGCGATGGCGCGCGGGGCTCGCGTGTTGGGCGTGATTGTGGCGGGCTCAAGTGCGGCGGTGGCGGATGCTCGTGGAGTCCCCAACTTCCGACGGGCTTTTGAAATTGTCATCAAATCCTTGCTACGCCAGACGGGTCTTGCGCCGTCCGACATTGGACACGTCAATGCCCACGGATTAGGGACGACATCTTGCGATCAGCAGGAGGCGGAGGCCATCGAATCGGTGCTGGGCTCGAAAGTCCCAGTGGTGGCGGTCAAAAGCTACATCGGAAACTTGGGGGCCGGCGGCGGAATGGTCGAGGCCATCGCGTCTTTACTGGCGGTACAAAACGGTGAGTTGTTCCGCACTTTGAATTGCGAACAGAGAGACCCGGCTTGTCGAATCAACGTCGTCAGTGGTCCGGGAGTTGCCCCGGGGCGATGCTTCATCAACCTGAACATCACTCCGCAAGGACAAGCGAGTGCTGTGTTGATTGGCGATGCAAGTTTTTGCTAAGTCGCCGCAGTCGGTTCGATTGATTCGGGCACACCAGATCCGATGGCACGCGGCCACGGGCTGGCTAGTTGCGCGGGCTGTTTTTCTCTTGGCGGTCGAATTCAGGATGGCTTGGAACGAACCGAATTGGCGGCGGACAAGTTCGAATGAATGAAAACGCGCCCGTTGTTCCCGCATCCCCGGAATGTTTGCCTAGCGAAGTTTCGCCTGCTGAGCCTGGTTGCCAGCAGTGCCGACTGCATCGAGAAAAATTCCAGTCGATTGCTTTAGCAGTGTACTTTTCATCGCTTTTCTCGTGTGGACTGCTTTGGCCCATCGCTATCCCGACCGGGGTGATCTTGCAGCTGATCTCATTCCGAAAATGTCGCTCTTGTCGCGCGGGAAAGAAACTTCTCAAGTAGTATTCCGTTAATCATTAGATTAAAATCGACCGGCGACCTGTGGGACTCCGCCAAAATACCGGTTGCGAAGCTCGGTTCGAGTTGCGCAAAGGCTGGAGTCACTTAGCACGTTTCCACTCACTTCCGGTTCCCGCCTCCCACCCAATACGAGTCACCGATGAGCAAGATACTCAGCGTGATGGTCCCCCGTCTAGTTTGCTTGTTTGTGGGCGTTTTGTGCTGCGTCAGTATTCTCGGATTGAACCGAGAGACTGTCGTTTGGGGCGCCGAATCCGAGGTCGACCAATCGATAACGTTTGCTTCGCTCCAGTTTGAGTCTGCCGATGATCACCCCATTCAACTGCGTGGGGCCGACTCCCGTTGGCAGCTGCAAGTTCGAGCATTGGACCCGTTGGGGCAAACGCATGATGCCACTCGCATGGTACGTTTCAGTGTAAGCCCCCCGCACTTGGCCACGATCAGTGAAGCTGGGTGGTTGACGCCATTGTCGGATGGTGAAGGCACCATCAGCGCGATTTGGAACGACTCGCTGACAACCACAGCAAAGCTTGTGATTACGGGATTTCACGAACTCCAACCGGTAAGTTTCAACAACCAGATCATTCCCATCTTCACCAAATTCGGTTGCAATGGCGGAGGTTGTCATGGAAAAGCTTCTGGTCAAAACGGCTTCAAGCTTTCGTTGCTTGGATTTGAACCAAGCGAAGATCATGAGTTCATCGTGAATGAAGGGCGCGGGCGGCGCGTTTTTCCAGCAGCTCCCGAAGAGAGTTTGCTGCTCCAAAAAGCGATCAATAGTGTGCCGCATGGGGGCGGACAAAGATTGGATGCGGACTCTGATGAATACCGGCGCTTGGTGCGTTGGATTGCCCAAGGCATGCCGGCCGGCCGGCCCGACGAAGGACGTGTCGAGCGATTGTTGTTACATCCACCCACGCGCCAACTACAACGAGGTAGCACGCAACAACTGTCGGTGTTGGCTGTCTACAGTGACGGTAGAATCGAAGATGTGACTCGGGGAGCGACCTACGAATCAAACATCACTGATCTGGCAGAAGTCGATCAGCGTGGCTTTGTTCAATTGAAACAACAAGCGGGCGACGTCGCCGTCATGGCCCGTTATCAGGGACAGGTCGCGGTGTTCCGCGCCAGTATTCCGTTGGGGGCCGAAGTTGCCAACTGGCCAACGCCGAACAACGCAGTGGATAAGGCGGTATTCGATAAACTTCGAACTTTGGGTATTCCGCCAGCTCCGTTGTGCGATGACTCCACCTTTCTCCGCCGAGTGACTTTGGATGTCGCGGGTCATCTTCCCACTAGAGAACAAACGTTGGCCTTTCTGGCTGATCAATCAACGGACAAACGTTCGCGTTTGGTCGAACAACTACTAAGCAGCGAAGCGTATGCTGATTTTTTCGCGCGAAAGTGGGTGACGATCCTTCGCAATCGCCGCGAGTCCGAAGAGAAGAAATTCGGAGCCTTTGCCTTCCATCAATGGCTTCGCGACCAGTTTTATCAAAACGTTCCGTACGACGAATGGGTCCGCCAATTGGTGACGGCCTCCGGTGATCCGGATGTGAATCCGGCCGTTATTTGGTACCGCCAAGTTCCTAGCAATGAATCTCGGCTAGAGGACATGGCGCAAATGTTCATGGGGCAACGCTTGCAATGCGCGCGCTGTCACCATCATCCCTTCGAGAAATGGAGTCAAACCGACTACTTTCAAATGGCGGCCTTCTTTAGCAAGCTGCAGCAGAAGCCAGGGGCCGCGCCTCAAGAGCCGCAATTTGTATCGCGAGTCGGAGGCGCGGCGGCATCGCACCCGAAATCGGGCCAAGGCTTGTTGCCCGCTGGACTAGATGCAACGCCCTCCCAAGTGCAGGAGCATCTCGATGCGCGATTGGCGTTGGCCGATTGGTTGGTGGCACCTGACAATCCATTTTTCTCTAGAATGTTAGCCAATCGATATTGGAAACATTTCTTCGGTCGCGGATTGGTGGAACCGGAAGACGATCTACGCGTCACGAATCCGCCTTCGAACCCAGAGCTATTGGAGGCGTTGGCCAATCACTTGGTGGAACACGATTATGATTTGAAGTCGTTGGTGCGCCTGATTTGCAATTCTCAGGCTTACCAATTCTCGTGGGAGCCGAACGAACACAATTTAAATGATCGCACGAGTTTTTCTCGCTATTATCCCAAACGGCTGACTGCCGAAGTCCTGTTAGACTCCGTCGATGATGTGCTGGGTACGACGACAGCGTTTGCTGGCATGCCCAACGGGACGCGGGCGGTCAGCCTGCCCGACACGAGTTTTTCGTCGTACTTCTTAACGGTATTTGGGCAACCCGAATCAACGACCGCTTGCGAGTGCGAACGTTCGCAAGAGGCGACGCTCGCCCAAAGTTTGCATCTTTTGAACTCCAAAGAAATGCAAGCCAAGTTGGGCGAAGAAAAGGCTCGTCCGTCAAAGTTTGCTGTGGAAGACTTGGACCCAAAGTTGGCGATCGATGATTTTTACCTTCGTGCTTTGAGTCGCCCGCCCACAGAAGTCGAAACGGCGACCGCATTATCGTTCGTTCAGCAGCATCTCGACAAAGTTGACTCTAATCCCGACGCGAAGCGGGCTGCTTTAAAGGTCGCATACGAGGATTTGGTCTGGGCCTTGGTCAATTCAAAAGAGTTTCTTTTCAATCACTAAGTTGAATCAAGCACGTCATGAATTCAATGCTTCGCACTTTACTTTTGCTTGGCTACTTATTCGGCAGTGGCATGGTCTCTGCTTGGGCTCAACCCACGCCGCAATTGCGAGCGTTGAATCAACACGTGGCCCAAGTCGGAACGACGGTGCCGATCCAAGCCGTGGCCGTTGAACAGGGTGAAGAGTTGTATCAGTTGCAGTTCTCGCACCCGGAAATGGTCGCTCGTATGTTGACCGAGCCCGCATCGTCCCCCACAGAGATTTCACGACCCAAGTACGGTCACTTCGAAGTTGCGATCTCACCGCGAGTTGCACCGGGAATCTACGAAGTCGCCGCTGTGGGACGTCATGGAGTCTCGAACCCGCGGTCATTTTTGGTTAGCGCAAACCCAGTCGTTATTCCTGAACCGTCCGCTGTTGAGTCAAGTGCAGGATTTCCAGTGCCCGTCGGTAGCTTGATCTGGGATCGCTGTCGAGCGCAGGAAAAACAGCGTTACCAATTGGAATTGTCTCAACCTCAATCGGTCAATGTGACGGTCCACGCTCAGTCGCTCGACTCGAACGCGATTCCGGTGTTGATTTTGCGTGACGAGCAGGGACTCGAATTGGCCAGAAGTCGAGCAGTGAAAAGACAACCTGCTCAAATCGAACTACCCAACGTGGTGGCCGGCAAGTACTCACTAGAGGTGTTCGACTTTTTGCATCAAGGGGGTCCTGATTATTATTTCGCCCTGGATGTTCAGATTTCGGAGCCCATCACGATGCCTGTTTCGATCGCTGCGACGGAAAATGCCGCCAGCGCCGAATCCACGAATGTGATTTCAGAACCGGCCTCGCTAATCAATTCTCTGAAAACGCCACTTGATTCGCGCCAACGATTTTGGCGTGACCCGGCGATCGTGGCGGCTGTTGGGGACTGGGCATCATTGGCGGGCGGGTTGGATTTCGGACAAGTGATTCCAGCACCGACACCAGCGACCATGCAAACATTGCCCGTCGTGATGCACGGACTATTTGGCGGACCGTCTCAGCCGGTGCGAATTGACTTTCAAGGCGGGGCAGGGCAGGGCGTGTGGCTCGAAGTTGTCTCGGCGAGTGCGGGACAGTTGACGGATCCTCAGATGCTCTTGTATCGAGTTCGCCGCGACGACGCAGGGATCGAATCGTTGCAATTGATCACTCATCAAGACGATCAGCCAGGAGTGGGGACTGGACCGGTCAACATCGCCAGTGCGGACCCCGCGTTTTTGGCGACGCTGCCGGAGGAGGGGCACTATTGTGTCATGTTGATGGACCACATCACCAGCCCGCGCCCGAACGAATCTCGTCAGTTCTTGATTTCAATTGGGGCTCCACAGCCGGACTTTCAATTGATCGCCCATCCCCTATTTCATAACAACGATCCTGCTCAGGCTCGGCCCGGTGGCGCTCAAGTCCAGAGCGGAGGAACCGTCGCTTGGCACGTGCATTTGCTGCGTCGTCAAGGATTCGCTGGTCCAGTCGAGTTAACGGCCGCTGGACTCCCAGAAGGCGTCGTGGCGACGCCGGTCGTGGTGCATCCTGCGGTCAATCAAGCGACGCTGGTCGTACATGCCGACATGAATGTAGGTGAATCATGCGGAGATTTTCGCATTGTTGGTCGTTCATTGGGTGAGCCGAATCTTCGCCGAGTCGCATGGCCGGCCGCGATCCAGTACCCAGCATCGCCCCGTCGTAGCTTTGTCCAATGGAGCTTGATCGCCGAACAAAGATTGCGAGTGACCAGGGAACAAGAAGCACCACTGGGAATGAATTGGGCAATGGACACGATTTCGATCAAACCAACGGTTCCAACAACGGCGATTTTGAATCTGCAGCGTCGCACAGGCGGTGGTGGTCAATGTGTTGTTCGACCCATTCAATTGCCCCCAGGATGGTCGATTGGCGAGGTGACGGTTCCGCCCGATCAGACGCAAGCCAATATCTCGATTCAAGTTCCGGCCGAGACTTCGGTCGGACGATACACGATCAGTTTTCACAATGAGACCAAGGTGCAATGGAAACCAACTGCGGAAGCGGCACCCCAAGAAATTCAAGTCTGGCTGCCGGTTCCCACGCTGACCATCGAAGTCGTCGCCCCGTGAGTTTAGGCGAGTACTTCATGTATTGTAATTTGTCCTGAGCAACTACAGAAACGTTTTCATGACAACGCTCGATGAAAACTGGGCGATAGGCCAACGCTGGACTTAAACGACTAAGGACCGAAGTGCCTCAGCGGCCAGGCAATCAAGGCAAGGCTTAATGCCAAAACAACGGCCAGGAGCATGCGATGAGCGTGAACGGTGTTTTGCCGGAATTCTGCAAGAGTCCAGAAAAACAATAAGGCACCCAAAGGTGTCAGCCAAATCAATTGTTCAAGCACGATGATTCGATCCCATCGAGCTGTGGAGTTTCCGACGGAATCGATGCCAAGCATTAACTGAGCGTACGCAAGACAACCGACCAAGATTGGCAAGAATCTCGCGAGGAATGATCGATGTTGATTTGTCTCGGGAATCATCATCTTGTTCAGCCAAAATCGTCTCTGGGGTTCTCCAGCACTTTGTCGCTATTGTAGGAAGGCTCGCTCAAAAATTCTATCGAAACATCGTGAACAGCAATTTTGCTGTACAAGTATCGCGTTCAGTCGTGCTAAACGAATGGGTTTGAGCTAAAATATCCCCGGTCGTTATCGTTGCTGGGCCTTATGTCATTCCGCGGAATGGGGCCTGTTTCATTCTCAGGCGGCTTTCGTCGAATGTTGTCGCGCTGCACGAATGAGGCCAACGGAGTAGGTCCGTTTTTTGTTTTGCTTCGAGTTGTTGTTGGGGATTGAGGATCGTACGGATGAATCGTTCTTCGCAGATCGTAGTCCTGGAGATTCGGACGTGGATTTTGGGAGTTTGTCTGGTGTTCGTGACACGAGTCACCACAGCGGATGACTTCGCCAAGAACATTGCGCCCGTCTTGAATCAAAACTGTGTCGCCTGCCACAACGCCAAAACGTCGGAAGGTGGCCTGAACCTGGAGTCGTTCGAGAAAATGATGCTCGGTGGCGACAGTGGGGCCGCGATTGTCGCTGGCGATCCAGACGGTAGCGAATTATTGGCCCGAGTTCGGGCGGCGGACGATTCCGTAATGCCGCCCGTTGATAACAGCGTTGGCGCCAAACCATTGACGGAGCAACAGATCGAATGGTTGAGTGCTTGGATTCGCGCTGGTGCGACTCCACCGACGGCAGGAAATGAGCGAGCGATTCAATGGCGGACGATTTCTGAATCGATCCGACCCGTGTATGCACTTCGAACGTCCGGCGACGGACATTATCTCAGTTTCGCGAAAGGCAATGTGGCCTATGTCGTGGCAAACCCCTTCGCCGAGGGCTCGTGGAACCCTGTCCCGTTGCTCGATCCGTCTTTGACTCTTAGCGATGGCTCGCCATTGTCCGCCACGGACAAGGATTTGGTTCACGCTTTGGCGTTCAGTCATGACAGTCAGAAGTTAGCGGTCGGTGGATTTCGAACCGTCAAACTTTGGCAACGCCAAACCGGCGCGAGTCTAACGGAAGCGACGGAGTCAAATCGACAATACGTTTCGACTCAAGGAGGTACGTGGCGAGTTGCTCAAGACGACGAAAAACGATTGTTGGTTTTATCGAATGACAGCCCCGACGTTTTGCATACCTTAGGACCCATGGACACGAGGATCTCGTCGGCGGTTTGGTCGAAAGATCATGCAGCCTTATGGGTGTTAGGTGATGGGAATCAACTGTGGTGTTGGCGTCGCGAGGAATCCGGGGATCAAGTTACTTGGAACATGGTCGAAGTAAGGACTGTCGAGCCCCTCGCCGACGCACTGAGCTTGCTGATGACAGATGCCCAGCAGCTGATGGTGATAACGAAAGCGGGACAGGTCCACAAGTTAATCGAAGATGGAGCGATGTGGCGAAGTGAGTTGGCGTTTGCGATCGACTCGACCGTGCGCTTGGCTCGATCCAGCTCGGATGGTCGCTTGCTCGTCACCGTCGATGCTCAGAATGTAGCCTCGCTGTGGAGCCTCGCCAGTGGCCAAAAGCTGCACGTCTTCGGCATGGACTATGAGCGTTGGCAAGCCCAACAAGCGACGCAAAGACAACTAGCGCGGCAGGAAGCGTGGATCAAACGACTCTCAGAAGCGATCCCCGGATTAGAAGAGGCGATCAAGAAAGAAGAAGAAGCCAGAACCAAAGTTGCGGAAGCCCATCAGAAGGCCGTCGAAGCTCAGACGACCAAAGAGCAAGAGATTGCAATGGCTCAGCAAGCGGTGACCGAAACGGAACAGGGTATTGCGGCGTTAGAACAACAGTTGGCCGAGAAAAAACAACAACTCGCGGAAAAGCAAAAAGCGGTGGCCGATCTGCAACCACAATTATCAACCGCGCAACAAAACGTGAGCAAAGCAATGCAAGCGTTGGCCTCGGCCGATGCGGGTTTGCAACTCGCGCGGGACCGGGTCCCTGCCCAGCAGAGTAGGATTGAAACCCATCGACTGGATTTGGCTCAACACCAGCAAGCGTTGGAGAAATTCTCGAACTCGACGCGCGGCGAGATTTTGGCGGCAACTTTCGACTCGCTGGCCCAGCAAGTCCTGTTGTTGACAGAAACCGGGCATGGGCTGTTGTATCAAACGACGACCGGGCAACCTGCCGCCGTCCTGCACCCACCGACGACGCTGACCGGTTCAGCTGCCGACTCTGCGGCGAATTCAACGATGGGTCGCGTGGCGGAACTCGAAGCGATGGATGGTCAAACAGCGACTGCCCGGATGGGGTCAGCCACTTGGCAATGGAATTTGGAATTGCCGTGGGAGTTGGTTCAAACTTGGGGCAACGAGAACGAGAATTTGTTTTCTTCGCGAGTGACCGCCTTGGCATTCAGCCCAGACGATCGTGTCTTGGCCGTTGGCAGTGGTCCGCCCAGTCGTTTCGGAGACTTGAAAGAAATGGACGTAGCGACCGGCGCAGTGAAACGCGACTACGGACAAGTTCATAGCGATACGATTTTGGCAGTCGAGTATTCTCCAGATGGAAAATGGTTGGCGACGGCAGGAGCGGACAAGCTTTGTCGTTTGCACGATCCGCAAACGGGTGCCATGGTGAAAATACTGGAAGGCCACACGCACTTTGTGCAGAGTTTGAGTTGGCAAAACCAGGCGCAGCAATTGGCCACGGCAAGTGCCGACAAGACCATCAAGACCTGGGACGTGGAAACCGGTGAGCGGCGTCAATCGATCACAGGCTTCGGTAAAGAGATTTCCGCGATCGCCTATGTGGGTGACACCGAACAATTGATTTCTGTTTCCTTGGATGGTCAGGCTCGGATGCATCGCGGTGATAACGCACAGTTGGTCCGAAACTACACGCACCATCCCCAGCCATTGTATGCCGTGTCACTTAGCCCAGATGGTCAACGCTTGATTGTTGGCGACCACGACGGCAGTATTCGAATCTATCAAGTGGAAGATTCAAAGCTAATACGCCAATGGCCTGAGTAGCAAACGTGAGTTGAAACAGGCAGAGGTTAGGGATATCAGTAGTCGTCTTTCGGAGGCAAAAGGTCGCTAGCGGTCCCGTTGTCGTGTTTCCTGGTGCATCAGGAATCGATGGTACCCTTTAGGCCAAAACGTGTTGCATGTTGCATTTGTTTATTTGTTCAATTTTGTATATTTTCGGACTTGCCTGAGAGGATTGTGTCGGTATAATTCGGTCGATGGGCGTTCTTTGTTCGGGCGTTCTTTGTTCGGGCGTTCTTTGTTCGGGCGTTCTTTGTGAAGAAATCATGTTTTCGAATTGAGTCCAATATGGTTATCGGATGTCGTCGTTCAGGTATTGGATTGGTTGAACTGTTGGCCGCTTTGGGGACGGTTTTTATTTTGTTGGGTTTGGCACTGCCTGCAATTCAGCAATCCCGAGATGCCGCCCGACGGACTTCTTGTCTTAGTCAATTGCGACAAATAGGCGTGGGTGCTCAAGGGTTTTTGGCAACTCGCTCTTACTTCCCTGGGCCGCGAGTGAATGCGTTGCCAAGTTTGTCTAAATATTCCAGCGATTCCGGACTCTTCATAGAATTGCTGCCGTACTTAGATCAGATGTCGTTGCATAGACAGTTTGATCTTAATCGCTTCGCACATTCGCCCGAGAATCGTTCATTGTTAGTTCAGCAGCCGCCATTGTTAAAGTGTCCGGCGACTGGAGAGACCGTCCGGTTGTCGGGTATATCATCCGAAATCTCAGGTTCTGTGGTGTCGGGATTGGAGTCCGTTACCTGTGATTATTCTGGCTCGGCGGGAGTCTGGGATTTTTCGAGTCAATTAGATGGTCGAAACGGCGGAATTGTTCGGCTGCGGATCGGGTTGCAGCCCGGGACGAAATCATCCGAAGTGCGTGATGGACTTTCGAATACGCTAATTGCCTGGGAGAGCGCGGGTGATGGGTTATACCTCCCCTTCGACGAAAATGTCGCTAGAAGTTTTTCGGATTTCGCTCCTGATTCGTTTGAATGGCGCGAGCGCGGTGGCAGTTTTGAGTCAATTGGTCGTCCATCTAGTCTTACCTACCTGTACAGTTGGTGCGGATTTCGGTCCGGCAGTTTATCCGCGTGGTCATCATCAGGAGAGCAATTGAATCCATGGTTTAGTCAAGGAGTCGTCATCAACCGCACGAATCGATTTGGAGAACCGTTTTCCCGCCATTTTGGTGGTGCTAACTTTGCCAATGCGGACGGATCTGTTGAATTTGTTTCCGACCGAATCGACTCGAAGGTTTTGAGTTGCAAGGTTGCGATCGCCGATGGAACTACTGCGATATCGATAGGGGGGGATGAATGAGGGGAATTAGCAGTTTCACGAGAGTCCTTGCGGCTGGAGTTTTGATCATAGCAGGATTTGCAAAATTGTCTGCGATTGCATCCACCGGTGGCGATGTAACGACCTGGTTGACGACCAGTCAGGGTCTCGCCGAAATCTACTTCGGAGTCTGGATTGCATCCGGCTATTTTCCAAAAGAGTCGCGGATGTGGACGCTCGCAGTTTTTGCGGCATTTTTCGCGTTCAATGTTTATCAGATTACTCAGGGTTATACCTCTTGCGGGTGTTTCGGAGCCATTCGCTTCCCGCCGTTGTTTTCGGCTGGGATAAACTTCTTGATCTTTGGTCTGACGTTATTCGCAACTGCTGGCGAAAACCATCGCCCGTCGCTGAACCCGATTCTTAGCGGAATTTTGATCACCGCGACTATCATAGGGATTTCGTTAGCGGCAGGTTTTCCACGCGGTGGCAAAGTCCTGGTATCGCCTTTGGCTATCGAGCTGGAATACGATTTCGTCAATGGAATGGAATATCGAATTCCCTTGGTCGTTCAAAACATGTCTTCAGCCCCAGTGAGGATATCCGGTTGGCGAACCAATCATTTTTATGCAGACATCCCCTCGTTTCAAAGAATGGATTTGGCACCCAGAGATTGAGGGAAATTTACTTTGGTGATAACAATGCCCAAAGTCGAACCATTCGAAAGAAAAGAACTCATTGATGGTTTATCCGGTTTTGGTTCACGAGAGGCTGCTGAAGCATGGGAAAAGAAGCGGACCTTGTCATTTTACGATCAGTACGGTGATGACATCGTCGCAGTGCTGATTCGGGAACGAATACCGAGAGCCATAATTTCCTCGTATTTGAAAGAATAACTGACGCGTGGCGGGTTTTGACGGGTCAATCTGCCCTCGCCATAATACTAAAGACCCGGACTTTCCTCGAAAGGAACTGATTATGTTTCGAGAATGCACGTCGGTTTTGTTGACTGCGATTGGATCGCTTTTGTTATTTTTGGGAATGGGAGAGGTCAACGTATATGGGGATCCGGGCGGTACTGGGCAAGCAGTTTGCGATGGCTGCACATCCTGTAGCAACATTAATCCAAACGATGGTTCCGGCGGACAAACTTGCGCGACACACCCCGTTAATGCAGGAAAATGTGTCAAGACTTGGTTTTGGTCCAGTTGTGACGAAGTGCTTTGCGGGTGTCGCTTTGATGGTTGGGAACCGCCGAACAATACGAACCACATCTGTAAATGCAAACTGTAATCGGGTCCTTCCGACTTAAGTCAGATTAGTAACAGCATTCTCAGCAGTCAGCACGTTATTGCTGGGAATGCAATTTTTCGACCGTTTTGTTGCACCGAACCCAGATTTTGTTCCGGAGTTAAGTTTATGATGAATCCTGTGGCAAATTTCATTATGAAGGTTGCCTTCGTCGCCTTGTTTTTCTTAATGAGTGTGAACTCCGGGACGGTGCTGGCTGTTGCTCAAGGATTTGATGCAGAGGCAATTGAGTCTTGGGATCGCTTCGACAAACAAGCGGAACAACGGTACAGTTGGACGGGTAACTATGCCGTAATCTGGCCGTGCCCGCCGCTCCGCGTGCAGAAAACAGATATGTTAAACGGCCGCAATGAGGTGTTTCAGTTGCTGGATAACAGGGCAATTTACACGTTGCTGAATAAGCATGTGATAATGAAGAGCATTTACACCTTGTCATCTTACCGAACAATCAAAAGTCAAGACGCGGGTGCAAGTTGGATGCTTTATGAATCGGCGGAGTGGGATGGAACGGACTACAACTCCTGGGATCCCGGGTCTTCTATGCGATTCAATGGGGTTAGGGGGATGCCACAGGAGTTGATTCGAATGCCTTGGCGGCCACGCGGTCGACCGGGACGCCTAGATCAGTCATTTCCGATAGACGCAGTGAAATTACTGGCTGAAGATGCAAACAGTCAAACTTACCAAATCACGAAAGGTGTGGGTTGTACTGTTGATGGTCGAATCATTTTGTCCAAACAATTTCGATTTCTTCCAACATTAATCAAATTGGAAACCGAAACGGATCAGTCTGTTTTGACCTTTGATTATTCTGATTCTGATATCACCCAATTTCGCTACCGGATTGAACGATCGCGGCGGACGTCGCCTCAGTCCGCATGGACGATATTGGAGGGGACAGAGGATTACACTATCCAAATCGACGACAAGGTCTCCTTCGAAGAATTTGATTTAGACTATTACAACGTTGAACTGTCACAACGTCCCCAAAAGTATCCGAGTTGGATTTGGTTAGTCGTGACTGGTGCGATGCTGATTGCCATTGCCGTTTGGATTCGGCGTAGAAACATGTCTGCGGACCAGTAACTGAGTGCTTCGGCCCCAGCATTCGTGAGCGTTCGATGAACTACCCCTGCTTCTTTTTCCGTTCTTCGATCTGGCGGCGGCGATTTCGTTTGGCCATTTCTTTTTGGAAGCGTTCCTCTCCGCGGATTTCGTCGATCGTCCAGCGATGCTTTGGATGGGTCTCCAGCCAACGCTCAGGCAACCACTGGTCAAGTTCTTCACTGGTCACCAGCCCACCCTCCTGAGACTGCTTAAAAGCCTCGGAGTCACGGAGACTTGGCAGACTCTGGTAGATATCCTTCAGCCACGCGTACGGTTCGACTCCGTTCCTTTTAGCACTTCCAACCAGTGTGTAAAAAACACCCGCGTTTCGACCAGCTTCTTCGCTGCCGACGAACAGATAATTCTTCCGACCGATGGCCGGTGTTTTGACGGCCCGTTCGGCGCTGTTATTGTCCATCGACAAATAACCTTGCTCCACGTAGCGACACAGGGCCTTCCATTGATTCATCGTGTAGCCCAACGCTTTCGCCGTCAGACTCTTGGGCAGAACCTTACGCGAAGCAAATAGTTCCTTCAG
>JAEUIQ010000025.1 GCA_016794985.1 Planctomycetaceae bacterium | reverse complement strand
TCCGTATTCAGAGACCACCAATGAGTTTTAACAATTAATGGGACATCCCCAATCGGTTTCGGCGCCATACAGACTGCGATTGAGTTCCGGCTGAATCTTTGCGAGTTTCTTTCTCCTCGCTGACCGCACTTTTTCTGAAGTTTCTGGATCTATCAATTTGTCAGGTAGCGGGATTGTAGGATTCGCTAACGTCAGAGTGCTGTCGAATGGAAATTCGCTGTCTGATTGACCGGTAGACTTACCATTAATTTGGATCCTAATGTAATCGAGCGAATCCCAAATTATGGTAATGATCATTCCGGAGCCTGCGAGTCCAGCAATTTCGCAGCTCATTGCTTGGCCTGCCAGTCTCACTTCGCCTTCCGCGTTCCTCGCAATTTCAACAAGGATTCGCCTCTCGGGCAGAAACCCAACAGCAAGAATGCCGTCCTCCAAACGCAATTGAAGCGCGGAAGGTGCGACCACAGGCCACGGATCCGGTAGCGAAAGCGATAATATAACGACCCCCGGGCCATCGACATAACAAGGTTTATTCTGGATAGAACCCGGGTCGCTATCATTCATCTTTATTTCCCAATGTATCAAGGAGCTATTGATGCTTTTTCCGTTACGAGCGTCGTAATCTTGCGTACCTAATGCTTTATTCCGCAGAGTCGACAGTAGTTGGATTTGGCTTGCTTTTTGCGTTTTCTGCGATGAATTGTCTGAACCAGCGGTCAAGGGCATCGCGGCGAAGGAGCTTCCATTCGGTCGGGGCGGCATTCGGCTCATTGCCATGTGCGATGTGGCTCATGCTGACTCCCCATCGCGGGCTTTTTCGCTTGATTCCGCCGGACTGCTTCGTGTAATTCCCGGCGACAATGATTCGATCAAGAAGCTTGGGCCAAAAGTAGAGTTCCACCGTGTTTCCCGTTGTGACCTTGGGAGTTATCCGCCGCACCATGTCATATGTGACATTCTGCTGTTTTCTAGCACGCTCGACCGAGTCGCGGTCATCCGGTTCATTCGCGTGTATCTCAATTGTGAGCTTTCCAAACTCTGTATTCCGCCGCATCGCGAGGTCGATTAACTGAACGGTAAACTCCATCTCGCTGCTGGTACAATAGGGGTTGATCAACGCAACCCATTCGGAATGAAGGCACAGTTTCCGCAGCAGTTGCACCTGTTCAGAAACAACCATTCTTGGCGAGGCGTCCGAGTTGATATCACGCCAAAAACCGCCATCCTCAACTTCATCAATGCATCGCACGATTGAGAAATCATCAGCGGTTGAATTTTTTGTTTTCCTGACAGTAACAATTCGATCGATGGGTTCAACCGCGTGGGTCGCGACGGCTTCCCTGCACCAGGCCGCGTCATCGTCGTTGGGCCACTCACCACAATTGGGTCGAACGACGAGCATCCGCTGCATATTGGTGAGGAGTCCTTGGCAGAACTTTCTTGCCCTATGGTCCGCAATGTTCTCAACGTACGGAACAATGTGTGACGACCATGATCCAGTGTATAAGTCGGAAATTACGACTGGCCACACAGAAGTTCGAGGAAAGATCGCGGCGGTCAGTTCCCGCAACTGTTCTCCCCAAGCCTCCTTGTCGACATGGGACTCCTCATCAAAGATCGCTGGAGTAAATGCAAATTCGTGCAACATCAGCCCTCGTCCCCCGTTCGGAATCGCTCATAGAAATCAATATCAAAGAAATCGTCCGGCCAGGGTTGGATGAATTCGCCTTTGACGTCGACTTCGATTTCCAGGGCGTCCGAAGTGCCGTTTTCCTGTTTTAGGTAGTAAATCGCTAATTCGTCCGTTCGTAACGTACGGTCGGCGGGGGCTTTGTTGACTTCTGTTTCTCGGATGCGGCGTAGGAGCCGCAGGATTAGATGCTCGCTGTGCGTCTCGATAATGAAGCGGTGCTTGTTCTTGTGGATCGCTTCAATAAACAAGTCGGCGATCTCGGCTTGCAGGCGGGGGTGAATATGAAGCTCGGGTTGCTCGATAGCGAGCAATCGTTCACTGCCATCCAGGGCAGTCACGATCACGGGTACTACCTGCGAAATGCCAATGCCGACGTCGTGGGGCCGAAGCTCGATGTTCGAATTGTTGGGAACGATGACAACACGGGTGCTGGTGGGAGCGCTGGCAAAGTGGAATCCAAGATGCTCGTCAAAGTCGTCGAAAGCCCGCCCCGACAATAAGGCTCGGACGATCGGGTCGGCATAGTCGAGTTCTAGGACGGTCCGACGCTCGACTCGGCAGCCAGCATTCAGGTTTTCAGGGTCTCCCAGCCAACTCCCGACGGCATCTACTAGTAGATCGCTACCGTTTTGCAAGGTATCCCAAGCACCCAGTCCGGACGACCAGCGCGAGGGATCCGGAAATCGCGGCGGTTGGAAGTTCCGTGGCGGGGTATCGCGGAGTGGCCCCAAATAACGGAACTGCTTCAAGTTGTCCCGAACGAGCCGGCAGGGCCCTAGAACCAGATCACTAACCGCACGGACCAGCTCATGAGCAACGCCAATCTTGGCGTGTTGTAACTCATTAAATGCTTCAATTCCCGACGGTGTGAACGGTTCCGGATCAAACGCCAAGGGATTATCGAAATCCGGCAAAGCATCACCGCGACCACTCACTTCAATTTGCTCGCCATGATTTGAGATCGCATCCCCGCAAAATGAAAATGCGGTGCTAAGGATGGTGTCTTGGTCAAATATTGTTCTTTGCGATTCATCACGCCGCGTGTCACCGAGTTGCTTGAGGCAGGGATGGTCCAGTGTCGAGACCTCGACCAAATTTTCAGCGTTTTGAGGGTCAGGGACAAACTTCGTGAACTTGACGACAAATCCCCGGAGGTTTTGCGGCGTGACAATTTGGGCGATTTCGAGGCCATTAAAGAAGATTGTCGTATTGGCGACGTAGGGGCAGTTCTCGACAGAACTCCAGCCGATGGCAAGCTCAACCGCTGTCGATTCGATCTCGTTAAGCAGCGAGTCAAATTCGATTTCAAGTTGTTCGCCCATCAGGTCGAAATTGGGATCAAAGGACGGTAGGTCCTTGTTAGAAACCGCCAAGTCAATACGAAGCCGCAGCCTCTTTTGGGGATGAAGCAAATCGTCATGATCAGACCGATTGATGAAGTGCTCGAATCCGCCAAGGTCAATGTACTTGCCACCGGCAATCGTTTGGTCAGCGTCGAGATTGTGCCGTTCGAAAACTTCACGAGCGTAATGCAACGCGTGCAGAACGGTACTCTTCCCCGCACTGTTTGCACCAAACAGTAACGTGATGGGCCGAAAATCGAATTTGACTCGCTCTCGTATACCTTTGAAGTTCTCGATGGTGATTGCGGTTATCATTACTCTCGCTGCTCCATTGATTGTCTTGACGTTTCGGACGTTCTGACCATCGTTATCGTTATTGGGTTTGACAAAACCTTCAACTGAATTCTCGGTTAACTGTCCTTTTCACGCCCCTTGTTTTGATTCGCTTCACTGCCACTCGCATCTTGACTTGTTGCCATGGGTTGCATTT
The DNA here is from genome assembly GCA_016794985.1 of Planctomycetaceae bacterium. Lineage (GTDB taxonomy): Bacteria > Planctomycetota > Planctomycetia > Pirellulales > Pirellulaceae > M30B19. The sequence goes on along the minus strand of JAEUIQ010000025.1, from coordinate 19,471 downwards.
TTGGAACCGATGCTCCTCGTTCAATATCGCAACTTTGCATTTTCGGAATTGACGCGCCGTTCGTAATAATCCCAAACGATGGGACACTGGCACCTTTTTGAACTTCGAATCTTTCGGCCATATTTGGCTGAGGGTCTCGTTCGTTGTTCATTCTAAATCCTTTGCTACTTGAGGTTCGTTCCGAAGAAAATCAGCAAGAAAATTATACCGAGGATAAAGCTCGTGGCAGATACATATCCGAGTATTTCGTTGATGTTTGCTGGAAGATTCGGTGCGTTGAACGCCCCTTCGTCCTGCTTCAAATAGTATCGTTCAGCCAAGTTCAACGCGTTATCGATACCACGCTGACTTGCAATATAGGACAGAAGCGTGGAGACAATCGCAACGACAAAACCTATCCAGGCGAGGACTAGCATTGGAAAGCAATGCAATTCGCGTCCGCCATTAATGAACGTAATCGTAAGTGCGAGCGCACCGCTGGCGAGTGTCAGAATTGAACGATCAAAATTCTCGTTGTTCGACAATTGCCGACGCAACAAGTCATCGCGAGTTTTCTGATACAAATCTTGTGGTGTCGGTTCATTTGACATGTTTTACCCGCCTCCAATTGTTAACGATCGTTCGATTGAAGCGTTCGCAAGTTGTGTTCTCCAAAACATGGATCGCGTAACATTAGACTTCAACAAGTTCAGACATCTATCGTACTTGTATCGCCCACTAGAAATTGTCTGGTTGCCGTCAAAGTTACGTTGTTCAAAAAAGTTTGCGAGCATAATGCAACGTGCGCAGGACTGTGCTCTTCCAGGTACGATTCACCCCGAAGGGCAACAAGATGCGCGGAAAACCAAGCCTCACTCGCTTTAGAATCCGTTTTACGTTCTGGTTATTGATGTCGGTAATCATTTGCTCAATACCATGTGATTAGTATTCAACTCGGGCTTCTGCGAGATTTCGAAATGAACGCGTCAAGTCATTCTCAATTTCATAGTTAAGCCGATTAACCTCTCGTTGAAGGTCATTCAAGCCCGTGACCGATGCACCCTCCGTGCAAAAAATCTTTCTCGTGCCGTTGGGCACAAACAACGCGTCTCTATACCACTTATTGTCATTGAGGAAATCAAGGTGCTTTTTGCAGTGATCTAATAACAACAACTCCATACCCTTATACACGTTTAGCTTTTGGTCGTCGATCGCATAGACTATTGCGGCAATGTCATAGCTGGAAAGTCGGACCTCTGTTTGAGAATCGTACTTCAGTGACTTTAGCAGTCGAACAGCTTTCCGGTATCCGCCATTTGTCCGCTGATCCTTATCGTGAAGTCGGGCATTATGAAGAAACGGAAGGTTTCGGAGTCTTTCCAACTTATGCGCGTCGAGCACATGGATCGCTCTGTCGCGTTTGAGCCGCGTTACTCTATACTCATTCGTGTCGCACCAATTCGATGCGACAACATCAATCTTCCGCCGCAACGATCCACCTTCAATACAAACCGATTTCGAACCTGATGAATCAACCGTTGCTTCTGGGAACTTCTCTTTGAGAACTCGAATGCTGGAACGCCGGAGTTCCAATAAATCCTCGACGGGGTTACCGCAATATGGCGATGACACTCTCTGTGGTGGATCGAGCGACACGAATGCACAATGTAAAGTGAGCAAGTCGATGTCGCTTTTCGCTCGGATATGCGTGTCGTTCGTTACGGATCCTTGGTAATCGAATTCGCAAACGATCCCTTGTCCGCACAGGCTCTTTTCCAACTGATTACGGACGCGTTCACCTTCCCGATAGGTGTTTTCTGTGTAAGTAGGGTCGATCGGCTGCATCGCACCGACAACGTATTTGATCGCGGAACTGCGTTCCTCCATCCGCTCATAAACTTCGTTGGCACCCACTGGTTTCAGCATGTACGATTCTGTGGCATCGGTGCGACGGGCTCGCAATATGGAAAGCCGATCGAAGTTCTCGAAATGTAGACTTTGTAATCTAGTCATATTGCTACTGCTCCAATTTTATGCAATCTTCGTAAGTTTCATCCGCCCGAAACTTTGGCGATTGTGATCGTTAAAGTAGACCCCATCAGCAGAACTGCATTCGATGTTGAAAATCAATTCGCAAGCTCCGCGATGGGGAGTGAGTGCTTTATCGCCCGGCATTGGTTCATTGTTGTACGTGTATAGCAGTCGGTATCCGTGCCCTTCGTCGCTCTCAATACTTGCCGGACCGCTACGTGACCGCGACGAGTCGTTATGGAGTGCGATGGAAAGACGTGACCAGGTCTGCTTAATTGTGATCGTCGCGTTCCACTCTTTGATTTTATTTCCGCATGTATCGATCTGAGCTCCGACGCATGACCACCTACCATTAAGGTCGGGTAACCCGAACAATCTCCGAAGAAAACCAATACGCCAGAGGTATCGATCAAATAGAACGAACAATCCCGAAAACAACGTGAAGGAGCTTAGGGCGACTCCAACGCCCAGCCAGCCCTGCAGAGTTGTAGCAAGCGGCATCAGCGAAAAAGCTGCGGCGGCGAGGAGAAAAACAAGTCGCTCGCGAGGATGCCCACGCATCGAATAGTCGTGCATCATTATTTTTTGCCTGGTTTTGAACTGGCTGCCTTCTGTGACAAGGCACTTCCGGCTGCGGATTTGGATGCTTTGCTAGTACGACCGTCTTTGAGCGTCTTGGACGCGGCGGATGCGGCCTCTTTGCTAGTTTGTTTGGAGGGGGCTTTCGTTTGCGACAGCGCACTTCCAGCCGCAGATTTCGAAGCATCGCCAGTGGTCTTTGAATTCAGTGTGTGCGAAGATTTGCTAGCAGCTTTCTTACTAGTTACTCTCGTGTTCTTCTCGCCCATCGTGTTTACTTCTTTCAATGGTTGTGCATGTGATTCAATCCAAACGACTTGGATTTTTAACACCAGCTCTAGAGCAAAGGGCATGCCAATCACTTGTTAAGTGGGAGCAGTCCGGTATTTCAGCATTTTCTACCGCCGCTGTTCCATCGCAGAGCCCAAACGCACAAATAAAATTGTGCAACAACAGGCTTGATTGTGTTTTCGACGTGGTGGCGCGTGGCAGGGCAATCACAACAACTCGCCCTTGAAGGCGCGTTGGCCGAGGGAGTTGAACAGTGTGTCAGCTTCCAAGTGTGCCGCGGTCAGTGAGGTAAGTGCGGGACGAAATGATCGAATTCTGGTCTCAAAGTCAATTTGTTCTTCGACTGCAACGACAGGCACTTGCAAAGCTCCAATTCCCTTGGTGTTGATATTGTACTGGCCAGCGGATGTACGGCATTTCTCGCGTACATTTCTTCGCCCAGCGGGGGTTTGTAGCAACGACTGTAGGAATAGGGGACGGATCCGGTCGAGCTTCAAACGCGCCCGAATTAAATAAGACGCGTAGATGATTTCATCAACTCCTAATCCTGCGGCTTCCATCTGTGACGTTTCAAAGACCGCACATCGGCCAACGTAGTCGGGATTTCCGTTTGTTCGAACGAAGAGAACGTCTCCCTCCAAAAGCTTTAGTCTTGTAAGCTCGTTTTGGGACACGCCCACCGTTTTTAGGTCGGAAAGATCGATTATGCCGCGGACGATATTGGGGATGCGAAGTGTCGTAAACCCGTCCTCACCTGATCTGTTGGATGTTCCGTATCGAAGTTCAACCAAGTATTCGCTCAGGTCGGTCCATCGTACCGACGACAACTTATGGGAAAACATTTCGTGAAATAAGGATTCTGTTAGCGCCCCGAACTGGTCAATCGCCTCTTGCCGTTTGCGGCGGATGGCGTCGGCTTTGTCGAGGATGTCGGCGATCCGCTTCTGCTCCGACAGCGGCGGTAGTGGGATTTCGAATCGGTCGAAGAATGTCTTCGGCACACGTTTCTGCCCTGCAGAACCAGTCATGTTCCCTTCAGCTTCGTTTCGGAACTCGGAATTCCAAATCATGTAAAAGAGATATCGACCGTCAATGGAGTCGCTCGGACGAAGCACATGGAACTCAGTCGAGCCAAATCCAATTTGATGTGGAAGATTATCAACGAAGGCTGCTTTCCCGTTTTCCATACATGGCGTGATCTTTGCGACTAGCACGTCCCCATTCTCAAAATAGGTATAGCCCTTCAATACCTCTCCAAGCGGACGACTGCCTTCCGGTCTTACGAATCCCTGCTCGGACAGTTGCGCCATTGGCACGAAGTCAATTTCGCGGCTTAGATCGCTGGTTATGTTTGTCGGAATGCGAGGGTTAACGTCCACGACTTCTGAAATGGGCTTTTTGATCAACTTCATCCAAGCATCTCCTCCAACTCTTCTAGGTCTTACGCGATTTCGGCTTCTAGCTTCTTCAGTCGGCCGATGATGACCTTAGGGGAGTCGTATTGTTCTTCTTTGTGTACGATTTCCTTGTAACGGTTGATGGAGAGGTCAAAGGCGGTCTCTTCGATCTCGGACTTGGGCACAAAGAAGGCATTGGCGGTCCGATCGGCGAAGGGGAGCTTTTGTTTTTGCTTGGAAGAACCCGCAGCTTGCGCCTGGCAGCTGATTTTGGAGGCAGAACCCACGGCAAGCGCCTGGCGGCTCACGGAGTTTAGCCACTTCGGCTCTGGCAATTTGAACGTGCGGGATGATCGGTTGAACCACGGAGAATTCGGAAGGATACAAAGTAGGGTGGGTACGAAGGGACGCTGGGCTCTCGGTGTCCTCGGTAGTTCCAGATTTTTGCTATTTTTCATCGTCGTTTTCTTATTCTGGTTCGTTTCTGGCAAGTTTCCATGGCCCAAGGTTCCTAGCCTGCTCGTTTGGACGGTTTCGTATTTGTCGCGATTTGTCGCGATTCTGTGTCGCAGTTTGTCGCGATTCACTCAAATCCCCCGTCTTTAAAACAGTATTGCGTGGCCCGAGCTTGGCCAATCGACTCAATAAAACCCAGCTCAATCAGTTTTTTTAAATCTCTTTGTAGGGTTCGGCGGTGGCTTCCAGCTATTTCTTTTTCTAAATCCTCTATCGTCCGAGGTTGCTCGTCCGACAGACAATACAGGATATCTGCGGCTCGAGCGGGTAAACCAGAACCACGTACCGCCAAATCGGCCTTGATCGCCCTGGTTCCCCGCTCGACCGCTTCTTGCATCTGAGTCGCTAAACCTTGACAGAAAAACTCTAACCAGCCGGTGTGATCCATGCCGCTGTCGCGAACTCCTTGTATGGCCGCGTAAAAGGCTCGGCGGTCGCGGTCGTAGTACTCACTGATCGTGAACAGTCGCTTGAAATCGTACCCCTGACGATACATACAAAGTGTCGATAGCAATCGTGAGGTGCGGCCGTTTCCGTCCACGAAAGGATGAATGTGGACCAACTGAAATTGAGCCAGCCCAGCCACGAGTATCGGGTGGATGTCCGTCTCTCGATTGATCCACTGGACAAGCTGGGCCATCAAGCCTGGAACATCGGCCCAGGCGGGCGGTGTATAAATCACCTGACCGGTCTGGCTATTGACGACCGCGTTTTGCAGTTGCCGATACGCCCCAGGTTGACCTGCGTTGCCACGAACTCCTTCTACCAGCCGCCGATGGATCTCACGAATCAATGTCTCTGTCACCGGTGCTCCGCTGAGCAAGTATTGGGAAACCAGATCGAAGGCTTCGCGATAGTTCAGCAATTCCCGCACATCGTCCGGAGACGCTCCGTCGACGGTTCCACCAGCCAGCAAAATTTCGGATTGTTCCAGCGTTAATTGAGTCCCTTCAATATGGGTCGTATGGTAGGCCTCCAGCAGCATGGCCCGTTCACTCATCCGAGCAATCCATTGGTCCGAAAGTGTGGCCGCTTGAAAGAAGCCCCGCGCCCGCTCGATGGTCGTCAGGTCTCGGGCAATGGCGTTGCTGATCAAAAATTTCGGCTGAAAATCATTCACCCCAACATCCTTTCCAACTCCGCTAGGTCATTGGCGATCTCGGCTTCCAGCGTTTTCAGTCGACCGATGATGATCTTTGGCGAGTCGTATTGCTCCTCTTTGTGAACGATCTGCTTGTAACGATTGATGGAAAGGTCAAAGGCGTTGTCTTCGATCTCGGACTTCGGTACGAAAAAGGCATTCGCGGTGCGGTCCTTGAAGTGCTTCTTCCCGGTTCCGCCGTTCCACTTCGGCCAAGCTGCTCGCAGCACATCCAAGTCCTGCCAGTCGTCTTCCGCTCCGATCTTGTCCCGTTTGTCGTCGAGGGTCTTGCCATCCGCCTGCACGTCGAAGAAGAAGACGTGGTCGGTTCGACCGCCCTTGGTGAAGAGCAGGATCGCGGTGCTGACACCGGCGTAAGGCTTGAAGACACCTGACGGAAGTTTGATAACCGCTTCCAGTTGGTTCTCTTCCACTAGCATCTTCCGCAGCTCTTTGTGGGCTTTGGACGATCCGAACGTGACACCATCCGGAACGATGACGGCACAGCGGCCGCCCAGCTTGAGCATGCGGAGCATCAGCACGATGAACAGCAACTCGGTCTTCTTTGTTTTGACCTTACCGATCAGTGTCTTGTGGACATCTTCCTCGTCCAGTGAACCTTTAAACGGGGGATTGGCCAGGATCAGGTCAAAGGCGTCTTCCGCCCACTGGCGAGTTTCCTTGCGGTCGGTGAAGTTGGTGCTGAGCGTGTCCTGGTAGTTGATGTCCGGCGTATCGATCTCGTGCAACATCAGGTTCATCGCGGCAATCCGCAACATGGTCACGTCGAAATCAAAGCCGTGGAACATTTGGCTTTTGATGTGTTTCCATTGCTGGGGCGTGATCAGGTCCGCGGTGTAGGTGACCGAAGAACCCGAAGCTAGCTCCGTCGGCTCCGTGGATCGGATGATGCCGGCCGGCGAGGTGTGGCGTTTGCGGAGTCCTTCCATAAACTGCACCAAAAAGCCGCCTGTGCCGCAGGCCGGATCGCCGACCGTCCAAGACAACGCTTCCTGTTCGTTGCCCTCCAGAACCAGATCCACCATCAGGTCGATAATGTGTCGCGGTGTGCGGAACTGGCCGTTGATCCCGGCCGTAGTCAATTTGCTGAGCAGGTATTCGTATAGATCGCCCTTGGTGTCGCCCTGCGTCAACGGTAAAGCCTCGATCATGTTGATGGCCGACATCAACAGCGAGGGCTTGTTGATCATCAGCGTGGCGTCCTTCATGTACTGGTTGAAGGTGTTGTGTGCGTGGCCTTCACCACCACGGGAAGAACCCGCGGCTTGCAAAGTGGACTCGCCGAGTGTGCGGAAGTGGGGGAAAACTTCATCGCGCACGATCTTTAAGATTTTGTCCGCGTCGGCTTCCTGTTTCAGGTGGCTCCAGCGAAGGTGTTGTTTGCTGCGGGGAAAGTACACGCCGGGAAAGGGCTTGCTCGGGTTCTTACGCGACCATTTCTTCTCTTCCGTGCTTTCCCGCATGTCCAACAAACGAGCGAACATCAGGAACGAGATCTGTTCGATAACCGTCAACGGGTTGGTGATCCCGCCGGTCCAGAACTCTTCCCAAAGTTTGTCGATCTTGCTGCGTAGTTGGCCTGTGATCATTTATTGAAAATCCTTTTCTAAGAAATCCGGCGAGAGATTAACCGCGGAGGGCGCGGAGGATCGCGGAGTTGGACCAGAGTAGTTATTAACGATTCTCTTTAAACCGTCTTTGAGCCTCATGACATTGAAATTGATCAGGAGACCCACCTCTAAGTTACGCAGTCGCAGGTAAGACAATATTTGCGCTTCGTACAGCGGAAGTATTTTTTCAACAGCCTTAAGCTCGACTATGACAGTTTCTTCCACGAGCAGATCGATGCGATAGCCTGCATCAAGTTTCAAACCTTCGTACTCAATCGGTAGTAGGACTTGTGCCTGCACGTTCAAGCCTCGGCTCCGCAGTTCATGCACTAAGCATACTTCGTATGCTGATTCGAGCAGTCCAGGGCCCAATACTGTATGAACTTTCATGGCCGCATCAATAATTTGACCAGTAACATCGTTGATGTTCATTCTTCTTCCCTCCGCGTCTCTCCGCGATCTCTGCGGTTAATTGTCATCATCTGTGGCCCAGCTCCATCAAGAACTCCTGCAATTTGTTCAGCAGCTCGTCTTCTAGGTTCGATTCGCGCATGACTTCTTGCGGCTTGAGCCCCAAGAACTCAAAAACGTAGGGGTCGCGAATCACGAGTCGAGGCGGGGCGGTTTCGGCCTCAGTCGCCGTTGTGGCGCGCAGTTTTTGCTTGTCGACCGACAGTTCGCTGCGTTCGTAGAGCAGGCTGTTGATTTGCCGTTTTAGCTCGCGGACGGACCAGCCCCCACGAATGCACTCGGTTTCGTAAAAGGCTCGTTTGGCGTCAGAATCAATGGCGACCAGGAGCTCAAATTGGGAGTAGGAAAGTTGCTCGAGCAGTTGTTGGGAAGATTGTGCGGACAGTGACCGCACTTTTTCCCGCGCCGCCGAAGACTCGACGATTTCACCTATCAAAAGCGGGGTTCTGAAAAGTGCGGACACTGTCCGCACAATCTCCGGGTAGGTGTGGTAGAACCGCAAATACTGGTAAAGTTGGCGTTTTTCGCAGGTTCCGACCCCCAATTCTCGCAGTCTGTCGGCCAGTCGGTCCAGCAATTTGTCACCATAGATGGCACGGTCCGCTCCGTTCAATTCGTACTCGGCAATGTAGTGACCAATCACCCAATTCCGGACGGTCAGGCTGACATTGACCGCACGGGACGCTTGCTGAGCCAGTTCCTGGTGGGCCGTTTCGATCGACCGCGCCAGGCACTCCAGATCAAAGACGCCTGAAGTTTGAAGTTTGCCTGCGGATGGTTTCGCTGCCTTCTTTGCCACGATCACTTGCCTCCCGTTCGAAACGACCCAATGATATCAAAAATCTCGTCGGCCAATTGTTGATCAAACAGGCCGTCCAGGCTGTCGCTGTGCAAGGTCGTGAAGGGTGGTTCGTACAGGTCGTCCGTTTGCAGGGACCCATATTTGGCAATATGGTTTTGCAGCAGGTCCAGGAACTTGATTTGATGCGACGCTAAATTGGGGTGAGCTTGGACGAATTCGGTGAAGCGTTGGCGAACGGCGTCGGCGTCCATGCCAATGATCTCGCGAATCGCTTGGTCCAAGGATTCGGCCTGTTGAAAGTACTCCATCAGGTCACGCAGGTCCAAACCGGGTTCCTGGGTCAGGACCAACGAACACAAGTCCTCCAAGTCTTGAGGGCTGACCGGTTCTCCCAAGCGAATTTTGCGCAAGGTTTCGTTGTGGTCGATGATCGCCTGCAAGACGTTGTTGACGCGGTTGCGATAAGCCGCCATGTCCAGATCACCCAGTTGATCCAGGCGGACTTTGTGCCGATGGCGTTCGATTCCCGATTCGTCTTCCGTCACATCGATGGTGATCGGGGATTGGCCGACGGATTCGTCGCGGCGACGGTATTGGACGACCCCACGCAATTGTTGTCGGACATCTTCCAAGTCCGCAACGGTGACTTCTTGCCAAAATTCGGGGCTTTTCACTCGTTCGATAACCGCTAGTTTGGCTTTGACTTGAGACAAGTTGATGCGGAGGCTACTGATCAAGTTGACAACGACATCCTGCAAATCGGAGAACTTGTTGCCCCCGCGAATGAGTTCGGTTTGCAGTTGAGCGATCAACCGGTCGAACTTGTAGGCTTCTTCGAATTTGGCGATATCGACCCACTGCATCAAGGGAGCGATGGTTTGTTGCAAGGTGGCTCGGGTGGCCGCATCGTAGTGCCGGACGGTTTCGGCGGAAGAAACTTGGAGGACTTGCTGCCACTTTTCTTTGATCGGGATACTGCCGGTAGGAAGGTCGGCAATTTGTTGACTGATCAACGCCGTGGCCAGTTCAAAACCTGCGACATGCTGATGGGCCAAGGCGACATCGGCCAACTGCAGGCGAGCTTCAAAGACTCGTTCTCCCAGCGACTTTTGTCGCGATGGTTCGGCCGGTTGGTATTCCGTTTCAAATCGTTCGAAGTTGCCCCAATGGTCAAAGATCTGAAAGTGCGATTTATCCAAGCCGGGTCCAAATAGATTCGGACACAACCGAGTGCCTCGGCCGATCATTTGCCAAAACTTGACGTAGGAGTAGACGGGTTTGGCAAATACCAAGTTTACACATTCGGGCACATCAACGCCGGTGTCCAACATGTCGACCGAAATGGCGATTGTGAGGTCCGGATTGCTGCCATTGCCTTTGAAGTCGTCGATCAACGATTCGGCGCGGGGGTCATCACTAACGACGGTTTGGCAGAACTTGCCGCCGTATTGGGGGTACATTTCGTTGAACAGTTCTTCCAGGACTCGTGCGTGCTTGATGCTGCGGGCGAAGACGATGGTTTTCCCCAACCGACTGCCGACGCGGATGCCATGCTCCATGAGGTTGCGGAGAATATGGCGATTGGTGTCTTTGTTGTAGACGACTTTGTCAACTTCGCCTTGTTCGAATTCGATGGCTGCGGGCAGGACTTCATCCTCTTCCAATTGTTGGCGCTGTTCAGGCGTCATTTTCGAGTACTTGATGCCCGAACGCAGGAAGGGCGTGGTGTGAGTGTCCACCGCGAAAGGAACCAAATACTTCTGCGCTACGGCCGTCGGATAGTCGTAGTTCGACGTGGGATCGCCTTCGTCGCATTCGAAAATCTTGAATGTGTTGCGAGAAACAAAGTCAATCGGGGTCGCGGTGAGGCCCAGTTGGTAGCAGTCGAAGTATTCGAACAGTTGGCGGTAGCGATTGTAGAGACTGCGGTGCGATTCATCGGCGATGATCAGGTCAAAAAAGCCGGTGTCAAACGATTCGTAAATTTTCATCATGGCCGGGTAGGTCGACAGGAAGATCCGGTCGGTCGTGTTGCCAACGGATGCGCCCGTGACATACGTTCGCGGTAGGGACGGCAAAAATTCGTTGAAGGCGTTATTGGCCTGCCGGCGTAGTTCGCGGCGGTCGCAGAGGAACAAGATGCGTTTGGCCCAATTGGCTTTGATCAGGGCATCGCAGAGCGAGATGGCAACGCGGGTTTTGCCGGTTCCGGTCGCTTGTACGATCAGGGCTTTGCGTTTTTTTTCAGCAAATTTTTCAACGACTCGGCGCACGGCCTCGATTTGGTAGAGCCGACCGGCAATGTCGGGATTGGCCGCGACCTCACTGAGCGGTTTCTTGGCGGTACGTTGGAAGATCAAGTGTTGCAGGCTGTCCTTGGAGTAGAAACCATAGATTTTCCGGGGCGGTTCGCCGGCCGCATCGTTCCAGATCCACAGATCGTAGCCGTTGGTATAGAAGATGATGGGTCGTTGGCCATGTTCTTGTTCGAGACCGTCTGCATATTCAACCGACTGCTTGCGTCCAACTTGTGGGTCAACTGCGGTTCTTTTCGCTTCGACGACACCTAGCGGTTTGCCGTTGTCGTCATCTAGCTGGTAGTCGGCGTAACCGACACCGGATTTTCCCACTTGGTATTTGACAGGCGCTTCTTTGACGACCTCCGTCGTGTTCGTGCTGTCTTTACCGACATCCCAGCCAGCGTCGACCAGCATTTGGTCGATTAGGAACTGGCGTGTCTCCGCCTCGTTGAACGCCATCGGATCGACCGATTGCAAACGCTTGGTGGCTTGCATGGCAACTTCTAACGCAAGTTGTCGTTCTTTGGCCGTCGATTCCGCTTGATCCGCGCGGGATCGTTCGGCGGTAAGATCGGCCAATAGCTTTTGAAGTTGCGCCTCTTGCGCCGCGATCCGTTCGAGAATCGCTTTCTTTTCGCGGCGTTGCTTGAAACCTTCGACACCACCTTCTGGTGCAGCGACATATTCCGCGCAGTCGCCAACGTCTCCGGTCGTGTAATTGACATAGAGCCAGCGAGCAATGTTGTAGGCTTCGCGCGTCAAACGCAGGGCGATGGTTGTGTCGCCTTTGTTCCCATGGAGCGCGTTATTGCCTTCGAATCTCAGGGCGTGCAATTTGGAAAGTATGACCTCGGGGACAACGTCCTTGAACGGCTGGTTGTTCAGCAGGTCGATCAGGTTGGCACGATAGGGTTTGGGCAGTCGTTGCTGATGGTGGATCCACTCGACGACTTGTTCGCAGAACACACGAAGCTTGGCGATGGCGCCAACCGGATCGGGATGGGCGTAAGTTTCGGCAAAGCCACCGAGTCCCGCCAATTCGGGCCACTTCGCGCGCAAAAATTCGAAGTTTCGCGATTCCATCAGTAAGTATCGTCCCGTGTCCATGTCCACCACCCTTTGCACATAACGTGCCAATCGGTGGTGTCCTGGTTGAAATGCTTAATGCTCGTTGCCCCAATCGCCGGTAATTTCAAGTCGTTTGAGTTGGGCATCAAGCGTTTGATAGTTCTTCATTCCGAGCAGCCGAGCGGCCTTGACTTTAACCCCGCCTGCTTCGTCCATGGCACGTCGTAAGTATCTGCCACGGATATCGTTAAGATAATCTTCCAGGTCGAATTCGTCGCCCAATGGATGATCCAACCGGCCACGTGCGGAGCTGGCCCAGTCCGGCATTTCCGCAATTGAGGCGGCAATTTCCTGACGGCCGATGATCTTACCATCAGTGAGCACGGCTGCTTGCATCAATGCGTTGTAGAGTTGCCGAACGTTACCACGCCATGATTGTGATTTCACAAATGAAATTGCGGAGGCAGAAAGGGATTTGTGCTCGTAGCCGGGTTGGTCCGCTTCAAATTGCCGGTTCAACAGGCCCATGATGCGTTCAGCAATTTTCGGAATATCGGCTTTTCGGTCGCGTAAAGGCGGCAGGTTGATCGAGATTCCCGCAAGTCGGTAGAAGAGGTCTTCACGGAATTCGCCCTTTTGGATGGCCACAAACAGATCCTTGTTCGTGGCAGCGATGATGCGAACATCAACGCGACGGTCTTTATTGTCGCCCAGTCGCTGAATGTAACGTACCGCTGGGCCTTCGCCGGTGATGGGCTGGAGGACGCGTAGCAATTTTGCCTGGGTCTCTAAGTCACATTCGCCAATCTCGTCGAGAAAAACGGTTCCGCCGTCCGCAGCTTCAAACAAGCCTTTTCGATCAGCGTCGGCGCCTGTGAACGATCCTTTCGCATGGCCGAACAACTCGGACTCCAACAGCGATTTAGCCAGAGCTGCACAATTGATGGCCAGCAGTGGTTTTTCGCGACGGTTGCTGGCCCGGTGGATGGCTTGGGCGAACATTTCCTTGCCCGTCCCGCTTTCGCCGACCAACAAGACGGAAACGCTTCGTATGGCCGCGCGCTTTGCCCGCCCTACCGCCTCACGGATCGCTCGACTTTCGCCCGCGATGTCTTCGAATCCTTCGATTTCCGCCGGTGCCTGAGCAGCCAAGTGCTGTAAATGAATGTCGGGATTGCGTAAGACTTCCGGAATCACATCGATCAGATCAAACGGAACATCGGTGATCCAAGATTCACCTCCGTAAGTTTCGTAAAACGTGGCCGGGAAACGAGTCTTGCCGAGAAGCAGCCAAACCGCCGCCATGGCTGGCGTTCCCGGACTGAGATGAAGACAAAGGTCGGACTCGGCCCAATCCTGGGCGGCTTTGAGCGACTCCAATTCTTGATTGGCGATTTGGAAGATCGCCGCGTAATCAGTTGGTTTGTTCAGCGCGACTTCGCGAACGACCGGGCTCCCACCAATCCACTTGGCGAACCACAGATTAAAGTCGTGGGGATAGTTTGTCAGCAGTCGAACCTCGTCGAATCGCTGCGTGGCAAGCAGGGTTTTCGTGGGTCCCAGATCATGGGTCGGCGGTGCCTTTCCGCCGAGAAAGCCCAACAGTTTATCCCGGCGATTGGCAGATGAATTTGCAGCCAACGCTCGCAGATCCGAGTGCCCGATCCATTGAACTAGAATTTTCTTTTGCGACATGTCACCACCCCAATTGCGGAAATCACAAATCATTTTGTACTCGAAAATGGCCTTTGATGCAACAATCGTGGACGCCAAGCGCCAAACAATCGCCTTTGCCAGAAGCTGGCGGCGTTCTCGTGGTGTGGGTTTTCGAGAGGATTGCGGATGCAGCGATTGATTGGCAGTTGGCTGGAGCAGTCCGAATTTGAATGGATTCGCTTCGAGAATCAACCGTCCAAAGGGGGCTCGCGGTTCCGGATGCAATCATCCCGAGTAGCCCGCGATTGTTGCTTGCGACCAAAAAGGAACGCGATGCGATTCGCCTACCACAGATCATGCGGCACTTGGAACGATTGAACGAAGCGACCGAAGCCGTGGCGATTCTGTTGGTGCTGACGCCCGATGATGGGAGACCACCCGAACTGGCGAAACTCGGCGATGCACGTGTGGCGTGGTCCTCGTTTTAGATTCTGGACCATGCGATCGACGAACGACTCGAAGACATGTACGAGGAATGATTGGCAGAGGAATGGATGGCAGAGGAATGTGTGGGAAAGGAATGGTTGGCGGAGGAATGGTTGGCAGAGGAATGGTTGGGAAAGGAATGTGTGGCGGTCGGATTTTGGTAAAAGATGTTTGGTCAACTGTTTTCGGATTCGAGTTCTGGCGTGCGGAAGATGACGACCTCAGGCCAAGCCCACCTACCGATCGCAATGCTCTGGGGTTTGGCTGTCGTTCACCAATCATCACTGGTGTCGGCCTCCCAGGCCTTTTCTGGTCGAGAGACCACGCTAACCGGTGGCTCGCGCACACCGGCTAGGGTTGTTTCGGCCCATTCGGGCCTGTCTTCGCCTGGGAAAATCGTGCACGGCGAAGGGACGCAACCGCGAACTGGGTTGGTGTGCCCCCGGACGGGCAATGCTGTGAAGCGTTATTATCGGCGCATCCTGTGTCGTTGTGTCGGCCTTCCAGGCCTTTTCTAGTCGAGAGACCACGCTAACCGGTGGCTCGCGCACACCGGCTAGGGTTGTTCCGGCCCATTCGGGCCTGTCTTCGCCTGGGTAAATCGTCCACAAGTGTCCGTGGTGTAGTTATGCGGAGCAAACTTCATTCGGGTCTGCTCTTGCGTTGGGCAACCAAGCACGGCGCAGGGACTCGTGCGTGTCTGATGCGATCAGCCAGAAGTGTCTATTAATATCCGTAGCTGCTTGGCCAGAAGTTGCGCCCGTCCAAATTATTCGGTTTCGCGCTCGGGCTACTGTTTTGACGTTTGGAACATGAGGCGATAGTGGCAACGTTGACCGGGTCGATCGTATTATGGTGGGTCAAACGTGACGTCCGTTTGGCGGATAACGCTTGCCTGGCGGAAGCTGATAAATTGGCCGCGGATGTTTTGCCTTTCTTTTGCTTCGAACCATCGGTGATCACGGCCGAAGACTCGTCACAGAGTCACGTTCACGCTCAATGGCAAGCGGTGTCCGACCTCCGCACCTCGCTGCGGCGACGCGGTGCGGAAATGGTGATTGCCTACGGCGAAGTCATCGAAAAACTGGAGAAGCTGCACTCTCGTATCCCATTCACACAGGTGTACTCGCACGAAGAGATTGGCAACGACCTAACCTATCGACGCGATCGCGCGGTCGCCCTCTGGTGCCGCGATCGCGGTATCGAGTATCGCGAGTTCCCCCAATCCAGTGTCCAGCGCGGTGGCATCCAGCGGGACCGAATGTCCAAAATTTGGCAAACCAGGATTGCGGAAGCAGCGCCCCTTCCCGTATCGCCCCTTCGTCAATCTGAGGAAATTCGTCGCTTGGCTTCCGCTACCGGTTTCCCTGCGACGGTATCGCGCGGTAGTAGCGAGTGGCAACCCGTCAGTGAAACCGAAGCGCAGCGGACACTCACAGACTTTCTAGTGCAGAGGGGGCTGTGGTATCGTGGCGGGATCAGTTCGCCTAACACGGCTTTTACCGCAGGTTCTCGCCTCAGTGTTCATCTGGCTTGGGGCACCATTAGTGTTCGGCAAGTTTGGCATGCGGTGCAGGACCGAATTCGCAACTTGGATCCCAACGAACCGCAGGCATCACGCTGGAAGCAGAGTTTGGCGGCCTTTGTCAGCCGACTGCATTGGCGCGATCATTTCACTCAACGACTTGAGTCCGAGCCCCAGCTTGAGTTCCGCAGTTTGCATCCTAGTTATGTCGATTTGCGGTACGAGAACGACGAGTCGAAGTACAACGCGTGGTGTGAAGGAAGAACCGGATACCCCATGGTCGATGCGGTGATGCGTTGTTTGGCGGCAACCGGTTTTGTCAACTTTCGAATGCGTGCGATGGTCGTTAGTTTTGCTTGCCATGTGCTGCATCTGGACTGGAGGTTGATCCATCCCCATTTGGCGCGCGCGTTTCGGGATTATGATCCGGGGATTCATTTGAACCAGTTGCAAATGCAGGCTGGCGTCGTCGGATGGAATGCCATTCGGGTTTACAATCCTGACAAACAACTGAGCGACTGGGACCCTGATTGTCGTTTTGTGAAGCGATGGCTACCAGAACTGAACGCTGTTGATCCGAGTCAAATCCTCAACCGGGCCGTGGTGAACAGCTATCCGCCCCCAATCGTGCCATTTCGCGAGCGGGCCAAAGAAATGACGGATCGATTGTACGCCATTCGCCGGTCGGCAGAGGCAAAAGACGCGACCCCGGCGGTATTCGCGCGACACGCATCGCGAAAACAAAGTGGCACCTTTCGCCGACCCAAGTCATCCCCCAGGTCACGAAGCGCAAGGCGAGACGATGGGCCCACGTTGTTTGACGACTTGGAAGAGGACCAGACCCGCGATGAATGAGGATCACTGGGTCTTAACCACGACGGTGTCCAGGAGGATCCGATGAGTTCCAGCAATGGCGCGAGGCGTGAACCGTGGGCCATGTGGATCGGTTGGGTGTTGCTGATCGGTGGCGTTGGTCATCTGGCTTATGGTTGGTTATCGGGAGCCGAATGGACTGGGCCTGTTTCGCCCAGAAAACCAGGACTATTTGGCGTGTCGGCGGGAGTGACCGTGTGGTCGTTGTCGTGGGCCATCACGAAACTGGTGCCGCACCGATTGGATCGCGTGCTGGGCGTCAGCATGGCAATTAGTTTGTTGATCGAAGTAGGTCTGATCACAACGCAATACTGGCGCGGCGTTCCCTCGCATTTCAATCGAACGACGATGATCGATGCCAGCCTGGAGTTTATCATGATGGGGCTAATACTCTGGGTGACGATCGGAATCGGATGTTTGTGTTGGCGCTCGAAGTGGCTGCGCGACACAAATCAACTCGGGGCGGTGGCACTGCGGGGCGGCTTGTGGTTGCTATTGATTTCGTGCGGGTTGGGGTTCGTGATCACGGTTCTAGGGGAGATCAATCTAGCGCATGGCAGAATGCCGGAAGTATGGGGCCGTGGCGGTGTGCTGAAGTATCCACATGGGGCCGCCTTGCATGCCATCCAAACACTGCCGGTGTTGGCGCTATTGTTCGAAAAGTTTCACGTTCGGCAGGCCGTGCAACGAATGCAAGCTGTGGTTGCCGCTCATGTGTTCTTCTTGTTTCATGCGATTTGGCAAACGGCGAACGGCCGGGGAAGGTGGGAGCTGGAATGGATTGGCGGAGGAGCGTTGGTGTTGGCGGGTTTGTTGTTGGTCCCCATGATGTGGGGCTTCGTCGAGCGTGGCCGCGATTGGGTCAGAAAGCGAACGGTGTGACCCCGCGCTGTCAGGCCGAAGATCGTTTGGCAGCGTTACTATTCCAGAACGTCATGGTTGGTTAGGTCGGGAGTGGAGGCCTCCCGCAAAGACGCTAAGACGCCAAGGAAGAGATTCGTAAAAGTGGGTGTTTGCAGGATTGGGTAGTGACATCGGGATCGATTGAATGGTAAACGGACCTGCTTTTTCCGTTTTCTTTTTCCATTGCCACTTGGCGTGAGGCTTGGTTTTATCCAGCTAAGAGTTGGGCCACAGTGTGCGTCCGTTTTCTGGGCTCTTAACGTGAGTCTTCTCGTAGTCGGTTGACGATTCGATGGAGTCCTGTTTTGATCAACGCTTCACCGAAGTTGACCAAAATCCCCAATCGCTTATCTTTCAGTCGCAAGTAGGTCAAAAGTTGCTTGCTGTGAACCGGTGCAAGTTTTTCGACGGATTTGAGTTCAACAATCACCAAGTCATTGACGATCAAGTCGGCACGGAACCCTTCTTCATACTCCGTCCCTTCCCAAACAATGGGCACCGGCACTTGCCTTTGTACCGAGAGACCGCGTTTTGCCAATTCTTTTTGCAAGATCAGTTCGTACACGGTTTCCAACAAACCAGGACCAAGTGTCGTGTGAATTTTGTAACAGGCATCGACGATAATCTTGGCAATATCGTTTTCGGTCATCGAAGCACTCCATGGTAATTGTGGTGGCAAGGGAACTCGGGGTAACTTGATAGGGGCAAGAAAATTTGAGGATATGGTACTCTAATTGAATGTAGATCTGGAGGGCTCACGCCAAAGGGCGCCATTTGAATCGGAACCAAGTTCCTAGTCGAGGTGCGGGGGTGTCACGCGAAGGCGCAAAGCCGCAAAGTTCGTCCAGAAGTGAATAAGTGCCCGTTTGGTTCCTGGTAGCCGGTCGAATGAATAGCTGGAAACTGTCTTTTCGACATTGTTCTCTTTGCGTCTTAGCGACTTTGCGTGAGACTTCTTTTTTTGATTTAGGTAAGGAAGTATCACGCGAAGGCGCAAAGCCGCAAAGTGTCCAGAAGTGAATAAGTGCCCGTTTGGATCCTGGTAGTCGGGCGAATGAATTTCGGCAAACTGTTTTTTCGACTCTTTTTTTCTTAGCGTCTTAGCGACTTAGCGTGAGGCGTTTTTTGGTTTTGGGTTGAGAAGTGTCACGCGAAGGCGCAAAGCCGCAAAGTGTCCAGACGTGAATAGGTGCCCGTTTGGTTCCGGGTAGTCGGTCGAATGAATTGCTGGAAACTATCTTTTCGACATTGTTTTCTTGGCGTCTTAGCGACTTAGCGTGAGGCGTTTTTTTTGGTTTTGGGTTGAGAAGTGTCACGCGAAGGCGCCAAGCCGCAAAGTGTCTAGACGTGAATAGGTGCCAGTTTGGTTCTAGGTAGTCGGTCGTATGAATAGCTAGAAACTGTCTTTTCGACTCTTTTTTTTTAGCGTCTTAGCGACTTTGCGTGAGACTTCTTTTTTTGATTTAGGTAAGGAAGTGTCACGCGAAGGCGCCAAGCCGCAAAGTGTCCAGACGTGAATAGGTGCCCGTTTGGTTCCTGGTAGTCTGTCGAATGAATTGCGGGCAATTGTTTTTTTGACTTAGTTCTCTTAGTGTCTTAGCGACTTTGCGTGAGGCCCCTTTTTTTTGGTTTTGGGTTGGGAAGTGTCACGCGAAGGCGCAAAGCCGCAAAGTGTCCAGAAGTGAATAGGTGCCCGTTTGGTTCCTGGTAGTCGGTCGAACGAATAGCTAGAAACTGTCTTTCGACTCTTTTTTCTTAGCGTCGTAGCGACTTTGCGTGAGACTTCTTTTTTTGATTTAGGTAAGGAAGTGTCACGCGAAGG
>JAEUIQ010000014.1 GCA_016794985.1 Planctomycetaceae bacterium | reverse complement strand
TAAATGATTGTCGATTCGACCCGACCCAGAGTTGTAAATGAAGTTGCGGTTGTGCATCGTGCCCGCGTTTTCAAAATTACCGTAATTCTCAATGGTGCCGTCGTTTACCAAGGAGCCTTGAGTATGCAAGTAAACGACGTTCGTAAGTGTGCCTGCATTTTCCAAGCGATCGTAGTTGTAGAGTTGACTTTCATTGCGAGTTACTCCAGCAAGATCGAGATGTCCATGATTGTTCAGATTGCCAAGGCCGACAATTTCCAACGAATAGGTACTCCGCAACGTTCCATGGTTCTCCAAATTTCCTGCATTGGTCAGTGTTCCGAGGTTTGTCAGGTCCCCATCGTTTGTCAGCAAGTTCGTGTTTGTTAAATTGCCAAATTGAAGGTTCCATAGATGGCCAGAATTTTCGAACGATCCGGAGTTTTCAACGTTTTTGAAGTTTTGAATCTCGCCCAGTCGGTTTCTCATAACTCCTTGGTTTGAAAGGTAACCAAAGTTTTCCAGGTAGTTCAATTCTAGCAAGCCGTTATTGTACACTGCTGAGTTGAAATCATTGGAAAGCCCAAAGTTCTCCTCACAAATGAGCGAATCGTTGTTGTTTAAAGTACCTCGATTGATAATGTAGCCGAGGCTATGTAACGAAGCATTGTTATTCAGGTTTGCATAATTGACGATTCCGCCATGGTTTTCAAAAGAGACGTCGTTAAACCATTCTTCACCGACGCCCAAATAAATTACATTATCCACTGGGTTCGGATTCGGCGAAATCTGACTTTGACCAAGAGCCGCATCATTGGGAAGCAGCAAGGCCAAGACCAACATGCTACGTAAGCAAAACAACAGACGGAAAAACTCGAAACACTTCGTGCCGGTCAGCATCTTGGTTCCTTTTCGTTCGCACTGTGGCAAGCTTTTGGCGATTCGTATCTGCCGATAATAGTTCATCGCGGATCACCTTTCCACATCATAACTTTCTCGGACTTGCCCCACAACTCATAGAGTTTTTGCAAACGTCGGCGCGTCTCCTCACGTTTGCCTTGGACCGATTGGTCGTTTGTGGCAGCACTGCCCAATCGTTCATGAGCCCGCAACAACAGTGCTTCGGCGGCTTTCATCATTTCTTCAAACTCGGTTGCGTTGGACTGGACCGCTGCCGCCTCTGTGAGCAAACCCTCCGCCAATAAACTCTTGGCGCTGGCCAATTGCCAACCTGTCGGTTGCTGAACTTCATAAGTCGCGATCGCATTTTTTAGCAACGGCTCGGCATCGGTCATCCGTAGCTGACGAACCAAGTTCTCCGCCAACGCGGTTTGGCGATGGGCAACCACCAACGGAGCGGCTTCCGCTCGCGATTCGGCCTCGCCTAACGCTGTTCGTAATCGGCCTTCTTGAGCAACGAGAAGCGGTTGTGCCGCCTCTCTTTGATCCTGGGCGAGATACAGGATCATCAATTCGTCCGCGACCCACTCCAGCCCTGTGTGTTTTGGCGTATGTTCGCAAGTCTGCTTCAGGATCGAGATGGCTTCGTCGACCTGTCCATCGTCACGCAAGTTGACCGCCAAGTTTGCCGAGGCCTGCAACGTCCGACGATGGTCCAGTCCGTACTCCGCTTGGCATTTGGCAACGACTTCGCGAAACAACGGAATCGACTTGTCCAGTTTTCCCGTCCGCCAGTACAACGAGGCCAAATTATTCATCGTGGGTAGCAAATCAGGGTCGTTGCGATCCACGTGTCGCCGCCGCAGTTGCAGCAAGGTCTCGCGGAAAGGAACGGCTTCCGCCAACTTGCCAGCCTGTTGCAGCGATTCGCAATAGTATGACAAGACGCGCATCGTTTCTGCATGATCTTCGCCCAACGCTTGCTCCGCATCCCGCCATACGGTTTGTAAGACTTCCTCAGCCTTGGCAAACTTTTTTTGTTTGAGCGCCGCGATCCCTAGCAACTTGCGGGCTTCCAAAGTCTTTTCGTGCTGTGGCCCTCGTTTGGCAGTGATCTGCGGAATCAATTCGATCAGCAGAGCCTCGCCGTCAGCGACTTGCCCCGAATCGCTAAGGTTGGCCGCAAGGTTGATCTTGATTTCCAGGGTCGTCGGGTGCTCGGGGCCAAACGCATGGGAGCAGGCGTCAACCAGGTCACGAAACTTTGGAATCGCCTCTTCGTATTGGCGAAGTTTCCAATGATTCTGTGCAACCGCATTCTTCAGAATCAGCGTATAAACATGGTCGGGCCCCAAGTTCTCTTCGCCCAGTTTCAGCATGCGTTGGTCCAATTCCAAGGCCTTGTCCATTTGTCCCAAGGCTTCGTAGGCAGCCGACACCAACGTCGAAATTTGAACGATCAGATCGCGATGTTGCGTCATGTCGCGTTCCGCTTGCGTCAAAATCGGCAACAAGCGATCGAGCGTTTGTTGCGGACGAAGTTCCAATAGGTCGAGCTCCGCCAGTCCGACATGGGCCGGCCAGGCTTCGCTTCTCAGGTCCTCGCGGTCATCACCAAAGTCCTTCAGAGCCAATTCAAACCAGTTCCGTGCTTCGGCGTCCTTCGATTGTTTGAGCAAACAGTGCCCTAATCCAATACGCGCTTGCAGCCACAAGGAATCCGAATCGCGAATGTTGAGTTCCACTTCGTGCTGGAACAGTTCCAACGTCTGCCGCCAGTGGACTTCGGCCCGCGAATATTCGCCCAAGTCATGCCAAGTTTGCGCGTACGCCATTCTCGCAATGGCCTCGGCAATCGGGTGATTCCGAAAGGTCTCGTCGACAGCCGACTCGGCCGACAAGAGGGCCTCGCGAATCGTGACCTCGATCCCTCGGCCACCGTTCCAACCTTCGGGCCGAGCGACTCGCAAGAAATCATTCACCAAATGATCGGCAAACACCTTGGAGTTGGCGGAAGCGATTCCAGCCAATTTTTCGTTGGCTTTGGCCAGTTCACTTGCACGCCACGCCTCTTCAGCTTTTTCTTCAGCGACACCCTGTTGTTGTAGGGCGTAGAAGGAAGCCCATGACGTACCGCCAATGCCTGCCAACAACACAATGAAAATCAGAAAAGCAGTCCACGCCATCGCTCGATGCCGTTGATACCATTTCGTCAAACGATAGAGACGACTGGGTGGCGCTGCTTCCACCGCGTCGCCGATCAAGTAACGCTGAATGTCTTCGCCAAATGCCGATGAGGAATCGTAACGTCGCGATCGTTCCTTTTCTAACGCCTTCATCACGATCCAATCCAGATCGTTCCGCAAGACTCGGGTCAATCGGTCAGGTTCGCAGTTTCGCTGAGCCGCGATACTTGCTCGGCGTTCCGCGGAGGAAAACTTGTGACTGGGGGTCGGCGGATCGGTTTCGCGAATAAACTTGAGCACTTCATCGACGGCCAACTTGGTCATGACTTGTCGCGGGATCGGTGGGCTGCCGACCAACAGTTCGTAAAGCACCGCGCCCAAGGCATAGATGTCTGCTCGAGTGTCGATATCGCGGTTGTTGAAACTGGCTTGTTCCGGCGACATGTATTCGAGCGTCCCGACAATGGCGTTGAAGCCCGTCTGTGCGGTCCCTTCCTGCAAGAACGGTCCCACAGCTTTAGCCACGCCAAAGTCGATAACCTTGGGCACTGGGGCATTGTCGAACCGAGCAATCAAGAGATTGGATGGCTTGATGTCGCGATGAATGAGCCCCTTTTGATGAGCGTGTTGAATGGCTTGGCAGATCGGCACGAACAATTCCAATCGCTCGCGAGTTCCCAATCGCTGTTCGTCACAATACCGAGTGATCGGCACGCCCTTGATCAACTCCATCGCGAAGTAAGGTAAGCCGACCTCGTCAATTCCTGCGTCCAGGATTTTCGCGATGTTAGGATGATCCAAGACGGCGAGCGCCTGCTGTTCGGCATTGAACCGCGCCAAGATGTCACGTGAACTCATGCCGGGCTTGATCAGCTTGATCGCCACCAAGCGCTTGATGGGCTCGAATTGTTGGGCCATCCAAACCGAACCCATGCCCCCCTCGCCGATTTTTTCGATCAGACGATAACGATTCGAGATGACTCGGTCGAGGTTCTTGTCGTGATCTTGGTTAACCGATCGAGTCCGCCCGAAGCGATCGCAATAAGCCGCCCGGAGCCCGAACTCCAACGAATCACTAAATAGTTCATCACCCAAGTCTGCAGAAGATCCCAGATCGGAACTTGCTGCTTGGTCGTTTGGTTCGGTAGGGTCGTATGGCATGCTATTCCGAAATAGTTGTCATTCGTTACTGGTGTTTTCGCCGTCATCAGTGTAGGTTTCCTATCGGCGTTGGAAACACGACCATCGGCTTACTGTCGGATTCAGAGCCCATGATTCTAGCCAATTTCCGGAGTTGACGCGTCGAAATCTCCTATCAATCTGAGAGGTGTTTTCGCGGGAGAAAAAAAGAGGATTCCGGGATTTTCTGAGCAAATGCTGGGGAAATCTGGGTAAACGATCAAGTTTCATCCGCGCTTGCGAGCCAGCTCGATTTGTTGGGACTCAATTTCGTTCAATAACTCTTGTTGATCCGTTCTACAACCAAAAGCTTCGCGCCTCACCAGTTCGCTCCCTGCGAATGGCGGTTTGGCGCCATGTGCCAAAGTCGCTCGGCCGTCCCTTGCCTGGTTGAATTGTCGCTCGGCCGTCCCCTGCCGGGTCGGGGTGGGCAAGGATCTTGGCTCTAGAACATCCCCTGCTTGACCAGGGCCGTTTCAATACATTGACTTTGTTACAATCAAATGGACTCGCGATTTCGTTTTTTCAATGGAGTGACAACTTTATGGGAGAGGATCACGATAGTCCTTGGAAAGAAGCCTTGCGGCTCTATTTTGAAGAGTTCTTGGCGCTATTGTTTCCGGACATCCACCACGAGATCGATTGGTCGCTGCCGCCGGAGTTTTTAGACCATGAACTCCAGCAAGTTACCCACGATGGCGAATCCGGTCGCCGTTATGCTGACAAGTTGGCCAAAGTGCGAACTCGCCAGGGAGAAGAACGCTGGGTCCTGATGCACATCGAGATCCAAGGCTACCAGGAAGCTACTTTTGCGGAACGAGTGTACTTGATCAATAGCCGCTTGTATGACCGTTATCGTGTGAACACCGTCAGTGCGGTTGTTCTGACCGATACCAGTACCTCGTTCTACCCAGAGCGATACTCGCGAGGGTTGTGGGGGTGTCATTTGGAGTTCCACTTCCCAATCCAGAAGTTAATGGAATGGGAGGCCCGCTGGAACGAACTAGCCCACAGCCGTAATCCATTTTCTCTGGTCGTTATGGCTCAACTTCGGGCCCGCACGACTAAAGAGGGCGCCGAACGAAAAGAATGGAAAAAACTTTTGATTCGGTCCATGTATGAACATGGATTTTCCCGATCGATTATCCTAGAATTGTTCAGGTTGATCGACTGGTTCTTGCAACTACCCCGCGAATTGGAACAAGCCTTTCTCCTGGAACATAAGCAGTACGAGGAGTCCAAACAAATGCCATACGTCAGCAGTGCCGAACGATTCGGGATCGAACGAGGGATCGAACAAGGGATTGAACAAGGAATCGAGCAAGGAATCGAACAAGGAATCATTCGTGGCGAACGCACCTTACTTCTACGTCTGCTGACCAAGAAATTTGGTCCATTGGATGGTGCCACGATCCAAAAACTTGAAGCCGCTACCGAGTCCGAGATACTTGAGTGGTCTGAGAATATTCTCGACGCCACAACCTTAATGGACGTATTCGCATAAAATCGCCTGCGCCGGAGCGCTTGTCGAAAAGTAAGCCGCCCCCATCTGACTCCGACCGAACGTCGCTCGGCCGTCCTTTGCCGGGTTGTAACAACGCTGGGCAGTCCTGCGAAACAACGATGGGTTAGAATTTTCGCGTCGCCGAGATTCTTTTGCGCGAGATATCGACTTCCAAAATCTTAACCTTAACAATGTCGCCGACGGAGACGACTTGGTTCGGGTCGCGGACAAACTCGTTCGACAATTGAGAGATATGAATCAGTGCATCTTGATGCACACCAATGTCGATAAACGCGCCGAAGTGGGTCACGTTGGTAATAACTCCCTCCAAGACGAGGCCCGTTTGCAAGTCTTCTAGACTGCGGACGTCGTCGGCAAATCGAGCCACCTTGAATTCTTTTCTGGGATCTCGCCCTGGTTTCGCCAATTCGCTCAGGATGTCATTGATCGTGGGCAGCCCAACATCGCCGGACACAAAGGCGTCTGGTTTGATGGTTTGCACCAGAGCCGCGTTGCCAAACACGACGGACGGATCGGCTCCTACGGATTTGGCCATTTGTCGCACGATGGAATATCTTTCGGGATGAACCGCCGAGTTATCCAGTGGTTGGTTGCCGTCGCGAATCCGCAAGAAGCCAGCCGCTTGTTCGAAGGCTTTCTTTCCTAGCTTCGGAACGGACAAGAGTTCTTGCCGATTCAGGAAACGCCCATGCGAATCGCGATGAGCCACGATACTCTCGGCCAACTTCGGACCGATGCCGGCGACATACGACAAGAGAGGAGCGCTGGCGGTATTCAAATCAACGCCAACGTGATTGACGCAAGACTCGACGACTCGATCCAAGCACTTCCGTAACTGGGATTGGTTCACGTCATGTTGGTATTGGCCTACCCCGATCGACTTTGGATCAGACTTGACCAATTCTGCCAATGGATCTTGAAGTCGGCGAGCGATGCTGATGGCGCCTCGAACCGTTAAATCCAAGTCCGGGAACTCTTTGGCTGCCAGTTCGCTGGCCGAATAGATCGAAGCACCCGACTCGCTGACCATCACTTTGATGATGGTCAAGCGATGCTCCCGAATCAATTCAGCGACAAATGCGTCCGTCTCGCGTGACGCGGTCCCGTTGCCAATCGCGATCAATTCGACCGCATGGCGACGAATGAGTTCCAAGAGCGTTTTGGCCGCGTTGGCCAAGTCGCTCTTCGGTGGTGTCGGATAAATCGTCGTGCTGGCCAAGTACTTGCCCGTCGCATCCACAACCGCAACTTTGCAACCGGTGCGAAACCCAGGGTCGATACCGATCGTGACTCGTGGGCCGGCGGGCGGGGCCATCAACAGCTCATGCAAGTTTTTGCCAAAAACGGCGATGGCTTCTTGCTCCGCTCGCTCTTTAAGGCCTTGCAGAATGGTCGACTCGGTGGCGGGCATCAATAATCGCTCGACACAATCTTCAACAGTCGTATTCAATTCAGTAAAAAACTCGAATTGGCGGTTGTGGACCAATTGGCGCTTGAAGTTCGAGATGTTTTGCGAGCAATCCACGTCCAGGCCGACTCGCAACAAATCTTCGGCTTCGCCACGCAGCATCGCCAGGACTCGATGCGACGGAACTTTGCGTACGGGTTCTTGGTGATCGAGATACAGTTCGAATTTGTTCTCCGCATCAACCTTGCCACGTTTGAGTTTCGATGAAATTTTCCCGTGTGCCTCAGCTACCGCGACCATTTGCGCGCGCAAGTCGGCGGACTCCGACCATTGCTCGGCAATGATATCCAATGCGCCGCGCAAGGCGGCGTCAGTATCGGGCACGCCTCGTGCGGGGTCGACGTAAGCGCGGAGGATGTCCGTTTTCGAACGGGTCAACCGTTCTTGTTTCAGAATGACATCGGCCAGTGGCTGCAGGCCCTGTTCCCGCGCGATGGACCCGCGTGTGCGACGTTTGGGCTTGAACGGCAAGTAAATCGCTTCCAGTGCCTTAATGTCCTGACACGTTTCGATTTGACGACGAAGTTGTTCCGTTAAGAGACCTTGTTCGGCGATCGATGCCAGGACCGTTGCCTTGCGGGAAGCCAAGGCGTGCAGTCGCTCCAGGGCATCCTCGATTGCCCGCAAAGCAACTTCATCCAATCCGCCGGTGACTTCTTTGCGGTATCGGGCAATAAATGGAATCGTGTTCCCCGCGTTCAACAAATCGACAACCGATCGAACCTGTTTAATGGGAACCCCGAGTTCCTCAGCAATGACATGAACCATGGCCGAGTCGTCAGCGGCGGGCGTCGCGTTTTTCATCTCAAAAAGAATTGTCCTGATTGTCGTGGATCGCTCCGCGATCCAGTATTGAATGTCGTGGATCTCCCCGCGATCCAGTATTGATTGTCGTGGATCTCCCCGCGGTCCAGTGTTGATTGTCGTGGATCGCTCCGCGATCCAGTGTTAAATGTCGTGGATCGCTCCGCGGTCCAGTATTGAATGTCGTTGTTTGTTCCACGATTTAGCGACGATCCGAGGCTCGCTCCGCGATCCGTTCTTGGTTCGCTGTCCGAACCAAGGCCGTCATCCCAGAACTGATCCTTACCAGCGGAAAATTGGCCCATCCTCGGCCATCCGAATGCCGACTTGAAGATGTTCTTTACTAACTGTTTTTGCGTTTTCCTCGCTACTTGTCGGCGAGGCTTCCAAACGACGCATGGTGTATTGAGCGACATAGGTGACTGAACTGTCCGGGCCTTTGAAACCAAGACAACGTCGGTTCCATCCCAAGTTCATACCGATCATTTGCCCGCGATTCAAGTCAAACTGGACCGTGCCCTTGCTCATTTGTTGCATCAATTGCGATTCGATTCGCGGATCGTCGACCGGGGTGAGAACTTGAGTGTCGAAGCTGATGTTGGCAATACCATCTTCGACCGTTTGCAATCGATATTCGATTTGAGTGACAATCTTGCGTTGTGTGCCATCGTTCAGTCGCACCATGATGCTGCCGGGCGAACGCCAGGCCTGGCCTAAACGTACCGGTCGCCCTGGAAGTGGGATCGTCACGTCACCAACTCCGAACTTGATGCTACGATAGACTTCTTGCCGGTCGATGACTTGGCCGTTGGTGTTGAGCTGATAGGTTGCCATGGGAATACCGATCCACTCAGCGAATTGGCGATACTCTTCGGGAACTTCGGCCCGTTGGTTTCGCGAGTTATATTCAATACGGGGCAAATCGTCGGTCTGCTGGGACATTTCAGCAGCTTCGAGCGTCAACCGGATCGTGGTGTTGCCCAACGAGTCCACATTCGAGACATTCCACTTGACGATCGACTGGGCTCGGGAATTGGTTTTGTCTTGATCATTTTGGGCTCGAGTTTCCGTTGCCGCGACATGGTCCACTTGCCAACGAATCACTTCGCCCTCGACAAACTTGTACCGAAAGTCAAACGTCTGCTCGTTTTCCAAGCGTCGTGCCGTTTGCGAGAGAACCTTGAGCGGTTCGTCTTTGGTGGAAGGAGCTTGTGTCGAATCCCCAGAGGTCGGCAACGGCTGCAGAGCCTGGCCAAACAGAATGTTTGATGTCATGGCCAGAATCAACCCAGTTAGCAATACGCACTTGAATGCGGAGACGGCTGAACGACCAATTATATCTAATCTCATGATTAACCTACGCCATTCCTGCGAAGTTCTTTGATTGGGCACTCGGAGACTGCTAGAGAAGTTGTCCAGCATTCTCATCCGAGCGTCATGATGCTTCAGCGGCATTATTCAGGAAATGGCCGTTCGGACCAAGAGGAATATTTGCTGAGCAGGACATCGTGAATCTCGACGTGGCGGCACAAGAAAGTCCGTCCGGGAGCGTGGGTGTCTTTGGCCAAAATCTGGTACAATTTCGGGCTGGGGTAATCTGGGTAAAATTCGATCAGGGAGTGTGTGGACGATGCGAGTTACACGAAGTTTCGTGGCGTTGGTTTCTTTGGGGTTGTTGATTGGCTTGAATGCTCTGCCGATGGTTTGGGGACAAGATGCGACCGCGGCGCCTAAGGGCTCGGCTCAAGAGGCCAAGGAGTTGGATCGAGCCGTCCCGGTGAAGTTAAAGTATTTGTTGTCACTGCCTAAAGGTTACGAGGATCAAGAATCTTGGCCGGTGCTGTTGTTTCTACATGGGGCTGGCGAACGCGGGAGCGACTTGAATCTGGTGAAAAAACACGGCCCGCCCAAACTGATTGAGGCCGGAAAAGAGTTTCCTTTTATCGTGGTTTCGCCTCAGTGCCCAGGCGGACGATGGTGGGAGCCGTTTGAGTTGGCCGCCTTGTTGGACGAGATTGAAACGAATTACAAAGTCGACAAAGAACGAATCTATGTGACCGGTTTGAGCATGGGTGGATTCGGAACTTGGGCGCTGACGGCGTATCAGCCGAAACGATTTGCGGCGATTGCTCCGATTTGCGGAGGCGGCGAACCATTTACGACGCGTCTATATTCGCACGTTCCGACTTGGGCGTTTCATGGTGATCAAGACAACGTCGTTCCCTTGGCTCGCTCAGAAAGCATGGTCGACGCGTTGAAGAACGCGGGCGGCAACGTCAAGTTCACTATCTATCCCGGAGTTGGCCACGACTCTTGGACCGAGACCTATGCCAACGACGAATTCTACAAGTGGTTGTTGGAGCAAAAGAAGTAAACAACAACCTAAGCAGCGGATCGATCAGGCGGTGCGTTCAGTTTGTTGTACAACGTCTTGATGCTGACACCCAATTCTTGAGCGGCTGCCGTTTTGTTGCCGTGGTGGCGTTCCAAGGCAGCTTCGATCATGCGTTGTTCCATGTCGCGTAGCGAGAGAATCTCGGGTTGGCTGATCGTTTGCGGCGCGATCGCAATCCGAGGTTGTCCCAGGTGATTGGGTAGATGTTCGATGTCGATCGGCAGTCGGTCGCACATGACGGAAGCGTGTTCGATCACGTTGGCGAGCTCTCTGACGTTTCCGGGCCAGGTATGGCTTTGCAGTCGCTCACGAACATGTTCAGTAAAGTAGGAGCCTTGTCCGGCGGCGGTTGGACGTACTCGAAGTAGCAAAGCCTCGGCCAAGGCCGGAACATCCGAGCGGCGTTGTCGCAAGCTTGGAACCTGAATCTGGAACGTGTTGATGCGATACATCAAGTCCTCGCGAAATTGGCCTTCTTGGACCATTCGAGGTAGATCGCGATGGGTCGCGCAGACGATCCGGCAGTCGACACGACGAGTCTGTCCTTCACCGACGCGG
Organism: Planctomycetaceae bacterium; assembly: GCA_016794985.1. Taxonomy (GTDB): domain Bacteria; phylum Planctomycetota; class Planctomycetia; order Pirellulales; family Pirellulaceae; genus M30B19. The sequence continues at coordinate 85,481 of JAEUIQ010000014.1, read as the reverse complement.
CGAATCTCGCCTGATTCCAGAACTCGGAGTAGTTTGGCTTGCATGGCCTTGGGCAACTCGCCGATTTCGTCCAAGAATAAAGTGCCGCCGTTCGCGACCTCGAATAACCCGAGACGATCGACATCTGCGCCGGTGAAGGCACCTTTCAAATGGCCGAATAATTCGCTTTCAATCAAATTTTCAGGTAGAGCCCCACAATTGACCGCGACGAAGGCTTGAGCCGCGCGCGTGCTTTGCTGATGAATGGAACGAGCGACCAACTCTTTACCAGTGCCGGTTTCGCCGAGGATCAATACGGTCGAATTTGTCGGGGCGACTCGTTGAATGATTCGTTGCAATTCTTGCATGGTCGGATGCGAACCCACCAACGCAGTCGTCTTTTGTGCGGTTTGGGCTTCAACTTGTCGTTCCAACTTACGACACTGGCGGACCAACGCCAACTTATCGGCGACGCGTAGAAGTGCGGTTTCCAATTCTCGTAGTTTGCACGGCTTCTCTAAGAAATCGAAGGCACCTAAACGCATCGACTGAACGGCGACGTTCAAGTCGGCGTTGCCGGTGAGCAATATCGTTTGGAGATCGGGTGCCGACTCGCGCAGTCGAGCAATCAACTCGAGGCCATTCATGCCCGGCATTTTCAAATCGACCAGCGCGCAATCGAACGATTGGGATCCCAGGGCGGCCAATGCGCTCGCGCCGTCCGCAAAGGTTGTGACGCGATGTCCGTACCGAGGAAGTTCTTCTTGCATGAACTCCCGAAGTTGCCGTTCATCATCCACGCACATCACGTGGAGTGATTCAAGCGGCAATGGATTGGCGTTTTTCTTCATGTTTCACCGTCGGAAGTGTGATCGTAAATGTCGAACCCTTGCCGGGGCCCTCGCTAGTGGCTTGTATGGTGCCCTGATGCTCTTCAATGATGCGATAGGTGATCGCCAATCCCAAGCCAGTTCCTGACCCATCGCCCCGTCGCGTGAAGAACGGTTCGAAGAGGTGCGTTTGTACTTCTTCGGTCATCCCGCAGCCATCGTCTCGTACCTGGATAATGACTTTTCCGTGACGTTGTTCTAGTTCGACCCAGACGTTCCCGGACTGCTCGATGGACTCCAAAGCGTTGGTGATCAAGTTGAGCGTGACTTGTTTCATTTCTTGAGGATTCACCAGCCCGAAGATGGGCGGCTTCGGAGAAAAATGTACCTTGCGACCGAAGTACTTTTTGGCGGGTGTGACCATGTCAATCACCGAACGAATCAACTCCACCATTTCGGTCGGTTGTTTCTCTTTGTCGTCCAATCTTGAATAATCCAAAAGTCCCGACGTGATCCCTTTACAGCGAAAAGCTTCGTCTTGTATCCGACGCAGATATCGAAGGATGGTGGCTATTTCTTGCTCGTAACTGTGGTGTTTGGCTTCGTCGTGCAATTCTGCTAGGAGTTCTTGAACTCGGGATTCTAACGCTTCGGCGCTCCACGCAATCGCCGCCAACGGATTGTTGATTTCATGAGCCAAGCCGGCGGCCATGAATCCCACGCTGGCCAGTTGTTCGCTGCGGATGACTTCTTTCGTTCTTTGCCGCACCTGTTGATCCAGGTCGTTTTTAATTGCTTGGAAATTCTCGGTCATTGCATTAAGCGCAGTGGCCAATTCCGCGACCTCGCCTTCGACGTTCAACTGAATGCGGTAGTCGTAGTCACCTTTTGCAACTCGGCGCGAGCCCCGAATCACGCACTCCAGTGGTCGAAAAATTCTCCGCTGGGCAACCAAGTACAATAATGACAAGAACAAAATCGCGGTGGCGGTTATACTAAACGTCCAAGCATACCAAACGTTGTATTCGGATCGGGCGGCGGTCGCAAACTCTTCCATTCGCAGCTTCAAGAGGCCGGGCAACTGTTGCACTTCACCTTGCAGTTCATCCAGGTCTTTCTCCAAGACTAACGCGGTTTCATGGGTGTGAGTGACCCAATTGCGTCCGGTTTGAGTGAGGCGATCAATTCGGTCCAACGACCGATGGATTTTCGCAACCGCCGCCTTCTCCTCGGAGGTATAGGCCAAGCGATAATCTGCCGTCGGCTCGCTTTCCAGCTGTTCTTGATACTCTTGAAAGGCGGTCCGAACTTTGTTCATTTGTTTGAAAAACGTGACTCGAAGCGCGAGCGGACTGTCCGGCTCTTGCTGGAACGGTAGCCATTTCTCCAAATCGTCATTTCGGCGCAGGCAGGCTTGGGCATTGATCCGCCTCAGATCGCTGACCGCTTGAGCAAGGTTCGCGGCCAAAGGCAACTCCAGAGCCCGCTGTCGAATGCTTTTGGTAAGCTTGCGGAACTTGTAGACTCCTTGAACGCTGACCAAAGACAATCCAAGAATCATCAGGAACAGAAATCCTGCTCCCAAACGAATCTGGTATCGAACTGGCCAGCTTTTTAACATGGATGTATCGTGTTTTTCGCGGAGTGTCGAAGTCTAGACCCGAGTCCGAGCGACACCGACGCTTGTAGTGAAAGGACGGGTGGCGTGATCGCGGGCGGTGGACTCTAGCAACTACGGGTGGGCAACTCAACGTCAGTTCATCGAGACAGCGTTTCACGCGTGAAACATCCAGCCAATCGACGGGGGGAGTCGTCGGAAGCGCGGAAGCAAGCACCGACTATGGGCCGTGAGGATCAAAAGGCGTTGGGGCCATTTTTGGTCCGCCGAGCGGTACTTGAAGAGCGCCTGTTACCAAGGGGCATCTGAAATGAAGCGGCGTCTTTTCGAGCACTTATTTGTCTAAACGCATGGGGCAACGTGCCGCCCTGGAAAAAAGGAAACGCCCGCAACGGGTCTTATTTTCAAGAATCTGAGGAGGCTTTCGCAGAAACTAAGCTCCGCCACAAACTGCGGCGGATCGTGTTGACGCTCGGGCGTTGGCGGCGGTTTGTATGGCGAACTTCTTGTCCGCGACCATCCGATTGGAAAACGACTGGCCATGAACGAAACATCTGATTCGAAAACAACGGTCCAATTGTCACCTGAATTGCCGGTTCGGGCCGTGGCGTTGGCGGCCGACTTGTTGCGGGCGTCGCGTCAGCACGAGACCAAGGCGGAGCAAGGTCGCACAGGACAGATGGCACGTATGATGCGCGACGAGCCGGGCAAGAAGTTTACCATTGTCATGACCGATCAGGTTTTGAAGATTGCAGATCCGCGACAAGCAGCAGCCCGTTTGGACTCGATTTTGCAACGTTACGGCTTGCCCAATTATTTGAGCCGCTCGCAACGATGTTTGTTGTGGTTGGGCAATCAAGTCGCCAAGCTGGTGCCGCGACTAGTGATGCCGCAAATCAACCGCCAAGTGCGACGTGAGTCCGCCCACGTCATCGTTTCCGAGGACCCGAAGAAATTTCAACAGTACGTTGCCGAACGACAGCGAACTCAGTGGCGAATCAATTTCAATCAGTTGGGTGAAGCCGTTTTAGGTGAGCAAGAAGCGGAGCGACGATTTCAGGCGTATCAAAAGCGACTAGCATCCACGGAGATCGAGTATGTCTCGGTCAAACTATCTTCCATCGTCAGTCAGATCAGTTTGACGGGGTACGAGCAGACTCTGGAGTCGCTGAAAGCGCGTTTGCGAACGCTGTATCGGGCTGCGATCAAGCATGGCAATGGACACCCAAAGTTTGTGAACTTGGACATGGAAGAGTATCGTGACTTGCAACTGACAGTCGATGTTTTTTGCCAAGTCTTGAGCGAGCCCGAATTCATGGGCTTGGAAGCAGGCATTGTGTTGCAAGCCTACCTTCCGGACTCGTTCGAAATGCAGCAATACTTGACGCAATGGGCGCGCGAGCGTGTGGCTCGCGGTGGTGCCGGGATCAAAATTCGTTTGGTCAAAGGTGCCAACTTGGCGATGGAGCAAGTTGAAGCTTCGTTGCGCCATTGGCCGCAGGCTCCGTACACTTCCAAACTTCAAGTGGATGCGAATTACAAACGGATGTTGGAGTATGCGACGCGCCCCGAACATGCGGCAGCTGTTCGATTGGGCGTTGCGAGCCATAACTTGTTCGAGATTGCGTTCGCCTTGTTGGTGCGGGAAGAACGTGGTGTGCAAAGTCGAATCGAATTCGAAATGTTGGAGGGCATGGCCAACGCGCAAGCAGTTGAAGTTCGAAAACGAACCGGCGGTTTGGTAGTCTATACGCCGGCTGTGGGCGAAAAAGAATTCGAAGCAGCGGTTGCCTACTTGGTGCGGCGATTGGACGAGAATACAGCGCCAGGGAGTTTCCTTGGTGCGTTGTTCGCGCTGCAAGAAGGTTCGGCGCAATGGATTGAACAACGGGACGCGTTCATGGCTGCGTGCGAACTGGCTGGATTTTGTGCCGAATCCGAGGCGGGTCATGAGTTGATTACGCCCGTCGATCGACGATCTTTCGGATCAATGAGCAATCGTACTCAAGATCGGAACGTGCCGCAGTACGAGATACTGCCCTTGGCCGCCCCCTTTGAGAATCATCCCGATACCGATTTCTCATTGGCGCGAAATCGCAAGTGGGCCGCGGCGATCGTTAAAGAGTGGAGCCACGCGAAAATCCCCGTCATTCCGCTGGAAGTGGACGGGCAGGTCTTTGGTCATGAGCCAACTGGGATTGGGCGTGATCCATCGAATCAGAGCCGAGAAATCTACCGGTTCGTGGAGGCCGGACCGGCAGAAGTGGACGCCGCGTTGAGCGTCGCAGTAGCGGCGGGGAAACGTTGGCGTGAGGTGCCAGTGCTCGAGCGGGCTCGAATCATCGCCAAAGTCGGCGAGTCTTTCGATCGACATCGTGCCGACACGTTGGGCGCCATGATGGTCGATTGCGGTAAAGCGTTGACCGAAGGCGATGTGGAAGTGTCGGAAGCGATCGACTTCGCCAATTATTATGCGCGTTGGTGGCAGCCGCGTCGAACGAACGACGAAATCGATTCCCGTGACGCGTCCAGCTCCTGTGAAACACAAATGGAACGTTCGGGTTGGTTTGATGGCACAACAATCGAGCCGCTGGGTGTGGTGGTTGTAACCCCGCCATGGAATTTCCCATTCGCCATACCCGCCGGTGGGTGTTTGGCGGCACTGATGGCCGGGAATAGTGTCATTCTTAAACCATCGCCCGAATCCGTACTGACTGCCTATGAACTGGCGAAACAAATTTGGGCGGCAGGTGTCCCGAAAGACGTGCTGCAGTTTCTCCCGGTAAACGAGCGGTTGGCCGGAAAACAGCTCATTACCGATCCCAGGACTGCGGCCGTGATTCTGACGGGTAGTTCAGAAACCGCGAGTATGTTTCTCAGTTGGCGTCCCAACTTGCCCTTGTATGCGGAAACGAGTGGCAAGAACGCGCTAATCATAACGGCATTTGCAGACGTCGATCTTGCTGTGAAGGATTTGATTCGCGGGGCGTTTGGGCATGCAGGGCAGAAATGTTCCGCAACGAGTATCGCGTTGGTTGAACGATGTGTCTACGAAAGCGAGAAATTCCGACATCAATTGTTGGATGCCGCCCGTAGTTTGAAAGCCGGCAGCTCGCACGACCCAAGCGCCATTGTCACGCCAGTGATTCGTCCGCCGGATCCAAATCTACAGCGCGGATTGACTCAGCTGGAAGAAGGAGAAAGTTGGTTATTAGAACCGAAAATGATCGATGGGAATTCATGTTTGTGGACGCCAGGCATCCGATTGGGAGTCAAGCCAGGCTCATGGTACCATCGCACGGAGTGTTTCGGGCCGGTGCTCGGGTTGGTTTGTGTCGATTCGTTGGCTGAGGCCATTGAGATCGCCAATAGTAGCGACTTCGGATTGACGGGCGGGCTGCATTCGTTGGAGCCCAGTCAGATCCGTTTGTGGCGTGAGAGCATTCAGGTAGGTAACGCGTACATCAATCGCGGAACCACTGGTGCGATTGTGCAGCGACAACCGTTCGGAGGCTGGAAGAACTCAAGCGTCGGGCCGGGAGTCAAGGCAGGTGGTCCAAACTACGTGGCCTGTTTCGGGAAATGGTCTGAGGCCGAATTGCCAAAATTTCAAGTCGAACCCCTAGGCGAATTGCGCCGTCTATTGCCGACTCTTTGCCAATGGGTCGACGACGAATCGGACCGCCAATGCTTGGTGGCGTCGGCGCGGAGTTATCAATATTGGTGGTCGCACGAGTTTTCTTTGGAACATGATCCTTCGCGTGTTCACGGCGAGGCCAACCACTTCAGATATTGCCCGCGACCCTTGCATGTCGTCCGAGTTGGCAACATGTCGATGGCTGCCATGAAACGAGCGCTGGCACAGATCACAATGGCAGCGGTTCGCACCGGGACGCGCTTGGAATTAAGCGTCGCCCGCGTTTCGTCCGAGCTCGAGCAATGGCAGCAATTGACCGGTCGGGACTTGGTGGTCGAGGACCTTGACTCGTTGTACCAGAGACTCGGTGGTATGATAGGCGGCACCGTAAGGGTGTTGGGAGATATCGGTGTTTCGACATTGGATCCCTTGCGTATCAACAAAGCTTACGTCGCCTACGGTCTGCCGTTGAGCAATGGCCGGTTGGAATTGCAATTGTATGTTCGCGAGCAAGCGATTTCCGAAACGGTTCATCGCTACGGAAACTTGGTATAGCTTGTGAAGGTGATCGAGGAAAAAGGGATCGCATGGCTAAGAATGTTTTGGGAACGGAATTGGAAGAATGCAGTCGAGATCCGTTGACCGGGTTTTTCCGCGATGGCAAGTGCAACACCTGCGGGGAAGACACTGGGATGCACACGGTGTGCGTGGTAGCAACGGCAGAGTTCTTGGAGTTTTCACGCTTGGCGGGGAATGATCTGTCGACACCCATGCCACAATATCGATTTCCTGGCTTGCAGCCGGGTGATCGGTGGTGCGTGTGTTTGCCGCGTTGGTTGGAGGCGTTGGACGCTGGGGTCGCGCCAAAACTCGTACTAAAGGCAACGCATATCTCGGCCATCGAGCATATTGATCTTGAAGTGTTGTACGCCTACGGACTTGATGCACCTGAAAAGGAATTCGACTCACAGGATTAGAGCAGATGTTTCAGACGGCGATTCCGAACTCCAAGATGATTTGAGGTTCGAGTGTCTATTGAGTTAGCTTGCATTGGCAACCGGAATGTGTTGAGCTAACAGAAATCGGCGAAGCTTGTTTAGGTCGCGGCAAGTGACAAAAAAACACCGTCGCCTCTAAGCGACGGTGTTCGCGAAGATACCGAGACCCGCAGCCAGCTCAAGTTACGGGTTTTTCGCTTTCTTAGCTTCTAAAGCTTTACCGATGTACTCGCTGAGTCCAGGTCCTCGCAATTGCCGAGACGTTCCGATGATGGCGCCGGTGTCGCCGTCCACCAACAACACGAAAGGGATTCCACTGACATCGTGCAGTGTACCCAAGGTCGTCTGCCAGCCCTTGCCTTCATAAATTTGAGGCCAAGGCATCTCTTCCTTTTCCATGAACTCGCGTAGCTTTTCCTCCATGTTTTCTTGGTCGAAACTGATGCCCAAAATTTCAAAACCTTGGTCGTGCCAATCTGCATAGGCTTGCTTCATGTTTGGCAGTTCCGCGATGCACGGTCCGCACCATGTCGCCCAAAAGTCCAGCATTACGATCTTGCCCTGATAGCTTGTCGGGAATTGAATCTCTTGTCCGTCCAAGTTGGTTGCCGTAAAGCTCAGTGTGGTCTTTCCCAAAGTCAAGTCTGGTGGCAGTTGCATTTGAGGCAGGGCCTCGTCGGCTTTGTCAATCAACAACTTACCTTCGGATACGGACAGTTGATAGGTCGTTCCAGTGAAGTTAAACGGCGCACCGACTCTCGCGATTTCATAATTGTTACTGCGAGCTCCGTTGCCGTCGCGGTCGATCCAAAACGCCGATTCCTCGGTTGGAACACCGGGTGAAAATATCTCAAAGGGCTTGCCGTCCAAGTCCAGAGTATATTTGAAGCCGAAATCGCCGTAGTACAACAACAAGTCTTTGGTCGCCGCTCGACGAGGATCTGTCGGGTCAAATCGATAGGCTTCGACGCGCGCCTGGCCCCTTCCTGGCATGTCGATGTCGAACCCACCGCGATACATGGTGAACTCACCTTGTTTATTGCCAGTCCATTGGACTTCTGCATCATTAGTGAAATCACCATCGCGGTTGGCATCGACAAACAACTTGGCGTCTTCACCTTCTGGTTCGTCCAAAATGTACGACCACTTTTCTCCATTAAACTCAATCTGGCCGTACTTCGGATTCTTCAGTTCCCCCGGAGCAACTTTGACAATCTCGGAGTCAAGATCGAATTTCGACCGAATTGGGCTATAACCGCCCAGCTGGCGAGTGATACCGGAGCCAACAAATTCCGATTTGACCTCATCTACTTCGACCGCGGCGGGCAGTTCCAATGCCGAAATCCCAGCCAACGGGAATGCAACCAGGCCTAGCCAAATGCTTTTTGCCATGTATCCAACTTTCAAAAAGTGAAACAGCTTGATCCCGAGAAACAAACGCACAAGGCGATCACCGCTCGGACTATGCCATAGCATAACACAAGGACGGGGAGAGGCGTTGGTGGGCAAGCCCAATCTTTTTCCGCACTTCGTGAATGAACGGAACGTCAGCCCAAAACTGGCATCCGCTCTGGCTTCTTCATCCACCCATGAATCTCAGCCTCGGCGATTGGTTTCCCAGGATTCGATTCAATCGTTCCGATGTTTCTAGCCGAGCGAGCCGACCGCCCCGGTACCCAAGGGCGGATCAGAAAGGGAGTCCTCAGACTCCCTTGTATTGAACCGAGCCACAATTCGAGCGAGAGGTCAAACGGCTTCGGGTAGCTCCACTTTCTCCAGTGCCGCGGCTTCTTTGAGCTTGTTGAGGGCTCGGACTTCAATTTGTCGAACGCGTTCTTTCGTTACTCCCATGATTTCGCCTACCTCCTGCAAGGTCAGCGGCTCTTCTTGGTGGTTCAAGCCAAATCGACGAATGATGATCTGTTGCTCGCGATCGTCCAAATGGTGCAACATCGCTTCGATCTGCGATTCCAAGAGCTTCTGGTCTGCAACTTGGGCATGCCAATCGGCTCGCTCGTCCGGAGTTGCTAAGAACAACTCTTCACCGGCGGTGCGGAATCGATCGCGATGCTTGAATTCGCCAGGAATCGTTCGTCCGAAATTCTTGATAATCGACCAACTAGCGTAGGTACTAAATTTGTTCCCACGCGAGTAGTCGAATTTCTCGCATGCTCGAATTAAGGACATGTTGCCGTCGCTGATCAATTGGAAGAAGTCCTCTTGAGACTTCAAGTGTCGCTTGGCAATGGAAACCACCAATCGCAAGTTGGCATGCACGATTTGATTTTTGGTTGCCACGGCTTCCGCGTACAACGAATCGATTTCGTCCATCAATTTCGCGGAAGGTTGCGAAACATCTAGTGTCTCGCGAAGTTTGCTAGCGCGAAACTTCAGGTAATTGTATTTGCGGAACAGATGGTACTCTTGATCGCGAGTCAACAGCGGCACATCGTACAACGATGCCATGTAGCCCGGTATTCCAGCAGGTGCCTTGATCCGGCGTGTGGGGACTTCTGGTTCCGGCATGTCGGCCAGAATTTTCTTTTCCGAATTTCGACTGTGGAATTCCAAGCTGTCGACATACTCGAGCGACAACGTCAGCAAACCCTTGGCTCGAATCTCGCCCAACACCCGGTAAATCGTCGCCGCGGATCGTTCATACCGACGAACTAAATAGCCGATCGTTTTACCTTCGCCATGCTCCTTGTAGATCTTCTGTTTGACCGAGTCAGACAACGGAGTGGACTTGTCCGGGAAAACGGCCAATTTTGGGTTCTCTAAGTCGTAGTCGCGAATGGTGTAACGAATTGTTTCAGCGCTGCGATTGATCTCCCGTGCCACTTTTTTGGCAACTTCCGACTGCGAGTAACCTGAACCGGCTAATCGCCGAGCATACTCGATGATCTCGTTACGATCGTTCTCGGACATGTGGCTGAACCGTTCGCCACGAGCGATCTTTTCCGGGTTGGCTTTCACAAAAGCATCAACGCTGCTCCTGAGGAAACCAATCCGTTTGCGGTGGCCATCGAAAATGAACTTTCTGCTCACCAAGCCCTGTTGTCGCCAACGTGAGACGGTCTTCGAGGAGACATTATGCATTTTGCATAACTCGTCCACCGTATGTACCGGTTGACCGACGGAATCTGCATGTAAATCCGAGGCATCCGACAAGTCCTCGATCAAGAGCAGCAGATCCGCGATCCATTTGCGACCAGACTGCGTTTCAACACCCGCGTTGAAGTCGCGAACTCCCGACACCGTTGAGGAGATAAAATCAAAGGTATAATCGGCGGTTGGCGACAACTTGTGCACCAACTGCTCCGCTCGTTGGGCATCGGCCAACAACTGTCGTTTGTTTGACTTGGCAACACGTTGATTGACAAGTTCTTTGAGTAATTGACTGTGGTAATCCTGACGCATCGTGATCTCCCTCTTCTCCGGACTGCACCTGTCCGGCACCATGCTGCCGAAATTATGACGAACCAACCAGCAGAAAAACACCCGCCACCTTGGTCGGGCCCTGCAAGATTCGTTTTGCTCCGGCATTCACTCCCAGTGCCCCAACCCCTCCTTCGCAAACCCGCGGTCAATCTTAGACCGTAACTTTGCCTCTGAAGTTCTTGTCTTCGAATCGTGACGAGTTTGTAACGCTCCGTATCTCTGTTATTCCGGACAGAAACCAGTCGCGTTTGGGAAGCTATCTGCAAACAGCGGGCCAAATCGCAAATCATCTCACGAACGAACTGCGGGGTTGGAGCGAATCGCTCTTAGAACCGCACTTCACGTTTGATTCTTTGTTGGCTGTTATCGAAAAGTCTTGGACAACTTCGGTCAAATCCGGATCCGTATCCAGAAATGCATCCAAGTGTCTAGATTTGAGACGAGGTGCCAGCGACTTTTGCCAGCCGCTATCTACATAGACGCAGGAACTGGTGAGTGAGTTCTAAAAAACTCTCAAAAATGAATTTTTTTGTGCTGGTTGGTGACTGAGAGCTTTAGGTAGTTTGGGGAGGCGTGTTTGGGGAATCAAGTTGGACCATGGTGACATTCGACGACCATGTCGCGTCCCGCTAACGTCAGTCGATCTGATACAGAATGGAACCGAATATCGGCTAAGTGTTCATACCGAGGAGTCGTTGAACCTCGGCAGCGTCCTTGTCGCCGCGACCTGACAGGCACACCAAGATGATGTCGTCTTTGCTTCGTTGTTTGGCTTGTTGCATGGCTTCATGCACAGCGTGGGCGCTTTCGAGCGCACAGAGAATCCCCTCGTTTCGCGCCAAAGTTAGGACCGCCTGAAGAGCATCGTCGTCGGTGCATTGAGTATAGGCCACTCGCCCGGAATCTTTCCAATAGCTGTGCTCGGGGCCAACGCCCGGATAGTCCAAGCCGGCCGAGGCACTGTGGACATCGCACGTTTGGCCGTCATCATCTTGAAGGACATAACTCAAACTGCCGTGCAGAATGCCGGGCTGTCCAAATGTCAGTGGTGCTGCATGGTCGCCGGAGACAGGGCCCCGACCGCCGGCCTCGACACCAATCAACGGCACGTCCGTTGTTTGAACGAACGGATAGAACATGCCAGCCGCATTGGAACCACCACCCACACAAGCGATCACGCAGTCTGGCAAGCGACCAAATCGTTGTTTGGATTGTTCGATCGATTCCCGGCCGATGATTGCTTGGAAATCACGGACAATTTTGGGGAACGGGTGGGGGCCAACGGCACTTCCCAGGATGTAGTGAGTATCCTTCACGGACGCCATCCAGTCGCGCATTGCTTCATTGACTGCGTCGCGCAGGGTTCGAGATCCCGTTTCGACAGGGCGAACCTCGGTGCCCAAGAACCGCATGGCCCGGACATTGGGTTGTTGCCGACGCACATCTTCGGCACCCATGTAAACAACACAGGGTAACCCCAATCGAGCGCAAGCCGTGGCTGAGGCCACCCCATGTTGGCCAGCTCCCGTTTCGGCGATCACCCGCGTTTTTCCCATCCTCAATGTTAGCAACGCTTGGCCCAGCGTATTGTTGATCTTGTGTGCCCCCGTATGGTTCAAGTCTTCTCGCTTTAGCCAGATTTGGGCTCCGCCGGCCAAGTTGGTCAATCGTTCGGCGAAGTAAAGGGGGGAAGGTCGTCCGACGAGGTCGCGCAGCAGAACGTTTAGTCTGGATTGAAAATCCGGATCTTGGGCCGCCGCCGCATAGGCAGCGTCTAGTTCTTCCAATGCGTGATTTAGCGTCTCGGGAACGTATTTGCCACCAAATGGTCCATATCGACCTTGAGAATCCGGGCCAGCGGCAAGTGGTGAGGATTTTGGCAGGATTTGAGGCATGTTCGTTCCTGTTTTGGCAGTACCGGCGCGTTTCCTGTGGTTTGCGACGGCACCAATTTTACTTTTCCGACCCGGCATAGCGACCGAAGCGAAGTTCTCAATAATAACAGCCGACTCGGATCGAGCAAGCTCGACCGACGTTCAAGTTCACAAGATGTCGCTTTACACGGTGAAGTGCCGCAGGGACAGCAGCGATTTGAACAATGACGGGGTTGTTCCGAGACAAGACGCCGCGATTGTTGGGCAAGCAATGTGACGGTTTCACCAGCGTGGCGACCTGCAAGTGTGCTGGGACTTCGCTCGGTGCCCCATCCCTTTTCAAGGTGACAAGTTTGCCAGAATTACCTGAAGTGGAAACGATGTGCCGCGGGATTGCGCCCGTCGTTGGACGAACGATTGTGGCGGCGGGCCGTTTGTCGTGCCAACGACGCCCCATTGCCGTGACGCCAGGACCCTCGCTTTGGCAGTCGCGGGTTGTTGGGCAAGTCATTGCAAAAATCGATCGGGTCGGCAAACGCGTGGTCGTCGTATTGGGCAATCAGAATCGAATCATTTTTGAACCTCGGATGACAGGCCTCGTCCTGTTGGCAGACCCACCGACCAACGAGCATTTGCGGTTCCAAATTGACTTGTCAACGCGAAAGTCACCGCTGAAGTTGAGGTATTGGGATCGTCGGGGACTCGGGTCCGTACGTTTGTATTCGCCTGCCGAATTCGAAGCGGCGTTTCAAGCGGGGCAGATTGGGCCGGATGCCTTGTCGGTTTCCCTGCCACAGTTGAAGTCTTGCTTTTCGTCATGCCGGCAAGCAATCAAGCCAGCCTTGTTGGACCAGAAGCGATTGGCCGGCGTTGGCAATTTGTACGCGAGCGAGTTGTTGTTCTTGGCGGGCGTCCATCCTTCTATTCGTTGTCATCGCTTGAATGACGCGCAATGGGCAGCGATCCACAAGATGATGCTCAAGGTACTGCGCACGGCTATTCGTTATGAAGGATCGACCCTAGGTGACGGTACCTATCGCAACGCGTTGAACAAAGCCGGTGGTTACCAGAATCAACACCGGGTCTACGATCGCGAAGCCCTGCCCTGCCCCGTTTGCGGTTCCTTGATTCAGCGATTTGTGCAGACGCAAAGGGCCACGTTCTATTGTTCGAATTGCCAATACGACAAGTTCGGTCAAGTGGAGGACCAATAGTCATGGGCGTTTTGATGCCTCCGGCGCCGGTAATTTTGTTCTGTGCCATTTACGGAAACAAAGCAACAAGTCTCGCTTGGGCTCGGGAAAAGTTAGTTGCGAAGTGGGGGAAGTTGGCGTTGACCAGTGCCGAGTTGCCCTTCAATGAAACACAATATTACGAAGCCAGTATGGGTCGCAACTTGCAAAAGCAATTGTTGGCATTTGCGGATTTGCACCCGCCCGAATCCCTACCCCAGTGGAAGCTAGAATCCAACGAGTTGGAGGCCGAGTTTCAAGCGTTAGGGGGACATGATGTGGCGCGGGCCGTCAATATTGATCCGGGGTACGTTACCCTCGCCAAGTTGGTTTTAGCAACGACCAAGGACCGCGATCATCGACTTTACATCGGCCAAGGCATTTTTGCCGAAGTCACTCTGCATTTCAAACACGGTCGGTGGCAGCATGATCGCTGGACCTATGCCGACTACCAGCGTCCGGAATACCATGAGTTCTTGACTCAATGCCGTGAGTTACTGAAGGTGAAGTTGAAGTTTCAATAGTCGGCAATGAGAATGTTGCATGTGTTCGGTTCAGTTCATAGAATCGAAGTGGGTGGTTACTACTTTGAAAGTTGAATTGCTTGTCACAGCCGTGGATTTTGGCCATCTTTGGTGTTTTTGCCGTTAGCTTCGCTTTGTCGGCGGGGCTGACTTGGTGGATGATCGGGTTTTCCGAGCGTTTGGGTTTGGTGGATCGTCCTACTGAACGCAAGAATCACGGCCGGGTCGTTCCGAAGGGTGGCGGGGTTGCCATGGTCTTGTCCATGGTTGTTTTCTTTGCCGGAGTAAGTCTGGGCCTGTGGTGGTTGACCGGATCGAACGAGCGGGCTGCGTTTTTGCCCGAAGCGCTGCGGACTCATCTGGCGGGCGGGTTAAGCAAACTTGATTCATTGTGGTGGATACTGGGATTGGCAGCGTCTCTAGGTCTGTTGGGTTTCTGTGATGACCGTTGGGGAGTGCCCTGGCCCATTCGATTGGGTCTTCAATTCTTGATTGCGGGCTTATGCGTTTATTGGCAAGGTTGGCAGATGACCGTCTTTATTGGGGTGCCGGCGATTGGAATTGGGTTGAGCGTCATCTGGATTGCGGCTTTAATCAATTCCTTCAACATGTTGGACAACATGGATGGGCTCTCGGCGGGGGTGGCCTCAATTGTCTGTGTGACATTGGCGGTTTTCTTGCTCAACACCGTGGATGTGCAAAAGGGATCGCCCCAGTACTTTGTTGCTGGCCTGCTGTTTGTGTTGGCCGGCACGTTGGGGGGGTTCCTGGTTTTTAATCGTTCCCCGGCTCGGATTTTTATGGGCGACAGCGGTAGCTTTTTTATCGGCTTCATGATTGCTGTTTGTACGTTGTTGGCGACCTATACACATTACGAATCCGATAATAAGTTCCGGATCCTTGCGGCGCCGATGGTCCTCGCGGTTCCGTTCTACGACATGATCAGTGTGATTTGGATTCGTTTGCGCGAGGGGCGAAGTCCGTTTCAGGCGGATCGGTGTCATTTGTCGCATCGCCTTGAAAACATGGGTATGACGCGACCAGAAGCGGTGCTGACGATCTACGTGCTCACCGGAATTTGCGGTCTTAGTACGGTGACACTGAGCTTCGTGGATGCTCGGGGCGCCGGGTTGTTGATTGCAGTGGTGCTGTTGGTGCTATTGCTTGTGGCGATGTTGGAACAAACGGGAACTCGGCGCAAAACGGTCGATAACAAAGTTCCTGAGAGTCAACCATCTTCGCGATCTGCGGAGGCCAAGTCGGAATGAAATCCGAGGCGTCTGCGAAGGTCTCCGAGGATTCGGCATTCCCTCGGTTTTGGCTATTCTGTTTTTTGAGTCTATTCGCTTCGGCTTGGTTCCTGCCAACCGAGGCCACGCTGCGCGGTGGGCTCGGTATGCCAACGAATCTGTTGTGGTGCGTGTGGTTGGCGGCCTTGTTTGGGTACGGGGCCGTTCTCGCCAAGCATCAGCCGTTCGCATGGTCGTGGGAGTGGCAATGGGCGGATCGACTTTGGTTGGCGTATTTGCTGTGGTACACGTTGAGCGTTCTTTTGGGTTGCTACTTTCAATGGTTGGAACCCCGACCAGCACTGGGGCTGATGTGGCAACAAGTGACGATGGCCGCGATCTACATTAGTGGAAGATTGCTTTTTCGGTCCGAAGCCGGTCGGGTATTGATCGTTGGATTGATGGTTGCCCTAGGATTGAGTCTATCTTTTTTTGCTTGGTACCAGTATCTCGTTGCGTTGCCGGAATTGCATCAACAGTATCGATCGGCTTCCGAGGCTGAAAAAGTTCGACAGTTGATCGGGGCCGGGATCCTGGATACCCAGCCTGGGTCGAGAATGCGGGAGTTGTTCGAGAGTCGTTTGTTCAACCGCGAACCCTTTGGGCCATTTTCGTTGACGAACACATTGGCGGCAGTGCTTGTACCAGCGGCGCTGCTGGCTGCAATTCGTGCCCTGGAGACATTTCGATTCCGGAAATGGCGATCGGTTGGACTATGGGGTTCGGCAGCGGTGCTCTTAGCCACCACAATGGCGCTGACGAGTTCCCGGACGTCTGCGCTGGCGTTTGGGTTGACGTTGTTGCTTTGGACAGCAAGTCGATTTCGGTTCGGGAACGGGGGACCTTGGACCGGTCGTTTTGCTTGGGGGGCGATGGCAACTTTAGTCTTGCTGCCCGTCTTACTGGTGGTGGGACTGTGGGCCATGGGGCGCTCGGATTCGCAATTGTTTTCTGGGGCGCCCCAATCGGTGCAATATCGCTTGCAGTACTGGGTCTCAAGCAGCCAAATGATCGCCGCTCGGCCGTGGTTTGGTTGGGGGCCTGGCAATTTTCAATCGGCGTATGCCGCGTTTCAATCTCCGGCGGCAAGTGAGACGGTTGCCGATCCACACAACTTTTTTTTCGAGATTTCGGCAAGTGCCGGTTTGCCCGCCGGTCTCGTTTTCATGGCTGCCGTCGCGTTGTCAATATTTTGTTGGCCCGCGTCGTCGAAATCACGCCAAATACCAAAGCAAATTGCTGCTGCCATGCAAGCTGAAGGTGTGGCCAGCCCCGCTCGGTGTCGGGCAGCGGACTTCAACGATTGGTGTGGGAAGATCTGGCCTGGACTATCCATTGGCGTGGGACTGGGGATTGGCTTGGCGATTTCATGGTTGGGCGAATCAACGTTATCGCCGGTGTTTTGGATGGCAATGGCGGTGCTTCTTTCGATAGGTTGGTTTGTTGTCCTGAGGTTTATTGAACTCCCCGTCGAGGAAGAGGGTCTGGGGCTGCCCGCCGACCAACAGAACACCTCCGCACCGCGTTGGGCATTGGTAGGGCTCCTGCTTAGTCTCTTGGCTTCCGGCGGAGTCGGTTACCCGGTCATTGGCTCGTGCCTCATGATTTTGGCAGCCCTATCGGTTCCGGTGCGAGAGTCGCGTCTAGCGTCCGCACCTTCCAAAACCGTTTCGATTTCCAACCAGAATCAGGTCACTTCGCTTCGATTGGCCGCGATCGGTCTGGCCTGTTTGGCAGGCTACATGTACCTCTACCAAACCGTGCCTGTCATTCGAAGTGAATGGGCGATGCAGCGTGGGCGGGCTCATTTGGCTGTAGGAAATATGAAAGCGGGGCAACATGAACTGGAAATGGCCAAGCGAATGGACCCTTGGCGCGGGGATGCTCAAGTGGAATCAGCTGTTTTGGCGTTGTTGGGCCATAAGGAGGATTGGGACGACGTCAAGATTCAAACGGAAGTCATGAGAAAGTTCCAGACGGCGGCTGCTATTCGTCCCACGAGCAGTTCGACAAGGCGCCGATTGGCTGAAGCGTATTTGCAGGCGGCGGCCGTGTCACGCGATGCGAAGCAACGCCAAACTTTCTTGGGATTGGCAAACGAGTGGTTGCAACAAGCCGCTGAACGAAAGCCCGTGGACGCGGGGTTGTTGGCCCAGTGCAGTTGGATGCAACACACGCTCGGCGGGGCGACGCAAGCCCGAGAGCTGGCCAGGCAAGTGGAGCGTCTCGGACTTGTCAATCGACATGCAGACCTGCAATTGGACCAGCAGTGGTTTTTGGCAGTCGAGTCGGAGATTCCCGAGTCGCTACGGGGCGAATGTCGCCCCATCCCAGGTTCGTCCGGTCTGATACAAGTCAACGTCGCTGTTTGGATTCGTTGGCTGTCCGCACAACCCGTTACTGCCAAGTGACAGCTCGTTCGCGAGTCGGATTTTGTCCTACAAGTTAGAATCAGGATTGGTGCTGACAGTCGTGGTCGGTACTGGGATTGGCCCGTCGGTCGGATGCAGTGGAGGATGGTCATGAATAATGAACAATCGCGGTGGGGATTTTGGCAATTGGGGGTTGCCTTGTTGGCGGGCCTCGCGATTGGAACGGTTCTAGGATGGTACTGTTATCAGAGTGCGACAAACTCGCGGCCAGATATATTCTCGGTGACCCAAGCGCTTGATGCCAGTAAAGACGGAACCATTGGTGCGGTTAAGGAGCAAGTTGATAAGGGGGAAAAAGTCTTATTGCCCGTGGTCGAAATCGTGGGTTCGGCGACCCACAATTTTGGTGTCACTCAACCGGGTTCGATGAACCGCCATACCTTTAAGATTCGAAATCGAGGGCAAGCACCACTCGAACTGAAATTGACCAGGACGACCTGCAAATGCTTGACGATGGGACTCGACAAGGAAACTCCGACGATCGTTCAACCCGGCGAAGAGTTTCCGATCGAGCTAGAGTTTCGTAGTGACAAGGTAGCGGAGTCCTTTGTGCAACAAGCGGAAATCAAGACGAATGATCCGCACCCCGCTCGAAATCGGCTTACGTTGAAAGTCGAAGGTCGTGTCGTTTCGCGTACTTCGATTCGCCCCGATACTGGTATTGAAGTATCGGATTTGTTGTCAGCAAGTTCCTCGCGATTTGGCTTCAATCTGTACACGTTTGCGATTGATGACATCGATCCGAAGTCGATTGGTATCGAGAGCATCACCTGCGACAACCCTGTCCTTAACGAACGGGTCCAATACACCTGGAAACCGCTTAGTGAGGCCGAACTGGATTCGGAATATCAAGCGAAAGGTGGCTTCCATATTACCGGAACCATTCCTGCCGGTATGCCCATGGCCAGTTATGCGGCAACGATCACAGTCAAGACAACCGATGGCAGCGAAGCAACGGTTGGAATTACGATGCGGGTTAAGGCGCCGGTCCAGATCAACGCCCGAAATGCCAAGGATAGCGGTTTTAGATTTGTCGAAGAGCTCCAGTATATTGACTTTGGTTTGGTGAAACCTGGTCGCAAAACTGAAATGGAGTTGTTGATGAACTATCGAACCGACAAGAAAGGACAATTGGACTTTAAGGTCGCCGAGAACAGCCATCCCGAGATTCTCGAAGTCGAAATCAAGGACATTCGCCGCACGGAATCAACCCTCGTTATTTTGCGGATTTCCGTGCGTGAGGATGCACCTTCGGTCTCGCTCAACGGGCCGAAGCGGAACAATATGGGGCGCATCAAACTAGTAACGGATTCGCCAGACGCACCAGAGATCAATTTGGCAGTTTCCGTATCCAAGAACTGAGGTAGTATCGAAACCACCGGAAAGGTCGTTAGAAAATGGCAGCCAAGAATTCAGCCGCCAGCGGTCATGGTCAATGCGATGGGGAAGACCACCGGTTTCGGATTCGGAATGGGCTGGGTTTTTTGCCGGAAACTGACGCTGGGACGCTTGTTGGAGCTGGTTAGCGAGTTCTGAACCGGTGTAGGAGTTGGAACGGACTTCCTCTAGACTATGGCTGAGCAAACGGCTCGGATTTATGCCGGAAAGTTCGCTCGAAAGGACGGAGTAGGACCTATGATTCGAAGGAACGGTGGGAATCAAATGCAGCTTACGGTGGGAACATACGGGTGTGGTGCGTTGCTCGGTGTGATTATGGGGTCTCTAGGTTGGCACCTGGTGACCGACCAACCTTCGCGAGCCACCGTTGACCAGGTCGTGAATTCTAGACTTGCTCAACATACGGTCGATCATGAGCATCTAACTTCCAGCTCTCGGGCGGCGTCCGAGGATGCTCGGTCGGATGATGATTTTGAGCCTTTGTTTGTCGAGTGGGAAAAGCCGGACGTTGCCATTCTTCTCACCGGGCGTCAGCATGGTTACATCGAGCCTTGCGGCTGCAGTGGATTGGACCAAGCCAAAGGTGGATTGATTCGGCGTCATGCACTGATCAATGACTTGGAAGGTCGAGGCTGGTCGGTTTTGAAGCTTGACCTTGGCGACCAAATTCAACGCTCGGGCCCGCAGGCCTTGATCAAGTTGGAGTCCACTTATGAAGCGCTCACCAAGGTCATGAAATACGATGTCGTCGGTTTAGGGGCTGGCGAGTTACGCATCGACTCGTTCGAGTATTTGAGGCTGTTGATGGATTGGGGAAAAAGTCCTGAAGAAAGTCCATTCGTGTCGGCCAATGCCTCCGTATATGAAGACCCAAATATTCTGGCCTATCGAGTGGTCGAAAAAAATGGCCGCCGGATTGGGATAACTTCCGTGGTCAGCCAACGGCATTTTGCCGGGCAAGGCGATCTAACGGCCCCCGACCGCGATACCAAGATTTTGGCGCCGGAGGTGGCTCTCGCAAAAGTGCTGCCGAAACTTTCCGCCGAAAAATGCGACGCGATGATCTTGTTGGCATTCGTCTCGGAACGAGAGAGTCAAGAATTGGCCCAGAAGTTTCCGCAGTTCGACTTTATCGTCAACGAGGGTGTCGAGGGTGAGCCGGTGGGACATCTACAGCCAATTCAAGTCGGCAATCGAACCGTGAATTTGGTCCAAATGGGCTACAAGAGCATGTTTGCTGGTGTCATTGGAATCTACGCAGATCCGCAAAAACCGGTGCGGTATCAAAAGATTACCTTGGACCATCGGTTTCAGGATACGCCAGAAATGAAGGACAGTTTCAAGCGATACCAAGACGCGCTGGAGCGTCAAGGGTTGATGGAGCTAATTCCGAAACCGTCACCGCACCCGTCAGGGTATCAGTATGTTGGGTCGAAGGTTTGTGCAGATTGCCACGATGCCGAGTACGATGTGTGGGCGGAAGGCACCGATGCCTGGAAAGCCGAACATCCAGGAAAAGTTGGTCCCCACTCTCGGGCCACGTTGGATCTGGTCGAACCAGGCGAGCGAACTTGGGTGAAACGGCATCATGACCCCGAGTGCTTGAGTTGCCATGTGACGGGCTGGAATCCGCAGCAGTATTTTGCCTACGAATCCGGTTTTTTGGATATGCAGAAGCACACGGAACTGCACGGCAGCGGTTGTGAGAACTGTCATGGCCCCGGTAGTCGCCATGTGGCGCTTGAAAATGGAGAGGCGGCGATGCCGGGCGAAAAGGATCTTGTGCTGTCTCGACTACGCGTTACCAAAGAAGAATCTAAAGACCGTTTGTGCGTGATTTGCCATGATTTGGACAACAGTCCCAACTTCGATTTTGAGAAGTACTGGCCGTATATCGAGCATGGGTCCAATTAGCAATTTGTCGTAAGGAACTGTTCGAATCAGGCCCATGTCCCACCCACCCGTCGATCCTGCTGTCACCTCATTGATCGGTCGCCAATTGGGCGATTACCGTATTCTGAGCCGACTGGGACGCGGTGGTATGGCACAAGTATATTTGGCGGAACAGTTGTCGCTGGGGCGCTTGGTGGCCCTCAAGGTATTGAAACCAGAATTGGCGACGGACCCGACGTATATCAGTCGTTTTCGCAATGAGGCGCGGGCAGCGGCTGCCCTGGTTCACTCGAACATCGTGCAGATTTTTGAAGTCGGTGAAATCGAGGGCTGGTATTACATCGCTCAAGAATATGTCGCAGGTATGAACTTGAGTCAATATTTGCGCCGCAATGGCCCGGTGTCCTCGTTGATGGCCGTGAATGTGATGACACAGATTGCTGCGGCGCTTAAGAAGGCGCGGGCATTGGGTGTCGTTCATCGCGACATCAAGCCCGAAAACATCATGCTTTCTACGGACGGCGAAGTTAAAGTTGCCGACTTCGGCTTGGCCCGATTGAACATGAATAAACAACGAACCGACCTAACTCAGATTGGCGTCACCATGGGCACGCCACTTTACATGAGTCCGGAACAAATCGAGGGCGGTGATGTCGATCACCGGGCCGACCTGTACTCGTTCGGCGTCACTTGCTATCACATGTTGACTGGCAGGCCACCGTTTCGCGGCGAGAATCCAATCAGCGTGGCCATTCAACATGCGAAAGAGAAAGCGCCGCCGATTAAAGACAGCCGCCCAGACTTGCCACAAGGTCTAATCGAAATAGTCGACCGGCTGATGGCCAAACGGCCAGTGGATCGCTTTCAAGATGCCACCGAAGTTCTCGATACCCTTAGTTCTGTGCAAGTTGATACATCGTCAGCGAATTGGCAAGAGCTGCTCAAGCAGTTGCGTCATTCCGGCGGAGGTCAGGTCGCCGATATCGGACTCGCCGCTGGGCAATTGGCTGCCACGCGACGGTTGGAAGTCCTCATGCGCGGACCGCGCTGGGCGGATCGAGTTCGTTTTGCAGCTTGGTTGTTTACCGGTGCCGCGGTGATGCTTGTGGCAGGGGGGATTTTGGCCAAAGCGGTCTCGCCTCCGGATCGTTTGCAACAAGCTCGTGAGCAAGTTGTAACCCTGCCAAAAAAAGAAACCATCGCTGATCAGTACATGTACGCCTATTTCGCGGATTCAGAAGATGGTTGGTACGCGGTAATAAACTTTTACAAAAACTCTTCCACTCCCCCGGAAGTTTTGGACACGGTCTACGTGCAGTGGGCCAAAGAACGGTTGGCCGAGTTTTATTTGGAACGACGCCAATGGACAGAGGCTCTGAAGATCTACGATGAATTTTCGCGACTGCCACCGCTACGCAAAGAACGCATCATCAGTGAGTACGGGACGGCGATTTGTAAGCACCATCTCGGAGATTCGAACCTAGCAAAAAGTCTGCGCAGTGATTCGGTTCCTGAGGCACTTACAAATACTGTTCGAGAACAGTGGGCCGCCGTCCTCGCGGGGTTGAACAAGTCCTCGGACTAGTCCGTGTCCCAGAGCGTACGGGGATCACGCTCTAGCTTTTCAGTTTGATCACAAGATTATCAACCGAGCCTTGGATTTCGACGACAACATCCGAATCGGTGTCCTCGCTACTTTCCAAGTACTTTGCAGGCACGGCCTTCGCCAATGCCGGATCATTTACTCGGACGAACACTTGGTAACGCCCCGGCACAATTTCGCTTGTACCAGACTCCTGTAACGAGAAGCTTCCATCAGTGCCGATCGAAGCCATCGCGCCATGCAGCCCTGTTTCCGGACGCAAAACCAATGTTCCTGCCGTCAACGGCGAACCGTTCGGCAAAGTGATCTTCCCTTTCACCGCAACGCCCTGCGGTTTTTCCGGTGGTCCAACGGCTCCATCGCCGCAGCCAATGAAACAGACACACCACACCATGATTGTTGCGCACAAAGCACGAAACATAACGACTCCATTTAATCAGATGAATACTTGGGAAAAGAACATGCGAAGCGTCAATGCTTCGCATGTCCAACTCTCAAACAACATTAGTTTTCACCGGAATTAACTTCACCACCTCGCGGCGTCAACAATGCCGCAAATGCCGAAGCTGTGACTTCGTTCGACAAGAACGTGGTTGATCCGTCAGCCATACAAACGTTCATCCCGCTGGGATGGAAGCTGTAAGGCTCGGAATCGTTGTTGCAGCTCATTATACAGGTTCCGGTCCCGGTGCTCCCGTTGACGGCACCGGTGAGGCGGTCGGTGCCATCCATCGATCCGGCTCCACCATCTGGGTCCGACCAACCAAAACCCTCAGGACGTGGCAGGATTGTACCTTGATCTCTGCCCAAGACCCACCAATTTGGACGGGCCGCATTTTCCATAAACAAAATCGTATTGGTGGTACCATCCACAATCCGGGCAATCGGAGTCTTGGCATTTTGAACCAACACGCCGTCGTGGTCCGCGGTGCCCAGCGGGTTGGTCAGGCCGTTCGCGCGAAAGAAGCGATGACGCAATCGATGCATCACGATGTAATCATTCGGTCCCATTACTTTGCCATCGACATCCGATGCAGTCCCGGCAGCCGGTCGGCGCGTCGGACCTGAAGCGGCTGATGGGCAAATAAACACGGGCACCTGATTCTGCCCAGCCACCACATTGGCCCCGACATTCCAGCGAATCGTCTTATCGTACAAATTGGCCAAGTTTCCTTGCTCGACGTAATCCAATACCACAACGGCCCAGCTCATGCGATTGCCAGCTCGATCGAGAGGACGCGATTCAGGAAATGCCTTGCGGGCGCTTTCATAATTCATCAGCGCCAGGCCCTGCTGTCGCAGGTTGTTCATGCATTGCGAACGGCGGGCGGCTTCTCGAGCCATTTGCACCGCAGGCAACAAGAGGCCCATTAGCACAGCAATGATCGCAATCACCACCAATAACTCCACCAATGTGAAGCCCAACTGCATCCTACGTCGATTCATTCTCTCTACTCCAAAATCAGAAAAAGTTCCGGTGTTCTCCAATCGAACCCATCCACTGGATAAATTCCTGTTGACCTCCAAGAGAGCCCAACGCGGCGAAGTTTATCAAGAATTTGTGAAGAATTGATGAATCGAATGTTAATGTTTTATTAATGTTTCGAGTGGGAGCGACCAACCCTTTGCGCTGAAGAATCAACGCTGCTTACCGAAGATCCGATTTGCAGAGAAACAGACTCCGACCAACCCTGGACAGGGCTCTTGGGCAGTTCCTTAAACTTGGTTTGTGAATTGTTGTGAAGGTTTGTTAATGCTGATTGGTGATTCAATAACTGATTCCTAGAATTCGTCTGGATGCTCGGCTGTTTAGCAGTGGAGGTCCTGGGGGAATGCCAAGTTTTGGTGGGACTTTCTGCTTGTATCTGAAATTTTCCCCCAGGCCATGCCAACCTGAGTTCGCCATACGGGCCCATTTACCGGCACGATGTGGAACGTTATTCGACTTGGAGATGTTCAAATGCTGTTGCGTATTTTTCTGGTCTTGGTAGTGACGTTGGGCAGCATCCTGGCCAGTTCGAGCCTTAATGGCGCCCAAGGTCAAGAGAAATCCGAGTCTGTAAGGTTGAGTTGGATCGGTCGTTACTCGAGCGGGCTCTACAAACAAAGCGCCGCGGAGATTGTGGGTTTCGACGCGGTGACAAGTCGAGTTTACGTGGTAAACTCGGCTCGCGGTGTTGTCGATATCTTGGACCTTCGTCAACCGACTGCGCCGAAATACTTGGGGTCGCTCGATGCGTCAGACATCGGTTCCAACGCAAACAGCGTTGCCGTGAAGAATGGCGTCATTGCAGTGGCGATCGCGGCACCCGTAAAGACGGACCCAGGTTCGGTCGTGTTCTTCGATGCCAACGGCCAACGACAAGCTGTTGTTCAAGTTGGCGCGCTGCCCGATGCGGTGACGTTTTCGCCTGACGGGAAATTTTTGTTGGTTGCCAACGAGGGCGAACCCAGCGATGACTACTCGGTTGATCCAGAAGGAACGGTATCTCTGATTGATCTGGCAAAGGGCATCAAAAATCTAGACCAATCGAATGTGAAAGAGATACACTTTCAGGCATTCAATGGACAAGAAGAGAACCTGCGATCGCGGGGCGTTCGAATTTATGGGCCAAGGGCGAGTGCCGCACAAGATTTTGAACCGGAGTGGTGCGAATTTTCAGCGAACTCAAGAACGGCTTACGTTTGTCTACAAGAGAATAACGCTCTTGCCGTCATTGATGTCACGTCGGCGACGGTTCAGTCGGTGCTGCCATTCGGCTACAAGGACTGGTCCGCAAATGGGCAGTGGGCAGGTCGCGGACTAGATGCCAGCGATCAAGATGGGAAAATCTCGCTGAGCCATTGGCCTGTCTTCGGAATGTTTCAACCCGACACCATCCGCGTGCGCGAGATCAATGGGGATGTCTACATCCTAGGTGCAAACGAAGGTGATGGTCGTTCATGGGGTTGGAGTGAAGAAGCCCGCGTCAGCGAATTGAAGCTCGACCCACAGGCGTTTCCGAATGCCGCGCTGCTCCAGGCTCCCGAGAACTTGGGACGATTGATTGTGACTACGACGTTGGGTATTGCCAATCAAGTCGATCCATCTGCGTTGGCCCCCGAGACCAAGTCCCACGCCATTTTCAACCAGCTTTACACTTATGGTGGGCGATCGATGGCGATCTGGCGAGTTCGCGACGATGCACTCGAGTTGGTGTTTGATACTGGTTCACAAATGGAAGAGACTATCGCGGAACTTACGCCGCATTTCTTCAACAATGATGGCGCGAGTTCAGGTAACTTGGACGGCCGCTCCGCCGCCAAGGGGCCTGAGCCAGAGGGCTTGGTTCTCGGCGAAGTCGGCGGTCGCACCTACGCATTCGTCGGTTTGGAACGGGTCAGCGGCATCATGGTGTATGATGTTACGACTCCCAACGAAACAAAGTTTGTTCAATACCTCAACACTCGGACCCATTTTGTCGAAGAGCCTGCCGAATCGGAACTGGTTAAATCCGACATCAGTCCCGAGGGCCTCTGTTTTGTACCTGCAGCCGAAAGCCCAGACCCGGAGGGACGCCCGTTATTGCTGGTGGGCAATGAAGTCAGCGGCACAGTATCGGTTTTCGCGATCGATTTCTCATCCCGTGTCAGCGAACGTTAGAATGCGGTGACGGCGGGCTCTGGTGGAGATTGGCGAGATTGTGAACTGGAGCCATAGGCTTGAGTGCTGGCACAATTCACGAACCAAATGCTAGCGATTATTCCCGTTGCGTAGTCCAGCCGATTTTAGGTATAGAAGTGATCGACGAATTGCCGCAGCGTGGGCAATACGTTCGCTCGCGTTGCGGCTAGCTATTTTCTACACGAGTCACGGATGATTCGCACTCGGTTTGCTTGTTCTTTCTGGTGTTTGCTGTCGTTGGCAATCGCGCTTGGTTGTCGCGGGTACCAATATGGCCATGTCTTAAAGCCTCATCAAGACGACATGGTTGGTAGTCACGCAGCCGGTTCCGAGGTTTACCGACCGTTGGTGGATGACGCGGTCGCTCGGTTGTTGGCGACCTGCGAGCCCCTACCCAGTTCTGCCGACTTGAACGATCCTTTACCGGAAACGTGCAAGATTTGCTTCGTAGGTATTGAAAACAAAAGCGCCGAGGAGTTGGGCGACTTCAAAGACCAACTTTATGAGATGATCGACACGCAAATCAATCGAGCGGGTCAATTTGATGCGGTCAGTCGTCGGATGATCGAAGCGGCCTTGATCGAGACCCGCATGCGGCCAGATTCACTGCTGGTGCCGGGCAATATGCAACTGTTTACATCGGTACTTCAGCGTCAAGGCCAACCGGTCGACTATTTGATGTTTGCGAAGTTGACCAGTGGAACGACCCAACGCAATTCTTCCACGCAGCGCGATTACTTGCTCACGCTTGAAATCGTCGACACACGAACGGGAGCCTACCGCAAAGAGCAGGCCGAGATTCGCAAGGGTTATCACGCGTCGCCCTTGGGCAAGTTGGCAAACTACAGTTTGTGGCCAAAGGCAGGGCGGTGATAAACGGTCGCGCGGTTGGCAAACTTTTTGTTGTTTGGGCCGCATCGGCGTTGTTGGTACTTGCCGGCGGTTGTACCGCGCATCAACAGTTGTGGACCAATTCTCGCCATGAGTTTTTTCGCAACGACTTGGCCGCCGCTCGAACGGGCTTGACGGAAGTCAGTGAAAAGAAGTCCTCCAAGTCGGTGGCTGAGTTGGATTTGGCAATCGTGGAGCTGTTTGATGGCCAGCCCCAGGCTGCCGAAAAACGTTTGCGTGCGGTGCGTGATGAATGGCAAAATGTCCAAAAGAAGACATTGGCGGAAGAAACCCACGCCTATCTGAGTGACGATCAAGCCAAAGCTTACAGCGGTGAACTCTACGAGCAAATGACGCTGGGCGTCATGCTGACTCTTTGTAGTCTCATGACCGATGGTGTTGACGCAGAAAGTTACACGCTTCAGACGATCCAACAGCATCACGATGTGTTGGCGAAATGGAACACCGATCGCGAAGAACAGCTTCAACCGAATTTTGGGATCCCAGCAGCTGTTCCGTACTTGCGCGGAGTACTTCGCGAAGCAACGCTGCATGACCAAGATGACGCCATGCAAATGTATCAGTTGACTCAAGCCCTGCTGCCAGAAAATCCACAGATCGTTGAAGACATTCAACGGACCCAAGTAGCCAATCATAGTCGTCCTGGATATGGCGTTGTGTATGTTCTGGCGTGTGTCGGCCGAGGGCCGCACAAAGTCGAAGCCACCGAGCCCGTTACTCAAGCCGTGATGTTGCAGACCGAGCAGATCTTATCGATTTTTGGAAAATACAGTGTGCCCCCTACTTTAGCACCGATCAAGTTTCCCGTGGTGACGTGCGCTCCAGCGCCGTTCGAGGTGGTGGGGGTTCAAGTCAATGGTCAACCGACGGCGACGACGCATTCGCTAACGGACTTCGCCAAACTGGCCCAAGAAACTTACGAAGCCAACAAGACCCGAATGCTGGCTCGGACCGTTGCTCGTCGCATCGTAAAAAAGGGAGCTATCTACGCCGCCAAGTCATCACTGAAAACAAACGACATGGCATCTTTAGCGCTAGATGCGGTTGGTGTCGTCTGGGAAGCAACGGAATCTGCCGATCTTCGTTGTTGGGGACTCTTGCCGCGGGAGTTGCAGGTGGTACGTATCGAGCTACCCGTCGGAAAGCATCAAATTAGCCTTGAACCAGTGACGAATGGCTACCCGGTTGGCCTGCCTTCTTCGTGTTTTGTTGACGTTGGCAACGCCAGGAACACGTACGTCTTAGGTTTTTGGCCCGAGCGCGATCGTGTGGGACAATTGTTGGTTTCGGGGCAATAGAAGCCGGATCGTGCGAGCTTACGGATCGCGGCGACAGAGGTTTCGATCGATCCAGGCGACGATCTCTTTGGCAATCTGAACTTTGTCACCCGCGTGTGCGGCGACGACTTGATCGCTGGCATCAATCAAGCGAACCGAGCCGTTCGCACTGCCAATCGTTTCCGGTTGATTGAGCACGATCAAGTCACACCCCTTTTGGCGACGTTTCGCGACCGCATTGGCAATTCCAGTTTCGGTCTCCAAAGCGAATCCCACATACCACCCGGCTGGCTTTGAATTTTTTAACTGAGTGAGAATATCGGGTGTCTTGATCAGATTCAGCACGAGTCCCTCCGAGTCCGGGAGCTTTTTAATCTTTTCTCTCGAAAATCGTCGGGGGGTAAAGTCACAAGGCGCTGCCACCGCGATCACGCCATCGCAACTTGGCAACACTTGCAGGCATGCCGCTAACATTTCGTTCGTGCTCTCGACACGAATGACTTCCGCGGTGGATGGATAGGTGACGGAAACTGGACCGCTAACGACGGTCACACGATGTCCGCATTCGACGCATGCCGCCGCCAACGCCGCTCCCATTCGACCTGAAGAGGCGTTGGAAAGGAAGCGAACCGGATCCAAGTACTCACGCGTGGGACCAGAAGTGATCAGAATTCGAGCCATCAATTCCGCCTCAAGCAAAGTTTGGAGTCGGAGGTCGATAGTGCTCGATATCGATCGTGCGGAACCACTCGATTGTTTTGCTTAACCCGATCTCCAATGGAACCTGGGGCTCCCAAGCCAATTCGCGTTTGGCGATCGTGATATCGGGCTGACGACGAGTCGGATCGTCTTGCGGCAGCGGATGGAATGACAACTTCGACTTGCTGCCTAACATGCCAATGATGGTATTGGCCAACTCCAAAATGGTGTATTCCCCAGGGTTACCGATATTCACTGGAGTATGCGGTCCGGAATCGTTGTTCATCAAACGAATCATGCCTTCCACGAGATCATCGCGATAACAAAACGACCTAGTCTGACTACCATCACCGAAAATGGTGATGTTCTGATTAGCCATTGCTTGCCGAATGAAGTTGGAAACGACGCGTCCATCAAAGGGATGCATTCGCGGGCCATAAGTGTTGAAAATGCGAATGATGCGTACATCAACTTTGTTGGAACGATGGTAATCCATAAACAAAGTCTCGGCCGCTCGTTTGCCTTCATCATAGCAAGATCGCGGACCAATCGGATTCACATTGCCGTGGTAGGACTCCGATTGAGGGTGAACCAGCGGATCGCCGTAGACTTCGCTGGTGGACGCTTGAAGAATTCGAGCCTTACACCGCTTCGCCATCCCAAGCACGTTGATGGCACCCATCACCGAAGTTTTCATCGTTTTGATCGGATTGTATTGGTAATGCCCGGGCGAGGCAGGACAGGCCAAGTTGTAAATCTGATCGACTTCCAGCCACAACGGATGGGTCACGTCATGCCGAATCAATTCAAAGTTCGGTTCACCGAGCAAATGCGATACGTTGTACTTTTGGCTAGTGAAAAAATTATCGACGCAAATCACGTCGTGTTTGTCCGCCACCAACCGCTCGCACAAATGAGAGCCAAGAAAACCTGCCCCACCAGTAACCAAAATTCGTTTCAGTTGTGACATCGTGCGAGCTTGTATCCATATCAAGGGGTTAACTGGACGACAGCCTCTGAATAGCCGTCGCCCCGATTTTAGGGTATGCTAGTCCGTTTCGGCAAGGTGAAGTGTGGTCACCCAGTTCCAACCCACCAAAAATTGGGAACCGACTCTGATCCCCGAGCATCGTAAACATTTGGGTCTCGACGCATGTTTAGAAAACTAGCGCTGCAAACGTTCTTGTTCGTCGTATTAGGATGCTGCATCGCTGTTTTTGCAGTTGATCCATTGAGCCGTCTATTCGGTAATTACTTGATCATAAACAATCGTTCCGTCACGCTGATCACATCCATAGAAGTGTGGGTTAACGAAATCAAACAAACGGTCGGCCCGCTACAGCCCGGCGAGTCGGTAACGCTCGCGTTGGGCTACCATGAACGCGATTGTGGAATTGAAATCAAAGCGATACGACAGGATTCAACCGCAGTTTCAGGTGGCACAGGATATTTATCATCCGGTGTTTTCGGCCAAGTGTTTGAGGTGGATGTAATTGAACCCGGAATCTTTTTGAGTTCGACCGGCACACGTTCGATGTGTGCTCGATCGGGTTCAGCTCTTCGATAAAGATCGTCGGTACTGAGCCTACTTCATGGTGAATCTGTGGCCCAACCGAGACGAGGGCGGCTCCGAACTTTGCACTGAGGAGTTTCATTTTTTGCTTGCGGCTGTGACGGGCCTGAGCAACGTTGCAAGGGATTATCACTAGTGCGTCCGCCCACTACTTTTGTCGGCCTTCCAGGCCTATTTTGGACGAGATGCGATTCGAGCCGGTGGCTCACTCACACCGGCGAGAGTTGTTTCGGCCCGTTCGGGCCTGTTTTCGCAAACAGAAATGCTTCACGGCGATGCCCGTTCGGGCCGCGATTCGAAGAAGAAAAAACTTCTCGGCGTTTCTATTGGCGGCGGCCCTTGCTGAGACTTGCTCAACCTCAAGACCGCGAAGGCTGCCAACGGAGATCCAAGGTCGAAGGGTAGGCGGGGTTGGGCGGTTCAGGCTGGACGTTCATGGGACCCGGAGTATGGCCCATGGAAAAAAAGCGTGCCGCCCGTCGAGCTTCCGCTTCGTTGGCATTGACGGGAAAAGTCGCGTAGTTTCTCCCCGCCGGATGGGACACGTGGTAAGTGCAACCTGCTACGCTACGTCCGGTCCAGGTATCGACTAGGTCGAACACCAACGGCGTGTGAACGCCTATCGTGGGATGCAAGCCGCTAGGTGGATGCCATGCCTTGTAACGCACTCCTCCGACGAAATGTCCTGGAACTCCCGTCGAATGCATTGGAACCTGGCGACGATTGCAGGCGATTCGGTACCGATCACCGAACAATCCGGTGGCCTTCACCTGCAGCCGTTCCAGTGATGAATCCACAAAGCGAACCGTGCCACCACCGGCTGGCTCTTCACCCAATACATACCAGGGTTCAATGCCTGCACGAAGTTCTAGCTGTATGTCTTGGTATTCCAGTTTTCCGATCAGCGGAAAACGGAATTCGAGGTGTGGTTGAAACCACGAGGATTGGAATGGCATTCCCGCCCGACATAAATCTTCAATTACTTCGCAAAAGTCTTGCCAAACATAATGCGACAACATGAAGCGATCATGAAGTGTTGTGCCCCATTCAATCAATTTTTTATCCCAAGGCTGTTCCCAAAACTTGGCAACCAAACCACGAATCAATAATTGCTGGGCCAAGCTCATTTGCGCATGTGGCGGCATTTCGAAACCGCGCAATTCGACCAAGCCCAAGCGTCCGGTATGGCTATCTGGGGAATACAATTTGTCGATGCAGAATTCGGCGCGATGTGTATTGCCGGTCAAGTCGATCAATAAGTTTCGGAAAATCCGATCGACGATCCAAGCCGGGCAGGCCTGCCCGACCGGAGGAAGCTGTTGAAACGCGACTTCCAGTTCGTACAACGAGTCGCGTCGTCCTTCATCAACTCGCGGAGCTTGACTGGTTGGACCGATAAACCGACTACTGAACATATAGGATAGCGAAGGGTGGTTTACCCAATAACCCAAAAAGCTGCGCAGCAAATCGGGCCGCCTTAAGAAGGGACTGTCCAAAGGAGTGGCGGCGCCCAGCACAATGTGATTGCCACCACCCGTTCCCGAATGCCGTCCGTCCAAGTCGAATTTGTCGGTACCCAATCGTGTGAGTCGCGCTTCTTCATACAAGGCCGTTGTGCTGTCTCGTAGCGCTTCCCAAGTTTCGTTAGGATGGATGTTGACTTCAATCACACCGGGATCAGGCGTCACCTTGATGCATTGAACTCGCGGATCTTGCACGGGAAGATAGCCTTCGATCACGACTGGAAGATTCATGATTCGAGCGGTTGCTTCTACGGCTGCCAGCAAGTCCAAGTAGTCCTCCATCGTTTCGGTCGGCGGCATGAACAAATGCAATCGGCCTTCACGGACCTGAGCGCATATTGCCGTCCGAATGGAATAGGCCGGCGCGAACTCTTGTGGAGCAAGACGCCTTTCTTCTGCCATCTCGTCGCGCGTCATCTGATGCGAAATGCCCTGCTCTCCCCGAGCCGCCGCAGCACCCGGTACGGACGCTTGCTGGTAGTGTGGCACTGGCAACGGCGGTCGCTGGCCCATCTCCGCGTCGATATACCAAGGGTTCATGGCGGTCGGTACGACCGGTAAAGAATCGAGAGGCAACCGCAAGCCGATCGGCGAATCACCTGGAATCAAAAAAAACTTTTCCGAACGTACTGGCCAGACGCCGCTGACCCACCGCAACCGACTGGCCTGCGTTTGCCACCAAGCACGCCGCAATGGCAAGATATGGCCTGATGGTTGATTCAATCCCCGAGCAAGAGCTTTCGCCAAACGCACGCGTTCTTCGGGATCATCCAGCTCGACTTTCAGCGGATCGATGTTGACCGGCAGACGCTGTTCTTGATGAATATGATGTAGCGGATCTTCGAATACCGGAACCACATACTGCGCGTGCACATCCAGGACCTCGGCCAACTTCTTCAAGAAGTTTTCCGAAGTAGATCGGTCCACGTTGTAAACTCGGTCTGGTTCAGCGATCAACGTTTGGTCTTGCCAAATCGGAAGTCCATCCTTGCGCCAATAACAAGTGAGCGCCCACCTCGGCAAAGATTCTCCTGGGTACCACTTTCCGGCACCATAATGCAATAATCCACCGGGCGCGAATCGTTGCTGCAATCGTCGGATCAGCTTCTCCGACAAAATTCGTTTCTCAACGCCAACCGCGGCCGTGTTCCATTGGGCACCATCCATATCGTCGATGGAAACAAAAGTTGGTTCACCACCCATCGTCAAACGGACATCTTGCGTTTGCAAGCGCCGATCGATTTCACTTCCCAAAGAAT
This sequence comes from Planctomycetaceae bacterium, assembly GCA_016794985.1. Taxonomy (GTDB): domain Bacteria; phylum Planctomycetota; class Planctomycetia; order Pirellulales; family Pirellulaceae; genus M30B19. The sequence goes on along the minus strand of JAEUIQ010000014.1, from coordinate 51,826 downwards.
CGATTTCTTGCCAAGTTTCATCGCGATAAGGTTTGGTTACGCGCGGCGTTTCCATAACCCGCGTGACCAACATCACATGTTCGAACTCTGCTTCACAAGCTTCGAGTAAACCAGTGATCGGCGCCGCTGAACTGGGGTCAGGCGTTGCCGCCAATGGAATATGGCCTTCGCCGGCCAACAGACCCGACGTTGGATCCAGGCCAATCCAACCAGCACCCGGAACAAACACTTCGGTCCAGGCGTGGAGGTCCGTAAAATCCGCTTCCGCTCCCGTCGGCCCGTCCAGCGATTTCACGTCGGGTACCAATTGAATCAAGTAGCCCGAAACAAACCGCGCCGCCAAACCAAGATGCCGCAACAACTGTACCAGCAACCAAGCGGAATCGCGACATGATCCAGACTTCAAGGTCAAAGTTTCTTCGGGAGTCTGAACCCCTGGCTCCAAGCGAATCAAGTACTTTACTTCTTGCTGGAGTCGGAGATTCAATTCAACCAAAAAGTCGATGATCCCGCGATCGGTACGCGGAATGCTTTTCAGAAAGGCTTGAAAGTTTGGGCCGAAAGACTGGACTTCCAGGAAGGCCCTAAGATCTCGTTCCGTCTCCACCTCATAGGCTAATGGAAAGTGTCGCGAATCATCCTCCAGAAAAAAGTCAAACGGATTGATCACCGTCATGTCGGCAACCAAGTCGACATCGACGATGAAATGGTCCGTCGGCTTGGGGAACACGTATCGCGCCACGAAGTTGCTATGCGGGTCTTGCTGCCAATTGACGAAGTGTTCCGCTGGTTGAACTTTCAGCGAGTAACTCAAAATCGGCGTTCGGCAATGAGCAGCCGGACGCAGACGAATGAGCTGCGGGCCCAATTGAATTGGACGCTCGTAACGATATTGTGTGCGATGATGCAATGCGACTTTGATCGACATATTTTACGGACCCACGAGCAAAAACTGTGAATAGACACGGTCGCCAACGTCGTTCAACCGACGCTGCAGGTGGTCCACGAATTGGTGCATACCACGTTGAATGATCGTTGTCGCACCCAGCGAGTCTAGTTCGGCGCACAATAACGCAAGTTCCTGTTCCGCTCGATTCAGCAGTCGCCCATCGTCCGTTCGTTTCAGGCCGTTGTTAGAAATGGCCTTCAAAGATGAAAATGCTTCGGCCAAACAATACCGGACCGCGCGAGGAAACATCTCGTCCAAGACCAAGAATTGAACCACTCGAGGAACCGTGATCGTTTGGTACTGTTTGCGATACATTTCAAAAGCGCTGACCGACCGCAATAACTCGGACCACTGCAAATCATCAAAGGTCGTCCCAACATGATCGAGTGACGGGAGTAACGTGAAATACTTGACGTCTAGTATTCGACTCGTCTTGTCCGCTCGCTCCAATAGCCGTCCTAAATTGGCGAAATGCCAACCAATCCCACGCGACATCGTTGAATCGATCAAGCCTTCGAAGATCAAGCTATTCCGTTTGACCCAATCAAACAGGTTGTCAGCCGAGCCGTAACGAGCAAACGCCCGCACATCGTCTTGGAACTGCTGTTCAGCACTTTTTACTCCATGATAGAAGTCGTTCAAGTGTTCCCAAACTTCGGAAGAAATGGCCTCGCGAACGCTGCGAGCATTCTCGCGAGCGGCAGTTAGCGACGCCAGGATCGAATGCGAATATTCGCGATCAAAAGTCAAAAAGTGAACGACGGCTTCGGGCGTGAACGCGTCGTGTCGCTTGAGAAAAAGCTCTTCGTCTCCAGTCACCTGAATCAACGGCTTCCAGTGATTGGTCGCGTCCGGTTGATCCAAGGAAAAGTACTGCGTCACATCAATGAAGCGAGCCAGATTTTCTGCTCGTTCTATATAACGTGCCATCCAATAAATCGAATCGGCTACTCGACTTAGCATTACAAGGACTCCTCGGCTGAAGCCACTTGACCTGGGACTGCCGCCACAACCCAAGTGTCCTTGCTGCCGCCACCCTGAGAGGAATTGACCACCAATGACCCTTTCCGCAGCGCCACTCGCGTCAAACCGCCGGGCAAGACCCAAATCGATTTCCCGTACAAGATGTAGGGTCGCAGGTCGACGTGTCTCCCTTCAATCCCTTGCTCGAAAATTGTTGGCACGCGCGACAAAGACAGCGTGGGCTGAGCGATATAGTTGCGAGGATCCGCTTGAATCCGCCGCGCGAATTCCGCTTGCTCTTCTTTGGTAGACGCCGGACCAATCAACATGCCATAACCTCCGGCTTCGTTGGCGGCTTTGACCACCAACTCGGAGAGATGTGCCAATACGTAGGCGCGATCGTCAGGGCGTTGACATACGTATGTGGGCACGTTGGGCAGAATCGGCTCCTCATTCAAATAGTAGCGAATCATCTCCGGCACAAACGCATAGATGACTTTATCGTCGGCCACCCCAGTTCCCGGTGCATTGGCCAACGCCACGTTGCCTGCCACGTAAGCGGACATCAAGCCCGGAACGCCCAACATCGAATCCGCCCGAAACGCCAGCGGGTCCATGAAGTCATCATCAATTCGACGATAAATCACATCGACGGGTTCCAAGCCATTAGTCGTGCGCATGAAGACACGTTTGTCATGCACCACCAAGTCTCGTCCTTCGACCAATTGCACGCCCATTTGTTGGGCCAAGAACGAGTGCTCGTAATAGGCCGAGTTGAAACTACCCGGAGTTAACACCACGACGGTTGGACGTTCTTTGTCCGACAAGTGGATCAAAGTGTCGTACAGCCGACTGGGATAGTCGATCACTGGTCGTACTTTCGAGGCCGAGAAAATCTTGGGAAATGACCGCTTCATCAACATGCGGTTTTGGAGTACGTAAGAGACCCCCGAAGGGCAACGTAGGTTATCTTCCAAAACATAAATAGCACCGTCACCACTCCGAACCAAATCTGTGCCGGTGATGTGACACCAAATTCCTCGCGGGGGTGTAAAGCCAACGCATTGGGGGCGAAACGACTTCGCTTCTTGCAGCAATTCCCGAGGGACGACGTTGTCGTTGACAATCTGTTGTTCGTTATAGACGTCTTGAATAAAGCAATTCAAGGCTTTAATGCGCTGCTTGAGACCCGCTTCGATATGCCCCCACTGCATTGCTTCGACAATCCGTGGCACAATATCGAACGGGAAAATCTTCTCGGTGCCTTGCTGGTCACTGTAGACATTAAAGGTGATGCCCATTTTCAAGAGGGCTTGGTCGATGGCTTTCTGCCGCCGAGTCAATTCGCCGGGCGGCAACGCGTCGATCATTTCGACCAGTGTTCGCGCACCGGCACGCGGCCGGCCTTGTTCATCAAATAATTCGTCATAGAAGCCCTCGGTCTGGTAATTCTGGAACTGGTGGTTCAAACAACACCCTCCGACGCGGCGAGCAAGCAAAACCCGGCAGTCAAACACTCACCGTAACCATTCGCACCAGACGGAACACTCGGACCAAGGGCGTTCCAACTCCACTGCGTGAAGCGGACTCGCATGATTTTTTCGCTGTGACGAGTGTCATACCTGAACGGCCAACAGAACCCGCTGACCCGTTCATTTGCGAACGGTTACAATCCACCCACCCCACTCCCTCGGCAAGACTAGCAGAACTTGCCAAGATTTCAAGTCAAGATAACCGAACTTGCGGGATTGCCACGGCCCGAGCGGTGTGCAACCCGGTGATCGATGCTCGTGCCGCGCAAATGCGCGGTTGGCCGGGGGCTTCGCTTTTGGGAGTGCCGCAGGCGAAGCAAGACCAAAGGTTGGGACGGCCTACGTGGTGTTTATCGGAGATCATTCAGAATTGGGTTGGCGAGCAAACCACGACCATCGGCGGTCGCCCGCTTCTATGTACCGTCGCTGACCTGAGCAATGTCTGGGCACTGCTTGTTGAGAGATTGGCCAAAATCGGGTACCATTGCGTGAGACAGCAAGCGGTTTACCCCGCTTCCCAAGTGCTACCCCTCAATGCGGTCCCAACAGGGACTCTACTTTCCTCAACTTCAAGCACCTTTCCTCAACTTCATGCACCACGCCTATCCAAACAGGACTCGCCATGTACCGCGTCACGACTACCGCCTTATCCCTTGTTGTCGCATTTGCGTCGTTTGGGCATGCTCAAGTCGATCCAGGCTTCGTTGATCTGTTCAACGGTAAGAATCTGGATGGCTGGACGCAGCGAAATGGAACGGCGACCTACCGCGTCGATGGTGACTCGATTGTCGGCACGACCTCCGAAGGAAGTCCGAATTCGTTTCTGTGCACGGACAAAGTGTACGGCGATTTTGAACTGACATTCGAAGTCAAAGTCGACGCGGCCTTGAACTCGGGTGTCCAGATTCGTTCGCAAACGAAAGATGACAAACCGGAGGAACGTGTAAATGGGCCTCAAGTCGAGATCTCACTCGATGGCATGGCCGGTTATGTCTACGGCGAGGCAGCTGGCGGATGGATGACTCCCGACGAAGATCGAAAGTCCCATCAGCTGTTTAAAGACGGCGAGTGGAACTCGTACCGCATTGTGGCCTATGGGAATCGCATCGAGACGTGGATCAACGGCCAACAGGTTTCCGATTTGGTTCATGAAGAGCGTTATGTATCGCACCCACAAGGGTTTATTGGACTACAAGTGCACGGCATCGCGGCGGGAGCAGGACCCTACGAAGTCCGGTGGCGCAATCTGAAGCTGCGTGACTTGAGCAAGTTCAAGTCGTTGTACAACGGCAAAGACCTTTCTGGTTGGAAGACGACCGGCAATTGGATTCCACAAAAAGATGGATCATTGCTGATCCAACCTCGGGAAGGCGAACAAGGGTGGGAGCGATACGATGCCTATCTTTGGTCGGAAAAACAGTACAAAGATTTCGTTCTAGACTTTGAATATGCCTATCCCGAAGGCGGCAACAGTGGCGCGTACTTCCGCGTTGCCGATCGAAAAGACCCAGTGACGCGGGGCATCGAAATCCAAATACTTGATTCCTCCAAGAAAGATGGGGCGCTCACTTCGCATGACCACGGTGGCCTGATTGGAACCGATGTCCCCGCTTCCAAGAATATGTCGCGACCACCGGGCGAATGGAATCGGATGGTATTGACTTGTATTGGTAGTCATTTGCAGGTCGAACTCAATGGAGAGAAGGTTATCGACACGCAGTTGGACATGACGGCGATGAAAGATCGCGCCCTGCAAGGATACATCGGATTTCAGGACCACGGTCAACCGAATGACATCAAGTTCCGAAACATCCGTGTTCGAGAATTGAAATGATCCGGTAGCAGTTTTGCAGTTCGGTGCCTGGCACAGAATGTTCGGTGCCTAGCACAGTTTTTGTGTCAGCTATTTATTGAACGGTATTGCGATTCAACGTGGTGCCGTTCATTTTTTTGTTGGACCGCGCCGCAAACCAGATTTCGACAGGTGTTGCTTAGAAGTGGCATTTGAGCCGTTGGCACAGCATCGCGTCGCTGAATGCATGGCGGCGGGCGTAAGCTTGCTGTCTAGTCGTCGTCCAAGAGCGTTGCTGACGATTCTAGAGCGTATTTCTGTCTCGAACCGCAACTTCGGGTGACGTCCTCGGCGGCGGTCATCTGTCTTCTTGATCATTGAGTCGTTGTTCGCAAGGGCCAAGATGCTTCTGGCCGCAACTTTCCGTGAAGGGTTTGGCGTCGTGCCGTGGATGTTACTCCTGGGGCCGAAGGCACTTCGCCGACAGGATTTTCTCATCCGTCAAGAAAGGACCACCTGATGTCATTTCGTCTTCCCGTCTGTTTCGTTCGAGGCATCGCCAATCTGGCGCTTTGTCTCTCGGTTTTTTTCGCGGCTGCGACGGCCTATCCTCAAGCCAAGCCTGACTTGGATGTGAAGATCATACCGCCTCCATTGACGCCGGTTTACTCGACCGGAACCTACACGGTAGAGGTCGCAAATATTGGCAACAAAGACGCAGCTGGCGTGCAACTCACCATCCAATTGCCCAAAACTGCTACAGGGCCACAGATTTATATCATGGGCAATTTGATCAGCTTCACGACGCCGACCCTCGCCCTTGCGGGTGCCACTGGGACCGATGCCGGCACTCGTCTTGTGGGAAACCTTGGCACCATCAAGAGAAACAAGAAAAGAACCGTATCCTTCAGTATTCAGCTCCCCGAGAAGACCGGTGCGCTCTTGATTACCGCGAATGCCACTACCACGACCCAGCCCGAGAACAACCCTAATAATAATAGCGACACGGAAACCGCCGTGCTCAGCTATTATGCCAATACTATTCCGCTAGATGTCGACATCGAGAATCTGCATTGCACTGGTCGGAACTTGACAGCATTCTTCGAATGCACGAAGTTTCCGGGCGCTTGCTCCTCGCACATCTCGCGGTTCCACGACGACGGATTCGGCATTCGAACGATCTCGTTCCCAGACCACCCCGAATATTGGGGGATCTGGGACATAACGGGTGAAGTTCTCACGTTCAGCTATTTCGACTCGAATGGTGAAAACGTCGCGAACTTCAGTGGCCGCGGTGTCCCTGGCGGCTACTTCGAGGGACTCACCACGTTCCCCAACGATCCAACTTATGTTTCTCCTTACCGAGTCGGTCTGCCGTAATGCCAGACATTGCTTCAGCGAATGGGTGGCAACCGAGTGCGAGAGCAACTTGGAATGGAGCGAACGAAAATGACAAGAGCCAATTGGGGACGCCGCTTGTTCACGAGCAAAGTCAAGCTCAGGAACGGTGACTGTCCCCAAGGCTTTCGTCCTCCCGGCTTGTTGGACTCGGAGCGCCAAACGAGTGTTTATGCCCCATAGTCGATACGAAGTTGGGGCGAAGGCTTCAGTGTCTCGAAGTCTGACGAAGCACATCGATTTCGTCCAGTTGGCGACGCGGCCTCGCGATGGACCCGCTCGGCTGTTCCGAGTTCATTGGAGCCACCGTCTGCGCACTCGCTGGATGCGATTTGGCTATTTTCAGCGAATGATTCACGCATGTCGATGCTTCAATTGGTGAGTCCACCTTCCAGCGTGTTTATGAACGAAAGTATTGTTTTACCTAGTCTACAGCACCCGCAGTCCTGTTGTTTCGACCCATCTGAGCCGACTTTCGGCTAGAAAAATCCTTCACTGGCGAACGTTGAGCCTCGGTGCCGGCGATCGGATAAATGAGAAAAGCGGCGCCGACCGACTTGTTGCCGGTAAACGCTCCAACTAACATCACGTCGCGGGACGCTTGTTTTTCGATATTTTTTACAGGGAGAACTCCATGCGTTATGCTTGGATGATGTTTTTGGTGGTGCTTGCAGGGCTTTCGGCCCCGGCCCGTGGCGAGGTCGTGTTTGACACCCTTTCGAATGCAACGGGCGTTAGTGCTGCGCCCAACTCGGGCAATACGTTTATGGGCCAAATGTTCAATTTGGGCGGTACGAGCCGAGCAATCAATGAATTCACCATTGCGGTCGCGAACACCTCTGGTGCTGCGTTGAATTTGACAGCGATGCAAGGTCGAATTCAGTTGTACGACACACTGACGCCGACTGGTGCGAACGCGTTTGCAGATCCGCTAGGTGGATTGAGTGTGGTCAATGTCACTCCGTTTGTTTTTGCTAACAACACGGCTGTTAGTGTCACGTTTTCCTTGGCAACGCCGATTGTCATCGCCGATGGTACCGGCGGGATTGTGATCAATTGGCTTGCCGACACCGGCAGCGGATTGAACTCCATCGCAGGGTTGACTACTGCCATTCGCGGCGGTGGGACCAACCCTGGTCCGGCGGTCGGTTCTTTCGTTGGCACTGGCCCAAATTTCGGCTATTTCCGAAACGCTTCGGGTCGAACCGACTTCAATTTCAATGGCACCACGCCTGGCCCATCGGACTTCCGTAATGTCGGAGTTAATAGTGGGTTGGCCATCAGCATCTCGGCGGTTCCGGAGCCAAGCTCGATCACAATGTTGTCGGCGGCAGGCCTAGGAATGCTGTGCTGCTACTTGCGGCGTCGAAGCTAAGCTAAGCGAAACTTCGAGTGGCCTGATGCGAACTAAGGAACGGAAGAGCCGTCCTAAGGTCACTCGGCCGATCCGAAAATTGATCTAGGGAGCAACCGAGAGGCTGCTCCCTTTTTTATTTGACAGTCTCCGATCTTGCAAATGCCGACCGACGCGAATGTAGGATAACTATGGCGTTGTCGGCTTGTTGGAAATCGGCTCCATCGATGGGGATGGAACGGACGGCAACCGCAACAACAGGATTGGTAAGTCAAGAAGTTCAAGCCGAGTCGACGTCCCGCGGAAATCGCCGCTTCCGTCACCTCGCATTTGAGCACCAGCACGGATTCCGTTGATTAAGGTCGATCGAATCAACCGCGGCGCGATGTTGTTGTGAAGAATAAGACATCCAAGGTTCGCACTCACCGTATCCGTCAGAATCGCTGCCGATTGTTACACCGGAAGTTGTGCCAATTTGCGATGGATCGAGGATATGCATTCACGAGTGTTCATTAACGGTGGATCGTCCAGCGTAATGTTACTTGATCCAAAAAACCTGTCAGAGCCAATTGTCACTGTGGATCATGGCTAATCAATAGCCTTACCTTCCGTCGAGTCGATGTCGGTTTTCTTGGGTGTTTTCTTGAAAGGGTAAAGAAACTGTCGCCAGTAGCCCGAGGGAACAGGGTGGCTGCTAATTCCATAGGCCTGCGGCCAACGGTCTTTTGGTAAATGAAACGTTCCGAAAATCATGTCCAAGATTGGAAAGTGCACCGCAAAATTCTTGTCAATGGCTTCGGATTCGATCGCATGGTGCCAATGATGATAGCGCGGGGTCGCAATCACGTAACTCAACATACCAAAAGAAAAGTTGACATTCGAGTGAATGAAGACGGACATCAAGTAAACGAAAAAGACGTAGGCGTGCAATGACGATTCTGAAAAGCCCAACACAAACATGGGCAATGTCGTAAATGCTCGCATCAGAACGCTCTCGACCAAATGCATTCGTGATCCAGCTAACCAATCCATCGAGCGGGCTGAATGATGGACCGCATGAAATTTCCATAAGGCCGGAACTTGGTGGAACGTGCGATGAAACCAATATTGGGCCAAATCCGTCAAAAACATGATCTCGAAGAACTGTAAGATCTCCGGCTGAAACGCGATCGCGATGCGAATTTGATTGAACCACGGCGTCGCCCCTAAAGCTGCCAACCCAGGAGCCAGTGACAAATACGTCAACAGTTGAATCAGCAACGTACTGATCAAGAAGTACAGCAAGTCTTCACGCCACTCGTAACGCAGAATCGGTTGGTCAACTTGTTTAAAGAAACGTTCGATCGGCACAAAAATAGTGCCTAAGAACAATAGATTCAAAAGAAAGAAATCGAGCCCCAAGTAGATGTCGCTACTCAAGTTCAATTTGCTGGTCGCCGCCGAACCTCCCATCAAAGTGGCCAATAACGTAATCCCCATGGCGGTCAATCCCAAGACCTTTTGTCGTCGTAGAATGGTGCTGATAAACGCCAATAGAAAAGCCGACACCAACACGACGAACAAGATGGCCCGAATGAGTGTCAAATGGGCCGCATAGAGTTCGCGCGTCTGCTCAACCGTCAGCCATTGTGGGAACCAGAAACACAAGACCGTTCCTAAGCCCAACAGAGAAAGAAACAAGCCTGCCATGCCGCTGATCCAGCCTTGCCCGAATGCTCGATCGTCCGCGTCCATGTCTTGTGTTAGTCGATTCATGTGAGGAATTCTCGCTTGACGTTATTTCGAACCTTGGTGGAAAACACTTGCACCAGGCGCCAAGAATGACCGTGCGGATCAAGGTCTCGGCTGTGCGACTCTGTGGATTTTGGAACACTATCACACAAAGTTGTTCGTAGAACAGAGTACTCGAACTTGCGTTTTTGTACGAGATTGATTGCCAGGAAGTCGTAGCGGAACTCTATGGAGAAGCTGCCCTTGATCCACCAAAAATGAAGGCCAATTCAAGTTTTACTTCGGCCATTTGCTCTGCTTTCGATGCTCGTAGAACCGGCAATTATCAAACTCCATTTCCTTTGCCTTCGTTGGTGGATCATCGAGTTTAACAAGCTCTAGCTCCCGCTGCTCATTTTGCACGTCAACCGAGACTATCAATTCTGCGGCGTTTCGTGCTTTCCTCAAGGAGAGTTTCGCCCCTGCGCATAGGGCAATCGCCAACGGAGCGCGTCCCAACAAGGCGAAGGCCTTAGCCATGCTACGCCGCGCCACCGCGTCGTGCCGATCTTCCGCCGGTGACGACCGCATCGTCTTGATGAATTCGCGCCAAGAATCTACTACTGTTTTCGCACTTCCCACGACGATTTCAACTTACGCCTCTTTGCGCCAGACGACTGCCTCGGCGCTGGAAGAATTCAATCTGTCGGGCCGTTCAATAAGTTTGTTTAGCAAGAGCAAGTGCCGGCCTTCGTTGCTCCAAACGGCGGACATATTCCTCAATAATGAACAGGTCTATTCAGTTCCATGGCTGTTAGGAACGCAACAGTTTGCTTTCATGCTGCGTGTGAATAACGAGGTACTTGCGTTTGCAGTTCACGACAACCGATTCTCGCCGAAGTTGCTGGCAGACCAACTACATTCGAATCATTGGAGCAAATTCGGCGCTGCTCCCGATGCCGTAAAGGATTTCTCCGGTCAGACTAGGCTCGAATGGGCCAACACAATCCTAGCAAGTATGTAAGCCACGGGTCAGATCTTCCTGCCGTGTTTTTCCCGATCTGCAACGAAATCCAATGCGGCATTTGTACCAGCGACATGATTTGCAATCTGTACCGAGAAGCTTCGTTCGAGTAGGCTATGCGGACGTGACAATCACACGGAAAATCGTTGGTCACGACATCGACTTAGCGCGCCTGCGGATGGCAGACTCGCTCATCGTTGAGCGCCAGATCTCGAAGTTCTTGAAAGGAATGCATTAGTGCATCCGTTCCCAGTGCGTTTTGATAATCGTCGACAAGCAGCAAAGCGTCGACTCGTTTGGTGGACGACCAAATTGGTCGTCGGGTTTTGGGCCCTTCTCGCTTTTGATCTTGGCGATACCATTCACGCTGATGAAAAACTGTTGCGGGGCCAGGATCGTGTTGATACGCCGTCCGTCGGAGACGGGCTGTGCGTTCACAACCTCTTTCAGTCGGGAATGGTTGTGCAACGCGACAAGTCGATCCCAATCTGGGGCTGGGCCGCACCCGGTGAAAGAGTGACCGTCACTTTCGGGATAGAGTCCAAATCGACTTCAGCGGCCGCCGATCGTTCTTGGCGGATTGAACTGCCTGCCATGCCAGCGAGTGAGGAATCTCGCACGCTTACCGTGCAAGGAACGGACAAAACCATCGAGCTAACCAACATCCTCGTCGGTGACGTGTGGGTGCTGGCAGGCCAAAGCAACATGGAGTTCGAACTGCACAAGCTCGAAGAAGGGCCGCTGGAAATCATTTCGGCCAATTTCGATCAGATCCGGCTTTTCACGGTACCTCAACAAAACGGCCCGGACACCCGAACCTCGTTTCCGCGACTTTACCAATGGAATGATTTCTTTAGCCGGCATTTCCGACAGGGGTATTGGGATATCTGTTCTCCAGAGACGGTCGCAGACATGTCAGGTATTGGTTACGTATTCGGTCGTCGGATCCATATGGCGACTCGTGTTCCTGTGGGATTGGTCGACGTTTCCCGAGGCGGAACCACTCTGATGACTTGGACTCCGATTGAGGTGCTTCGGAGCATTGACACACCCGAAGTGGTACGCGAGTTGTCCGAGTGGGACAAGCGAATTGCAGAGTTCGATCCTCAGCAAGACCTCGAACGGCGAATCAAGCAATTCAACGATCAGACGGCGCGGATGAAAGCGCAAGGCAAAGAGATTCCCGCCGACCGCCAACCACCAGCCGACCTGTTGCCGGGGCCCGCGTTGGACATGAATCGGCCTGGAAGCTTGTACGCCGGCACGCTTGGCACGATCGCTGGCTTCCCAGTTAAAGGTGTTCTCTGGCACCAAGGTTACAACGACGCTCTCATTCCGAATGGGCACAAGTTGTATGCGAGTGTTTTTCCAGAAATGATTGCGGCGTGGCGCACCGCTTTTAACGATCCCGCTTTACCCTTTGGTATTATTACTCAGGAAACACAGGATCAACCGCAGACACTTGAAAATTTCCTTCCTCCGATGGTGGATGAAGGAAACTACATTCGAGAAGTTCACTATCAGACGTTTCTCGACTTTCGAAAAGCGGGTGATAAGAACATCGGTTATGCAAGTTGCTTCGACCAGCATCGGGCGTGGTATCATCCGCAGATCAAAGTGCCGGTGGGCGAACGCATTGCCAAATGGGCACTGGCCACACAATACGGTAAGAACATTCGCTGGCTACCGCCCCAACTGCAAGAGGTCACAACCCGCGACGGAAAGTTGGTTCTAAATCTTGATTCGTGGGCCATCCCATTTCACGACGGTCCGATCCAAGGATTCGCCATCGCGGGTAAAGATGGTCGATTTCAACCGGCACAAGCCCAATGGCTTGACAAGAATGCGGGCAAAGGCGAACCAAGTTGGGAGCGTTCGACGATTGTCCTTTCCAGTCCATTAGTGCCCGAGCCGATTTACTTTCGTTATGCCTGGGCTAGAAACCCTCTCGAGAATTTGAAATCATCTGACAATGCGGGTTTACCTTTCGATACGCAGCGCAACGACTCATTCTCGCTTGCCGACATGTATCAGATTTACACTGGCAAGAGTACTTCGACAGAAGGCGTTCTCAACAATGCTGAGAAACGTGAACTCATCCAGGTGTTAAAGGCTGAAGATCTGAAACGGCGCCGCGATGAAGCCCGGGCATTACTCAACAATCAGTAAGCGCTGGCCGTATTTCCGAACGACCAACCATCGATTACAGCGGTCGACCAAGCGAGGGCCGCGTTTTTGCTACCGCCCCTAAGCCGAGACTGTTCGGCAACGGACGTCGTGGACCGCAAGTTGCGGCATAGATTATTGCGCTGCCCAGATGATCGCGTTAGCCCCAGCCGTTCCGTACGGAGTGGTTCTGTTTACGCAGCCGTCCTTCGGCTTCGAAGCGGTCAGGTGAGATTGGGAACTATTCGGGCTTGGCTGTCCTGTTAGTTTAGTCGCAATCCGAACAATTGGTGCCCAATTCGTATCACCAAGGTTGATTGTCCAACGGCATAGCCATAGACGGTCGGGCGATCAAAATTGGCAGCGGCTTGGCGACGCTCTTCAGTCTCTTCGCTCGCCGCTAGTGAAGCTTCCGGCAACAAGATGTCATCGTTCCAAAGTTGGTTTTCCGCGAGGATCTCAAAATTCGGACCGCTCTTGATCACCGTGCAAATCCCTTCTTTACCAAACAGATAGAGGCGATCGCCAACCGCAAGTGGCGTTGCCCAACATTGTTGTTTGGTTCGTTCGTTATAGACGACTTCGCCGGTTTTCATGTCGACGCAGTAAACCACTCCGACGCGATTCACCCAATAGGCATAGCCTTGATGCATGATCGGAGAAGCCCAAGACGGCGTTGCACCTTCGGCCACCCACAAACGTTCGACTTGATAGTCATCGCCGGTCTTGGTCACTTGTATGAGGCAATTCGTCTTTTTCGCTTCGGCCACGTTCTGGCCATCGCGACCGCCCGAAGCTCCCAGTAGAAATCGACCTTCTCCTAGGTCGAGTGGCGTTGTCCCGGTATTGCCGCCTACATCAGTAAAGGTCCACCGTTGCTGACCGGTTGCCGGGTCGTAACCGTCTACCGATCCCGCCGAGCTAACGACCACTTGTGGCTGCCCGCCGATGTTGATGATTGAAGGGGAAGACCAACTTCGTCGCGCACTGCGATCCGCTTTCCATGCGGTTTCGCCAGTGGCCTTGTCCAACGCGATCAGACAGCTGGGCCCATCATGTTCCAACAACACAAACACATGAGTCTCGTTTTGGCACGGCGAGGCCGCCAATCCAAATTCCGCGACAAAAGGCCCGTAGTCTTTGGACAAGTCTCGCTGCCACAATCGTTCGCCTGCGTGGTTGTACGCGACACAGTCCCCGCTTTCGAACAAGACCACCAAACGCTGGGCATCGACCACCGGCGTTGGTGCTGAACGGCTGACGTACAAACTGTTCTTGACGGGCACCGAATTCTTGATCGACTGCCTCCAAAGTTCCGAACCTGTCTCCACATCGAAAGAAATCACATGATAGGTGTCCTTCATTGGGCCTTCGACAGATGTCACAAATACCGCATCACCCCATAACACGGGACTCGACTGCCCATGACCTGACAGGCCGACGTGCCATTTCAACGCCGATGGCACGTCCCATTGAATCGGAAACTTGTCCGCGTTCAACTCACTAGCACCTTGCCCCAAGAACCCCGGCCAACGCACGACCGAATCAGTCGGCGCTGTGTTCGGATCATCCACAGCTCTTGCGGCCGTGACCCACGGCGAACCAAACAGCAGGCAGCCGACTAGCCCAAGTACAATCCAGCGGCGGAGTATCAATAACATCTTCATGATCACGTTCTTTTAGGCGAGGCGTTCTGATGTTACCCACTATTTAGGGAACAAGATGGTCAATGGGCATGGATAACATCGGCTAATTTGTCTGCTGCACTTGCCGGATCTTGCGTCTGAAAGTTACTTCCAAGTCAAAACCCAGCGACTGTCGAAACATGCTGAGCGAACGATACTGAGGAAGCTGTTGTTCCTCTGACTCGCTCGGTTCTGCGTATTTTGGCCATTATCAGTTTATACCGCCCTGCCCTTCACCTGCAATGTGGGCCAATCAACGCGACTTCCATTTTCATTCACGTTCCATGCGAAGGTTTAACAACCCCAATCACAAGTTGTCCAACAAAGTTGAAGCGACGCGGCGCGGACTTGATCACTCGAAAAAGAACAAAACTCGCCGCGCCAATCGCTGGGCCGTCGATGGCTCGAGGTACCGCGCGCCTTGCAGCAGCAACACAAAATTTAGGGGCGTCCTGAGTGCCAACTTCGGACCCGCGACTTGAACCGACATCACTGCAGCGGCATCGGAAGTCATCGTTAACTCGTGCAGTTGATAACGAATAGAATCTGTAACCCAGGAAAAACGAAGCGACGTTCGAGCCCCGTTCCGATCGGTGGTCCGTCGTGACGTGCAGGAAGTCGATAGCGAAGGCCGAAAGTCCAAGAGGCAGATGGTTCGTCTCTCAGCCACCTTCGCAAATTGACCTCGGACTTATTCGGTAGGACCAGCCAATACCAGCTCTTTCTGAATCCTCAGCAGAGCTCATGCGAACTTCGTCCATTCGCGAAACGACCGAAGTATTCAAACGCCTAAGAGCATCGATTTTCACTCCCAGGTGATTCGGCGTTTATGCCACCATCATCTGCTGCCCATCGCCCCGGCCACGTCGCCTACTGTCGGAACGGCATCCAGTCTGCAATTGGCCGGGCCAGCCAGCGATTAAAGGTGCCAGCGCGGTCCGTCAGGAAGTTAACCGGCATTTTTGCCATTCGTCGAATCGGTTGCGATCGGAATAGAATCGCAAGAATACAGCCATTCGTTTTGCCATTTCCACTTGGTATGGTGCAGAATTTTTTGGGCCAATTCTCTGCCTGGCCATTTTCGAATTCTTGCAGTCATACTTTTTCGCACTGGTTCGAAGATGTCGCAGAGGATTCGGTTGGTTGGGGTTGTATGCATCGTACTATTGGCGCCTACCCTGGAGCACGGGTATCGTGCTGGATTGCACGACTGGTTTTGTGTCCGGTTTCGCGATTCGCAAAACCGTGGACTATATTGCTGGGGATCAACTGAGGAGAAGTGAAGCCTATGCCAATCTACGTTTATGAAGTTGTGGAAATCGACGGCAGTTCTGGCGAAACTTTCGAGTGGTTGCAAGGAATGCACGAGCCGCCCTTGACCCAACATCCCGACACAGGTGTTCCCGTCCGTCGTGTCATTACGGCCGCCAACATGGCCGGTACGTGGTCCGACATGAAAGCCTCGTCCAACTTGAGCAACAAGAATCTGGCCGAAAAAGGTTTTACGAAATACGTTAAAGCGGGCGACGGCAAGTACGAAAAGGCCGCCGGAAATGGCCCCAACGTCATCTCGGCCGATTAGAAATCAACCACGACACAGAGTCGCTTTGTTCCCTGAGCTACGGCTGGGGAGCGATGGTGGACGGTGTCGCGATGCGTCGGATGCTTGTGGCCCTTCAAGAACACAAGGCTCCCCAGCCCAGCGGTGTAAATCGTCTCCTCGCCAACGTACTGATATTCCGTACAGGGACCTAAGTAGGTTGTCACCAAACGCACGAACACGTTATCGCAATGAAACTTCGGGCAAGACTGAGTGTCAACAATTTCAATTCGGAGACTGACACTTGGACGTTCGAAGCCGATCAGGAAAGACTCGGTAAGGCTGGTGATGTCTTCTGCCAGACTCGTTTCAGCTAGTTGCAAATCGCGCACGCCGCGTGCGATCTGGCTTGCTGCGTTCCGCTCCGTGACTCGCGCTCGGAATTCGGCGATGGGCACATCGCGTACGGCGTCCACCAAATCCAAAATGTTCTGTCGTTCGAGCACCAAGATGTCGGCCGATCCGGATTGGAGTTCCGATAAGCGGGTCGGATCCCATGCGGAGACTTGGGGAGGAGCGGTTTTAAACATTTTCATCTACATTTTCCTGATCGATTGCATGTTCCTGATGTGAATCCACTATTAATCTTCATCCGATTCATGTCCCACTTGCCACGTTGGCAAAGGGTCCGGCAGCTCTGCCCAAGTGTCGGGGCCACCGGCCATTTCTGCGTCAGACAACAGGCAAACATTCAACGCTCGCTCGAACAAATCCCGATCCAGATCTTGACCGATGATGACCAATTCTTGGCGTCGATCTCCGTACGGTTCTCGCCAATTGCTGCGAATCATCGCCCAAGCTTCCGGATCATCGGGCCAAGCAGATTCGGGAGCTGTCGCCCACCATTTGGCCGCTGGATACAACTGATAAAGGCGGCCCGCGAGAGACCAATAAGCGACATAGTCGTGTCGCGATGCGATCCAAACAAAACCCTTTGAGCGGAGAATTGCATGCATGAAGTCGGGGTTCTGTGTGAATTCGTAAAACCTGAGCGGATGAAACGGACGTCGAGCCCGATACACAAAGCTGCTGATCCCGTACTCTTCGGATTCGGAGTGAACGCCCTTGCGAATCTCCTCCGCCCACGAGAGTACTGGGCCGTGCCGGTGGGCGTCAAATCGTCCCGTGCCCAAGATCGCCTCCAGCGGAACAGAACCATGTTCGCAATCGATGATCTCGGCCGTTAAATTCAATCGCCGCAGAATACTTCGCAAAACTTCACGCTGTTCCGGCGTCACGAGATCGCATTTGTTCAGCAGAATCACATCCGCATACTCGATTTGGTCCGTTAGCAATTGGACGATGCTGCGTTCGTCGTCAGGAGACATTCCGATGTTGCGGTCGCGCAGGTCATCGATACTTCGGTACTCTTCCAGAAAGTTGTGGGCGTCCACAACAGTCACCATCGTATCGAGTTTAGCTTGGTCAAAAAGTCGCTTGCCATCCTCCAACGTGTACAAAAACGTGTCGGCTACCGGCCGAGGTTCGCTGATCCCAGTGGATTCAATCAGCAAATAATCGAATCGACCTTCCGCCGCCAAGTTTTGAACTTCTCTTAGCAAGTCTTCACGCAGTGTGCAACAAATGCAACCGTTGGAGAGCTCGACCAGTTTTTCCTCCGTGCGATGCAGAGTCGCAGGCTGGTCACGTACCAACTGAGCGTCGATGTTGACCTCCGACATGTCGTTGACGATCACAGCAACCCGCATTCCCTGCCGGTTCTTAAGCACATGATTGAGTAAGGTTGTTTTTCCGGCCCCCAAAAAGCCAGACAAAACGGTCACCGGCAGTGGCGCAGCAATATTCATTACAAGCCTCACTCTCCCTTAGCCATTAAAAACGTTGTCCAGTTGGCGGCAAATTCTCGGTGAATAGCTCACGATGCTATCGCCAAAAGTTCGACGCCAACGCGCGTGTTGCTTGACCGCCTCTCTACACAATCTACGCATATGCAATTAAATTGCAATAGATCGGGCTCGAACTTTGGGCCTGGCTCTTGTTTCGTTACAATCCGTTTACTTGCAATTGGGTTGCATGTGCGTATTATGGATTGATGGGCGGAATTCGGAGGAGGAACTTGCATGATTTCGGTTGGATTAGTTTTATCGTTGGTTTTCGGCTGTGGGTTGGGTGTTGTCGAAGATCTGTCGATGGAACCTCGGCCGATCATGGTGATTGTGCCTGACGCGGAGCTTGCCGAGGCGGTTCGCGAGCAGTTGCCTCGCGTTCGGATCGTCGTCCTGCGGGTAGACGCGCAAGAAAACGCAGCTGTTGTGGCGGCCCGAGCCTGGGAGTATCGAAATGCCGACTGCATGTTCTATGACCCGTATGCTGACTCGTTCGACATGATGATCATCCGCGAACGCTTGAAAAACCAAGGCGTTGTACCGATTGATCTTCGGCAGCAAGCTCTAGCCGCCGAGCAACAGCGCGGTCAACTTACTCAGCCGGAGTCGCTCTTGACGCGGAAGGCCGCAGAATCACATCGTCGCTTACCGTGATGAGGAGCACGAATAGGTTATTTCCCCACGATGATCGACATCAAGATAAACAAGGCGAGTACCGTAAGCGTCAGGCAAAGTCCAATCAAAGCCGAGCGACGCCAGCCGGTCGCAGCTCGCGGCATGAGAAAGTAGCCAATCAAGAACAACACGGCGCTCACCGGAAAAGCGCAGATGACAACCCAGCCCAGGATCACAATCGTCATGGGCACCAAACCAATTCGGGTGCGAAAGAACCCGTTGAGTTGCTCGGGGGTCTGAGCCGCCAAGGTCTCCAACGATTGATTGCAAGTGTAAGTTGTCTGGCAACTGGGGCACTTGATCGCCGTTTCGCAAGTGACCCAAAGCGGGATCAAGCCCCACAACCGATCCACTGTCTTGACCCGCACGGCATCCGTCACATGCACGGCACCGCAGTGACGACAATGCAAAGTCAGTTCCTGCGTTCCCAATAGGATTCGTTCTTCATGGACGTGCATCGCGGTTCCTAATCGTTTATTCAGCCGTGTAGTCGTGTAGGGTGAATGGAGCAAGTCGCCTGGCAAAACATACTGGATGGGATAAGACGCCTGGCATCAAAAGCAAGCTTTCGAACTTCATTAAACCGACTTGCGGAATGCACCGAACCCAAGTTTGGCCATCAATTCCGTGCATGGTTACCTTACGACCAATCACCAAAGCTTTCAGGCGGGGCGATCGAGAATTCGATTGGCTTTTCGGTGCGTGGATGAATGAGTCCTAAGGTGACGGCGGCCAGCATCAGACGTGGGCGAGCGGCGGGTGAACGCTTGGCGATGCCGGGCATGGGAGAATGCTCCGACGGTTTTTTGTGATAAAGCACATCGCCGACAATTGGTTTACCCAAGTCCGCGAGCTGCGCGCGCAACTGATGTTTGCGACCGGTCTCGAGTCGCAGTTCCAGCAGCGTCAAGCGACCATGCTCTGCCAATCGCCTCCAGTGCGTGATGGCTCGCTTGCCATGTTTCGGATCGGTCGTCGGTCGGACGGTGCCGTCGACCAACTCGACCAACAGATTGTCGATCGTGCCCGCGTCGCCATCCATGTGCCCATCAACGATCGCGCGATAAGTTCGTCGAGCGGATTTGTCGGCGAATTGTTTTTTCAGCGCGACGAAAGCCTCGGTATGCAGCGAGAACACGCACAAGCCCGAAGCGTCCATATCCAATCGATGCACAAGTCCCACGCGACCACCTCGCAATTGCAGCGAGTCACGCAGGATACCAATGGCCGTCGGTCGGCGTTCGTTGGGCGTCGAGCTTGTAAGCAGGCCCGCCGGTTTGTCGATCACAATCAGATCTCGATCCTGATGAACCACTTTAAACGGAAGTTGCCCTGCCCCGCTTGAAGACTTCCGAGATTGTTTATTCACAGGTCCAGCTAGATCGTTGTCTCCCGATTGATGAGCCGAACCGCTCAATCTTTCTTCTGCGACCATGCCCGCTGCTCTACGAGTCGATTGGTTTGCGGTTGTGCGGTTGGGTGCAATCTGCACCTTCGCTCCCTCGGGTACTTCGTCCTTGAGTGTCCGCGCGAGTGTACCATCGACAGATACTCGTCGCTCACGAATCATTTGCCGCAGTGTGTTCATACTCGCCTGCGGAAGCTGTTTTCGAAGATGATCAACAAGATTCATGAAAATCGCTCGCAAAAATGGCCGCCCTGCATACTCAATGCGGTGAAGCACTTTTTCTGGAGAAAACAGGCCCGAACGGGCGGACGAACCCCTAGCCGGTGTTCGTCAGCCACCGGTTAGAGTGCATCCAATCCAGAAAAGGCCTGGCGGGCCGACACAAGTGCTGAGCGGCAGCATTCAAAAATGCTTCACAGCGTTGCCCACATGCCTGCCCAATACAGTAGTTGATACCTGAAGGATTTAATAGAGTCAGCACTTCAGCCGCTTCACCTTAGGTTGCACTCCGGGACTCGACAAACCAGATGCGACACATGGCTCTGTTTGACGAACTATTGCTGGCAAGGTTTCTTGAGCCAGTCTTTTCGTGTCACGGTCTATCGTAAACATAGATTGCTCTCGGTGGAACGCAGCACCTATACTGTTTGAGCACGTCATGGGCATACGACGAACACTTCACCGAAAATAGAAGATGCTCCCCATGGGTCAATATTCGAGTCCCTATCCAGCCGTGCAAACCTTGCACGATCGGCGGACGGCTGGGTTTCAGCGTTGGGCTGGCTTGACCTTTGTTCATTGGCGCCTTCCCGCCGCGCAAGTTCAAGCTCGGTTACCGAAGTCGTTGCGGGTGCTGGAATTTGATGGTTCCGCTTGGCTGGGCTTGGTGCCGTTCGCGATGGAGAAAATTCGCCCGTGGTGGTCGCCTCCAATTCCGGGAGTTTCGTGGTTCCTGGAAACCAATCTCAGAACCTACGTCGTCGATGAGCAAGGCCGCGAAGGTGTGTGGTTCTTCAGCTTGGAAGCCGACTCGTGGTTGGCAGTTACTGTCGCGCGCTACTTATGGCACTTGCCCTATTGGTATAGCGAACTGCATCGGGATGTGAGCATGGGACGCGATCCGTCGAAAACGATCAGGTACAACGGATTTCGGCGCAGTGATCGCGAGGTTGCCTATGAAATCAGCGTCGAACTGCCGCAGCCAGACCAGGCAGAAGTTGCCACGCCCGGAACATTAGAGTTTTTTCTAGTCGAACGATATCGCTTGTTTGCTCTCGACCGACGTGAACGGCTACGAATGGGGATCGTTCATCACGAACCCTATCGACTGAGTCCCGTCGTTGCGGGAACCATTTCCGAATCGCTCACTCGTTCGGCAGGCTTTTCCGATTTGCAAGCACAGTCGCCCGCTCATTGGGCGTTCAGTTGGGGCGTCGACGTCCGCGTCTCGCCGTTGACGATGGTCAATCGCCCACGCCGCTGAGGGCTTCTTCACTAGGCCTTTGCCGAACCAACGGGAGAATTCGTCTCAAGCCTGATGTGGCTTGCAACGCCTCTTAGTCCTGATAATATTGGGATGTACAGGTTTAAGTCAGATGTTCAGTATCCCTGGCCGTTATGAAGTTTTGGCGATCATTTAATGGATAATGAAGTACGTGAAATCACGGTTGGAATCGATCTGGGGACGACCCATTCTTTGGTCGCTTACATGACACCGGATGGCCCGCGGTTGATCCCCAACGTGTTGGGAGAGTTTCTGACGCCGAGCGTTGTTGGGATCGACGAACAGGACCGAGTCGTGGTGGGAAGAGCGGCTAAGGAATTGCAGATTCAGAACCCAGCACGATGTGCTTCCGTGTTCAAACGCGATATGGGATTGGACACGCAACGATCCATGGCTGGTCGCAACTTCGGGGCGGTGGAGTTGTCCAGTCTGGTCTTGAAGTCGCTCTGGTTGGATGTGAAGAATCATCTCGGACGAGAACCTCAAGCCGCTGTGATCACGGTGCCGGCTTACTTTGACGAACAACAACGGCGGGCCACGATTCTGGCCGGAAGAATGGCCGGTTGGAATGTGCGGCGGATTATCAACGAGCCGACGGCTGCCGCGATTGCCTATGGGCTGCATGAATCGGATTCGCGTCGGACGGTTGCTGTGTTCGATCTCGGTGGTGGAACCTTCGATATTTCTTTGGTTGATTATTTCGAAGGTGCCATTGAAGTGCGAGCCTCAGCCGGTGAGTCGGTCTTGGGCGGTGAAGATTTCACCCGCTCGCTCGCACGCGAAGTGCTGCGGCGGCAAGGCCAGGCTATGGAACAGGTCGAGTTCCGTCAACCAAAGCAA
Source organism: Planctomycetaceae bacterium (assembly GCA_016794985.1). Taxonomy (GTDB): domain Bacteria; phylum Planctomycetota; class Planctomycetia; order Pirellulales; family Pirellulaceae; genus M30B19. The sequence goes on along the minus strand of JAEUIQ010000014.1, from coordinate 29,379 downwards.
TTGGCACGGCTGATTCAACAGTGTGAAGCGGCCAAACGTTGTTTGAGCGAGCGGGAGGCGGCGACGGTCAAGATCCCGAACCCCCAGGGCGAAATCACGGACGCCAGTCCTGAAGTGACCTTGGACCGAGCGATGTTGCTGGAATGTTGTGAACCCATTTTGCGGAACGTGGCCGCTCCGGTCCGCCGAGTTTTAGCTGATGCGAATGTCACGGCGAAACAAATTGATGAAGTTATTTTAGTTGGCGGAGCGACTCGGATGCCTTGCGTCAACGAATTGGCACAATCACTTTTCGGCCGGCCGCCCGCTAGTCGCTTGAATCCTGATGAAGTGGTTGCATTAGGAGCTGCGGTGCAGGCGGCGTTGTTGGATGAAAACGCCGCAGTCGAAGATTTGGTGGTGATTGATGTTGCTCCATTTTCGCTGGGCGTGGAAGCGGCTCATGAACTCGGTCATAACAACTTTCAAGGAGGGTATTTTTCTCCCATCATCCATCGAAATACGGTCATCCCCGCCTCGCGAGTCGAATCCTTTTCGACGGTAACCCAATGGCAAGACAAGATTGTGTTACGTATTTTTCAGGGAGAGTCCCGCCGAGTCGATGGAAATCGCCTAATCGGCTCGTTGACGATCGGAGGAATTCCTCCGACTGTCGCGCGACAGTTCGTCAATGTTCGGTTCACGTACGATTGCAACGGCGTGTTGGAGGTTGAAGGTGAAGTGCAAGCGACGGGCAAAAAGACCACTGTGGTTATCTCCAGCCAAGCGCCGCATTTAGACGAAGTGGCGATTGCAGCCGCCGTCAAATCCATGCAAGCATTGAAGTTTCATCCGCGAGAACAAGAAGCGAATATCCATTTGTTGAGGAGAGCGGAACGGATCTACAAGGAGGTACGGCCTGAACTTAGAGAACAATTTTCCCAACAAATCACTTTTTTCGAAACGGCCTTGGAAAGCCAAGATCCGGAACGCGTCGCGGCCGCCCGTGAGTGGTTCACCGAGCTATTGGATGGCTACGATTTGTTCGGCAATGAAGAAGCGTAAATATCTGACGGATTGGAAGTCGCGTTGCACATGATCGAGACTAACTCACAAGACCGAGACCGATTGGATGATTGGGCGATTGGCTTGCTCGGTCTGAAACGTACGTCGGATGCGAGGAGGTTGCGGGAGCAAGCGATCGGTTATTTGTGCGAGTTGTCAGACTCGTCAAATTCGTCGTGTTCGGAATTGGATCTACCAACGATCGAGGCTTTGTTTTGGCTGATTCATCAGCAAACGCCAAACTTGTTCCTAGTTTCGACTTCACCTCGGTCGACAACTCGCAACTTGCCGACAAACATTACAGAATTGGATCGTGTTCCCGCGCTTCAACTCGCGCTGACGGCCTTCATTCATGCGGCACCCGGAGATCGGTTGAGAATTGCGGCGTGGGCCAGAATGCAATTGGAATCGTGGTCATCCCACGAACGACGAAGAGTTGTTGACCGCTTGAAGCGTGAGTTTCAATGGGCTCCCGTAGCCGAGCACTTCTTTGCCTATTTGGGGCCGCATGTCGAGTATGGTCGCCCTGTTTCCCGGTCGTGCATCGTAAAAAGTGTTCAAGCCTCGTTGCCAAAGCCGGCAGTGACTCGATTGCCAAAACAAAAGGCAACGTTTAGTGAACGGCTCACGCATCTGGTATTGTTCGGGCTGATGTTGTTCTTTGTTTTTCTTGGCGTTGGATTTTATCGAAACGCCAATCGCTCGTCGCGTGCGGAAGTGCCTTCGAAATCACCAAGGCTTTCGCGTGCCGATACCGAGTCGCTGGTCAAGAACATGTCGGCAGCACTGTTGGAGTCGGTGGATGTTTCGCCGTTCGAACTTGAAACGCGGGCTGATGCTTCAAAATTGATGTTCATTTCACATTTTTTGAGCCAGTCCACCAATGCGGATTCGCGAGCGATTCCCGAGGCTCTGAAAATCGCTCGGTATTACCGGTGGATTTACCGAGAGCAATATCTGGTGCGAAGCTACCTTGCCGAAAACGACCAATCGGTGGACAAGGAGACGATTTCGTTTACAGACGATGGTGGATGGCGGGTGAGGAAAAACGTAGAGGCCGAGGAAATCCTACTGACATTTCTTCACCAGTCTCAGCGTTCGCGCAACGCGATTGAGGATCTCCGTCGGAAAGGGACATCCTTGAACCAGGAATTTTGGAAATCAACGGCTTTGGATTTGAGCGTCGAAGAGGCCACTACGGTACTTCAAGGTGACTTCGACAAGACATTCGAAATCGACAAGAAGCTGTATCCGAATCCACAAGAGTTTGAGCTGGTTAGGCGATTACGTCGGCAAAACGCCAGCTTGGATCGCTCCCAGTGGCGAGCGTATGGACACCATCAAGTGTCTGCTGAAAACAAACCATAACGAGGGGGGCCGCCATGAACGAACTACCCGAAGACCTTGAAGATTGGCCGCGCTCTCCCTTCGCTATTCTTGGGGTGGATAAGGCGACGAGTCTGGATGATCTTCGCCGCGTGTGGTTGCGACTCGTTCGGCGATTCAAGCCCGATCGTTTTCCCAAACATTTTCAACGACTCCGAGAAGCTTATGATTCGGTAGAGAAAGTCCTGAAGCATTATCAACAATTAGAGGATGAAGAAGATTCTGATGATTCGAGTGAAGCCGGTTCCGCAGACGCAACACCCTCCGAATCGACGAACTCTGACGATCCGAAAACGACGCATCCAAGCACCCAGGGTCTCGGTCGTTTACCAGCGAACCGCTACTCGCAGGAGAAGCCGACTGACTGGAAATCCGCCTTCAAACACGAAAATTGGGCGTTGGCCGCAGAACAGTTGGCGCAAAATTCGCATCATTGGCCGAATCAACACGAATTCCGTTACGGTCGATTATTGTTGTCGCTCGCGCGAGATAAGCCAAGTGAAGTTCATGCGGAGGCACGGTTGAAGCTGATTTTTGATCTGTGGCAAGGTCGAGAGAGGGAACAGGCCCGCACTTGGTTGGAATGGGAGCTGTTGCATCATCCAAAACTGGCCTCATCGCCACAGTGGCAGACCTTCTTGGGGTCAATCGGCGCTCGTGAAACTCTGGCGTCTATCGTCCAATCGCGTTGGCTAGCGCTCGGTTGGAAATCGGCCAATTCGGTGATTAACGATGTACGACAAATTGTTGATGGACGCGACCCCATCGAGCAGCATTGGTACGGTCTATTGATTCGATCGGTCGAATATACAATTTGGCATGACGACCCCATTTGCCGTGAGCACGAAGTCTTTGTCAAGAAAACCGTGAACTCCGAATTTTCTTGGTCTCAAGCAGCAATGTTGAACGGCCTGGACGATTGTCTCAACATGGGGCAGCAGTGGAGGGAAGAAAAGTATCGAAACGACAATTTGCTTCTGGCATTGGGGCCGCCAGCCTGCACCTTGCATCCGTTGCGGTTTTTAGAGCATCTAGAAGTGGCCAGTCAGATGGCGGTAGAATCGCCACAGGAGTTTTTGGAAAGGCACGATTGTCTTGTGCGATCGTGCCGCTCTGTTGTGGCATCCATCTTGCGGGCGCTCCAGGCGTTGAATGGTATTCAGGGGGGGGCAGGAGCGGCGGGCAGGCTCTGCGATCCGAAACTCGTGCAAGCGTTTTTAGGAACGTATGGATTGAAGCCATATCGTAAGATTCGCGTGCCACTGCTGAAATATTGCCAAACATTTGGCCTGTCGGTGCAGGTCTTTGCGAATGCCCTAGATTCACTGCCACTTTTGAATCGCAAAGATGAATCGGGCACTTGGAGCTTCATGATCAACTCGGATTTGACCCTACTGCTGCTCGAGGGTTTGATAAGTGTTAAGAACGCGAGTGCCTCAGAATGAGTTGGGCGAACTGGATTGGTGTTTCCGACGAACAACGACGCGCGACCCATGCTGACACCATTTTTCATTCGGTGTCTCTCAGTTTCAAACGCGGGAGTTTTAGTTTTCGAATTTTGTGCTTGGGCAAGAAGCGGTGATTGGTGTCCTCGATTAATGCGAAAAGACGAAACTTTAGGTAAAACTTTCGTGCCGAGTTGTTGAGGTCGTCAACCCTCCATCATTTTTCCTTGCAAAGACAGAGAACCCAGTCATTGAGAGTGTATGCCAAATCGCCACTTTCGTCCGATGTCGCGTTACCACGACAATTTTTTTCTGGAGAGCCTGCGAGCGTCACTCCCCAACATACAGCACATTGGATTTTTTCTGGTCCAACGATATCGCTCCTTTGCCGTCAATAATCTGTGGGGAACGTTCAAAAATTCATCCATGCTCCGACGAGACAGCCGAGGGAAAAATGCGATACAACGGTAGCGACAACCAAACAGCACCTAAGTGGTGACCCGCTAATCACCAAGTAAATGACGCACGCAAACGTCAATTTGGTTCGAAAAGTGCTTTCATCGTCAGCGATGAATCGACGACTTCGAGTGCGTAGGGATTGTCGCGAATTCCGTTGGTCGTTACGAAGGTTATAAACACCGCCTTTTTGGTTTTTGTCACACGACGAAAGGTTTCGCGCCTTGCTTGCAGAAGTTTGGCATAGTGTTTGTCGATGGTGAACTCGGATTCCGAAAACTTCATTTCACATAAATTGATGCACGCATCGGCACGATCAATCAACAAGTCAACCTGAGTCCCCTCGTCCTGCAAATCGCGATTCCCACGGTATCGCCAGGAGGCGGCCGTGGTAGCCACTCCGGCGATCCCTAAAGCGTGTTTGATCTGGCCAATGTGCTTCATACACACCGACTCGAACGCGGCTCCGCTCCAGGCTCGCCATTTCGGTGTTCCCCGTAGCGTTTGCCAACCACCCGCCGATTCGCGTCGCTTGCGCTCGATCCACTGCAAATAGAACAGCGAGTATTCATCCGTCAGCCGATACAAGGTGTCTTTGGTCGATTTTCCATAGGGAACGGTGCCTTGGACAAAACCGGATTCCACAAGTTCTTCGATGATCGACGTCAAGCGTCCGCTGGGCGATTGTTCGGTCAGAGACGCGATTTCTCCCCGAGTTAGTCCACGGAGTTTGGTGGCCAGAGCACGTACGATGGAGACATGCCGTTCCGATTTATCAAACAAGGCCGCATAGAGTTGGTTGAATTCGTCACGCAACAGTCCGTCCTGGGCGAAGCATGTGCGATCGATGATTTGGGCGGACGATTCGCCCGGCTTGGCTTGTTCCAGGTAGAGCGGAACACCACCCATGGCCATCGTTAGTTCGATGATCTGGTAGTCCGACAATCGAACTCGGCGGCTTTCCAAGAATTGTTTGGTTTCGGCAAGATCGAACGGCAGCAAGCGAATGCGATGCGTGACTCGGTTGTACAATCCACCTTTGTTCTTCAATAGTTTGTTGATCATCCAAGAGGCGGCCGACCCGCAAACGATGAGAATCATGTTGTCTTGTTGACTGCCGTAAGAATTCCAGAAGTAGTCGAGACTTTCCAAAAACCGCGAGCGATTCGAGGCCAGCCAGGGAAGTTCGTCAAAGAACAACACGTATTGTTTGTTCTTGGGTAGCGTCTCGCACCAATTCCGAAGTTGTTCAAAGGCAGCCCGCCAGGATTTCGGCGTTTCCTCTGCGGGAAATTTTCCTTGCGATGCTTTGGTTAATGCGAGTGTGAAATTGTGGAGCTGTTCGCTCAGGAGACCGTCTTTCATACCAACCAGTTCCAATGCGAGTTGATCGCTGAACGCATGCCGAATCAAAAACGTTTTGCCGATTCGGCGTCGTCCGTAGACCGCAACAAATGCCGGTTTCTTGGCAGCTTTCAGTTCTGCGATTCGGGCCAGTTCACGCTGCCGACCTACAATTTGCTGACTGGCCATTTTGGAATCCTCCAACTTCGCTGGGTGACAGTTTCCCGATTCAACTTGGCTAAATCGTCCAAATGTATGGCGATTTAGCCAGATATAGAAATTGTATTTGGCTAAATCGCCTTCGTAAACAGCGATTTAGCCCGTTTGAAAATCAGGGCCATGACGGGAGTGGACAGTTTCGGGAGAGATTTTGATTGCCACTTGACTTACCACTTTGCTACGTATACTATGTTTGGCAGAGCATTGGAGGCAGAGTTTGTTGGGGCGCTGTTTGATGAGGTGTTGGGATGAAGATTGAAAGTGAATTGATGCGGGGGGCTGGGCCGGCGGCGGTTTTGCAGTTGCTCTCTGGCGGCGAAATGTACGGGTACCAGCTTGTCGAGGCCCTGACGGTTCGTTCCAAGGGTGTGCTGGAGATGGGCCAATCGACGCTTTACCCGATGCTTTACAATTTGGAGGCCAAGGGCTTGGTTGCGTCTAGCAATAAGCCCGGCCCCAACGGTCGGCAACGTCGCTACTATCGTTTGACTCCGGCGGGGTTGACTCGGTTGGAGCAAGACCGAGCCCAATGGTCGGCATTGGTTCAGGGCCTGCAAGCCTTGGGTTTAGCCCCCAGCACTCGTGGCTTGGCCTGGGCCTAATCTCTACCGGCGTCGGCCGACGGTGAAGGATACCTTTTTTCGACTTCCAACGACTATTGCCATCGGGCGATGGACATAAAGTAATTCTCCATCCAGCAACCAGACACGATGAATTCCATACCCGTACTTGAAACAGCTTCCTGCAAGCGTCACGCAAAAGCGTGGCGACCGTGGCCGTTTCATGAACGGCCTTGGCGGCGCGCGATCCGCGAATCGGGATTGTCGTCCGAGATTCAGGCGTTGTTGTTCCAAGTTGTCGGTAGCACTGGATTGCTGGCTGACGAGAAGTTGGAGGTGGCCGAGGAACTGATCGCTCATTTTGAAGATGGATTACAACGAGGTCGCAGCGTCGCGACTTTGATCGAAGGTTTTGGCGACCTGCAAGTCGCCGCTCAACTTATTGGCAACGGTAAACAAAGGACTCGCGGTATGAAGAATCGACTTGTGCAAGGCTCGTTATGGTTAGGCGGATTGAGCGCCGGGGGGTTCTTGGCCCTGGTCGTCATTTTCTACATGGGCAAGCCGCAGCCCAGTGTCGACTACTTGGCCCAGGTCAACAAGCCGGCCCTGGAAGCGGCCGATCACGAAAAGGGTTGGACCGTCTATCGAGATCTGTGGACCAAACATGGATTCAGTGAAGGAGGCGGATTCAAGTCGACCGAGTTGTATCTGATGGAGGAAGATGGAACCTATGGACGGATGGTTCGTCCAACAGATGGCCCGGCATGGGAAGCTGCCACGCGAAGGCTGAGTGAAATCGAGGACTTATTGGAGGGCTTTCGCGTGGGTGGTCTCCGGCCTTCTTTCGGCGTCCCGCTGCACGTCGACTTGAGCCAATACTCCGAGGCCGACTTTCGGGCTTTGTTCCCCAATCGAGATTTCGAAGCCGCGAAGGCCGCGTCGCCCAGTGACCAACAATTTCTCGCGAGTTCATTGCTAAATGTGTTGTTGCCGCATGTTCAAGTCATGCGTGAGGCCGCTCGCCTGTTGATTGCCGATACGCGATGGGCATTGGAGCAAGGTGATACGGAACGAGCCACCCGGAACGTCGAAGCGATGTTGGGTATTTCTTCACAAGTCACCGAGAGCAAGTTTTTGGTTTGCAGCTTGGTGGGATACGCCATCCACTCGATCACCATGGGAGTGATTGACGAGTGTCTCGACGCCGAGGTTGAATTTAGCGACTCGCAATTGAGACGTATCGAAGCCGCTATTGTCAAAGCAGACCTGGAGAAAATGGTCGACATTGCCAGCGAGCGTGCCATGTTCATGGACATCGTGCAGAAGTCTTACACGGATGATGGCCAAGGCGACGGGCGCATTACTGCAACGGGCTTGGAGTTGTGGGAACAAATGGCGATCAATAACGCGATGAATTCTGAGCCTGAGCAGGGATTGGATTTTCAATATGTTGCCAAGCGGACCTTGGCGCCGACGTCGATCTTGTTCATGGCAAGTCGCAAGCAATTGACCGAAAAAGCTGAAGAACTGTTTTCGCGAATGGCCGCGGTGCTGAAGGACGAGGATGGGCCGGCCGCGACCCGCAAGATCGAGCAAGAGATCAAAGACCTACCGATTGGCTATACTCCTATCAAGATGCTATTCCCCGCGATCGCGGCGGCTCGTCAGGCGACGGTTCGCGTGAAAGTCAATGCTGAAAGTGTGCTAACGGCAATCGCGGTAATTCGCTACGAACGTGAAAATGGCCGTCTTCCGGAAAGCTTAGATCAATTGGTTGGCCCTTATCTTAAGAGCCTCGCAATGGATCCGCTTGATGGTAAGGCGCTGCGTTACCTGCGAAAAGATGACGGCTTTATCATCTACAGTGTCGGCGTGAACGGTGTGGACGATGGTGGCCAGCCGGTTCTGATTCGACCCGATGGCTCGTTTGTTGAAGATCCATCGAAAGAGGAAAACACAGAGTCCCTGCGTCATCTGCCAGCCGGTGCGTACATCGTGCAGCGAAACTACCCCGGTGATTGGATCCTGTGGCCGCGACTCAGTGGTCAAGATGATTGACGTTGACTTCTAATAAAACCGTGCTCGACCGTCAGTCGGAGGCGCACGAGATGTTTAACCGTCAGCCGGAGGCGTACGAGATGTTTAACCGTCAGCCGGAGGCGTACGCGAAAGCCGTCCATGCGCCAAAAATCATATCCCAGCCGCGCGAGTACGCCTGCGGCTGACTGTTAAACGGTGCCGCGCGAGTACGCCTGCGGCTGACTGTTAAACGGTGCCGCGCTTCCGAGCATGATGGGAACATGGGCATGAACATGGCGATAGATTTGTATAGAATGCGACAATCGCACCGGGGCAATTTCAGCTTTGTGGCGGACAGGAGCCTATCATGGTTCATGGATTCCATGTCATTATTCCGCACTACGGATTTTGGTTGCCAAACGACCCTAGAGGATCATGGTCCGAGTTTGTGGAAAGTTGGGAACTGGCGCGATTTGGCAAGACGACTCGAAATCTGAAACGACGGACACTTGAACAGTTAACGGAAAACGAGCTTATACAACGAGACGAAATGCGCAAGGCCTTGAAGTATCCACCAGTTACTCTAACTGGACGCCAGGCGCTGGGTGTGGCAGTGGGATTCAAGACATTGACGCAGAAGTCGAGCTATACAATATGGGCCTGTGCGATCATGCCGGAACATACTCATCTTGTGATTGCTCGACACAAGTACAAAGTCGAGCAAATAGTCAATCTGTTGAAGGGTGCTGCAACAACGCAGTTGATCCACGAGCAATTGCATCCGTTGGCCCAGTCTTCGAAGCTCGGTCAGCGTCCACCTCAAATGTGGGGTCGGCATCAGTGGATAGTCTTCCTGGAGGATGACGAGCAGATTCGAAACGCGATTGCTTACGTTGTCGCGAATCCGATGAAAGAGGGCAAGCCTCAACAAGTCTGGAATTGGGTGACCCCATATCGCGGCCTCGGCCCAGGCTGGACGACTTATCGCTAAGATCGCCCGATCAGCCCGTTTAACCGTCAGCCGGAGGCGTACGCGATTGTTTAACCGTCAGCCGGAGGCGTACGCGATTGTTTAACCGTTAGCCGGAGGCGTACGCGGAAACCATCCATGTTTCCAAGATCGTATCCAAGCCGCGCGAGTACGCCTGCGGCTGACTGTTAAACAGCTAGTTTCTTTGCGACCGTTGGCAGATTAAACTGCGGTTCGAAACCTTGATCGGCAAAGCAGCGGTTAACAAAGGACGTGCCGAGTGAAACAGCGAGTGAAGCGAGTAGCAATCCTGGTCTGTGTATTGATCGTTGGAAGCATTCTGACTTTGGTGATCACGTTTTACCAGGGCAAGCCGCAGCCCAGCGTTGACTACGTGGCACTTCTCAATCAACCAGCGGTTGAAGCACCAGATGAGGAGAAAGCCTGGGCGGTTTATCGCGATTTGTGGATCAAACACGGATTTAGCGAAGGCGGCAAATTCGACATCATGAAATTCTATCTTCGCGACGAATTTAGAGGTGACGTACGGCTTTTGCGTCCTGGCGATGGAGACCAATGGCAGGCTGCCACGCAGGAACTCTCCGGAATCGAGGACCTGTTGGAGGGCTTTCGTATGGGCGGTGTGCGGCCTTACTTTGGAGCCCCGCTGAAAATTGATTTCGCCGACTATGCCCCAAAAGACTTCCAGGCTATTCATCCGAGGGGTACCCCAGATATTGGTAAAACGATGCAGCGGGATCTACTGGAAACAATGGTGGCAACGCTACTCCCTCATTTCCAAGTGATGCGACATGCGGCTCGCCTACTCGAGATGGATACTCGATGGGCCTTGGAGCAAGGTGATCTGGAGCGAGCGACGCGGAATATCGAAGCCATGCTGGGGATTTCGGTTCAAGCGGCGGAAGGCAAGTCCTTGGTTTGTATCTTTATTGGGTATGCTTTACACCATCAAGCGTTGGACACTCTGGCCGAATGTTTGGAGGCGGGTAATCCGTTTGATGAACAGCAGTTAGAGAGAATTCAGGTCGCGATCGCCAAAGTTCCGGTCCAAGATTTGTTTACCATCGCAGGCGAGCAAGCGATGTTTATGGACGTTCTGCAAAAGACCCATACGGACAATGGCAGTGGTGATGGACGCATCACAGCCGACGGAATTCGATTCATGGAAGATGTGTCAGCATATACTGTTGGGGATTACGACTCGAAGAAGACTTGGAGCTTCCAGAAACAGCTTCGTCGGACTATGGCACCCGTATCGATGCTAGTTCTTCCGAGTCGTAAGCAACTTGCTGAAAAGGCGACCGAGTTGTACGACCGTCTAGAGGAGTTCATTCGGCTTCACGCGGACCGGGCCGAGGTCGTAAAACTGGAGCAAGAACTAAAAACATTGCCTGGCGGGTATAGCTTGCTCCAGATTTTATTCCCGGCCGTTTTACCCGTCTACGACTCAACGATTCGTGTCCAAACGCATTCCAACGCGATGCTGGCGGTCGTCGCTGTGATTCGCTACCAACGTCAACATGGACATCTGCCGAAAACACTGGACGAACTAGTGGGCGAATTCTTGACCGAAGTACCTTTGGACCCACTGAATCGCCTACCGCTTCGTTACCAAATCAAGGGCGAGGGGTTTGTTATCTACAGTGTGGGGGTTAATCAGACGGATGATGGTGGCCAAGCGGTATTGGTTGACGTCGACGGTAATGGAAATGTCGTGACCGACCAAACCGAAGCTGAGTCTTCCGAGCTGCAACGACGTCCGATCCCAGTCCAACAGTATCAACTGGGCAGAGATTACCCCGGCGATTGGATCCTCTGGCCGCGTTCCGGCAGCAAAGCAGAGTAGACATCGTTGGGTCGTTGCGAAGGGAGAGCAAATGAGCAGGATTAACAAGGCAACGACATCTATTGGGGTGTTGGCGTTGGTCACAAAGGCAAAGTGAACCGGACAAAATAGCTTACGCCAAAATTAGCGGTGGTCGTCCGGTTGAAACTGGCTTCTGCTCCATCGCCGTTCATGTATCAAACGCCGGCAAAAGTTTGCCAGTTCGCTCGCGCCGACAAGGCTTCGATGCTTCATGATCGAAATTGGATAGGCAATTACTCGTTGATTTTGAACTGGCCGAGTCCTCAATCGCCTTGGTTGTGGCCCAGGACGCCTTGGTGTGGCAGGGCAAAATAAGGTACGGAGATCCGCGACGACCACCAATGGCCGTGGCTACGATTCGAGCAAACGATCGCCTTTTTTCATATTTAGAGAATCACACAGATCATGCTGTCGGAAGGATGTTAAAGCCGGTTTCAAATGCCATTCTGTCAAAAGCCAGCCTATTTGGGCTTGACTTCGTTGCCTCTCCGCGATATCGTTCACGAGGTTGGTTTGATGATCGCAAATAGCTTTTTGAATCGCCGCAATGTATGCCTTTAGCGTGCGATGTATATCATGTGCGATGGCTGGTCGCGGAATTAAAGACAAGCAGCTTATTTGGCCTGAGAATATCCCTGGAATCGTCATTTAGTGTCTTCCCTGGTTTATTGTTTGGTTTCCAGTTTCGTCGGTGCCTCCTGGTTGGCTGCCATGTCAGTCTCTTTCTAATTGGCTTGGAAAGTAAAAAGTTGTAAGCCATCTACCTTCCTTTTGTTTGGAGTTCGTAGTGGGAAGGAAATTGTATTGTGGAAACTTGAGTTTCCGCGTGGATAGTTCCGGTTTGGAAGAATTGTTTTCGTCGTATGGTCAGGTTCAGAGTGCCCAAGTGGTGATGGACCGTGACACCGGACGTAGCAAGGGTTTTGGTTTCGTGGAAATGGGCACCGATGCGGACGCGATGGCCGCGATCGAAGGATTGCACGAGTCGGAGTTCGACGGTCGTAATTTGACCGTCAATGAAGCTCGACCGAAAGAAGAACGAGGCGGCGGAGGATATCGTGGTGGTAGCAGCGGCTACGGCGGTGGTGGTAGTTACGGTGGCGGTGGAAACCGCAATCGTTACTAAACTCACCGATTGGTTGTCGGAATTAGACATCCTGAAAAATGACGAGCCAAGGAACGCAACTGTTTCCTTGGCTTTTTTTGTTCAAGACCGTCGAACTCGGAACCGCCAAGTCGTCAATCACGAGCTGCCAGCAAGCGACGTTGGACGAGTAAATTCAAATTAATCCCGACGACCGATATTTGCTAACCGATTTGATTCGCTGCCAAATCCACGTGCACGAAACCACCAACAAGCCCACCTCGCTGGGCCCAATGGCCGAAGAAACTAATGACATCTGGGTTATCCTACGTGAAGTCATCGTGACCCAACTTGGGGTGGATGCCAATGAGGTTTCGCATGAAGCCAATTTTGTGAATGATCAAAGCTGCTGACGTATAAAGACAATAGCGTTTGCTCCCGACATTTCGTTGCTAACGGGACGGGTGCGTTTGTGGATCGACGGTCTCTCCACCAATGTCCCGAAGTAACAAGAATTGGATGTGAAAGATTGTGTTCACATCAACAATTTCCATTCGCGGAGAGCCGTGCAATTCGTGACTGGCATGGTGACGGGAGGAAATTTAATGATTCTTGGACTTGCATGCCTGAAAACCATCGTGTCCGGATTACTTTTCAACCTGAAGAGCTTCTCGCACTTCCTGCCATTTCTTAGCGGCTTGTGGTCTCTCTAATTGATCGTAGAGCTCGATTAATCGACTGATCGCCATCGTGAGCCCGGCAAACGCTTGAGTCGGAACCTTTGGCTCACGTTCAACAAGTCCTTGGTGCGCTATTGTCAAATAATGGTCAGCTTCTACCATGATGCGATCGCTCTCGTTCGAATCGCGGGTTTCTGCCGCTAGTCCAACGAGTGCGACACCCAGCAACCACTTCGCTTGAAAGGTCTGCCAAGAATTCGGAGCATTCTCCTCCAAGACGGGCACCACTTCCCGCAACAGAGTTGCGGATTCCGCCCACAGCTTCAATGTGAAGTATTGTTCGGCGGTTGGAAACAGAGCCATCGCTAGTTCGTGCGATCTGGGGCGATGATTCGTGATTGCTGTATCAACGACTTCTTGTCCAAGACTGAGAAACGACTCGCGACGTCCTGCTAGTACATAGGCTCTCCCCAGTCGGTCCCGAATCCAAGCCAGATCTTTTCGCTTTCGACTCGCCCGATGAATCTCTTCCAGCAAGGGTATCGACTCATCCAATCGACCAGCATCCATATAGTTGATCCCCAGGTTCACGATAGCGGCGAGCGTTTCGGGATGGTCACGGCCAAGTTTGCGTTCCAATTTGGGAAGGAGCATTTCAAAAAGTGGCACCGAGCGATCAAACTGCCCGGACTTCCACAGGGCAGTTCCCCAGTTGTTTAGGGAGTTCAAAGTATCGTTATGATCCTCACCTAACTTCGCTTTCGTCAACTGATAACACTGCTCCGACAAATTTATTGCTTCCTCTAGACGTCCGGAATTTCGGTAGCTACCGGCTAGATTATTTAGGCAGCCTAGAGTCAAAGGGTGATCGTGGCCAAGTTGGATCTGCATTGCCACCAAGGTTTCTTCAAACGCATTGACGGCGGCGGCGATCCGATTCGTGTTGAGGTAGACCAGTCCGATATTGCACTGCGTGTTTAGGGTTTCGGGATGTTCTGGCCCAAGATTAACTCTCATCCGTTCTAGTGCCTGTTCCAGCAAGGGTAACGCCAAGGCGAATTCATGTTTATTGAAGTGGCACATGGCCAAGTTGTTCAGGCAGGTTAGAGTGAGCTGATGATCGTGACCGATATAGTCGCTGGCTAATTTCAGCGTATTCTCGGCCAACAACTGAGCCTTGTCTACCTGATCATTCTCGCGGTAAAGCATGGCCAAGTTATTGGTCGTGGTCAGCGTATCGATATGGTGAGTTCCCAGCAGCTCATTCATCCGTGGCACTATTTCTTCCAACAATAGAATGGCTCGCTCCTGTTGGCCGCTTTCCGAAAAGCATGTCGCGAGGTTGCATGCGGTGCTCAAGGTCGTTCGATGGTTTGGCCCCAGAAGATTCAGATTTGTTTCTCGTGCCATCTCGAACAACGGGATCGCTTCGTTCGCACGTCCCAACCCTAGCAGGGACCGTCCCAAGGTCGACTTTATTTCTGCGACATCCAACGGGTCACCAATCTCGGAATCTTCCAACTGCCTAATCGCAATCTGAATATTCTTGGCCAAAGAATCCCGCAAGTCGGACACGGTTCGGTAATTGCCGCTAGGATCAAGAGTCGCGAATACAGAACCGAGGATTTCATTACTTCTCTTCGCAAAGTTAAGGTTCCGCTCGGAGATCTGTCGTTGTTTGAATTCTTCCTCGAGTGCGACTTTTTTTGCAGCCGTCTCGTCTTCGGCAATTCGCCGCGCTTTATTCGCTTCCACGAGAAGCTGCTCGGCCGATGCCTCAGCTGTTTTTGCCCAATACATTCCGAGACTGGTCCCACAGATTCCACCGATCAATGTCAATATCAACAAGCTAATGGCCAGTACCGCGCCCCGATAACGAAGCACAAACTTTTGTATTCGATAGAAACGGGATGGGGGCGCTGCTAGTACCGCTTCGCCCGCCAAGTACCGCTGGATATCGAGAGCAAAGCCACTCGCGGTTTCGTAACGTCGATTGCGATCTTTTTCCAAGGCTTTCATCACGATCCAGTCCAGTTCGCCGCGTACCAAGCGGGTTAGTTTCGCGGGTTCCGCGTGACGGCGGACGGCCAAACTGGGTAATGTGTCACTGGCAGATATCCGGGTGCTGGGACGCGGCGGCTCTTGTTCGCGGATCAAGCGGCACATTTCTTCGAAGGCGGCTTGCTTCAGTTGTTGCCGTTCGATCGGTGTGGTCCCGGTCAGGAGTTCATAGAGGATCACTCCCAACGAGTAGAGATCGGCGCGAGTGTCGACATCAAGTGCTGAAGTGCCAAGCTGTTCTGGTGCCATGTACAGTGGCGTGCCCAAGACGGCTCCAAATGCCGTATGCAACGACTGATCGGTCAGCACCTGAGAACCATGGATCGCTTTGGCCAAACCGAAATCAATCACCTTCACTACGGGGCGGCCGTCGACCTCAGTTACCAACACATTCGTCGGTTTCAAGTCCCGGTGAATAATCCCCTTCTGATGCGCGTGTTGCACTGCCGAGCAAACTTGACCAAACAGCTCAAGACGTTCGCGAATCGAAAACTGGACTTGATCGCAGTAATCCGTTAGTGGAATACCCTTGACAAGCTCCATCACAAAAAACGGTCGTCCCTTTTCGGTCACACCTCCATCCAGCACTTTGGCAATGTTCGGATGTTCCATCATCGCTAGCGCTTGCCGTTCGGCCTCGAACCTGGCCAAGACGGCCCGCGTGTCCATGCCAGCCTTCACCAGTTTGACCGCGACCTTGCGTTTGACTGGCTCCTTTTGCTCGGCCAGCCATACCGCCCCCATTCCGCCTTGGCCAATTCGCTGCATCAGTCGATAACGGCCAACCAGCAAATCTCCAGGCTGGTAATCACTCGATGGATGGACTTCTGTTCGGGAAGCGATTGACGCTTCGTCTGACACGAATGCCGCTTCCAAACCAGCATCCAACGGATTGGAGTTCGACGACGGAGTGTTCTCTGGCATGGGTTGCATTCCGTTAGGGTAGGATGGGCGGGACGGGGCAATGCGGCGAATCGTTCGCCGCTCCGAAAAGGACCGCGGAGCGGTCCACGACAATGACCGGTCGAATAGTAAAAAATGGTCTCGCGACACTGGCAACACCAATAAGCTTAGCCGAAAACCCGTCCGCGCTTAACTCTCCAGCCCAAGTGAGATTTTCGCGGAAACATTTTGAGCAGATTTTCAGGAAGCGTCTTTTTTCTTTCATGTGACGACTACCACCTTGACGGCACGTGGCGAAGCGGCTTTCTTGTTGTCGTCAGGGTAGTACCTATTTGGTTGAGTTGCTTGCCAAATCAAACATTCCGCGAGTCATGTCAGTGTCAAACGACGAAAACTGCGATAGACATTCAACAAATGATTCGCTGCTCTCAACTTGCTGGACATTGATCCAAGGAGCGGCGGCCGGGGATTGCACGGCTCGCGAGGAGTTTGCTCGCTTGTATCAACCTGTCATCTTGATGTTTCTCAAATCTCGTTGGGCCAAGAACCTTAACAATTTCAACTTGGACGACGCCATGCAAGACGTCTTTGTCGATTGTTTCAAAATCAATGGCGCGTTGCAGCGATGGGAACCTGGGCGTGAAGGAGGGTTTCGTGGTTTCTTGTATGGTATCGTGCGAAATGTGGCTCGGCGGCATGAAGAAAACCGGCAACCTGTCGTTCCGTTAGACCACGATCATGAAGCCGACCACACCGGGGCAGAAACGGCATTTGATCGAGCCTGGGCTACGTCCCTGATGAAACAAGCGGCTCGCAACATGGCGGAACAGGCTCAAAATGTTGATCGTAACACGACTGAACAAAAAGCGTTCGAATCCGAGTTAAACATGGACCTCGCGGCCCAAGGTCGTGCGATGCGACGAGTCACACTGCTCAAGAAACGATTCAACCAGAATCAACCAATTCGCGAAATTGCCATCGAGTGGCAAGTCGACGCAGCTTGGTTGCATCACGAATACGCCACTGCTCGCCAAGAGTTTCACGCGGCCTTGATGCGTGTTATTGCGTTTCACTACCCTAACACGAATCAGGCCGAACAAGCGGCGATTTGTCAAAGCCTACTCGAATCGCTGGGCTAGGGTTCGATCATGGGGAAAGACCACTCACAATTTTTGGGGCAGGTCTCAACATCGTGACCGGTTCGCGTCTCGCTTCATCATCGTGTAGACTATTCGGCGGTCGTGGTTTGCCGTCGGCAAGATGCCTGCTATTAAATTTTGGGAATTTCTCGGAGTTGTTTTAATGAGACGATCACTTGGACTTGCATTTATGGTTCTCGCTTGGACGGTCGTCGCGATTTTGATTGGAACGGGCACAGGCCATGCGGCTGCTGTTGTTCAGGATGATGAGTCGGTGTCTGGTGCAAAAGATCAAAGCCAACCGGTTCAAGTGTTCATCCTGTTGGGCCAGTCCAATATGCTCGGGTTTGGCAAGATCGCTGGAGACCAGGACGGCTCATTGGAGTATGCCGTCAAGAACAAGGGCAAGTATTCCTACTTGGTCAATGAAGCTGGAGAATGGGCTCAGCGATCCGAAGTTCGCAACGTTCGGGTGATGGTCGGCCGCGGAGGTGGGATGGGCGTGCATCAAAACGAGTGGCTGACGATTAGTGGAAAGAACATTGGACCGGAAATCGGCATCGGCCATTATTTGGGTGACGCGATCGATGCGCCCGTCTTGTTGCTCAAAAGTTGTATTGGCAACCGCAGCTTGGGCTGGGACTTGCTGCCGCCCGGCAGTGAGAGCTACGAATTCGATGTGACCGATCCTAAAACGGGTGAAACCAAACGCTTCAACTACGCGGGTTACAAACAATCGCCCCTCAAGTGGGAAGTGGGAACTGAACCAGTTCCGATCGAATGGTATGCCGGTAAACAATACGATGACGACATCGCGAATGCCAAACAGGTCTTGGCTGAACTGGACAAGTACTACCCTGGCGCAACCCAATACGAAATCGCCGGTTTCTTCTGGTGGCAGGGGGACAAAGACCGCTACGATGTGGGGCACGCCAGTCGCTACGAGCAGAATTTGGTCCGTCTGATCGAACAACTTCGTGCGGACTTCAACGCCCCCCATGCCAAGTTCGTTTGCGCGACCTTGGGACAAACCAAGCATGGTGAGACCGGGAACGACGGCTTGATCCTCGATGCGCAATTGGCAGTTGATGGCAACGCAGGAAAATATCCACAGTTCAAGGGCAATGTTGCGACGGTTTACGCTAACCCGTTGTCGCTGGGCGGTGCCTCGAACGGACATTACAACGGCAACGCGGAAACGTACATGAACGTCGGGGAAGCCATGGGACAAGCAATGATCGAACTGCTGGGCCTGAAGAAACTTTCGCTCCAACATCGCGACTGATTGGAGTAACTCGAATCTCGCTTCTCGTACAATTGGAAATCGATTCGATCCGATAAAGTCAACTCCGTTAGGATTGTATCGACGAATGCAGCTTGTATTACCGTTCGATATCCAGTGTTTGTCCAATTCGTTTGGCGTGATAGAGTCGGGCGTTGCTTGGGTTCGACACGAAATTGGGCTGCAATGGGCCGACGTGATTGTTGTCGTTTGAAGGTGTTCATTCAGTGAAGTTTTTTTGCCTCAGCCGCAAACGTGGCATTTGACGACTTTAGCTTCGGCCCGCTGTCGTCGGTCCCCGAACCTTCGGAAGGCGTGGCTCTATCGATGCTAATACTGATAGCCTTGGGAACCGGAAGAAACCGTAGCGATGGGTTGTATTCCTCTAGGCCGAATCGTTAGGAAAGATTGGTCATGCTGAATTGGCCGTGTTTGTTGTGGCCGACTCTCCATTGAGCCTGGGTCTCCAATAACACGGGCTGTTACTTCGAATTCAAGACGAGGCAATCGCTTGCAACAGGCCATTCGAAAACGGCCCGTCTGTCGATGCCATTCAAACATGGCGGGAAGTTTGCCGGCGAATGACTCGATAAACAACACGAGCCCTCGACCGAAAACGATCGAGGGCTCGTGCGAGTCTATCGCTTACGAATCCGAAGCTTTATTCACGTGACGACATGAAGATCTGGATCACGTACCACAACAGCAATGCCACAGAAGCAAACAGCGCCAACGCGGCGGCGACGTGCTGATCCGTGTGATAGTGATGTTGAATGTTCGAGGTGTCGTACAAGATGTAAGCCGAGGCCAAAACCACCATTGCAGCGGCGAACCAGATCCCCAATCCGCCTCCACCGAAGACGCCGAAAACCGACAAGGCGACACAAATCAATGCTGCGATACCAGCCAACCACAGGTATCGACCCAACCAGCTAAAATCGGCTTTGGTCACAAAAACCATCAAAGTCAAACCACCAAACACAAAGAGCGTCACCAAGCCGGCAGCCAAAGGAATCGTGGGGTCCAGTCGAATCGCTAAGCTCATCAGCGGCAAAAAGATCACTGCCTCGGCGACGACATAAAGACCCAATCCCGCGTACTGCATGGCCGGCGATGTACCGCCTTCCGCCCAGCTTCGGGCGACCCAGCTCACCGCCATAAATGCGCCCAGGACCAGAAGCCAAGACCATTTCGAGGCCATCATGACATTAAAAATCGTCTCAGTCGGAACGACCGCTAACAGCAATGCCTCCAACGCCACAAACGCCAACATCGCACCGCCCATGACAGCGTACGTCCGCCGGATAAAGGCCGTTCGCGCGGATAGGCTGGCATCCGCCGCAATCATCCGGCCATCTGGGTAGGATGCTGACATCGAACTTGGGCTTTGATACGGATTGTAGTTGACCATGTTTCCCTCCACCTCGCTTGAAAAATCTGCCTAATCGCCCCATTCCGACCTGCTGCCATTCCGGTCGGTCCACCAAGTCTACCGCCTGTTTCCGAAAAAGACAACCTTTTCGACAACGAATACCAGACCTTTTCGTTACGGTGCGGTTTGGATTCGCCAGCACAGAAACACACGGTTTCCAGGGTCGAAATTTGGGAAGTCGATGACGTCCGGCTTTCGCCAATCTGAGGATCGCTGCTATCTTGATTTGAACTCCATGCCCATTTTCTTCAGTCCTACTTGTACCTCCGGTGCGGACATGAATAAATTCCACAACAAACCCGAACGATGGTTTTCGATCATCACCACAATCGGGCCTTGGTCGATAGCCAAGTAACGTTGCGGGTACCAATTCACCTGCTGACTAAAGGCGTCGTAAAATCCGTATTTGCCAAGAATCTTGTCGCCGAGATCTTCTTTGAAGTGACGGAGAGCCGCCAGACTTTCAGTTGGAAGATACGGCATGGAAGCCAAGGCAGCCGTCGGCGAGATCACTCCCAAGTCCTCCGCCGGGCAGTGGGCGGCGTAAAAGTTGGGCGAATAACTGGCAGTAAGTCCCCAACAATTCGGCCCATAACCCACAAAGCCTTTCGGGTTGGCCACACAGTGTTCGTAATGAATTCTCGCATGACGCACGTTCGCGTCCCAATAATCCGCATACTTGTCCTTCAAGCCACGCGGATCTAGTCCCAGAAACGAATAGTGTGCCCAGAACAACGGACCAGCGGATTTGTCTTGTCCTTGATGTTTCAACGGCAGTTCAATGCCGTAAGACATCGGCCCGCCCACGATCTTGCCGTCTTCGGCCCAACCTGAATGATAGACCGCTGGCGGTACTGCATGCGTCGGCGAACTGCAAGCCAATACATAAGTGATCAAACATTCGTTCCAACCACGGATACGAAAGTTGATCTTCCAAGAATGCTTGGGAGACCAGTGCCAATACAATACCTCTTCTTGGTTCGGTCCGCGATGCCAATCCCAACGCACCTCACGCCACAGTTTGTCGACCCGCGCCGCAAGTTTTCTTTCGTCAGCATCACCACTTTGAAAATATTGCCGAACACACAGTAGTCCTTGCATCAGAAAACTGGTTTCCACCAAATCCGCACCGTCATCATCCGGACTAAAGGGCACCGTCTTGCCAGTGTTCCCATCCAACCAATGTGGAAAAACACCGTTGAATCGTTCGGCCCGTTCGAGAAAAGAGACTATCTGTTCTAACTGTTCGAGCCCTTCGCGACGGGTGATGAAACCACGTTCGATGCCGACTATGATTGCCATTACTCCAAACCCTGTTCCCCCAGTGGTTATGACCACCGAGTCCTGGTCGGAAAGTTCGCCGTCGAAATGAATTCGCTCGAGGGCCGCTTTCGAATTCGTCTGAGCTCCGGTACGAAAATACTCGAATGTGGTTTGCTGAACGAAGTCGAGGAGTTTCTCATCACCCATGGACTGGATTAGTTCACTGCGTCGTTGGGTTGCGACAGGTTCTTGAGCGCGTGCTTGATTCGAATGGTTCCACAAGCAGCAGCACACGCACCAGCACAAAACCAAGTGCCACGGGAAGGCGAGAGTCAAATCGCCGGGAGTCGTTTGTGAATGAATCATTACTAAGCCTTTATTGAGCCGAGAAGCCACGACTTTCCACACCAAAGAGTTCTGCTGCTTGTCGATCTTCATGTCGGCATCGCTTTATAACGGATCGAAAGCGTTGAGTCACTTGACCAAGGCGACACAATTCGGAATTAAAGGCAGGAAACATGATTGGCCAAGAAAGCGATGGAACCATGTTGCTGTTTAGAATACCAATACTTAGAATTGCATCGGATGTTGAGGAACCTGCGCAGGCAGCCAATAGTTCGTCCGTCGTCTTGCTTGGGGCAAGTCTTCTGGGTCTTCCTGTTGTTGCCTACTTGAACTTGCTCGAATTCAGAACAAGTCAAGTGCCGCGTTGCGGAAGTCCGGTTCGTTCTATTACCGCGTGAATTACTTCCGATTTCCGATCGGGGCCAGCAATCCCCTGGTTTCGATACGTCACTAGAGTCGAATCCGCCACAAGACCACTAAAGAAAAATCAGGGTGCGAAATTGAATCAAAACAATCCTTACACTCCACCATCGGCTCCGGCCACATCTTATATTCCGACGGCGAACGTCGGCATGATGGGTGATCAACTTCCGTTTGCGATTGATCCCGCGGATCGAAAAAAACTTGATACTGTAATTAAAGATGCGGGTCAGTTTTGGATCGCGATTGTTTTGTGTCTTCTATGTAGTGCAATTGGGGCGATCATCATTCCCTTTTGGTACATGGCGCGTCTGATTCAATGGAATGGATTGGCCAAAAAGTACCCAGACCTGTTGGTGGAAGGAGCTCCGACCGGCTCGATCCAAGCCAAGTTTAGGTCGGCGCAGTGGAAACTAATCGTTGGCATGGTTGTGGGAGGATGTATTTTTGTTTTGCTGTTCTTGTACGTTGTGCTCGTGATCGCGCTTGCCGGTGTATCTGGGTAATAGCTCACGTGGCAGGCGACGCTGCATTGCGAATGAACACGGTTTCCGTGAAGGCTCTGCATTGGTCTTAGAGCGAGCGATGTCTGTTGCATTTCTCAGTTTGGGCCTGGCGGCATCGTGCGATTGGTTTTTGGGACGGGTTCGGTAAATGGACGCCCGAATGGCGATCGTGTAGAATTCTGATTGCCGTTTACTGGTTCGGCTTACAATCCAACACGGGATGTTCGCAATCGCCCAATAGGCGAAAGATGACCTGTTACGAATTTTGTGTGTCCGCACACAGGCCGGCACCCGCTAACAATTGGCTCCCGAACCAGGCCGGCTCCCGAACCAGGTTGGCTCCCGAACCGGGCCGGATCGGCTCCCACCTCCCCGCCTTCGACCGAGACACAAAGATGTTGGCTGATTCCGTCAATGCTGTACTTCGAATTGCGTTGAGTTTTTTGTTGGTGATGGTGGCGGAGGCCGAGACATGGGGTCAGGTGGATTTCAACCAGCAGATTCGCCCGATATTGGCCGAGCACTGTTTCCACTGTCATGGTCCAGACGCAAATCAACGAGCGGCGGATTTGCGTTTGGACGTGGCCGAGGAGGCCTATCAATCGGCCATTGACGTCCATGACGCCGAGGCCAGTGAACTGGTTCAGCGTGTTACCTCCAGTGACCCAGATTTGGCCATGCCGCCGCCTTCGAGCGGGAAGGCGCTTTCCGCCCAACAGATTTTGTTGTTGAAGCAATGGATCAATGAAGGTGCTCCGTACGCGCGGCATTGGGCTTATGAACCGATTCGCAATCAAGAAGAATTGCTAAGTCGACTTCCGCTGGCTCGCGAAATGACCACAGAGATCGATCGATTTCTTGAAGCCAAGCTAGAAGCCGCTGGATTGAGTTACGCACCAGAAATTTCGCGCGCTGCATTGATCCGTCGTGCGACTTTCGATTTGACCGGATTGCCGCCAACTTGGGAAGAAGTTGCAGCGTTTGTCGCCGACGAATCGCCAAATTACCTGGAGAACTTATTGGATCGATTGTTGGCCAGCCCTCGCTACGGAGAACGGTGGGGGCGGCATTGGCTGGATTTGGCTCGGTACGCGGATACTCATGGAGGTGCGGCGATTGGCTTCACGACGTTTCCCTTCGCCTACACTTACCGAGACTATGTCATCCATGCGATGAATCAAGATAAGCCGATTGATCAGTTCATCGTGGAGCAAATCGCGGCCGATCAATTGGAATTGCCCGGCAACGATCCTTCGTTGGCGGCCTTAGGATTCTTGACCGTGGGGATGCAGTTTCGAAATGCTCACGACACGATAGATGATCAGATTGACGTGATCACGCGTGGGTTGATGGGTTTGACGGTGACGTGCGCGCGTTGTCATGACCACAAGTTCGATGAAATCTCTACCGCAGACTATTACGGGCTTTATGCGGCAATCGCACCTTCCAAATCGCCCCTAGACTTGCCAGTTGTCGGTGAACCGCCCAGTTCACTTGAACGCCTCCAGTATGAAGACACGTTGAAGACGTTGAAGTTGAAGTTGGACAATTTTGTCCGTGATCAAAGCGAAGTCATGCGAACTCGGTTGCGAATGCAAGTTGGCTTGTATCTGGGGGAAATCGCAAAGGGAGTTGGTGAACAAGATACTTCGACCGTGTTCTTGTCGTATCGAACGGATGATATTCGACCAATCATCTTGAATCGCTGGCTTGAATACTTAAGAACGTTGGATCGCGACGATGCCGTGTTTGGCCCGTGGTTGGAAATGCATGGTTGGGGAAAATTGGAAGCAGAGGACTTCTTCGCGCGAAGCCAAGCCTATCTGACGAAACTTGCGCTGGAACTAGATCAAGCTGGTCGCGATCCTGGTCAAATTCATGCCTTGCGTTCTGAACCGCCAAAGTGGAACCATCTAATTGTCGACGCCTTGGTCGCCAAACAGCCGAAATCCCTGGCTGATGTGGCTGAGGTTTACGGAAACGTGTTCTTGGACGTTCAGCGTCAGTGGTTGCAAGCCATGTCCAAGACTGCTGAGGAAGCAACTTCCGCCGAACGAGTACTGCCTGATGATCACCCGGAGCATCAGATCATCAACAGTCCGATTTATCGTCAATTGCGACAGCACCTTTACGCTTCCGACTCACCATTCATGGTGACCGATGACGTGGCAATGACCTTGACGAATCGCACGATTAATGACCTGATTGGTGGCAAAAGCGGAGAGATCCATCAACTGCATTTGGCGGCGGCCGGCTCGCCACCACGGGCGATGATCGTCACTGAAGATCCCAATCCACCGGCTCAACCGATTTTTTTGCGAGGCAATCCGCTGGCCCGAGGCCCGTTGGTCCAACCGCAATTCCTCGAAGTGTTGAGTCGAGGTAATCGCCCCGTTTTTGAAAATGGCCGACGGCGCTTGGGGTTGGCCCGAGCCATTGTCGATCCCAACAATCCTCTGACAGCTCGAGTGTTTGTCAATTGGGTTTGGCAAAACCACTTTGGGGTTGGGTTGGTACGAACGCCCGACGATTTTGGAACCAGAGGACAACCGCCGACGCACCCAGAATTGTTGGACTATTTGGCCGGTAAGTTTCAAAAGCAGGGTTGGTCCTTGAAGCAGTTGCATCGTCAGGTGATGCTGAGTCGAGCGTATCGGCAAGGTGCGATTGAAAATGTGATGGCACGGGAGCGAGACCCCGACAATCTCTGGTTGTGGCGGATGCCACGCAAACGATTGGATTTCGAATCGATGCGAGACGCCATGTTAAGTGTCAGCGGAGAATTGGATTTGCAAATGGGCGGACGCCCGATTGATTTAAACGCGACGCCAGCCGTGCCGCGACGCAGCGTTTACGGTTTCACCAATCGCGACATCATTGCCAACCTGATGAGCACTTTCGATGCTGCGAATCCGAATGCCTGTACGGCCAAGCGACCGGAAACCACCGTTCCGCAGCAGACGTTGTTCGCGTTAAACTCCGAGTTCATTCAAGATCGTGCCAGACAGCTTGCAGAGATTACCAGGGCGATGGGTTTGCCCAATTCGGAATCGCGTGTTGTCGAACTCTTTCGCCGCATCATGGGACGCAACCCGACCGATCGTGAGCAGACTCAAGTTTCCGATTTTCTTGGGATTTCCGCGCAGGCAGTCGTCGCCACTGCAGAGCCTGACGTTGGAACAAGCCCAGCGACTCGATCGCCGTTGGAAGCAGCGGAAGCGGAATCTCGCTGGGTTCAATTGGCTCATGCTTTACTGGCATCCAACGAGTTTAACTTTCTAGACTAAGGTTCGGGAGAATCAAAGATGCTGCACCGAAGACAATGGTTGACTCAGTGTGGAATGGGATTGGGAGCACTGGCTTTTGCGGACCTCTGTACGGCAACAGCTTATGCAGACGAGTCCCGCGGTTTTGTGCCCACTCATTTTGCACCGAAGGCGAAACATGTCATTCATGTTTTCCTCAATGGTGGGGTCTCGCAAGTAGACACGTGGGATCCCAAGCCGGAGTTGACCAAATGGGCCGGAAAGATGTTGCCTTTTGAAAACTTGCAAACGGAACGGAAAACAGGAGTTGCGTTAGCATCTCCGTTTCAGTTCCAAAATCATGGTCAAAGCGGCATACCCATGAGCGACTTGTTTCCGCACCTTGCGAAATGTGTTGACGAGATGACGGTTATACGCTCGATGCACGCGGAACTGCCGAGCCACGAAATGTCGCTGATGTTAATGAACACAGGGGACATGCGATTGGTCCGCCCCAGTATGGGGTCTTGGTTGACTTGGGGATTAGGGTCGATCAACGAGAATTTGCCTGCGTTCGTGGCACTGTGTCCGGGTGGCATGCCCGTGGGGGGCGCTGGAAATTGGCGTTCGGCGTTCTTGCCGGGTTCTTATCAGGGCACACGAATTGATACTTCCAATTCAGACCCAACTAAAATCATTGATCACTTGCAGAACCAACGACTCTCGCGAGCCGATCAAGAACGACAGTTTGACCTTTTGCAGCAGTTGAATGCTCAACATCTGGCGGAAAGATCTGGTGAAGCAGCCATGGAGGCGCGAATCAAGTCGTTCGAACTTGCTTATCGAATGCAGACTGAGGCCAGCGCTGCGTTTGATATCAGTCAAGAGCCGGAGCATATCCTGAAGATGTACGGCGATGGCCCGCAGAATCGGCAATTGCTGATGGCTCGGCGACTAGTCGAACGCGGCGTTCGGTTCGTTCAAACTTGGCATGGCGACATGCAACCGTGGGATAGTCATTCGAACATCAAAGAAGAGCACGGCAAAGTCGCGCGAGAATGTGATCAAGGATTGGCCGCCTTGATCCTCGATCTTAAACAGCGAGGACTCTTGGATCAAACGCTGATCTTGTGTAGCGGCGAATTTGGCCGGACGCCATCAGTGGAAATGGGACAAGACGGGACCGGAGCCAGTTTGGGACGCGATCATAACCACTGGGGCTTTTCGGTCTGGATGGCCGGCGGGGGAATCAAACGCGGCTCCATTTATGGTGCCACTGACGAATTTGGATTCCGCGCCGTCGAGAATCCGGTTTCGATTCATGACCTGCATGCGACCATCATGCACTTGATGGGCTACGATCATCAACGGATGACCTACCGGTATGCCGGCCGGGATTTCCGTTTGACGGATGTTCATGGAGAAGTGGTGCATGGTATCCTCGCCTAAAAATCCGTGGCGCTCGCTTCCACGTGATGAGTTTGTCCTTAGCGAAGATTTGCCTTTTGCGCTGGAATTCAATCGACGGGCCCGAGGGCCGGAGAAATTGGTGTTGGATCTGGTGCCGGAACCGTTTTTTGGTCGCCGTGATGCGCCGATTGTCTTGTTGCTGTTGAATCCGGGGGTGGGCCAAACGGGCAAACAGAAACATCATCCACCCGATTTTGCGGCGGCCTTGCGCGCGGATATCGCTGGAGATTCGCCCAAAAATCATTTCCACTTGAGTAACACCATTCAGGGCCCCGGCCAACGCTGGTGGTTGAGCGCTTGTCGCGAACTGATTCGTGAAGCTGGTCTCGCCGCCGTATCGCGAAACCTGTTGAGCATCGAATTTTCGCCCTACCATTCCCAAAAGTTTGCCCATGGATTGGTGCGGTTTCCCTCCCAGAGTTATTCGTTTTGGTTGGTTGAGGAAGCGATCCGACGAAACGCTGTCATCGTGTGTATGCGTGGATTGAAGCAGTGGTTTGGTGCCGTTCCCTCGCTGGGTTCTTTTGAGAATCTGCAACTGCCGAGAAGTACACGAAGCGGTTCGCTTTCAAGTCGTAATTTGGATTCGTTTGAAAAGCTTGTGGAGACGATAAACTTGCAGCCAGAAATCGGCGTTTGACAGTCTCGATTCTGTCGCAGTCGCAAGCGATACGATGTTGCAATCGATGTCGTCATTTTGGTAACATGTGACATCAAAGTAACTCTTGGACCAGTGTTGGTCTGTGAACGTCATGCCTTTCAAAGCTTTGATTCTTCGGTGTTTTCTGGGGGCACAATCTTGAATGATGTGAAGCCGGCTTTTGGCACGGTGTTTGCAAATCTCCAATTTCGAAGGCTTCTAATTCATAGATACTACGATTCCTGAGTTGGAAGCGAGCGTCAAAGTTTTGTCGGACAAAGAGCAAAGGGATGGATGTTTCCTCAATTTTGCCCGACCGTTGTAACCTGCATTTGTGGAGCTGAAGGTCATGAGCAAGTTTTCGATCAAGGGGCTAGTTGTGGCAATCGCCGCCGTGGTAATGGGGAGTTTCGCCGTGGATTCGGCCCAGGCACAAAGTTGTGGCTACGGAGGATTCGGAACCTATGGTGGCGGCTCCGGTTTCAGTGTGCAAATCGGGAACGTGGGGTTCAGCAGCTTCAATCAAGTTCCGCTGTACAACACGCGAGTCTATCGTTCGGTGTATAGCACCGGGCCGGTATGGCACGACACGAGTCATTGGCATTATCACGGTCCATCGGCAGTTCGGCACCGCAGTCATTACCACGGCGTCCCTGGTCATTACCACGTTGTACCCGGGCACTATCACATGCACCGCAGCGGGCACTGGCATTGGTAGACGTTTAGGCTGGCAATTCGGTATCCGTTGACCCTAGGTCGGAGCATGCTCCGACCTTTTTTCGAATTGCTGCGCGGCGATTGCGTGCAGAATCGCGTTTCGATGAACTTGGCTTAATCCGAAACCGCGTTTTGAAATTCTGGCGGCGAAAACAACGCATTGGACCGAAATTGCTTCAAGCGTTCGCCGAACTGATAAGATCGACTTGCAGAGGCGCCTTGAAGCGTCTACACGACACTGCGGCGCAGCAATCGGAGTTGGACCGTTAGCTCGGCCACTTCTGCTTTGTTGGCCGGGTTGGCCGAAGTTTCGAGTTCCTTCAACGGCTTTTCTAAGATTGAGACTACAAACGCGTTCGCCTCTGCCAACGAGTGGAGAATCGTCGGATAGGGTGTCTGTCCCCAGTGCCATCGCGTTTCGGTTGCCAGCGTCGCGTTCGCTTGGT
Source organism: Planctomycetaceae bacterium (assembly GCA_016794985.1). Lineage (GTDB taxonomy): Bacteria > Planctomycetota > Planctomycetia > Pirellulales > Pirellulaceae > M30B19. The sequence continues at coordinate 412 of JAEUIQ010000014.1, read as the reverse complement.
GTCTGTCCCCCATCGCGGTTGTGCTGTGTTGTCTGTCCCCGCGCTGTGGTTTCGGTTGCCAGCGTCGCGTTCGCTTGGTGTCTGTCCCCCATCGCGGTTGTGCTGCGTTGTCTGTCCCCGTGCAGTGGTTTCGGTTGCCAGCGTCGCGTTCGCTTGGTGTCTGTCCCCCATCGCGGTTCCCTCATCGCGTTGCCAGCGTTCCCATCGCGGTTGTGCAGCGTTGTCTGTCCCCGTGCTTCGTTGTCTGTCCCCGATCTACGGTCCCCAGTGCCATCGCGTTTCGGTTGCCAGCGTCGCGCTCGCTTGGTGTCTGTCCCCCATCGCGGTTGTGCTGCGTTGTCTGTCCCCGTGCAGTGGTTTCGGTTGCCAGCGTCGCGTTCGCTTGGTGTCTGTCCCCCATCGCGGTTCGCCA
>JAEUIQ010000045.1 GCA_016794985.1 Planctomycetaceae bacterium | reverse complement strand
TTTGCCCCCATTCCTTTGCCATTCTCGTCAGCAGCGTCCGCAGTGCCGATCAGATCTGCTTGCAAAAACAAGTTGGGCAGAGGAATTCGGGCAGAGGAATGAAGACCGAAAACAACATGTCTCGGGCGAAAGCCATGATCTACGGTCTCGCGAACCACCATGATGTCGCTCTTTCATCTTTTACCCAACATCTTTTACCATTAGCCATTCAGTCAGATGAATGGTAAAAGATTGCAAGTAAAAGATATCGCAACCAAAATCTAGTACTTCCTGCAAGACTCGCGCGGCATTCCTTTGCCCCCATTCCTTTGCCATTCCCTTCGGCAGCGTCGGTAGTGCCCATCATGTCGACTAGAAAAAAATGTTGGGCAGAGGAATTCGGGCAAAGGAATGAAGACCGAAAACAACATGTCTCGGGCGAAAGCTTTGATCTACAGTCTCGCGAACCACCATGATGTCGTTCTTTCATCTTTCACCCAACATCTTTTACCACCATCCATTCAGTCAGATGAATGGTACAAGATAGCAAGTAAAAGATATCGCAACCAAAATCTAGTACTTCCTGCAAAACTCGCGCGGCATTCCTTTGCCATTCCCGTCAGCAGCGTCAGCGATTCCGATCATCTTTAAACTGATAACGATCAGAAGCCCCGCCGTCCCATCCAATGGTCCCAGGGTAGACAGCACATGGAGCATTACAACATTTCGTTACGGGCGTGCTGCGGGAACGATGACATCGGAATGATGGTGTCAACATTGAGTTTCGTAGGATCCACAAGGTGCTACTGGATTTCCGAATGGAGCTCCACCCGCCATTCTAAAATACCCACTTTACAAACTCATGCCATCCACATCACCCAGCGGATCGCGGGAGATGAAGCGACTGGTTCCTGGGTCGAACCAGCGAGCGCGGATGTGGTCGAGCGCGAGGTCGCGGTCGATTGCTCAGTCGGTATAGGTGTAACGGTTGGCGATAAGTGTGGGGAATCGGCTAACACGACAACGCCCACGATACATTGGCTGCCTAGGTCGGAAATCGAACTCAATTTTTATCGCGTCGTTTCGCCCTCCGCAAGCGAAATCCACGACTGCCGACTGGAACTGTTCCAGGCAAGGCTCGGGTGTTCCAACGCAGAGTGATACGATTTGATCCACCCAGACCGAATGGTTCATCGCCCCGAGTCCGCATCGCTGGGACGCATTTTGGTGTGCTCGGCTTCAGCACTTGTGTCGACTCCTTCGGGCCCGTTTTAGACGGAAAAAGTCCTGCAGAGCGTCGTCGGGTTAGGGGGCTCAACCGAGTCTCGCTTGGCAGCGACCAATTCTGAGCTTGTGAGCTAAATCTGTTATCGACTCTACAAGGCCTCCGAGGCGACGGTGGGTAGTTCGTAGCAGACGGCCTCTGCTGCGTTACGCAAGTACAACCTTTGACCAACGACCACCGGATGGTTCCATGTCTTGCCCTCCAAGGCTTGGATCCGACCCAACTCGATATGTTCCTCTGGGTTGGCTTCCAGAAGAATCAATTCGCCCGACTCTTCTGTGATGACCAACAACAAATGGGAATCGGCCAGCAGCAGCACTTGCCCTTTGCCGTAGCGACCATCTTTCCAACCGCGTCTTCCGTCTTTCAGATCGACACAAGCAAAGACAGCTCCGTCAAAACCATAAGCGAAGCCGTCATCAATCACGAAGTCGTTGAAGTCTGGCTTCAGGTTGCGCGATGTCCAGACTTCCGTGGAACTCAGCCCGGCTTCCGTCGCCGATAGCTCGATGACCCGAGCCCCAGCAAACTCGCTGGTGAACATCAATCGATTCGGTGCAATCACTGCCGGTTGAATCGCGCGATAGCCAGCAATCTGATGATCATGACGATGCAAAGTCTTTCCAGTCTCTGGATCCAAAAAGGTGGCACCATCCGATCCCAAAAACACCAGCTGCTGTCCGCCAAAAAATTGCGTCATCTGCAAGGAGGCATAAGAATCTTTGTTGGCCGGGACCGACCACCGCACCGATCCCGTGGCCGCATCAAACGCGATGATGCCGTCGTCCTTCAATCCAACTGCATGGACGATCACCAGATCCTTGTGAACCAAGGGCGAGCACGAATAACCCCACATGGGTGGCTGTTGATTCGTGAGCGTCTGCAAGTCTACTTGCCACTGAATTTCACCTTGCACAGCCTCCAAGCAAACAAGTTGTCCGGCAGCACCCAACGCGAACACGCGTCCGTCGGCGATCGTGGGAGTGGCGCGAGGGCCCAAGCCGCCCAAGGCATCGAAAAATCGCGCGCGAATTTCGCGAGCCCAGACTTCTTGTCCGTTTTCGGCGTCGTAACAAACGACGGCTTCAAAATCGCCACGCTGCTCTTGTGTTACCAAAAACTGATCCGCAACCGCAAACGATGACCAAGCCGGTCCAAGCTTGATTCGCCACAATTCTTGCGGAGGTTGCGATTTCCAGCTATTGCTAAACACCAACCCTTGCTGTCGTCCGTCACGCTGTGGGCCGCGAAATCCGGGCCACGCGGCATTCTGAAAGCTTTCCACCGAGGGACGCCGAGTGGCCCGTGAATTGTTTTGGCGTTCGGCCAAGAACAACTCTTCGGGCGTTGGCTGCCAGCGCCACGAAAAACCAAAACTGAAGTTGCCCGTCGCCCCGTCGTTCTTGAGCAATGCCGAGCCGCTGGCAACGATCAGTGCCAGCAACAATCCCACCAGCGTCCGTCGAAATTGAAGGACATTCGCTTGGGCAATCACACCGATTGCGAAGGCGGCCATCGTGGTTGGCAACATCAGGACAATGATAGGCGGTCCAACCATGGTCGAGTCGAGGGCCATCCCCACTAACGTAAAGACCAGACCAAGTCCCAAGATCCCCGCCACTCGTTCGAGCAACGTTGCGCGCGAAAGGATGATCCACCAACCGATGATCCCCAGGCCTAGCAAAGGTGGCACAAATGAACCGACCATCCACACCATCGGCATTTCAGGAAACCACGACATGAAATAGCGAGCCACCACCATCAACAGGATCAGCAAGACAGGGATCCAGATGCGGAGCGGGCGATAGTTCGGCAATGGAGGTGAAGCATTCGCGTTTTCGGTCATAGCGATCCGTTCCAATGATGGTTAAGGGTTTTTGATTGGTGGTGTTGGTGCCAGCGCGGGTGCCGCGGCCCCGTAAGTATCGATCTTGGTCACGTCCAAATCCTCGGTGAACGTCTCGCCGCGCACCAAACGAATATCGCCATGCACATCTTCCTGCACAGCAATCACGGCATGGTGTCGAATCAATTCCAGCACGGCCAAGAATACTCCCACGATCGACGATTTGTGCATCCCTGGTCGAAACATCTCCGAAAACATGATCTGGCCGTTGTCTTGAAGCGTTTTGTGTATTTGGCCCACGTACACATGGATTGGCGTGTCGTCGTAAATAATCTCTTGTTGGTTCGGCAGGCGATGTTGTTTCAGAATTCGACCGACGGCACTCACCAAGTCCCACAATGCGATCTCTTGAATCGGTTGGTCTTGGGGCGCGATCTCGCGCGGGGGAAGGTCGTTGGCTCGTCGTTCGTATCGCTGTTGCCACTGCAACCCACGCTCACTGAGCAGCACCGCCGCGTCTTTGAACTGTTTGTATTCCAACAACCGATCGACCAACTGCTCCCGGGGGTCTGTCCAGACACCTTCGATGTCTTCTACTTCTTCGGGGCGCGGCAGCAGAGACTGGGATTTCATCTCGACCAACAGTCCCGCCACTTCCAGGAAATCGCCGACCGCGTTGATGTCGATTTCGGAGAGAACTTCTAAATAGGCCTGGAATTGTTCTGCGATTCGCCCCAATTGTAGAGTCGAGATTTCCAATTCGTGCTTGCGCACCAAATACAACAGCAAATCCAACGGTCCCCGAAACATATCGAGCTCGACGCGAAATTCGCTAGGACGAGATTCACTCATTCAAGACTAACTCATTCGGGATGGCCATTTGGGCGTCGCAGCGCTAGGCAGGGACGATCGGGAAGCGGGGACGATGGGGAAGAGTCGGAAATCTCGCCACAGCGGCTGGGCTTTGGCCGCCTGACCATGATATTCGACAACCGAAGGGTCTGGGGAGGTCACTTCGTTGGTCGCCGAAGTCGATCCTTTTCGCGGGTCGGCGACTGTGGTAGTCTGGACACGAACAGAGTTCAACTCGCGATATGAAAGGAGTGGGTGATGCCGGACTCGAATCCCAATACCTGTCCGCCACGTGTGGACATCGAATTCGATTGCCTCCCCTTGCGAAGTACCGCCGGACGCACGCTTCCCTTGGATGCTAGCCCTGGGCTAGAACGCTTGTGGAGCCAACTCCGTCAGGCGGCGGAAAAACATGGGACGCACAACAGTTACTTTCTGAATCGTGGGCGGTGCCGATTCCACTTGACGAACCACCCGCAGTTGGGGCAAGTCACTTTTGCATTTTCCGGAGTTGTGTTGACCGATGGTCAAGACCAACGTACCGTGTCTTCCGAATTGCATGTCGAACTCGAGCAAGAGACCTGCGATTGGTTGGAGCAGCCCATCGTCACTTGGCTGGCCAAAACCGTGATCCGCGCCGTCGAAATTGAATTCGACCGCTACATTCACGCAGGCGACTTGGCACGCACGCAACAAAGATTGGCCGAATTGGAGCAACAAGCCCAGTCGTCCGGCGGGTATTTAGGAATGTATCTATGAAACGAACGTTAATCCGCGGCGGGACCTTGGTTACCGGGACCAGGAGTTGGGTCGGAGATTTGTTGGTCATCGGACGTCAGATTGCGGCGTTAGACCCAGGTTTGGCCACTTCATGCGATGAAGTCGTCGATGCCACGGGACTGCATGTCCTGCCAGGTGTGATCGATGACCAGGTTCATTTTCGCCAACCGGGTCTCGAACACAAAGAAGATTTAACGCACGCGACACGGGCCTGTGCGAAGGGCGGCGTCACCAGTTTTCTGGAAATGCCCAACACCAAGCCGGCCACGGTGACGGTCGATTTGTTGCATCAGAAGTTGGAAATGGCTTCGAGTTGTTGTTTGGTCAACTATGGGTTCTACATGGGTGCCACACCGCACAATGTTGCGGAACTGAAACAAGCACGCCGAACGCCTGGGATCAAGATTTTTATTGGCAGCAGTACCGGAGACTTGTTGGTCGATCAGCAAGAGGCACTGGAGCGAATCTTTGCCGAAACCACGTTGCCCATCACCGCTCACTGTGAAGACGAAGCGATTGTCCGAGCGAACGCGGCCCGCTTTGCCGGGGTTCACGATGTGGCCGTGCACTCGCAGATTCGCGATCATGAAGCCGCGATCGTTTGCACACGTCGTGCGATCAGTTTGGCGAAACGACACAAACATCGATTTCATGTGTTGCATGTCTCGACGGCCGCCGAGATCGCGGAAATTCAACAGCACGAAAAGTTGATCACGGCCGAAGTCTGTCCGCACCATTTGTTTTTCTCGGTAGACGATTATCCGCGTCTCGGTAGTCTGATACAAATGAACCCGTCGATCAAATTCCGCAGCGACAACGTCGGTTTATGGCAAGCATTGTTGGATGGATCGATCCAAGTCGTCGCTACGGACCATGCACCCCACACTTTGGAAGAAAAGCAGCAGCCGTATCCGGCCAGTCCTTCCGGATTACCGGCGGTCGAGAATTCTTTGGCATTGTTCTTGAATCAAGTGAATCTAGGCCGTTGCCGTATTGAACAAGTCGTACGGTGGATGTGCGAAGCACCGGCTGCGGTTTGGAACCTGAAAGACAAGGGCTTTCTGCGGCCCGGCTATGACGCGGATCTGGTGCTGGTCGACCTGCAATCGCAGCGCACCATTCGAAACGAAGAGCAACAGACCAAGTGCGGATGGAGTCCGTGGCACGGCGATACGCTCACCGGCTGGCCCGTACAAACAATGGTGGGCGGCCAGTGGGTTTTTCGTCAGCGACAAGGGCAAGATAAGCCTTGGTTCGCGGCGAGCCCCATGGGAACTGAAATTGAATTCGACCATGACGGTCCAGGCTATTGGGGCCGAACCGATTGGGGGCAAGAGAATATCTAGTGCTTGGACACCAGCAAGATATGGAGTTGATTCGCAGCGGAAGTGGTCAAAACATTCGGAAACTTCCCTGTGATCGGAAACTCTTGCTCCTTTCGCCCTGCCACAATTAGACTGCGATAAAAAAATAGGACGGGGCTTGGGCAATACGGTCAGGGTTCGCTTAGCCAAATCGAAGCGGATCGCGGAGCGATTCACGACCATGTTGACCGTAACGGTTATCGGGATTCAAGGCGTTAGGCGGTTTGGGTTTCGCCTGCTCATTCTTCATTGATTCTCGGGTCGATAGAACCGACAGGCCAGCGTGTGCCCGGTCATTTCCCGTGGTCGGTCGATCGAATTGCGAATCAGACACTCGCGACTGGCCAGTTCCATCCCGATTGCCCGTGGATATTGTGCCCATGAACCAAATAATCACAACGACTCGAGCGCTTGGCAATGAAAACAACGGGCGTCCGAATACGGAACGAAAGGCTCTGCAAGTCAATCTTGATCAGCGACGTTATGGCTCGTTTGCTGAAATTGGCGCTGGACAGGAAGTGGTACGTTGGTTCTTTCAGGTCGGCGGAGCGGCTGGGACGATCGCCAAGAGCATGTCGGCCTACGACATGGCAGTGAGCGATTCGATTTACGGCGAATGTCGCCGATATGTCTCGCGGCAACGGCTGGAGGACATGTTGGCCCACGAACACCAACTCAACTTGGACCGCCTGCGGGATAGCCGCGGAGATGCCACGGCATTTTTTGCTTTTGCGGATACTGTTTCAGCGCGCAATTACCATGGCACCAACGACTGTCACGGTTGGATGGGGATTCGTTTTCAAGCTCATCCTCGTGATCAAGATAGCCAGATCATTATTCACGTCCGCATGCTCGATAACGACAATGCGGCTCAACAGGAAGCGATTGGCATTGTCGGGGTCAATCTGGTCTACGGGGCCTTCTTTCTCAACCATGAGCCGGAACAGTTGGTCGAGTCATTGCTCGACAATTTGAATCGCCGGCGAATCGAAATCGACATGATCGAGTTTTCTGGGATTGCGTTTCGCCACGTCGATAATCGCGTGATGAGCTTAAGGCTGGTACAGTTGGGCTACACCGACGCCGCCATGTTTTCGGCGGCTGGCGAGGTCTTGCAGCCATCCGAAGTTTTGTACAAACGTCCCGTATTGGTGGAGCGAGGTAGCTTTCGTCCGGTGACTTATGTGAACACCGACATGTTGCGGGCCGCTCAGGACAAGTTTTCCAAAGAACCTGGTGTCGAGGCGAACCAAATCCTCAGCATCGCTGAGATCACGATGAAGAACTTGACGGCCAATGGCGAAGTGGACCTGCGAGATTTTTTGGCGCGAGCTGAAACGCTGGCTGCCTGTGGATTGACGGTGTTGATTTCGAATTACTTCGAATACTACCGCTTGGCGTACTACCTCGCCAAACATTCGAAGAAGAAAATCGCCTTGGTGATGGGAGCCGGCAGTCTGAAGGAATTGATGGACGAAAAGTACTACACCACTCTGGAAGGGGGTATTTTGGAGTCTTTCGGGCGACTGTTTAAAAACGATCTCAAGCTCTACATCTATCCTTTGCTCAATCGAGCCAATGGCGAAATGACGACGATTCACAATCTCGAAATCGAGCCGGCGACCAAGAAACTGTACGAGTACTTGGTCGAGAAGGGCAACATTGAAGCCTTGGACTCGTTCGACCCCGAGCACTTGCGAACCTTTTCGCGCGAGGTCCTGCAACAGATTCAAAGCGGCGATTTGGGCTGGGTCAAACACGTCCCGGCTGCGGTCGCGGAAGTTATTCAACGTCGTGGATTTTTTGGCTTCAAGAAGCCAAAGGTCAGTCCCATCCCGCCGCTGCAGACCACCCCGGGAGTAAATGTCGTCCTGAGCAGCAGCAAGTAGTCCCCCGGGGTTAATCAACACAGATCAGGCCGTTGCTTTATTGAAGCACGGTCCTAGAATGTGGCAGCGCTGCGGGGTTTCGCGGTGCTGCTGTAGAACCCTGAGGATGGCTCGTGGACACGACAATTTGGCTGATCGTTTGGTTGGTTCTGGGATTGGCGGCTCTGACTGTTGGCGCGGAAGTCTTGGTTCGCGGGGCCTCGCAATTGGCGGTTCGAATTGGCATTTCACCGTTGGTGGTTGGCCTGACGGTTGTAGCCTTCGGCACCAGTGCTCCGGAGTTGGTGGTGAGTGTGGGAGCTGCCCTCAAGGGGGAGGCAGACGTCGCGATCGGCAACGTCTTGGGTAGCAACATCTGCAACATTTTATTGATATTGGGTCTATCTGCGACGATCGTCGCCCTCCCGGTTTCGAAGCAACTATTGAAATTTGACCTTCCGGTCATGGTTCTCGTATCAGGGCTGGTATGGGCGATTTGCTACGATAAAACGCTGTCACGTTGGGATGGCGTCTATCTTGCAGCGGGGATTGTGATCTACACGATCTGGAATGTCTTGGCCAGTCGTCTGAAGACGAAACGCGAAGCCGCAGCGTTGGAAGCTCAGGCCATCGCGGATGGCGAAACTGTGGAAGAAGTGGTCCATAGCGGATGGGTTGGCATTATCTTGAACTCGGTCTTGGTGGGAGTCGGTTTGGTTTTTTTGGCGGTGGGTGCTGATTGGTTCATCGATTCGGCGGTGCAAATTGCGCTTGCGATCGGTTTGTCTCAATTGGTGATTGGCCTCACTTTAGTTGCGGTGGGCACCTCGTTACCTGAAATCGCTACTTCCGTTATCGCGGCGATTCGAGGCCAACAAGACATTGCGGTTGGCAATGTAGTCGGCAGCAACATTTTCAATATCTTGTGTGTGTTGGGCCTGTCGTCAGTCGTGTCCAAGTCGGGCGTTTCGGTGTCGGCGGAAGCCCTGGTGCGGGACTTTCCAATCATGTTCGGAGTCGCCGTGATTTGCATTCCAGTCTTCGTCAGCGGCCATCGAATCAGTCGCGGAGAAGGGCTGTTGTTTCTGGCCGGATACGTTGGCTACACCGCGTATTTGGTGTACTCGTCACAAGCCGTGGCGGGATAGACCCAAGCTTTCGCGGCAACCATTCCCGGATTGGATGGCCAACTTCGCGTGTGGTGCAATCCGCAAGTCGTTCGGTCAATGGTCGGGAGCACGATGGTTATGGAACGCGATCAGCCCGCTTCAGCTTGTTTTATCCGACGAATTGCCTGATGCACCCGGCCTTCTGTGAACGCTTGTTTTGTACTGGCTGGAGTTTGCGGGCAGGGGTTTGTCGGCTTTAAACCACAACGGGTGCGTTCTGCACGCCTTCCCTGGAGCCTCGATCTCTCGCAAGCCTCATTGCGTAACCGGGCCCGCACTTGCTATTTTTGATCGAGCCTTCGATCGAAGCGATCGATCTCCCATCGACCCTCTGTTGACGCAAGTGCGGTATCATGTCGTCCCACTCTCTGGTATTCATCTGTCGTAAGCCGATTCGCCAACGTGTTTTCGTGGCGGTCTTTTGGATCATCTTGCTGTGCGGTAGGTCTTGCGTGTTCGCACAGGGTTCGGCTGAGGACTATGATCGTATGGATCGAATCGATCGACTGGGGCCGCAGTTGCTAGATCGAGTGCAGCTAACACCCCACTGGGTCCCCGAACATGATGCCTTGTGGTACGAGGTCCAGTCCAGCCCGCTCGCATCCGAGTATTTTTGGGTCGATTTGAAGAGTGGGAATAAAACGCGGTTATTCGAGTCCAGTCAGTTGGTGCAATGGGCCACTGACTTGGTCCCTTCGCTGGCGGACGCGAAGGATTGGGACGGGCGAGGGGTGAAGTTGGTAGTTCGTGATTCGCCACCAAAGTTCTTCCTCAGGCTACGCGAACATCATTTCGTGTTTGGACTGGAATCAGGCACCTTGTCGATCACTTCCGCCGAAGCATTTCCGAATCAAGCCAACGAACGATCCGTTGAGTTAAAGCCTTCTGGCGGCGGCGATCAGCAAGTGAACTTGGAGTTCAAGAACGAGCTGGGTGTTGCCATCGAATTGGTATGGGTCGACACGCAAGGTCGTCCCCACTCTTACGGTGTGGTTGAAGCGGGCCAAGCGAACGACATGAGTACGTACCGAGGGCACGTCTGGTTGGTCCGTAGTCGTGCAGGTTTGAACTTGGCCCTGGTCGAGGCGGAATACGATGACCAAGAGCTCAAGATTACCTCGGAGGCGGGAGTTGAAGTGATCGTGCCGCGTTCGCTGCGGCGGCAAGGCGATTATTATCGTCAAGGAAACCCCAAGCTCGATGCCTCCATACCAGAAGCCGCTCCCGAATCGAGCAAGAATTCTGTCGTGACGGATTCGCCTCGCGCGACCACCCGCCCCGTCGTTCGCCCGGCTCGGTCCCGAACTCGATCGCCAAACGACGCATGGGAAGCCGAAACACGGGATCACCGAATTGTGTTGCGACATTTGGCAACCGCACGCGAAGTCCCAATCGACGCCCCTGCCGATTCGGAGAACTTTTTCAATGGCCAGTTCTTTTGGTCGCCGGATTCCAAATTCTTGATCGCGATGCAGGAACAGCCAGCGCAAACTCGCGAAGTCTTCTTGATCGAGTCGTCGCCAAGCGATCAACTTCAGCCCAAGCTGCATCAAATGAACTATCTGAAACCAGGCGACAAAATCCGTCAAATCCAACCGCGATTGATCGATGTTGAGCGAGGGACAGTCGTTTCGCTAGACAACCAACTATTTGCCAATCCTTGGAGCCTGGATGATTTCCGCTGGGCCGACGACTCAAGTGAGTTTTCATTTCGCTACAACCAACGCGGCCATCAAGTGATGCGAGTGGTGGGCCTGCGAACGGACGGTTCGGTGCGGTTGATTGTGGATGAAGTGAGCGACACCTTCATCGACTACACGGGAAAGTTTTTTGTCGACTACGATGACCAGAGCGGCGAGATCATTTGGGCAAGTCAGCGCGATGGTTGGAACCACTTGTACTTGTATGATCGTCAAACGGGCGCTGTCAAGAACCAAATCACCAAAGGTCCCTGGGTTGTCCGTGAAGTCCAGCAAGTTGATTTCAAACGTCGGCGGATTTGGTTCACTGCCGGTGGCATTCATTCAGACCAAGATCCGTATCAACTACATTTCTGCCATGTGGACTTCGAAGGCAATGACCTGGTCGTGATGACTGGGGGCGATGGAAATCACGAGCTGCGTTACTCGCCCGATCAACGATACTTGCTGGCGATGTACTCCCGAGTGGATTTGCCACCGATCCATGAAGTACGTGAAGTGGCGACGGGCCGCTTGGTTTGCGAATTGGAACGCGGCCAATGGGATCGATTGTTGGCGACGGGGTGGCAAGTTCCGGAGCGATTCACGGCGAAGGGACGTGATGGCCAAACCGATATCTACGGAGTGATTTATCGTCCGTCGAATTTTGATCCAACGCGACGCTATCCCGTGATTGAGTACATCTACGCCGGCCCGCAAGGTGCCTTCGTTCCCAAGTCATTCGAGGTCACTCGTTGGGAAAAGTCCTTGTGCGAATTGGGCTTTATCGTGGTGCAAATCGACGGCATGGGAACCAATCATCGCAGCAAGGCTTTTCATGATGTGTGCTGGAAGAATCTCGCTGACGGAGGTTTTCCGGACCGGATCCTGTGGCTCGAAGCCGCGGCGAAACACGAACCGGCGATGGACCTCACGCGAGTGGGAATCTTCGGCGGATCGGCGGGCGGACAAAACGCGGCGGGTGCAGTTTTGGGATTTGGCGATCATTACCACGTGGCAGTAGCGGATTGTGGATGCCATGACAATCGTATGGACAAGATCTGGTGGAACGAACAGTGGATGGGCTGGCCAATTGATGAGCATTACGCCCGACAATCCAACGTTACCCTGGCGAAGAATCTTAAAGGCAAGTTGTTCTTGATCGTTGGTGAGCTCGATCGCAACGTGGACCCCGCCTCGACGATGCAAGTGGTTGATGCGCTGATCAAAGCCGACAAAGACTTTGACTTGTTGGTTGTGCCCGGGGGTGGTCACGGAATCGGGTCCAGTCGCTACGGACATCGACGCACCGCAGATTATTTCGTACGGCATCTATGGCAAACGGAGCCCCGCCATCCGGTGAACAGTGGTCCGTGAATTCCGATTGCAGAAGTTATTCCGGCGACAGGAACCCGTGTTGCGATGGTGGATTGGCCAGATGTTCTGGCCAAGTTTGCGGCAGCTTAGCATAATGAAGAGTCGCTGTTCCTGACTCGCATCGCTCGTGTCGGTCTAGTGCATCATGGCGAAGTCGGTGTTGCTTGGTTTTGGCCCGTAGAAAGCTACCTGTGAATCAGTCTGTCCCCGGAAATTGGACTCCGAACTCCTGGCAACAGAAGCCCGCAGCCCAACAGCCTGTCTATGACGATCCTTCGGCCTTGGCAGAAGTCGTTGGCAAGTTGACCTCGCTGCCGCCGTTGGTCACAAGTTGGGAAATCGACAAACTCCGCGGCCAGTTGGCTGAAGCCGCCTTGGGCAAAGCTTTCCTGTTGCAAGGAGGCGATTGCAGCGAGAACTTGGACGATTGCGGCAGCGAATCGATCGTCCGCAATCTCAAAGTGTTGATGCAGATGAGTTTGGTGTTGGCGTTTTCGTCGATGAAACGGGTCGTTCGCGTGGGACGGTTTGCGGGCCAATATGCCAAACCTCGCTCGTCAGATACCGAAACGCGGGACGGGGTCACGTTGCCCGTCTACCGAGGAGATATTGTTAATCGAAGTGGGTTCACACCGAGTGAACGACGACCCGACCCCGAACTTCTCCTCCGGGGCTACGAACGCGCTGCTTTGACATTGAACTTCATTCGGGCTCTGTGCAGTGGCGGATTTGCTGACTTGCACCATCCGGAGAACTGGGAGTTGGGCTTCATGAGCGAGTCGCAGAACTCGCTCCAGTTTCAGCGCTACCGGGAAATGGTGGGACAGATTGGGGATTCGCTTCGTTTTATGGAAGCGGTCCATGGAATGGCAATCAGCCAATTGAACAGCGTCGATGTCTTCACCTCCCACGAGGGATTGCATTTGCATTACGAGCAGGCGCAAACGCGGCCGGTCCCGCGTCGTACCGGCCACTTCAACCTTAGCACCCATCTTCCGTGGATCGGCGAACGAACTCGACAATTAGACGGTGCCCACGTGGAATACTTTCGTGGCATCAAGAATCCAATTGGGGTTAAAGTGGGCGCCTCGATGAAGCCTGATGATTTGCTACGTCTGATGGATGTGCTGCATCCTGATAACGAACCCGGACGCTTGACCTTGATTCACCGATTTGGCGCGGACAAAATCGCCGATGTATTGCCAAGTCTAATCCAGGCCGTCCAAGGCTCCGGCAAAACCGTGTTATGGTGCTGCGATCCGATGCACGGCAACACCGTTGCCACCGATGGCGGCATCAAGACGCGAAATTATGACACCATCGTGCGCGAGATCACTGAAGCCTTCGCGATTCATCGTGGACTTGGATCGATCTTGGGCGGCATTCATTTGGAATTGACCGGCGACGACGTGACCGAATGCGTCGGCGGAGCGCGTGGACTAAAGGCGGCGGATCTGAGTCGCGCGTATAAAAGCGTGGTGGACCCCCGCCTCAATCACGAACAAGCAATGGAGATTGCCTTTTTGATTGCGGATCAATTGGCGGTAGGTCGCTCCACGCCATGATGCATTATTTGCTAAGTTATGAGATCGCGGCCGACTATTTCAACCGACGCGAAGTCTATCGGCGCGAGCATTTGCAGTTGGCGTGGGCAGCCGCAGACCGTGGTGAATTGGTTTTGGGAGGCGTGGTCGGAGAACCAGGCGAGAGTTCATTGTTGTTGTTTTGGGGCGATTCACCCGAAGTGGCCATTCGTTTTGCCGAAGCAGATCCGTACGTCCAGCATGGCCTCGTTGCTGGCTGGACTGTGAAACCTTGGCTCACCGTCGCCGGAGCCAATTGCGCCAAGCCCATTCGTTACGCGAACGAATGACGTTTTGACCAAGACTATTCGATCCAGCCGCCGCCCAGAACCTGAAGCCCGTCGTAAACGACCACGGCTTGACCGGGTGCCACTCCAGTAACGGGCTCGTGGAATTCGACGCGCAAGCGCGAATCGGGCAGGACCGTCACGAGGGCCGAAGTTGGCGCGGTGTTGTAGCGAATCTGCGCCAGACCAGCGATGGATTCTCCCACTTGCGGAACATCATCGATCAGCCAATTGGTGCGGTTCGCCGTTAACTCGGTTCGTCCCAATTCTTCCCGACTCCCTAACACGACATCGTAGGAAACCGGATCGATTCGAGTCACAAAAATCGGTTCACCAAACGCGATTCCCAAGCCTTTCCGTTGGCCGATGGTGAAGCGTTCAATCCCCTGATGTCGGCCCAATATCTTGCCGTGTCGATCGACGAAGTTGCCGGCAGTGTTGATGTTCGCCGCTTGTCGTTGCCGAACGAATTCGTCATGGTGACCGCTGGTGACAAAACAAATCTCTTGGCTGTCTTTTTTTTCGGCCACTCGCAACCCAACCTCTGCCGCGAGAGCGCGAATCTCCGTCTTTTCGTAGTCGCCAATCGGGAGCATCATCCGACGTAAGAACGTCTTTTGAATGCCGAACAAAACATAAGATTGATCTTTCGAATCGTCGCGACCGCGAATGAGTCGTGGCAGGGCCTCGGGATGTCGTTCGTCAAACAGCAGACGAGCGTAGTGACCTGTGGCGACGTATTCGGCACCCACCGAATCCGCATAATGAAACAACTTGCCGAACTTGATCCAATTGTTGCACTGCACGCAGGGGTTGGGCGTCCGACCCACGGTGTACTCGGCCACGAAATAGTCGACGATCTTCTTGAATTCATCTTCCAAATTCAAAGCATAGAACGGAATTCCCAACCGATCCGCGACCATTCTCGCGTCCGCAGCATCCGAAGCACTGCAACAGCCCTGTTTATGGTCGGCGCGCCCTTGAAGGATGGGCAACACCGGGGACTTTGACAATGTGCCGTCCACGCTGCAGGCTTCGGCAGCTTTCTCGCCATGGCGCATGAACACACCAATGACATCGTGGCCTTGCTTCACTAGCAAATGTGCGGCGACACTCGAGTCGACGCCACCGCTCATCGCCAATACAATTCGGGCCATTCGGCACACTCGATTCTAAAACGTGTTCAATCGGGGTGAGCAGTGCCGCACTATTCTTCGCGCCCGCCCAACAGGCCACTGCGCAGTAGGTAATAAATCAATGTCAGTAAGGTGGAAACCGCTGCGGCGACGTAAGTCATGGCTGCGGCATTCAGCACCGCATGAATGCCTGTCGTTTCATGCGGCTGGACAATGCCCGCCTCGACGACCAAGCGTTTCGCGCGGGCACTGGCGTCAAACTCCACGGGTAGAGTAATCAATTGGAACAGCAGAGTGCCCATGAACAGGACAATCCCGACCAAGAAGATGACTTTCCCTAAAGCAGCTGCCGAAGCCATTAGCAACAGGCCGCCAAAGATGACAAATGGACCTAGGCTGCTGCCGATGTTGGCCAACGGAACGGTCAACGCCCGCAAATGCAGCGGCAAATATCCGGTCGCATGTTGGATTGCGTGTCCGGCTTCGTGCGTGGCCACGCCAATCGCGGCCACTGAATTGCTGCCGTAAACCGAGTCGGACAAAGCCAGTACTTTGTTGGTCGGATCGTAGTGGTCGGTCAAATGGCCGGGGGTTCGCACGACCCGAACATCGTAGATGCCTGCTCGATCAAGCAGCAGCTGGGCAGCCTGCGCCCCCGTGTAACCACGTTGCGAGCCCACTCGGCTGTAGTAACCGAACGCGCTGCGCACCAACAGACTGGCGCCACCCGACAACAACAAGCCGGGAATCAAAACCAACCACAAGTACATCGGGTCAAAAAACATGTTTGTCTCCTGTTTCGTACCTTGTCGCTGACACACACCGTTGCCACTGAAACGGGCGGTTTCAAATGGAACCTTGCGTGATCGTTTCTACTGCCGAATCGCGATCCGATACTGCCAACGCAGAGTTGCCGACTTGGTCGCCAGGGCGTCCGGCGTGGTCGAACTGCCCGTGATGCTAAGGACCGTGCCTCGACCTGGATCGTTCACGGCAAAGTCGCTATTCGTCGTCGGAATCAGTTCTTGGCTGGCCGCGGTGTAACCCGCAGGCAACATGCCGCGGCCCGCAGGCCCGACCGAGTAACTCAGGGGTTTTGTCAGTGGCGATGCCAGCAGCGTCAAAACGACCTGGATCTCGGCCCCCTCCAAAGGGCGCCAACGGCACAACACCACCTCGGTAGACGCCGAGTTGGCAGCGGGATCGTGGCTAGACCATAGGTAGCAATTTTGGGGCCAGACGGCGGCGCCCCGCGTTTGGCAGGCCCAATCAAACAGTAAAGAACCGTCCGCCGCGTCAGCCAATGCGCTGAGTGACCAGAGGGCGGATCCCGCCATGCCGACCCCCAAGGCGACTTGCGAGCCGACTCGCCGTTCCACCGACATGTCTTGCAGTGGTGGGCTAGGCGGAAACGACTCTTGATCATTGCCTTCGAGCGACGTCAAGCAAGGAAGTTCGCCCTGCGGCGTCACCACAATAACCTGGTGCTCGAAGCGATCTCGCTGCCGCAGGAATCTTGCTTCTAGCTGCACGTTCGGAAGTGTCGAGTGAGATGCTGCAACGGTCCAAAGTTTACTCACGAGCCCTATTCGCTTTCACCGCTGATGCCACTCAGTCCCGCCTCTTTCGCACGCCAAGCCAGATAGGCGTCCAAGAAGCCTTGAATATCGCCGCCCATCACCGCATGAAAACTGCCCATTGCATAACCGGTCCGCACATCCTTGATGCGTTGATCGGGATGCAAAAAGTAATTGCGAATTTGCGAGCCGAACCCCACACGAGCTTTGGTCTGATACTTGGCCGCCTCTTCTTCTTCCCGGCGCTGCTCTTCCAATTGCGCCATCTTGGCTCGCAACATCTTCCACGCTTGATCGCGATTCTGGTGTTGGCTGCGCTCGCTCTGGCATTGGACCACGGTGTTCGTCGGCAAGTGCGTCAAGCGGACCGCGCTATCGGTCTTATTGACGTGTTGACCACCGGCCCCCGAGGCCCGAAACGTATCAATGCGCACGTCTTGCGGGTCGATCTTGATCTCCTCGACATCTTCAATCTCAGGTGAGACATCCACCGCCGCGAAACTGGTTTGGCGCTTCCCTTCCGAATTAAAAGGACTGATCCGCACCAAGCGGTGCATGCCGGTTTCGCCTTTCAGGTAGCCGTAAGCCATTGGTCCCCGCACCAGGATCGTCGCTTGATTGATTCCGGCCTCGTCGTTGTCGCTACGGTCCAATAACGCGACATCGAAGCCGTTGTCACGGCCCCAACTGATGTACATTCTCAACAGCATCTCGGCCCAGTCATTGGCGTCCGTGCCACCATCGCGTGCATTGATGCTGAGGATCGCCCCCGCTTGGTCGTGCGGGCCGTTCAATAAGGATTGCAGCTCCAATTCGCTCAGCAGTTTTTCCAGCCGAGTCAATTCCGCCTCGAATTCGGCACCAAAGCTCGCATCCTCTTCGGCCATGGATAAGAGTTCAGGCAACTCCTGTTCGGCCCTGACCAACTCGCCTAACTTCGCGGTTGAGGATTTCAGAGCCTTTAACTTCGCCACCGCGGCTTGCGACTTCGTCGAATCGTTCCAGAATCCGTCTTGGCTCATATCGTGTTCGATCGAGCCGATCTCTAACAAGCGTTTCTCGTAGTCAAAGAGAGTCCTTGAGTTGGAGGACTCGAGTGGACAACTCTTCACAACGCCCTGACCATTCTTGACTCACGTCGATAACCTTCTGCTGAAACCAAAACAGGACTAACGAATATCGGCACGCTCCCCAGGACCGACGCCGAAGTATAGACTTCAATTCCCCGAATCGACAATCCGACTGGTGTCCCCTAAGCAGCCAAAAATCGTGAGCAGCGAAAAATCCTTAGCCATCGTCTTGCGAGTCGTAGATTTCAGCGAAACCAGCGTCGTATTGGCGTTGTTTACGGAAACTTACGGCAAAATCAGCGCCCTGGCCAAAGGGGCGCGACGCCCGAAAAGTGCGTTTTATGGTGCGGTTGATACCCTGTCGTTGTCCCAGGTCATTTTTTTGCCACGTCGAACAGGAACGCTGGACTTGTTGACCGAGGCCAAGTTGGTTCGCCGTTTTCGACCATGCCAATGGTCGCTTGCTCGGCTCTATGCGGGCTATTATCTCGCCGAACTATTGACCGACCTCACGGAGCCACACCAACCGCTGCCGGAATTGTTTCGCTTGGCGGTCGACACGCTGAGTGATTTGCAGACTCGGGAAACGGAGTTCAACTACCAACCTGTGTCGGCCATCGTGCTCCGTTTCGAGATGCGGGCGTTGGCTTTGTTGGGACATGGTTTGGGACTAACCCATTGCGCGGGCTGCGACCAACCGCTGGTCGGCGAACTACTGGCCCCCACTGCCGAAATCGATCATTTAAGCAACCGTCGCACTGGAAAGTTGTTTTTCAGCCTCAACGACACGAGCTTGGTCTGCCGCGAATGCTGCCACGAGCGCGGTCGCTTGCTCGGATTCAGCGAACGAGCCGCTCAAGTTCTCCGGATCTATCAAGACGAAGACGACCAAGCTTGGCGAAGACACGCTGATTGGGGTTGTCATCCAGTATTCCGTCAGATCATGGACTACCAGTGGCAATCGCTTCTCAATCGACCATTAAACTTGACGAGCGCCATTCGCCAAATGGCCAAGAAGCAACGCCAAGCAATGGAGCACTAAAGCCGAGGGCCTGCGGCTTTGTGCTCATCCGCAGTACCGTTGAAAAAAACAGGACACTCTGTGTGTCGACTTCCGAGCCGTCAGCAGCCGTCGTTGATTGGTCGTCGAGGCAAATGGAATGCGCCTAATTCCGGAGGCACTTTCGTTGCTCGTGTGTTCCTCCGCGACGCGGGACGAATACTTGGTTCCGCAAACGAGTGCCGCATCGATCTGAGATATTTAAGGCACGTTGTCGACTCTCAGCACTTTCCTTTTTGACCCAATATTTACAGAAAGACGCTTCGGGGCACATCGATCTAACAGACCAAATTTTAATGTATCGGACCATTGTCGACCTGGATAACCCATCGAGTCAAAATGCAAAGGAGAAGATACCGAGCAGACAACACTCACTCATCGAAAATACGTGATTCGAACTAACACTCTATCCACATTCCTCTCGTGCCCGGTGCTTCGTATCCAAGGTGCGGCAGGACGCGAATTACTGGCGAAATCTCTAGGTAAAACAGCTGTTTTTTGCGTGATTGACATGGTGTTTTGTCAAACTAAGATACAGCTCGGAGATGTGCGGCCGGGCTTTGTCTTTGAGGTCATCGGACTCGGCCGCTGGATGGTTTCTTTGTCAACCGATCGAAGGTGAATTATGAAGCTCACATTACTTCTTGCCTTGCAGTTACTGGCGTGTTTGTTCTCAATTTCTGCTGTGACATACGGTGATGTTGTCGCGGACCTGAAGGGCGACTGGAGTGATACCTCAAATCCGAATGTTACCGCAAATGGGACCTGGACCTATCGCCAAGGCACTAGTGCGTTGCCTCTGGTAAACGATTGGACGTGGCTTGGGGGATCATTGCCTCAACCTGCGTGGGCTCCAAGTAATTCTGCAGGGAATTTCTTACCGGCTATTTTTAGATCGACAACTGTTAATTTCGATTGGCAAATCGGGGACATTATCATCCACTCCAATGATGCAAGTAATGGTAACGCTTCGGCCTACGCGAATGTTACTTGGACATCTTCATTGAACGCTGTGGTCAATATTGATGGTAATGCTTGGATGGGACGCGACGCGGGCAGAGGGAACAACTGGACGCTATTACTTAATGGAAGTCAATTAAGCTCTGGTCACGTTGAATCCGGTGACCCGTATTCTCGTTCAAATCCATTTTCTTTTCAGAATGGATCGGGTGGTTCGGCAGCTTTGTCCAACGTTTCGATAGTTGCAGGCGACGTAATTGAACTGCGGGTTGAGAAAACCACAACATTAGGCGATTTTGTTGGTGTCAATTTGTCGATTTCTTCGGTTCCGGAACCGTCTGGATTCTTGATTTTGACAATTGCAACGGTCGGTGGATCACTTTGCACTCGGCAGCGTAAGCGAACGCCTAACCCAAAATCGACGAAAAGATAGTGCCCGCAAGCGTTGACTATCTGTTGAGCGGCCGGAACGGCGCAAGTCGCCGCTGTCGCCAGTAAACATCCGCTTTCGCCGCCGAATCCAACTTCTGTTTCGGTATCCTTTGAGTTTCTGGGCAAACACGAAGGAATCTGGCTTGAATCAAAATTCGGTCGACGGTGTTGCATGTTTAAGGAGAAGGCGACTTATGTGAGGTGAATTGCGGGCCGAAGTGTTTACCTGCAAAACAAGGCTCAGAGCTTACAAAAACTTACGGCAAAATCAGCGCCCTGGCCAAAGGGGCGCGACGCCCGAAAAGTGCGTTTTATGGTGCGGTTGATACCCTGTCGTTGTCCCAGGTCATTTTTTTGCCGCGTCGAACAGGAACGCTGGACTTGCTGACCGAGGCCAAGTTGGTTCGCCGTTTTCGACCATGCCAATGGTCGCTTGCTCGGCTCTATGCGGGCTATTATCTCGCCGAACTATTGACCGACCTCACGGAGCCGCACCAACCGCTGCCGGAATTGTTTCGCTTGGCGGTCGACACGCTGAGTGATTTGCAGACTCGGGAAACGGAGTTCAACTACCAACCTGTGTCGGCCATCGTGCTCCGTTTCGAGATGCGGGCGTTGGCTTTGTTGGGGCATGGTTTGGGACTAACCCATTGCGCGGGCTGCGACCAACCGCTGGTCGGCGAACTATTGGCCCCCACTGCCGACATCGATCATTTAAGCAACCGTCGCACTGGAAAGTTGTTTTTCAGCCTCAACGACACGAGCTTGGTCTGCCGCGAATGCTGCCACGAGCGCGGACGCTTGCTCGGATTCAGCGAGCGAGCCGCTCAAGTTCTCCGGATCTATCAAGACGAAGACGATCACGCTTGGCGTCGGCACGCTGATTGGGGTTGTCATCCAGTATTGCGTCAGATCATGGACTACCAGTGGCAATCGCTTCTCAATCGACCATTAAACTTGACGAGCGCCATTCGCCAAATGGCCAAGAAGCAACGTCAAGCGATCGGGAACTAGAACCGAAAGCCGAACGGCATGGCGTTCGACCGCGCTGCAGTCCAACATTCTCATCGACCGTTTCACCGTCCAACATTGTCGTGGATCGTTCCACTTTCCAATTGCGCCGCCCGATCCGCTCCCCACCTTTTTTCATATCGTTCTAACTGCCAACCAAGCTTACAACACATCCAGCGGACTCTTCACACCACAGGCTCCGACGGTACTGACATGCGTGTAAATCATGGTAGTTTTGACATCGGCGTGGCCCAGCAACTCTTGGATCGTGCGGATGTCTTTGCCTGCCTCTAGTAGATGTGTCGCAAAGCTATGCCGCAACGTATGACACGTCGCTCGTTTGGTAATTTTCGACTCGCGAACCGCGCGAGAAAATGCTTGTTGTATCGTCGTCTCGTGAACATGGTGCCGTCGTGTCTGCTCCCGGTCAGCACGGCCCACCACCAAATCCTCAGCAGTGCCGTTTTTCGCTTCACGCGGATGAGTGTCGCGACTCGTGTCTCGAGCCGGGAACAAATACTGCCACTTCAACTGGCGGCCTGCTTCTGGGAATTTGACGGAAAGCGCGTAAGGCAGCCACACCCAGCCTGCTCCTTCTTCCAAATCTCGATGGTGAATCCGTTCGACCAACTGCAACTGATCGCGTAGTTCCTGTTCCAGGGACGCGGGAAGGGGCACGTAGCGATCTTTGTCCCCTTTTCCCTCGCGGACCACAATTTGCTTGCGGGCGAAATCGATATCTTTGACTCGGAGTCGGCAGGCTTCCATCAGCCGCAATCCCGAGCCATACATCAATCGGCAGATAAGAGAAACTTGACCGGCGGGCAATAATTCCAAAACAGCCCGAATTTCTGCGGAACTCAGCACCACAGGCAACCGTTGAGACCTTTTCGCGCGAACGGCATCGACACGAAAGGGACGGTCGAGCACTTTGATGTAGAGGAACAGCAAGGCCGACAGGGCTTGATTTTGAGTATTGGCGGCGACTCGTCGATCCACTGCCAAGTGAGTCAAGTAAGCTTCGATTTCCTGATCGCCCAGCGTTTCCGGGTGGACCCATTGTCCGGCCTGATTGCGTGAGTATTGGATGAAATCCAGAATCCAGCCGACGTAGGCTTCCTCGGTCCGTTTGGCGTAATGCAGCATCCTGAGTTTTCCGCGAACGACATCGATCAGCTTGGGTTTAGCCGCCGAATCCTTGCCAGTTGCCGCATTTTCGATATTTGCTGCCCGATTGCCATCCGCCCCGTACCCAGCGTTTGATCCAGTTTCCGGCATTTCCATTTGTCCATCCTGCATAACGTCCACCTGTCTATCATTCGTCTGTCTAACATCCTGCCAACTCTGCCTAACACCTCGACGCAACCGAAAATTTACATGATTGACAGGGCGACAACCATCCCCATAAAATACACGTCCGTAACAAAGGCAGGGTTTTTCCAGCCATGATATTGGCAGTCTCTGTCTACTAATAGTTCGGCAGACCGGGTGGAATTGTTATATGGTTCGGGGAATTTGGTAAATTTGACATCGCTTTACAGGTCGCTTATACTCAGCCGACAAGCGATCCGACTGGATAACAGTCGTTGATCCAGATCGGTGCGCTGCGGCTGAG
>JAEUIQ010000111.1 GCA_016794985.1 Planctomycetaceae bacterium | reverse complement strand
GCCACCGGTCTCCCAGAAGCCGATGCGATCATAGACCCCAAGCCGTCAACGACCGAGTATGCTCCACGGTAGCGGCTTCAACCTTCTACGTCGCCGTGAAGACACTTCCGACTTGGCGACGTCTTTAAAGGTTAGCGCGCTTAGGGGCGAGGTTCTAGATCATTCCTCAGGACGACAAGTTTCTCCAGCCCTGCTTCAGTGCGCGGATGTGTTCTGGAGTGGAGCCGCAGCAGGCTCCGATGATTTGTGCTGGCCAAGTTTGGGCATGTTGCAGGTAGCCAGCCGGGTCTGTGGAGTCCGTGTTGACCCAGCCTTGTTCATCGTCCACGTGGCCGATGTTGCCGTATGCCAGGAGCGGAAAATTCTCACCACAGATCGCGCGGCACTCGTTCAGTGGCTGGGCAATCGTGTGGGCCGGCATGCAGTTCACACCCAGGGCCTGGACGCCAAGCGGCATGAGTGCTTCCGCGGCCTGAGTTAGTGACTCTCCGGAGAGGATGCGGCCTTTCTCATCACACACGAAACTGACCCACGTGGGCAGGCCAGTTGCTGTGGCGATCTTGGCTGCAATCACGGCTTCGCGGATAGAATTCATTGTCTCGATAAGTAGCAGGTCAACGCCACCTTGCACCAGATGATCGATGCGCTCGGTGTGCTCGTCGAGGCATTCGTCGGCAGGCGGCACAAGGTCCGGGCGATAACAATCCTCAAGCGTCGAGAGCGAACCAGCCACGAACGCTGGTTTTCCGGATTCAGCAACCGCGTCTCGGGCGGCGGCTACCGCGCGCCAGGTTAGTTCGCTGGCGGAGAAGACTTTGCCAGCGAGCACGCGGCGGTGGGTGCGAAAGGTGTTGGTAGTGATGATGTCCGCGCCCGCGTTCAGGTAATCCAAATGAATCTGACGCAGGACCTTTAGCCCGGCGTTCGACGTCAGGGCGTTGGCGGACCACAACGGCAAGCCCGTGTCCACGCCCCGACGGTTGAGTTCCGTACCGGTGGCCCCATCGAGTAAGAGACGTTTCGGGTTCATGATATGGTTTCATCCATCCAGTTAAACCGAGCTAACGAAAAAATGGAGCGTAAAAGACAGTCTTGTCGCGAGTTACAAACAACCCAGTCCTGGGGCACCCACGTGTCGTCCATGGAGATCTTGAACACCAAGAATCATTTACCTCCAATCATTCACCAAAAACCGGCGCTACGAACTGACTTGATTTACTCTCTTCGCTTGAACGTCTTCAAAATCGACCGTCCGCCCTGAAGTTGCTAGAAGTCCTCGCAGCGCCGCCACCATCAACCGCTCCTTGGTCAAAGAATTCCTTTGCCCGAATTCCCTTGCCCACCGCTGCTCTCTCCGAAGTTGGTGCGTAACGGACTGCTTGATTCATCGCGTCTCTGAATCTGCGGGAAGTTTCAACAGCTTCAGGTTCGCATCGGCGAAAGCTTTGCCGATTTGCGCAAAGATCTTGGCGCTGCCGAAGTAGTGGTAACCGCCATTAGATGCTCCTTGGATCGCTTCTCTGTCTTTCAACGAAAAGACTTCCTCCAAAGCACGATCCAACTTCAATTGGTTCGCCTTGGTGATCCCCTCGATCCACGCATCAACCGCCGCATAGTGCTCTGGCGAGTCCGGCGAATATTGATCATTGGCGTAAATCGCCAAAACGTTTTTACCTTGCCTCAAATGTTGAATCTGTTCCCGATCGAGGACAATGGATCCGTATTGCGGTCGATCCTGCCACCAGATGTAAGTGTGAAGCTTGTGGCCGTTCAGATAAACATGAAACCCTTGTCGCGCCAAAATCGCCAGGCGATAAGAATCGAAGTCGAGTTTGTCGACTTCAAAAGTGGAACGCATGAGCAAGAATTCGCCTTCACCCCAGGCTGACGGGAATTTATCCAAGGTGATCCCACTGTGGTTCCAAACGCCCTTGCCAATCGGTGCTTTGCCTCGCGTCCATTGGCGGTCATCGAAGTCGGGCTGATACCAATTCTCCATCCCAGCCGGCAGCTTGATGTCTCGGAACCGCCGGTCGGTGTATTCGGTCAACTTGTCCGGCGCTTCCGTCGCATCGACCGTCATGAACCGCCAATTTCGAGACTCGGGTTGTGGCTTGCCAATCGGCTTCCAGAACTTGTCCCATTTCCTTTCCGTATCCAACGAGCCATCGGCCTTTAGCGCGTGAGCTGTGCCGACAATTTCGTTGTACTGGCCTTGCTTGGCTTCGGCCGCTTCGATCGCGGTATCCCAAAACGGAGCCGTTTCCACGGCAACGACATTGCCTTGGAACTCGGGCAGGGCCGCAGGTGCGGCCATGGCTTTACGGAAATTCAAATTGTCCTTCTCGCCGCCAACGCCCAACACTCCGATCACAAACGGCAGTTCCGGTGCGTCAAGATCCTTCCGTACGTCGCGGATGAAGTGTGTCAACAGTCGCGAGTACTCGTCATAATTCCCATTCGGATAGGTCTGGCCGTCGACCAAGTCATTGAAACCCTGAAACCAAACAAAACCCGCCAGTTCATAGCCTGCCTCGGGATCGTACGCCGGGCAGACTCGAGCAGGATCGGCCAACACCTTTTTCACGTGCTCGACCATCATGCGATAAAACACGCCGCTGGCGGCGTCTTTGTCTTCCTGCCATTTTTTTCGATCTTCAAGTTTGGGGATACCGTGCGCACCTTGCGGATGTTTCTCCCACTCGTCTTGGACCTGCTGCGGTAGTTGGTACGGCCCGGCACTTGGTGGGCGAAACTCCGTGTTGAGCGACCGGCCGCCCCAAGCCGTCTTGATGATCAGGATCGGTTCCTTCAGCTCTTTCTCCATAAAAATGCCGAACGTGAACTCGGGCCCAATCTTGCCGCCATCCTCCAAGGGGCGGTCCCCGCGTGCACCAAAACCGGTAGTTAACTTGCCCAAGCCTTCGTCATTGGCACTGCCGTCATACGGCCCAGTCAAATACGACATCCAAACATTGTCACACACCCGCGGCGTTCCGTCTGGATTGCGCATCTCCTTGAGCAAGTATGCCGTGGCTGGATCTTTGCCGATGTAATCAAAGGTGCGAACTTCTGCATGTCCTTCCATGTTCGATTGACCCGCGAGAATGAACACCTTGAGCGGTCGTTTTTCTGAGGTGCGAATCGACATTTTTACTTGTAGCTCGGTTGCTTCGAGTGCGGTTGCTCCTGGCTCGTTCGCTTCGGGCTCGTTCGCTTCGGGTTCGTTCGCTTCAGGTTCGGTCGCCTCGGATGCACTATCAAGCCGCATGAGTTCCGGTGTCTCCGTGGATGATTCGATCGCTTGAATCGTATCGCGGACGCACTTGGCTTTCTGCTTCATCAAGTGCTGAGGGAAATCCTGCTCGTCGTTCTCAAAGTAATTGGCCAACTGCGTCAACTCGGGAATAACCGCCTTGGCGTGCGTGCCGTAGCTGAGCAAGATCTCCATCAGTTCCGGAGTGCGTATCTCGCTGGCCCACGGGTTCTGCTGCCGGGTGTACTGAACGCACGCTTGAATACCTTCTGCGATACGATGCTTGGCAAACAGACGAAGACCCTCGACGCGAATGCCGTCCGCGAACATCTCGCCGCTGGGGGCGGGTTCGGTGATGGCCTGATAGATCGCGGGCAACAGCGGCTTGATTTCTTCAGCCGAGAGATTGCGGTAGACGGAACTGAGACTACCCCGCGCGCGACCGTCTTGATTCTGCAAGCCGGCTCGCACCGCTTGGTACAACGCCTCGCGATCAACGCCGTCCAGCGAACCGCCGAGCATTCCATCGCCGTCGAACAAAGCGAACGTGAGATAGCGCTGTTGCATGCCGCGCGGATCTTTGGCCTTGTCCACTTCCGCTAACAATCCCAACAACTTCGGGATCGCCGGTTTAGCAGCCGGACCGATCTTGGCCAGCGCGTCGGCCGCACTGACTCGCAGCCAAAGGTCTTGGTCCTCAAGGCATTTCTGCAACGGCTCCGCCGCCGATTCGCCCCGTCGTCCAAGTTTGCTCAGGGCCTGACACGCACCGTAGCGAGCCTCAAGACTTGGCGAGGCGAGCAGATCAACGATCGCTGAAACCGGCACGTCTTGCCGACGTCCAATCGCGATCGCGGCTCGCTCGCGAACAATCGGCGACCAACTGCCCAAACGTTCGACCAGTTGATCCACGGTGAGTTTATCGTATGCGCTGTGGCGATCTTTGTTGTCCCAGCCACGTCCATCGACGATCAGAGATTCCGCGTCGGCCATGTTCAGATTCGGGACAACTGACTTGCCGGCGCCCGTGAGCCGAATCTTCTTCAGCGGCATGGCGTAGGCCAACAGGTACGTGCCCGTGGCTTCAAAACCATGGAAGCTGTCGTGTTCGTTTTCCGGAGGGCCTTGATGCGGGTAGCTCCCGTCCCAGTGTCGTGCCAGATCAAAGTACCAAGCACCGAACTCCTTCATCCACGCCCCGGTGGCATTCGAGCCGGACAACGCGACACTGGGCATGGCCCAGAACATATTGAAGTAGTTGCCGCAGTGCCCGCAGTCACGCTCGGGTCCGTGCGCGGCCACACTCATTCGTGAGAAGAACTCGGCTCCCTGGGCTTCACCCAACGCGTTGAACAGGACCGCTGCCATGCCACACTTGCCGTTGTCTTCGTGACCTTCCAGCCAGGGGTGATGATCGCCGTAAGGAATCGAACCCTTGCCGATGTAGAACCGCAACAACTTGGCGCTGCGTTCGATGGCTTCATCAACGGCCGCATCCTTCACGCCGGCCTCGCGTGCCAACGCCAAGCTGATCGTCAACACGACCCCGGGCGAGTTCATCATGCCGTAACCGCCCAAGCGACCGTCGGGGATGGCGAATCCATGGCCCCACGAGCCCACCGCGCTTTGCCCCTTCGCCGCTTCCAACGCGAGCCGGTTTAGGCCCGGCAGTATCGACTCGTCGCCGGTCGCGATCGCGTATTCGGACAAGAACAACATGCAGTAGCCGTAGTACCAAGTTTGCATCGACTTGCTGGAATAACTG
Organism: Planctomycetaceae bacterium; assembly: GCA_016794985.1. GTDB lineage: Bacteria > Planctomycetota > Planctomycetia > Pirellulales > Pirellulaceae > M30B19. The sequence continues at coordinate 8,367 of JAEUIQ010000111.1, read as the reverse complement.
GCCGCCCATTCGGCTTCCCTCTTCAAGAGTGGCAAGTACTTGCGATTGCCGCTGGCCAATAGCCCAAGTGCATTAAGCGACCGAGGGATCGCATCCATTTCCGTGTAGTTCGGCTGCGTCATTCTTGCCGCCAGTGCCTTGCAGCCTTGATCGAGTAGGTATTTCGACTTGTCGCAATCGAAGGGGGCTGTTGCACTGTAGTCACCCAGCACGCGCAGGTTGATCACCACCTCGCTGGACTTGCCCGCTCGCCAGCGTGTGAGTGTCAGCTTGCCCCGGCCCGCTTTGGATTCGGCCGTCGAGATCGCCTGGCCCAGTTCCGTGCGTGGATCGAAGGAGAACGGCTTGCCGCCCACACCGAGAATCACATCGCCGACGCGAAACCCCTTGGCGGCTGGCGAACCTTCGTCGACTTGGGTGATCAAAATCTGGCGTGCGTCCGTCGTCACAAGTTGATCGCAATAAATCCAACCCCTCAATCCCGTCGGTCCGAGGTTCCAATCGTGCTTGGATCCCTGTGGAATTTTTCCACCCTGGGTGAAGTCCGGAACCTCATTCTTCTCTTGCGCGGCGACGTTCGTGACATTCATCAAAGCCGCCAGCGCCAGCAGCGTTAGGATTCGAAATCGCGAATTGGGCGTCATATTGTTCACTTTGATCCCTTGTTAGGGTTAGTTAGGATTGCCGAAACGTGGACCGACAAGCAGTTTGTTGATAATGGCCAGTTCATGATCTGGCTCGAATCTTGCATGTGTCTGAAAGGCGCTCTGCATCACAGACTCGCCAGCTCACACTTTATCCTAACAAGGCACTTTGGTCTTGGCGGATTGAGGCAGTTTCATCGCAAAACGCGCACAATGCCCGGCGGGCCAGCCACAAAGCGGTCGACAGAGGCAGGCAAGAAGTTCTGCCAGCAGCATCGATCGGACGCACTATGGTCCGACCAGGAACAGTTTGCTTCCGCGAATTTCGAGAGCGACCTTGGCCTCGCGAACCGGCAAGCGATTTACAATCCTTGAAAATTGCTCACGGTTTCAATTGATCGCGGAACTTCATGCTCCCGATTTGTATCATGTTGTCATTATGCAGCACAAATGCTCGGAACCAGTCAATCGGATCCGTACTACGCTGAAACTTCGGACATTTCTTCTCGATTAGATTATCGGCTAACCCAATCGTGTTGAGTACACAACGGCGTAAAAGGTACGCGAACGATACCGTTTCATTGAACTCCGGTTCAATGAATTCAATCAAAACAGAAGGATCCAACCCACCATCCGGAAGCATTGCCAATGCAAATTCAACTCCCGACGCGCGTACATCGAAATGCGTTTGATAAACCAGTTGCTTGACACTCATCCCCTCAGCAAACAACTGATGGAATTCAGAGGGAACAACGACATCTTTAGAGATTCCATGAGTCAATTTTTCCACTACCTGCATCAGAATGTAATCAGCACCGGTACAATACGGCAAAATAAACAGATTCCCGCCCGACTCGATCATTACAAGTCTTATGCCCGAATTACCTACATATGCCACGCGGCAACCATTCAATTTCGTTTCTGCGAGCACTGCGAGATCGTCACCCACTGAACCGAACGAACTAGTGGGAATCTCTAGTTCTTGTGACACAGAGCACTGAGGAAGGGCCTCGCGAGGCCATTCAACCCACCAACGGGCCATTCCTTCGTCCTTAAAAAGCTGAGACGTTGAAATCTCATTCTCTGTACAGTAGTCCCTAAACTTACGAAGCATGTCTTCAATATTACCAAATTTTGAATATGGACTCATCACTCCCGGATAAACATACCAACAACCGTTATATTGCTCCTCGAATGCCAGATGATCGATCCGAACTCCCTCGCTAGCAATCACCCCTTCAATGATAGAAATAAAATCCAAATTATCTTTGCTCCACACCACGCTCGTTTCAAACTTGTTCCCAAGAAATGATAAAGGAAGTGGACTCAGCCTATTGTATTGCTCAGCAGTTGAGATCGAAGGGTGCGAATGCAAAAGACGAACTGATGCCATACGATTGACAGTGGACGGAAGTATAATCGATTTCGGTATATCAACATCGCCGAACTCCGCATGAACGGCGTCGATCGCCTTTGGTCCGGGCTTATAAAGCGGGTTCGCAACAACATACTCTAATGACCTACCATCACTACTAAATTCGAACCTGCAACTATAACACGCATAGAAGTCGAACGGAGAGCCAAGCGGTCGTTCAACCTTAACCGCCTGCTGAGCAAATCGCAGGTTCAATGAACTAGTTCTTTGAGATATACGGCTAAAGAAATCGTTAAAGCTAACGTAGAATGAGATGCCTTTGATCTTTTCATTAAAATCGGACACCCCATTAACAGCTCTTCGAAATCTACGGTCACTTCGAAGTGTATCCCAAGTCGGTTTCCGCCCTTCATTGAGATGAATGGCACGCGTAAGGTAGATAGGCGTTTTCTCTAGCTGTCGCTCTGCTACCCCATAGATGACGTCGCCGATTGAAAAGACGTACCAGCCTTCATTCGGCAAATGAACTACTTCAACACCGGAAATCGTTGCACTATCATCGTCGTATCCGTACTGCTCACGCTGGCGTTCCGCAACAAGACGAAACTCTCGCATCCAATCGAAGACTTTCGGGTCGTACTCAAAGCCAAAGACCGTCGTTCGATATGGCTTAAAGTCCTCTTCGGCAATAAACAGCTTTCCGGAAAACAACGCGGCAAACGCACGAACTACCTCGTCTTCGTCATCCGCAGTGACCCGACTTGGATCTTTCACCAACTTATCTGCAATCGGACGCCAAACGCTCTCTAACTCAGTGCCCTTGGTCGCGATGGAATCCACTGCTTTCATCAACCAGTGCCCTGGACGCCCTTTGCGATTCACATCATGTAGAACCGAGCCCTCGCTTCGCGGGCATTTGAGTTCGCCGAAATAGTATTGAGTTGTCGGGGTATCCAATGGTCGCAACACGCCCTGTTCTCGATATTCTCGGTAAGCATGATCAAAAAACGCCTTGCCTTGAACAATTGTGGCAGGTAGGTCTTCGACAACGGCTAACATCAGGCATGTTTCCGACAGTAGCAAATCCGGATCGGGCATTTGCACTGCGGTTGCTTGCGACGGCAAACATAAACTACTTAAACACAGCAGCGTAACGACCCAACCTCGCAAGAACACTTGACCTAACATTTACAAAACTCTCCCTGCAAACGGACAGCGGCGAAGTTCGACCCAACGCCACACCAGCGTTTCGCCATCACAAACAAACAGCAATCGTTCGCACGCAAGACATAACCTGCGCCAGCCGTGCCATTGTGCCCGCCGTCCCATGAGACCAACAATAGCAATCCGGACCAAACAACAAGAACGAAGGCAAACTGCGAGAATTTGTGGCCAGAGTGGCCTAAGAATTGAACAGTACGCCGGAAAAAACAGGCAGACGAAGAAGCGTCTAAAGAGAAAAGAGATACGAGCCGAAGTTCCCGAACCGAAGTCCCCGAGTTTGTTTGCGAGTCGGTCTGCCGTAACTATCTCAAACTCCCCGATAACGCCCTGCTACCCGTTCATGCACAGCGAATCGCGTCGTACGACGAAGTTCCCAGAATCCTTGGAAATTGCTTGTTCGGCTTCTAAAAAATTAATTTCAAAGTGAACTGGCGAAACCAATCATTGACTGTTTCGGAAATTTCGGCAGCACTGGGATCAGGCTGCTTTTCGACGGTCATCGCTGGATTCTGTTCTCTGCACTTCGATCGCCAGTGCCTGTGCAGCTAGCACTGCCGCTTGCCGATAATGGGCAAGTGTGATGAGTCCCGGAGGAGTGCTGCATCGCGCCAAGCCCCTTGCTTCTAGAGCGACCTTTTCGGCAAAAAATGCCTTCCAGTCGGCGAGTGCCCGCGCCGCGCCCGTTTCAATTCGAAAAGTTACGTTTTCATCCATGCTGGTCTCGCTGTCATGTCCCGGCAACGTATTGTAGCAGTGGGCTCATGAATCGCAAATATCAGTCCGTCGATGGTCGATGATTGGAAGGGAACTCATCTGCCTGCCCCCGGGCTCAATTTCCGGGGAACTCAACCTTCGGGTCCAAGACTTGTCGGTCCCCGCAGAGGTTCATCTTGCTGTCTTTCTTATTGGAAATCTCAGGGTTAATTTTTCGGGTTTGGCGGAGTAATTTGTGCCGAGAAGGGCTGGATCGCGACATCATTCGATTGTGGTTTTCCAAGTGTGCTTCGACCGTCGTTTATGTATTGAGTCAAAAGCGACTTTAGTTTGTTCACGATCTCAGGTTTCTCGGCGTACATATTGTGGCGTTGAGCAATATCCTCGCGGAGGTTGAAAAGCTCTCCAGCTTCTGTATGCGCGGTGTAGCCACGTTCGTGCTTGAGCCAAGCTGGTTCGCCGTTGGCCCCGTTGTCGTCTCCGCTCGGGGCGTCGATCAGTACCCAATCGCCCTGGCGGATCGCAAATTTTCCCCGCGCACTGTGGTGGATCGTTGCTTCCCGCAGCGGGGCGTGAAGTTGCTCGCCCAGAAGTACGGGCAGAATGCTGACGCTATCTTCGCCGGCATTGTCAGGAAGTTTGTACTCGAGCATCGCCGCAACGGTCGCCATGAAATCGACATGACACACGACTTCATGACTACTGGCGTTTGCTTCGACCTTGCCTGGCCAGCGAACAAGGAATGGCACACGATGGCCACCCTCCCACGCATCACGTTTGGCACCGCGAAGTTGGCCCGAACTATAATGATCGAACTGCTGCACTCGGTCGTAGGCCCCCGGCTTTACTTCGCCGGTGATCTCCGATCCGTTGTCGCTGGTGAAGATCACCAGGGTGTTTTCGGCAACTCCAGCGCGTTCGAGGGCGTCGAGTATTTGCCCGATGCTCCAATCGGTCTGATAAACAAAGTCTCCGTAAGTGCCGACGTTGGTCTTCCCCACAAATTCGGGAGCGGGAACCACGGGATAATGCGGCGAGGTCAAGGAAAAGTACAGGAAGAAGGGCTGCTCGGTCTTCGCTTGATGTTCGATCCACTGCACGGCATGTTGAGTTAGTTCGGGCAGAATATTCTCTAGCTTCCAACCGGGAACGGTCGGGCCGGGAATATTAAAATTTTCCCCAGACATCGGAACATCGGGAACGCCCACCGTGCGGTCGTTCTCGATAAAGCAGTAGGGGGGATAGTTGGGAACAATCGTTCCGAAGTAGTGATCAAATCCTCGGGTGATCGGCCCATCCCCGATCGGTTGGCGGAAGTCCACGTTACTAAGCGCGTTCTTGATTCCGCCAACAACCGGCTTGCCGTCTGTGGTGACATAGTTTTGACCAAGGTGCCACTTACCAATGCACGCGGTCTCGTAGCCGTGCTCTTGCAACAGTTTTCCTACCGTCAGTCGATCGGCGGCAATGAGCGGCTTGTCCCAAGGCCCGAGCACATTTCGCTGCAAACGTGTTCGCCAAGCGTATCGTCCCGTCAACAATGCGTACCGAGTCGGCGTGCATACCGCGGACGGAGAATGCGCATCGGTGAATCGCATCCCCTCCGCTGCCAATCGATCGAGTCTCGGAGTCGGAATCTTCGACTCGGCGTTGTAGCAACCCAGGTCTCCGTAACCGAGATCGTCGGCCAAGATGTAAACGATGTTCGGTTGATCCGCCGCCTGAAGTGAACTGCAAGAAGTTACGAAACACAGCAACACGCCAACAATCGCATGAATCGCTGACGAGTCTGTGGCACGACAAGAATAATCAACAGTCATCATGATTATCGAGGTCCCGGAGATAGATTGTTGATCAGATACCGCAGGATATGCATCCGAACATGCACCACCGTGCCATCACCTTCGCGAAGTCCATGATCGCGATTGGGATAGACCATGTAGTCAAACGGCTTGCCTAACGCGATCAAACGATCGACCAAACCTTCGATGATTTGAATATGCGTGTTGGTTTCACCGGAACCAGTCATGATCAAGAGCTTCCCTCGGAGACCTTCGGCAAAGTTGATCGGCGCCGATTTCTCGTATCCCTCGGGATTGACTTCGCGAGTTCGCATGAAAATTTCTTGGAACCAAGCGTTGTACAAATGCGGTTGAGGCTTCGGGACAACCGCGATGCCAACGTGATACAAGTCGGGTTTACGAAAGAGAGCGTTCAGCGTGTTCGAGCCCCCTCCGCTCCAGCCCCAAATTCCAACCCGATCCGTATCGATGAAGGGGCATTGCTTCGCGAGCGAGACCAATCCTGCTGCTTGTTCCTCGGTCGACAAGGGACCCAAGCTCCCGAAAATAGCTCGTCGCCACGCAGCTCCCTTTGGACAGGGCGTCCCCCGATTATCGATGGAAACGACCACATAGCCCAACTCGGCCACGACGCGATGGAAATCAATCTGAGCAGCTCCCCATTCGTTCAAGACCGTCTGCGCGTGCGGCTCGCCGTAAACGTAAATGAACAGCGGGTACTTTTTGGTTGGGTCAAAGTCCTTGGGCTTCAGCATCCAGGCGTCGCATTCGATCCCGTCGCCAATATCAAGCTTGAGAAATTCGGCAGGCGAACACGTCCACGCTGCCATTCGATCGCGAATCTCCGAGTTATCCTCCAAGACTTTGACGACTCGATGCGTTTCCACTTCGACCAGTTCATGCACGGGCGGCGTGTTCAAAGTGGAGAAGGTGTGAATCGCCCACTTGGCATCGGGTGAATACAGATAACGATGGGTTCCAATTTGACTTTCCGGCGAAATTTGCTCCGCATTTCCGGAACCATCCAGCGGAACGCGGTAAAGATACCGCTGCGTTCCATCTTGCGGCGAGGCATAGAAATAATACCAGCCCCGATCTTCGTCGATGATCGCGCGTTCAATAATGTCGTAATCACCCGGCGTTAGTAACGCCAACTCCTGGCCTTCACGCGAATAGCGATAGGCATGCCTCCAGCCATCTTTTTCACTGATGACGACAAACTCTTGGCCGTCCTTGATCCACACGAGCCCCGAGTTCCAACCTTGACTCGCCTCCACCCAAGCCTCGTCAGACTCCGAGAAAATAGTTTTAATTTCTCCGCTGACGTTTATCAACAAGAAGTCGCGTTGGTCCCGAAAGCGACTGAAGCGTTCGACCAGAACTTCGGTGGAGTTGCCAGCCCATTCGACTTGTCCCAAGTACATCCCTTCCTCGGGGCATTCGAGCGGCAGCCAAGTCAATCCCTCGCCGTCGTGGTTGACCACGCCGATTCGCTGTCGCTCGAGTTTTTCTCCCACGCGAGCGAACCGATGTTGGTCCACCTCGGGGTACGAAGGATCACTGGGAACCAAGACCGATCTTTTTCGTACGTCGGTAAAATCTGTTTGGGTAAACAAGACCTTGGCTCCATCCGGACTCCAGACCGGATTGCGAATGGCAATTTCGCGATCGGCGGGTGACGTTACCAGTGTCGTCTCGGACTGGTTTTCTCGCTGGACGGCGAAGAGATTGCCGCCACGGGTCTTTAATTCGATTTCGTTTTGGGATGTTTGACGTCGGCTGTTTGATCTTTCGTTTTTTTCGTTATCGGACGCCAATCGACGTTCACCAGTCTCCGCGTCATAGAACCAAGTCGCCTGTTCTTTGGTGCTTGGATCAATCTCGTCCAGCAAAAATCCCGAGCTGTTGCTGAGCCACTGGGGCTGAATGCGTTTGGCACTAAACTCGCCGCGGTTGTAAATGGCTTGGAGTCGAGATTCCGCATGGCTCTGCCAGGAAACGTCACTGGACGTTTGGGCATTTGAGGTCGCGGCTAAGAGGACCGCAAGATAGATCGCTCCCAAAAGGGCGGGCAATCGTTGGCATACAGGTTGTGGCACGCGGTGACGCATCAATCGATTGCTCATCAAGGAACACCGTTTTCCGAAACGTCGCTGGTCGTTGGCCGCCTGACAAACTCCCCTATCAAAAATCTTATCTTGAACCACTCATTCGGTCTTGCACGAATGAGCCAGATTCCCGTCAAAACGCGCACAATGGGACATTTTCAGCTTTCACGTCCAAATCCGCCAGCGATGTTTGACCGTAAGCCGCAGGCGTACGCGTAGTAGTAATCGAACCTGTACCTAATGCCACTTCCGAGTACGCCAGCGACGTTTAACCGTTAGCCGCAGGCGTACGCGTAGTAGTAATCGAACCTGTACCTAATGCCACTTCCGAGTAGGCCAGCGACGTTTAACCGTAAGCCGCAGGCGTACGCGTTGGTAGAATCGAACCTGTACCTAATGCCACTTCCGAGTACGCCAGCGACGTTTAACCGTTAGCCGCAGGCGTACGCGTAGTAGTAATCGAACCTGTACCTAATGCCACTTCCGAGTAGGCCAGCGAC
>JAEUIQ010000042.1 GCA_016794985.1 Planctomycetaceae bacterium | reverse complement strand
AGGAAGCCTTGGTAAGCTGGTTAAGTCTGGGCCGCCCTAGCTGCTGCGCAGCAGCTAGGGCACTCCCTTTCTCAAATTCCAGCCCGGTGGGTCAATTCCTCTTTGCTCGCCAGTGGGTCAATTTCCATTGCTCGTTGACAGGCACAATCGACCATCAATTCGTAGACATACTGTAGTCCGTTCCGCCCCCGATGGACCAACACGTATTCCAACCGCACGAGTGTAGCAAGATGCGTCCGCATTGCAAAGTCAGCACACTTCAAAGCCTGACGCAGTTGCCGTCGCGTGAAGCGGACCGCCGAACGAGGGATACTGTCGCGACGACTGATCTCGCTCACGTATTGATCGACCTGTTTGACAAACACCCGAGCCTGCGGAGCCAACTCATCCAGACTGCGACCCAACCAACTCCTGGTCAAGCGATTGGCCAATTCAATATCGCTGGGCAGTACTTCGATGTATCGCTGCGTCACGCCATCGATCTCCGTGACTCGGATGGGCCGTTGGTGTTGATGCAGCAGAGCAATCGTATCGATCAGCGTCAAGTACTTGTGATGATCACGACGAAGCCGCGGCCGATGATCGGCGAACTTCAGATCGACCGCCAATGAATTGCAGACCCAGAGTGGTTCGAGCAAGCGTTGCACGTTGTGATGCAGTGTGCGACGAGCGTCATTGGCCAAGGCCACTTGCCGAGCGGCCAACGTTCTCGCTTGTCGTTGATGTTGCAAGATGGCTCGGGTCTGTTCCCGCGATTCATCGACGCTGAGAACCAGACAGCGATTGATCAGTTCTTCATCCACTTGCGTCGCCGTGGTTGTGACCATCATGGCCACCGGTCCTTCGACCGTGTACTGGTTGGTGACCATCCGGCCGTGTTGGCCCTTGCCGACACTGGCCTGCGTCAATCGGCCTTCGCTCTGCAAGAGTTTAAGAGCGTAGGTGGCGGCCGTGAGTCCTTCGTCTTCACTGACGGCCAAGACCTTGTGCTGCAAGGCTCCTGGGGGCAAGTAATACAATGCTTGCCCAGTGAGGCCACTAAGTCGAACTTGATCTTCGGCTGGCACCCACCGCAAGATCGCTTCCAACAGCGACGTCTTCCCGGCCGAGGACGACGATTGAATGACGATAGCCAGAGGCGTGGGCAACTTGCGGCTGACGGCGACCAAGTAACCAACCATCTGGTTGAGTTGTTCGCCGACCATGCCGGCCGTGCTGAGATCTTGGGCCAGACGTTCCATCAAGTTGGGGGCTCGCAGGAATTCCAGTGCCGCGTCGCGATCGGCGGGGCTCAGCGGCGGTTGTTCGGCTGGCGTGGAGGTCGGTGAATCCAGTTGTCGCTCCAGGGCCAACATCAATTGCCCAAGATCGCTCTTGATCAAGCTTTCGTCGCAGAACAGTTCGGTGGCTGCCGTGCGAAGAAAGCCCTGCCGAGCGGAAGCTTTGAGCAGGTCCAGCGTATCGACATGCACCAAAGCCGCTCGACGCACGCGAAGATTGACTTTGAGTGAAGTGCCCGCCGGATTCGGTTGCCAACCACGAACCCGGTACTCGCGATCGCCGCAGGTAAAGAGCAAGTCGCGGCCTTCCACCTGCAACACGACCGCCGTTGGGTTCTTGTTCTGGCTCACATCGCAACTCGCTTCACAACTCACATCACAACTCACATCACAACTCGTCTCCGTCAGTGAAGCACCGGTGGCATCATTAGCTGCTGGTTCGATCGGTACAACGACCGTCGGAGCGAGCGTGTGCTCTGCTTCCGAGCATGGTACCATCGACCGAGGTTCCGCCGCATCGACGGCCAACCAGAGGCACTCCGCTGAATCACCGTTCGCAACAACGGGCCACGCTTCGATGCCCAACAAGTGGCCCGAGTTCGCATCGTACCTGGGCCGAGTCACACAGCCACGCAGGGTCTCGCGGCCGTTGTCCTTGTACAGACCCAGACCTTCCAATCGTTCACGCAGTTGTCGGCCTTGCTTGGTTCGGCGATGGGGGATCAAACTGCCCAACGAGCGATCGGCGAACCCAACTTGTTGTTCGACCAATTGGTCGGCACTTAGTTGTAGTCGTTGCTGGGCCGCTTGCCGAGCCTTCTCATGCAGCGGCAAACAAGCGGCATAATAGGTCACGACCGTGGCCCAGGGATCGATCTCTAGTGCTCGTTGCCAATCTTCGTTGGTCACGCCGATATTCGCATCCGCTTGGTTCATCATCCGACTCCTGTGAAAGAACTTCTCACTCACCACTAGCCACTTACCACTAGCCACTCCTTCCCATCGTTTCGGCGTCGCCCGTGGTTGGTCAAGTTGTAAAATCAACCAGAGTCAAATAATTCGCGAAATGATTCTTGCTCATAAGTGCAGCACTTGTGTCTGTGGTAGGCTGTTGGGCAAGGGATGGAGCGAGAAACAACACTTATGACGGAGCGAAAGTTGCGGCACCGCGTTCATAGATGACTAAAACTGAGTCGGCATGGCGTCATCAGTGTCGGTCGTTGCCACCGCCGGTCGTGCGTGAGGTGCTGGTTCGTTATGGGTCCGAGACGAATCTGCAAGCTGGCGGCTATTCGCTCGAAAAGGTGCGACACTTTCAAAAAGTGCTGGGTCGTGTGACACGCTGCCGGACGGGCGAACTGGGCAGTGCCCACTTCCGCTGTGGCGATTGCGGGAATGGTCGCTTGGTGCCGTCCCCGTGTGGGAATCGGCATTGTGCGGGTTGCAGCTTCGTTCGCAGCAATAACTGGAAGGACGACGTCCTGGGGTGGAACGTGCAGTGCGAGTACCAGCACCTGGTATTCACGCTGCCGCACCTGCTGAACCCGTGGCTGAGAAAATATTCCCGCGACTTGTACAACCTATTGATTCGCAGTGTACGAGATACCCTGTTGGAATTGCATGCGAAGGCGTTCGGCTGTGTGCCGGGGGCGTTGTTGACGCTGCACACGTGGGGCCAACGCATGAATCAGCACGTGCACGTGCATGTGATCTTGACCGGCGGCGGACTGTCGTTGGATGGAACACGTTGGGTAAACGTTGATCATCGCTCGCCGCTGTTGTCGCGCGAGGCCCTGGCCGCCGCGTTCAAGCAGATGTTCCTGCGTCGCTTGAAGCGTCAAAGCAAACGCTGGTTGGCAGACAAAAGCGACGACAGCTTCGATGACGCGAGTGCAACCAAGCTCTGGCACGAACTGACGCTTAAGACCTGGATGGTCAACAACCAGAGTCCACCGGAAGGCAAGTCGGGACCGGATGCGGTGGTGAATTACTTGGCTCGGTATGTTGCGGGAGTGGCGATCAGTGATTCTCGCATCGTGAGCGATGATGGCACGCACGTTTCCTTCCGTTGCAAAAACTATCAGGCCAACACCAAGACCATCGAGAAAGTGAGCGGCGAAGAATTCGTCAAGCGGTTCTGTTTACACATCTTGCCCAAGAACTTTAGCCGAGTCCGCACGATTGGCCTGTTCCGCCCGCAGCAGCGAGACGCTCGCTTGGCCTTGGTTCGTCATCTGATCGCGGGCCGATCGTTCGAGGAGTTTGAAAAGCTGCAAGCGAAAGCAGCGGCCAACCGTGTCTCGCCATTGTCGTGGACCGTTCCTACGGTCCAACTTGCTAACACGACCGAATCGGAAGCCGCCAGCGGACTGGCGACCAACATTCCAACCGAAGCCGCCAGCGAACTGGCGACGCACATTGCCGAAGCCGCCAGCGGACTGGCGACCAACATTGCCGACGAAGCGAAGTCGTTGGAATGGCAACTGTTGAAAGAACAGCACACGCAAGCTCGCATCGCTCAGTGGGCTCCAACGACCATCGAGCAAGACTTGCAGATCGCCGTCCAAGCGATCTTGCCGACCAGTACAACTACAACGTCTGATTCATCTTCCAGTCCAACATCGGCTGCAAGCAAAACGCACGTCTCGTGCAACGAGGAGGCCCGCAAGACATCGCTACACGGCAAGCGATTGGGGCCATCGGAATGGCGGTCCAAGTACAATGGCTGTCGGCAGTGCGGGGAGCAGATGGAGCGATTGACTCAGCGGTCCCAACACCTGACGAAGAGCATTCTGAAAGCCGTTGGCAAGCTCTTGTTGTTGCTGAGCGTCATGCCGTGGGACGTGATGATCGAGTTCTTGCAACAACTGCGAGGCGGACGGGTCGACCGCAGTCGTTGGCCCGTGGCGTTGCAAGAAGCGATGGCGGGGACGACGTGGTTCGACAAGTGGTTGTATCAAGCGATCTATTGGTACTTGATCGAACAGATCGCCGAGCGATTGAAGTCGGGTGAACTTCGCAATCCGAAGATCTACGAATTCAATCCCGACGCGGTGTACGATCCTAAACGCCATCGCCACAAACAATGTGACAAACACGAACCGAAGATTCTTCCAACCGGAATTCCGCCGCCAGGGAAAAAGACATCGAGGAAAATAACCTAACCAAACTGTCGCACCTGACGCGCCGGACAAGCATCAGCTTCCAGCAGCGATCCAAACCGCCTGCTTCGCTACCGGTCTGCAACCACTTCAAGTTCAGCAACACCAAATCAACTTCGTCGCCTGATTCATCCTCGACATCGGCACTCAATCGCACCGACATCCGAATCAAACATTGACGCGAAGCCCAAGAATCGGCCCATCTTTCGGTTAGCGAACCGCATGCCAATCAAACCCAGCCTAGCGGCAGCTCCATGCCTATTTATCCAAATCAGGCTTACTCATGGTTCTTTCTTTTAACTGCCGCTTCTTGGAATCCATTTCCTACGTCCGAACTCGACAAGTCTCTGCCGAACTGTTTGGCCGTCTGAATCACGTTTATCGAGATCTCCACCATAAGAGCAAAGCAACTGAAACAACTCCTTTGTAGCGATACTCCTCGCGCATACGTGCATTGATGTTTCCCCATTCCGCTGACGTAGATTCGGATTCGCCTTGTTCTCCAACAGTATCTTGACACACTCGGAATTGTTATTCCCAACCGCGTATGTCAAGGGAAGCTGACCATTGTGATCGAGTTGGTTTGGATTAACTACTTTTACAAAATGTAAAACCGACTTCACATCATTGGCGATGCAAGCGACGCACAAGAATTCAATCGCATCATTCGGAGCAATTGCTTGCAATTGACTTTCGGATAAAAGCAGCCTTGGGTCATCGGGCAACAATTGAAGTTGATCCGCAGCATCTACGATTGCAGGCCCGTCTATCACGCCGCAAAGCGATTCCAGTTCTTCTGGAAGAAATTGTTTAATCAGGTTTGCAAACTTACTTCGGAATTTCTTATCGCGTTTTAATGCGTATAATAATTCATCAACTCCCAGTTCTGCTTGGTCAAACGCAAGAACAGAACGGACAAAGCTAATTATTTCCTGCTTTTTTTCTGGGATTGCCATATTCGACTCAACGGTTCTCCGGAAGCCAAGGATCGAAATCAAAAGGAGTCAACTCAGGTGGCCCAGTAGCAGGTTTTGGTTCACAAGACAGGCTAGTTACTTTCACAAATCTAAATCCAGGAACATCGGCCTCCTCCTTTACATCAACTATTTGCTGGTCTAGATCTTTGCAATGGCGAAAGTGCATTTGCCCCATGTTCTCTACTATGGGATTAACGGGATTCTCATTGGCAATACGTTGCAGGTTTCCCGCTGATTCAAATGGTGAAAGATTCCACCAATGTGCCTCAACATATGTGTATTCAAGTACTCTGCATAAGCATTCAACGTGCTTGTGTTTGCAGACGCCCCAAATCGGGTCAGGTTGGGCAGCATAAGCCGTACTGGCGTCGAGAAGCACATCAAGTGTGACTCCTACTGCAAGACCAATACCTTTGAGGAATATACGCTTTCCCGGTGTTCCAGTGCGTGGCGTAAGGGCGCCTGGATTGGCTCCCTTGAATATATCGTCCCAATACGGTGCGATTTCGGCGACAGTCAGTCCGGCCCTCTTAAGAGACTTAAAGATAGCTAGACGACGCTGAAGATCGGTCATTTGTTGCCACTTTATTCGTCCCGACTTTCCGTAGTATAGGCCTTGGCTGCGAAGGAAATCATGAGCAGCAGTATGTTGTTCGGACGTAAGAAAAAACAATGGCTGGCAGTACTGGCCGCCCAAATACAAACAGTAAGGGTGATGCCAGCCGGTTGGCTCAAGCCCGTGCGGATCCATCAATTCCAATCCAAAATACCCCCGGTACAAACTCATCCCATCAACATACCCCAGTGGATCTCGTGAGATAAACCCGCCGGTGGCGGGATCGTACCAGCGGGCGCGGAAGTGGTAGAGGTTGAGGTCGGCGTCGTACTCGCGGCCCGTGTACGTGTAGCGGTTGGCGTAAGTGCTGGTCGTACGGACGGTGCCACTCGAGTCGTAGATGCCTAGCGTGCCGTAAGCGGTGTAGGAGTAACGTTCAACCAATGTTCCGGCCGCGTTGGTGAGTCCGATGATGGAATATTGTTGGTTGCGATGGTAATACAGAGCGTTGTCGCCCGTCGTGGGTAAGGTCGTCCCTGTGCCTGTGTGACGCAAGATCGGTTCGTCCACGTAATCGGCGTAGACATAGCGATAACTGGGTGATGCCGCAGCCGTACCGCGAGCGTAATCAGCGATCACTTGTTGTCCAGCGTGAACGTAAACCACGTTGCCACTGGAATGGCTGCGAGAGACTCGGCGTCCAAGTGCATCGTACTCAAACGTCACTTCCAAGCTGCCTGCGGAACCATTGGTGTCGGCTCCGACCAATTGATTGTCGAAGTTCCAATCCAAGTTCAACGCTGGGGCCGAAAGTGTGGACGGACGCGAGGTTTGGTTCCCCTTCACGTCATAAGCCAAGGTCCCGGTACTAGCACCCGTGAACCCTGTGAACTCGTGAGCGTTGCTGTGGGTGCGATTCCAAGTCGACCCGGCACTTGTGAAGGCGTCCCAGTTCCCGACATCGGACAACGTCCAGGCTTGGTTCATCGTGCCGTTGGTGCGATTCCAAGTCTGGAGTCTGTCTTCGTCATCGTAACCGGTGGCACCCGTCGAGAACCCAAAGCCCGACATCGTGCTGGTGATCGTCTCGCCGGTTTTATTCTTGTTCGCATCCCAGGAATAAGAGTAAGTGCCAATGTTGGGGCTACCCGCATGGGTGGTTGCGATCGACGTTGGCAAGTTGTCGTTGCGATACGCGAAGCTGACCACCGCTCCGTTGGCATAGGTACTGGTGCCCAAGCGACCACCATCGTCATAAGTTCGAGTATCCACGGTGGTGCCTAGATACCTGACCGTGTGCAGTTGGCTGCGGGTGGTATAGGTTCGTTGGACAATCGAGCCATTCGGATACGTCAATTGTGTGAGGCGACTGCGGTTATCGTAGGCTCGGGTGACGGTGTAAGTCCGAGCAGCAATGGTCAGCGATTCGTCTTTTAACCTGCCGTAGTTGTCGTAGTTCATGGTCACGGTATTGGAGTAGCGACCACTAACGGCGGTCAACATGCGACCCAGATTATCGAACGTAAAGGTATCGCTATCGGCGATGGTACCGGACGGACTATTGGCCTTCGTGCGATAGTTTCGCGACGTGATGGTTCCGGCCATGGTATGGTTGAAGGTCACGGTATCGCCCTTTTGGTCCTCGCGGCGGATCATCCGCCCGGCAGGATCGTAGGTAAACTTCACTTTGCCGTAAGTCGCATCACCCGAGTTCCCGCCCGTGTGATCGGGATAGGTTTCTTCGGTTTTGGCACCCAAGGCATTGTAGGCGTAGCTGGTGGTTTTGCCTTGAGCGTCCGTGATACTGGTCATGCGTCCGGCCAAGTCATAAGCGTAAAGCGTTTCGTTGGTCAGACGATCGGTAACACCTTTGGTCCGCCCCAGAACATCATACACCGTGGTGGTGACTTTGTTCTTGGCATCGGTTTGGGTCTTGACGTTCCCTGCTTTATCATAGCTGGTGGAGGTCACGTCGCCAACAGTATCCGTTTGCGAAGTTGCCCTTCCTAGAAGGTCATAAACCGCATCGAAGCCCACATTGTTCGGGTCACGGGATTTCTTGACATTTCCGGCCGGGTCATATTCGGCCCAGGATTTCTTGTTCAGGGTATCGTAGGATTCCAGGGTTCGACCCCCGGCATCTGTGCGGGTTTTGGAGATCTGGTTGGCCTGGTCGATGGATTGGATTTCTTGAACGGTGCCGTAGTTCACAATGGACACGGTGGTGTCGTAGGTCATGCACTGCCAATCGAGCAAGCCGGAGGGCGTGGCGTGGGATGGACCATTGAGTTGGCCGGACATGACCGTGCGTCCTGCTCCGTCGCTGATTTGGAATGTGACACTGGAGGCATCATGGTTGACGCTCACGGTGGCCGAACCAACAGCGTTGGTTGCGAACGAGGTACTGGCCCCGCCAGATGCGGGGGGGCTGGCCAGTTTGCTGATGGCAGCGGTCAGGTTGACGTTGAAGGTGGCCCCGGTGTTGGGGATCGTGACGGCGACTCCACCAGCGGTATTGAGACCAACACCATCGGTCAAGTTGACATCGTAAAACGTTTGCGAGGTGACGCCGGCGGAGGCAGCGACGCCATTGAGACCAGCGGCTGGGACTGTGTTCCAATCGATTTGTCCTTGGGGCACATTCCAGCGAGTGTTGCGGAAGGCTCGTCCGAGGCCGTCATAAACGGTGGTCGATTCCTGGTACGTCGTGGCGTTGGTCGGGTTGTAATAGTTGGCATGTCCGGCCACATCGGCGACAAACGCGGAATGGTACGAGCGACCTTCGGGGTCGGCGTTGGAAATCGAGCCGTGCCCCAAGGCATTTTCGGACACTTGGGTGCGATCACAGCAACCGACGTACAAACGTTCGGTTTCGTTGTTAAGTGGATCGATAGTTTTGTGGACTCGACCGTCCCAGAGATAGACGGTGGACGAGGTTGCGGCCAATGGAGTGCCGGGGGCTCGGGTGACGGTCAGGTTGCGATTGGCTCCGTCATACGTGAAAGTGGTCTTGTCTAGTTGATGTCCTTCGGTGTCACTCGCGTCAAAATACCGAGGGTGACGTATTTCGGTGACATTGCCAGCGGCATCAAAGGAGGATTCCGTGATGGAAGCGAGAGGGTTGCCAAAGGCGACGGTTTGTTTGATGCGTTGGTCGCGGTTGTTGTATTCGAACTTGGTGACCATCCCCATGGGATCGATGGTTTCAACCAAGCGCCCAACGACATCATAATTCGAGTCGGAAATCGAGTACTTGGCGTTGTTGGCCGTGTTGCGCGTCGCATTCAAGACCGACGCGTTATCGGAGACCGCGACGCCACCGGGGACACGCACGACACACAACATTTGGCCCAACCTGGGGACACAACCTGGGGACACACTGGACAGACACAAAACTGTTCTTAGGAATAAAACTTCAAGGCAACCGCGTTGATAAAGTGAACTACCGACTTCTGTGACAACCGAATCCGCCCCTTGGACCTGCCGTCAAAAAATGTGTGTCCCCGGTGTTTCCCTCCCCAGTGTTTCCGGTGTTTGCTCAAGCGCGACGTAGTGGAGGCACGTTTCGGAAGCGGGTGAGGAGGTGGCCACGGACCACAACTTCACCAAAACTCGACTTTATGCGCAAGTTCAGTTACAATGCGGAATCCACGTCGATCGCAGCGGCTACTTTCGTTCCGGATCTGTGGCTACCTGACTCATTCTCTCTGCGATGTTTTCACTGGCTCCATCTGAATTCAAGGCCTTGCAGTTCACCTGAACCATTTCCGATCGAGGTTGCTATGGACGATCATTTGGGCGACACGACGACGACTTCCATCTTGATACCAAACGGGCCGGCAGTTGCGGGCGTTCTGGAAACTGGTTCCGACAAGGACTGGTTTCGCATGACCTGGAGTCGCCACTTGCGTTACAGGTTCTTTTTTACAGTCACGCCAGCTGATTCTGGGGCTGCTGTTGTTGCGGAGTTTTTCGGAGCGGACGGAATCCGGTACGTCGCCGGAACCGCCGTGTCATTCTTTCCGGACGGGTTCCCGATTGGGGACAACATCGCGGGTACCCATTTCCTCGAAATGGATCAGGTTTCCACAGTCGGGTTTCCAGCCGGAGGTTTGGCTTATACGGTGCGGGCCGAAATCGTCGACGAGGAGGAAACGGACGAGTACTTTTTCCCGCAGATCTGGAACGCCGACTGGTCGAGCCGGATTCACGGAACGATCAATGTTCCAGGGGATACGGA
>JAEUIQ010000033.1 GCA_016794985.1 Planctomycetaceae bacterium | reverse complement strand
GCTTCGACAGTCAACCCCCAAGTCTGCATTCTTGTCCGTCCAGACCTCAACCCTTGAAGTTGGAAACATCGAGGTCCGCCTGCCCAACGGCATTTCAATCGTCATCTCGTTGCAAGCAATTGATTCATTGCCCATGATCCTTGAGCGAGTGGCCTAAGCCATGCTGGCTCTCAATCCTGCGATTCGAATCTATCTGCATGCCGAACCCGTTGACGCTCGCAAGAGCTTCGACGGTCTGTTCGGACTGGTGAAGAATGAACTTGGGCTCGACCTACGCCATGGAGGCTTATTCATGTTCCTCAACAAGCGCCGCAATCGTGTGAAGCTCATGTATTGGGACGGTGATGGAATTGCGATTTGGATGAAACGGTTGGAGCGCGGTTGTTTTCAACGACCACTTCGTTCACCCGACGGCAAACATGTCATCGTGGAGCGTTCCGAATTGCATTCGATCCTCTCGGGCATCGAATTGACCACTGTCAAAAGACGGTTGCGCTATGTGGCTCCGGTTGTACCCAACGTTTAGTCACGACACTTCAACACTCCCAAACATTTTGGTGTTTTTTTGGACGCAATGATGTGATTCTACTTGCGCTTCGCGCAAAGATTTGGTATCGTTCCGACATGGCCAAGAGCAAAGATCTTCCTAAAAAATTGAGCGCCGCCCACGAAGTGATTCTCGTGCAATCGAGCACGATTAATCGACTCAGTGAGGAAGTCAAGACATTGAAACAACTGCGTGAAGAACTGCTGGCCGAAATCCGCGCGATGAGGACTGGCAAGAAGCGAGAGAAGTTCATCAATCCAAATCAAATTCTCTTGGAATTTGGCGACGATAAAGAACTGCAGGCCAGCCTTGAAGCGGCCCGTCGAGAAGCGGAAGCCGAGATCGAACGGATTACATACGAGCGCAAGAAGGTCGCACCGCAACGCAAGAAGGCAGCCGACAGCTTCCCGGCTCACTTGCCGCGTGAAGTGATTGAAGTAGGTATTCCGGAGTCTTTCCAATCGAGGATTGCATCGGGCGAGCTGCTCATCAAGCGATATGAAATCACTGAAGCGTTGAAGACCATTCCGTCCAAGGTCGTCGTCCTGCAGTACAAGAAGCCCGTGTTGGCCTACGCGAACGATTTGGACCGAGAACTGCCCGTCGATGGCGAGGCGAATCTGGGTGAAAAAGGGCGATATCATCCTTCGACGGCGGCGATGGTGGTGCAAGGTAAATTTGGGCAACACTTGCCGTTGTATCGTTTGCAAGATTTGTTTTCGGCGTCTGGTTGGACACCAAGCCGTTCGTCTTTGGATTATCTGACAGACTTGGTGGACGAGGTCACGCAAGACCTGCCGCGTTTGATGCTGTCGCGCATGTTGGACGCACGTTGCATTGGCTTGGATGATACGCATGTCAAGCTGATCATGCCGAAAGAATTGCCGAAGATCGAACCGGGTTCCAGCGACCTACGCACCAAGCGACTTCAAGAGAAGATGCGTGAGGCGTTGGAGCAGAAGAAGGATTCATTGGATGCGAAGATGTGGGGGTACACCAGCTTCGACTCGGCGGCGCCGTATGACTTGTTCGACTTTCGCGTGTCTCGCCATCGCGATGGGCCCGATGAGTTCTTGTCAGGATATGCGGGGCGTGTGATGGCAGATTGTTATTCCGGAAACATGAGCGTGATCTTGGCGCCCGGGTCGAAGATGACTCGCATGGCGTGCTGGGCGCACGCGCGCCGTCACGTGTTTGAACACCAAGACAATGACCTGCAGCTGTCGGCGTATCCGTTGGCGTTGATTAATGAACTGTACGACATCGAGCGTCGGGCCACTGGCTGCGATGAAGCGGCGCGTGGCGAGATACGTGCCCGCGACTCACAGGCGGTATTGAATCAACTTGGCAAATGGCTGGCAGGCCCTTTGGCGGCGACGGTTCTGCCGTCAAGTAAGTTGGCAGGGGCTTTGAATTACGTTCGTAATCATTGGGAGGCGTTGCGAGCTTACACCACCAACGGGAGCCTGCCGATTGACAACAACCAGTGCGAACGACTGATGCGTCGGGTGGCGTTGGGTCGTAAGAATTGGCTGTTCGTTGGCAGCATGCGAGCTGGCATTCGCAACGCGAATCTGATGAGTCTGGTGGCCAGTGCGCATCGCCAGGACTTGGATGTGTTGGCCTATCTCGAGAGCATCATTACGCACCTACTCCGAGGAACGGCGAAGGTTGCTGATCTATTGCCCGACGAGTGGAAGATTCACCATCCCGAATCGGTGAGAACCTATCGTGCCGAGGAGCGACGGTACAAGGCCGATACCGCCGTCCTGGAGTCGGCCAAACGCAAGTGCCGCCAGCAGCTAAAACAAGCCCAGTAACCCCCGCGCCAAGCCGCCCAAAAAGCAGCCGCGGCGGTGTACGCTTACGATCAGCGACCGCCGCTTGTTCCAAATACGGCAACAACAAGAAAGCCCAACTGCCCGATTGGCCGAAGCGACCGTCGAGTCCCTTCTGCGGTCCCCAACGATAACCCCATCCGTTCGTCGGCAAATGCCGCTTGGCCGATTCGAAATTAAGTGTTGCCAAGCCGATTTGTTTGAGATTATTTTGGCAAGTTGTCTTCCGCGCCGCCTCCCGAGCCATCATCACCGCCGGCACCAACAACCCCATCAACACTGCGATGATGGCAATCACGACCAAGAGTTCTACGAGCGTAAAACCGGGGCGACACCTCATGTTCATAAAACCACGCCAACTTCGGAGAAAAAAATACGAGCACCCTCAACTCGCAAGAGCATTCACTTTGCACGGTTCCGGTTCTTCCACCAGTTCACCGGAGCAGCCCATCCAGAGCTGCCGTCGATCCTACCCCAGCATGGACACTAACGGGAACTTCTCGCAAATAAGTTCCCGTTTCGCAGTCTACAACTATGACAATGACCGTGTTCAATTCGCAACCGGGTGTCACATTGATTTCCATGCAAATCGTTACCGACTCATCCGATTTCCTTATTGGATCGAGTTCAATCTCATCACACTTGCAATCGATCATTAACAAATCGATCGGACTACCCGCAGCTGATAAAACTTCAAAATTGAGACGATGAATTCCGACAGCGAGCAACAAGTCAAATCGTTCGGGTTTTGTGATGATCGGAATTCCGACGGTCGTGTTAAAGTCAATAAAGTGTTCACCGGCCCTCTCGCCGTCAAATTCTAGCCTGATGTACTGATTGGTGGTCCCTTCTACCGCACCCTCCAAAGTAACCAACAATTTTGACTTCTCACCGGCATGTAACCTTCGATCTTCCATCGATGCCTGTGTACATCCGCAACTCGTCTCAATCAATCTTATCAAAATATCATGGTCGGTTTGATTACGCAAAGTAAAGCCAACTTGCCGCGTTTCACCAGGCAGAATATGAAACACGCTACCAACTTCATCACAGGTAACCGCTAGCGCTGGCGAATCAACGACTTCAACTAAACCGGAGACATCCTGCCGCTCGCAGCCAGAAAATCCAAACAAAGCCAGCGACAAAATCAAAAAGGAAAAACGTTGGCATTTCATGACAAATCGTTTGAAAACCCGATTTGAGCAACGCACTGCGGAACCGCGAATGGACACGGGTCGGCGACAATTTCTACAGAATCGAAGTGAGACTCTCACCGCTTCTTCCCCCGCAGCATAACAAGGTAGACGCCGACAACGATCAACGCGAAAATTGAGAAAACAACCAGCCAGGTAAAGGAACGACGACCAGGCAACATTTCTTTTGCTTCATCAATTGCACCCAACACGTCTTGGCGATTCCCATGTTCGTCCATAAAATACTGATTATCTTCAATTTCATTCGTGACCAAGGTCCCAGGTGGCAACACTTGATCGAGTGAATTATTGGCGACAAAATCCAGCGAGGTGACCGAGATTTTCGAGTTCACTGTGCCTGATGTTTCAACTTGAAACGGCATCCATTTGCCACTAACTTGTCGAAAGTCGTCGAATGCAATCACCAATGTCGTCTCAAGTCTCGCCCATCGTACGGAGTACCCGATTCTTGGATCGATCATGAACACTTCACTGCGGTTGTTCGTTACTTTTAAGCACTCGAGTTTATCAACCAACCAATAGCTGTCGTCTAGCTTCCACTCCAAACTCTCGTTGCGAAGCGTTCCAGGTAAAAAATGATCAGGCCTTGCTCGTTGTTCATCCAGGATTGGAATGCCGAGCATCAAGAGATAGTTGCAAGAATCCTGCAAGCTATCTTTTACATGAGTGATTGAGGCGGCCTTTGAGCCCGGATAGTGGCGAGTAGTTTTCCCATCCAAAAAACGCAATATGAACGGCTGGTAACTTTCAGCTTTTACTAATTGTTCGCGCACGCGATCTTCGCCATTCATGGCATAGCGGTACTCAATCGGATAAGGAAAGGCGGTGTTCACTTCTACATACCGCACATCCACGGTATGTAACACAGGATCTGCATATTGCGCGTAGACGCCATTTAGGACTTGCGCCACCGTCGCGTCGACCGACTTCGAACTCTTGACAAATTCGTCTGCTTCTTGAGCCGCTACAGACGCAAGGCAAAGCGCACCGAACAAGAAATGTACTGAGCATTTATTTAAGTCCATGGCCATTCCTCCAATCGTAGATCAACAGACATCGGGCGACATGACACCACGTTGAATAGTAAGACTTTATCTCTTGTTCGGTTGCCTTCGAAAGCTTGACCGCAAGATAGTTGACTGCTCGGTCAATAGACTCTTCAACAGCAATTGATTTGTTATACAACAAATACCACCACTCAAGTTGGTGGCTTGTAATCGCCAAACTGTCGCGGCCTTCGGCATTCCGCCAAGCTCCGTCCTCATTCTGCAATTCCAACATAGCGTTTGTCTTGCGTTCCAGTTCCGCCCCGAGTTGGGATCTAAGCTTGGAATGCAAGTCCTCCATTTGAAGAAAACCTGCCATTGCGTAATACCGATGTAGATCGAAGCAATATCCTTCTCGCGTTTCCAGCAACTTTTCAACCAGAACTTCACAATTGCAAAGCCGGTATCCACCGTACAAAATCAATGATGCGATCGTCAGGCTAAACTCGTTGCCTAAAGATCGTATTGAAATATTACGGATGATCTGATCGAAGCGGGAACGCAATGGCCTCACATCATTCCTACCGCAAACTGATGCCAACGAATCTAGATGAATTCCACATTCTGCCATGGTAAACAACAAATAGTCTTGATGGGCTTCTGCGATATGGGTTCTGGACGATTCAGCAGAGCTTTTCTTGACTTCAAAATGCGACCCGCGTGGAAGAAACACGCCTGAACGGGCGCCAAAGTAGGATTGAACTTTTACATCGTCAAGAAAAAGGTGGCAAAGGTCGCTTGCTGAAACCTCAAGATAGCCGCAGCCAAGACGTTCCGCTGTTTTCAGAAGCCGAGCTAGGTGCATTAGTTCTGATGCCCCTAAGTCTATTGCGCGAAACAGACGAATCAACGCACTGCGGCTCGAAACCGCGCCGGAACTTAAAACGTGCGGCTCAATAGCAAATGGTGCAATTCGAAAAACCTCTGGTTGCCCATTGACCCGCTGCCTATTGCTCAATTGAAAAAAATTAAACTTACCAGCGACTACCAAGCCGGTCAGAGAAATCGGAACCAAAAGGCTCCCAAATAAAAAGGCACGATGGCTAACTCTCAATTCTGACTACCCTCCGGGCTTTTGACTATTGCCAATAGTTTAGCAGGATATGAACTAATCTTTGATGCAACCCGCAAGTTCATTCGGAAGGCGAAAGAACCAATTTTTAGGTCTGCCTCGGGTGAGCACGTGACCTTGTACTGAAACTCACTGTAGACACCATTTCTTCGTACCTCATTGACAGTGAAGTTTGAGAAGACCACGTTCGGCCTACCAAATTCTTCTTTCCACTCAAAATTGTCCAATTGGATATCATCAACAACAACGCTTGGAGCGGTCACAATTCGACCAACCAAAACCTCATCATTCGGCTGAACACCCGGCTCTTTGCGAAAAATCAAAGTATGGCCGCTCACTCCTTCAAAAACCGCCCTTGCGGAAAAACGATGAGATTCTCTCGACCCCTTCACCCCCACGGATACACTACCCCTGCGTTCGCCTGGAAGGCCCCGTGCGAAAGTGTCAATACCACCTCAATTTGTTCACCGGGTAGCATCTCACGCTTATTTAGCTTCGCTGTAAGGCACGCACATGAAACTTCGCTTAGGAATAGTTCAACTAGATCGCTAGATTCATTCCGCAGTAAAAACTTAACCTCGACCTCTGGCTCGACAACGAGACCAAAATCCTTCGAGTTTTGCCCCCACGACAGAGCCGCTTTGCTCAATTCGACCGGCTCGGTACTCGACTTACCGTCAACAAAACCTTCCTGCACATCGGAATCGCACCCGCCACCGAACAAAACAAACAGTACTAGTCCGAGCACGATGCGGGACTTTCGAAGGCTGCGGAAAATTGCAAGAAGCGCGACGATGGTCAAACCAACGATGGATACAAACGCTAGTTGCCGCCAGAACATTGACGTTCCACGCATGCCTTCCCGCGAAACCAACGCATACCCAGTTGCAATTAAGGCCAATTCGGCCTCGTCCATAGCCACAACTTTTGGCAAATCCGGATCGATAACAAACACGCGACCTAGTGAACGATTGACCAACACAACAAAATGTCCCCCCAATTCTTGGTTCGGAATTTGAACATGAACAATTGCCGGCAAAGGCAATGTCGATAAACCACCGCCCCCAAAATCAACTACTTCCGACGGCAAACCGAATTGGGTCGCTGCCAACTGTAGCTCGTGAAGCGACGAACCAGACGCCCCGACGGAAACAACTCCGCTTAACGTCTCCTGATCAACCGAAATGTTGTTAAGACCCAACCAAATAAACAAGCAGTCTCGCCCACAAGTGAATTCACTCTGAGCTTGTCGGACCGGATGTGACGAACAACACGGCAGGACCGAAACAGCAGGCCCGCATAGCCCCAATAAATAAACCAACCATTGCAACGTCCCGACCAAAGCCATGGTTACGGCGCTCCTCCGCCACCCGAAGTACATGCGGAGTTGTAATTCCAAACCACATCGGCAAAAACACCACAGGTAAGAGGGTTTGTTTGAAAAGTACACATCGAAGTACAAGTTTGGCCGGCCGGCGGAATCGCAATCCCAGCACAATACCGAGTTGTTCCAACCGGGCAAGCTGTAATTACTGTGTTCGGGATCTGATATCCGTATCCCTGCTGTAGGGGTGTTTTTACGGACGGCGACGCGGCACAGGTATCGCATGTTCCCGTACAGACCCCGTTCCACCAGTCATAATCGCACGTTGGTACTTTTACGCAGAACTTTTCACCAACTGCACGTGGTATGTAACAACCGCCAAACAAAAGTCGGCTTTCCGATTCTCCAACAGAGCGAAGAACCGGAGCCGATCCAAGAAGTCCGAAATACAATGCGCCAATACTAAACACTAGCACCGAACCCACCACCATTCTAAACATCGCCAACTCTCCTCAATCCCCCTCAGCTGTTCGAGTGAAAGAAGTTCGCTCTGAACTCCAACAGTCGAGATTATTCCTTGTTGCGGAGCCCAATACTATTGATGTTTTGATGTTTTGATGTTTTGATGTTTTGATGTTTTGATGTTTTGCGCAATAAATAACGATCCGCCGTTAATGCCGTTTTTTTCATTCCAAGGGTCATTCAGTCGCCTTTAACTGGTTAGTGGAAGACTTCGACCGTTTTCAACAAGCCAACTGGACACTTGGTTTCTAAGAGGCCTTTGACAGATTTCGAGATGAACTTATCACTGCAGGCCAACAACCACCAATGTGGGGTTTGAAAAGCCGAAACTGCGATGCTTGGGCTCGAACTTCTTTGAACTCTGTTGCAACAAAGCCAAGTAGGCAGAACGGCGGGCTTGAACTGCCGGCGATTGACCATCCAGATGGGCAGTCACCAGGTATGGATCGTAAGCAAAACTGCTCAAGGCATAATGCGTGTAACCCTCCCGCCGCAGGCGATCCATGTCCACGTCATACGCATAAGCTCCACCGATGTCGGTACCGGTCATCGGTTCACCCAATAACTTGATGCCTGGACTCTCCGCCCATGTCGCTAACTCTGCTCGTGTGTCACGGTTCAAATAATGATTCAACTGTACGGTTTCGTAAGCTGCCAAACCAACCACCGTCACACTGATCAAAACCAACGAAGCGCACCAAACGAATTGAGGCCAATGACGTCCGCTATGCGAAGAAGCTGTTCTCGCGGAAGCAATCGTTTGCCACTGGACCAACCACAACGACTGCCCACCCTTGACCAAACAGTACAGCAGGCCCGGGACCATCGGTAGAATATACCGCGCTTCGTCTGGGTTGGGCTTCAAAGGGGATATCTCGGGCACCAAATAGGAAACCCACACAAAGGCCAACCATAAGCGTTCGCCCCGCTGCAATTCATTAACTCGGTAGGTCCACCATATCAAACTTCCTACGGCCACCGAACCCAAACCATAAGTCAGGCCCGGCAACAAACTGTATCGCAAATGGTAGGTCAGATAAAAATCGCTCCAATAGATCGGTACGAAATGACCAGTCAAAGCATGGTTTCGCTCGTGATTAAAACCACTGACGAAAACATCCCACTTGTCCAGAATCACGGCGTTCGGAAGCAAGAACCCCAGCACCGCCAAGCCGCAGATCAACAACAGCCAGACCCCGCGCATCCTCCAAGTGAAGGCACCGTCGAACAGCACGAAAGGTATCGCCACCACGCCAACCAACAGTCCTTTGTAGTGACTGCCCATCGCGAAGCCCCAACAAAGGCCTGCGACCAACAACCAAACTTCATTTCGCGTGCGAAAGTACTGCGAAAACGCTCCCAGTGCCGCCCAAGACAACAGAACCAGCAGAATATCTTCTTTCAGGTAATGGGAATGTAGAACCATCGTTGGAGTGACTGCCAAAGTAGCACCCACCAACATCGCCGTCGAACGTCCTAGATACGGCATCGCGACCAAGATCATGACCACAGGTATCAACGCCCCAACGATGGCCATGATTGTCCGCCCCAACTCCACGACCTCTTGCGGCGTGCGACCGGTCCCCCAGTGGATCGCCCATCGCACCAACTCCAGCATCAGAATCGGGTGATGAAAGTCTTGTTCACCCGTCATTATGAACGTCACCTTTTTGGGTTCGTCGAAATGATAACCGAGTGGAAAGTTGTTGTTGGTCCAATTCAATGTCAAAGACAACGCAAAGATCGCAACGACCGCGAGCCCCCAAAAGAAATTGTGTCGAATCGATTTCATGGAACAGATTATAACCTCAAACCTTCAAAATATTCAACTTGTCGCTTGGCAAAAGACCGCCCGCGAACCGCCTCGCCTTACTGTTTCAATACTTGTTGCACCAACTTCGCCTCTTCCTCGTTCAACGCGGCAGGGGCAGGTTTGTCGTAGTACAGAAGCTGGGGATAGGGGCCGCTGTCGTAGCAGCATTGGAAGATGGTGGGCAGGTCCATGGTCACGTCTTTGTCGCTTGGCTTCAGTGGGATCGCAACTCGCGGGAGTCGTTGGGACAAGTCGATAGCGTAGAATTCGCACCGGGTCGGTTCCGCGCGGTTGACGGTTACCAAATACCTGCGATTCAAATCATCAACCGCCAAATCCGGGTTCCCGAGCACAATGCGAACCCCCGCACTCCAGAGATCGATCTCGACCAAGTTGGCTCCAGACGCCCACAGTTCTTGCTGTTTCTGTTGATATGATTTTTGGCCTGCTCCAGGTGTTTTGTTATCGGGACTCAGGACTTCGATGGCAGTGATCACGCGATTACCCGAGGCCGGTTCGATGATCTGGATGTACGGCTGACGGATCTCGTCAAGTTGGAGTTCCAGGATCGAGGTTGCCAAATCGGCTTCCATCGGTTCGGTCGCTTTGGTTTCGGCCCCACTTGCGGTGGCGAAGAATGGCTGCGTCTCAAATACCGAAATATCGGGACGAATCGGCCGATGGTTTTGGACGACAAACAGTCGATCTTGAGTCAACGCTACATACTGAGGTCGCAGCAAAGGCTGCAAGGCCTCGCGGATATAGGCGATCATGCTATCGTGGAAATCCGGCCAGATTTCCGAACGTTCCAAGAACGGGTCCATCCCCGGAAATGGCGAAGGCATATCCATGTTCTCCTCGATTCGAGCAGCAGGACTCGGCACCCAACAAACGAGCGGCCCAAGGCCTACAGTATAACACGTCTTCGATTGAGACCGAACTTGCATGCCAAGTATGCGATTTATGCGAACGCGGTGCACTAAAGAAATGGCTGCCAAGCATTTCAGTCTTCCCGTTATCAATTCCATCGCATCGGTTTGCCGGTAATGGCGTGCCAGAGCATGACGGCGATAATCAACAATACAGGAAACGATACATAGAGCAACGGTGCAGCCGCGACCGCCAGCCCCCACCAGGGATAGCCCGTCGCTCGGAGTGTGACGCTGGCCGCGATCACCAGTGGCGGCGCTAGAATCGGAAACCAAATTCCACGCTCTCGCGACAACACCGACAACACATTCGAGCTGCGAGTCAGAAAGGTTCGCAGCATCCAGAGCCAAGCGCCTGCCAAGACCACCCAACAAGTCCACGTTGAAACATAGAGCCCCCATTCCTGAATGCTCGCTAGGTTTCCCGTGCCATTGGTCGAATCCGTTATTGGAACCTGAAACCAATTCGATTGGTCGGCCCACAAAACAGCGACTCCGAAGACGAGGCCGGCCAACCAGTTCTTTACCAGCAAACTCGGCAACGTCCCACCTCCAACCCATCCGGTCCAAGGCAAACAAAAGCCGGCCACGCGGTTTCTCCACGTGACTCGCCCGACTTCTGATCGCTGCAAGAGCCAACCACCGAATCCGGTCCCTGCGCCCACCGAACATGCGTAAACGACTAACCCTACTCCGATACCCGAACGATGCGTCAGAACAACAAGAAGCCCTGCGTAACAGGCAGCATACAACAGCGGCAGAATGATTCCCATTTCAAAAAACCTAATGCCCCGTCGCAACAAAGTTTGGCGAGGAGTCGCCGACCCATGGCGAACTTCACCTACTAACAGGCGTGACTCCAACACGCTTGATTGGAATGCTCGATTGTAGCGACTTGCGACATTGTCCCGATATAGATCATTGGCCCCAATCGTGCTAAGATTCGTCGTCCGTGATGCCTGCGACGCTCGCCGCCGTCAGGCGACGACCAACTCCCAACGTTCCCGCGCAAAAGTTGAAACCATGAACACCGGCAAACAAATTCGCTTGACGTCTTACGCCAGTTGTGCGGGGTGAGCGTCGAAGTTAGGGCCAGGGTCTCTGGCTCAAGCCATCGCGCCTCTTCGAGGACTGTTCAATCCGGCGGATTATCCGCAACTTCTGGTCGGCCTAAATCAACCGGACGATGCGGCGGTCTATCAATTGAATGATTCGCAAGCGATCATCACCACGACGGATTTTTTTCCGCCTGTGGTCGACGATCCTTACGATTTTGGGTCCATTGCCGCTGCGAACGCCCTCTCGGATATTTACGCGATGGGTGGTGAAGTCTTGTTTGCCATCAACTTGGTCGCTTTCCCGGAAGCGTTAGGTATGGAGTTGCTAGGCGAAATACTTCGAGGCGGCGCTGAAAAAGTCGCAGAGGCCGGTGGAGTGATCGCCGGTGGTCATAGCGTTAACGACAAAGAACCAAAGTATGGACTGGCAGTTACCGGGATCATTCATCCCGATAAAATCAAGGCCAAAGGTGGAGCGCGCCTCGGCGACGTCCTGATGCTGACGAAACCGTTAGGAGTCGGTGTTGTCACGACCGCTCTCAAACGCGAACAAGCTTCAGCGTCGGAAGTTGCCGCTGCTGTGGCCGGGATGAAGACCTTGAATCGTGACGCCGCGCGAGCCGCTCAACAGTGTGACGCCCATAGCATGACCGACATCACTGGCTTCGCCTTATTAGGCCACGCCAGCGAGATGGCGCAACATGGCAATGTCGATTTCCACTTTGATTCTGCCGCAATGCCTTGGCTCCCAGGTGCCGTGAAACATGCTCAAGCCGGTTGTTTTCCGGGCGGCACCCAGCGAAACGCGACACACTTTGCACCGTTGGTCAAGTTCGCTGAAAGTATTGCTCCCTGGCTCCGTGAGTTGTTAATGACACCAGAAACTTCCGGCGGACTCTTGATCGCTATTCCAGAAGATCAAGTCGCCAAGTTTCAATCGCTCTGCCCTGCCGGAGTTCCAATTGGCCATGTCACGTCAGGCTCCGGCGTATTGCACGTTCGCTAATTGAACGAGTTTTTCCACCGCCGGACATGCTGCTACTGCTTCTGCAACTGTGAAGGTGCGAATTCAAATTCCAAACGATCGTCGAAATGAACTCTTCGCAGTTTCCATTTTCCGTCGATGAGTCGAATCGTAACCACGTACCGCTCGTAGCTGCCACTTTTGGTACTGCCTTCTGCGACCACGGTCGCGATGTTGTCCTTTCGGTATCCCTTAACACTCGACCAATCGACCGGTCTCGTGTCCTTGTACAAGCCGCGGCCAACACTTTCCAAATAGTCGCGGGGCCATTGATCTGAGATTTGTTCCATCAGTGCCGCGTCGGCTTGATCTTCCGCTTGTGTGTATTGATTGAGCAAATCTCTGATCTCAGAGATTTCGGTCGTTAGTGGTTGGCCCGACGTCGCGTCTGCAAAAGTGCCGATTGCACCCAATGCAAGCAGACGCCGCAGCAGGTCTTGCTGATTGCGGTCAAAGGCCGCATCGAGCGGTTGATTTCCCCACCCGTCCTGGGCTGCATTGACGTCCGCTCCGGCCTCCAGCAACAAATCAATCGCTTGCGTCCGCCGACGCGCTATCGCGGCCAATAGCAACGGTCGGCCCACGGAATCTTTAGCATTCGGCGACGCTTCTTGCTGCAACTGTTGCGAAAACGCAGTCCAATCCTCTGCTTCAAACGCATCCAGCAATCCTTTTGATGCGTCAATTAGCGGCTGTTTGGCATTGATATCCCGCTCGCGTAGCGTCAGTAATCCGAATGCTCCTAGTGTTCCAATGGAAATCGAGATCGCGGCAAAGAACAGATAAACCCCAACAGTTTGCTTCAAATGCTTTAGAGCCTGATTTGCATCGCCCGCTAAAACCTGCAAGCCTCCTTGATTGAAATCATTGACCAGGCCGCCAACTTGCTGATCGAATTTGCCAATCACGCAGACTTGCTCATCAACGCGGATCAACTGCTCAATAAGGTGACAATCTCGGAGCGCGGATCGACTTTCAAGCTTCTCGTCAGCCCCTTCAAACCACAGATCCTCGCGCACGGGTCCGGACGACTGGCGCAACACAATCTGGGCGAAGTTGAGCATCTTGCCGATCTCCCATTTACCAACTTTCTCAAAGCGAGTTTCGGCACAGAACTCTTGCATGCGAGTGAACAACGAAGCCGCATCCACCACCTCTTCTGCGAATTGGTCTGGAACCGGAAATCCACAAACGGACACTTCGCCATTTGATGTCTTCACGTACCAATGAGTCATGCCCAGACCACTCATGAAGACTAACTTTCGGTTTTCGGTTCGACTTCCACCTTTGGAGTCACGAATCCGCACCGTTTTTCGCTCCGACAGTTCGTACGAGTACAGTACGCAAGGAACGTGTCGAAACGGAGTGAACAGTGGAAACTGAGTCGGCAGCGCATGACCAATTGCGGCATACGGACGACCTGAGCGAGGAATCGCCCCTGCCAAGGAATCGCGGATTAAAGACGCTTGGCCGCGCGCGATCCAAGCGTTGCGAACGAGACCCCATCCTGCGGCGACCAAGAACCCTCCGACCCCACACGCCCAAGCCGGACCTGGTGGGGAAAAACGAGGTTCAAATACAAAATACAAACCGACGGCAGCCATTGCCCAGACAACGAGAAACTCCAAACAACCACGTGCGAAAGCAGCCATCTTGGTCACATAATTCAAAGGGAAGCTTGCGAAATTTATAGTGTCTTCGTTCTCACGAGCCTTTGAATATCATCCCGAACCGACAGGAGGATGGCCTTCATTGATCGAACAAGAGACCGGAGTCGCGAAGAGCTAAGCGGGTCTGGTTTTGGTGGGAGTGGTGATTATACGCCACTTGGCCAACAAAGGCCGAATACCAATCCCATCAACACGCCATAGACAATCCCATCGACAAAATCCATTAACGTCCTTCGGGGAAACCATATGGCGTTGAGTTGTCCACTACTGGCAAAAGTCAGTACTCCAATCGCGCCAACGATTTGAAACGCCTTCAGAAACGTTACAGTCTGTCCTTGCAGCGCTTCCCATGAAATGTACGCGGTGATCGCGGCAATCAACAGGAAATAAACCAACGTCCGTAACAAATTCTTGCCCATGTTGGGCATATCCCACACGAAAACGTTGCCACGTGGGCCCGACGTGTATTTCGAAATTTTTTCCGGGTCTTTGGCTTGAGCGTGAGTCATGTATGGAAACATGTATGCCCCGGGCGCAACATTCTGTAACTTGATCGCCTCCATCAATTTATCTTCATTCGGAAGTGGACTGAAATCGGATTCATGATGTGGCAAAACCGTCCAGGCCACGAAACTCGCAAAGAACAACACCACCCCAGTGATCAAAATTGGCAGCCAAAGTTGCAGTAAGAATTCCATTGAGCACCTCGAAAAAAATCACGGCGCCCCGTCGGATATATGTGCATTGTCACGATTTATATCCTGCGCCGCAAGCCAGCGAGAATGAGCGATAATCAGGCGGAGTTCCGGGTAGTCGTACTTTCCCGCGAAGTGAGTTCTGGCGTCAGCTGAAGTCGCCGTTGGATTTGCCTGCAGAAAAACAAGCACTTCCGCAACTCGTTCGGCGGCGGACAATCGCTCGACTGCGATTTCACCTCGTTCTACAAAGTCCGCCAAATGCCCAATCACCGTACTCACGCTCAAACTCCGTTTACCCGCGATTTGCTCAGGTGAATCACCCGCCTTCCACATTTGATAACTGAGGCGTTTGGTTTCAGAGACACCCCGAGGCAGCTTTTCTAGAATCGGCAACGCCGCTCCTTTGACCGCGTTTTTCGTGCGATACTCCTGAATTAGATCCAACAGTTCTTTGCCATACTTTTCGAACCGTCCTTTGCCAATCCCAGCGATCTTGAGCATCTCGACTTTGTTACTTGGCATGTAAACCGAAAGTTCACGAATCGCGGTATTGGGCAGGATGTCGAATTCAGGCCTCTTTTGACCTTGGGCGATGGACTGACGCCATTGCGATAATTGCTTGTATAACTCCGGATTTGGCAACCCTTTGGGAACTTGAATTGGCCTGGCACCGGGCTTCGCTACCAACTTCTGGAAGTCAAGTTCTGCATTGACAATCGCGCGTTGCAATTCTTCCGCCGAAAACCGTGCCTGACAAGTTTCAAAGCAACATTGTTTGACGAACAAACTGGAGCGCCATTGCTGCATATTCGTCAGCATTCCTTCCGCCACTTCCTTGTTGTCGGTAATCAGCGACCAATTCTGTGTGTCTTGTAGTAAAGCTTTTAGCTTCTCCAAAAAATAAATGGCAGCCTTGCGCATGCGTGTCTGCAACTCTTCGTTGCTTTCTGGCAAATTCTCCGACTGAAGATATTGTGCCAATTGCGGCGCAAATTTCTCGCTCACTTGCACCAGTTCAGTTTGTACTCGCAGCATCCATCCATTCAACTGCTCGATCGTCTCCGGCAAAACCGTGTTCGATGACTCCTGAGCCAATCTGACCAGACGCTGCGCATTGCGAGACACACCACCGAATTCGAACAGCGTTCGCACAGCGTCGGCTTGGTATTGTCGTTTGGCTTCGTCCAATTGGGCCTGCGTCGGATAGTTTTTCTCGGCCTCCTGACTGAATTCTTGAACCACTCGGTCCGTCTTGATGCTTGAAGCGGGAATCGGCGTTTGCAAAACGATCCCCTCTAAGGTTTTACAACGACTCAAGGCCACATAAACTTGACCGCTTGCAAAGGCCGTTTGAGCGTCAATGACACAGCGATCAAACGTCAGGCCTTGGCTCTTGTGAATCGTGATCGCCCACGCCAGCTTGAGCGGATACTGAATAAAAGTTCCGACCACGTTTTCTTCAATCTTCTTGGTTTCTTCGTTGAGTGCGTACTTGGTATTTTGCCATTCGACCGGACTAACCAACATTTCATGCGCTTGATCAGGGCACTGAACCCAGATTTCACCATCGGTACCTACCCGAGATACTTGTCCCAACTTGCCATTGAAATAACGTTGCGATTGCGTGTCGTTGCGGATAAACATCACCTGTGCCCCAACTTTGAGCTCCAGTATCTCGTCCGTCGGATAACTACTGGCGGGAAAGTCGCCGAGGACGGTCGCCCGACACGAATGAATCTTTCCGGGCAAGCGTTGCATGTTTTGTTGATTGATTTGTTGGGCGGAGGCGTTGGTCGCGGTCAAGGTGATGCTAGGCTCGGCAGTCGCAGGCCGATAATTTGGGACGTACCGAGTGTTGAGTTTCTGCAATACCACCGCGTCAATTTGGTTGTCGCGCACCTTGTTCAACAACCCAATAAACACGGGGTCGGCTTGGCGATAGATGTGCTTTAGCTCGATCGTGATATAGTCGGTTTGTTGAAGAGCTTGGCTATCGAAAAAATAGGGCGTCTTGTAATAGGGTTTGAGGATTTCCCACTCTTCGTTTTTCACGACCGGGGGTAGTTGATGCAAGTCGCCAATCATCAGCAATTGGACGCCACCGAAAGGTTGGCGTTGATTACGAATTCGCTGCAACGACTGATCAACGGCGTCCAACAAGTCGGCGCGGACCATGCTAATCTCGTCGATAACCAGCAGGTCCAAACTGCGAATCAAGCGAATTTTTTCCGCGCGATAGGCGCGATGTTCGTTGTTTCGTTCCGCCCCAGGCACGTGCAAACCGATCGGGATTTGGAATAGCGAATGAATGGTCATCCCACCCGCGTTAATCGCCGCGACGCCCGTTGGAGCGACGATGGCCATTCGCTTCAAGCGAGCAGCCTTCAATTGGTGCAAGAAGGTGGTTTTACCACTACCCGCCTTTCCGGTCAGAAACACGTGCTTGTTTGTGTTCCGAACAAAGTCTGATGCCAACTCCAGTTCCGGATTCGTTTGAAGTTCCAAATCAGTTTCCTTTGCCACCAATACGTTCAACCAAGGCTTGCAGGTTAGGAATGCAAAACCCTTATCATAATGTAATTCGCTGATTCGCGCACTACTTGGACGGGATAAACATTTAGAGGTCTACTTTAACCCAATCCAGCATCGACATTGTCCCGAAGGGAAAAGGGATGGCCAAACTGTTCTTGCTATTACCCGACCAATACTTCGACTATTGAGAGACTTCGGGCCTAGATGAAATTTATTCAACGAACCATGGACCAGAATATGCGGTCTATCGGGGTGTCTGCCCAGCACGATGTTCTCGTCACGAGGACGGTATCGCGCGAAGTTTTGGCCAGTCTTTCATGCCGCGCGTCTGGACAAATCCGTGCAGTTGAAAAGATCCGAGGTTCCACCAAGCAATTCCGGTGGTAACCTCGGCGGGTTGGCATTGGCAGAACTGGCCACTCGACAGAGTTATCTTGCTGGTGCACTCGTAGGCTGGGCCGGATCTACCACATTGCGGACCGAAAAAACCCGCTTTTCGGTGCGAAACAACAATCTCTCCGGGGCCATAGCAGGTGAGGCCATGAACATTTCGCCCAACGAAATCGTCTCTTCGACATCGAACACATCGCCCGCAGGAATGACGTAAATGTCACCCTGCTCGCTGGCGACGTAAACCTTGCCGTTGTAGGCCCACGGTGAAGTCGTAAAATCTGCTCCAGAAGATTTGATGCGATTCTTGTAGGACTCTTCCCCAGTGGCTAGATCCAAACGAGTCAGAATGCCGCTATCATTGAGGATGTACAGTCCGCCATCGTACGCCAACGGAGTAGGAATATAGGAGGAAGCTCGCGATTTCGCCCACACCACAAAATCGTTGGAGGTGGTCCCCTTTTCTAAGGTGATATCGCCAGTAGCTCCGGGACGAATCACATACATCGGCATCGGTGATCCTCCGTTGATGATCAATTGATCACCAACGGCAAAAGGACTTGCTGCCGGACCCGGTCGCATGCCGTTCATTCGCCACAGCTCCTTGCCGTCCAAGTCGTAGGAAGTCAATCGAGCCGGGCCGATCGTGACAATTTCAGTGCGTTGGCTATTCTTCCACAAGAATGGCGTCGTCCATCCCGAGGACTGCATCGGCTTTTCACCTTCCGGAAAATCTCCTCGCGACACTTCCCAAAGTGGTTCGCCATCCGTCGCGCGGAAGGCCGCCAGATACGACGCTTCCTCATTGTCATTAAGAACAATCACGCGATCATCCGCCAACAATGGTGAACTGCCAGTGCCGAAATTCAAATAAATCGGCCGATTCGGCAAGTCACGCTTCCATACCAATTGGCCGGAGTAGTCATAAGCATACAATCCTAGGTTCGGCACATGAATATAAACTCGCTGACCATCCGTGACCGGCGTCTCTGAGCTGAAACTATTCTTGCGATGCCGTCCGCCAGGTGGCTTTCCAGTATGAAATTCTTGCTGCCATTGTTTGTCGCCCGTTTCCAAATCCAAACAGATCAGAACATACGTTAGCGAGACGTTTTCAGGCATCTCGAAATCGCGTTCTTCCAGCTTCTTGATGATCTCTTCTTGCGATAAGCCTTGAGCCGACAGCTCGGCGATGTATTTATTGCTGTAGTCGGTTCCAACTTCGGCTGGCTTCATCTCCCCAGCCGCAATGACTGTAGTCAAAAAAACCTTTCCACCCGCAATGATCGGAGATGACCAACCTCGACCTGGGATCTCTACAGACCATTCGACATCGTCTTGCGGCGACCATTTGGTCGGCAACTGCAATTGATCGCCGACAGGATTGGAATTCGGTCCGCGGAATTGAGGCCAGGTCAAGTCAACGCCTTGCCCCCACGCCGAACACGAACAAACCAACTGAACAAACAATAAACTACAGGTCAAAAGCAATTTTCTCATAGACTTCGATCTACACAGGTCGTTAAGTTTGGATTGCTGCGAATGTCGGACCATTCACGGCACGTACCATAAATCGGCGTCAAATCCGAGCACCGATTTGTTTCCCAAAAGCTTACTCCGTCGAACCAGCGCCCACAACGACCGTTCGAACGAGAGTGGAAGTTCTGGAAGCATGTTGCTTGGGTGTGGCGATTGGTTACTGATGAGAGTAAACTTCTTTCGGGAATTCGATCTCAAAACTTTCGAGGCATCATGACGCCAATTCGACCGAATGTGCTGCGACTTTTGCGGTGGCTCGGCTGCTTGGGCCTGGTTCTGCTTCCCAACGACTCTTGGGTTTGGGGCGAGGAGCCACGCACGAAGTCGACCAGCAGGAAAAACGTGCTTTTGATTTGTATTGATGATCTGCGACCGGAACTTCGATGCTATGGAGCCAACCACGTCCATTCGCCGAACATGGATTCCCTGGCAAGCCATTCCATTCGATTTGCTCGGCACTATGTTCACGCGCCCACCTGTGGTGCTTCTCGTTACGCTCTGTTGACGGGCCAGCGCCATCGACCGCTCCAAGAGCGGGAATTGGCTCGCGGACCAAACCACCACAATCAGATTGGTCGATCGATTGCGACGGGAAACGAGGCTTTATTCGAACGCGCCGCCCTTATGCGAGCCGGACAGGCGGTTTCAGCAAGTCTCCCAGAATGGTTTCGGAAGCATGGCTACACGACCGTCGCGGTCGGGAAAGTCTCCCATCATCCGGGCGGTCGGGGTGGGGCTGACTGGGATGATCCGAAACAACTTGAAATGCCGGATAGTTGGGATCGGCAACCCTTGCCCGCTGGACCTTGGCTGCATCCGCGAGGTTGGATGCACGGCTTGGCTCACGGTGAAACTCGAACTAGCAATTCGCCAATGGCTCTCTTTCAAGCGATGGCTGGCGAAGATTCAATCTATCCTGATGGTCTCACCATCGCGGAAGCCCTTCGCGAGCTCGATTGCCTCGCAGACGCAAAGAAACCCTTTTTTTTGGCTTGCGGAATCCTTCGTCCACACCTGCCGTTTGGAGCCCCCGAATCCTATCTGACACCTTATGTTGATGTCGTACTACCGCCGATCCCCCATCCCCACAAACCTGACGGACAAACCACCTGGCATGCCTCTGCCGAATTCCGCCGTTATGAGCAATGGGGGCGAGATCCCAATCTCGATCCCGAGTTCGCGGACCAGGTTCGTAAACACTATGCCGCGTGCGTTTCATACGCCGACGCCCAAGTTGGCAAACTAATCACCAAACTAAAAGAACGCGGACTGTGGGAGAATACCCTCGTCGTGCTGTGGGGAGATCATGGATGGCACCTTGGCGAACATGCGGTCTGGGGCAAACACACGCTGTTCGAGGAATCACTGCGCTCGCCCTTGTTGATTCGCGCCCCCGGCGACTGGCCCCGAAATCAAGTGTCGCACGCCGTGGTCGAAACTGTGGACATTTTCCCAACCCTGTGCGAATTGGCGCAACTACCAATTCCCGAGTTCATTTCCGGACAATCGCTAGTTCCCGAGTTAATGAATCCCGCGTTGGAAACCCTTGAAACCTACGCGATCAGTTACATGCCCAACGCCCAAACGATCCGTTCGAATCGCTTTCGGATGATCTTGCACCGTAACGGCCACGTCGAACTCTACGACCATGATGGGGAAGGCGAAACCAAGAATGTCGCAAGCCAGCTCCCCGAAATCGTCAACGATCTAACGTCCAAGCTCGAGGACATGCAACGATTACCGGAAAGAAATCAAGATGACCATTGAGTATTCCACCTGCGAATCCTTGCCTAACCTCCATGTCGGTGTCATGGAGTTTCAAGGTGTTTTTGTTCAACCAGCATCAAGTGAGTTGACAGCTTATTGCCAAGAGGTCGCCGAACGATTTGCCCAAACTTTCAATAGCAATGAATACAACGATCAATGCCAAGAAGTGCGACAACTTTTGCGATTCGGCAAGTTCAAAGCCTCAGGGCGAAGCAAGCCGGCGCAAGAATACTTGGCGGGTTGTGTGGCCCGCGATGGAAAACTACCTTCGATCAATGGTCCCGTCGATTTACTGAACGCGGTCAGCCTGGAGGTCAACCTACCGATTTCGCTGTTGTCACTGACGAAATGTTCCCGCCGTTTGCATCTCGCGCGCGGCAAAGCGGGCGAGTCGTACGTGTTCAACTCGGTCGGACAAACTCTGGAGCTCACAGATCTGATCACGACCTACGATGCGTCATGTGAACCTGCCCGGCCCGTCGGTACACCGATTAAAGATTCTCTTGCTGGGAAAATCGAAGCCACCGATCGTGATCTTGTCGCGATAGTTTACAGTCCCAATTCTCCGTCTGCTCGTCAGCGTTGCGATTCGGCCTTGGCGCGTTTAAAGCTTGGAATGGCCAAGATGATGAGTGAGTCGCGACTTGGCTAACCACTTTGCTACCCCAACACCGGTCAATAGATCGGAGGCACACTTTGCGTGCTGTCTGTTGACCAAACTAGATAAAAGCTAGGTGGTGGTTTCGGCCCACGGAATGCGACCTTACCGTGCGTTGCGGAACCATTTCGCGATCAGATAGGAATTTGCGAGTCAACAAACTTTAGGTTGGACAATTTGTTGGCAGGGCCATTTTCGGAACGAATCCTGGCCTGTTTTGATAGGCCGTCGGAGTTTGGTCGCTCATCGCCGTGACTGTCACAAGTAACCGCTGGCAAGTCCCACAAGTTACAGGCAATTATTCAAATCGTGGCGAATCCAACAATTCGGGATTAAGTTGCACGACATAGAATTTCGCCCCTGTTGGATCGGCCAGCATGGCCATCTTGCCAACTTCCGGCACGGCATAAGCAGGAACTGGATTGCTCCCACCAAGTTCTTTCGCTTTGGCAACGCAATCATCCACGTCTGGTACGCGTATAAAGATCCACCAATCAGGCGTTAAAGGATCAAACCATTCGGCTTGCATCGGCATAATTCCGCCACACCGAGTCTGGCCAACGGCAAGTTCATGGTATGGACCACCACCTGGTACCGACGCCGATGATTGAAAATAATCCCAACCCAATAACTCTGAATACATCACGCGGGCCCGGGCGGAATCTCGCGTCGCTAATTCGACCCAATTGATCGCATAATTTTCGAACATAACATAGGGCCCGCCACCGATACTCTCGCACTGCCACAAAGAACAGATCGCTCCGGTTGGGTCCGAAATCACACTCATGCGACAGTGTTCATTCACATTACGTGGCGGGACGATAATCGTGGCACCCAACTCCACCGCTTTGGCCGTTGAATCATCGCAGTTATCCACAGCAAAGTAGACACCCCAAGTCGACGACCCACGCACACTTTCATGCTCTGGCGACGGACTGCTCATCGCCCCAATACAACCGTTTTCGTTGCTGAAGAACGAATAAGTACCATCAGAACCAAGATCTAGATCAAACCGATGCCAACCGAACAAATTCTGGTAGAAGGCAGAACTAGTGTCCGGATCTGTTGTTGCCAATTCGAACCAACAAGGCATACCATGTTTCAACTCGGTAATTTGCATAATCCTCCCACGTCTCCGCTAACACCTGGCCTACCCACTTTATCCGATCGCACCGGGTAACTCAATCAGGTAGCTTCGCTACCGATGACAAACACTCTACGGCGTATTCAACGCAATCACATAACACAAAGCGCCGGTTGGGTCCGAAACCATCGAAATTCGACCGACTCCCGGTGCGTCAAACGCC
Organism: Planctomycetaceae bacterium; assembly: GCA_016794985.1. GTDB lineage: Bacteria > Planctomycetota > Planctomycetia > Pirellulales > Pirellulaceae > M30B19. The sequence continues at coordinate 8,186 of JAEUIQ010000033.1, read as the reverse complement.
GGCAATGGGTTGCCACCCCCAAGCTCCTTGGCTTTCGCAATACAAGCATTGACGTCCGGAACCATGACATAGACACCCCAATGAGGAGGAATCTCCCCCCATTCCGGATTCATCGGCAGAATGCCGCCGTAGCGAGTCCCCCCAACCGAGATTTCGATGTAATTTCCAGAATCGGGAACGGGTATGGGAGATTCGGTATACGTCCAACCCAAAAGTTTGGAATAGAATTCTCGAGCCTTGAGCGTGTCGCGAGTCGCAAGTTCAACCCACCCCACGGCATGATTCTCGAACATCACAAACGGCCCACCCCCGCTGCTGGTTGATTGCCACAACGAAAAAACGGCGCCTGTCGGATCGGACAACACGCTCATACGCCCGTGTTGATTGACGTCCATGGGAGGGGCAATGATCGTCGCTCCAAGTTCCACAGCGCGAGTCGTCGAGTCATCGCAGCGATCTACCGCAAAGTAAACGCCCCAAGTCGAAGGGAGTCCCGCTGATTTTGGCCCAGGCATCATGCTGCACAAGGCACCCACACAGCCATTAGCATTGTTCAAGAACGAGTACGTTCCAATCGGCCCCAAATCCATATCGAATCGCTGCCAGCCAAAAAGACCATGATAGAACGCAGCACTTTTGTCAGGATCCGTACTAGCTAATTCAAACCAACAAGGAATTCCTTGACGCATTTCCGTTATTTGCATGATGAGATTCTCGATGGAAGAGGCTGGCGAGACCATGATTCTATTTGAGTCGACCTAAGATGACAAGCAACTTTTCCTCAACAATCCACTTGTAGCTACGCCGAACGCAGCTTGCGTCGGTGCCCGGACACCATCTTGGCGCACTTCACCAAAGCAGCTAGCTCATGACCCAATCGCGTGTTCGATGCGCAATCATCGGCGTTGAACTAGCACCTTACATTTTTGCGCTTTTGACCAACACGTTTGATCGACTCGACCTTGGCAATGTACTCCGATGCCAGCGGCACCTTGCACGCTGTCTCTCCCATATCAACCGAGACAACACCAATTTTCTTTGCAATCGCCTTTGCCTTGGCTAATAGCGGCTTCACATAGCTACCCACACAAATCACAAAATTGTTCATCGAGTAGGCGACACGTTCGGGAGCCTGATGCACCTGTTGACCAACTAGTTCCAACAATTCTTGAATTTCCGAAAGATCCAAGGCTTCGTCGGGGCGAAACGAAACCAAAGACGAGTAAGTCGCCCAACCCGTCGCAGCGATTTTCGGAGACTTGTTCTTGATCCACTTCATGGCCAACTCTGCCGCGGCAGCGTTTTCAGAAGCAACCCAGGCCACACTGTATTCGCTGATCATGTGCCAGGTCGCCTGCTTGGCCCAAGTCTCTAATTCCTTCTTGCTCATCGCGGACCCATCGGCCACCAAACCTGCCAAATACATCGCATCGGAATTCCCGGTGGCATACAGATCCAACGCCAATTTTTGATTGCCTTTGATCTTCTTGACAATGGTCTTCAAGTCGCCGACCTTGACACCAAACATTTGATCAACCGGAGCACCATGACGAGCAAAAGTCTTCCGAGTTTGTTCGCTACCCAATCGCTTCAACTCGCTCATGACTTCATCCACAGTATTCATCGGAATTCCTTATCTAGCTCAGCAGGGACGAAAAAACGACCGAAAAAGCATAGCCGGTTCTTGAATTATGCGACAGCAGCGAGTCTTTCAAAAATACGAACGGGAGACCAACGGTCCCCGAGACCGCATTGCACCACAGACTCAACCTTGCGGCATTCCATCGCCCTAACCCCGGAACGATCAGGACCAAACCGACGGTTTCGACTGCGATCACAATCAACTCGCTCATCAACCACGGAGCACCGTTGGTTACTGCCTGCCACGCCAACGGGTGGCTCACTAGATTCAAGCCAATCAGCCCCAGTACCGCTGGCCCAACCGGTATTGAGGAAAAACTTGCCCGCCCCCACCTACGACAAACCCCAAAAACTGCAACTTCAATCAACAGCGTCAAACCAAGGCAAAACGTCCAGAACCATTGGTCAACCATCGAATGAACCATCTAACAAAACTGCCCACGAGACGCGGCTCAGACCTACGCGATGCTCATCGTACCGAATAAATTCGCCAAAACCAGCGTCGAGCCACCATGCACAAGGCAAGCCCGATCACCACACTCGCAGCAACAATCGTCCAACTCCACTTGGTATCGGCTGGTTTGCCCGACGAATCAAGTTCCGTATGTTCAACCACCGCAATGACCGGACCCGATTCCGAGGTAGACTCCAATTTCAAAACCGTCAAGACCGACGACACCGAACTGGTCCAGGGAACACTCGATATCTCATGAACTGGGGGCGCTCCATTTGGCCACGCTTCAAAATGTTCGCGATCGAAATCCGATGGCATCGGCATGTCGTTCGGAACGAGATAAAACTTCGTGCCGTACTTCGAAGAAAACGAAAACCTTTCGCCAGGTTTGATGACGGCAACGCCTTGAAAACCGGCAATGGGCGCTGCAATCAAACGACTCTCGCGTAACACGTCCGAATCTACAAATAACAACTCATGATTCACGCTCTTGTGACCGGGTGGCAAAACATCCGCAACCGCCACGCAGGGACAAAGGACAACGGCCACAGAAAGAAGACGCAACCAAAAGCACATCGATTAGTCCTTTTCCAAACTCGCACCAAAGTATCCAAAGTGATGACACGCCACTCGATGCTTGACCGGAGCGGGAACACGATTCGCCGGAACATCGCCGCAACTACCGACACTGGCAAACAAGTCATGGCCATCATTATCAAACAACATTTGCCCCAAACGACCCTGCCCGACCTTGGTAAGCAAGCGACTCAGCCATCCATTCGAATTCTCGATATCCATGATGTCGCCCGCAATGATCGTATACGGAACTTGCGGATCATCCGACCCATTCAATTGCCGCAGGAATTCCCCGTCGCTGTCCAACTGATCAATCGTCGCCGTGACTTTATTGAGATTGAGAAGGACCGATAACACGTAACTAGCCGCACCAGCCACTCCCGGAATCAGATTGATACCGACCGTGATCAAAAGCTTCGTTGCGGTTACGGCAAAACCGGTCTTTCCCAAGGGAGCACCACCATTGGGAACTCCCAACATGATCAACTGATCGACATACTTTTTTCCGCCGCCTTGTTCGATCAGCCATCGCGCCATCAAGCCACCAAGTCCGTGACCAACGATGATGAGCTCTTGATCATTCTCGGCACTCAATCCGATCGCTCGTAATTGATCATCCAGTTCTTGAGCCGACGCTTGGAGTGTCGTCGACAACTGTTCGTAGTCCCACACCAAATACAATGTGTCCGCCTCGGTTCCGCCGATCACGTCTCTCAGCGGTGTTTGCCGGTTCGGGTGAACTTCAGCCGCCATCGCGGCACCGTCACCCAACAAGCTGTGAATCAACACGACCACTCGCTTGGCTCCCGCTACCTTTTCACGCAAGGAATGTCGTTCCAAGGTAACCGCACCGCTCTTCTTAAAATTCACGGCCCGCAGTCGATTGACGCTGCTCATCTTGAAGCATGTTTTGAAGAAATACAACCGCAACGTCGAGATCACGCTGCGAGCACCACTTCCGTCCAGTGGCATCTCGGCAATCGACAAACTGGGCCGACCGCTTGAGTTGACACGACAATCGCCTGCCAAGCGGACATGTTCGCCATCGAACGTCAAAGCCACAATGGCTTCGTTGTCTAGCAGCGGAAGATCGAGTTCAATTTCCAATGGCTCTGCTTGGAGTGACTCCGCATTTTGCCAATTGGCCAGTTCCAAGACACACAATTGCTGCCCTCGAGCTTGGGCCAGCGAGACCAATGACACCTCTTCGCCCAGAAACGCTCGCCAAAAATCAGACTCTCCCCCTTCACCACGACCACTTTGCGCAGGCTGCAAGTTCAGCTGAGCGGAAAACTTCGGGTGCGCCTTTACCGTCACGCTCGTGCCCGGCAGAACGACCGAAGCTGGTCCAATTCGTTGCCCAGAGCGCCGAAGTTCAATTTCGATCGTGCGTGTGAACCAATCAATCGCTGGTAACTTGTTTTGCCCGGTCCGAATCTTGCGTCCCTTGAACGGCTCGACCAATCCAGAAGGCAAGGGAGCCATAACGACGTTTGCCGCGTCCGGATCTCGTTCTTCCGGCGTACCCAACAAAAACTCGTCGATCGGTTGGCTACTCACAATCAGCATGAATCTTTCGACAGTCGAGGCGGGGCCATCCTTTTCTAAAAACAACTCCAAATCCGGTGCTCCGTCCAACAAGAGCGTGCGTTCATTAGGAGATGGCGGAAATTCATCGTTATCCAAGACCGTCATTCCATAATCGTCCGAAAAATGCAGCAATAAGGAATAGAGCTGTTGTTCCGTTTTATTCTCAGTTACTAAAGTGCCGACAACGGAGTCCTCGCCTAACATCAACCGAATTCGCGATTCACTATGTCGAATAGCCCCAGTTCCGCTTTGCTGCACAAACCGAAATGGAATCATCTGCTCGGGAACTGGACTGTGGTGATTCTGTAAACGCCGCATCGTTTCCCAGCGAGCCATCTGCGTCAACGAGCGAATCACGTGCCTGGCGGCAAATTCATCATGCCCGCGCACGGACTGAATCACTCGGCTGCCCGAGTAATCATGCAAGCGGAAGACGGGACCGTGCTGCGGATCCATCGCGGCCTCGACGCCATACCCAGAACTGGTGCTCAGGTCTTGATCTAATGCGATCGTCGACTCTGCGGACGCTTGGTATTCGGACATCAACCTGTGAACGGCAACTGGATCACCAGAAATCGCGACCAGCATGGGACTCGCAGGCAAGCTGGATATCTCGGCCAGCAGTGGTCGGTCCGTGGGCAGTTCGGATTCCAATCGCAATGTCGAACGACTTAGTCCTACCGAATCTGCGACCGCCGATCCCAAGACTTGCTCCACGGACTGGCCCTCCGCGTCGACGCCACTTTGCTCGAAGATGACAAATTCGAGTGGCTTGTCTTGCACGGGCGAGAATCCGTGAATCGCGCCAAAATCCACGGTCCAGTTTTTTTGCATTCGATCATAGTTGACGAGAAAATATCGTTGCTTGGGATTCGAAACGGTGGCACCTAAGAAGCCTTGCTGGCCATTGAACCCGCGAAATACTTCAAATTGTGGTGTTTGATTCATCGCCTTTCTTTGGACGATCGCGCGCACGCGGAGAAAAAGATCCGCGTAGGAGATCCGCCCATTAAAACGGTTTAATTGTTCCAGCATCGCGCTGCTAAAAATGCCGCGCCGATCGTAACCTTCGAAGGCCTGCTTCTTCCGCTCGCAGGCCGCCAACAGAATATGGCGACTGGCGGGTGTTTCCAAACGTTGGCGTTGTTCCAAGAGGCGGCTGAAATAACCTCCAATGTAGCTTTCGAGCGGTCGCTCCGTGTCCACTTGATGGGACATGCGGATCGCCAGCTGAGAAAAATCATCAGCCGAACGAGTGCCACTTCCACTGTGGCAGCAATCGAGGACAACGACAACATGCGGACAACGTTGGGCGACTTCGGCTATTAAGACTGCAAGTTCTTTATCCGCAAAGTCATAACTACCCGGTTTCCCTGGCTCCCGCCGACTATCCCAACAAACCAAGCCTTCGTCAAAGCCATCAGGATAAAACGGATGAAACGCCGACGCTGATTTCCAACGGGCACCATGCCCAGCAAACTGAAACAGAGCGATATCGTGGGGCCCCGCCTGAGCCAAATGCTCCCGGAAGCCCGTGATAATGCCGTCGCGCGTCGCGGTGGAGTCCTTTAGTATCTGAATCGAACGATCATCGGCCGGAAACCGCTCCGATAGCCAAGCCTCGTAGGCATCCACATCATTCAGACAACCGTGCAACTTGCCAACGTTTGGCGTGTAGTCGTTCACTCCACTCAGCAAAGCAAACAGTTTGGGCCGAGGCATTCCGATGATCTTTCGCAGGGAGCTTAGGTTGGTAACCGTTCACGAACCAGTCGCTTGGCGTGTTCTGAAAGTCGCGGAGTAAAATGTTGTCGGTCTTCGATCAACACCGACGATCATAAGATCCGGCTGTCTAAACGTTCGACGGTTGGCATGCACTCTACGTCACGAGATCGGTTACTTTGATTGACTCGTTCGAGTGCCTATATTACACTAAAATCTCGCTCAAGATGAACACCTACGATGGGAATGCTGCCGACAAATGAGCCGACCTGCTCGCCCCGTCTTTCTATTTGTGTTTGCGAACCCACGACGGGACCTGGCGCTGAATCGAGAAACCAGCGGCATTCGAGCCGCCTTACGTTCCCGCCGCGATATCGAGTTGGTCGTCTTGGATCATCCCTCTTTGGCCGAAATCGAAGATGCCTTCCAAGAACGGCGCCACCAAATCGTCGCCTTTCACTACAGTGGACACGCCAACGGCTTTCAACAAATGCTGGAATCGGAATCCGGCATCGAACAAAAGATCCAGGTCGCAGGTTTTGCTCAGTTCTTGGCGAGCCAAGAGAGTCTTCGCTTCATCTTTCTGAATGGTTGCTCGACCGGCGGACAGGTCGATGACTTCTTTGCAGCAGGTGTGCCGTGTGTTCTCGCCACGGCCCGAGATATTGCCGATGAACGAGCGACGACTTTTTCGCTCCGGTTCTACTCCGGCTTGGCCTCGGGGGCAGACCTCCGCACTGCTTACGAGGAAGCGGTCGGTTCGGTCAAGGCTCAAGACAACGCATTGGTATTGGCCGACCATTCCGACACGCGCGGCATACGCGTGGGCTTGAAGCGTGAAACACCAAGCTCCGCTTTTCCTTGGCAACTGCACTTGCAGGACGACGAAGTGGCTGGGTGGACCCTGGACGAAGAAGTTCAACGCCGACGGCCCCAACGGGAAACAAGCAATGAAGTCGGGCAAGTTCAATTGCAACGCTTGTTGAACTTTGTCGAAGAGCATTGGATTCGCGGCATCTTGGAGCGGCAAAACCCCAGCGGTCTGCTGGAGATCGGCAAAACCCAGCGGTCCGATGTGATCAATGATCCGTTTGAAGGGATCGTCGAATATGCTTCCCAACAGCGAGAAACCGTCGGCGCTGAAGATTCGCTACTAGAGATATATCAACGAGTCCAGAAACGCTTGCTGTTGTTGGGACAACCAGGCTCGGGGAAAACGACTTTGTTGTTGCAACTGGGCAAGGAACTGGTTGACTTGGCTCACCGCGACCCAGCCTTGCCCGTCCCGGTTGTTTTCTCGTTGTCTCGCTGGGCCGATCCGACCCAGTCCTTTCGCGATTGGCTGCAAAGTCAATTGAGCGACCTGTACAACGTGCCACGGAAATTGTCGGGCGGTTGGCTGGACAACCATGAATTGGTTTTGTTGTTGGACGGCTTGGACGAAGTGGCGGCGGAACTGCGTAGCGATTGTGTGAAGTCGATCAATCGCTACTTGGATGAAGTAGGCGTGTGTGGGATCGTGATCTCGTCGCGAATTGACGAATACACCGAGCTGCCCGATCGATTGCGGGTCGCCGGAGCCTTGCATTTGCAACCGTTGACCAATGCCCAGATCGACGGTTATCTGGCGGCGGGCGGGGCTCGGTTGTCTTCGTTACGAACCATGTTGGAGCAAAACGAATCGCTCCGGACCTTGGCTCAATCGCCACTGTTGCTGAACATCATGAGTCAAGTTTACGACAGCGCGGGAAACGATTCAGTTGCCAATTCGAAATCGGACCCGCAGTCCCAAACCGCAGATTTATTCGAGCGATTCATCGAGCGAATGTTCTTGCGACGCGGAAGAGCCAAGCCTGCGTTCGAACGGGCTGAAACAGAAGCGGGGCTGAAATGGCTCGCGCAGAAGATGCGCGAAAGTGGCTCGTCCTTATTCCTGCTCGAATGGATACAACCCACTTGGCTAACGCGTGGGCAACAAGCGATCTACTGTGTGCTGATCAGTGCCGTCTTGGCTTTAGGCTTTGGCGGAACGTTGGGAGTGTATTGGTGGGGAACCTCGCAGATCAGTGCGGATACAGCGATCGCAATTCAACACGGCTTGTGGTGGTGGCCCACGGCTTTGTGTTTCCCTTGGTTCCTGACGGCATGTGCCGTGGATCGCTTCCTTCCGAATCAAGCGGCTCGCGGCGATTGGAATCTTGGC
>JAEUIQ010000006.1 GCA_016794985.1 Planctomycetaceae bacterium | reverse complement strand
TTACGGAGGCCGTTATAAACACTTGGGGCGATCGATTCGACTTCCTCCTTGTTTTATTCGCGTTGTACGCCATTGCTTTACGGAGGCCGTTATAAACACTTGGGGCGATCGATTCGACTTCCTCCTTGTTTTATTCGCGTTGTACGCCATTGCTTTACGGAGGCCGTTATAAACACTTGGGGCGATCGGTTCGACTTCCTATTCGCCGGACTCTCGATCCCGGGCTGTCGTTACTGTCCGCTGCCGAGTCTGTCCGGCTGGGTGGTTGAGATGGTCCCATTCTAATAGAATTTGTGACGAGTTTGTTCGGGACTTGCCTCGACGGTTGTTTTGGTGTGCGGTTGCGGTGGTGGTTTTCTTAGTCACCCGCTGACACACTCGGGCGATCGCGTGTACGCCTGCGGCGAACCGGTAAACAACGACAACGTGATGCGATTGAGTCACCCTGGGCGATGGTTTGTCGTGTAGGCAGATATTGCAACCGTTGAAAACAGAGAAAGCGCCTTGTGCCGATAGCAGAAATTGCCCAGCGTTACTTGCGAGAAGCGATTCGTCTGTCGATCGAAAATGTCGAATCGGGACAGGGCGGGCCGTTTGGAGCGATCGTTGTCTATCAAGGCGAGATCATCGGTCGGGGAACGAATCTGGTGACGGCCACCAACGACCCAACCGCACATGCCGAAGTGGTCGCGATTCGTCGCGCTTGCCAGCATCGTCAAAGCTTCATGCTGGATGACTGTGAAATCTATACCAGTTGCGAGCCCTGCCCTTTATGTTTGGCCGCGATCTATTGGTCGCGCATGACCAAGATCTACTACGCGGCGACCTGCGATGACGCCGCCGCCGCGGGATTTGATGATCGGATATTCTACGAAGAGCTGGCGAAACCGATCGAGTCGCGGCAAATCCCTGCCGTTCATTTGCTGCGTGAGGAAGCCTCGGCAGCGTTTGCAGCTTGGATGCGTAGTAGCGGGCGTATCGACTACTAGCCCGCGTCGCCCACGTTGGGAACTTTGGCGAATGTGTCGGGCCCGAAATAGCACAGACCGACCAATGGTTCGCTTCCTGTGTTGCAGATCTCTACTCCGGCGGTGTCCGCTGCACAAGTCTTAAAGACTTCGTCTTCAGTCAAGGCGCCAAAGCGAATCATGGCCTGTGTTTGCGAGTCGTCGCCGCAGTCAATCTTTCCTGGGCCGAGAATTTCGCGGGAATTTTCCCAAGTTTTCGGGCCCTCAAGCGAATCGGGTCCTGTTAGACTGGTGTGCAAGTTGGGCGGAAGTTCATTTCCCGGGAAACAGAACATGATGGATTTAGTTGCGGCGGCCGATTTGTTGGCTCAAAGCGGTGGTTTGAACTTTCGCGACAATGTGGAAGTGATTCCCCTCGTAGCGGTCAGCTGTTGCTTGGGTGGTCCCGTCGTTATCGGCATTATCTATGTGGTGTTTAGCTCGATAGCCTCGATGGTCCAAGCGGTCGTTGATGCGGGGTTGAAGTATCGGATGTTGAAGTTAGGCTACTCCGCAGCCGACATCGAACGAGTTTTGCAAGCTGGCTCACCGAAAACCTCGAAAATCAAAGCTTGCAAGACTCCCGCATCCGAAATCGTCGTGGCCCAGCCGATCAAATAGCGACGATCGATTGCGGTGCTGCGGCCGGGGCGGGGCGCGACGAGCCCAGCGAGTGCCATGAGTCCAAGCAAACGACCCGCTAAACAACCAATCAAGGCCCAAGCCAGCCAAGTGGATGCTTGGGTGCGATTGAATCAAGTCATTACCGCATGCGAGCGGTGCCCGCGTTTGCGGGAGCATTGCCAACGAACTTCGGCCGAGAAACGCAAGTCTTATCAGGCTCACGAGTACTGGGGTCGCCCGGTTCCCAATCTGGTCTCGCCTAACGAACCCAGCCGTCCACCGCTCGACTCGTCGGCCCGTGGGCGTCAAGCGACTCGTGGGGCATCCCTCGAAAGCAAAGCGGCGACCATGCGGCGGGTTTTGATCGTCGGTTTGGCGCCCGGTGCTCATGGAGCCAATCGGACCGGACGAATGTTCACTGGGGACCGCAGCGGCGACTGGCTGTTTCGCGCTTTGCATCGCGGCGGACTGGCGTCGCAGCCGAACTCTGTGGATCGGCATGATGGTTTGGAGTTGGTGGACGCCGCGATTACCGCAGTCTGTCATTGTGCCCCGCCAGACAATAAACCCTCGCGCGAGGAAATTCTGAATTGCCAGGAGTATCTCGTACAGACTTTTGAACTCAGCCAACCTCGGGTGATCCTGGCGCTGGGAAAAATCGCCTGGGATGCCATGATGGCTTTTTATCGAGAGCAGCCCGAGTCGTTTTGGGGATGTTCCAACGTCACGGATCGCCGGTCGCTACGTGCTGGAAGGGTTGCGCTCGAGGCCGGAGCTGGACCGTTGGAACGGCCCATGACAACCGGCAGGTCACCGCTTTCCAGAAAAGTCGCGTTTGGGCACGGTCAGGTCGTGCGGTTAGGCGAACGGTGGATGGTCGGAAGTTATCATCCCAGTCAGCAAAATACGTTTACCAAGCGATTGACGGAGGCTATGCTGGATGCCGTCGTTGCCCAAGTTCGTGAATTGGCCGACGCTGCCTCGGGTCGATGATTCTACAAAACGCGCGTTGAACCAATGAATTCTGAGAACGATTCTGTCCCAACACCTCTGCCGTTGACTTCTCCTGCGGACAACGCCCAGACCGAATTTTCGGCCCAAGAAATCTGGCAAAGTGGCATCGGTACTGGCCAACCACCGGTGAGGGACGGTGTCGTCGTCGCCAATCCAGTTTCGCCAGCCTTTCGCGATCCTTGGGCAGTTCCGTCGCAAGTTTTTTCTTGGATTGTCATTATCTTCTGTACGGGCCTGATGATGGGGCTGGTGTTCTTCGGGCAATTCATCGAGCCGGAAGAAAGCTCAGATTCCGCTGCTGTGCTGGTCCCGGCGAACTTCACAGGCCAGTTTGCGCTGGGTGCAGAACCCTTCGACCGGGGGCAAGCGAAGGAAATGTTAAGCGGCTTGGACTCTGGGCCTGTCCCGCAAAGGTTGGCTCGGTTGGTGATTTTGGCCGAGTTGGCCGACGAACACCCGGCACCCGAAGACGCTGCTGGGGATCCGACTGGGACAAGCGCGAAGAAGCCAGACAAGCTTGATGGGCCAGCTGTGTTGCAGGAATTCGAACGGCTGCGCGAACAAATGGCGGAGGCCAATTACGAACCAACCGCATCCGAACGAGAACTTCTGGCGGCGACGGAAGAGGTGGTGCGGGCCAAGTTAGATGGATCGCCGTTGCCCAACGATCACCCCTCGGTGGAAAAGGTCGAGTCGGAGCTGGGGTTTGCGGGTCGCGTGGCGGCGGCGTGGAGTTCTGAGGATCCCAACGCGAGCAAGAAATTGCAGGAGAACTCGACTGCCAAGCTGTTTTTCGTCATGTTTTTCGGACTTGCTGTGCTAGCGGCGGTTGGGCTGGGGGTGTTCGTCGCAATGGCCTTAGGTGGCGGTTGGCTGCTGGGTTGGCTTCGTTCCGGTTGGTCGTCGGGAAGTGGCTATGGTTTTATACACTTGGAAGCTTTTGCGGTTTGGTTCGCTAGTTTTTTTGTGTGCCAGATCGTCGTCGGGCTCGTGGCGTCGTTGGCTGGATTAGGCGAGAAGTCGAGTATTTGGCTGACGCTCGTCATATTTTACGTCCCAGCCCTGGTCGCTTTGACTTGGTTGTTGGTTCGACATCCGCACCCACGATTGGCTTGGCGCGAGGCTGGGTTCACAAGTCGCCATGGGATTTTGGTTGATTTAGGCAAAGCGATAGCAACCCACTTGGCGTTCTTGCCGCTCCTGGCCCTGATGATGTTCCTCACCGTTGTCCTGACAAGTCTGGTGCACGGTGGCGCCGCAGCGGAAAATCCTTTCTCGCCACCGGGTGGTCCCGGCCACCCGATCCAAGAACAATTCGATGGGCAGTGGGGGACAGTCTTTATGCTGTTTTTGCTAGCGGCTGTGACGGCACCTTTGGTAGAAGAGACGGTTTTTCGCGGCTTGATGTACCGTTACCTGCGCGACGTGACCCATCGCTACCCGGTTGTCTTGAGTGTAGCGATTGCCACGTTGCTGAATGGTTTTATCTTTGCTTCGATACACCCGCAGGGTCTGTTGGGGATTCCGCCCCTGATGACATTGGCCGCATCGATGTCGGTCGCGCGAGAGTGGTCGGGCGGATTGTTGGCTCCGATGGCGATCCATGCCTTGAATAATGGCGCATTGGTTGGGCTGATGTCGTTGATGTTTTCCAGCTGACCGATCGCGCTTTCTATCTATCCCATTCTCCCTACATTTCCATCTAGGTCGCTGTTTTATTGGCGAAGAGTGGGGTCGGGCAATCTGCGCGAGTGTCAAGCTGTAGGAATTGAATCAATTACTCGGATATTTCTAATGGTTCTGGTTCTGCCGGGTCGATCACTTATACGGCGTCTACCGATTATTCGGGATGTCGCATTACAGAGTTGTACTGTGGTTGAGCCCAATCAGCCCGTTACAGTAAGGTGCACGGGAGACATCGATGAAGACCATGTTTCGTTATTTTGGCTTCGGCTGCTTAGCGGCTGTCACTGCCCACTCGACCACGACGGCAGAGGCCCAAGATGGATTTACAACCGGGGTCAATGGCCGCGCCGGCACGAACTTACGACTATTTCAAAGTGAGAACCGGATCTTACCGATGCCGGGTCGGATTTGGGTCGAATCCAATCTGGGGGACGGCCTTGGGTATGACGGTAGCTACTTCACCTTGGGCGGGAAGACGCACCTCGCGGACGACTTTTTAGATGGTCGTTGGTTGTTGGAAACTCAGGGTCACGTTTCGGAGAATGGTGGCTTCTTCGCCAACATGGGTGTGGAACGTGTCTTCACGCTGAAGTCGGCAGGCGCTGACTTGACGTTGGGAAGCTGGTTGGATTACGACGGCGATGAAGTCGGCGCATTTTCTCATACCTTTTGGCAAGCCGCCTTCAATGCGTCGGTCCGCACGGCCAAGTGGGATTTGGTAGCCAACGCTTATGTTCCATTGGGCGATACCGTCTTTACTCAAGGCGAATTGGGACGCGTGAGTTTCTGGGAAAACCGAGTCGCTCTGCGGGCGGGCTTGGATACGGCGTTGCAAGGTTATGACGTCACGTTACGCGCCAAGCCGATGCAATTCGCCAACTACAACGGCAACGTGGATGTCGGTTTGTACGGTTACGAATCAGATGCCGTACCGTACTTTACGGGTATTCGAACTCGCGCTGGCCTGCAAAGCCACAACGGTTGGCGTTTGAGCGGCGAGTTGAACCGCGACGATTTGTTTGGCTGGACCGGCGTCGTGCAATTAGGCTTTACTTGGGGCGTGAATGATCGTGGGGTTTACGCTGGTCTCGGGAATGATCTCGATCCCACCATGCGTAACGATCATATCGTACGCTTCCAACAAGACGTCGTCTTGGCGATCGATCCCGACACTGGCTTGCCATACAACGTCATCCACGTGGACAATCGCGCCGACGGCACCGGTATCGGTACTTTTGAAAGTCGATTCCGTTCGTTGGCGGATGCGAATGCAGCCTCGGCGCCGGACGACATCATCTTTGTTCACCGGGGGGATGGGACGACCGCCTTCTACAACATGGGGATCACCCTGCAAGATCGCCAAATGTTCTTGGGTGACGGTGTCCAGCACATCATCCCGTTGGCAGGTGGCACAGCCGCGATCTTGCCGAATGTCATCAATGGACTTCGACCAACGATCACGAATACCGGTGGCAACGCGGTCCGAATCGATGGCAGCGACACCGTGGTTCGCGGTTTCATCATGGACGGCACCGGGCCTGGTGTGTTCATGACCAATGGTATCCTGGCGGACGGCTTGCTGAATCCGATTCAGAACTTCTTGGTTGAAGACGTGGATGTCCGGGGAGCGGTTTTGGATGGTATCCGTTTAGAGAATGCGACGGGCAACGCGACGTTCAACCGCGTCCTCACGACCCAGAACGGTCGAGATGGTATCAGCTTGGTCAACTACGGCGATGCGAATGCAGACATCCTGTTCCGCGATGTGACGGTGTCCTCCAACGGCCGGGACGGCGTTCACATGTCCAACTACGACGCAGCGACGGTTCAGTTCCGCAATCCGTTTGTGGCCACTGCAAACCTTCGTCACGGCGTCAACTTGGTCAACTTTGTTGACTCGGCAGGTGTTGGAGCTGGGTACTTTTTCGAATCCGTTGTCGCCACTGGAAACGTCACCGATGGTGTTCGGATGGTCAACGCCAACGGCAATTTATTGTTCCAAAACTCCACGATGACCGGCAACGGCGGCAATGGTTTGTCGCTGATCAATGTCCGCAACACGAATCCGTTGCATTCAACGCTGATCACCGCTACGCCTGGCGTCGCTTCGACGTTCACTGGCAACGCGGGAAGCGGTATCTTCGTGGACTTGAATCAAGCTGCGGCGGTACAACGGCTGCGGGTTGAGTTCTCGACCCTGAACGGCAACAACACTGGTTTGACCGCCCAAGCCGATGGGGTGGGTGCGTTCTTGACGACCGACGTGATTCAAAACATCTCGATTGCCAACAACTTGAAGGACGGTATGTTCTTGCGGTCGATCAACGGTGGTCTCCACGTGGCCACGGTAACGAACGTAGGTGCCGCGTTGAACATGAATGGCAACGGTGCGGCCGGTAGCGGTAACGGTTTGACGATCTTGGCGGGCGACACGCCTTCAGTCAACCAATCGACCATGACCGCTACAATCACGAACATCTCGCTCCAGAACATCGGCTTGGCGACCACCGACAGTGCGGTGTTTGCCGGGACCGGAGACCGTGGTTTGTTGAATCTGGTGGCTCAAGACTTGGCGATCGAAAACGTGGGCCAAGGTTTCGAGTTGGACTTCAACGCGATCGACCCAACGATTATCTCGCGTGTCTCGATCTTCGACAGCACGGTCAACTTTTCGACCGGGATTGGCATGATTGTCGACAACGCGGGCGGGTCTTCGGTGGACGTCCTGGTCAACAACCTCGTGTTCCAAAACGACGCGGCGGTTCAGTTGGGTGCCGCCGGCGTGCTGTTTAGCAATACGGGCAACATGCGGACCCGGTTCTTCAATACGACCATCGACAACTTTGACTCCTTCGGTTTGGTGGTTCAAACGGCTGGTGTCGGTCGGACCTTGGCCGAGGTCTCAGGCATCACGGTTACCGACGGTGGCCCATTGAATATCGTCAGTGGTATCGGCGACCTGCCGCACGAGGATGCCGTTCGATTCCTAACCATCGGTAACGCGACAGCGAATGTTCGGTTTGTCAACAACGTGATGACCGGCTACGCTCAACAAGGTCTAAATTTGACCGCTGGCGGTTTCTCGACGTTGAACTTCTCCATGAGTGGCAATGTGATCGCAGCGAACGATCAGGGTGGACCTTTCCCACCTGGGCCACCAGTCGATGCGTTCATCCGCGACATGTTGTCGGTCAATGGTGCCAATGCCAACACCAATTTGGCGATGAGCAACAATACGTTTGTGTTCAACGCCGATATCGACAACTTGAGCGGTGCCGCTGCGTACAATTTGGAATTGGATGGTATCACCAACGGTCCTGGTTTCCCGACCTTGATCGGTGGACCGGTCACGAACGCTGTGTTCGGATCGATCGTGGAACCGGCGATTCAAGCGGAAGAGACCGCGTTCGCTGGGCTTGGTTTCTAATCAAGGCCGTTCTGGGATCGAGCGCCTGCTTTCCGCAGGTTTTCACAAGAATTCGGGAGACCATGTCTTCCGTCGCGAGGGAGTCACCATGCACCTGGGTGACTCCCTTTTTTGGTTGATGGTTGGCGTCGCCTTTCCCGAAGCGTTGATCGCTCAGCGGAACTTTTTCTCTGCCACAGGAAGACCATGACGGCTCCTGAATTCGTTGGCGAGCGTGAATTTACCAGCGTACAATGGCGGCGCCCCAGGTCAGGCCAGCACCAAAGCCGCATAGCAAGACGTGTTGTCCGCGTTTGAGCACTCCGGCTCGTTCGGCTTCAATCAAAGCGACCGGGATACTCGCGGCGCAAGTGTTGCCGTAGCGGTCCAAATTGGTCCAGACCTTTTCCGATGAAATGTTTAGCCCAGCCATCGCGGCTTCAATGATCCGCGAGTTGGCTTGGTGCAAAACGAAGAGGTCGATGTCTTGTGTTTCCAGCTGGCACTGGCGCAGCAACTGGTTTACGACTTGGGGTATCCATTGGACCGCCCATTTGAAGACGGTTCGGCCGTCCATTTGTAAATACTGGCCGCCCGCTGCCAGTATTTCCGGAGTGATCGGCTGTCTCGATCCCCCGGCTGGGAAAAGCAGCGATTGACCTAAACTGCCTTCCGCGCCCAGTTGGAAACCCAAAACGCCTGGGTCACCTCCTTGGGCGACCGGAACTCGTTGACCTGCTGCCGAAACCACGGCGCGACCACTTGGCTGAAGCAACAAAGCCGCCGCTCCATCGCCGAAGAGTGGATAGGTCTTGGAATCTTTGGGGTCGACGTATCGCGACAAAACGTCGGCACCGATCACCAAAACGTTTTGATAACTTCCCATCGCCACAAACTGGGCCGCCGTCAAATACGCGTACATAAATCCACTGCAGGCGGCGTTGATATCGAACGCCGCGGCCCAATGGCAGCCGATTCTCTCTTGTACCAGACAGGAAACCGACGGAGCCACATGGTCAGGCGTGCAGGTCGCGACAATGATGAGGTCGACCGACTCGCCCGGAATGCCAGCCGCCGCCAAACATCTTTGTCCAGCCTCCGCGGCCAAATCACTCGTTGATTCGTGAGTTTGCGCCATTCTTCGTTCGCGAATGCCAGTTCGCTGGACAATCCAGTCGCTGTCGCAACCCAAAGCGGACAAGTCTTCGTTCGTGACGACACGGTCTGGCACGTAAAAATCCCCAGCGGCGACGCGAACGGCCAACTGAGGAACTTGAACAACCGGCGCTACGGCTTCGATTTGTCGGCGCCGGGGAATTCGAGAAGGCATGGAATTTACTCGTGTTCCGTATGGATAATCCTTTATCGGCTCGTCAACCAAGTCGCGGAGGGCAGCCGCGTCACGAATGTCGCTCGATCCTCTGGTTGGTCGCTGAGCAGCCGCAGTTCCTTCTGCGGAGCCGCATTATGTTCCTTCGTTCGCAGAAGGTCATCGCGAATTTAGCTCAAATCTTGTTTGTTGCTAGCAAAGCGGCACGAGTCCTCTGGGGTCGGAGAACCATAGCGGCCAAGTGGACTTTTGGGCGGCTCGTTTTTTTGGTTACAAAATAACGCACCAATTCCTCACCTTTTTTCGAACCATCTGACAAGCTCGTACGTAAATGTCTGTGAGCCAACAACTTAGGAATCTAATTTTCGGCGGCCTGTCGATATTGAATTCTGTATTCAGAATATTATTATTGGCGCACCACCCAAAAGGGGGTGTTGTGTGGGTCGTGGTTTGTTACATTAGTTCCGTGTTGGTTTTCCGTGGGCAGATTCCCCCGAAACCTATAGGAAGAACGGAAACGTATGAGCCTGTTGGCCTTGGTATATCAGTTGGTTCCCGATTCACCGATTTTAGTTGCGGCCAATCGAGACGAGACCTTGGACCGCTCTTGCCCGAACCCAACGATTCAATCTGGCAAGCCGCGTATTTTAGCGAGTTTCGATCCCAAGACGAAGGGCACTTATTTGGGTGTCAATCAGCGGGGCATGATGGCGGCCGCGATTCCGAGGAAAAAGTTTGGGTCGGCGATCGGAACGAAGTCGCGATCATTGTTGTGCCGGGAGATGTTGAAGTGTTCTTCGGCTCGGGCGGCGGTGGACATGGCGGTCGCTCAGCTTCACACCGACCAATACGATGGTGTGAACTTGGTTGTGGCGGATTCGGAAAGTGGCTGGGTGGTTCACTCGAGTACGCAAACGGAGGTGGTCGAGTTGAATCCGGGTTTGAATATTATCGGCAACTACAACTTGGACGATCCCCGTGATGGTCGTGTTGGGTTGGCGCGGCGAATGTTGACGTTGCAGACGTTGGATTCTCCGGTGAAGTTTTTGGCGTTGGCTAGTAAAGTCTTTGCTCGGGGTGCCACGGAACCGGGGCGACCGAGCATGGTCGTTCGTGATTCAGGATACGGGACGATTAGTTCGACATTGATCGCGTTGGGCAAGAAGCCTCGTGACGCCATTTATCAATATGCGGCCGGGTCACCGGACGTGGTGCGGTACGAAGATTTTTCTCCGTTCCTGCGGGACATCTTGAGCCGTGGGTTACGCGAGAACCGAATGCGGGCGACGAACACCTAAGGACGTCCGTTGTTGCACCAGAAGCCGGTTCGTCATGCGAACCGGCTTTTTTTGTGAAGCTCTCCCAGTTGGAACTCTCATGACTCCCAAAGAAATACTGGCGTTCTGTCGCGAGAAGGAAGTTCGGGCCGTGGATTTGCGGTTCATGGACTTTCCGGGCTGGTGGCAGCATACGACGATCCCAGCAAGTTCGCTGACCGAGACGACGTTTGTCGAGGGAATTGGCTTTGATGGGTCCAGCATTCGAGGCTGGCGCAACATCTTTGACAGCGACATGCTGTTGATCCCGCAACCGGACACGCGTTTTCTTGATCCGTTTGCGAAACTTCCGACCCTGGCCATGATTTGCGACATTCGAGATCCGTTGACCGGGATGGATTACTCGCGAGATCCTCGCAATGTGGCTCGCAAGGCGGCCACCTATCTGCGCGATGCCGGGATTGGCGATCGGATCAACTTTGGACCCGAAGCCGAGTTTTTTATCTTTGACGACGTTCGCTTCGACCAGGATTATCGCAGCGGTTATTACTTTTTGGATAGTAACGAGGCGCAGTGGAATCGTGGCCGCGATGAGAAGCCCAACCAGGGATACAAGATTCGCTACCGCGAGGGTTACTTCCCGCTCCCACCGACCGATAAGTTGATGGACATTCGCAACGAGATGATGTTGCGGATGATCGACTGCGGTTTGGATGTCGAGTGTCAGCATCACGAGGTCGCGACGGCGGGGCAATCTGAAATCGACCTCCGCTATGATCATCTGGTCAAAATGGCCGACCAGATGATGATCTATAAGTACATCGTTAAGAATGTGGCCTACCAACATGGCAAGTCGGCGACGTTCATGCCCAAACCTATTTATGGCGACAGTGGTTCCGGCTTTCACACGCACGTTTCGATCTGGCAGGCCGATCAGAATTTGTTTGCGGGTGATCGCTATGCGGGTTTATCCCAGATGGCGTTGTACGCGATCGGCGGGATCCTGGAACACGGTCGCGCTATCATGGCGTTTACGAACCCGACAACCAACAGCTACAAGCGCTTGACGGGTGGCTATGAAGCGCCAGCCTTCTTGGATTATTCCCGCGCGAATCGTTCTGCGGCGATTCGGATTCCAATGTATTCCAACCACCCGAACTCGAAACGTATCGAGTTCCGGTGCCCTGATCCCAGCTGCAATCCTTATTTGGCTTTTGCGGCGATCACCATGGCCATGATCGATGGTATTCAACGACGTATCGATCCGGGTTCATCGATGGAAAGAGACAGTTACGATTTGGCTCCTGCCGAGCAGCTACAGATGCGTCCGCTGCCCAAATCCTTGGAGGAAGCACTGGACTCCTTGGCCGCCGACCATGAGTTCTTACTGCGCGGCAATGTGTTTACCGAAGATGTCATCACAACTTGGATTGATTACAAGCGACGGCAAGAAGTCGAAGCGATGAAATCCCGGCCGCATCCCTACGAGTTCTGTTTGTATTACGACCTGTAAGAAGATCACCACCACCGTTCCGCTTCCCTTCCCGCTCACGAGGAGTTGCTACACCATGTCGAATGCGACACATGCTCCGATCCGCGCTCTGTCGCCCACGTCGTTGTGGGGTTTCTTTTGCGACTTGAACCAAGTGCCTCGCGCTTCAAAGCACGAGGCCCGCGTCACGGAATTTGCCGCTGACTTTGGTCGTCGCCTCCAGCTAGAAACCTTGGTCGATTCGGTCGGGAACGTCATCATCCGCAAGCCGGCGACGGCGGGATTGGAGCTGCGAACTCCGGTCATTCTGCAAGCGCACCTGGACATGGTTCACCAGAAGAACAGCGACACCGCCTTCGATTTCGCGACTCAAGGCATTGAGATGGAATGTCGTGGCGATTGGGTTGCGGCCCGCGGTACCACACTGGGGGCGGACAACGGCATTGGCGTTGCTGCGATCATGGCGGTGCTGGCCTCGGCGGACATTCCCCATCCGCCTTTAGAAGCGCTTTTTACGGTCGACGAGGAAACAGGGATGACCGGAGCGAAGGGTCTGGCAGGCGGTTTGCTGCGGGGCAAGGTTTTGCTTAATCTCGATACGGAAGAAGACGACGAGCTGACCATTGGTTGCGCCGGTGGAGTGGACGTCACGGCTACCGGGACTTATTCAACCCGCCCCGCCCCGGTCAGCGGTCGCGGCTTGCGTGTGTTCGTTCGCGGACTCAAAGGTGGCCACTCCGGTATGGATATTCACTTGGGACGTGGCAATGCGAACCAGATTTTGGCCCGCTTGCTGTGCCAGGCGACCAAGACTTTCGATTTGCAACTCCAGAAGTTAGACGGTGGTAGTTTGCGAAATGCTATCCCGCGCGAGGCGATTGCCGAAGTAGTTGTGGCCGCTTCGGATGCTGCCGCGGCCTTCGCTTGGCTACAACAAGAAGCGGCTTGCATCGCTCAGGAATATCACGCGACCGACCCTGAACTGAATGTCGATCTGTCTTGGTTGGACGAGGCCCAATTGAAAGAAGCCACGATTCTAGAGCCTGATTTCCAACGCCAGTTTCTTTCCGCTTTGTACGCGTGCCCCAATGGGGTGTCTCGAATGAGTCCCCAGATGGCCGGGTTGGTGGAGACCTCGAATAACTTGGCCCGAGTGATTGTCGATCAAGGGGAATGGAAAGTTGGTTGCTTGACTCGAAGCAGCATCAATTCCGCGCGCGACAACTTAGCCCGCCGGATCGCCGGTTTATGGGAGTTGATCGGTGGTCAAGTCACCACTAGCGGCGACTACCCTGGTTGGCAACCACAGCCCGATTCGTTGATCGTCCAATTGATGCGCGATACGTATCGAGAGCTGTTTGGAGCAGCTCCTAAAGTGGCTGCTTGTCATGGTGGTCTCGAGTGTGGCATTTTGGGTTCGAAGTATCCCGACGTGCAGATGATCTCCTTCGGACCAAACATTCGCGGTGCGCATTCGCCCGACGAACAAGTCCAAATCAGCAGTGTTCAAAAGTCTTGGCGCTTGCTTTTGGAAGTATTGCGACGCCTGTAACAAAATGCCGTTCTGTCCCGGCCCATTGGCGAAAATCTCGCTACTTGATCGGATCTGGTTCCTATCTGCCATCCCCTGGCGGTTTTCAATCGACGTTCCTTCTTGAATCGGCGGGAAGTCCACCCTACGCCAACACCTTCTACCGCGCCTGGCTCCAGAAATTCCTCTGCCCGAATTCCTTTGCCTTGCTACCATCTCGCCAAGTCTCCCGCAGATTCAGGGAGGACCGCAGATTTTTTGAACCGCTGATAAGCCTTTACTTTTATCGTCCCACGACGACAAGTTTCCACTCTTTTCAATTGTCCCTGGACAAAATATTCCTCATCATCAACTTCCCCAAGTCCGCGCACCAATGTGCCATGTACTGCGCACGTGAATCCTCAACTTCTTTTGATCCGATCGCGTTTACCAAAATTGGCCCGAATCTTTCTGACGCCGTGCACACCTGTCATCCTTTGACGGTTTTCAATCTGCGGTCCTTCTTGAATCGGTGGGAAGTCCATCCTACGCCAACACCATCTACCACGCCTAGCTTCAGAAATTCCTCTGCCCGAATTCCTTTGCCTTGCTACAAGCTTGCCAAGTCTCCCGCAGATTCAGGGAGGACCGCAGATTTTTTGAACCCGAGTTGAGCCCTTATGTTTTTCGTTGAACAAACTTGGACTGCCAGCGATTGGCACTGGCCGAGGTGTTGTCATGAGTAAGATGCTCAAGAATATTCACTCATCACCAAATTACCCTAATCAGCGCACCAATGTGCTATGTAATGTGAACGTGAATCCTCAACTTCTTTTGATCCAATCGCGTTTACCAAAATTGGCGCGGATCTTTCTGACGCCGTGCAGACCTCTCATCCTTTGACGGTTTTCAATCTGCGGTCCTTCTTG
>JAEUIQ010000021.1 GCA_016794985.1 Planctomycetaceae bacterium | reverse complement strand
CGGCGAGTTCAATTCATCGACGTACTTGACGTACTTGTCAGCGGTCTGCGTAGGAGGGCCGTTGTGATCGTACAAGAATTGGTTCCAGACGTTCTCGATCGCAATGTAGACCCCCAGTTTCGTCGCCAACGGCAGTGCTTTGGCTATGTTTTCGATCGAACGCGGCCAAATTTCGCTTTCCGGGCCGTCATTGCCGTGCCCCACAACCAACAAAACCGTGTGACCGCCAACTGCTTTAGTTGCCTCAAGCGCGTGCTGCAAATCATCCAGTGCCTTTTGTCGCGTGGCAGGATTAGCGTCCGTATGGCGGATGCTCCAATGAGACGAACAGACCGTTCCATCCACCGGCAAACCTGTTTCGCGAATCGCGTCGAGCGTGGCTTTCACATCCATTCCCGGGGAATCCATCTCGATTCCGTCAAAACCTGCTTCTTTGCAGGCCTGAAATTTCTCGATCAAATTGTTTCCGACGCCAACCATGCCAATCTTTAGTGTCTTGTAAAGTCGACCCTTCAATGAGTGTTCCCCGCGCTCCACGTCCCCTTGCTCCACGATCTTGCCAGTGCCGGGCAGCGACGGCAAGGTTGTGGCCCAAGCGGTTCCTCCCAGCGCGGCAGCAACAGCCGAACTTCCCAAGCCCATAGAAGTGGACTGTAAAAAATGGCGGCGATTCAAGCAGGGACGAAGCATGAAGAAGACTCCCAAGCAAGTAATTAATGAGGAAGGACCACCCCTTCGCTCATAATAAGCGCCCGCCGCGTCGCAAACAACCGGCGGCGAGCGCCGTGCCGTTCATGTAGGTGGTAATGTTCGACTTGAGATTCTTGAAACATTGTCGGTTCTTTAGGCCAACGATTTGTTGAAAGTTTGCGCTTCGATGTTTATGCTGGGGTACCCGAGGTTCGGGGCTGAGCTGGAAAGCCGGCGGTGATGTTCCTTTTGTTCCGGTTTGGTTTGACTCTATAAACTTCGGCACGAACGACACACGAGCTGCTGACGGGTCTGCCCGGGAAACGTCGAGCATCGCCCGCAACGGACTGAGAAAGATCTTTTCGAAATTTGGAGAAACTTGCGAATGTCGAATCGACCGCCGTCCCGCAATGGCTCACACTTTTACCGGGTCTGCTTCTTGCCTCTGTTAGTGACGTTAGCTTTTTTGGTGACGTTGGGTTTTAGTGGAAGTGTTGGGAATGGTGCGGAGTCCAATTTCGTTCGACAAGAAACCGCTGAGGTAGAGATCGCATCTGATTCATCCCCCCCGTCACAACCTCCGATGGTCGACGCGGGGACGGTCCAACCGGTCGTTGTTCAACCGGTCGTGATTATCAACGCGATCGTCTATACCATGGAGCGAGAAGGCGTTCTCGAAAATGCCTCGGTTGTTATTGAGGGCGATCGAATTGTCGCGGTCGGACGCGAGGTCGCTGTTCCGGAAAACGCTCACGTCATTGATGCGAATGGCGGTCATCTGACCCCAGGGTTGATTGATGTGCGCAGCCGTTTGTTTCTCGGAGAAGGTTCGGATCAATCCGCGGACGGTAGCTTGGACGCGGTCGATGGATTGAATCGCTTCGACAGGATGGCCGCTGAGGTCTTGGCCGCAGGGGTGACGGCGGTCTATCTTCAGCCCAGTGGCAGTTTCGGTGGATTCGGCGCGACGGTTTCCACGTTTGCTGAACCCAGCGAGACGGCAGCGAACCATGGCGTCCTGAAGTCGCGCGCTGCTGCTCAAATGTCGATCGTCGGTGCGACCTCGGAAACGTCTCGTGCTCGCAAGCAACGCTATGAGGCATTAAAGAAGCGATTACAAGACGCAAAAGATTATGAAAAATCTTGGACCGATTATCGCGCGGCAATTGCGAAACAAGAGGCGGCCACCAAAGAGCCGCCCGCCGCAACTCCGACCGAAACGCCGTCAACCGTCCCTGATTCGGAAAACCGCGAACGACCTGCAGGAGGCCGCGGTCGTCGGCCAACCGGACGGCCGGATAGAAGCTCGGATGATCGCGAGTTAGACGTTGCAACCGAAGGAGCCAACACGACGCAGGAGCCCGCACCCGAGCCCAATCGACGACGTTCTGGTCCATCGTCAGCGCCAGGGACCGCGCCGCCTGTTGATCAAACTCAAACGGCTGCCGCTGCACCTCCAGCTCCTCCGAAGAAGCCCGCATTCGATCCACTCAAAGAACAAATGTTGCCAATCTTGAACCGTGAGGTCCCCGTGCGGTTCGAGGTGCAACGGGCTGAGGAAATTCAATGGGCGCTCTCTTTGGCGACTGAATTCAACCTACAGGTCATTCTGGAGGGACTCCGAGAGCTAAAGTCTGCAACGCAAGCTGTGCAGGCGTCGCAACTACCGGTTGTGCTGGGCCCGTGGCTTTCGTTTTCGGAACAGTCGGAATACCGTGCCGCCGCCAAACAATGGAGCGACGCTTTTGCTGGCGAAACTTCTACTACTAATCGAATGGTTATCGCGACATTTTCCGATACGCCGTTGGGTTCAAAGTGGTTGCGTTATCACGCGGCGGTTGCCGTGGGAGCGGGAGTCGACCGGGAACAGGCATTGCGCGGAATCACCATTGAAGCGGCCAACATCGCCGGCATTGGTGATCAGTTGGGCTCGATAAAAGTTGGCAAACTTGCGGATTTGGTTTTGTTCACTGGTCATCCCCTCGATAGCCGGTCCGCAGTGACATCCGTGCTCCATCGCGGAAAGGTCGTGGTGAAAACTGCGACTGCTTCTCCAGCTGCTGAATCGGAAATCTCGCCGACGATCGGTGCGAAAAAACCTAACCTTGATCTGCCCCGCCAACTCCCAAAGAGTTACGCGCTGGTCAGTCAACGCGTATTGTCTGCCGACGGCACCTGGTTGCCAGCCGCCATCTTGGTTGACGAGCAAAAGATTTCCGCGATTACTACCGCGAGCGATATTCCGGCTGGAACTCCGGTCTTCGATGTCGGCGAGCTTCCGGTCACCCCGGGACTACAATCGGCCTGGGTCATCAATTCGTCGGCCACAACACCGATCGCCAAAGATTCGGACGCTGCGCAACAGTACGCGGCGGACGGCTTCGACCGTTCGTCGCCGATGGTCCGGCGAATGTTGGAGTCGGGACTCACGGGGCTGCACTTGGCGAACTCGCCAACCAATGTGATCGCTGGCCAGTCCGCCTGGATTACTTTGGACGGTGCGAATTCATCGACGTTAGGAAATCGAACTGCCGCAGCCGAACAATGGACGCTCAGCGGATCGGCCCGCAGTGAGGAACGCTACCCGGCGAGTTTGGTCGGACAAGTCGCCATGGTGCGCAGTCGCCTCGCAGGGCAACTCAAGGAGTCAACCTTGTTCTTGCCTGATGCGGCTTTGCAATAGCTATTGCAACAAAAGGTCGCTCAATTGGCAGCGGTTCAAAGCGGTGCCTTGCCGGTGTTTGTTGACGCAAGAGCGGATGCCGAGATCGACGCCGCATTACGCCTTGTCGCCGATACGAATCTGCAAGTTTGGGTTTGTACCCCAAATCAATTGCGTCCTTTTGCCGACCGGTTCTTGCAGCAACAAGTGGGGGTGGTGGTTCCACCGACCGTCCAAACTACCTACGAGTGGTACTTTCATGATCTAGTCCAAGCCCACCGAACTGGCGTGCGTTTATTGCTGGCAGGCGATGGCGGCACTTCACTCCGTACGACAGCTTCCGCATTGGTCGGTGCGGGCTTGGATCGCGCAAGCGGGCGGCGACTTTTAATGATCGACGCAGCGAAGTACTTGGCCCATGGTCAAACCATCGGATTGGCAGCCGGAGCACATGCGGATTTGATTGTGTGGAGCGCCGATCCTCTGGATCTATCTTCGCAACTCCTCTGGCATTCGCGAGGCGAACAATGACGTACTGGTTAAGCAACAAGCGACGACTTCGATTTCCATGGGCTTCAATTGGACGAGCGATTGTGGCACCTGTTATCGCCTGTTGCGTTTGCGTCGGCTTCGCTTCCAAAGTCTATTCATTGGAAGATTCCCTCACTTCTTCCGCTGGAACGAATGCGGTCCTGATTCAGGCCGAGGTCGTGCACATCGGCGATGGGACAACCCTTCAACCCGGAATGGTCTTGGTGGGCGATGGCAAGATTCAAGCGGTTGCGGAATCGATTACGCCTCCAGCGGACATTAGAGTCCTGCGTGTCGCCGAATTGACACCCGGATTTATCGATGCCGCATCGTCGATTGGTATCGCGGGTGGGGCCGGAGAATTGACCAGCGAAGTCACGCCGGACTTTGTCGTTGCCGACGCCTTGAATTTTCAGGATCCCGATTTCCGCCGCCAAGTCGATGCAGGCATCACGACCGTTCACGTGACCCCCAACACGGACAATGTGATTGCCGGTTTCGCGGGATTGCTGAAGACGGGCGGCGCAACTCCAAACTGGTTGCAGCGAGAAACAGGTCTTTTTCTTTCAATGTGCAACGACCCAACTGGGAGAAACACTTCGCGCAGTCGGCCCGAAACGTTGTACGTTCGCCAACCGACGAATCGCATGGGTGTGGTATGGATTTTGCGCAGCCGTTTGCATTCGGCACAGCAAGCGACTGCCACCCCCACAACCGAATCAACAACCGCAGCCGCCCAGATCATGAGTGATATGGTTCAAGGGAAAGTTCGCACTTACGCGGTGAGTCGCACTAGCTACGATATCGAAACTTTGTATCGCATTGCCAAAGAATTTGGCGTTCGACCGACGCTAGTTGGAGGCGACGAAGCTTACAAAGTACTGGACGTACTAAAGCAAGAACAAGCCGCGCTCATTTTCACTGGCTTTTCCACGCAGGCGATTGGATCGGAACAGTCGCAGTTGCGTTGGAACACTCCCGCCTTGTTGGCAAACGCCAAGATTCCGTTCGCATTGGCTGGAGATGAATTGTTGAGTCAAGCAAGATTGGCGCATCGCTTCGGTTTGGAACGCGAGACCGCGTTGGCGGCAATCACTTCGGAGCCCGCAAAAATTCTGGGGCACGAGGGTCGCGTTGGTAAGATTGCTGCCGGATTGGATGCGGATCTTGTGGCCTTTCAGGGCGATCCGTTGCAAGTGACTTCGGCGCTGGAATGGGTGATGGTGGATGGACAGATTTACTCGAATGGCAAGGACCAATAATCCAATGCGTATAGTTTTTTGTCGATCACAATATCGCGGGTGGTTCGGCCTGATTTTGGCTTGGAGTAGTGCCGTCGTGTTGGGCACTTCAGTCTCGGCTCAAGATTTGGCGATCAAAGCCGGGAAGATCATTACGGTTTCTGGTCCGACGATCGAGAACGGAATCATTCTGGTTCGTGATGGTCGTATCGTAGAAGTAGGCCAAGGGCTTAGCATCCCGGTCGATCTGCGAGTTCTGGATGCCTCGGACAAAGTCGTGATGCCCGGGATCGTTGATCCACATAGTTCGTCGGCATTGAATCAAGCCAATGAAAGAAACGCCGTCGTGCCTTTCCTGTCCGTGGTTGACGGTGTTGATCCGATGCGGCCTTACTTCGAGGAATCTCGTCGCAACGGTGTGACGACGGCGGTCGTCGTACCGGGAAACAGCACAATGATCGGTGGCCAAGCTTCGATCATGAAGACCGCCGGTTTGTACGTCGATGATATGTTGTTGGTTCGTTCGGCGGGACTAAAGCTTTCCCTGCAACCACCATCTGGCAGTCGCATGAGCCACATCTCTCGCCTGCGACGAGAACTGGAAACGGCCAAACGACAATTGACCGAAGCGGCTGAAGCAAAGACAACCACCCCGCCCACCGAATCGACGGAAAAACCCGCCACTGATCCAACTCCCAAGGCCGGCAATGAGGCGAACGAGTCGTTGGCCTCGGACGCGACCCAAGACCCCGAATCCTCTCCACCGGCAGATGGAGGAAACACGGCTACGGCGGAGTCGGCAGCCGCCGCGAATCAAGCAGTGAAAGATCTGTTGCAGGGCAAAACCCGCGCGTTTATTTACTGTCAAAGCGCCGCCGATGTAGGACAAGCGTTTCGCCTGATGGATGACTTCGGATTCCAGGGAATCCTGGTCCTCGGACAAGACTGTTACCAAGCGGCTGGCGAAATCGCCAAAAGAAAAGTCCCGGTGATCCTGGACCCAACCCTGGTTTTTTGGAAGCAAGACCCACTCACCCGCACGGACGAAAAAATCGTTTTGCCGAAGCTCTATCAAGAAGCCGGCGTTAAATTTCTGTTTCAAGCGAACGACGGAGATAGTCGCCAATCGTTGGGCACCAGCTACTTTTGGTTCCAAGCGGCAACGGCCGTTCGTTACGGCTGGAGTCGCGAAGACGCGATCGCCGCCATCACGTTGGAGCCCGCGAAAGCCATGGGTATCGATCAATTCGTCGGCTCGATCCAAGTGGGTCGCGATGCGGATCTGGCGATTTTGACGGGCGATCCTTTAGACGTTTCAACGTGGGTCGAACAAACTCTAGTCAACGGCCGCGTCGTCTACGAACGACGCTCCGATTGGAAGCTCAAGCTGCTGATGGAGGCTCAGCCCCAGTGAACAATTTATCTTCAGTAAATCGGTTGAAAAACTTGCTCGGGATGTGGCGAGTCATGAATTCGCGATTGCTGGTCGCCTGTTGCGTCCTCATGCTTGTATCACCTTCCAATTTGGTCTTCGCACAACAGGATCAGCCACATGCCTATCGGGTCGCGGAACTGTGGACCGGCTCCGGACATCGAATCGCTGACGCTGTTTTGGTGGTGAGAGCCGGGAAAATCGAAACCATTGGGACATTTTCTGAAGTGACGATTCCTTCCGATTGTATCCTCCATGATCATCGAAGCTTGACGATGATCCCTGGCATGATTTTGGCCGAAACGAATTTGGCGGAAGGAGGAGTCGACGATGAGTACGCGATTTCGCCAGAAGTGCGGGCCGTCGATGGCTTCGATTTCTTCGCGCCACAACATGATCTGTTGGCGGCCGGCGTGACCACGGTGCAGTTGGCACCTGGGTCCGCCCGCCTGATGCCAGGTCAAGGTTCGGTCGTGAAGTTGGCCGGTGATGAAATCGAACAGCGGATCTTGGCTCCCTCAGAAAGCATGCGAGTCATGCTAACGCAAGCAGCATTATCACCGCCAACGATTTACGAACCGCCCGTGGGAGCAGTTTCGGAAGCCCGACCGTTGTTGCCCACCAGGCCACAATTGGCGGGCACTCTCAGCGGCGCGGTCACTGGTTTACAAGCCATTTTTTCAGCGGCCCAAGAAATGCCGGCCGACGCAACCGCCGATCCGAAAGAACCTGCGATGGCGACCATCGCCGCTGCGATGAGGCAAGGACAAACGTTTCGCGTCACGGCTCAATCCGCCACGGAAATTCGTGCCGCGATTGAGATCGTGCAAAAATTTGAACTCCCGACGATGTTTGTCGCGCCGCAAGATGATCGTGATTTGCGAAAATTGGATTGGAGCAAGGATCAATGGCGAGGCGTTGTACTCAGCCCAGGCGTGCGACCGGGACGCTTGTCTGCTATCTGGAGCCAAGACCCGACCGACGATCAACCTGAGTCGACCACGGCCTGGGACTTGGCCGCGAACTTGGCGTCGGTTGGTGCGGAAGCGAAACTGGCTCTGCGCCTCGAAGCAGATCAAGATATTCCACACTTGCGATACCTGGCGGCCTTGTTGCAACAAGGCGGTCTCACCGCCGATCAAATCATTAGCATGTTGACCAACAACCCCGCACGAATGCTGGGTATCGCCGACCGCGTCGGTTGTTTGAAAACTGGATTGGACGCCGACTTTGTATTGCTGACCGGGCCGCCGCTGTCCAGTCACTCCCAAGTGGAAGCGACTTACGTCAACGGCAAGGAAGTTTTCCGCGCGACTCGGGCATCCGAAACCCGAGTTGTCGTTGGTGCACAGGTTTTTTCCGGCGGTGAAATGATGGCCAACACTCGAATTGCTGTAACCGACGGCAAGATCTCGGGAGTTGGGGCGCAAGTCTCCGCTCCAGGAACGGCAACCTTCGATTACTTTCCTGGGGCAGTAATTGTCCCCGGGTTTATTGATGTGGGAACCAGCGTGGGTTGGGGTGGAGCCGTCTCAGAACGTCTGCCATTGCAAACCAAGTTGGGTGATTATCTGGCCATGGATGACAACGCCATTGCGGCCGCTCGTCGAGGCGGAATCACGACGGGGTTGCTCAGCTCGACAAGTTTGCCCAGTCCTGTGGTGGCGTTCAAGTTGACAGATCGACCCCGAGTTCTGCAAGATCCGGTCGCGATTCGTTTTGAAGTTGGCGCGAACCTGACGCAAGCCGAAACCTCGCTGCGTCGAACCTTGCAGGCTGGCAAATCGTATCACGATTCTTGGGTCAAATATGAAGCCGAATTTGCGGACTACCAAGAAAAATTGAAAGCTTACGAGACCGAGTTAGCCAAATTCGAGGCCGACAAAAAAGCGAAAGAGGCGGCTGCCGGCGCCAGCAACAACAATGGTTCATCCGCCACACCAACACCAACACCAACACCAACACCAACACCAACACCAACACCAACACCAACACCAACACCAACACCAACACCAACACCAACACCAACACCAACACCAACACCAACACCAACTCCAACTCCAACACCAACACCAACTCCAACACCACCCAGTCCTGGGTCAGGTCCATCCGCAGGTCCCGTAGCGACCACTGGCGCTGCGAATGCGACGGGGTCGCCACCCGCTTCGAGTCAGGAAGCGAATGTCGTGGACCGCTCCGCCGGTCCAGTTCCTCCGGCGAACCCAAACCAAAATGAACCGGCCCCACCAACAAAGCCGACGGAGCCAACCAAACCGAAGGCTCAAGAGGCACTGGAACCCTATCGTTTGTTGTATCGCCAACAAATCCCGGCCATCGTGGAAGTCACCGATGCCTTGGCAGCGAAGTTAGCCTTGCGATTGTTCCACGAAGAGTTCAAGTTGCGAACCATTTTGTCTGGGAGCCGCGGTTTCGAATCGGTTCTTAGCGAGTTAGGAAACTCTGGTGTCCAATTTGTCACTGGTCCTGAACTGCTTGGACAAGTCGAAGCACAAACCGTTAATTATCCGCAGCTCATGGCGCAACACCGGATGACGTTTGGCTTTCAATCAAAATCGGCCGAGGCTTCCGCCGGATTGGCGTACATCATCGGATTTGCGGTCCATCAAGGTTTGGCGGGCCAAGATGCACTGAATGGCTTGACGGCTTCGGCGGCGAAAATGTTTGGCTTGACGTCGATTGGAAATTTGACTCCTGGCCAAGACGCCGATTTGGTTGTGTGGAGTGGTCCACCTTTTGACCCGGGAAGTCGAATTTTGGCGGTGATGATTGATGGACAATGGGTTTACAAACGGGAAGTGAAACCATGAGCAACAGATTCTTGACTCCATTGCCACCGACCAGTCGCAAGAGCTTCACGCGCCGAGTTCCAATTTGGCTGCGATGTGGTTTGATGTTGCTGCTATGTCTCGCCCCGGCGACGACTGTTCCAGCAGACGAATCCAACGAAACGGCACCGATCCAAGCGGGTGCGAACGATGAGCCAAAGCCGGAATCGACGGTGATTGATTCGCGCGGCCCTGCGCCGAAGCTGGCGATTTTGGTTGGCAAGTTGATCACTTGCGCGGGCCCCAATATTGATGGTGGCACGATTTTGGTAGCCGACGGCAAGATCCAAGCCGTGGGGCCGTCCAATGAGATCGCCATCCCTGAAGGCTATGAAGTCATCGATCATCGCGAACACTTCGCGATGCCAGGATTGGTGGAAGCGCATTGTCATACGGCTGGCTCCGGCGACCTCAATGAAATGGTTTACCAGACCAACCCAGAACTTCGAAATTGGGATCAGATCATTCCACATAATCCGCGTTTGCAGGTTGCGATCGCCGGTGGCGTCACCACGGTTTGCCAGATTCCGGGCAGTGGAACCAATATGGGTGGTTGGGGGGTCTTGATGAAGACCGGACCCGGACGACCAGAGGAAGTCATCATTCGAGCTCCGGGTGTGTTGAAAATCGCCCAAGCTGGAAACCCCGAACGAACCGGCGGCGAAGTTGGCTCAGGACGCATTGGGATGAATCATGTGATTCGTCAACAATTGCTGGAAGGTCAACTGTATGTGCGGCAATGGGACGAATACGAAGCGGGACATCGAGCCACAAAACCTGAAGTCGATTTGCGGCTCGAGTACTTCAAGCCGTTGTTCCGTCGTGAAATTCCCATCTTGGTTCACACGCAACAATTTCAGGTCGTGCAATCGACACTGCGAATCTTGCACGATGAAATGAATTTGAAGATCATCATCGGACACGGAACTTTTGATGCGTACTTTTTAGGTGAAGAAGTCCGCAAGCGCGGTATCCCGGTGATGGCGGGCCCACGTGGCTTTCGCTACGATCCTGAACTGGGACAAATCCGCGGCATTGTGGCGGAATACGACGCACGCGGTGTCGAGGGGTTGGGGGTCAATACCGACTCGCCGGTCATCCCTGAAGAGGAGCTGGCCTTTCAAGCGACGATGGCCGTTCGATTCGGCTGGACCGAAGAGCGAGCCATTCGCGGCCTTACGATTGAGCCGGCCAAAGCGCTCATGATTGATCACCGAGTCGGTTCATTGGAAGTTGGCAAAGATGCGGATATCGTGATCTTAACGGGGTCGATCATCGATCCTCGTCAACATGTCAAACAAGTCTTTATCGACGGACGCAATGTTTACAATACCGCAGTCGATCGGCGGAGGTTTTAATCATGCACGCCCACAGAACTCGTTGCGTGGTGTTCGCTTTGTTGATGTTTCTCGGCCTGAATGCGCAAGTCCACGGCCAAGCATCCAATCCCGGCGTCGAAGCTGCCGCGGCCGCTAACCCCGTGCAGCCGCGAGGGCCCCTTACCGCGTACGTCGGAGCCAACGTGCGGACGGGTTCGGCCGCGGGCATCGTGAAAAATGCAACGATCTTGGTCGCCGACGGCTTGATTGTCGAAATTGGCGAAGGATTACAGCCTCCTCCCGGAGCACGAGTAATCGATTGGGCCGGCAAGACGGTTCTGCCAGGAATCATCGACCCGTATTATGTCGACAGCAGTTTGCGAGCCAGCGGAAATGCCGCCTCGGAAGTCCGACGGATTGAAGTTGGAGGTCGGACGATCGAATTGCCGCAACAAGGTGCCGCCGAGTCGACAGAACTGTTGCGAATCACCGACGTTTGGAACCCGCCCTCGGACAGCAGTCGCGTGGCCCTCCGAAGTGGTATCACCACGTTGCATTGGGTCACCAGCGGTTATGGCATGTCGTTGTTCTCACCAACCCAATTCGAATCGAGATCATGGCATTCGACTTGGGGCGAGCGACTATTCGTTGCTGCGAATAATAACGCCGAGTCATTGGAGTTGATTCGCCGTGGTCTGGCGGGACAACCGGTTGCTCCCCCAAGTAATTCGGAACGGTCGGGACCGCCGGGCGGCGGAGGTCGGGGGCGTCGTCCTCCCCGACAGGATGAGGCGAGCATCGCCGAATCTGTTGCGGATGGGTTCACGGCGGAAACCCACATTGAAGCGGATCTGCAGGATCCTAACTCGACGCCGAATGCCACAGCTCCCGAAACCCAAGCGGGCGAAGCGTCCGTCTCCGTTGCAGAACCCTTGTGGGTCAAAGTTCGCGCTGGTGAAGTTCCACTGTTGATCAACGCCAGCAACTCGGCGACCATCCTGCATGTCTTGAAGGTCTTGGAAGCACATGAAAAAGTGCGCGTCGCTTTGGTCGCCAATCCTGCGGATGTTTATCAGGTTCGCTCGGCATTGTCGCCCGCCCGATTGACATTGATCGTGCGCCCACGCTTGGAGAAGGTGGCGAATTCCGCCGCGCGAGTCAACATCGCGAAGGAACTGGGCCAATTGTCAATTCCATTTTGTTTTTCGCTATCGACCAATCAAGCAGATTTTCAACAGTCACAAGACACGCCACTATTCCCCGTGACCTCCTTGGTGCGAACCGGATTGGATGCCAATCGCGCGGTGGAAGCGTTGACGATGCAGCCGGCCAAATTGCTAGGCATCGACAAATGGGTAGGCTCGCTCGAAGCCAACAAATTTGCCGACATGATTGTGTTCGATCACGATCCGTTGGTCAGCGTCGGGAGCTTGGAGCAAGTGTTTTTGAAAGGGAAGCTCGTTTATGAAAACCGCTAATTTATTCGGCCAACTTCGTGTCTGCCTCGCGAACTTGGTTCGAGCGTGTTTCCTGGCCCACCTTGCGAACGGCAAGTTGACTCCCGCTCCGGTTCCCCTGCGGACTGCTTCCGTGGAAGGTCGCACTCGTCGCAACCGAGGCAGATCGGTTGTAACCCGAATTCCCAACTCGGTTCTCGTGCTTGGCTGCTTCAGTCTGTTGTGCAGTTCCGTCTTCGCTCAAACTCCAACACCTTCGCCTGAACCGGCGAAGAATGAAACCAAACCCGCTGCACTAAAGTCGCCGCCGATCGCGATCCGCGGTGCCGACGCGCATACGGTCACCCAAGGAGTCGTTCGCAATGCAACGATCCTGCTGCGTGACGGGAAGATTGTTGGCATTGGACAAGGTTTGGAAATTCCTGCGGAATACCAGATCATCGAAGCGCCCGGCAAAGTGGTCACCCCGGGCTTCATCACGCTCAATCTTTCCAACACCGGCATCACCGGCACTCCCTCGGGAGCAAGTCAGTTGGCCGATGCCATGAACCCGTTTGATAACAGCATGCGATTTGCATTAGGCGTCGGAATCACTGCAGGTTGTGCCCAGTTATCACCGGGAGGACCGGGCGGGCGCCGGCGTCGCGCTGAGGATCGGTTCTTGGGCTTGGAAGCGGATGAGGTACTAGCGGCGTTGACCGAGGATCAAGCAGACATCGACTACGGTCGTCCGGTGTCATTGTGTCCCTGCTGCGGTTTGCCCGCATTGATCTTTGAGCCGATCGAGGAAACGCCACCCACGCCCATTACCACTCGCAATCATGCCGTCATCAAACTGAGTTATGGGCACTTGGATGGGATGTTGGTCAAGCCGGATGTCTTTTATGACGTCGTCCCAGGTTCCCTGTCTGGGGCCCTCAATCAACACAATTGGCGGCGTCAGATCACAGAAGCTCGCGAATATTTGGCGAAGTTAGCGGAGCACGAAAAGGCCCTGCAAAACTTGAAGGAAGGACAAGAGCGACCGCGAGCACCGGCCAAAGGCCAGATAACGGATCAAATGCTGGCGTTGGTTAAAGGTGAGATTCGCTTGCGAACGCGAGCCGAGTCCGTCGGCGAGATTCGTAGCATGGTAGCGCTGGCCCAAGAACTAGATTACAAGTTGTGTTTGGATGGAGTCACGGAAGGTTGGTTGACCATACCCGAGTTGGCTGAATCCGGAGCGGGTGTGGTGATCACGCCGAGAAATCGTCGCGATGCTCGGCGTGGCGAAGAGGACCGGTCGGGGAGCTTCGTCGAATTGCCCAACTTATTGGAAGCGCGGGGTATTCCGTTTGCGATTACTCCGTTGTCGGCTTCGGTCAGCTTGGACGGTTTGGCAGGTCGTGACCTGACCAGCTTGGCGTTGGAAGCCATGTTTGCTGTTCGCGGCGGCGCCAGTCAATCGAAAGCGTTGGAAGCCTTGACGATCGTGCCCGCGCGGATGTTAGGACTCGCGGACCGACTCGGCAGTTTGGAAGTAGGCAAAGACGCGGACGTTTTGTTATTGGATGGCCCACCGTTGGACTACCGAACTTATGTAGAGTTAGCTTTCGTCAATGGTCGCCAAGTCTACAACCGCACCGAAGCGCCCGTCTGGCCAGTCTTCCCGCGTCCGAACTAGTTGAGCCAACTCTCTCGAACCGGTTCAAGCGATTCACACGCCCTTTGCGATGGACCGTTCCGACGGCTCAATACGTCGGCCTCAAATTGGCCGCGTCTTCCGATCGCACCAAGGCCAACCTCGCCGATCGCACCCTTGGTCGGATTCGTCGGACCGCAAGCTTCGATGAGGCCAAGCGAGTTACGTCGGGGCAAGAAGATTTCACGCGGAGGGCGCGGGGAGGCGGAGAGGCTGCTTCAATGAGGCCGTGAGTGTTACGTCATGGAAAAGATATTGCGTTCGATTGCGCCGGTGTTGCGGCGATATGGCCGCGAGAATTGCGTCGCTGAAAGGATGACATCGCCTTCGATTGCGTCGGTGTTGCGTCGATAAGAAAAAACCCTTCAATGCGTTGGGTGTGAGGGATGGGCGTCGCCGCCGAAACCTATCACGCCTCAATAAGGCCGTGCGTGTTGCGTCGCGGAAAGAAGATTTCACGCGGAGGCGCGGAGGCGCGGGGACGCCGAGAGACCGACTTCAATAAGGCCGTCACTTTGAAATCTCGGAAAGTGTAGTGGACCGTTCCTTCGGTCCAACTGCTCTGGCTGCTTCAATAAGGCCGTCACTTTGACATTACGGAAAGTGTAGTGGACCGTTCCTACGGTCCAACTGTTTTGATTGCTTCAATAAGGCCGTCACTTTGACATTACGGAAAGTGTAGTGGAACGTTCCTACGGTCCAACTGCTCTGGCTGCTTCAATAAGGCCGTCACTTTGACATCACGGAAAGTGTAGTGGACCGTTCCTACGGTCCAACTTCTCTGGCTGCTCCAATAAGGCCGTGACTTTGACATTACGGAAAGTGTAGTGGAACGTTCCTACGGTCCAACTGTTTTGGTTGCTTCAATGAGGCCGTGACTTTGACATCACGAAAAGTGTAGTGGACCGTTCCTACGGTCCAACTGCTCTGGCTGCTTCAATAAGGCCGTGACTTTGACATCACGGAAAGTTGTGTGACGCATAAACGCGATGAAGTCCATCGCGCATAGCTTCAATGAGGCCGTGACTTTGACATCACGGAAAGCTTGTGGGAGTGTAACGTCCAGTGGCCGCGACGAATGTGCTTCAATGAGGCCGTGACTTTGACATCACGGAAAGGGGCCGGGTGCGGCTAGGCTTGTTTTTGGGGTTAAAAACGCCGCGCCGCGATCAGGCCCCACTTAACGTACTGCTTGGTTCGGACCATCGCAAGTCCCGTCTACCTAAATCGTGTACTCTCAACAACTTGTGCCTCGCGAGCAAACTCCAGCTTTTCGGCGCCATCCAACCGCTCGCAGCGTTTTTCCGCCGAAAAAGCAAGAACCATGAACCGCCTGGGGACAGGCGGTTCTACTACCTCGTCACAAAGACTGGATAAGTCGCTATCTCTCCACACAACATGCGGGCCAAGAGCCGAGTTTGAATTTCTAACATTCTTCGATAGCTGACTCGATACCCGAACAACGGGTGCGGCACTAACGAATCCATCCGTGATTCAAACGCCAGAAAAAACTGCTTTCTTCCGTTCGGTGTCAGACTCACGGCATCACCGGCCTGCACAAAATCATTGACGGTCACCATCCGACTATTGATCGCCGACAACACGGCCGACTCCGCAATCAACGGTCGAAACGGCTCCATCAAGTCCAACGCCAACGCCGGCCTGCCGTATCGGGGTTGGTGATAGTAGCCCAAATACGGGTCCAAACCCACCATCGCACAGGTAATGGTTAACTCTTTCGCCAACACACTATACGCCAACGACAACAGGGCATTCACCGGATCGCGCGGCGGGCGACGGTTGCGATACCGAAAATCGAACGTGGCCCACGACCGATTCGCAGTTCCGGATTCTCTGGCCGCCTCTTTCGCAGCTTGGATCTCGGCTGCTGACGCCATTGGATTCTCCTCGATAAACGGATCGGCGTTGGCTCCCACTTCAACATGCCGCCGAACTCGGCAAAGTAAGCCGCAGCCGCCAACACGCCATCAGCGTCGCTTGCCAAGGTCACGCTGCGAGAACCAAGCTGACGTTCGGAATACGGCTCAGACCTCGGCCGTCCCTTGGCAATTGGGATACTCGACACAGCCCCAAAATTGGCTCCCCGCATGTCGCCCCGTTTTTGCCGTCCGCAGTGTCATTAACCCGTCACAGCGCGGACAGACGGGCGGTTTCTCTGTGGCCGCGACCGAGCGTACGTCGCGGTGGGCCGCCGTCGTGGAACAACGAATTCCCAGGCCGTACGATTTCGGCGTGGACGATCCAACACTTCCTGACTCACGACGCAGCGGCGGTTCAATCGCCGAACCAGAACCGCTGCCCCTTGCCTGCAATTCGACCGGTTGAGTGGATCGGTAGGTTGGCGTCGCGTGGAACGCCGAAACCGGAGCCTGCCGCCGATCTCCCGCCCGCTTGGTCAATCGCGCGGTGGCCAACTGTTCGCTATAACCACCGCCGTTGATGAATTGAGCTTCCAAAGCATCCAATTGTTGATCCAATAAATAGTTGGCTTGATGAATCAAACAAATCACCGCGTTGGAGCGCACCGCCGGGTCCGCATGGTCCAACCATTGCGAATATAGTTCCCAGCGTTGTTCGTCCGTTAGTTTGGTTAGATCGGACCGATCTGCCGGATCCGACCGATCATGATCCGTCCGATCCGACCGATCTGTTTTCTTGCCCCACGCCACCTGTCTGACGGCTTTGGCTTCCGGGCCGTTGGAATCCCACAGCTTCAACCGCCGATGCCGCAGGTAATCTTCAAAGTCCAACAACAATTCTTCCAAACTTGCGCGGGCAA
This sequence comes from Planctomycetaceae bacterium, assembly GCA_016794985.1. Classification (GTDB taxonomy): domain Bacteria; phylum Planctomycetota; class Planctomycetia; order Pirellulales; family Pirellulaceae; genus M30B19. Next base: position 256,697 of record JAEUIQ010000021.1, on the reverse strand, counting down.
CATTGATTAAACGCAATTCGGTTTGAGAAGAAGTTGCCCCCGCCCGAGAGCCTTCCGCGATATTCTGCCGCCCAGACCTTGCGGCTTGCACCATTTGGTCGCCGGTTCGCGAGAACCGATCGACAAATTTTTCACAAAACCACACCGTTGCATCGTAGATCAGGGTCGTGGTTTGGAACGACGCCAATTGGCGATACCCACCCGATTTTCGAATCCGTGTCATGGTCCAGTTCCCATTCTCGTATGGTTGAAGAAAGCCCGCCCCAGAAAACGACAACGTGACCACACCCCAGTGACACATCAGGTCACAGGTAGAACGAAGGTGGAACGAATTCTTGATCGGACGGATCTGCCGGATCGGACGGATCCGTGATCGGACCGATCTGCCGGATTGGACTGATCTGTCTGATCCTTGATCGGTCTGATCTGCCTGATCTGTCTGATCTGTCTGATCGATCTGATCCTTGCCGAAAACGAAACGGCGAAGGCACGGATGTGCAACATTTCCGGCACAGCGGCAATCGGTTCGCCTGTTGGTGCGGACGAAGTGCGGTTTCCACAGATTGTCGTAACGGCAGGAGAGAAAAACGTAAGCATATTGGAAGCAGGACATCGTGCGGGAGATGCGTTGGTCCGTTGCTCGTCGCATCATTCAGGTTTGCAGTCTGCGTTTCGCAGTGTATTGAAAGGCGACGCGACAGAACTCGCGAAGCTAGCGCCGACTTCGCTTGTGTTTGGTGTTTGGGATTCGCGTGATAAACAAGCCAAACTGCCTCGGGTGATCGCGTCTACAATCCGCGCTTACGACGTCCGCAGGCTCACACGCTCTGCCCAGTTCAATCCTGCAACCGAATACGTCAACGACCAATTGCTTGACGAGCCCACTGATAAGGCAACTAAAGATTCCTATTCGGAACGCGGATTTATTCACGTTCCGGCAACTGCTTCCCACGGTGGTGTCATTGCCGACGGCGGAATACTGAGAACTGCAACTCTGGGACTCGCCGCAATTCGTTTATTGCACGCTGGAAACGACGCCGCGAAGACGCTCGAACTTCGTCGGTATATCCTTGGATTGAGCCTCGTGGCGTTCACGCACAATACGTCCGGCTATTTACGACAAGGTTGTATTTTGGTGTTGAACCCGGACAAACCTAGTGAATTCGTTGAGGTCTATCCGAACGGCGATCGCAAGCCATGCACGATCACACACGCGGAGGCCTTGGAGTTCGCGACGCTTGCCGCGAAGACATTCGGCGTTGGGGAAAGCAAAACAGTTCCATTCGACAAAGAAAAGGCCAAAGCCGATGTGAAAGGCGAAGGAGATTCCAAGGGTAAGAAGGGTAAGAAGACTGCCGCGACCAAAGGTGGCGACAATGCCTGATTACCTCCGCTTTACCATTCGGTTTTTGCAACCGCTGGTTCACGGACGTTGCGACGGTGGAGGACCAGAGTGGCCGCCATCGCCACTACGGTTCTTTCAGGCATTGGTTGCCGCGGCCGCCGCGAAATCGAACGAACGGCAGCGAATTGAGAGCGCCGCTCCGGCTTTGCGTTGGCTACAGGAATTACCGAGTCCACAGATTGTTGCTTGTAAGGGTGTCGCTTCGGAAGTTCCAACACAATTCTACGTTCCCGACAACTCGGCCAATCTGCTTGTGCCGTCCTGGAAACGCGGCGAAACGGACAATGGTCCTAAGCGGACTGATAAAGTCGTTCTCCCCACTCACATTTCCGGAGAAGCGGCTCATAACTTGTTTCCGCTGCCGAGCGTCCGTGAAATCGCACCTGAATTGTCGAGCGAGTGGCGGCGATTTGCACGGTGTCGCCGCGATGGAAAGCTGGCTCCGCCACAAGATGTGGGGTTTGCACTGAAGCTCCATTTTGCCGAGCCCGTTTCCGGTCCCCTGGCTCTCGGATACGCCTCTCACTTCGGCTTGGGTTGGCTTGCTGCCGAATCTTAGTTCGCAACCATTCGCTCACGCTCGCCCCAGACAATGCGAATTCGTCTGCCGAGCCGAACTGTCATTCCATCATTACCCGTTGCAAGCCCTTTCCACGGGCCGTGACCATCAAATCGTTCTCGTTCTCGTTCTCGTTCTCGTTCTCGTTCTCGTTCTCGTTCTCGAGCAATGGCAGACGGCACTTGGAGTGCACGCACTTCGAGTGTGCCTATTCCCCGCTTGGCGCACGGGCGCTGTGGCTGCTACCGATGACGCGGGTCTGGTGTCCAATCGTGTTGGGCCCCACCCTTCATTCCTTGATTCCTTCATTTCAACTCTGACCACGCCCACCACAATGTCGCTGCCGGTCTCTCGGTTGGCTGGGACCGGAAATCGGCGCAACGTTCACCCAGCAGTTAGACCGTATCAGCAGACTCGGCGAAGAGTTCTTGTATCGCGGGTGAATCCAAGCGGTTGGTGATCAGATCCACATGGGAATAATCCAACTGTTCACCATGTTTTCCAGGAACGGCGACCGTAAACGCCCCAGCCGCTGCGGCTGCCGTCGAGCCGACCACACTGTCTTCGAAGGCCAGCATCTCGTTTGGTGCCACGTTCAGTTGTTTGGCCACCGCCAGATAGATCTCGGGGTCTGGCTTCCCGTGCTTCACTTCGTCGCCGGTGACGATCGCTCGAAAATGGGGCGTCAAACCGAAGCGTTGTAGCTTGTATTCTGCCAGAAACCGCCGCGAACTAGTGGCCAGACCCAAGGGCAAATTTCGCTGGGCAATCCAAGTCATCAAGACATCAAGGCCAGGAAGTTTCTCGAGTTGCGTTTCCAACAACGCCATGAACAACCGATCGTTCTCGCGTTTCAGTTCTTCAATCGACTCTGTTAAATTGCATGCTTGTCGCATGATTTCGAAGGCAACCGACGCCGTGCGACCCATCATTCGAAGCTTAAGCTCCAAATCGAATTGGTGTCCGCGACGCGCCAACATTTGCTGGCCGACCAAGTCGTACAAATCCTCGGTGTTGAACATCAGCCCATCCATGTCGAAAACGACCGCGCGAATCGTTCGCCCTCGGGCAACTAACGGTTTTAGAAGCGACACACCTTCTCCAATGTTTCTCGTAAACAAACAATCTGTTCCCCAGTGTTGAAGGGACCCAAACTAATTCGCAAGGTTCCAGATGTGGATGTACCCAGGACCGAATGGATCAATGGAGCGCAGTGGTAACCGGCTCGGGTTACCAATCCAGCCGCCGAATCCAGTGCCAGTGCCAAAGTTGAGTTATCCCAGTTGGCGACATTCAAACTAATAATTGGTAAGCGCGCGGGACCCTCTACAAAAGGGTCGCAACCTGGATCCGCCACCAGCTTCACCTCGGGCATGGCCCCCAAACTACTCCATAATTGTGAGGCCAACGGTGCGAGCTGAGCAATTGTCGGGCGGGGAGCAACCGCCGGCGTCCCTGTCGAGTTGACATCCGTGACATGCGAGCGACGTGCTTGTACTGCGGCGGCCAATCCAATGAGGCCGGGAACATTAAAGTTGCCGCTTTCCCATTTGGTTGGACCAACAAGATCGCTTATCTCTTCACCGAGCACAGATCCGGTGCCTCCCAATCGTAATGAGTCGACGACCGCTTGTTGCTCGCGTCGGATGTAGGCCAGCCCCGTCCCCAGCGGCCCATACAAGCCTTTGTGTCCAGCGGCGACCAGGAAATCGCACGCCAAGTTTTGCACATCGATCGGCAGCCAACCAAGGGTCTGAGCGGCGTCGATCAAGAACAACGTACCTGCCGCTCGACATCGTTGCCCAATTCCAGAAAGCGATTGAATCACTCCGGTCACGTTACTCGCATGATTTACGCAGAGCATGAGCGGGCGTTGCGCAAGCCAATCCTCCAAACTGCTCCAGTCCACCGAGCCGAATCGATCACACGGCAAGACTTCTACACGAATCCAACCGCGTTGGACCCACGATTGCAAGGGACGCAGCACCGAATTGTGTTCGATCTGCGTGGTGAGCACCAAGGCGGGATACTGGGCCACCGAGTGATGGGCGAACGGCGATGTCGACATCCCAAATCGATTCAGCAGCAGTCCCTGAATGATGAGGTTCAGTCCATCGGTGGCGCTATTCGTGAGGATGATTTCGTCGGTGTGGGCATTGAGCAATGACGCCAAGTCTCGACGAAGGCGATCAATCGTGCTGCGGATTTGATCGGCATAGCGGCCCACCGAACGCCCCATGCCGATGCCATACTTAGTCATGTACTCGTTGATCGCTGCTGCCACACAGGGTGGCTTCGGCCATGTGGTTGCAGCATTATCCAAATAGACCCAAGAGTTCTGTTCGCTAACCATGGCTGGGCCCTAGAACCACCATCCGCCATTGACGTGCAACGTTTGCCCCGTCATGTAAGTAGACAGATCGGATACCAAGAACAGAATCACATCCGAGATTTCGCGGGGTTCGGCAAATCTCGCTAAGGGAATTTGTTGCAGCATGAGCTTGCGGTTTTCCTCCGGAATCGATTGGCCCATTTCTGTATCCACGACTCCGGGTGCAACGGCGTTGACACGAATGTTGGATCTGGCCAACTCGCGGGCCAAGACTTTAGTGAGACCAAGTACTCCGGATTTCGCAGCCGCGTAATTGGCCTGGCCAAAAAAACCCATGACGGCAGCCAAGGAAGCCACGTTCACAATTCGGCCACCAGGCGCCATTTTCAAGGCCGCCTGCTGACAGCTGTGAAACACCCCAGACAGATTCGTATCGATCACGGACGACCATTCATCCAACGACATTTTCTTGATGGAGCGATCTCGCAAAATTCCGGCGTTGTTCACAACCACATCGAGTCGAGAAAATCGCTGTTGAATCGCATCGTACATCGCGGCCACTTGAGTGGCGTCGCGAACATCCGCCGCAAACGTCTCAGCGGTCCCAGGGCCACAGGCCGCAATGATCTCTTGAGCCGTGGCGGACGCGATGGATTGGTTCCGCCCATCGGAATCCGGGAAGTAGTTGATCGCGATGTTGGCTCCGGCACCGGCCAAAGTCAGGGCTGTCTGTCGCCCGATTCCCTGTCCGCCGCCGGTGACCAAGGCAACTTGTTGGCTGAGGTCAATGTTGCGACTCATAACACTCCTTCTTTCGAGATTACCAATTCGAATCGGCACGATGTCATGCCTGATTTGTTGCCTGACACTTCATTCGAGCTCCTTTCACGCGGCCGACATTTACTCGACGCCATGTCGGTAGAATGCAAAATGAGGCGGAGGACGGTTTGCCGAAAATAGTAGCCGACTGTCTCATTCATTCTGTTTCGGGGCTCGCCAGCGGATTTTGGCAGTTTATCGCCAACCGACCAGCCCCCATCTCAGGTCAGGCAAACCATTTAACGACTTGGGCAGCCGAAGCATCCTTCGCGCGGAGTACGGCACCCGTTCGACGCTCGCTCGTTTGTGTTCAAGTTTCCGGGCCTCAGGAATGAGGCCCCTGCGCCGGAAACAGGCCCGAATGGGTCGACACGACCCACGCCGGCGTGCGCGTGCCACCGGTTCAAGTGGCCCGTCGCGAGGAGAAAACCTGAAAGGTCAACCCAAATTCGCAAGATAAGGCTTGGCAGCGTCGGGCCCTCGACCGATTCGGCAATCTTGACTGAAACGGTAAAAATGATAATGATTTCGGCGGTTTGGGCGGACTATGGAAGAGAAAAGAATTTCGATGGCAATTGATGATAACTTGGGCTCGGCAAATCGAGCTGCCGCGCCGACGGAGAGCAGCTTGGTAAATCTCGGTGGTGTGAGGCGTGTGGGTGAGAATCAGCCGCCACCGTCCCCCGAGCATAGCAAAGTGGAGCAAATCAAGTGGGAAAGCCGCTTTCTGCGCGGGAATATTGCCAACGAGTTGCTGGAAGGAACCGATCACTTTGCCGAGGATTCCGTTCAATTGCTGAAGCATCACGGGATGTATCAACAGGATGATCGGGACGCGCGAGCCGAATTGCGTGGGCAAGGCGACAAGAGCAAGTCTTACATGATGATGTTGCGAACGCGCGTGCCGGGCGGGAAAATGACAGCTGAGCAGTTCCTTGGAGAAATGGAACTGGGCGATGCCTTGGGCAATGGCACCATGCGATTGACAAGTCGACAAGCGATTCAGCACCACGGCATCTTGAAAGAAAACCTCAAAACGGTGATGCAGCGAATCCATCAACTGAGGTTGTCGACTTTAGGGGCTTGTGGTGACGTGAATCGAAACGTCATGTGCAGCCCATTACCAATTGATCGACCCTGTTATCATCAAGTTCAAGCTTTGGCGGATAAGTTGTCAGATTACTTCTTGCCGCAATCCAACGCGTATTTTGAAATCTGGCTGAAAGACATGCAGTCGGGCGAACAAGAGTGCGCATTGACAATGGAGCCGGAACACGAGCCCATTTATGGTGCGGTATACTTGCCGCGGAAGTTCAAGACCGCCATTGCCTTTTCCTTCGACAATGGTGTGGACGTCTTGACGAATGACTTGGCATTGATCGCGATTGTGGAGCAGGACCACGTGGTGGGCTACAACGTGATGGTCGGTGGCGGGATGGGTATGACGCCAGCGAAGAAAACAACTTTCGCTGCGTTGGCATTGCCATTGTGTTTTGCGACTCCGGAGCAAGTGGTCGCCGTGTGTCGCGCCGTGATTGAAGTCCAACGTGACTTTGGCAACCGCGAGGATCGTAAACATGCGCGATTGAAGTACTTGATTCGAGATTGGGGTATCGAGAAGTTTCGCGAACATGTGGCACAGTATTGGGGGCAAGCGTTGACTCCAACACGGGACGTCCCAATAAGCGACGCTCACGATGCCTTAGGTTGGATTGATCAGGAAAATGGGCTTTGGTGCTACGGGTTGAACGTCGAAAACGGACGCATCGTGGATCGACCGGGGCTCCAACTGAAGTCGGCGTTGCGCGAGTTAGTCTCGAGATTGAAACCTGCGATTCGACTGACAGCGCAACAAAGCGTGATGTTCTGTGATTTGACGCCCGAGCAGAAACCGGTTGTGGAAGAAATTCTGGTTCGGCATGGGATCAAACTTAGCGAAGACTATTTGCCTACGCGGCGTTGGTCGATGGCCTGTGTGGCTTGGCCCACTTGTGGCTTGTCCATTACGGAAAGCGAACGGGCTCTCCCGGGAATCATGGACCAATTTGAACTGCAACTCCAGGCGTTAGGTTTGGCAGATCAACCAATCCATGTGCGAATGACGGGTTGTCCCAACGGATGCGCGCGACCTTACAATGCCGAAATTGGACTGGTTGGTAAAGCGAAAGAAAAATACACGGTCTATTTGGGTGGCTCTCATTTGGGTACGCGACTGGCCTTCTTGTACAAAGACATGGTCCCAGCCGACCAAATTGTTCCGGAGCTAACGAAAGTCTTGCAGTTGTTTCAGCGGGAACGAGCCAATCGCGAACACTTTGGTGATTTTTGTCATCGATTTGGAGCGGCTGGTTTGCAAGCGGTTTGCGGGGCATGAACCTGCGTTTATTCGCGTCCTGTGCACCTGGGATTGAACCGTTATTGGCCCAAGAAATTTCGGAACTGCTTCCTGCGGATCGGGGAGTTTCGGTGCCGACAGACATCACAGCAACTGCGGGTGGCGTCCTTTTTGCGGGGGATCAATTAACCGCGGGGCATGCATTGGTTGGACTTGGGTTAGCGGCCCGTGTTTTGGTCCGGATTGATGAATTCCCAGTTCGGCACTTCAATGAGTTAGAAAAACGCCTGACAAGAATTGACTGGCACCATTGGCTGCTTCCCTCTGTTCCGGTAATCGTGCGGGCAACGTCGAAAAAGTCGAAACTTTATCATTCCGGAGCCATCGAACAGCGAGTTCAGCAACAAGTTGAAAAGTCTTTAGGCCACACGGGCCGCGCGAGCGAAACACCAATCACGCTACAGACAACGGAGGAAGAAACCCCCGGTCTGGTTGTACGACTGGAGCATGACTTGTGCACGATCTCCTTGGACATAAGTGGCACACCCTTGCATCGGCGAGGTTATCGAAAAAATCCTTTTCGTGCTCCGCTTCGTGAAGATTTGGCTCGGGCTTTGGTTGTTGCTTCTGGTTGGGATGGCCAGACGGCGGTCGTCGATCCCTGCTGTGGTTCGGGAACTATCTTGATTGAAGCCGCGGCCTGGGCCAGTCGTATTCCTCCAGGGCTGCTTCGTTCGTTTGCCATGGTGGCAACGCCTCTGGCAGACCGACAATGGCTACAAGGGATCAAGCGAGAGCGATTGGTGGAAACTCGAGCCGTCGCTCCAAAGTTTTTGGGTGCGGATTGCGACCCTCAAGCATTGAGCTCGGCACGCGAGAATTGGGACGTGTGGTCGGGGTCCGTAACAGCGGCAGCGACATTGCTTCCACGAGAGTTAAATGCGATTTACGACACGGCGCCAAGGATCGTCTGTCCACAAATCGAATGGGTGCAGCAAGATGTTAGGAAACTGGAATGGGAGGACGATCCCAAGACGATACTCACGAATCCACCTTGGGGCGATCGAATTCAAGCCCGCCAGCATTTGAATTCGATTTATCAGCGGCTGGGAGAATTGCGTCGAACGCGAGGGGTTCGCTTGGCTTTGATCACCAGTCAACGTGAACTCGCTTATAAGACCGGAATCCGACTGCGTTCAGCCTTTTTGACAGATGCCGGTGGGGTCAAAGCCAATGTCTTTGTCGAAGGAACGTAAAAAAAGCGAGACATCGCCATCGGCAATGTCTCGCTGGATCAAAAACCCGAGCGATCAAGTCGCATCGGAACTGCGGAGAATAAGGTTAGAACAACCCGCCACCCAAACCGCCACCCAAGCCGCCACCTAGCCCACCACCAAGTCCACCGCCGCCGGCGTCAGCACCAGCGAACGTGAAGGTGTCGAAGTCGATCAATTCCATGAACTGCGGGGTTCCGTTGACGAAGACATACATCCGGTCGTAGGAAGTGAACGCCAATCCCGACCACGAAGGCCCGGACGGAATCTGAGTAATTTGCGGTTGGTAACCAACGCCATTGCGATTAAGACCTCGCAATTGCTTGCGAATAGGGGCTCCGGCCGTATCAGTCGAGTCGGTCGAACCTTCATAAAGTTCTTCACCACTCAGGGCCAAAATCGCCTCACGTTCCATGGCAACGCCTTGATTAGCGAGAGCCTGCTGGACCGCAACTTCCGAAGCATCCCGCCGCCCATGCTCTAAAGCAAAGTTCACCAAATAGGCGGGGCGATCGCCAAGTTCAATTTCCTTCATTTGCGAAGTTTGCAACGGGTTGCGGAAGTTACGGAAGATCTCGACCGATACCTTGCCACCAGCAACTTGACCTTTGACAACGCGAATCCAAGCCTTGTAATCTCCAGCAATGCCCTTCGGACAGACATAGTATTCGGAATAGACTTTGCTGTCCTTCGAGTTTGGATCCGGGAACGCATCCTTCATCATTACTCCGCCACTTATTGTTCGCGGAATTACATGGGAGCAAACGGCGCCGGTGGGTTCTTCCACAACCAAATCCAAGTCCGCGGATCCCGTCCAGCTCACGCGGACGATGACGTCGCGTTCCAAAGCTGCGATCAGAGCTTTCTCCAACTCAGCAGCCCGCTCGGTTTGGCCTTCGCTCTTGAGACGGACTACCGTGGCACTTGCCAAGTTGGTAGCTTCTTTAACGATCGTTGGGTTGTTCGGCCATGCTTGACCTAAAATCCCAGTCACGGCCCATTGGATGTCATCTGTGTTTTGAGTTTCTCGAACAGCACGCAACCCAACTTCATAAGGCTGTGCCCAGACCGGGTAACGTGCACTTAGATCCTGTAAAATGCGGACCGACCGATTGGCCATCTTGTTATCCGCCATAAAAGCGGCCAAGTTCATCGCCGAGTCACGCGAGTTATCCCAGTCCATCACGGTCATCAACAATCGTTCGATCTCGGTTTGGGATTCTCCCAACGCAACCGAAGCGACATACAGACCTTGGTACATCCAAGGCTGCGATTGTTGGTTGCGAATCGCCCCTCGGATCAAGGCCCGCAACTCAGCAAAGTTGCGATCAGCCGTCAACTTGCTGGCAGTGTTCTTGACTTGGTCGGCGTCTGCAAACTGGGTCGAGAAAAAGCTATCCCAGGCACTATCTAAAGTCTGGCCTTCCGCTGGGGTCACATTCAAAACGGCCGGCATCGAGTCATCATTCGACTTTTGAGCTGGCACGTCTTGGACGTTAAACATCCCACCGCCCATGCCACCACCCATACCACCCATGCCGCCACCCATGCCACCCATACCGCCGCCCATACCACCCATGCCACCGCCCATGCCGCCCATGCCACCGCCCATGCCGCCCATCATGCCACCACCCATTGGCGCCAGAGGAAGGACGAGGTCGGCCACATCGTAGACCAAAGACACGAGGTTCTCTTCGGCCTTTTCCTTCGTGGTAATGGTCAATACTTCATCACGAACTTGGTAGGTCAAATCCAATTCGTCCAAGGCAATCTTCAAGGCATTTCGCAGCTTGATCCCGGAGTACGGCAAAGTGATATCGCCACCATCCGCATCAATCCCGGCCTCTTCCAAGGTCTTGCTATCGACACGAATGTTAACACCATAAAACTCCATCAACCGGCTAGAGAAGTCATTGATCGACGCACCATTGAACTTGAGCGCGTTTCCATCGAAGGTACGTTCCAAGGCAGCATTAATCTTCTGTTCGTTGCCACCTTCTTCGAACAACGCCACTCGCTCGTACTTCTTCCGCAGCATCTTCTTTTGATGCCATTCGTCGGCGTCTGGGTAACGGATCGGAATACGGTCATCAAAAGGCAGTCCCGACTCCTCAACCGAAGCCAACATGTAAACCATGTCCAAACGCTTCTGATCCATGATCAAGCTAGAACGAAACGCCGATTGCATGTGTCCGGTCAAACCAATCGAAGCAGCAATCTCGGTATCCGGCGCTGTTTCTTCCGTCACTTGCTTGGTTTCGCGAACTTTGTCAATCAATCGATTGAGATCGGATGTCTCTTGGGTGTGCTCGATATCGCGAAGCAAACCTTCAAACTGCTGAACCAACCGAACAACTTTTGTATTTTGTTGTTCCATTGACTTCAACATTTCATCGCGTTCAGACGAAGTCGCACGAGCGATTGCTCGTTGTTGTTCATCGACACGGTACTCGATGGCCGCTTTTTGAGCGTTCGACAACGCCACATCCAATTGGCTGAGCAAACGCTGACGAGTTTCTTGTGGGGCATCGGCCGCATTTTCGATGCTTGAAATCACTTCCTTGAGCCGCGTGACCGCCGTCTCAGGATTGGATTTCATACGTTCCGCTGCTTGCTTGACTTCATTGTTGACGTAAGTGTTCAATCGTCCTACGTATGCCTTTTGCATTTCGTCTGACATACCAATCAAACTCGAACCAGCTTGATCTTCAGCTGCTTGAGGTGTGCCAGGAGCACTCGCGGCTCCATCCTGGGCACCGAACGGATCTGCCAATCCATCTTGCAACTGGGTCGCGCGAGCATTGGCTGGAGCACGTTCTACCACCGCCGAAACCAAGGTTCGTGCGACATCTTGTTCGCCGCGTTCGGCTGCATCATTCGCCATCACCAGCATGGCCCGCGACGAGGCATCGAGCAACATCGCCACTTCGCGCAAACCTGCCGAACCAACCGTCGGCAGGCGGACTCCCTGATCCTTTTGAGCTTGGTCGACCAAATAGGTCAAAAAGGAAAACTGCGCGTCACTGGCTTCCGGATTGACAGCCCACGATTGCGAAACGGACTGGCCATTGACTTCGCCTTGAACACTCATCTCAAACGGCTTCAGATCGCTGGACGTTCCCAACAAAATGGAATCACGATCCGAACGCAGCGGAACCAAACGGCTGGGGAATGTACTTGCCAAGACGCCCTGTGAATCGGCAGTCGTTGGCCAAAATACGTTGCCACGAACCGTATTCACCAATTCGGCCGCAGCGATATCCGCTGATCCACTGACATCCGAGTCCATGAAAACATTGCCGCCGGTCTGATTCGCGAGAATCGACAACAACTCGACGTTCCGTTCCGGACCAATCGCGAAGCTGGAAACCGGGATTTGATGGTCCCGCAGTTCATTTACCAACTTGGCAAACTTTTCGGAGGCAAAGGTCGATGGTCCACAAACTCCGTCGCCAATGTAAATCACATGGCGAGGTTGCGATTTGTCCAGCGACTTGAATTCGTTGATCGTCCAACCGAACACTCGTTCCAGATCGGTTGCACCCAGCGGCGTTCGCTGTTCAAGTTGGCTCAATGCCTGCTGCAATTCGGTCGAGCTGGCGCCGTAGTAACCTTCACCGCCCAACGGAACCGCATCAAGATCAACGGCCGCAATTCGAACGCGGTCTTCATCGCTCAAACCATCTGCAATGGCGCGAGCCATGGCAATCGAGTCTTGCTGAAAGACACCCGTTTGGCTGGCCGAAGTATCAACCAGGATCAAAACGTGACTTTGTTGATTCTGGGCCGCCGGCAACTTCGGCAATAGACTCAATGCAAACCGGTTCTGACCGTCCGAATGAGCAAAGGTCACCATCCGCGAATCTTGCCGAGCTTGGTCGTCAAAAACTAGAGCGACCACCTTTTCAATCGGTGTCATCGGCGTTGCAGCAGCAAGATTTCCAACGCCAGCCAAGCTACCACCCAATGCGACGCAGCCCGCAAGTGCCAATTTCAGGTTCGTAAAACGACGATAAATCATTAAAAAGCTCCGGTTCTCGGTCCTCAAGTTGCCGTCATTCCACCGTTCACAATTGACCCGGCGATGCAACAATTTGCGACCCAAAGGTTTTGAAAGGAAGTGTCACGCTCCCTGTTTATGTTGAAACGCCGCTACCAAGCGTCCCATCCTGTTAGTTTATTTCGTGCTCCCGATTTGCACTACACAAAACCGACCATTTCCTGCTGGTTCCGCTACAATCGCGATTCTCTGCCCAGACCATTCGGCCCGAACCGACTGAACGCTATTATCGCTATCCCCAACACACGTGCTTCGAACTTGTCGAACGGCCAATTTCCGATGTGCGAACCCTACGTTCATGCGAATCGTATGCCAATTACAGAAATCGCTGGGTTTTGCCGTGGATTGGCCCAGATGCCAATCCACTTTCAACCCTTAGCCGCCACGAACATCCAAGATTCGGTCCGTCGATGGCCCGACGTCCTGCGGACATGTAGCAAAAACTACCGCAAGATTGCATCGAATTGCTCCAGAACGATCCGCTCGAATGCCGCGTTCTGCAACTCCGTCAACCGTGCGGCTCCGTGAACCGCCAAGTGTCCGCGATTCTTCCAGACCCGAATTTGGACGCCCACGCTCTGCATAACCCGATCGATAGCTCTGTGCAGGCCAATGTAGGAGGCAGTCGGAATCGGTTGGATTGGGGGCTCCTGCAACCACGAATTCGTGATGTTTTTCGCTGAACTGCCGATCTCGCTGGCCCGACCCCACGCGCCTTCCGCCCAATGAACTGCGGACACGTCGACCGGCATGTTCCCAACCCACTCAAAGAACCGCTCCCTTTGGACCTCCCAATACCCGCGAAGACCAAGCAAATTGGTGGCTAGGTCCGACCAGCCCTGACGGTATCGCTGCGACACGTTAGACTTGTCGGCCGAATCTGTCCAATTCGAAAAAGTCGAGGGAACAAACTGTGAAGCGTGCGACAGCTTGCCAACGACCGAGTGGCCAAAGCTCGTCAACTCGACAAGGACCTTGTGATTCCTGATGTCGTCGCGGTAGGTGTCGATTTCGCGGTTCAAACGTTCAAACGGTGTCATCGCCGCCGAGGCCAGCCCGAGGCCAATTTCGTATGCCCCATCAATCCAACGAACGACTTGGGCCCGATCAATCTGGACGGCGGTCGGTGAATTCGCTTTGACTCGTTGAACCGGTGGCGCCCAAAGATGTGCGTACGCCTCACATGGATCAAGGTGCAATAGTTCGCAAACCGATCGCAAGATTTCAAGTTCCAAGTCTGCTGACTCGTCGTTCGACGATTCTTGCGAAGACTGTTCAACCACTCTTAACTCGAAACCGCAGGTCGTCGAGTCGCTGAAAAGAGGAAAATCCAAACCAACTTGCCAATCTGAGTGTGCCTTCAAACGATCCAAGAACTGGCTGTCCGTCAATCGACAGCCGCTGAGGCTGTACGATTGAGCATTGACTGGAAATGCGATTAGCGACATCAATAGCGCAAACAACCCCGCAACTAGTGGCGTTCGACAAACCAGTGCTGGAGCTCCGTTTCGTGGTGTCTTGGTTTCCGTTCGGAAGTAACTAATGATCCGCATCGTTGCGATCCTTCGAGGATTATTCGTTTAGTGATTGAGGTGGGATGGTAAAGATCGGAAGCAGTCCGATTCGCCTGGAACACGTTCGAAAGGCAATACGAACATGACCTCCAGGACGTGCCGACCATTAACGACACGTGGAGTTTCATCGGAGTCTGTGGATCAGGCAAAAAAGTCAATTCAGGAGATTTGGGTCGAGAATGCCGGAGCCGTTGTATTGATAAGATAAATAAACTTAGACTAGGGAACGTAACGATTGCACCGGGCACCGAAAGAGAAAGTGACTAAGGCCCAGAAAAATTGAGAAGAAGCTTCCTCAGGGAGATTTGGTCGTGGTCAACTTCATAGAGTAAAACAGGTCCAGAGAACCCCCCCCCCATGCCTTACTTGCCGCCACGTGCCGACTTCCTGTCCGTGACTAGTCAGTCCAAATTCGACAACTACAAAATGAGCTTGTCACTCACAAGATTGTCAATTCGAGCTATCCAAGTCGCCTAAACCCCGCTGCCAACAACAAAGCTTTCCCAGACCAAGCCAGCTACGCCCAAAGCAGCTTTGTCCTAGCCAACAGTGTCCTTGCCAACAGTGTCTTTGCCAACTTTGTCCAGGTTTTTTCGACCCGGCTAATTTCAGTACAGGTTGTCTACGTCCAAGTTGCCTGCCCCGCGCGAAACGCCACCCGTCGCTCACGCATCCACCGACCAAATCCCCCCAAACGGAAGGTCTGCCGCCGATCAGCTGCCTCGACCTACTAAACGAAAAAATGGGTGGGGGGGTGGGGAAAATTCTTGAAAGAATTTGAAAATTTCTGGGGTTCGGTCCAAAAGCCCTAGTTGGACGAGGCTGTTTCCGTGCTGTTCGACAGTGCCAACCACTCAGACAAACGGTCGTTTTCAATCGCAAGATCCAATCCAGACTTTTCTGGGCACCGATGCAACTTCCACCACTGCGCGGCGTGCAACCAAGTCCAATCGCCGGAACTGGCACATTGCAGAAATGCTTGACGCAGACTCTCGACATCGGGATATCGATCTTCAGGAGACTTGCAAAGGCACTTCATGATGACTTGTGCCAAATCTGCCGGAACGTCGACGCCGAGCGACTCAAACGTTGGCGGTGTCTTCTTGGCGTGGGCGCGCATCACCTTCAGCGGTTCAGAATACCGAAACGGAGGTTGGCCCGTCAAAAGAAAATAAGCGGTCACTCCCAAACTATAAATGTCGCTTCGATGGTCCATTGATCGACCGAGCGCCTGTTCCGGTGACATGTACAGCGGCGATCCAACCGCGGCACCGGGAGTCTCCACCTGCCCTTCGCGCCGAACCTTTCGTCGCACAAGTCCGAAATCGAGGAGCTTTGCGACGTCATACTTGCTGCCACGTTTGGACGCGAAAATGTTCGCGGGTTTCAAATCGCGGTGAATCATTCCGTGATGGTGGGCTTCCGCCAACGCGTCGCAAATTTGCACCAACAAATGAATGACCCGTCCCGGCGGCAAAGGCCCAAACATCTTGACGATTTGAGACAAGTTCAATCCCGGCAAGTACTCCATCACATAGAAAAAAGTCCCATCTTCGGCGCGTCCATAATCGTAAATGGCCACCGTGTTCCAATGGGTCAACTTGGCGGTCGAACGAACTTCCCGTTCGAACCGCTCCAACATCTTCGGATCGTTGGATTGATGGGGCTTGATGACCTTGATCGCACAGGGCCTTTTCAGCAGCAGATGCTCGGCCACATAAACATCGCCCATGCCACCCGTGCCCAATTTGAGGCTCAAACTATACTGACCAAACTGTTTGGCAGAATAGGCTTCGCTGCGGAGCGAGCCGATTGTGTAAACCCCCCAAGTCGCGGCCACCGTCGAGAAACCACTCAGCAAGGCCAAATTAACAAGCCCGTGGGTATACTCCGCAGACATCCCAGAAAACAGGGCGATTCGCGTCGAGAAAAAACCAGCCAACAAGGCCAAGATCACCGGGGCAAAAGCCATCGAGGCAATACCACTCAGTGCCCGACGCCAATGATTCGGTATGAACAAGGCATAAGTAAAAACCAAGGCCAACCAAGGCCCAGAAAGCGTTGCGACCGCTTCCGCGGGGTCCCCCCGTTCCAATACCACCCATGAATTCAAGGCAAGAATCCAACTTGCGGACGCAAAGACTAAGAACTCAATCAACCTCAGATTACGGAAGAAATGCGGACAACCAGTCAGAAGCCTCCAACTGATAAATCCCATGATCGTGGTGAGAAATACCTCGGACCACAGTCGCATGAATTCGGCAGAACTTCGCCAGCCACCAAAGAAAAATGATTCGGCGACCAACGAAACCACAAACCCAAAGAAAAGCAGTAACGTGGTAATCTTCAAGCGCTGATGCAAGAGTTTCTGAGTCTCTGTTGTCAGACTGGCTTGAGAACCGATCGCCAATCCAACCGCATGATCAACCATCTTGCCGCCCGCTTCAGCCGATAAAGCCAGCGAGGCAATAAAGTTCCGCAACCTGGGCGCATCCAACCAACCCCACAGCCGCGATCGATTGGGTTCAGGCCCAACGTTGTCAGCCTCCGGCCCTGAAACCTCGACCAACTCGAAGCGGTCCGTATCTTCAAACGAGGGCGAAAAATCCGAGTCCGAATCCGAAGGGCTAAGCTTTGCCCAACGCGTCGAACCTTCCGCCGAACCCGCACGTCGCTCCACTCGCACGGCTTTGCCAGAACCAAGATGCAGTTTGCTAGAATTGGAAGTTCCGGCGGCACTGGATTCAGTCTTTGGCGCCGACTCTGAATCGCTTTCTAATTCAAATTCGGGTTCATCTGCAAGCGATTTGACCAAATCGATCGTGACACTCAACTCCGCCAACGACGGCTTGTCTTGACCAACTTGCTCAGAATCGTCTTGAACATTCGAGGCGGCGCTCGACGTCTCGGCATTGAGCGGCCAAATGACGCTTCCTGAAGACAGCCCAACCGCCCCCGATCGTACGGAACCTGCATCGTCAGAATTTGGTCGCCAACTCATCAGTCTCATTAAGTCCGAATACTTTGAATTGAATCCGTTCGCAGGTCGGGCACAAGGTGCCAAAGTCCGCCGTCATCTCGCCTAATCCAAGGTCTGGAAATCGAACCCACCACGGTCAACCTTACCTTGGTCTTTAGTATCTGCGACGCAAAAAAAACGTTCTATTTGGAAATTGTCCGGCCACACAATCGGAAGCATTGTCCGCAATTTGCCGCCTTGCATCACGAACCGAATTCACGTTCTCCCCGCGAAGCACCGTCCCAAATTGCGACCGAAAAACCGCTTGCGGAAAATCACACGCCACTAAACGACAATAACGGACGATTCGTCAACATGTCCCTTCGGATATAGTTTGAATCGAGGTCCGTTGGTCCATTGGCATGGCGTAGGCTCGCCAACGACAAAATCAGCAAAGTCGGGTCCTCAGCTCACAACTCAATTCCCCCAGCCCCCCATTTACCGGTAAACATTGACCATTGATGAATGTCCCCGAGGGCGAGACCAAAAAACCAACCACGGAAGCAACATCCTGTGGCTGTCCCCACCTTCGTTGTAAGGACTGCTGAGCCACAAGTTCACTCCAGGCCGGGTCGGCCTCTTCGCCCCATTGAGTTTGAATCCATCCCGGCGCAACACAATTGAACCGCACTCGCGGAGCGTATGTCTTGGCCAGAGCCGCCGTCATCGACATGATGGCACCCTTGGTGCAGGCGAACATTTGACCACTCGCACCGGGCAAGCCCGTTTGGGCTTGATCCCATCCCACGTTGATAACCGACCCCAGGTTCGCGTCCGCCTTGCCTTGGACTTCGTTACGAATCATCCGCTCAGCAACCAACCTGGATAATAACAGGGTCGAGCGAACATCAACTTGCCAGAGATAGTCGAGCTTTTCCTCGAACGGCCAATCTTTTCGAGCCCCAGTCAAAACATCTCCACCGGCATTATTTATCCAGCAAGCGATCGATCCTCGCCAGGCAAAGGCTTCATGAACAAATCGCTCGAATCCATCCGAAACTTGGGAGAAATCGCACATGCTAACCAACGCATTCGCGGTTTGACCGCGCACCAGGGCGGCTGTTTCTTCAGCCCGTTGGAGATTTCGCCCGGCATGAACAATCAAATCAAACCCTTGCTTGGCGAGTTGAATCGCAATAGCACGTCCAATCCCCGATGAACTGCCAGTGACGACCGCCACCGGTCGTTCGCTGTCAATCAACGGTACCAGATCATCGCGGCCTGGGTTCATTGTTGGCTCACCGGCATCGGCGGCCCATTATCGGCAAACGCTGCATCGGCAGGCGACTGCTCCTCTGGCATGTCGATTTCATTTGCCGCCGGCACCCCGGCCTTGTCCAGCGCTGCTTGGACGTTGGCAATGGAAATGGTCGTGCCGTCCAGCACAATCGGGTCAAACGGGCGATCTTTGGCGAAGATCGCATACACGGGGATCGCGGTTGTTCCGGTCAACTGCTTTAACATCGCATCCATATCGGGCTGCGGCAGCGTTTTATCCGCGATCACCGTCGTGACATGTCCGCTTCGCAATCGTTTTTCGACTTCTTCGCTATGCAATACGGTTCGCTCGAACACCTTACAATTCGCGCACCATTCGGCGGTGAAGTCAATCAAGATGGTTTCGGGCTTTTCGCCATGGAGCCGACTTTCCAGATCTTCTAAGGAAAATGGCTTCCAATCAATTTTGTGATCTTTCGAATCCAACACTGGCTGACTTTGCCGGTACTGAATTTGTCGGTCGACGAAAGTGTTCAAACGATACTCTTGCGAATCATAGAGGTTCCAGGAATTCGCGAGTTTCGCGTTCCAATCGAATGGCATTCCCCGCTCCGAGAGCCAAGCGCTGCTTTCCGGAGCGATCTTCCAGCCATAGATAAAGTGACTGCCCGCCAAAATTGTTATGACCGCGGCTGCCCAAGTGGCCATCCATGTGGTCGTCGATGACAAAAAGCTGAGTCGCCCCACCAGCCAACAGCCGAACCAGATTACCATCAAAAAGCAAACGGTTGGAAATAAATAGGCCAGCTCAATATACGACAAGAAAAAGGCCACTGTCCCCAACAACACAAACCCCATGACCTGCTTGAACGTCAGCATCCACGGGCCCGGTTTGGGTAAGAATGAAATGATGGGTGGGTAAATTGCAACAGCCAAGTAAGGCAATCCCATGCCCAGTCCCAAGCACGTGAACACGAGGAAAACGTAAGCCGGCGGCTTGTCGGCACACCAAGCCAGAGCCGTGGCCAACCCAGGACCGCTACACGGTGTTGCGAGTATCGTGGTGACACCGCCCTTGAAAAACGTGCCTATCAATCCTTCTTTTTGTTCCAACTTCGCCGAGTGTTGCCCGACCGCACTGGGCAACACAATTTCCCACACTTCCAAATAGCTGAGCGCCATCGCAAAGATCACACCGGAAAATACGATGGTAAACAATGTGCTGCTAAACTGGCTGCCCCAGCCCGCCATTTGCTGAAACGCAATCATCAAGGCCAATACCCAGAACACCGCCAACATCCCCAACACATACACGCCGTTGTACTTGAAGGCCTGAACACGGCTTTCACCAGCCTGCTCGACCAACGACAAGATCTTTAGCCCGATGACTGGTAGCACGCACGGCATGAAGTTTAAAACGAAACCACCAAACAAGGCGACCAAGATTACCATGGGAACCGAGAGGGTTTTGGCATCAAACTTGAGATCAGGCTTGAGTTTTGAAACATCGAGAACGGCTTTTCCTGACTCCGATGGAACACTCGCCACAGGCGTTTCGTTGCCACCAAGTGAAGCCATGAACTTGCTTGCGGCGGTGCTGTCCGAGAGCAACGTCTGTGCCATTGCGTTGATGACCTTGAAGACTGCCGGAGTCGATTCCACGATGGTGGTATCATTAATGACCAATGGCACTTGCCAAACTAGTGGCAGCGGGGGCTGACAACTATGCTCATCACAGGTTTGGTACTGAATGACGCCAGTGATTTGATACGTACCAAATCGTGTCTCTTTCGGCACTTGAAACTGAATCTCCCAGTTCACGATACCATCCAGCGCCGGAACCGTTACCGAACCATCCGGGGAAACATGGTCATGCGGTTCCTGGTCGGCAACTGGGTTCGAAAACTGGAAGCCAGACATGGCAGGTTCAGTTCCCGCACCCTGCCCCATTCCCCCGGCCACTGACAACACACCTAGGTACGTTGGCATATACGGTTCTGCCGGGGTTTCACCAACGGGCAAATTCGGATAAGTGTGGTGCCCTGGGATCACGTCGGCCGTGAGAAAGATACTAACGGTATCACCCGGCTTGGCGCTCCGATGGCTGAGTTTACCGGTGATTGTGGCAAATCCATCAGAGAATTCGGTCTGGCCGTCCAAGCGAGCAGCTTCCTGCTGCGGTGCAACGACGCCGGAAGTTGCTTTGTCCGCATCTGGGTTCGATGTTGCAGTGGAAGCCGCGGAATCACTGGCATGGTTTGCAACTTCTGTCCCGCCGGTCGGGATCGGTGGCGATGCGTCGATCAGCCCCGCATCAATCGTCGACACCGTTTCGCCCAACGTCGTCTTCACGGTCTTCCCGTCGATGGGAAAGCAGCTGCCAGCTGATTTGCAAACGAGCCCCGAATACTTCAGCTCTAATACTTGCTCCGCAACCACGACATCGGCCGGAAATTCCACCGCTGCCGACCAAGTCACTTTATCTTTGAAGGTCTCGGTTCGAATTTGCAAGTCCGGATCGCGTTCTTTGACCAACGGATTTTTGTCCGCCACAAAAGTCCCCAATAAGCGGCAATTCGGTGTCCCAGATAAGCTAATCACACTGGGACGCCCTGGCTTTGCTTGGTCGGTCGAATAAACATGATGCTGGGGCGCAATGACCGCGGTCAACTCAACCATCGCCCGCTGTGAGTTTTGCTCGGGCCGCAACTTCGCCGATAATCGAACCAATTGGTCTGGTGAAGGTTGTTGACCGAATCCACCCCCAAACCCTTGCCCCCAACCAACGGATGGCAGCATGGCCCAGCAACCAAAAAGGACCAACAACGAGCTTGAAATAAGGGAAACGACTCCCCATCGCTGCTTCGCACAAATCATAGAACCACACTTCGAAAAGGTACTTTGGTCGCAAGTTGCCACACGCATCACCGACCAATTCAGGGCACTCGAGTTCCACCAGTCATTTGGACGGCGCGGGGCATTATCCCCGGTCCGTTCCGGCGGATCAAGGTGAACATCGGAGCCTGAGTTCCCGCTGGGGCCTCGCTTTCGGTTCTATATCGTCACCGGCCGAAGGGATCCTCTTGCGTTTTGTCGCTGTAACAAGCCCTAGACTAGTTGGACTGCGCCACTTTGACTCAGAAACACTGGAGATTGTGGGTTCTCCTGTTTCGTGAGCGGCAGGGCGCTCGCCCCGCCGGTGTCTGCGAATTACCGGCAGCTTGCGTCGTAACGCACACTCGGGATCACCGGCAACTAGCTCCGTGCCGGTCATTAATGTGGCGGTGTCGAACTAGGATCTCAACTGGATTTTTTTGAGAAACTCATCGGTTCGCTCGTGGACCACGCTGTCTGCGAAGAGACAGCCACCCAATCAATACCCAACCGAGTCCGCTCGCGGGCTCTGGAACCGACGAAATCCTGAGGTGGTCGATCGCGACGTAAGTCGGGGTGTTGAGTCCGAACGCGCCTACATCGCTACCCGAAAAACTTAAACGAATGGAAGCTGCCGCGCCCAATGGACTCAGATTCACGCTTGTCCATTGGTCCAAAATGTAATCCCGCGAATTGTCTGCAAAACGGAAATCAGCCAAGTAAAAATCCAGTGTGCCGGTCACACTGCCCGTCCCGTCCAACCCGTCGTAACCCGTAAACGTTATCAGAAAGTAATCGGGATCGTTCCCGGACAAACCGCCAAATTTTTTGGCAAACGAGTCTCCGTTTCGCATAGAATTCGCCGCATAGGTCGTATTCGTGACTTGCAAGGAAGTTCCATGCCATCCACTTGGAAGATTGAGAAATGCCGTTTGCCCGCTGTGACCGATCGCATAGTTGCCACTTCCACCAAACCCTGTGCCGGTGATCGCTGCATACTGATTGAGGTGCCCGCTCGTAAAACGGTCGTTGACATTTGAATAGGCAAAGCCGCTCCAGAAACCACCCCAATCTGAGCTGTACTGATTTCCGAAGTACGCCGTTGGCCCCGCGCCGGTGCTCCAACCCTCCGAGTTGCTGACGTTGGTGCGATTGCCGTTGTAGTAACTGCCAGTCGGGCCGCTCGATGTCCACGTCGACAATTCGTTGAAGTCAATGACCGCGTCGGCTTCGACCGTCGCCAAGAAACCCAGACTGAAAATGCCACAGACTAGGCAAGCAACTCCAATTCGAATTCGGATAAAGAAGATTTCTCGATTCATTGTATTCCTTTCGTTAAGGTCCTTCATGTTCCACTACTTCACCGCGATCACGCGTTAGCATCTGCCCCAAGACTCGCTTGTTCATTTCTCGACTGAGCCACCGCGGCGCGGCATCAGAGAACAGAACCATGGCGCCGTTCGAGTGGACGCCGCGAATCTCGTTATCCATTACCCAGGCGTTGGGGTCGTTGATGCCATGCGATTGCACAAAGACATTGCGTCCGTTTATCCAGCCATTGTCCGGTCCGTGGAGGTCCTCCGCGATCGCAACGGTGTTCGAGAGTCCATCCGTTATTTGGGAAAAACGAATGGCACGTTCGTGAAGCAAGATGCCGTCGTCTTGCCGATGGTCCACAATGATCTCACCATGAATCCCGCCGTAATCGGTTCGCCCCGGCTTCGTTTCGTGGCCCGGGTGGCTGGGGCATTCGTAAACCGAAATTCGCGTGCCCGCGATGTCCCTGTTGGCGGGAGCGTCGAAAGGCTGCTGCAAATCAAGCGCAGCGTACACCGTTTGTTGTTCGAGGTAAGGCAACACAAAAGCGGACCAGGCCAATTGGCGTCGGTTTGACGGGCCGCCCGGTGATCGCCATTCCAAGCAGCCTACAGGCAGTCGTTGTTTGGCCGAATGATAACCATGAAGAGCCAAGCCAATCTGTCGTAAGTTGTTACTGCATTGCTGCTGCCGACTCGATTCACGAGCGACCATGACGGCGGGAATTAAGAGACTGATCAACAGCCCGATGATCGCAACGACCACTATCAATTCTACGAGTGAAATCGCGTTTCGGTTTGGCAACAAAATTCGGTTTCCAAGTTCTAAGTCAATTCTTGTAGCCTGCGACGGTGCCGTGCGGCTGAATTGGGCCGTAGGAACGGTTCACGAGATCGACCATGTCGCTGATTTGCCGAACCGACCTGACTTACCCCGCGATGGCACGCGGCATCCTGAGACAAACGAAACCTTGATTCGGGTTCCGCGAACGTCGGCAAACGTCAAATAATCAGCAGCACTCGTTCAAGTGAACGAAAAGAGTCACACATCACGTGCAATACGCACGAGGTCGTCACGTACTGAAGCGAAATGGCAGATCCCCGCCCCAATCCCGGAGGGCGACTTGATCCATTCATAAGGGGTAGGTCTTCTGACTCGCAGCGATCCCGCACTCAAGCCTTCTCGTTCGTTGGAGCGAACAATGGCACTTCGCTAGAAGGAGTAACGGGGGCCCAAAGTTGGCATAAGCCAATGGGACCCACTGCATACAGCGGCCGGACCGTCCCGGATTTGCACCGGAGTTCCCTGTTTCAATGGCGGACAAGCATCCGCAGCATTGCACCCAATATGACCGGCGATACTCTACTTGGACACCGGCGAGAGTCAAGGCCAATGATTTGACAAGTCACTTCACTTGATCGCGATTATCTTGCTTCACATATTTGTCTAGCCACAGAATCGTTTCAGCTTGCGTATGTAAAACGGATTCGCGAGCTTGATAACCGTGGCTCTCATGCGGCAACATCACCAAACGGGCGTTTCCGCCCGTGCCCTTCACAGCTTGAAACAATCGCTGTGATTGCAGCGGAAATGTCCCTGGGTTGTTGTCGGCTTCACCGTGGATCATTAGCAGCGGTTCATTGATTTTGTGAGCAAACGAAAACGGCGATACCTTCATATACACCTCTGGCGCTTCCCAAAACGTGCGCCGTTCCGATTGGAAGCCGAACGGGGTCAATGTGCGATTGTAAGCGCCACTACGCGCAATCCCGGCTTTGAACAAATCCGTGTGGGCCAAAAGATTGGCGGTCATGAAGGCTCCATAACTATGACCGCCCACGGCCACGCGTTGGGGATCGGCGACGCCCATTTCTGTGGCCTTGCGAATCGCCGCTTCTGCTGCTTCAGTGATTTGCTCGACGAACGTGTCATTCATCGTTTCTGGATCGCCAATGATCGGCATCGTTGCGTTGTCCATGATTGCATATCCTTGCATCAGTAGAGCCAAATGACTGGTTCCGCGAATCGTCGTGAACTGCCAAGGGGAGCCACTGACCTGTCCGGCCGTCGCGGCATCGTTGAACTCCATTGGATAAGCCCAAACAAACAGAGGCAATCTTTTATCCGGCTGGTAATCAGCTGGCAAATACAAAGTAGCCGATAAAGCCACTCCATCGGCGCGGGCATACGTGACCATTTGCTTCTTGATGCCCCGAATCTGTGGAGTCGGATCGGCGAACGTCGTCACGGCCGTTTCGGTCCCCGCCTGCAGATCCTTACGATACAAGTTGGGCGGCGTCTCGTTCGACTCGCGCGAAGTCAATACGACGGGTTTCCGGTTCAGATGACTATTCAAGATCCGCACAGCCGTTTCATAGAATCCTTCCTCACATTGCCACAGTCGCTCGGTCGCCAATGTTTTTAGATTTTGCCGATCGAGAAATGGAAGATTTCCTTTGGGTGAGGCGCCCGAACCGCTCCGGTACACCCAATCACCATCCTGTCGAACAATTCGCTGCCCGTTATCCTGAACTTCGGTAACCAATTGTCCAGGGTCGCCATAGCGGTCACGCATGCTTCGATCCATCAGCACCACTGGCTCAGCGCTGGTGACGCGGCGATCGTACATCAATGTTTTGGTCCAACGACGGTCGCGATCCATTTCCGTGACAACAATCAAGTTGTGATCAGCGAACTCGGTCAACCCGACAAACCGATGCTGCACACGGACCAACGACTCCGGTTCGGCATGGAACGGCGCGGCAAGCGCGAATAATTGGTCGCGATGTGGAACAACCTGGCGCGGATCGCCTCCATCCAGTGCCTCAGCCCAGACCAATGTGGCCGGCTCATTGGCTCGCCAACGAACACTTCGTCGCCCCGTGGGCACTCCCTCAATTGGGATATTGTCCGCCAATGGAACGTCTGCAACGAGGTAAACGCGCTCACCCGTGAGATCGCAGACTTCGACATCTCGAGGAAAACTACTCCACGGATGGAGATAAGAAAAAGGGCGTTTGACTTTGGTCACCAACAAGAACTCGCCACTGGGCGATGCCGAAACTCCCGCAAGTATTGCAGGTCGGCCGATGGCAGTTTGCCGTCCATCGACATAGATGCGAGTCAACTGGGATGTGGCGTAGTACTCGAATAGGGTCTCATCATAGGCATTGCTTAACAAGTCTTGATAGGTTCGGACCGGTGATTCTTGACCTTCAGATTCCTGAACGTTGGGGCCCTCAGGAACACGAGGCGGCTGCGGCTCCGCACCACGTTCGATAGGAACGGTGGCGCAAACCAAGGACTCGCCATCTGGCAGCCATTCCACGCCAAGCGTGACCCAATGCAGGTTGCGACAAATGCACTTCGGCTCGAGCGGGCTCTCGACCGAAATCAGCCACAGTTGCGAACCTTGGTCCGAGACCGTTGACACCGTGAAATAGTTGGAGCGGTGAGACCAAGCGACGTCGGCTATTTTTTGGTCCGGCGGCAGTGGAACTCGGACCGGCTCGCCACCGGCCAAACGGCGGAGCGAAACCGAACGATCGAATCCACCCGTGAATCGACCGTTGGCCACCGGATCAATTCGCACACCAGCCAGCCGAAGCATACGCCGCGAGAGGTCCGAAATAGATGGCATGGCCGGACGGTTCGTCAAGAGAAGCCAGTTTCCATCCGGACTAGTTGATAATGCCGGAGTCGGTTCCGCGTCCAAAACATCCATGACCGCTTGGGGCGGCTGCAAATAACCCGCGGAGTTTTGCGCTAACACCGTCGCCCCATGTGCTAGCACGAATGTCAGGCCGGACATCAACCAGATGGTACCGGGGAAAAGACGGCGGTTAACAATTCGAGTCATGGGAATACTTTTGTGGGAAGGAATGGCAAGGACTTGAGGCGGTCAAAGCGCGGTCAACCGAAAGCGCCCAAATTCGGTAGGAATAATTGGAACGGCGTTTTCCCGGCATTAGACGCCAAATGAACAGGCAATCCAGGCAAACCTACCAGGCAAACCTGCTAGTGCTGGGCAAAGCCGATGATGACAACATCCAACTAGGGCATTCGTCGGCAGACACCCGGTGTCGACGCGAAATACACCAAAGTCAATCTGCCTTGTTCCGCAGTGGGCTTCAAAATCTTAAGGCAGAAAGCGGGCAGTTGCAATTTGACGATCCGCTCTGGACCCAAATCGGGTCGAGAATCCGGTACCGCCGAGTCAGTAGCGCGATAGTTTTAGCGGGAATGGCCGCAAAAAACAGAAAAGCCGCTTGCGGGTCGGATGAAAAACACTAGAATGTGCGATTCCACTCGGCCGGAAAGCGGGGTGGTTGTGCAGGGACGCGCCCCGTGATTGAAATTCTTGATCTGCTCGATCAGGAAGTTGACGCGAAGAGTCGATTTTTGATACGGACGGCGGTTGGTGTCGGTTTTTTGAATTCATGACGGTTGACGAATGACGATCTCGAAAGAACAAAAGGCTGCCATGATCAGCCAGTACGCAACGAATCCGACGGACAATGGCTCTTCGGATGTGCAAATTGCGGTCTTGACGACCCGAATCAACAATTTGACCGAGCACATGAAGAGCAATCCGAAGGACTATGGGACTCGACGTGGTTTGCAGGCCATGGTGTCCCGTCGCCGTCGCTTGTTGGATTATGTTCGCGACCACAACCCACAACATTACTTGGATTTGCTGGCCAAGTTGGGCATTCGCAAGTAAGCGGTTTGTGGAAATTTCTTAACGAAGTTCTTGATGTCCCGTATCCCACCGCCCGACGATTTGCTATAGTTTGGCGTTGAAGTCTGGATGAAAAAGAAGCCGCATTGGCGGTGGGATTTTTTCTGGGAGCCGAATTTGAAGCGACCGGTTCGTTGGTCGCGAGCATTCCCTGGGTGAATAGCACGGATGGAAGTTGGTCGTTGGTCGGGTGAGGCCGCCGCTCGTAACATCAAGTTGTGACATGTTCAGGTAATGGTGATAAATGGCTCTCATCCGGATTGTGTGATTGAGAGACGGTTTTTGTGATTGAGCAAGATTGTGTGGACGAGAATTGGCACCCGGTAGTAGTGGGGTGGTACTTGAGTGGGGTGGTGCTTGAGTGGGGCGGTGCTTGAGTGGGTCGGTACTTGAGGGTCTGCCCGGTGGTTCTGCCGGAACATCTATCCAACAATTGCAAATTGAGTCGAGTTGAATTTGTGTCAATTGCAATGGACGGTGAGGCCTAGACGTTTTCAGGCGCTCAGCCGAAGTCGCTTGCTCAGACTGCGTGTTTATTGAAAGAGAAGAAGAGAGGAAAAGAAAGTGGTTATTCGAGTAGAACGAAAAATTGGCAGTGGGGTTTTGTCGCTGGAGACAGGACAACTGGCCAAACAAGCCGCCGCGGCGGTGTTGTGTCAGTACAACGACACGATCGTGTTGAATACAGTAGTCAGTGGTGCCGGGCGCCCAGGCGTTGATTTTTTCCCATTGACTTGCGATTACCGAGAGCGATCGGCAGCGGCCGGGAAGTTTCCAGGAGGATTTTTAAAGCGAGAGGGACGCCCGACTACGAAGGAAACGTTGACCAGTCGGTTGATGGATCGGCCAATCCGTCCATTGTTTCCCAAAGGTTTCTTGAACGAAGTTCAATGCCAATCGTTCGTCCTATCGAGCGACCGTCAAACGGACGGGGATATATTGGCGATGATCGGCACCGCCGCGGCTTTGCTGGTTTCTCCGTTGCCGTTCGAGGGCCCGATCGCCAGCATCCGCGTGGGACGCATCGACGGCCAATTGATTCCATTCCCGAGTTTGGATGAATTGGAAAAGAGCGATTTGGATCTGATTGTTTCAGGCGGCGACCAAGCGGTCACGATGATTGAAGGCTTTTCGCAAGAGATGCCTGAAGCTGAGATGTTGGCCGCGATCGATTACGCGCACAATATCATTCGCGAGATTATTGACTTGCAACGTGAATTCGCGTCCAAGGTCAACGTGACCAAGCAAGTTTTTGTCGCTCCGCCGGATGACGGCTTGGATGGTCGTTTGCACGCAGCCTATTTTGATCGACTGAAAGTCGCCAAGCAAACGGTTGGCAAGCAAAACCGTGCTGACGCCACTCGCGCCTTGAAGGAACAGGCGACGGCGGAGTTCATCCCTGACGCCGCAGCCCCGGGGGCAATTTGCTCCAAGCGTTTCGCCACTGCTTGGCACGACCTCGAGGAAAAAGTTGTTCGCAGCTTGATCTTGGCGGGTACACGATCGGACGGTCGAGATTCGAAAACGCTACGGCAGATTGACTGCTTTGTCGACGTGCTTCCACGCGTTCACGGGTCGGCGATTTTCCAACGCGGTGAAACGCAAGCGCTGATGACTGTCACGCTTGGAACGTCGCGTGATGAACAGCGAGTTGACGGTTTGGCCGACGAGTACTCGAAGAAGTTCATGTTGGACTACAACTTCCCACCGTTTTCGGTCGGCGAATGCAAGCCGATTCGCGGCCCAGGCCGCCGAGAAATTGGCCACGGTATGTTGGCCGAACGAAGCGTGAAACCGATATTGCCGGACCCGGAAACGTTTCCCTACACGATCCGGGTGATCAGCGATATTTTGGAGTCAAACGGTTCCAGTTCGATGGCAACCGTTTGCGGATCCACGTTGGCGCTGATGGCGGCCGGCGTGCCGATTCTAAACCCCGTCGCTGGAATCTCAGTTGGTTTGGTCAAAGAAGGCCGTGACTGGACATTGCTGACGGACATTATTGGCGACGAAGACCACTTCGGCGACATGGATTTCAAGATCGCAGGAACCCAAAACGGAATTACCGGAATTCAGCTGGACCTGAAGATTAACGGCATCGAACGCGAGATCATTGCGGCAACACTGACTCAAAGTCGCGAAGCTCGGATTGAAATCCTCAAGAAAATGTTGATGACGATCTCGCGGCCCAAAGCTGATATTTCGGAGACGGCTCCGCGTTTGGTCAGCCTGAAGATCGATACGGACAAGATCGGTGCCCTGATTGGCCCCGGCGGCAAGACGATTCGATCGATTCAAGAGCAAACAGGCTCCGTTATCGAAGTTGACGATACCGGCAAAGTAACCGTGGCCAGCGGTGACAAAGCAAAATTGGACCAAGCCCGGGCCATGGTGGAAGCGGTCACGGCGACAGTACAAGTTGGGCGCTTGTACAAAGGGACAATCGCCAGCATCCGGGACTTCGGTGTGTTCATCGAAATTCTCCCAGGTCGCGACGGCCTCTGCCACGTTAGCGAGTTGACCGAAGGATTTGTACGAAACATCGGCGAACACTTCCGAGTCGGCGAAGAAATGCAAGTCTTGGTGATTGGTATTGATGACCAAGACCGAATCAAGCTAAGTCGTCGCGCGGCGCTTAAGGAATTGGGAATTGCGGACGAATTGGCAGCGGTGATCGGTGAATCGTCGCGTGGAGACAGCGGCGAGAATCCACGCGGTGATCGCAACCGAGGCGAATCGAATCGAAGCCAAGGTGGAGCACGCGGTCGCGACGGGCGAGGCACCGAAGAACGCAACCCCGAAGGTCGCGGAAATGCGGGTCGCGGACAAGACGATCGAAATCAAGAAAGCCGAGGACAAGGTGGTCGCGGTGAACCACGTCGCGGCGGCGAACCGGAACGAGGTGGTGACCGCGGCGGTCGCGGCCGCAGCGAAGGCTTCCCATCGGAAGGCCGAGGCGGACGCCCCCAAGCTCCCAAGTCGATCCCAGCCCCAGGGCCGATTGCGGATGAATTTGAAGATGAATTTGAAGATGACTTTGTCGAAGAAGAATTCGAAGAAGAAGTTGTCGATGAGTTCGAAGACGATTTGGCGGACGAGGGAGACGAGTTCGACCGTGGGGGTCGGCCAGGTCAAGGCGGTGGTCGCCGCGGCAACGGTGGTGGTTACGGCGGTGGTGGCGGCGGTGGCTACGGTGGCGGCGGCTACAGCGGCGGCAGCGGCGGTGGGTCAGGTGGTGGCTACGGCGGTCGTGGGCCGCGCGGCGGACAAGGCGGCAATCGCGGACGACGCAATGGCGGCGGCGGTGGTGGCGGCCAAGGTGGTCGAGGTCGCGGACCCCAAGGCGGTGGTGGACGTCGCTACTAAATCTGGCAATCAAGAACGCGTTTGATCCGTGTGTGCCCGGCATCTGATTGGATTGATCGAGCACCAAGGCAAACGCGAACGACCAGTGTGGCAACGCAATGGTGTTCCCGCATCACTGTATCGAGTAAAGAATCGTCCTGCGATTTGGCAGGGCGATTCTTTTTTTGTAGGCCAAGCGTGGATTGGTGAATAAGGACGTCTATTCCCTTGGAGCGCTAGGATCCCACCCGCAACGTTCGCCTGGGAAAGCTGCATTTTCCTTGCCTACACTTCGGGTTGCGCTTTTTAAGGCTGAATCAACCTTGTGGTAGAAAGTTACTGGGAAATCACGATGGATGACGAATCTGAGGAAATCGTGGAACGCGTGGTGCAAGAATGGGACACCGAGCGATTGCGGAGAGAATATCGTGAGCTGGCAGAGTTGGCCGGATCGCTCGCGCACGAAATCAAAAATCCGCTCAGCGTGATTCGATTGCATATGGAAATGTTGCACGAAGATTTTGGGCGCGAGAACTCGCCAGCGGCCCGACGAGCGGTGCAGAAGATCGCGATCGTCAATCGACAATGTGTCCGGTTGGAAAACCTCCTCAAAGACTTCATGAGATTGGCCAGCATCAACGCATTGGAACTTCGCCCGGCCGACTTGAATCAACAAGTGGCCGAAGTGTTGGACTTTTTCGAATCGCAATGCGTTCAACAGAATATTGAAATCGTTCGTTACCTTGATCCTGAGCTGCCACGAATGATGATGGACAAGCCGGCATTGCAGGCCGCTTTGATGAACTTGGTCAAGAACGCCATTGAGGCGATGCCTGACGAAGGCCAGCTTGTTGCGAGGACGCGGACAACTAGGTTGGGAGTTGCGCTGGATTTGATCGATACGGGGGTGGGGATGAACGACACAACTCTTCTAAAAATGTTCTCGGCGTTTTTCTCCACAAAAGATGGGGGATCCGGCTTAGGCCTGCCAACCGCCAAGCGAATCATCGAAGCTCATCGCGGAGTGATCAACGTGCAAAGTACCGTCGGACGCGGCACTCAATTCACGTTGGAGTTCCCAACCCCCAAACGTGTCCCGTACAATCGGAACGAAGGATGACTTGTCTTGGGTTTTGAACTTGGCTAAACAACTTTTATTCTATTGGCAATTGTCGAATTCTAGCATGGTCATGTCGGGGAAGTGGCCTGGAGGTACAACAGGGTATTGATGGAAATGCGGTGTAGCAAGTTTGTAAATGAAACGATCGAAGTCATCGACGATTGGCGAGATTTTCCGGCTCGCTTGCGAGGTGGATGTGTCACGATCGGAAATTTTGATGGCGTCCATCTCGGGCATCAAGTCTTGTTACGTGAGGTCGCTCAGTGGGCGAAGCCTTTGCGGCGTCCCAGTGTCGTGTTTTCCTTTTCGCCACATCCTTTGGCTGTACTCCAGCCCGCGAATGCTCCACTGCCGTTGACGACCATAAAAGAACGGGCGCGGCGATTGGCCCGATGTGGCATCGACGCCTTGGTCGTCTGTCGTGTTGATCAAGCTCTCCTGGATTGGGATTATCGCTACTTCTTTGAACAGGTCATCGTCAAAGCCTTGGCCGCGCGTCGAGTCGTCGAAGGTCCCAATTTTTTCTTTGGTAAAGATCGGCTCGGAGACGTAGCTCGATTGCAAGAACTTTGCTTGAATCATCGAATCGAGTCTCAAATTGTGGTACCCGAAGAGATCGATGGTCGAATGATTTCCAGCAGTCGTATTCGACACTGGCTGCGTACCGGTGAAGTGTCACTGGCAAACCAAGCGCTCGGTTGCCCGTTTCGCGTCACGGGCGAGGTTGTACCGGGAGATCGACGCGGACGAGTCCTGGGCTTTCCAACAGCCAATTTGGATCAGATCGAAACGTTGTTGCCGAAAGAAGGCGTGTACGCGGCCTGGACCAAAATTGGCTGCCAAATGTATCCAGCGGCCTTGAACGTGGGAGCCGCGTTAACCTTTTCGAGTGGACAAAGTCGCGTTGAAGCTCATGTACTGGGCTTGTCGGCAGACCTGTATGGCCAGACACTAAGCTTTGATTTTGGTCCGCGACTGCGGGACGTTCGCCGGTTTGATTCGGTTGATGAACTGAGGCGGCAAATTCAATCCGATGTTGCTGCGGTCCAAAGTTGGGCGGCAGCGAGCAAAACTTGATAGAAGAAGCAGAATTTCAATGAATATCGATTGGCAGCGGTTCAAGCATGTGGTTAGGCAAGCCAAGAACATTGTGCTCACCAGCCACATTCGTCCAGATTGCGACGCGTTGGGCAGTGAATTGGGAATGGCTGGACTATTGGAGCAGTTGGGGAAGTCGGTGCGAATCGTCAATGGGCAAGCGACTCCCCCGAATTTGCAGTTTATCGATCCAGCCAAGAAGATAATGGCTATCGATGTCGATGTGACGCGTGCCGAACTGGCGAATTGCGACTTGGTCATCATTTTGGATACGAGCGCGTGGATTCAATTGGGACCGGTTGGCGAATGGATCAAGGAAAGCGGCGTGAAACGAATCGTTGTCGACCACCACCAAGGTGAAGACGATTTGGATGCCGAGTTATTCAAAGATCGAAATGCCGAAGCGACCGGTGCAATTCTGACTCGGGCTGCGAGCGAGCTGGGATGCCAACTTACCCCAGAAATCGTTAATCCTTTGTATGCTGCCATCGCCACGGATACGGGTTGGTTCAGATTCCCCTCCGCCAAAGCCGAATGTTATCGAACCGCAGCGACTTTGATCGAGGCGGGGGCCGACCCCAGTTGGGTCTATTCCCAGATTCACGAACAAGAGACGCTCGGCAGGGTGCGATTGCGTGGCGTGGTTTTGGGACGTGTACAAACGGAGCTGGCAGGTCGCCTGGTTCATACTTGGATCAAGTACGATGACTTTTCGCAAACCGGTTCATTGCCGTCCGACACAGAGGATCTGATCAATTTGGCCTTGGCCATTCGCGGGACGGAGTTTGCCGTCATTTTTGTGGAACAAAAAAGTGGCGGCGTGAAGGTGAGTTTTCGAAGCCGTTGCGCGATGAACTGCAACGAAATCGCCGGGAATTTCGGGGGCGGTGGGCACAAGGCTGCCGCAGGAGCCTTCCAAGACAAGCCGCTCGCGGAAGTCCAGCCAGCCGTCTTGGATTTTGTGCGGGCGTTGATGAATTGAGACGTCACTCCGCGAAATTTCCCGTAGAATAGCCACTGCGGTTTTCTTGTGGTTGGAGCGACGCTCGCCGAAGCGTGACCTCCATCAGAAATCGCGACGCTTCGTTACGCGTACTGCTCGGTCCTTTCAAGTCGGCCCAATAGATGTCGTTGCGCCACGACACGTCGTCAATACACTTTCGCTCGCTCGAGCGAATGCGTGGACTCGATTGTCGTTGCGTTGGCATTCGGAGATTCTCGATGGTCGCTCGTTACCATTTGTTGACCCTGTTGATCGTTGTCTCTTGCGTATTGTCGTCGACCGGATTGTCAAATTCATTCGCTTGGCAATCGGACACGGAGAAAGCCAAGGCTCCATGGCCTGTTCAGTTGCGCTCGCGTGTGCCCAGTGCTCCCGGGAGTCCGCTTTATCACGCCGTTTTGACCGAAGCGTCATGGAACCCGCTGGAAACTGCCGTCATTGTTTGTGATATGTGGGACAATCATCATTCGCCCAATGCGGTCGATCGCGTCAACGAGTTGGCTCCCGCGATCGAGGCTTATCTAAACGCCGCCCGCCGATCTGGGGCTGTGATTATTCATGCCCCTAGCGACTGCATGGCGTTTTATGTCGATCATCCAGCCCGGGATCGAGCGCAATCGATTCCCATACCTGAAAACGTGCCCGACGGCTTCGAGCGTTGGTGCACGGGGATTCCTTCGGAAGCAGGCGGTGTCTATCCGATCGATCAGGCGGACGGGGGCGAAGATGATGATCCAGATCGGCACGCGGCTTGGGCCCAGCGAAACAAACTTGATGGGCGCAATCCCAATTCACCTTGGAAGCAACAACACGCTGGGATAACCATCGATCCGGCGAACGATTACATCACCGACCTAGGCCCAGAGGTCTGGGCGATTCTAGAAACGCGCGGCATCAAAAACGTGGCCTTGGTTGGTGTGCACGTCAATATGTGTGTCTTGGGTCGGCCGTTTGGGTTGCGGAACTTGATCGCTGCCGGCAAGCAAGCCGTGTTGGTTCGAGACTTGACGGATTCAATGTACAATCCTGCGAGGTGGCCGTATGTCCATCATCATACGGGGACCGATCTTATCATTCAACATATTGAAAAGTTCGTTTGTCCGACAATGACGAGTGATCAATTGGTCGGCGGTCAACAGTTTCGATTTAGCTCGGATCGACGAATTCGTTTGGCAATTCTCGTCGCCGAACCAGAGTACGAAACCGAGCGGTCGTTGCCTCGATTCGCTGCAAATCAACTGGGGCAAGATTTTCAAGTCGAGTTTGTCTTTGGCTCTTCGACAGACGCCGATTTTCCTGGCCTCCACCTGTTGCGTAATGCCGACGCGGCAATGTTTAGTGTGCGCCGCCGTCCACTCCGAGCGAATCAAATGCAACTCATTCGCGATTTCGTGCAATCCGGTAAGCCAATGATCGGAATTCGAACCGCGAGTCATTCATTTCACCTTCGCTCCGAACAAGCGGAATCCGGTCTGGTGCAATGGCCAGAGTTTGATGCCGAGGTTTGGGGCGGAAACTACACGGGGCACTTCGGAAATGAACTGCTGCCGCAAATCACGTCCGTAGAACAGCAAGCAACGCATTGGATAATGGACGGTCAAAGTGTTCAAATGACGAGCAGCGGATCCTTGTACAAGACACTGCCTTTAAAACCAGGAACCACCCCCTTGCTATTGGGTACCATCGCTGGTCAGGAACCACAACCAGTGGCTTGGACATACACGCGAGCGGATGGTGGACGTTCGTTTTACACATCATTGGGACACGTTGGCGATTTCGAGCAACCCGTGTTCCAAGAGTTTTTGACGCGTGGGATTTACTGGGTAACCCAGCAAGAACTCCCTAAAGGAATGATCAACCGCCAAGGCTTTTGGCAATCCAAGCCACCGAACACCATGCCCGCGACCCGCGTTTGGCAAATGCAGGGTGATGCCGCGGATCAAATGGTCGCGGGTATCGATCGCTTCTTACTGCGGAAGTGGAAGGATGCCGGCAATCAACGACTAAAATTTTGGCACGATACGGTTGAGAATTCCGAGCGAGAAAAATCGCTTGACCGGGAGCGTCAACGACTTGCCAAACAATTAGGAGTTCAACTTCCCACACCAACAAACCCGTCGAATGTCGAAATGCGTTTGGTCGCCACGCCGGACGTTAGCTCGTTAGTCGGGAGTGCTGACAATTTTGAAATCTACCGCGTCACCTGGCGTTCGTTTGGAAATGTTTGGTCGCACGGCTTGTTGGCGAAACCTAAAAATCGTTCTCCCAGGGCCAATGTTCTCGCAATTCCGGATTGTGAAGTTTGGCCCGAGCAATTGATCGGCCTCAGCGAAGGAGTGCCTCCGGCCGCGCAATACGCGCGACGATTGGCAGACGGCGGCTGCCAAGTCTTGATACCTTTGTTGGTCAATCGCCAGGAAAGACTTCAGGGAATCACGAACCGCGAGTGGCTGTATCGACCGGCATTTGAAATGGGTCGAAGCCTGATTGGTTATGAACTTCAGGAGTTGATTTCGGCAGTGGATTGGTTCAGACAATCGACTCCCGATCTTCCTGTGGGCAGTTTTGGCTACGGGGAAGGTGGACTGTTGAGTTTGTATTTGGGCGCCTTGGACGAACGGGTCGCGACAGTTGCGGTAAGTGGCTATTTTGGTCCGCGAAACAAAATGTGGAACGAGCCGCTCGATCGCAACCTGTTTGGAAATCTTCCGTATTTCGCCGATGCAGAATTGGCCGCCATGATTGCACCCCGCGCGATTTTAGTCGAGGCTGTAGCCGGTCCCAGCAACCAATGGCAAGGCGGACGAGGCGCACCGTCAGAGTTGACGCCGATTCCCTTGAGCGAGGTTCAAACCGAATGGGATCGCATTCGTGAATTGCTACCCTCGGTGGACTTCGACCGAGCGAGACTGATTATCCCTGCGGACACTGGCAATCCCGGGTCCACCGAAGTGCTCCGACAATTCGTTGCGACCTTCGGCAGCGAAAACGTCGAATTCTCGGAAATTGGGCCGTTGCCAAAGTGGGCCCAGACAGCTCGCCTGCCCGATCGCGAACACGGAGAGAAAATCGCCAGCCTGGATCGACACACCCAGGAGCTCTTGCAAGCAAGTCGCAGTCATCGTGATGTTCATGTCTGGTCACGCTTCAACTTTAGTTCGTTGGCAGAGTACGAAGAATCTACTCAATCGTTGCGTCAAGAATTCTATGAAACGACGATCGGTCGCTTCCCAGATCCGTTGCTTGATCCGAACCCACAATCGCGACTCTTGTTGGAGTCCGAAAAATGGACCGCATACGAAGTAGCTCTGGATGTCTTTCCAGATGTCATCGCTTATGGATTGTTGCTCATCCCCAAAGACCTGAAAGTAGGAGAGCGTCGCCCCGTAGTCGTGTGTCAACATGGATTAGAAGGGCGTCCCCAGGATACCATTGGAGAACCTGGGTTTTCCGCTTACAAAGCCTTTGCTGCGAAGTTGGCCGAGGAAGGATTTATCACGTTTGCACCTCAGAATCCGTACATTTTTGGTGATCGCTTTCGAACATTGCAACGCAAAGCGAATCCCTTGGGCAAGACCCTGTTCTCGATTATCACACCACAACACCAACAAATTGTAAATTGGCTGCGTGGGCAACCGTTTGTGGATCAAGAGCGAATTGCCTTTTACGGTCTGTCTTATGGTGGAAAAACCGCCATGCGCGTCCCGGCAATTGTCACGGATTATTGCTTATCGATTTGTTCGGCGGACTTCAATGAATGGGTCGACAAAAATGCGTCGACATCGAATCCTCGCTCCTACGTCAACACCGGCGAATACGAGATTTTCGAATTCGACTTGGGACATACTTTCAACTATGCCGAGATGGCCGCATTGATTGCCCCACGCCCTTTTATGGTAGAGCGCGGACACGAAGACGGAGTCGCTGATGATTGGACGGTCGCCTGGGAATACGCTCGTGTAAGGAATTTGTATGCCGCCAAACTGAAAATTCCCGAACGGACTGAAATCGAGTGGTTCGCTGGTCCGCATACGATCAATGGTCAA
Source organism: Planctomycetaceae bacterium (assembly GCA_016794985.1). Lineage (GTDB taxonomy): Bacteria > Planctomycetota > Planctomycetia > Pirellulales > Pirellulaceae > M30B19. The sequence goes on along the minus strand of JAEUIQ010000021.1, from coordinate 218,558 downwards.
AAAACGTTCGAGTTTCTCAAGAAGCACTTGCGTCACGATTGAGCAGCGCAACAAGCTTTTGATTCAAATCCTGCCACGATTTTTCGTCCCAATTCTTCAACAATTGATCGCTCGCGTCTTGCAAAGCCGTTTGTTCGATTTGAAGACGACGTTTCAAGATTCGGCGAATGATTTTGTGGTGCGTTGAGAGGAAAGAATCTAGGACATCGACGGTGCACGCGAGGTCATTTACGACGCCGAATTGTTCTTGAAGTTGACAAAATGAGTGATAGAGGGGTTCAAACTCAGCCCTCGCGTAGGCACCGGTTCCAAGTTCCAATACATACCGAACACGCTTGCCCGCAATCCTCAACCGATGCAGAGATTCGATTCCGTGGTCCCCCTTTTCCACGATTCGGAAGAATTTGGCGAATTCGGAATGAACTTGCTGTTCGACTAACTTCCGAAATGCAACCGTTGGTGCCGCCGCTGCAGCGGGACACTCGAACAACTGACGAAATCGCCTCGATAAACTTCTTCGCCCGCGGCGACCAATCAACTCATCAAGTTTGATTTGTGCGTCGCTTCGCTTCTTACGCAAGAATCTCAGGAACTCGCGCCACTCGGCAGGGGAACATGATTGGTCGGAGCATTTCTCGTACCGCAACAACAAAACATCAATGTCTCTGGCAGCGTTTGCGGCGCGTCGAATACGCTTCAAGTGGCGTTCAATCGATCGGATTGCTTTCGCAGGCAGTTGGTCGGCAAAAAAATGAAGTGTTACTTGAGCCCGACGAATGGCGACACGCAACCGATGCACATGCTCCGGCTCACGTCGCCAGCGGCGTCGAGCAAGTTTCATCAATCGCCGAATAGGCTTGAGTCGCAACTTGACGACATCGGAACAAACTTCTGAAGCACACGCCATCGGCGCTGTCTCGGTTAAACGAGCGATCAACTTGCCATGGCGTTTCGAAGGCATTGCTGGTTAGCTTTTCCACATGTCTTGAACTGCAACCATCTGGCTCATCCGCGTGAAACAGCGTTTCGTCAAACCTCGAATTTCTGCGAGAGAAAGTTGCGAAGGGTTTTGGTAACTAAGTATCGAGTATAGTCGCAAAATTCAAGTTCTGCTGAATCGACGCGCGCAATCTTTCAAGCGATTGGAGCCAAACAAGATCGCAAACATTAACGATAGTTAAGAAATCTTAATATCATGTTTTTTTTTCGATCGGGCCCCCATTACAACGCTCTGCGCAGCATTTTTCCGCACGACGACAGGCCCAAAAGGGCCGAAACAACACTAGCCGGTAGGCGCGAGCCAACAGTTAGAGTGACATGTCATCCAGAAAATGCCCGAACGGCCGACACTCTTGCGGAGCGTACGCATTCACAAAAAGATCTTCTTCCTGAGTTTACTGCGGATTTGATTAACCGGATCAAAACCGCTCGGGAACAACGGTGCGACAATCTTGCCCGCTGAGAGTTGATTATCCAAGTCGGAAAAACGCGGATTCTCTTATGCCGGGAAGTGCCTGAATCGAAGCTGCGTGCAGCTGAGCGAGCGACCGGTGAGAACTGATTCTGATCACGATTGACAAACGGAGCTCTACCAGAACATTCGCGCCGTCAATGTCGTTGGTGATTGTCTGAATAAGGAGCCCTGACCATGAGTTGGTTTGGTTATCCGCCGTGGGCTGAGATGTGGGGCATTGCGGCGACCATTTTCTTGTTGTGCAAATTGGCGACATTGTCTGGTGCTCAAGGTTCTTGGTGGAGTAAGTTCTGGTATGTCGTGGCATGGCCTGGAATGCATGCCGAGGCGTTTTGTGGTGAAACGAAAATCGCGACGCCGACTTTTGGTGAACTGTGTTTCGCGATCTTGAAGGCGACCTTTGGACTTGTTCTATTATTCCTCATGGTTCCCTGGATTGGGTCGCCCCTTCTCCGAGGTTGGACGGGGATGGTCGGCGTGATTTTCACGCTACACTTTGGTTTGTTTCATGGACTCAGTTGGTTTTGGCGGAAGATCGGCTATAACGCGCGGCCACTGATGGATTGGCCAATATTGGCGACCTCGATTGCGGACTTTTGGGGCAGACGTTGGAATACTGCTTTCCGCGATCTCACACACCGATTCTTGTTCCGTCCACTCGCGGTTCGTATGGGCGCCCGACTTGCCTTGGCAGTTGGCTTTCTGATCAGCGGTTTGGTTCACGAAGTTGTCATCTCAATACCCGCGGGCGGCGGCTTTGGCTTGCCCACCGCGTACTTTGTGTTGCAAGGCGCAGGCTTGCTACTCGAACGGTCAATCCCCGTATTGAAAAGCCGTTGGTTCACGATCCTGGTTTTGCTGCTCCCGGCCTATGGGTTGTTTCATCCACCGTTTGTATTGAACGTGATCATTCCATTTTTGAATTGGTTACACGCACTCACTCTGACGATAGGGACTTGGTAATGGATAACGTTGACTTGGTAAGGATCTTGGGCGGTTTGCAATTCACGATTTTGGTCGCCGCGTCTTTAGTCCCGTTTCAATTGGATTGGAAGAAAGAACTGGCCGGCTTGCCGAAGTTGCACTTTCAGATGTATTTGATTTATGGTGGCTACATTGTTCTGAACATCGTGGCGTTCGGTTTGTTGAGTGTCTGTTTTGCCGAAGAGATCGCTGCCCGAACACCGCTGGCTCGAGGCTTCTGCGCTTATGTGGCCATCTTCTGGGGCATCCGTCTTGGCCTCCAGGCCGTGATGGATGTCAAACCCTATCTCACGAGGTGGTGGTTGCGATTAGGATATCATCTGCTTACGGTACTATTTACAATCTTGACGCTCGGATTTGGGTATATCGCAATGTCGTGGTCCAATGAGGTGACGCTTTAGACCACGAGTTGATCCACGGCAGATGGTCATGGAGCGTGATTCCAGAAATCGCAATCATTCGGACCGCGGAGCGATCCAAGACAATCGGCTGACCGGTTCGTGGGGATGCATGATCGGATTTCCGCACCGGAGCGCTAAAAAAGCCTCATTTTTTTTGAGCTGCTAGGCTCGCGCCGGGGTTGTTGTTGGTTATCCTAGCGACTTGGTTCCAAGCAAACTTTTAGTTTTGCTGATGCCAAGAATCATTGAAACAGCCGTTTCGTTTCGACCACCCGGAGCAACCATAATGTTGACGTCCCCGCCGATTTTGACTCGCGCCAAGAACTGGTTTTTGACGCTCGGAATCTTAAGCGTTGGTCTTTTCTGGCAGGTGGAAGTCGTCCACTCCAACGTTGTGTCTCGGGTCGAATTTGCGGCGTTTGTTCAAGAACAAGAAGCGCAACAACCAGCTTCCGCCGTGGAACGAGAACAACGCGGTAGTGGCGGTGGTGCGGGACAACAGGAAGGTGCGGCCGGTCGGCGGGAAGCGGGCTCCGGCAGACAAGGAACTGGGCCGCGCCGTGGTTCGGGGCGACCAAGGTCGGGGCAACAGCCCGCTCAGGCGAGTGCGACCGAGACCTCGAGTTCGCAGCCACAAGAGCCAGCAGCTACCGGCAGTGCCGAAGGAACAACTTCTGCCACCCAAGCCCAGGCTGCGACTCGTTCAGAATCAACTTCGAGCCAAGAATCAGAATCGGGTCAAGCACCAGAAGGCGAAGGTCGCGGACCTGAGGGGCGAGGACAAGGTCGAGGTCGAGGCGCAGGTCCGCGTGTCGAACCGGCTCCAACGACCGCCACAACCATTCCAGCGGCCTGGATGGACCAATTCAAATGGGAGTCCATTGGACCGGCCAATATGAGTGGTCGGATCACAGCTTTAGCCGTTTCTCAACAGGATCCTTACAAATGGTGGGCAGCTTCGGCGTCGGGTGGTTTGCTCAAGACCGTCAATAATGGCTACTCTTTCGAATTTCAATTCGATCGCGAAGTCGTTGTATCGATTGGCGATGTCCAAGTTTTTCCGCAAGATGACAACATCGTTTGGGTGGGGACGGGTGAAGCCAACCCTCGTAACAGTGTGTCCTGGGGCAATGGTGTCTATCGTTCAAACGATGGTGGCAAGACTTGGCAACACTTGGGCTTGGATGGGACGTTCCAGATTGGGCGCATTGCACTGCATCCGACCGATTCCAATATTGCGTATGTCGGCGCGTTAGGGCGACTGTGGGGGAACAATGAACAACGTGGTGTTTTCAAGACGATGGATGGTGGCAAGACTTGGGAAAAGGTTCTGTACATCGACGACTTGACCGGCATCATCGATCTGAAGATGCACCCGACAAACCCAGACATTCTGGTGGCGGCAACTTATGAGCGACTGCGGGATGGCTTTGACGGTAACGACCCGGTCAAGAAGTTTGGTCCCGGTTCGGGGCTGCACAAAACCACGGACGGCGGCAAGACTTGGAAGAAATTGACCCAAGGACTGCCAACATGCAACTTAGGGCGAATTGGCCTGGATTGGTCGCGTTCGAACCCGGACCATTTGTACGCCATTATCGAGTCCGAACAGATTGGTAGTGGACCGGCAGAAACAGCCTACCTGGGAATTCGTAATGAGGCCGCTGACGTAGGGGTTCGCGTGACCGAGGTCGTGGCGGATGGTCCCTCAGCCGCGGTGCTAAAGACTGGCGATATTCTTCTACAAATGGATGATCAGTTGATTATCAAGGCGGAAGATATGACGAAGTTTTTGGCTCGTAAACAAGCGGCTGGGGAAGTCAAATTGGTGATCGTTCGCGACGGCCAGAAGGTGGAGGCGACTGTCAATTTGGTGATGCGTCCTGTTCAAGTTCAAGCTCAACGTGGTTCACCTCCGCGTCCCTTCGCAGCCTCCTTGGGTGGGCAACGCGAAAACGTCCAGGATTTACAGGGACCCGAAGGCTATCAATACGGTGGCGTTTATCGCAGCACGGACGCCGGCGAAACATGGACTCGGATCAATAGCGTCAATCCCCGTCCCATGTACTACAGCCAAGTTCGAGTCGATCCCGTCGACGAAAAGAATCTCTACGTTCTCGGTACCTCTTTGTATAAATCGAGCGACGGCGGAATCACATTTACGGGTGATGGACACGGCAATGAAGTTCACGTGGATCATCATGCCATGTGGATTGATCCGAAAGATTCACGGCATATCATTTTGGGCAACGATGGTGGAGTGTATGTCACGCATGATCGCATGAAGACTTGGGATCATCACAACCATTTTGCAATTGGTCAGTTTTACCATATCGGCATCGACAACACTCCCGACTACAAGGTTTATGGCGGGCTGCAAGACAATGGTTCATGGGGCGGCCCCAGACGCAGCCGAACCGGTGCCACGCTGAACAGCGATTGGTTCCGAATCGGCGGTGGTGACGGCTTTGTTTGTTTGGTTGATGCCGAGGATCCAGATCAGTTGTACGCCGAAAGTCAAAACGGTGCGATGTCGCGTTTCAATTTGCGCACCGGTGAACGCGGCTCAATTCGCCCGCAGCCGCCGCAGGGTGTTTCCTATCGCTTCAATTGGAAGACCCCTTTTATCTTGTCACCGCACAATAGTCGCATCCATTACAGCGCCGGAAACTACGTATTCCGGTCGTACAACCGCGGTACCTCGATCGAAGCAATTTCCCCAGACATCACCAACTCTAACGAGGGGTCCGGCAGTGCAATTGCCGAATCGCCAGTCCGCGCTGGTGTTATTTACGCTGGGACGACGGATGGCGCGGTGTGGGTGACCCAAAACGGTGGTCAAACTTGGGAACCCATTTATCACGTTCCGAAGGCGGCCGCTTCGCCAGAAACCGCTCCGGCCAACGAGACACCAACGACTGCTGCACCCGCTTCACCAACGGATCCTGCCGCTGCAAGCGAAACTCCGCCAGCGACAAACCCGGAAGCGAATACAGCGCCGCGAACACCAAGATCCCCACGCGGCCCACGTACGCCAGGATCTTCGCGACGGCCAACTCGACCGGTAACCGATCCAGCCGCCAGCGAAGCCAAATCTGAAGAAGCCAAATCTGAAGAAGCCAAATCTGAAGAAGCCAAGGCTGAAGAAGCTAAAACTGAAGAGCAGAAAACTGAAGACATTGTGAAATCTGACCCGTTATCGGGAGTTTGGGAAGGTCAATTTAGCACCTCGGGTGGCGAGATTTCAGGCGAATTCGAAATGTCTGTAACGATGGACAACGCCGGAGTTGTCGCTGGCCGACTAAATTCCGAAGAAGGCGCTATGGACATGATCGAGCCGCAGTTCGATCGTGAAAAGCAAACGCTCAAATTCACCATTGAAACGCCGTTCGGCCCAATTCAACCGGAGTTCCAACTTAAAGACCAAGAGATGTCGGCGCAGCTCCCCTTGCCGAATGGTGAAACATTGACGATTTCGGCCAAGAAGCGTCCGCCGGTTCGACCGTTGGTGATGACATCCTTTTTACCAGGGACCGCGACGGCAAGCCAACAAGAACCAGCCACAACACCGACAACTTCGTCGGCTACGCCCACAACTTCGCAGGCTACGCCGGTTCAAGAATCCGCACCCACTCCGCAGCCAACAAACACGCCGAACCAAGCAGCTGCACCGGCCGCAGAAGTTCCGGCCGCAGAAGTTCCGGCTGTGCAGCAACCCGTAACCGCGGAACCTTCACCAGCAACCGCACCAGCTCAGGAAACACCTGCTACAACAACACCGGCTCAGGAAACGCCACCTACAACGACACCCGCTACAACCACGCCGGCTCAGGAAACGCCTGCTACAAGCACGCCGGCTCAGGATGCACCTGCTACAACGACACAGGCTCAGGAAACGCCTGCTACAACCACGCCGGCTACAACCACGCCGGCTCAGGAAGCACCTGCTACAAGCACGCCGGCTCAGGAAACGCCTGCTACAACGACACCGGCTCAGGATACAGCAGCGCCGGCAGCACCCGCCCAACAACCGGGGGCAGTTGCACCCGGTTCGCTCGGGAGTTTGGTTCCGGGCCCCCGCTGGGTTTCAAGTATCGAAGCGTCGCGTTATGCCGCAGGTCGTTGCTATATCACGTTGGATGGACATCGTAGCAACGACGACGAAATCTATGTTTTCGCCACAGAAGATTTTGGCAAGACTTGGAAGTCGTTGAAGGCAAACTTGCCGGCGACTGCCGGAATCGCTTGGGTGATTCGGGAAGATATCGTCAATCAAAATATCTTGTATTTGGGTTGCGAATTTTCGACATGGGTCAGTGTCGACCGAGGCTTGAGTTGGAGCAAATTCTCCTCACTGCCGACTGTCGCCGTGCATGAATTGGCTCAACACCCAACAAGTGGCGAGTTGTTGGCAGGTACACATGGTCGCAGCATTTGGGTCTTAGACGTGACTCCACTTCGTCAGTTGACGGCTGAAGGAATCGCAAAGACGGCCAACTTGTTGAAACCCAATCAAGTCACTCGCTGGCGGTCGCTGCCCGAACGCGGCAGCAACACCACTCGCGAATTCCAAGCGCGGACCCCCAGCAAAGCGGCGGAGTTCTATTACACTTTGGCCCGACCCGCTGGATCCGCGGTGGTCGTGGTCAAGGACATTCGAGGCCGGGAACTGTTCCGTTCGGAAGGGTCGACTGCCGCCGGATTGAACAAGATTGATTGGAATTTACGAACTGGGCCAGCGGCCTCCGGTGGACCACGTCCAAGCGGGCCGGGCGGTGCTGGCGGGCCAGGTGCTGGCGGGCCAGGCGGTGGCGGCGGGCCAGGTGCTGGCGGGCCAGGTGCTGGCGGGCCAGGCGGTGGGTCAGGCGGCGGACGTGGTGGTGCTGGGTTTGCCGGACGCGGTCTCGGCATTGCTGCGAACGGAACCTATTTGGTTGAGTTGATTGTGGACGGCGAAATCGCCACCGAGATCCTCACGATCGTTGGCGATCCGAATTATCCATCGCCACCAAGTGGCCGAGGCGAGGAAGAAGAATTCGTTGATGACGAGCCACAGGCTGCCGAGGCGGATCGAGAACCACTCGAATTCTCGGACCGTTGATTCGAGTGAAGATCGGCGATCAGATCGAGTGGCCACCACGGACCATGTGGTCTGATCGCGCGTGTCTCACAACCTATTGCAGCACCGAATCGGAGTACCGCTGAAGGTAGGACTTCAGGTTTATTTTTTTCTCGGTACTGTCGGAAGTCATGTAACGGATCTGGCCAAAAACTTCGCGTTCGGGGCCCCAGGCTCGATCATAGCGCCCCAAGACCCAGAAGATTCCGGAATAGCTATTGGGGTCACGACCGTCAATTGCATACTTGTTGTTCAAGTGGATCATGATCTCAAGCGCACGTTGTGGCGAACTTGACCAATGCAAAATCTTTTTGCCCCACAGCATTCGCAAATAGTTGTGAATAATCCCGTCTTGCACTAACTGACGTTGTGCGGCGTTCCAGATTTTGTCGTAAGTTTGCGCATGTTCAAATTGCTCCAACTCGTAGGTGGCTGGACGTTGATCGGTGCGATGTTTTTCTAGTGTCTGCTTGGCCCAGTTGGGTAAACTTTCGTACTGGTCATAATTTGGTTCACGACAACACATGTTGAACCCCAACTCGCGCCAAGTGATCAGTTCATCGAGAAACGACTCGGAAGCTTCGTCTAAACCCCAAAAACCCTGGTTCGAGCTGATTTTTTTCGGATTGATCCGTTCGGGAGACCAGTCGCCATATTCCAACACTCGGGTAACGACTTCGTGGGCTGAGACATGTCCATAGCGCAAATATGGCGAGAGTTGGCTGGTCCCAATCTGGTCCACATTGCGTCGCTGCTTTTCGTAATCGTTTAGCTTGCGCGACAAAAACTCCGCTAACCTTCGCTGGGCGGCTTGGCTGCCACCGATGGTCGTGACGGGCGTCATGGAATGATCGATCGGAAGATTAGCCAAGTCGCCAACGGTCATCTCGGACACCGGCGCGACCGGCCACCGCGCAAGTATCTTTGAATCTATGACGGGAGGCTGGGTGTGGGGCAGTCGATTCATTGGCTCAGCCAGAGGTAATTCGGCCAATTGAGTTGTAATCGAGCGATGCATGAAACGGCGAAAATCGACGGCTCTGGCATAAGTCTTTTCGGCCAAACGCAACGGCAAGACTCCGTTGCTATCGACGGCCTCCAGACGACACGATACTTGCTCCCCTGCCGCGTGAATCATTTGCGGCACAAAGATGCAGGGGTAGTCGTCGGTAACAATGACCGCGGCGTCTTGTGAAAGCGCCGCCAATAACCCTCGCCCCGCTCCGACTTTCGGTTCAAGATAAGGGTAGTAGAATACACTGGTGTCGTCCAAAGCGAGCTTTTGATCTTTCATTCCTTGTATGAAGAACCAATGCAGACGATCGCTGGCCCAAGCGTAATCGCAGCGGAGGGGCTCGAAAATCACTAACGGCAAACGGAGTCGTTCGCACCAAGTCACGGCTCGTTGCAGAGAAAAGTTCCAATTCAAGCGGCGATGGGCGACCATCCAGTAAAGAACATATTTCCGATCCGTTACAACCGGTCCATCCCGCACGACCCGCACTCGAATCTCTGGTACATCCCGCATAACCTATCCTTCTAAGCAGATGACGATCGAGTAGCGGATGAATACTTCACTTTTGGCACATTCCAGAGCATAATACCTGGCTAGCGGCAACGCATTCCGTCCGATTCCTTCCATTCAAATCAGGCGTCTCGTGCCGTGATTTCGTTTGGATGTCGCAATGAGAGCGAGAACCGGACGACCAGGAGAACTTTAACGGGTCTAGTCACGCATGACCATCCGCATCGTCTGTGAAAATGAGACGGGTTACGACCCAACGACGGGGACGTTTGCGTATTGTGACCATACGTTCACCTGCGACGATTCTTTGTTGGCGAAAGTGACTCGTTGTCCGAAATGCCAAAACTCGATCCGCGTTGGCACGAGCCATCGACATGTTTGGGCCGACACCGGTCAACCCGTAGCCGATCCCAATGCTGTCAAACAACATGCCCGAAAACTAGCGGAACGGAATTCAGGTTATGGTGGGCAATCTCAAAATGGAAAGGCCAATTCCAACGGCCAAGGCACTTCAACCGCGAACGGGAAGACGAACAACGGCCCCACAGCCTCGAATCCGGCGGTAGGCGCTGGGAAAGATTCGTCCCGATCGACGCCCGCGGATTCGCGGGCCAACGGGCCGCCTGTTGAAAAGAAGGTAAAACCTAGTACTTCTGGTCCGCTGCCGACACAGCCTCGCGGCGAACGTCCGACTCCGATCCGTTGCTACAATTGCGGAACGCTCTTGGTGGAAGCGCAACCGAAATGTCCGGCTTGTTTGGCAGACCTGACTCCGCCGGCAGGAATCGGCAGTACGGCGTTCAAACTTCGCAATCCGGTGGGCTTCAATCGCTGGGTTGTCGCGACGGCTTTCAGTGGGGTCAAACCATTGTTTCTGGCAATCGCGTTGCACGTCACGGTGGCCATGTTTGTCGGGGTCATTTATGGCCTGACGATGATGACCTCGCCGCAGTACGCCTGGGCCGGAATTAGTATTGCGGCCGGTTTGATTTCCCTGCTGTACGCCTATGTTGCTTACGCCTGCCATCGAGCCTGTTCCAACCTCAGCTATTCGTTGCGTTGGTGGCAGCGTGGTTTTTGGTTGCTAGTTCTTTATTTTGCGCGAAAGCGAAATTGGTCGTATGAACCGGCAGACGAAGAGAATAAACGTAGTATCCTGGATCTGCGGGGCAAGAACATCAACGACAACACCTTGGTTCAACAAGAGCAATTGACCAATTCGGAAGTAATCGACGTTTCGGGATGCCCATTGACTGATCGAGGTACCAAACCACTGCATTATCTCCGCTCGTTAAGATGCCTGGTTCTGGTCGGTACCGCGATAAGCAAGACGGAAGTCGCTCGTTTGCAAAAGTCGCTTCCCAATTGTTGGATTTGGCACTAAAAACAATGGCCAATTATCTGTTTGTCACATGCCAATCTGGTATGGAACCATTGGTCAAATCGGATTACCTGCTTCAAGTTCCAGAAGCCCGATTGGCTTTTTCACGAAGAGGTCTCGTCACCTTCAAGCTGCCAGACTCCGCAGCCGGCATCGCCGGTTTCGAACCACGGAGTATCTTGGCGCGCACCTTTGGCACCAGTTTGGCTCATGTCAAAGTTCCGACGGAAGCACACGAAGCGGAGCAGCTTGGCGAACAAAACGACCAGCGATGGGGTGCAAAAGAGTTCGGCGAGTCGATGCGTGACGAAGAGCGATTTAGCGATTCAACCGTAACGAAGCACCTCATCGAGGCCACCGTTTCGCAAGTAATTGGCAATCGATTGGGTCCCTGGGACGGTGCTCATTTGTGGGTCCGCGATGGCTTGTTGCCGGCGACCAACTCGAGCCGCCAACCGGGGCGTGAACCGGCAATTGGGTGGGAGAAATTTGTATCGCGTCTCACCGCTGCGTTGCAAGCGGCTGCGTTAGTTCCTCCCGGCGTTCGCTGCAATCAGAATGCTGACTTTGGCCAGCGGATATTGGATCTTTGTCTGTTGGAGCCGAGTCAAATCTTCATTGGGCAACACGAAGTTCGCCGCAGCCATCAAAGGTGGTCTGGTGGCGTGATTCCCTTGGTGCCAACAACCGTCCCGCCGATCAGTCGAGCCTATTTTAAGATCCGTGAAGCAGTCAGTTGGGCTGGTCTCCACTTGCGACCGGGCCAAACTTGTGTCGAGATTGGATCAGCCCCTGGTGGGAGTTGTCAGTGGCTATTGGAGCAAGACTTGCGGGTGATTGGCATCGATCCGGCGGATATCGACCCAGTGATTGCCACTCATCCCAATTTCACGCACATTCGTCGGCGGGGCCGTGAGGTTCGCCGGCAAGAAATCAAGAATTGCGATTGGTTGTTGTCCGATGCGAACTTGCCGCCCAACTACGTCTTGGACACGATTGCCGACCTCGTCAGTCACCCTTCCATCAAACCGAAGGGATTGGTGTTGACGCTTAAGCTGCCTGACACGAAGTTGCTCGAGCACTGGCAAGTTTGGCAAAGTCGGGTCGCCGATTGGGGGTTTCCCAATATCCGTGGACGCCAATTGATCTTCAATCGTCAAGAAGTTTGCCTCGTCGCAACACGTTCTTAGCGTGGGCGACCTTGTGGATTTTAGCCCGAGCTGTGCCAGAGCGCTCGGCGATTTTTTCGACACAATCGATCACATCGGTATAATTGGATTGGCCCGGTCGCTTGGACAAGCAAATTCGCTTTTATTGTCGGCGAATTGTCTCTCTATGCTTCATAAGAGAGGCGTTTAACTCGGTCGCTTGTGGCCCCCAGGATGGATCGTTATGCCCCCATTAACTGAAGAGAATCCGGCATTGCCGCCGCAGGATGCCTCGGCGTCGAATACTGATGTACCTCGCGAACAACCCCCGGCTCATACAGCCCTTAAGTGTTTCGCATTGATTGCCCGCCACCATGGGGCCGAAGTCAATTTCGAGCGAATCGCTCAAGATCACTCGTTGGCGCACGAAGAACCGGATTTGCGGAAATTGCTCCGGATCGCCCACGATCACAAATTCAAAGCCAAATACACTTCGCTCAGCTGGAAGCAACTAGGGAAGGCTGGGAAATCTTGGCCGATCATGGCTCGTTTGGCAAATGGCAACTGGGTCATCCTGGTTGGCATGCGAGACGAGATTGGCGAAGGTGGTGCCACGGTGCAGAAGGTGGCGATCTATGACCCCATGGCCGCTGGACAGGGGTTCCTGTTCATAACGCAAGAGCAATTGGAATCCAAGTGGAAGGGACATGCGTTGCTGTTGAAACGCAAGGTCTCGATCTTGGACAAAGAGCAACCGTTTGGCTTGTCGTGGTTCGTTCCCGAGTTCACGAAACAATGGCGCACGTTTTTTGATGTTGGCGTGGCCGCGTTGGTGTTGCATCTGATTGCCTTGGTCACTCCTTTGTACTTTCAGATCGTGATCGACAAAGTCTTGGTGAACTCGGCGGTGGAGACGCTACGGGTTATCACGATCGGGATCTGCATCGCCTTAGGTTTCGACATGGTATTGAGCTACCTGCGAAGCTACTTGCTCCTGTACGCGACTAGTAAAGTCGACATTCGTGTTTCGACTCGAACGTTTCGACACATGCTCGGTTTGCCGATGACGTTTTTCGAGCACATTACTGCCGGTGTTTTGACCAAGCACATGCAGCAATCTTCGAAGATTCGCGAATTTCTATCGGGTAGTGTTTTCATGACCGTGCTGGATTCCACCGCCCTGGTCATCTTCTTACCACTTTTGTTTTGGTACAGCGTCGAATTGGCGCTGATCGTGGTTTTCTTTGCGGTCCTTTTGATGATCACGATTGGCGTCTTGTTGGGGCCCTACCGTCGACGATTGGAAGAACTCTATGTGGCCGAGGGCGGTCGCCAAGCCATGTTGGTCGAGACCATTCACGGCATTCAGACCGTCAAAGCTCTTTCCATGGAACCAGCCCAGCGAAAGAAATGGGATGACGCCTCGGCCCAATCGGTCAGCAGCCACTTTCGTGTCGGCCACATTAGTGCCATAGCCACAAGTTTGTCCAAGTACTTCGAAAAAATGATGACGGTCGTTGTGATTTTCTGGGGTGCTGCGTTGGTAGCGGACAATCAACTTTCAATTGGTAGTTTGATTGCCTTTCAAATGATCGCTGGTCGCGTTACGGGCCCACTCGTGCAGCTGGTCTCCTTGGTGCACTCGTACCAGGAAACCAAATTGAGCGTCAAAATGTTGGGCAACGTCATGAACCACCCTACGGAACAAGGGTTAGGACGCGGCTTGCGAATCGACATGCGTGGTCAATTGGAGTTCGAAAAGGTCACCTTTCAATACTCGGCGACGGCTGCACCCGCGTTAGATCGTGTTTCGTTTCAAGTCCCGGCCGGCAGCATTCTCGGGATCGTCGGAAGAAGCGGCTCGGGGAAGACGACTATCACGCGTTTGATTCAAGGAATGTATCAAGCCCAAGCGGGTGTCGTGCGAGTCGATGGCCTGGACATGCGTGAATTGGACATCAGTCATGTACGTTCGAACTTGGGTGTCGTTCTGCAAGAGAACTTCCTGTTCCGTGGATCGGTGCGAGAAAACATCTCGATGGCCAAGACGAACGCCAGCTTCCAAGAGATCGTCTACGCTGCCCGCTTGGCAGGCGCGGCGGAGTTCGTGGAACGAATGCCTCAATCGTACGACACGATTCTCGAAGAGGGTGGATCGAACCTGTCCGGCGGTCAGAAGCAACGTTTGGCCATCGCGCGGGCTTTGCTGACAGATCCTAAGATCTTGATTCTCGACGAGGCGACCAGTGCGCTCGACCCGGAAAGTGAAGCGATCTTGCAACGCAATTTGAACAAGATTGCAGCTGGACGAACACTGGTCATCGTTTCGCATCGTTTATCGACGTTGACGAATTGCGACCAAATCATCGTCTTGAAAGATGGGCAGATCGAAGGGGCTGGCAAACATCCGCAACTGTTAGAAACTTGCGCGACGTACCAAGAATTGTGGCGGCAACAAGCTGGATTTGCCAAACGATAATCACCAACATCCGGCCAACCGCCACCATTGGAGTTCCACATGAGCGAAACCAAAGCACCGATCCCTCCTTCAGAAAATGAAGCCCTCAGTTCGGAGCAGCGCGAGAATCTCAAACAAGGCATTGCCAAAATCGTAGCTGATCGAGTCCAAGCGGCTCAAGACGCACCGTCTGGCACTGGTCCCGGTGCCGCGGGCGTTCGTGGAACCACGCCCAAGGTTGGCAAACCAAAGCCCGGGTCGGAGAAAGAATCCGTCCAGAAAATTGGATCCGCGTTTGTCGACTTCCAACCCGACGCTATTGAATTGGAAGTGACTCCCGTCCCCGGTGGCCTACGCTGGGTGCTTTATACGGTGACTTTATTTCTGCTCACCGCTATTGCCTGGGCCTATTGGACGAAAATCGAAACGTTTGTCGTGGCCCAAGGGAAACTGGTGCCCATCTCCGAACCAGTATTGATCCAAGCCACCGCTGGATCACCCATTCGACAAATTCATGTTCGTTTTGGGGACGTGGTCCGCGCGGGGCAGTTGTTGGCGACACTGGATGCGACGGTTCCCGACGCCGATGTCCAAAGTTTGACAGGACGACTTTTCACCGCAGAAGCAAAACTGGCTCGATTGACCGCGGAACAATCCGAAGCGTCCGTCTTTGACATTAGTGCCCATGCCGATTCTCCGTACTGGCAGGCCGAGGCAGCGTTGTTCCGCTCACGTCAATTAGCACTCGAATCACAATTGGCGGAAATCTCGGCGGAGATTGAAGGTTTTGAAGCCAAGATCCAAGGAAACACTGAAGAGATGGCCGGTCTGCAGGAGGCGTTGGCGATTCACTTGGAAGTGGAAGAGAAAATGCGAGTTTTGGCTGAGAAAAATGTTCAACCTGAAACCACTTATCTGAGCCAAAAGCTCAACCGGCAGGAAACTGGCTTGAAGATCAACAATCTGATCAATCAAAACAAACAACTGCAACACGATTTGGCAGCCGCAAGAAAACGTCAAGAACGTGCCAAGGCGGATCGAATTGCCGAAGTTAACGAGAAAATTGTAGAGACTTCCAAAGAAGCACATGTCCTCAGAGCAGATTTGGATAAGGCGAATCGCATGAAAGAGCTATCGGAGCTTCGGGTTCCGACGGATCTGCCCTTCGACGAGTTTTTTGTTCTGGAAGCTTCCGAACGTACAACCGGTAGCGTCGTTCGTGAAACCGACCCTCTGTTCAAATTGATGCCACTCCGAGATCCATTGAGAATTGAAGCCGAAGTCGCTGGAAAAGACATCGGCGAAATTCGATTGAGCGATCTCGCGATCATCAAATTAGATGCGCTGCCCTATCAAAAGCACGGCACATTGAAAGGACACTTGGCGACGATCAGTGAAGGGGCTTTCGAAAAGAAGGAAGGCGAAGCTGAGACAACTTTCTTCAAGGCGTTCGTGACGCTTGATGACCGAACGATTCAAAATCAACCCGCCAATTTCCGGATTGTTCCTGGGATGACATGTAAAGTGGAGCTCAAAGTCGGGTCACGGCGAGTAATTGATTACTTCTTGTATCCGTTGTTCCGACACATGGACGAAAGCTTGCGAGAACCATCGCAGCGAACCCAATAGCAGCCGTGCCGTTTCCAATAGATCAACAAGGGTCAGCGAAATGCCGGCCCTTGCTGCATTAATTTCGCTTCATTTGCAGAAACCGAATTGGTCCACTTCATGTTGGCGTTCCGTTGTTAAGGCCACCGGCAGGCCGTCTCGGTATTCTATCAATTTACCGATGGTTCTCACTTACTTTCGGTTGGTGCGGGCGTTAGGTTCTTTTCGGTCGGAGGAGGCTGCGACAGAGCGTCCTTCTTGAACAGCAACTGTGCAAAGTGGTACAAGTTATTTCGCCAATGAGTGGGATCATGCCCATGCGAATCAACATTCCAAATATGCGGTACTTCTTTCTCGACCAGGTAACGCTGCAATCGTTGGCTAATATTGATCAAGCCATCTTTGTTCCCGCAGGACAACCAAAGCAACTTTAGTTGTGATTTGGTACGAGTGGGGTCAGGAACCAACTCTTCGGGGGAGCGAGTATTCGGCGCCGAGGAAAACGCACCGATCCATGCGAAGGTTTCCAAATGTGTCAGGCCAAAATTCAGCGACTGACCGCCCCCCATCGACAAACCAGCTAACGCGCGAAGCTCCCGATTCTTAGCCACCGAGTATTTCGCTTCGATCGCTGGTATGACATCGTTGAGCAAGTCTTTTTCAAACACCGCGAAAGCCGGTGCGGCATCGAAGACGTTGCCTTCGGCGCGATCATTCTTTTGGGCACGGCCATTGGGCATCACCACGATCATTGGGACCGCTTTACCATCTGCGATCAAATTGTCAAATAACACATCCGGAGTAGCAAAACGCTCCCATTCCGTCTCATCACCGCCAATTCCATGCAACAAATACAGGACGGGATACTCTTGCTCGATCGAATAGCCCGGCGGCGTATAGACATTCATTTTTCTGGTTGTCCCAACGGTCGCAGAATCGTAGGACACTATCTCCAACTTTCCACGCGGAATGTCAGGGCGTTTTTCAGTAATATCGGCGGGCGGGTCCGGATACGTTTGCGTGTCATTCGGACCAAGTTCGATTGGTCCACCAAAATTTCCTCCACGTCGGTTTCGAGGTGGCCCTGGTTCTCCGTCTTGGGCAAACGCGGAACCAATCGATGCTATCAACAACAACATCGATAAAATCTTTGTCTTCATAAGCGTCTCCTTGTCTCGGGCTAGGTTACATTACTGAATGGATCGCGATAGGTTCCTGCGGGGGCTCTGGGCAACACGACTTCCCAATTGCCCTCCTGGTTTTTCACCACAGAACCCCCTGGCGAAAACGTAATTGCGTTGGGTAAATCGCTGCTCGATAACAAGACGGCTTGGGCCTGTGGAGCGAACACCAGCAGGGTCCCTTGAATGCCAACAACTTCAATCGATGAGAATTCCGTCGGTCGCTGCGAAGGGCGTTCTTGAACTATCAGCAGTGGCAAAGCCAACAACGTTGTCATGGGAAAAACGAAAATCAGCAGTAAGATCCGCATCCCAACCCTCGATTCCCAAACAATCCAATGCCCGCACCAAGTACGAACACGGTTCGCGCCGTCCCACCGCGGTAAAGAGCTGGGGCGCCATTATAGAGTTAATTTTTCCCAAGCACATCAGAACTGCGGCCCTTGCCGATTGTATCAAAGTGTCAGCACGTCTCATTCAAGGTCGCTAGTCAACTCGCTGTCGGGCACGACCGCGTTCCCCGCTTTTTCTTCCGGCCGCAAAATCGTCAAGGTCGCAGATTCGGGCAAGATTTGCTAGAGTTTTTTTCCTGGGTAATCTAATTGCATCGGGTAAAGTTTGTTGCCGTTTAACTACGTCACCTAACCGTTGACAACGCAGGAAGCGAATGATGTTCGACGATAATCGACACCTACTGTTGGTGCAAACCTATAATCGTTGCTGGCACCCGGCTGGAGGCTCTTGGCGTTTTGTAATTCAATCCGCCGATGCTAAAGTATTGCTTGATGCCAGCGATATTGAACCGGGCGTCAGCGGTGAACGACTCGATCTGCTCACTGTTGTGCGTGGCTTGGAAGCGTTGGAACAAGAGTCGCAAGTCACATTGATCACGGATCAGAAGTACGTCATCCGTGGGATGCGCTATGGCTTGGATGAATGGCGCGAACAAGACTGGAAGTGGCAACGGTTCGGCGATTTAGTCGAGATCAACCACGCCGACCTGTGGCGTCGTTTGGATCACGCCCTCTCCTACCACCAAGTTCAATGCCGACAATTCCGCATCGACACACCGGATGCAAATCAGTCGCGCCAGATTCCTAAGCCTCACTTTGCACGGCGACGCCGGGGAAGATTGCTGGCCGTGGCAGAAACGACGGATTCTGAAATCGCGTCACCCGCCACGTTGCCGTTGCGAGGCTTGGACGCAACTTGGGTCACAGCTGCCTCGCGATTGGCAGTTGATCTCGCCCAGCGCTGGGAAACGCAACTCGGAGCGGTTAGCTAACTGCCGTGCGGGCTTCTTTGTCTAGCCACTTCGGCCCCTACCGCCTAGACGTCGCCGACGTTCACGACACGTTCGCTGAACGGAAGTGGCATTGCCAGGCAGCGACTTCGGTACGAAATCACTAAGTGTAAATGGAAGTACAGTGAAAAACATGGAAAGTACATTAGCTAACTCGGTGAGCCTGAGCGATCTACAACGGCTGTTTGAAGGAAGATTGGATGATCCTTCGGCTGTTCTGGGGCCACAGATCTCGCAAACCAGCCCTGGCCTTTGGTCGCATGTTCGGGCGTTTTTGCCGGATGCCCGGTCGGCATGGTTGCAACACAACTCGGATACGATTCAAATTCCCATGAAGCGAATCCATCCGTCCGGGTTGTATGAGGCAATCTGCCCGGTGGAATGGAGTCGCGTGAGACCCGATTCATCTTCACCCTATAAGATTGGATATTCGAACGTGTCGGGAGAGGTGAAAGTTACGATGGACAGTTACACGGTTGCTCCGATGGCCACCGATTTCGACCAGTACTTGATTGGCGAGGGAAAACACCGTCGCCTTTACGATGTCCTCGGAGCTCATTCGCGAACGGTGGATGGAAACACCGGGACGAACTTCTGCGTCTGGGCTCCGAACGCGCGCGGCATTTCGGTCATCGGAGACTTCAATAGCTGGGATCATCGACGAAATCCGATGAAGAAATCTGCCGGCGGCTTGTGGGAGTTGTTCGTACCCGGAGTGCACATCGGAGCGTTGTATAAATTCCGAGTCACCGGCGCAGACGGTCACGTCACCGACCGCACCGACCCGATGGGTTTTGCCGCCGAAGTCCCGCCAAAAACGGCGTCGATTGTGACCGATCTCAATGCTTACACTTGGAATGACGCCGATTGGCTTGCTCGTCGTGCTGCCGCCAACCCGCTTGAACAGCCAATGAGTGTTTACGAAGTTCACTTGGGATCGTGGCAAACAGACTCAAGCCAACCCAACGGTTGGCTGAACTACCGTGAACTGGCGCATCGATTGGTCAAGTACTGCCAAGAAATGCACTACACGCATTTGGAGCTGTTGCCAATCAGCGAACACCCTTACACCGGAAGCTGGGGTTATCAAACGACCGGATACTTCGCCGTTACCAGTCGTTACGGCAGCCCCACCGACTTCATGTATTTTGTGGATTACTGCCATCAGCACGGAATCGGTGTCATCATCGACTGGGTGCCGGCACATTTCCCCAAAGATCGTCACGGCTTGGCTCGGTTTGATGGCACTGCCTTGTTCGAACACTTGGACCCGCGGCAAGGTGAGCATCCTGATTGGGGAACACTCATCTTCAATTACGGACGCAACGAGGTTCGCAATTTCTTGATCGCCAACGCACTGTTCTGGCTCGACAAGTACCACATTGATGGCCTGCGAGTGGATGCGGTCGCTTCCATGTTGTACTTGGATTATAGCCGCAAGGCGAATCAATGGGTACCGAATCAATATGGCGGACGCGAGAACTTGGAAGCCATATCGTTTCTGCGCGAGTTCAATGAAGCAGTGCACTCCGAACATCCTGGTGTCGTGACAATTGCCGAGGAAAGCACGGCTTGGGAAGGTGTTTCTCGCCCCACTGAAAAAGGCGGATTAGGTTTCAATCTGAAATGGAACATGGGCTGGATGAACGACACCTTGCGTTACTTCCGCCACAACCCCATCCATCGCAAGTATCACCACAACGAGCTCACGTTCTCGCTGATTTATGCGTTTCACGAGAATTTTACCTTGCCACTTTCCCACGACGAAGTGGTGCATGGGAAACGAGCACTCTTGGATCAAATGCCGGGAGACTTGTGGCAGAAGTTTGCCAACCTGCGGTTGCTATACACGTACATGTGGCTACATCCCGGCAAGAAGCTGCTGTTCATGGGCAGCGAATTCGGCCAATGGACTGAATGGAATCACAATCGTGAATTGGATTGGGGCTTGCTGAAGTTCGACACGCATGGAGGCCTAAAGCAATTGGTTGCGGACTTGAATCGACTGCACGTCGCGGAACCGGCGCTGCATGAACTTGATTTTGACGGAGCTGGATTCCAATGGATTGATTGCCTCAATGCGGACAATAGCATTTTGGCTTTCTTGCGTCGCAACAAAGCCGGCGATCGCAATATTCTGGCCGCCTTCAATATGACACCTGTTGTGCGACGGGATTATCGCCTTGGTGTCGACGCGCCAGGTTTGTACCAAGAAATTCTCAATTCGGATTCGAAGTTCTACGGCGGCTCCAACGTTGGAACGTTTCAATCACCAGCCGAACCGATTCCAGCCCAAGGACGCCCGTTTTCAATTCGCTTGAACTTGCCACCGTTGGCTGGGATTGCCTTAGCCCAGGTCGCCGATGAATCCCAACAGTGATTTCACCCACTTTGATTCCCATGGCAATGCCCGCATGGTCGATGTAGGCGCGAAGCCACCCACCGAGAGAATCGCGGTGGCGCGAACTTCTGTGTGCATGGCTGAGGAAACCGCGACTTTGATCCAACAGCAAGCCCTTTACAAGGGCGACGTGTTACAAGTGGCGAGACTTGCAGCAATCATGGCTGCCAAACGCACAGACGAGTTGATCCCCTTGTGTCACTCGTTGAACGTTAGCAGTACCGAAGTCGAACTGGAATTTGTCGAACCCGGCATTCTTCAGATTACAACTCGTGTCAAAACGAACGGTCCCACCGGTGTCGAAATGGAAGCACTGGTGGCTGCGAGTACAGCCGCACTGACGGTTTACGACATGTGCAAGGCGGTTGATCGCGGAATGACGATTCGCGAATTGATGCTGCTAGAAAAACGAGGCGGAAAATCTGGAGATTGGATTCGAGAAGAAGTTACTGTTCGTCCAGCGAAATCGAATTGACGACCGCTCGATGCAACAAAATATAGTTGCGACCCTGGTGCTCCGTGATCAGGCCTTCGACTTCCCAAGTTGCCTTTTCATCATGACGGGTCAAAATCTCATAGACTCGTTCGAGCGTCAAATTCTCAAGCACCGTAACCGTCATTTGAAGGCTGGGCAAAAAGCAATTCATTCGGTCACCAACCGGTTGGAAAACAGATTCCGGATCCCGAACCTCTCGACCCTCTCGCAGACGTTGGCTTGAAGCCGGAGAATTGACTTGATCTTGCTCTTGGCCTTGCACTCGTGGCGTACCGGAAATCAGATAGTAAACACGCTTTTGATCATTATTGGTTGCGGCATCTGGAGCGGCCTGCAACCCAACGATAGATCCTTCGGCCATTCCACCCCACAGAGGTCGTGGTTGATTGGATGACGCTCCGCGAAGTAGAAGGGCCAACACCAACGAGCCCAAAATGATCGAGGCCGTTCGTTGAAACATGTTCCAAGTCCCTTCGAACCAGTGCTAAGAACTCAAGGAATTCGACAGTCACTCTGTTGGCGATCTGCACAGGGAGTTCTTGATATCCCGACTCCGTTCAATCCGTGCCGCCGCGCTAGGCGGTTTTTGGCATCGTGATCCCAAACAACGCCAATACCGCCCCGATATAGATCATCGGCCATCCCATCCAGTTTGGAGGGGTGATCACTTTCTTGGGAGTATCCGTGATGGTCTCTGATTTCGTGTAGCCGGCGGTCATGGTACCGGTCCGACCGCTCTGAGAAACCGGTTGGTATTGTGTCCAAGTGTTCGAGCCAGTAGTGGCTGCGACCTTGTTGCCGTCCTCTTTATAGACGCTGCCTGTCAATTCCAGACCATCGTGTTGTTCATTCAAGAACTTCGTCGCTTGAGGTGTCAGAACAAACGACTCGACCACGCGAAAATGGAACCCAGATAAGACCATCAAGAACCCAACGGTCATGTAGTGATTTCGATTCCAATTCATGAGCTTGCCTCGCTAGCAAACAACGCCCCCTGAGCTAGTATCGAGCGATTATCTGATGAGCTGTCATGAAGCAACTTGGATTCCCCTGGCGCCGGTTGTACGAAAAGCAACGAATCTAGGAATGATGGCCGACGTATGGTCTAATTGTCCGCCGCCCCCGAAGTGTTCGACCTTGGGCCAACGAATTTGCAGGTCGCCCCTTTCCTTGGATTGTCGAATGAAGAAACGCAAGTCGCCGAGCCCGAAAATACCCGCCCGTTGGTTGTTCGCTTTGTTGGCGTTGGCGGTGCTGTACATTCTGCTGCAGCCCATCGCCAATCAGCAGTTTGGTTGGAACCTACCGACGTTGGGCAATTTGCTTTCCAAACAACCCGCCGGAGATCCACCCCCGAAAGACCATGTTGAAATAGGTTCGAACCAGACTGCCGAGCGCAATCCTCAAAAAGAGCGACCGGTCGAGCGAACGCCATCGTTGCCCGACATGAAGCCAACGTCGAAGTCGCCAGAACTCCCTCAACAACACGAGGAATCAAGTCGGGAGTTGCCGACAACGGAGTTACCGACAACGGAGTTACCGACCCCCAAAGCGACCGATGATTCCAACAACCATTCAACGGTCGAAAAGAATGAATTGTTGCATGGCGTGCTGCGGTCGTTGGGGCGCGAAGAGTACGTCTCTCCTGCCGGATTGCGGTACACCCGCGGCAGTGCCGAAGGCCATCGCTTGAACCATATAGAGCGGCATTTGAATGACCAACCCGAGCGAAGCGGGCGTCACGGTGTCTTCCGCGGCGATATGGAACAGTTCCTCCAACACATTGATCAGAGCTATCTTCGTGCCAAACGACGTGAACCACGGACCTCAATGCGAAATGAGGATGGTCGGACAATCTACGAGGCAACTTTCGACAAGCCCATTGGTTACATTGGCGGTCGGGAAGGCGCTCGATTGAAACGCCCGGCCACCAACAAGCTTCGCGTCGTCGTCGACGAAGATCGAGTAATCACGGCTTTTCCGTACTAGCCCAGTATATCGCGCCCTGCAATTCGACAATCACGCGTTTCGAACCTTCAAGTTCACTCGTTCCGATCTTAGCGATTATCTCGTTTCTATCGATTGTCCGTTTGGTTTCTTAGGTCGAATTGAAAAAAATCGATCGGCGAAAACTGTTGGCAAAACCTATCTATTGAAGCAGGTTTTGCCGGGGCTCTATTTTGCAATCCAAGAGTACACGATGTCGCACACATTTAATGACGACCCAGGTCTATTATCGAAAGACGATTTGCTGGATCAGATGTTATCACGGTTGTGCCAAGACACATTGGGGTCAGCCAAGGAAGCGGATGCCATTGACTTGGGCTTTTCCGAAGCTCAAGAGGTGCCTGATGGTTGGTTTGAAGTCCAACAGCGTCAACATTTAGAAGAAGTAGGCAAAGTCGAAGAGGCTCCATTTTTCCCCTCGGCTCCTACCACGTTCGAGGAATCGGGGCTAAATCCGTTCATGCTCGAATCACTGGTTCTGAAGTTTTTCGCTGCGAATTCTGATGCCAAGATCCGTAAATGCGCTAAGCACTTGAATTTGGCTTATGGGATTGTTGAAGTTTTCGTCAAGAAGCTCAAGGACCAACACAAGCTCGAGTTCGTCAGCACGGACTTGGTCAATGATTATGCCTGCCGACTCACAGACTATGGGCGCGACACCACTCAGAAACTCAAAGAACATTGCACTTACTTTGGTTCGGCTCCCGTGGCCCTCCGTGATTACATCGAATCGACGAATCGCCAAGCGATCAGCAAGTCGAAGCCCGATCCCAGTCGCTTGAAGTTCGCCTTCCAAGATCTTTGCGTCAACGAGGAAACGCTCGAACGGATCGGCCCGGCGGTTAACTCTGGTCGCGGTATGTTCCTATACGGTTCAGCCGGTAACGGTAAGACGAGCCTGGCGGAACGAATCAGCCTGGCTTTCGGCGAATTGATTTGGATCCCCAGGGCGGTTTTCGTCGATGAAGAGGTCATTCGAGTTTATGATCCGTTGTTGCACGAAGTTGTTCCCGTGCGGCCCGAAGAAGGCATTGAAATGTCCCGCTTGGACCAGCGTTGGGTCCGTATCAAACGGCCGACGATCATCGTGGGTGGTGAACTCAAACTTGAATCACTCGACATTACTCTCAACAAAAACACCGGCGTTAGCGAAGCCCCGCTACAAATGAAGGCCAACTGTGGGGTCTTAGTGATTGACGACTTTGGTCGTCAAAAGTGCTCGGTCGATGAACTATTGAATCGCTGGATCGTGCCACTTGAGAAGCGTTGCGACTTCCTCAATACGGTGGCGGGCAAGAAACTGTGCATTCCCTTCGAGCAACTGGTCGTGTTCTCGACCAACCTCGAACCGAAAGACTTGGTCGATGAAGCGTTCTTACGCCGAATCCCGTATAAGATCGAAATCATGGACCCCACCCGCGAAGAATACTTGTCAATTTGGAACAAGATTTTGGCGGCCAAGGGAATTCCAGAAAATCAAGCCATGTTCGAGCGACTGATGCAATTCTACCAATTGGCGAATCGGCCGATGCGTATGTGCCATCCCCGCGATTTGATCGCCCAAGTCGAAAACTACGCCACGTACCACCGAGTCCCGCCAGCGGTTACTGAACGTAGCTTGGATCTCGCGTTGAGCAACTACTTCTCCGTAATGTAAGCCTCCCCGTGACACCTCCGCGTCAGTGCTTGGTTCTCAACCTAGCCGCGCGGAGCGTGTTGTCCAGCAACATGGCGACGGTCAAGGGACCGATACCGCCAGGAACCGGTGTAATCGCCGAGGCGACCTCGGCGCACGATTCGAAATCGACATCGCCGACCAATCCAGTGGCTATTCGATTGATCCCAACGTCAATGACCACCGCGCCCGGGCGAAGTTGCTCGCCACGGATGCATTGCGGCTGACCAATCGCCGCGATCAAGATATCCGCCTGGCGCAAGATGTTGCTAGTATCTCCGCTACGAGAGTGACACACCGTGACCATCGCATTCGCATAGTCAGCACCCAATGGCCCATTCTTCTGCATTAACAAGGCGGCCATCGGTTTGCCCACAATCTCGCTACGCCCCACAACCACCACATGCTTCCCAGCTGTCTTAAGTTGATAGGCCTGGAGAAGTTGCAATACTCCGTGCGGTGTGCACGGCAGAAATCGCGGACGCTCTTGGACCAATCGTCCCACGTTGTCGGGATGAAAGCAGTCGACATCTTTACTTGGATCAACGGCATCCAAAATTTGCTGGGTATTAAGATGACCGGGTAGTGGCAATTGAACCAATATTCCGTGTACCGCCGGATCATGGTTGAGGCGTTCAATCTCGTCGAGTAGTTCCGTCTGCAATACCCCTGCCGGCAGACGCAGCAAGCGACTGGCAATTCCGGCCTGCGAACACGCGGACTGTTTGTTGCGAACGTAAACTTGACTCGCAGGATCATCTCCGACCAAAACTGCGGCCAAGCACGGAATCACTGCTGTCTCCGCAGCAAAGTCGGCCACCTGCCGCGCTAGTGTTTCCCGAAATTGATTCGCTGTTTTCTTGCCATCTAGTATGATTGCCACTAGGAGTTCCCTATCAATTGATTCCCGATTCGACTCAAGCGACGATTAAGGTACCGACGATCGCTCGCTTAAGATGTTAGACCAAGACTCTTTTTCCATTCATCAATTTGTTGCTGAACTTGGTTGGGGGCCGTTGAGCCATAACTTTGGAACGATTGAATCGCATTCGCCGTACCCAAAATATCGAAGACACTTGAATCCAAAGTCGGGTCAAGTTCTTGGAATGCGGACAAAGGCAATTGACGCAACTGGAGTTTTTGCTGCATAGCGGCACGAACTAGGCTCCCCACGGCATGATGTGCTTGTCGTTGCGGCAAACCTCGCTTCATGAGGTACTCCATGAGCGTCGTCGCATCAAGGTACCCATCTTCCAAGCGGGTCGCAATCGAATCGATCTTGAGTTTACTTTGCGCAACAACTGGGATCGCCAATTCCAAACAGGCTTCAACCGTTTCGAACGAATCGAATAAGGGTTGTTTATCTTCTTGCAAGTCACGATTGTAAGCCAACGGTAGCCCCTTTAGCAAAACAATCGCTTGCTGCAAGTTACCCACAACGCGCGCCGACTTGCCTCGGATCAATTCGATTGTATCCGGATTCACTTTTTGAGGCATAATCGACGAGCCAGTGCAAAAGGCATGCGGCAGTTCAATAAAGTCAAACTCGGTCGTTGACCACAGAATCCATTCTTCGGCCCAAGTGCTCAAATGCAGCATGATCGTGGTCAAACAAAACGCAGTCTCTAGCACAAAGTCGCGATCGCTGGAGATATCCAGACTATTGGCCATCACCTCCTCAAAACCGAGCATCCGGGCGGTCGCGTAACGATCAATATTTAAAGATGTCCCGGCAACTGCCGCGCCTCCCAGGGGAGAACGATTGACGCGATGTCGACAATCGCGCAGCCGCTCGCGATCACGTTCGAGCTTTTCACAATAGGCCAACCAGTAATGCGCGGCCAAGACCGGCTGGGCGCGCTGGGTGTGAGTGTATGCCGGAATGATCACGTGCAGGTCTGGAGTGCAACGTTGCACGAAGGCCTTTTGAAGTTCCAGCAATAACAGATCAACCCGGTCGATCGAGTCGCGAATCCATAGCCGAAAGTCCGTCGAGATTTGGTCATTCCGACTCCGAGCCGTATGAAGCTTTCGCCCTACGTCACCAAGTCGATCGATCAACGCTTTCTCCACATGCATGTGGATGTCTTCCAATTCTGCCCGGAGCGGTATCTCACCGTTTTGAATTTGTCCGCCAATGATCTCCAACTCACGACAGATGGCGGCGGCTTCTTCGTCCGTAAGAATTCGCTGGGTCGCCAGCATTTTCGCATGGGCGATCGAGCCGTTGATATCCTGAATGACCAGCCGATGATCGAAGCTGATACTCTCAGAGAACTTTTCCAATCGACGATCAACTTGTTCGGCAAACGCACCGCTACGACTTGGACTAGACACCGGAATTACTTTCGAGACAGACGAATCACTCTTGATTCAGGCCACGGAGGCTTGAGCGGTTTCATTATGCATCGTAACCACGAATTCGCCAATCGGCAGGCAACGCGTTGCACGCGTCCCAAAGAGAAACACCCGTTAAGGTCTAATCACCACAATCCTGCTCCGCAAGTTGCGGGTCAAGGCCAATGGACGTCCGCCGATCATCAAAGACACAGGTATGGCGTCATGGCCACGGCACAGAGAGCGTTGCCATGATCCTTGATCAATCGCGTTGCTCCAAAAGCCTTCGGTACAGAACCGCGTAGTCATCGATCATTCGCTTCGAACCAAATGTCTCGCCCAGACGCTCGGCGGCCCGAACTGCTCGCGATCGGGCCTCCTCGGGCGATTCCAAAGCAGCCACCATCTGCTTGGCGATCGCGATCCGATCTCCGACCGGGCATAAATAACCATGCTCTACGTCAGGAATTAGATCTCGGTTCCCAGCAATGTCCGATACCACTGCGGGTATTCGCCAGTGAATTGCTTCCATTAAGGAGTTGGATTGGCCTTCATATTCACTGACCAAACAGAATAGATCACTCGCTTGCAGCAGAGAATCCGCTGACGAAAGATGCCCGAGAAAATGGACGCGATCCGCAACTTTAGCTTCGCACGCAAACTGCTGCAAGCGCTGTCGCTCGGGTCCATCACCGGCAATCACCAAATGAACATGCTGGTATTTGCAGTTCAAAAGGTCGATCGCCCAAATCAAATCTTTCAGTTTCTTTTGCGGCCATAATCGAGCCAATGAAGTCGCGATAACCGCATCTTGCGGTAGCTTCAATCGCTCGCGCCAATTCTGTCGAGCATGCGGGTCGGCGACACCCTGGGGCCAGCTGCCATTGGGAATGACATGAAACTTGTTCAACCCGATTCGATGTTGTTGATAAAAGTCGACCACTCCCTGGCTATTGGTGACGATCGCGTCCGTCCATCGCTCCAGGAAACGATCAAGCCAAAAATGAAACTCGTTCTTCCATAAATCCACACAGCGCTCTCCTACAACGCGCACCGGTACCCCGGCCAACCGACCGGCAACTCGACCGTAACTGTTTGCCGCAAAAATCCAGGTATGAATCAGGTCGGGCTTTTCTTGCTTTAGCTCGCGATACAGAGAATAAAATGAAAATGGATCGAACTTAAAGCGTTTACCAATAACTCGAACGGGTACTTGGTGGTCCAACAAATACTTTTCCCAGGGCCCTCCCGCGGTCAAGGCAATCACCCGCACGTCGAATTCGGTTTTAGGCAGTCCAGCGGCCAACAGGCTCATCTGTTTCTCGGCGCCTCCTTGCACCAAAGTCGGAATGATCATGGTGATTTTGGCCGCCATCACAGTTCCCTAATCAATCCCAAGAGCCGTTGTTCGTAAAGCTGTAATGTAGACTGTTGCGAGTACTTTCGCATCAACACGGACCGCTGGGCGATGACTTGTTCCCTCGCTTTTTGCGGCTGATCCAAATAGTCGTTCACCTGCTGTAACCAAGTTTCCAGATCGCGCGGCAAGACCGTGGTCCAGTCGTGCGATTCATACTCGACGGGCGACATGAGCCCAAGTAGACGTTCGGTACCGGAGGATTGGGCAATCAAACATGGCGTCCCGACGGAGATCGCCTCTAGCCAGTCGTAATCATGATGTCGTTCCAACTGCGGCAACAAAACCAAATCAGCCGCAGCGAACAAGTCGCCCAACTCCGGAAATACTCCCGGAAAAACAATTCGTTCTTCGAGTCCCGCTTCACTGGCTTGTCGCCAATGGCCGTGAATTGCCTGCCCGTCGCCTACCACCCAAGCACAAACTTCCGCCCGATTCTCGCAAAGTCTCGACAACAACTGCCATAGCCAATGAGAGTCAGAGCCCGCTTGGCAATGTCCATGGTAGACCACCAAAGGCGACCGCAGATAACGCTCAAAGTCAGCCCGCGACCGACAAATCGCCTCACGAACCCTGAGCTTCTCTGAATCCGTGGCGACCGCTCGACTCGAGACGCCCAAGCCCCACGCTTCGATGTCGGCTTGCGGTTGAATCGTCGCGACTTGTTTCGCGTCATTAAAGTTTGGAACCGTCCAGTTCCTTTGAGTCAACCAACTGTTGCGACGCAGAGAATGACGCGAATTCGTCAGTAGGACTGGTTCTCGCGATTTTCCAGCCGAAGTAAGAATTTGGCCCAATAAAGAGTTTTCACCTGACTCGAAAAACGACAAAAGTGAAGGCCGACTTAATTGTTCCGCGATCTCGAGTACATAGTGGCCACCATCCAAGGATTCGCAGACAACCAGAATATCCCAGCGGTCGGGATGACGTTCGAGCCAAGTCGCCACCCGCTGACCCAATGACTTGCGTCCGAACAAACTCCAAGAGTCCAAGCCAAACCTTTGAACCGGGATGTCGCGGACGATAATCGCTTCAGGCCAAAGGTGATCGACTTGAGCGGTCAGGATCGTAACTTCGTGACCTTGTTGCCTTAGATAACGAGCCAATGCATCCAACACGCAACTGGCCGCTGTTGCCAGCGGCCAGTACCGTTCAATAACAAATGCGACTCGCATAACAAAGTCGATGATTCGGCTTTATGATCTGGATCCAGCCTTAACCGGCTTGGTTTCCTTTTCCGGTTCGTCATCAAATCCTTCGTAGTCGGCTTCCAGCGCCGCCGTGTCCAATGAAATCACCGGCGGACGCGTGACCGCTTTATCAATTCCGGCAATTGGCAACACATCGTTCAGATTGTCGCTCAACGTTTGCACGATTCGCTCGCGGGTCATTCCGCCAAATTGACTTGAGCCTGGACAGGATGCCAATGGCCCTTCGTAGTTCAATTGGTTCAAAGTACGCAACATTTGAACCGTGAACGAATTGCTATCCGTCTTGAGCAACTGTCGGCTCTTGGACTTCGCGTTTTCGACCGAAATGTCGTTTGGGAAATCGGCAAATCGAGCAGCCACGATTTGGTCTGCCGTCAGCTTCTTCAAGGTTTCCGTGGTGCCGCCACCCAAGTGCCAATGCCAAGTATCCAGCATGAGGCCAACGTTTGACTTGCCGATCATTTTGATCAATGTCAGCAATTCTTCGGCAGTCGTAATGAACTTGTTCTCGTATCGCTTGGCAGCCTCACCCGTTGCATTGAATGCCAGACCAATTCGCAAGCCGCAGCTCGCAACTCGGTCAGCAACATCGGCGATTCGCAATCGATATCGTTCGAAATTTTCCTGAAATGGCAAGCTGCTGCTTGCTGGAATATTGATGTAAGCGCGTTTGGCGTTCAATTGCTTGCAAATCTCGATCATCACGTCCAGACGCGACAAACTGGCCTTGAACTTGTCGTTGTCCACGCGGAAGTCGATGGGAAGTTCAAAAGAACCGACTTGCAACGATTTCTCGGCGGCCAATAGGTACTGACATGCGAACTGTTGGCTCACTTCAGTCGCGCGGCCGACCATGTCGTTCATATCGACATCAAGACCACGGTAACCGTAGGTCAAGGCCAACTCAATCATCTCGTTTTGCCGCCCTGATACTCCCAATCCTTCGCCGACCAAATTTTTAAACACCGAAAACTCCCAAACTTGAATCCAAACAAATCCCGAATCCGTTGGTCAAAACCGCACAGGTTCCGTCTATTTTCTGAGACCTGCTTCCCCCAACGGAACGCGGGATTATCGGCGTGGCCAAGCATTTTTTCAAGGTCTACTTGGGATATTTCCCGCAGACAATAAGCTTTGGCGGACTTTGAACCCGATCGACCGCCTCCCTCGGGAACAGAATAAGTGAAACGAAATTGGTTGCCGGGGAAAGCAACGTCCGGCAGCGGCGAGTCTCAAATAGCGTCAAACGTCGAAAACCGACAAACCTCAAGAGCTGCCAAACGCGAAATTTTGAAGTGCGTGAGCGTGCGAGACAGAAAAAAACAAAATTTAACGGTCAGAATGGGCGGTGAGGGACTCGAACCCCCGACATTCTCGGTGTAAGCGAGACGCTCTAGCCAACTGAGCTAACCGCCCGAAAAATTCGGCGTGGGCAACCTGAACGGCACACTTCCGCCACGGATTTAGTCCAAAATGGATCGAGTCCGGTTCGAAAGCTTGCGGGAGTAGGCCACTCCCCAGGTCAAGGATGCGTAATGTAGCGATCTGGTTCGCAGGTTGTCAAGAAGTTTGCGGGACGCCTTGTCAAAAACCAACGAAATACCCATACTGAGCGGCTGTTTCAGGATCCCCCAAGTCGACTTTCAACCCGAGACAGCCCCATTTTGTGGGGTTTGGCCGTTGGGTATTGAATCCGGAGTACCGTACCGTATGAACGAAGCTGTCATTGCCGAACTGCGCGAGATTGTTCTGCACAATGGCTCTTTTGGCCCCAACGAAATCGAGCGAATCAAGCGTCGGATTTGTGACGATCACACGCAGTTCACTCATCTGCGAAACATGGTTTCGGAGCTGGAGCAGCAAGAAGACCGTTCTCCCGCCTCTGCCGTGCGTTTGGGTGTTTGCTACTATTTAATGGGTCGTTACCAGGCTGCCATCGATACCTTGAAGCAGTCCGATAATGGGGCGTTGGCGTTCATGTATCAAGGCCAGAGCTGCTTTGCCTTGAATCAATTCACCAATGCCATCCGGGCTTATGAAGCAGCTGCTCAAGCCGGATATTCACTCGATCATTGCCGTTTGGCAATCGCCGAAGCCAAGCGGTACATGGGACAGATCGAGGAGGCAATGACCATTCTCGATGATATGTTTGGGCCGATCGAGCAAACCGCGGAGTACTTGTACCAGCGTGCGGCAACCGTGTCAGCGACAGGACGAAATCCTGGCGAAGTCATCCGGCTGTACGAGCGTGCGGTTGATGTTGATCCTCGACATGCAGGTGCTTTGTTCGGCTTGGCTCTAGAAAACGATCGCAATGGCAACGATGGCAAGGCGATCGAGTTGTACCAGCGGGCAGCAGCCGTGTTCCCGACGAACGTCGGAACCTTGCTGAATCTGGGGATCCTGTATGAAGATCACGAACAATACGACCGAGCACGACGTTGTTATGAACGAATCCTGGAAGTTTACCCGGGTCATGCGCGTGCGCGACTGTTCCTGAAGGATGCGAATGCCTCCGGTCACGAATTCGATTACGAAGAAATTCGCCAAAAGGAAAAGACGGCTCAAAAACTCAAGATTCCAATTGCTCAGTTCGAGTTGTCGGTCCGCAGCCGGAATTGCCTCAGCCGAATCGAACTAGTCACTTTGGGCGACTTGACCCGAGTTACGGAAGCCGAACTTCTTGGCAACAAGAACTTTGGCGAGACCAGCTTGATCGAAATTCGCGAGATCATGGCATCGCAAGGGCTAACGATTGGTATGTATGCCCACGAGAAGTCAACCGCAGAAGAACCTTTGGACACAAGTCACTTGTCGGCAGACGAGCAAGCGATGCTCGAACGACCGGTTTCCGACTTGAATCTCTCCGTGCGTGCTCGCAAGTGCATGACGAGATTAGGCATCAATACGATCGGCGAATTGGTTCGAAAGTCCGGCGACGACTTGCTGGAGTGCAAGAACTTTGGCGTGACCAGCTTGGTCGAAGTTCGCGAGAAGTTGGAACAAATTGGTCTTAAACTTCGCGGCGAATAACCGCTGGCGGGTCGGACATTAAAAATTTCATGGAAGCGAGGGTCTTTGGGCCCTCGCTTTTTTGTCAACAACAGTGAATCCCGCGCATACCGATCGTGGTAAAACCCGAAAATTGGCTCGTAGTGGAGTGCCTTTGTGAACAAATGGGTTCCAATAACGTTGTGGCTGTTGGTCCTGGTGCTGGGAATTTGGGTCTGGAACCAGCGTCGGTCGACGGTGCCTGGCGAAAACGACGGGCCGATCATGGAAGGCACTTCGGATGGCAAAATCTTTATTGAAGTGCCCTGGAAACATTTGCCGACAGTGGGCGACCTGAAATTGACAGACCAGCGTGGCGAACCGTTCAGTGCTGCTGCTAAAATTGGTCGTCCGTTCTTGGTCAACTTCTTTTTTTCGACATGCCCGACGATCTGCCGTCAATTCAATGGTCAAATGCAAGAACTTGCAAGTCAATTCAAGCATACCGATGTGATGCTCTTGAGCATCACAGTTGACCCGGAAACCGATCGTCCCGACCTGCTGCTCAAATACGCGGACTCGTTTCTAGCGGATCATGAACGATGGAAGTTCCTGACCGGCCGAACGCACGAGATCGAAGCAACCGGGCAACAAGTTTTTCATGTGCCTTTAGAAAAGGCAACGCACACGGAAAAAATCTTTCTCGTGGACCGTTGGGGCCGAATTCGCGATTGGTTCGATTGGAACAATGCCGAGGAATTGAGTCGCCTCAAAGTGACCCTACAGGATGTTTTGTCGGAGACCGAGCCGCCGCTCGATAAGACTGTTCGGACGCGGTATGCGTTGGCCGGCGGATTTGCCGACCGCTGGGCAAATGAGAAATGGTTGGCCGAATTTAAGTTGGATGATGCGGACGGAAAAAAGTTCTATTCTCGCGACATGGTTGGCCAAGTGTGGTTGGCGTCGTTTTTTTTCACGTCGTGCCCTAAAATTTGCCCGCAAATGAACACGCAACTCGCGAAGTACCAAACAAGACTGAAAGAAAAATCCGTTCCCCTGATCAGTATTACAACCGACTCGAACGTTGATACAGTTGCGGTGTTGAAAGAGTATTCGCGTCAATATCGTACGGAAGGAACCGATTGGAGATTCCTGACCGGGGATGCCACTTTAATCAAGCGAATCGGGAGCGAGCTTTTTACCGCCGCTTCCGGCGCAGAGCATCATTCAACAGACTTGTTTTTGGTTGATCGATGGGGTAACGTGCGCGGCTCCTTCAATTGGCAATTGCCGGAACACGAAGTCGCGATGTGGGACTGGATCGAGAGGCTGCAACAAGAGACACGCCCCCCGTCGTCCCTACAACGTGTTCACCCGCCGGTTGTCACCCCTGCGTTGGATGAAGACGCCAACGACGAATAGACGAAGATCCAGCCGCGTGCCGCGGCGATCGCTCCGACCCCTTGCTCATTCCTCTGGTACAATCGTCTCTGTTGTGATTCGCAGTGGCACCGAACAAAGAGGATGGTGCTGTTGCCTCGCGTCCGTTGTCAGCTGTTGTCGAATGCCGGACTGAACATTGGCAGGCAAGTCGTCGGGCCAAGCAATTAAAAAATCTCGATTGGGGACACCAACCCAGACAAATTCGGAATCGGGTGCTAGAGTCCGAATCAAGAATTCGCGGAACTCGGGCAATAACACTCGCGCCGCCGCGTAGCCATCGGATTCTTGCACTACGATAAAAGATTGCCCCGTGGGCACGGGAATCTGCATCAATTTTGTATCTTTGGCGGCCAAACTCAAGTTCTCTCGCGCGATCTCAATCAAATCGACCGTTGTTTGATCCCACGCTTCGGCATTTAGTTTGTTTACGTAAGCGTACCCATGAGGAGCGTCGATCACGACTGCCGAACAGACTTCTTTGCTGAATGGAAATGTAATGGTGTGAGCGAATTCCGGGATTTGCAAATTTGCCAACTGCAGTCGCAAACGTGGCTTGACTTGCTCCCATCGCGGGGCGATCAGGGTACTGTCTTTGGCCATTTCAATGGCTTGAGCGAAATGTTTGGCAATGCGTTGCGCAAATTCTTCTTCATCCGACAGCGACGAGCCAAATTCAGCCATCACGTTGGCGAGCCCAAACCGCATTGACTCGGTTGCAATCACCCCTTCCTCGGGATGCGCCACAAATTCCTGATCTGGGAAATGCTTTTGCAAAACTGCGTGAACGAGGATCGTGAAGCTTTCAATATCCACAGACAAGCGCCTTTGTTGAAGAGCCGAAGTCTAGTTATGGAGCCAACCTGCGACGAGTCCAAACCGCCGTCGCTTCCACATTGTACTCGATACGATCGTGCAACCGACTCGTTTGCCCTTGCCAGAACTCAAACCGTTCCGGTCGCACTCGATAACCACCCCAAAACGAAGGCAAAGGAACTTCGCGGTTGGCGAATTTTTCTTTGAGTTCGTTGAATTTCGCCTCCAACAAACTCCGAGACGAGATGACCGAGCTTTGTTCCGATACCCAAGCCCCCAGTTGGCTTCCACGCGGTCGTAAGGCGAAGTACTTCAGGGATTCGGTGGCGGAAACTTTTTCGATAACGCCATTGATTTCTACTTGTCGCTGCAAAGGGAGCCACAAGAAATGCAAAGATACATTACGATTTTCCGCCACGTGCTTGGCCTTCCGACTGTTGTAGTTCGTGAAAAACACGAAGCCACTGGTGTCGTAGTATTTCAACAGGACGGTCCGCTGAGCCGGTCGCCCGTTCGAATCCACGGTACCCAAGACCATGGCGTTCGGTTCAAGAAGCTTTTCGCCCACTGCCTGCTGGTACCAACTTTCGAATTGAACGAATGGACTGTCGGGCAACTGATCATCGAGTAGCGGAGGATTTTCGTATTCTCTCCGCAGGTGACTCAGGTCGCCTTGGATTTGATGAGACATCGGATTTGCTCAACTCCTGGTCTAGTTCGGCTTCACGTATTCATACGGAGCATTCAATCCCAATGGGAGCCCAATCTGCCAGTAAAGCAATAAGAAGGCCGTCCATAATATCAAAAACGTGATCGAATACGGCAACATCAATGATGTGATCGTTCCGATTCCTGTCCCCTTGTAATACCGCTGACCGTAGACGACGACCAACGGAAAATACGGGAGCAATGGCGTAATGATATTGGTAGTCGAATCACCAACGCGATAAGCCGCCTGAGCCAACTCAGGTGAGATTCCCAACTCCATCAACATTGGCACAAAAATGGGCGCCAACATCGACCATTTGGCACTGGCTGAACCAATCAAAAGATTGACAAGAGCCGTGAGCCCAACGATCCCACAAATCACCAGGATTGCCGGTTGCCCGCGCAGGGCATTGGCTCCCTTCACAGCCAGCAATAGCCCTAAGTTCGAACGATTGAATAG
This sequence comes from Planctomycetaceae bacterium, assembly GCA_016794985.1. Taxonomy (GTDB): domain Bacteria; phylum Planctomycetota; class Planctomycetia; order Pirellulales; family Pirellulaceae; genus M30B19. Next base: position 182,017 of record JAEUIQ010000021.1, on the reverse strand, counting down.
ATAGATGAACAACGCGACGAAAAACACCAGCACCAAGTAATATGCCATGGACTCCATGGCCTTCGACATCCCCGCTACCACGTCACGATGGTTCTTGAAGTTTCCTGAGACATACCCGTGAACCACACCAGGGATAAAAAACAGAATGAAGATCAAGGGGACAATCGACTTCATCAGCGGTGCACCGGGAATGGGTTTCGGAGTCAAGATCGAGTGCTTGATTGCTTCGCCCCGCTGGCTTTGCACAATAACAGGTTTGTCCGCTTTCAACTGTTCCTCCAGCGGTTGCTTCAATGCTAACAGATCAGATGTCGGCTTTCCGCCTATTGTCAACAATCGATCGCCCGCTTGCAGACCAGCGGCATCGGCCGCCCCTTTTTGGGTCACGTCCTTGACGACCACACCGTCGGGAGTTGCCTCGAAGGTCATGCCCAGATTTGCCTTGACGTTGCTATCCGAGTCTAACTTTCCCAGTGGGTCACGTAGCGAAGAGTTCGCGGGAAAAGCCCATAAAAACAACGCGACCAACCCGAGTAGCAACGCGCCCAAACTGCAACTCAACGCGAGATAGTCGCGACTAGAAAGCTCATCAATCTTCGGGATTGCGGCGATGTCGCCATCGATTGGTGTCGTTCGCAGTTTTGGCTCGATCAACCGATCGGTAATGACCCAGCCGGCCAAAATGATCAAGAAAGAAGACGCAGCCGTGAAATACCAATTGCAAAGAGGATTCACAACGTAGTCTGGATTGATGACGCGCGCCCCAGTTTGCGTGAGGCCAGCCAACAATGGATCAATCGAAGACGGAACGAAGTTGGCGCTAAAGCCTCCCGATACTCCCGCAAAGGCGGCCGCAATCCCAGCCAACGGGTGTCTTCCAGATGCATAGAAAACAACCCCCGCCAACGGGATCACCAAGACATAGCCGGCATCCACAGCCGTATGACTGACAATCGCCACCAAAATGACCATGGGTGTCAATAGAAACTTTGGAGAGCGATCCAACATGGCTTTCAACACGGCATTAATGAATCCGGCCCGTTCGGCGACGCCAACTCCCAACATGGCGACTAGCACCACTCCTAAGGGAGCGAACGTCACGAACGTGTTGACCATCGTGGTCATCGTCGTCGCGATTTCGCTCGGCTTCATGATGTTGACGATCGCAATCGGCGGAACATCTTTCATCGCAGCTGCTTCACGTGGATCTTTCTCCTCGAACGCGACCATGGATAACTGCCAAGATACAACTCCCACAATGCCGATAAACAACACAAATAGCACGGCGGGGTCCGGCAATTTGTTTCCGATCCATTCGACCAGATTCAAGAATCGGATTAGAGCATTGGGTCTTGGGTTCGAACTTGGAGTGGACATCAAAATACCTGATGAAACAGCTTGAGCGCAAATTGGACAGGTCTATTATCAAGCTCGACAGAGCCGTTGAACCTGCCATAAGGTTTGGCCGATATGGTTCGGGCTCCATTCGAGTTGCCTCCGATTATACACAACTTTGAAGACCAAGTGACCACACCCGCCGACACTTTGTCAAACCGTCGCGGAGCAACGATTGGATGAAGCTAGAGTTTTGGTCGCCTCCCAACTATGGAGGCTTCGAGCGATTGCCAGCTCGCACTGTTTGAACAGTCTAAATTTTCCGCGGTACTCTCCATGATGGTTCGTCATGGCCCTCGTCGTTTTTTTCGAATCAGGTAGATTAGAGCCGGTGATACAATCGGTCCAGGTCGAGGCAAAACAATGACAAACTCAGAATCTCGCAAAAGCAGTCGCGTGGCTTACGAACGCGCCAAACAGGTCACTCCCGGCGGCGTCAATAGTGCGGCCCGTGCCTTCGGGGCCGTTGGCGGCCACCCGATTTTCATTAAACATGCAGAGGGTGCCTGGCTTACCGATATCGACGGCAACCGATACATCGACTACATCGGTTCGTGGGGACCAATGATCTTGGGGCATCAGCATCCGCAAGTCAAACATGCAATCCAAGCCGCATTGGAACACGGCACTAGCTATGGGGCACCTACCGAAGCGGAAACTCGGCTGGCCGAATTGATCATCGAAGCGGTCCCCAGTGTCGAAATGGTTCGCTTGGTTAGCTCCGGGACCGAAGCCACACTTTCGACAATCCGACTTGCCCGCGGTGCCACCGGACGCGATAAGATTGTCAAGTTTGCCGGAAACTATCACGGGCATGTTGACAGTTTGTTGGTCGCAGCAGGCAGTGCTGCCGCCACCTTGGCCGTTCCCAATTCCCCAGGCGTCACGAAGGGTACCAGCCAGGACACGATTGTGCTGGAGTACAATTCGGTCGCCTCTTTACAGGCGACTTTCGAAGAGTATCCCAACGAGATAGCGGCCGTTATCTTGGAGCCCGTCTGTGGCAACATGGGTTGCGTGACCCCGAGTGCCGAGTTCTTGCAGTCTTTGCGAGCACTGACGGAAAAATACGGCGCCTTGTTGGTGTTCGACGAAGTCATGTGTGGGTTCCGCGTCGATCAGGGCGGAGCACAAAAACTTTTCGGGATCGCCCCTGATTTAACGGTGATGGGCAAGATTGTCGGAGGTGGACTTCCTTTGGCCGCATTCGGAGGGAAGCAACACATCATGAAGCATGTGCTGCCAGCCGGGAGAGTTTTTCAGGCAGGAACTCTAAGTGGCAATCCGTTGGCCACTGCCGCCGGCATCGCGACCCTGGAAGCTCTGCGCGATCCGGAAGTCTACAAATTCTTGGAACTTCAATCCGCCAAACTTGCAGTTGGTTTGGCTCAGTCTGCCCGAAAGCATGGGGTACCCCATCAATTGAACCGTGTTGGCAGCATGATGACCTTGTTTTTTCACGATCAACCGATAACGAACTGGGCGACCGCTAGTAGGTGCGATACCGCAAGGTTCGCGAAGTTCTTTTGGGGACTGATGGATCGCGGAGTCTATTGGCCGTGCAGCCAGTTCGAAGCGTTGTTTGTTTCTCTGGCCCACACTGATGACTTGATTGCGCAAACCATCGCTGCTGCCGATGAAGCATTGAGCCAACTATAACTCACCAGTCCGTGGTGTTGCCAACCGACTGATGCAGGTCTTGTCCCTGGACCGGTTGGAATCGGTTTCACGGTTATTGGCCACCGGTCATAGAGACCCGAGGCTGGAGGCGATGGTCGCGGACCGCTCCGTTGGCCCGATGGAGTGAATTACCACGGGACGGCGGGAACGGCCCACACGATCGAATCATCAATTACTGGCCCGTGCGAACGGGCGGCGACGCTCCGCTATTTGTTCGGCCAAGCAACTTGGACAACCGGTTGGTTCAACTGGATCGCAAATTCCAGCGGTTCCGAACCAAGGTTGAATGGTTCGGTCGTCTTGGCTGTTCCGCTCAACTTGCCTGAAAAATAAAACAGATTGGACTCGATCTTCTCGGTATTAAATCCCAACGAACTCGCATCGATTTGAGCACTGACCATCGTGTCATTCTTCGAAATTCGAATGTCCAACAGCACATTCGCGTCTTCCGAAACACTCAGACCGTGAACCGGGCGACCATCCTGTTGTAGTTCTTCGCGCAGCTTTTGTACGTCGATGGGACTGGAAGAAAAGATTAGGCATTTTGTTGGCATTCCAAAGTAATTGATTACATAACAGGCGGAATGCTTCAGTTCGTAGGTCTGGTCACCATACTTCAGCGTTCCCAGTGCTTGTTCGATTTTGGCAATTTCTTCTGGCGGTCCCACCTTGTCTTCGGCTACATCAAAAGGGTTCTCCTGCGAGTGGTTCTGGCTTTCTGCTTCGTGGTCCAATGCGTCCTCGTCGTCCATTTCATCTACATTTTCGTCCGAACCTCGCAGGGCTTTGAGTTTTGCCTCCAGATCTGCCAAGTTTGATGGCGGCGAATCTATCGAATCCATCGCTTTGGAAAGCTCTGCGTGAATGGTTGCGTCGAGTTGATTGGCCAGGTTGTCCGCCAGTGATTCTTCTGTAGATTGGTCGTTGTCTTGCGATCGAGTGTCTTCCGAATTTGCTTCAGCCATCGACGTGGAATCAGCGGCAACCGCGTCATCAGTCTTCGTGGCAACTGCATAAGATTCAAGGGACACCCGGTATTCTCCCCCCGATTCCATCAATCGAGCGACAAGATACATATCGCTTGCAAGATCGATCGCTAGTAAGTGAATTTTACCAGCCCGGAACTCCTCCGCTTGTTTGATGTTCCATCCGTAACGTTCACTATGGGCCTGCAACAGGTCGATCAATTCACCACGATCTGACGTAAATGGAAAAGTAACTTGGTTCGAGATCAAATCTAGTCGGATTGACTGCTTCGAATCCAATGTTGGAATGTCAAAGGGAGTTACGTATTCCGCATGGTAAAACACGGAGGTCTTGTCATTAACATTTTGCGGGTTTTGGAACAGGCCGACGTTGACCCGACAAGCTTCTTTGCGGTAGTGAACGTTGCGAAAGTGAGGCGCAGCGATGGGAGATTCTTGCGGCTCTTCCCAAACTTGCCATCCTGCAACCAGCATCTGTTGGTGTATCTCTGTGTGCGCGTCCGTCAAGTTACGATTGGTCTTGTAAGTAAAATTGACGGGGGTCGATGGAATGTCGGTCGCATCGGCATCCGCCAATCTGGGCAGGGTCCGCACGTCGATGTTGCCGAGGTTCGAGAGAGTGATGCCAAACTCGTTGGAGCTGCTGCCTTGACTCACGTTGGCTCGAACGTAGTACCCTCCCTTTTCAAAAGTGCGATCAACATACTGCTCCGTTGGTGGCGACAGCCCCGGAATCTCCTTCCACTGGGACGATGCCAACAACGCCTTGACATGTGAATCCGCCTCGGCCACCGTGCCCTGCCCCGAATAACTCAAATAAGTCGGGCCGATCTGCATCACCATTTGTTCGTTCAAACGCGGCAACTTTGCCAGGTCTACCATTCCCAATGCCGCCTTGGCAGTCGTAGCGACTGCAGGTGCTGTTACCGGCGATGTTGGGCTTTCCGAACTTTTTGAGGTCGACTCGACCGACGTGTTCAATGGTGGCGTTGGTGGGACTACCGACGACGCCGCCATTGGACCACTTGCCTTTGCTTCCGGAGGTGAGTCAATTTTGACTGGAGCTAGATTGTCCGGTTTTGACAGATCGGATTTGGTTTGGGTATCCTTCGGAGCCGGGGTCGAACGCTGCGCCGGGGATGACGTTGGCGCGGAGTTTGCGGTTGTCTTTAGCTCACTGGAAGCGCCGCACCCAACCGTCAAACAGACCGTCGTGGCCGCCAGGGAAATTATCCAAGTAGATTTTCGCATTGTAATCACCAAAATTGATCGAGAAATCGTCGATGGACCCTCCATCGGCACCCTGGTTCATGGCAAACAAAGCCAAAAACGAAACCGGGAATTTCCGGGATTTGCGAGAATCGAAGAAACGCCATTTTTCCCACGGAAATCGATGCCGGTTAGCGACTACCGACGAGGCGTGCGTTGGCAAACTTGGCTAGTCTCTGTAGTTCCACATTGCTTCCGCCGCTCGCTAATCGCGCGGTCTCGGCCATCGCAAACCACTTCTGAGCGGTTTCTACGTCGCCGTTGCCGGACAACGCCATCGATTTGATGTACCAATCGGAAGGGGTTCCACCATCACCTAGTTCAATAGAACGTTCGATCGCGGCCAAACTGTCGTCCCACAACTCCGCGCGGGCGAGCACCAAGGCGCGGGTGTTCCAAAGGTATCCTAACTGGGGAGCAAGCTCACACGCCGACGCCGACATCTGCAAAGCAATGGCTCGGTCGGCCTCGGTAAGATCCTCCTCCAAGGCCAACATCCAAGCGTGGCTGTTGCACGGGCCATAACGATGGTTCGCCAATTCGCGAGCCTTTTGAAACTGGCCATCCGCTTGCTTTTCCTCTCCGATCCGCCGCAGGAAATACGCGTGAGCTAATTGATAGTTCGCCAGTAAATCTTGAATTGCCAAGGTTTTGGATTGCCGATAGGCAGACTGGAGTTGCTCCACTGCTTGGCCGGCGTACTGCGCCGCTTGAGCTCGTTGTTGTTGCAAGTTGCTACAACGCGACAACGACATCAAACATTGACTCCATTCTGTTCGACAATCGGTTCGGTCGGGAAAATCCGTGACCAACTTCGAATAGATCGGTTCCGCGAGAAGAAGGCTCGTTTGGGCCTCCGAGAAACGATCGTTCGCCAGCAAGAGGTTCCCCAAATTGGTTTGGCTACGTGCCAGAAACTGATCGACGCGACGATTGTCGGGTGCCAATCGTTGCGACAATTCACGCAACCGGATGGCTTCCCGGTACAACGTTTCAGCCTCCATGACTTGCGATTGTACTTCGAACACTTGGCCGGCATCGTCGAGACAAAGAGCAATTTCTGGAAGATAGTTTTCCCGAGCTAACCCAGCCAAGTCGAGCGGCCGTTCAACTTGCAGTTTGTCACACAATTTGGCCAAATACGCTGTGACCTCATCAAAAGCTTGGACAGCCTGCGGGATTTCAACTGGAGCGTCATGCATCAAGAAAGCAGGTGTCGTCTGCTTGGCACGAATGGTCGCCGCGCGGGTGCTTAGACGAACCGCACGTACATAAGTCGTCAGACTGGCGTCCCATTTGGCTTGGTGCTTGTACACCACACAAAGATTGACCAACGCATTCGCTTGCCGAATCAGATAACTTGTGTTGGTCGGATCCACCTGGACCAAATCGCTCATGATCTTGATCGCCGTTTCATAGGCGAGTTGCGATTCATCCCAGCGATCGACGCGGCGCAAGATATTGGCCAACAAAATCTGAATATCGGATTTGTGCCACTGCGTGACTCGATCGTTGGGCAACGATTGCAGCCACTCGGAGGCCAACTGCAACTCCGACTCAGCCGTTTCGTACTCCCCCAAATCAGAATGAAAATAGGCTGCCCGAATGGCCGCGACGGCGGCCTCGATGCGAATCGTGTTGTCAGCAGGCATGGCCGCCATACACTCTCGATAATAGCTCACCGCGTCTTCAAATGCCTTTCGTCGCAACCCATCCATTCCGGGTTCGCTGTCCAAACGCAGGCCCAACTGAGTCCATTCTTTGACGGAGGCACGGGCTTTTTCTAGGCTCGATTCATAAGCGTCTTCCACACGACTAACTCTTTCACGTAGCTTGGCTTCGGACTTGGTGTACCGCGCGTTTTCTTGTGCGAGTTGGTGAACGGTTCGGCTCTGATAGTAATAAATACTTGCAGCACCAAGCGTCACCAAGAATACGGAGACGCTAAGCGCGGCAACTTGTGGATGACGAAGAATCGACCGCTTTAGAGAATCCATCCAAGTAGAACGACGGGCGCGTATTGGCAGATGATCCAAAAAGCGCGACAAGTCTTCGGCGAGGTCGCGAGCCGTGGCATATCGCGCCTGCGGTGCTTTGGCCAAACACTTGAGGCAAATGGTTTCGAGATCACGAGGAATTCGTGGGTTGAATTGCGACGGTCGCTGGCAGTCGCGCTCCACAATCCACCGCAGAGTTTCAATCGCGGTTTTTCCTTCAAACGGTAATCGTTGCGTCAGTAGTTGATACAAGATAACGCCCAAAGAATAAACGTCGGTGGCAGTGCCGACTGGTTGATCGTCGCCGACGGCTTGCTCCGGCGACATGTAACACGGCGTACCTAGTACGGCCCCTGTCACCGTGGCGTTGAGTTCGTCGTAGACTTTCTTGGCCAAACCGAAGTCCACGATCTTGGGTGTCCCATCCGTAGTAAACAAGATATTGGCGGGTTTCAAATCGCGATGGATGATACCGCGATCATGAGCATATTGAATCGCGAGCGCCAAAATCTGAATCAACTCGGCAATTTCGTGATTCGTCCAACTCTTGCTGCTGATTTTGGATTCCAGCGAGCCACCGCCCAGGTATTCCATCGATAGGAACTCGCTGCCTGGCTCAACTCCGATTTCAATGACCTGAACGATGTTGGGATGCTGGAGAGCCGCGACCGTTTCTGCTTCCTGCTGAAAACGCTGCCGGGTCTTCGCGTGACTTTCCAATGAACGCAACACCTTGACGGCAACCACACGTCCCAAGCCACGTTGCGTCGCGCGGTAGACAATACCCATACCGCCGCGACCCAACTCATCCAATAATTCGTAATTGGCGAACGGCTGCGCAGCAACATCCATCATGGGGGATCGTTCAGTCGACGCGGCCTTCACATCGCCCGAGGAGCGCGATGCGTTTGGCTCGGTCGAAAGAAAGTCGTGAAGTTTCAGCAATCGCTCCAAACGCGTCCGATGCTCGGGGTAGGCGTCCAACCAAGAAGCAGTCTCCGGCAAGCGACCGATTGCTTCCAACGCCAGAAACTCGGTATAAATGATCTCGATCGCCGCTTCGGCGTCCTGAGCCAGTGGTGGAAACTGCTCCAAAACCGTCGACGCCGCATGACTGGCTCCCGAATCGACTAAACTCTCGACCTTGTTGCGCGCTTGACGCAGCAATTTTTCGAGGTCGTGTTTGGAGCGTTGAGAATCCATACAGCCGGTGGTCGCAGGAGATCAAGGTTCGAGTGGGTTGGGGATAGTATACTTAAGTGTGGAAAGACCGCAGAGACATGCCGGAACCATCCAATGCTGATTTCGACTTGCTCTTGAATGCCGCGCGCACGGGCGACGAATCGGCAATGCAGCGTCTGGTCCAGCAATACGAACCAGAACTGCGGATTGTCGCTCGACATCGGCTCGGCCCCGCTTTGCGTCCACACTTGGATACGATCGACTTGGTACAGTCGGTGCACCGCAGCCTTTTGATTGGACTACGCGCGGCGCGATTCGATATTTCGTCACCGGAAAAGCTGATCGCTTTGGCCGTGACGATTGTGCAACGCAAAGCCGCCAAACATTGGCGTCATTTGAAACGGCAACAACGCTTATCGGGACACGACGAGTCGCACGATGATTTAGTGGAAAAAATCCTGAGTCTGCGAGCAACAACGGGAGATATTGCTGATGAAGTCGAGTCACGAGAACTTTTTTCCAAGTGGCTCGAGACCGTGGACTCCACCGAGCGGCGATTGTTGGAGTTGCGACTGGAGGGACACAGCACCGTCGAGGTCGCCAGGTTGCTGGACCTCGACCCCGACGTGCTACGTGTGAAGCTAAGCCGCCTGCGCAAAAAGCTGCGCCAGCGCGGCCTGCTCGATGATCTCCTTTGAACGACCTCGCGCTAGCTTTCAGCAATTTGAGTTCGCTTACTTCAAGAACGCCGACAAACCAGGAACGACCCATTTCTTGCCGCCGCACGCTTGGATCATACAAAATACACACAAAACAAGCACGGCAAGCGAGAACAAGGTACTGGCGAGACCAGCAATCCAGCCGATCGCTGGCATGAAGGTAAGCACGCTCAGGCCAAATGAAATCACGATCGCTATCGCCGTGATCAATAGACCTTGGCGAGAATGCCAATTGATGTACGCGTTCTCCTTTTGCGTGAAATACGGGATCAAGGCGAAGATCCCAAAATAACTGAGGATGCACATCAGGGTGTTGTTGGACTCGGGGGATTTCTGAGACATGGTTCTGCTTCTTGGTCATGGGTGAAAAAATGACTCCCGGCAACGCCAGGACAATGTCTCATGCCGTATCACGATTCGAACGAAACAAGATTCCTTCCCAGAAACTCAGGAACTACAAATTGTCAAAATGCGCAAACTTTTCTCATTGCGTAGAATTTTCCGGTTTTTCCGCAAGTCCGGGTTAGGTAAAGGACGATGAACGAGGAATGTAGGATCGTTTGCCCTTTGCTGGGCAAGCCCTTCGCCCCCCCAAGAAGGAACGCGACTCCCATGTCCGCTCGATTTGCCGGTGTATTTGTGGCCTTTTGGGCCGTTGTCCTCCCATGTGGCGTGTCTACGTCGGAAGCCCAAGTTCGTCAACCGCAGCGATTGGTGCATCGTCCCACACAACCGGTTGGTTACGGATTCGCTCAAGCGGGGACGCCGCTGACGGGTTCCGTTTCTGCCAGTCCGGCGACGGGACGGGTCCAACAGGTTGGCTACTACCCAGGGAGCTATAGTTGGCAAGAGAACGGAGCAGTCCAGGGCGAGCCGGTCCAAAATCCGGAAGTCTTGCCTCAGCCGCTATTATTGGACCAGTCCGAAGCCGTTGGCAGTGGATACTACGAATCTGAAATCGATTCGTACGACGGCTACGAAGTCAGCGACGCCGATTTCATCTACGACGATTCCTATGCGTATGCCGGGTGGGGAGACTGTTCGAATGGGGCGTGCGGCGGCGATGATTGCGACCCATGTCCCGAGTGTTTTTGGCATGGTTTGGGCGGATTGATTTCGAATTCGGACTTTCGGATGGGCGTCCAAGGCTTCAAGAATACGACCAATCGTCAACAAGACGGTAGCTTCGGTTTTCATGGCGGCATTAATCTGGGGCTGCCCCTCAAGAGAATTACTTGTGGATTGTTCTCCGGTTCGTTGGGAGTCAACTCGGTCCAGTCTAACTTTGCTGGCTCGTCGTTCACCGAAGAGAACCGAAACCAATTGTTCGTAACTGCTGCATTGTTTCGGCGCGTGGATCAAGGATTGCAAGGCGGGGTCGCCTACGACTTCCTCAACGAAGATTGGTACACCGGGTTTGGCATCTCTCAACTTCGCAGTGAGTTATCGTGGGTTACGGAACGAGGCAATTCCTTCGGTTTCAGGTTCACCAAGGCTCAAATGACGGAAACTTCAGTTAGCGTTTTGACGAACGCATTAGGTGGGCAGACCTTGGTTACCGAAAACTGGGTTGCGATGCGGCAGTATCGAACGTTCTATCGCAAGTTGGTTTGCAACGGCGAAGGATACGTCGAAGTCAGCGCTGGTCACACCGACGAGAAACACACGATCCTGGCTTTGGATTTCAACACCCCTTTGCGGAACGAAGCCTGCCGCTTTTACGGTGGATTCACTTACTTGTTGCCGCAGGACACGATTCTCGGATCGACCGACGGCCAAGAAACTTGGAACGTAGCGATGGGAATTCAATTCACGCCTTACAAGCGTCGCGGTTACTGCCGCTTCAACGTTCCACTGTTTGATGTCGCTGACAACGGAACGTTCCAAGTTCGCCGACTGACACCATAGTCTGTCAACACGTTGCAGCCCGACTCCCACCTGCTGTCGAGTCAATTTCGCTCCGACCGGTCGCGGATTTTCCGTCGGTCGGAGCGTTCGTTTTTATAGGCAACGTCTCTACCACGATGGCTGAAAGCGACTGCGGCCGACCGAATTGGTCTCCCCGTTCAGTGGCACCAGCAGGTCACCGTGTTTGGTCTGGGGTCGTCGTTGGTGGCTCCGAGGAGGTGCCATTCTCTGTTGAATTGGAGTCCTTAGGTGCGTCGGAGTTTCCCGCCTCAGTAGTGGGCGGGCTCTGCCCAGCGTTTTCCGCTGGGGAGGTCTTCGGCGGATTCAATTGTTCCGCTTGGTCGACCATTTTTTGATAGGCGTTGGCCTCATCGATCCGTCCCGCCCCGCGGCACGCCACTACCAGATTTCGATGAACCATGGTCGGGTTCGGGAACTTCAATTGTAGGGCTCTTTCAAAATCGGCAATGGCGAGATTGTATTCTTCAAGCTTCAAATAGATAGCTCCGCGTGTCTCGAAGAAGTTAGGTACATGAGGGGCTGCCTTCACGATGTCGCCCGCCAAAACCAAGGCTTGTTCGATATCTTGCCGAGTGGCGTTCGGGCGACTGATAAGGCAATAAGCGACATTGTTTTGGGCCGTTTCCGACTTGGGGTTGGCTTCCAGAGCTTTCCGAAAGAACTCCAAAGCGCGATCGAACTTCTTTTCGACCACAGATCGCGATCCCAATATCATGTAAATCCCAAACAATGCGGGGGTTGTGGGAAGCTGTTCGGTTGTGGAGGCCTCAGTCCCATCCAGCATCGATTTCGCATTGGGGTCAATTGCCAAAGTCAAAGCTTGGAGCACGGTCGAAAATCCAGGTCCCAATCCCGCCGCCGAATCAAGATACGTTTTCGCCTGAACCATATCGCCAGCAAACAGGGCTCGTAGCCCCAAGATCATATTGACTCCGTAAAAAACCGGACTGCCCGGCCCTGCGGCCGCTTTGGCCTCGTAGAGCCACTGGTCGGATCCGCCTTCTTCCAGCGGAAATCCCAAGACAATCAGCTGTTCGACCGCACGCCGATTTCCGGGACTCAAGCGGATGGCCTCACTAAACAACGACAGGCGTTGAGACTGTGTTGCGGCCGGGTTCGCGTTTTCGGCAAGGGAAATCCCTTGTTCTACATAAACGTCGGACAAGAACTGCTGAAGTGAAGCCCGGGTTTCCATCTTGGCATTGGATTCCAGTCCTTGTATCAACGCCGCGACCGCATCCGAGTACCGTTTTTGCTGCAAAAACAGCTTGATTCTCAACTGCCAGATGGGCAATTCGTCGGGCCGTTTCTGAAGTTCTTCCGCAAAGATACGATGATTCTTCTCGGCCATACTTTCGGCGGTTTGCGGCAATTTCAACAGCGTGGTAAAGAATCGATAGTGTTCCAATGCGAAACCTGGTTCGCGTTCCGTCAAAAACTCAAGGCTTCGCCCGGCAAGTTCAAGCATGCGACGCTGAACATAGAGTTGGTAGAGAAAAAAATGTGCCTCGCGTTTTTGATCCATTTGGGTCGAAATCAACACTTGCTCCAAATGTCGCATCGCGATTTCGTTCGTTTGCAGCGTAAATCGGAGTTGATCCGGAGCAGAAAACTTGTCGAATCCTCGATCTTTCCGAAACTCCTCGGTCAAATAGTATTGGCCCAAGAGCAAGTGGGCTTTGGTATTGCCCGCCTCACCAGGACGAACCATTTGCTGAAGAATCGCTGCCGCTTCGGCAAGTTTTTTCTGATCGAGCAGCAATTCGGCCTTTTTCAACTGATTGTCTTCGCGTTCGGAAGGCACCAAACGGATCAAGCGATTCAAAAGCAATTCCGCTTTCTCGTAGTACTTCTTGCTCGATGAATTCAACTCCGCCTTGTCGTCCGTTGTTGATTTTGGATCTTCGCCAGACCCTGTCTCCGCTGCGACATTAGCGGTTTTGGTGGCTTTCGCTTCTTGTTTGGCTTCCGCGGACGCCATGCTTCGGGTTTCGGTAAACAACTTGTTATAGCGAACCGCGACCGATTCGCGATTTAAGGTCCCGACGACCACGACTCCAGTCGAGACCAAGGCGAACATCGCTGCCGGCATTCCCATAACAAACGAACGAACACTGCGACTGGAGGACCAATTCAATAAAATGGTTGTCCCAACATTCCAACTCCAAGTGATGGGCGATAAGAAAATTAGCTTCAGCAGCCCGCCAATCCCTCGGACCCCCTGCAAATCGTCGCCCGAGGAAAATCGAGCTAGCACCAAGTTCAAGATCGTCAGTGGGAATAGAAGTATCCGCCAAACCAAAGGTCGCCGCGGTCCGCCAAATCCGAAATCATTGCTCATGGATAAGCCCAATAGATCGAAGTAATCGAGCCGCCCTTTGTGTTTCGTTCATCGTTGGCCGGCTCAAGTCTCTATTGTAGTCGCGGTGTCCCCGAGGGAAACTCGCTAAGGCGTCGCTTTCAACGCCCAAACAACAAGTCGCAACATTCAATTGGCATATTTGGTAAAACAGAAAGCTTTCGTCGTGATCATCGAGGCAATTCACCGCCGCCAAATGGGGTAATGAACTGGAATCACTGCAAACCTGTTGGTAACCTAGGGAATCTAAGGCAAAGGAAAGGGAGTTAAGAACGCTTCATTTGGTTCAATCGGATTCTTGGGAATGTTCCGGAACTTTGTTGTAATTTGAAAAATCGGTAAGCTCTGACACCTTGTTTTGCCGAACTCTAGAAAGACGACAACCCAGGATTGGGCTGCGGTGGCAGGATTCTGGAACTTAGATCCACAGAATATCCATGGATATGGCGATGAAATTCAAGTTCAAGCATCTCGTGGCAGGTACTTTGGTGTGCCTCACAACACTGACCCCCGCGATTCATCAGGATTCGTACGGTCAGCAGGCCGACCAACCTACTTTGGAATCATTATTGCGCCGGAAGTCGACGGCCACTCCGCTCTCCCCGGCGTCCCCTGCGACCCCGTCCGCCAACGCGGTTCGTCAAGTTGGCTACGTTAGCCAAGATCCAACGGCGTCCGGAGTGGCTCCGTTGATGCCGCGAGCTGCTTCGCCCACGCCGCTGTTACCGGCACGAACAAACACGACCGCTGTGCCATTGCCTGCACCCATTGTCAGTTCTGGGTCGAAAGCGACATCCTCGGGTTCGTTGGTGACACCGGCTGATGGCGGTCTTCCTGTCCCAATCATCAGTGCGTCGAAAGCTCCGTCGAAGTTGCCTAATGTGCCGATCATCACCGCACCATTGGGTTCAAACATCACCAGCACCAAATTGGATACCGCGATCGGTAGCGGATTGAAGCCTACCATCGATGTGCCAGCCCCCGTCCTCTCAACAACCGTAGCCGGTTCGTTGCCGCCGACCGTCGCGACCCAAACCCCGACAGTCAATCCAGTGCCTGTCACACCGAAGCAAGAGCGCACGACTCCCGTCGCAACCGCGCCGATTGGTTCAACCGCGCCGGTTGGTTCAAACGTCGCCAGCAAACCGATTGCGGCACCGACCAACCCACCTGCGCCGGTTACGGCTAGCAAAGCCGACGCAAACAAAATCGCGAACTCGGAAAGCAAGCAACCTATCAAGCCAACGCCTCCGACAATTCAACCAACGGCTCCCGCGATCACCAAGGTGGACACTCTTGCCACCAAGCCCAATCCTTCGGCGAGCGACGAAATCAAGGTTAGCGAGATTTCCGGAGACGAACTGAATGAATTGATGCAAGCGTTCGGTGCCAGCCCCAAGGTTCCCGCGATCGCAGCCAGTGCTCCCTCTAAAGAAAGTCTTGGGGCGATCGGTTCCGGTGCGATTGCGTCTCCGACGACGCCGGGCATTGGCGAGATTGGTTCGGAATCGATTCCAATGCCGACGACATCGGCAAGTGCACAAGCGATGGTTGAACCGCTGTACGAATCTTATGGTTTGGACTTGGGCTACAATCGTCCCAACATGCCAAGTCGCTTGCCATACGATGGCTACGGAACCATCAGTGGCGCATCGAGTTACCTGACCACCGACTTGCTGTACATGGCTCGAGACGGGGGAAATTTCACAGCCTCTTACGCCCCACAACAGGAAAGTTACGGGTTTGAACCGGGCGTGAGAATGACTTTAGGACGCCGATTCGACAGTATTGAAGGCCGTGAGTTTGGACTAACTTTGATGGAGACAATGACGTCGCATACCTCGGTCACTAGCCCCACCAACACACTTTATACCTGGTTACAACCCGGGTCAGGCTACAATGCATCGAACTTGAGTTCCTTGAACAATGCAAGTTTCCATCACTCGTTCAGCAAGTCGCATTACTACGCTGGCGAATACAATCGAGTGAACTGGAATTGGGACGTGATGTCGACATTTATCGGTCTGCGATACACCGGGATGGATGAACTGTACGCACTGCATTCTGTGGGCACGACCGGTTTAGGCGCCTATCGATTACGGGCTCGAAATCACATGGTTGGCCCGCAAGTGGGTGGCACACTGCACTACGACATTGGCCGAAAGTTGTCGTTCAGCTTGGGTGCCAAGATTGCCGTGTATGCCAACTTCTACCAAACGGACACCGAATTCGCGAACGAAACGGTTCGCTTGATGGACGTGAAAGATTCGCGAGCTGACTTGGCTTGGGGTACCGAACTGGGTTGCTTCGCTCACTACAGTCTGACCCCTCGAGCAAGAATTCGGGGCGGCTATGAATTGTGGTTCTACGATCGGGTCGCGACCAGCGAAGGTCAGGTTACCGGATTTATCTCGCCGTTCAGTGGTGCCGTCGCTCGGAATGGGGATGAATCCCTGTTCTATGGATTTAGCTTGGGCTTGGAGATGTTTCGGTAACAACCATGGTCGGTGGGTGACACGAGTCGCCCGTGACATGGATGCTGAGATGATACATGACGAACTTCACCGACAATCGAAGAGATGTTGATCGCGGGTCGCTGCGGCGCACGTCATCGGCGTGTAAAAGCTTGCGATATCGCGCGAGTTGGGTGGTCGGTGTTGGCTGCTTGGTTGTGATGTCGGGCTGTCAGTGTTGGGGCCCTGCGGGTACTTGTCTTCGCCCGAACGGGCTAATCGCGCGACGGGCTGATGAACTCCAGCAACAGCATCTGGAACGATCGCATTACACTCGCGAAGTTCCTATGTTTGAGCAATACTTGAGCGGCACCCCGGACGGACACCAACAATTGCCGTCGCGGTTTCATCCCGTTCCGACTCGCAACGTCTTTCAACCACCCGGTGTCATCCATTCAGGCCAGTATCCTGAGGGTGCCAATTCAGGAGACGGATTGAACCCAAACGTTCAACCTGAACAGCGGTATCCTTTGCCGGAAGAGCTGCCAATGCCGCAGCCGAACCGAGCTCAACCGAACGGACGCGACACGCAACCACCATTCGATGCCACTCAGAGCCCGTTGCCATTGGAACTCGGTCCACAAGCGTCGGCCGATCTATCGCATCGCCAAGCTATTCAGTATCCGTATACGATGGCCCCACAGCAACAAGTCGCTGACTGGGTGCGGGGAAACTATGGTAATGTTACAAGCCCGACGCTTCGCTTACACTCGGCTTTAGGCCCGCAAGGGAATGGCCAACGCACTCGCTAGTTTTGCGATTCGAACCAGGATTCAAACTCCAAGCAATCCAGACCCCGCAAATGATCATGAAGGCAGCGGGCAATGGCGCGTAACCCAGGCTCACCAATTGCTGTTGCTCGTTGACTTGTGCCTCAAGGAGAAAGCTCAGCAACTTCGATTGCGCAATCGACTCAGGATTAAAGAACGCGAATTGCAGAGTTAGAGCGTTATGAGTTGCATGATAAGCGATGCAGGGCCATAAACTTCCTGTGCGAAACGCGACGAAGCCCAAAAGGACACCCGTCGCGGAGGCCACGATCGATTGTTGCAAGAGTCCATGCATGGCTCCAAACAGAACTGCGGTAACAAAAATTGCATTGACTGGTTTGAGTGCCCGCCGCAAACCACTCAGAATAAACCCTCGGAAAGCCAACTCTTCGCAAACCGCCGGAGTCACCGCCATCACCAAAAGGATGGCCCACATTCCGGGAGAACCGTCAAGGATATTGTTCAAAACACTCTGTAATTGTCCCGCGTCCACTGAAAGCGGGTACAAGGTCATGACCCATTGTTGGAACGCCACGATTAGCGGATGAAAACAGAACGCCATCGCCATAGCGCCGAAGATCATGGGAAATGAAGCACGGCGGAGTTGGAGCGTTTCAAGCGGTGCCCGTGTGGAGGTGAAGGCCAGCACGATTGCGGGAACGGCAACGGCTCCGGTCAACACGATTACCGTATGAGCAACAAAACTAGGCCAATCGATCGGGTGCGGGGCCACGCCTTGCCAAAAAACCTTGAGTCCCGCAATGAGGCCCACCAACAGAACGACTTGGCTAATCGAAGGCCATGGTTCGGATCGGCGAAACACGGCAGCCAACCAGGCCACCAATGAAAAACGCTCCACCGGTCGAAACAACACCGTCTCATGCTGGAATTGGAGAACCGCCCAACTAATCGCTAAGTAAACACACCATCCGTTCACGATGAAAATCGGCAATGTGTAACGTAGCGCATTCCAGTACTCGCCTTCGATCAAAGCACGCAGCCAAAACATCAGCCCACTGATGGGCACCAGACTCAAGCCCAAATCCATCTGCACTCCAGGCAACAACGGGAGTGTCAACAGCGGCAGCGAGGCCATCAGAATCGGCAGCAGATAGTGTTGGCCTTCTTTCGAGCTGCGTGCGAACGCCGCGACTGATAATGAAATCGCTGAGAATAACGCGCTGATCGGAATGGCGCCCACCAATAGCCAACCTAACGCCGACAATGGTGGCGGTCCGAATTGACTCAAGCCGGGCGCGTTGAAGGAACTTAACTGACTAGTGACAAACAATCCGGTCCCAATCGTCCCGATCAAGTTGACTAATCCCGAGGCCAAACTAAACGTCATCGTGGTGCATAGTTTGCCGACCACGATTTGACGACGAGTCGCGGGAGTAACCAGCAAGGCTTCCAAGGTGCCACGTTCCTTCTCACCGGCGCAACCATCAACAGCCGCATAAAAGGCTCCGGTCAACGTCCACAGAAACAGAATGAACGGCAATATTCTGGCCCATAACTGCGACTGGATTTGCTCACGCGGGGCAAGATCATTGGCCGTGTAGTCGATGGCTGGCCCGGTGGCAGCCGCAAGTTCATCAGCTCGCGCTCGCTTTTGATTGGCAGCATACCAAGTACTCAAAATCGCTTCGACGCGGCTCGCCGCGATCCGCGATTGATCGCTCGACGAATTCTGAAACAACTGAAACTGGAGGCGCGGCGCCGAAGACTCCGAACCGGCAGGACCAGACGTGTCTTTCGTGGCGACGTTCGCCGTAGGAGTGATCCACAGCATCACATCGGCTGACTGGGCCACCAATTCCGCTTGGACTTTTTGGCGCCATTCTGCATGTTGCGGACTCGAATCGGATTCAACGTGTACTAAGTTTTGTGCTGCCTCCGAAACCTCATTGTCCAAAAATGGCAATTGTTCCACTTTGGACAGCGTCGCATCTTTTTCGGAAACCAGTTCCTTGTTCCAACCATCGCTGACGAACAGCGGCACGACATCCGCGTCTCCACCAACCAAATGCTCGCTGCCCACAACAACGACGCGCGTCGGTTTCTCGGACATGAATTGCATCATCTGCAACATGCCGAGGCCTAAGATCGGGTACAGCAGCAGCGGCAAAAAAATGACGGTCAGCAGTGTACGACGGTCGCGCCATTGATCGATTATCTCTCGGCGGAACACGTGCAAGATGATCGAATTGGACTTCATACCGTGGTCGCCTCATCGTCAGCCGCCAGAATCTGAAAGAGCATGTCCTCCAGATGTTCTTCGTGGTACTCGGCCATCAACTCTTCCGCCGTGCCTTCGGCAATCAAACGGCCTCGATGTAGAACCACCAAACGATCACACAAACGTTCCAACTCGCTCATGATGTGTGTGGAGAAAATGATGCACTTGGACTCTTCGCGAAGGGCCAATACCATCTCCATGACACTGCGGGCTGCCATGATGTCGAGCCCAAGAGTCGCCTCGTCAAAGATCAGGACTCGCGGGTCGTGAATCAATGCTCGGGCGATCGATACTTTTTGCTTCATCCCGGTCGACATGCGACCACACAATTGATCGCGTAAGTTCGTCATTCGAAATCGCACGAACAGTTCGTCAATTCGGTCTTCTAACTCGTCGTCTGGCAAGTCGTAAAATCGCCCAAAAAACCGGACGTATTCGGCAGCAGTCATTCGATCGTAAACGGCGGTGTTCGCCGAGACAAATCCAATCAAACGTCGAACCTGTTGCGCATCTTGAACAACATGCTGGCCGCCAATCCAAGCATTGCCCGCCGAGGGCCGCAAAACGGTGCTGAGAATCCGCAGGAGACTGGTCTTTCCCGCTCCATTGGCACCAACCAATCCGACGACTTCACTCGAACGAACCGTGAAAGATACGTCCTTCAACGCCCAAAATACCGAGGCGACTCCGTCCGGATAAGACTTACCGATCTGGCTTACTTCGATCATATCGCGGCAATGACAACTGAAGCGGGCGGAGATTGTCCAAGACCAAGGTTGTGCCAGCTTTCCTCTTCGGCGACGAGCGACGATTCGCGACGGGGTTCCGAGTTTTCTCGAACGACATGCGAACGAACGGGCACACGCCGATTACGGCAAACGGATGGTCCTGGAAGAATACCTCCCCAGGAAACACGAGCGGAAAGTCTCCGCCAGAATCCGAGGGAAAGACGCGGACTAGTCGGTACAATCGGCTCAGTTCCTATTTCCTGTGAATCCATCAATACATTGACTTGACATGCATATAGGTTCTATGTATCATTACGCGGAGCGGAATTTGGAGGCGGGGATGTGGAACGGTCGCTTGGATTCGGAGAGCAGAACTTGATGAATGAATTATCGAAGGATTTTATTGCGGCATCTGCCACGCCGTTGGTGCTTTCGATCTTGAACCAGGGCGATAGTTACGGCTACGCGATTATTCAACGCGTGCGGGAACTTTCGCATGGTGAACTAAGTTGGGCGGACGGCATGTTGTATCCAATTTTGCATCGCTTGGAAAAGCAAAAGCTCATTGAGTCCTATTGGGGACAGGCCGAAAATGGTCGTAAGCGTAAGTATTATCGATTGCGAAAAAATGGAGCCGCCGAACTCGTACGGCTGCGTACCAATTGGCAATTGATTGAATCGATGCTTCAACAAATGCAGGAGGTGCAGCCATGTTCGACCTGAACCAAAGTATCAAGCAATTGGCCGCCCGAGCCAGTGGCGGTTGGCTGGCGCGCCGCATTCACCAAGCCGAACTAGAAGATCATTTGCATTGTGTCGTCGAAGAGAAAGTTCGCAGTGGCGTTGATGAGCAACTGGCGTTCGAGTTCGCCCGGCGCCAATTGGGTGAAGCAGTAGCTGTGCGGACCGAATTGCGTCGAGCCCGTCGGTCTCAAGCGAAGTGGCCAAGTGTCGGGTTAGCGATCGTGATTTTAGTGACATTGGCTGGAATATGGTGGCGCGAGAGTGAGGTTTCTCAGCAGGCGGCATCCAATGTATTGGCGGTGGTGGTCATGCCGTTGAAGTGGTTGGGTTTGTTGCTTTAGCCGAGCAATGCCCTCTCGATTTTTTTATCCGGGAAGAAACATGAAGTCTTTCTTGAATCGCGTTTTGTGGAGCGTGACCTTGTTCACGCTGTTTGGCGGAATCAATGTGACGTGCGGTCAAAGCGATTGGAAAACTTGGCGCGGAGACGACGCAAATGGTGCGACGGAAGAATCAACGGTCCCTTCGGAATGGGATCTGACCGCAGGGTCGAGTCATGTCAAGTGGCGCGTGCCGCTTCCTGGTCCGGGCAATAGTAGCCCGATCGTGTTCCAAGACAAAGTATGGGTGACACAATACGAGCCTGAATCCGGAGAGCGTCAACTTCGCTGTTACGACTTGGCAACGGGCCAGCAAACTTGGAGCTTTGGCGTCAAAGCCGACGAGGGCGAACCGACGCACCCCAACAACCCCTATTGTTCAGCCAGCCCCGTGACCGACGGCGATCATGTCGTAGCGTACCTCGGATCAGCTGGAGTTTACTGCTTTAAGCAAACCGGTGAACTGATCTGGAAACAGTCACCCGGCTCGCCACAGCACTTATTTGGCCAAGGGGGGTCACCGACGATTCATAATGAATTGGTGACACTTAATTACGGTCCCGGCACGGAGCAATTCTGGATTACTTGGGACCTGCGTACCGGCGAAGAGAAATGGCGTTTGAACATTCCCAAAGTCGACGCTGCCAATCCGTTCGACGATCCGAACGGCCCGAAGCTTCCGCCTGGTGCGAAACTGCGTGATCCGTTTGGAACTTGGGCCACGGCAGTCTCCGTCAAGTCCGAGTCTCGCAACGAACTCATTCTTGCCAACCCGAAAAAATTGATGAGTGTGAATCCATTTACCGGAGAGATCCTATGGGAATGTGATGGCGCGCCCGATCAGGTCTTTTGTAGCCCGATTGTATGCGGTGACGCCGTATGTTTGTTGGGCGGTAGCGCCATGCTGGTGCAATTGGGTGGAACAGGTGATGTCACAGCGAATCATCGAACATGGTTTCGCGAGAAAGATCGCGCGAGAATCGGCTCAGGGGTGGTCCTGGATAAGATGTTGATTGCCAACGACATGCAAGGCATTGTTGAAGCAATCCAATTGGAAGACGGAAAACGGGTTTGGCAAGAGCGGCTGGCGAGTTCCGGCGGGTCCGAAAGTTGGTCGAGCTTGGCTCGGACCGGCGACAGGCTGTTTGCAATCAATAAGGCGGGCACCGTGTTTGTATTTCGCGCGTCTCCTGAGTTTGAATTGTTGGGAACAAACGAATTGGAAGAGCCAACCAATGCGTCACCCGCGATCACTAAAGATCGAATCCTGATCCGAACAGACAAGCACTTGTGGTGCATCGGCCCTGCTTGACGAAGCCTGAAGTTGCGAGTTTCAAAAGTCGAGACACGGCAGACGAATCTGCTGGCGCTTCGAAGCGTGATCCATTTTTGAGAAGTATAGTTGAGAACAACCTTAATGAACCGACTGTTTTGCAAGTTAGCAGTGTTGTTATTGGCAAGTGGACTAGCGTTGACAGTTCATGCCGACGATTCGTTGCCGCGTCGGGCCGTTCTCGGGCTTCGGTTAGCGCGTGTGCCGTCCACGCTTGCCAACGAGCTCGAGTTGATGCCCGATATGGGAGCCGTGGCCAGCGAGATACTTCCGGACAAATCAGCGGCCAATGCTGGTGTGCGCGAGGGCGACATCTTATTGGCTTTGAATGGGAAAGCGATCGCTTTTGGGAATATTGCGGCCCAAGCCAACGAACTACGAGCCGGGGAAAAATTCACATTGACCGTAAGTCGCGAGCGCGAACAGCTAGAATTGACCGGCATAGCCGTCGAAAAATCTCGCGATCCCGGCAATAACAATTACGAGGTCATTTACAGTCATGTGATGAGCAATGGCCAACGTATGCGAACCATCATCACTCGGCCGCGGAAAGAAGGGAAGTTCCCCGGCTTCATGTTTATCCAGGGCTTTTCGCCTGTTTCTTATGATTTTGTGCTTGAGGGTTCAAAGGGCGATGTCAACTCGCTAAACGGGCCGCTGTTGTACGAATTTGCTAATTCTGATTTCGTGACGATTCGAGTTGAGAAGCCCGGTGTTGGCGACAGCGAGGGTGGTCCGTTTGCAGAGCTTGATTACTTGACCGAGTTGGATATCTATCGTCAAACGCTGAAGCAATTGAAAGAGCGCGAAGACGTCGATACCAACAATATCTTTATCTTCGGTCATAGCATGGGAGGAGCCTTTGGCCCAATGATCGCTGCCGAAAGTCAAGTTCGCGGGATTGCCGTTTACGGGGCTGCCGCTCGAACCTGGTACGAGTACCTTCTGGACACCTTGCGATATCAAGGTTTGGTAGCGGGAGATTCCTATGAGAATACCGATGAACGCGTCCGGGCCGGTTCAAAAGTCTTAGCGATGGTGTTTTTGGAAAACAAGACGATTGATGAAGTCCTGACGTCCTATCCAGAACTGGCACCCTTGACCCAAGCCTTGTTTCCGAACGGAATGTTTAACGGCAAGTCATTGGAATTTTGGCGACAATTGGGCCGCGAGAACATGCCGGCGTATTGGTCGCGTTGTAAAGCCCATGTTTTGGCCGTGCGGGGCGCCAGCGACTATGTCACGTATCAGGTTGATCACCAATTGATCGCCGACATCGTCAACCGAGCAAAGCCTGGAACCGGCCGGAGTTTGACGCTGCCAGAATCGGACCACTTGTTCTTCAAGCACGCTACGGAGCAAGCAAGCCTCCAAAGTGGTCAGAAGGGCGAGTACAATTTAGAGTTTGCTAGGTTGATGAAATCATGGATCAAAGAAGTCATGGACGAGAAGAATACGCCGGCGAAAGACTCCCGTTGATCGACGCCGTTAAGTAACTTGGCTTCACGAATCCTCTGGCGTTGCATTTTGCGAGATCATTGTTTTCGGTGCAGGCTACATATTCAGCCGCCGGTCACCTAGCTAACCATAAGGGCTGCGTGACAAGATGAACTCCCGTTGCAGGTGCGGCACGAGTAGCCAGGCGTGCGCAACGCTTCCCACAGGGTATCGTTGGCAACGTCCGTCTATTGATAAACGATCAAATCGCAATCAATCCAGTTACCAGGCAACGAAACGTTTCTGGCATTTCTGGCGCTGGTGTGTCCAGCAAAAGCCCTGGATTTAAGACGCGTTCTCCGCCAATGGCGAATTCTCGTTCGGACCGAATTGCTTCCTCGTCAATTGGCCCGACGGCAACCATGATTTCGTCCCGGCCCGGGGACTTCGGCACGGCGGCGACGACCAACATCTCGTTCTCAACGGGCCGACAGTAATTGGCGGACCGCTACGATTGCACAACCCATTGGTCAAGAAACTGTCGTACGTTCATTTTTCGCAGCGCTGCAAGATCATTGAATTGTCGAGACAGCGTCGCGGCCTGGGCAGCGCTGAAGTGCCGTTCGATTGCCGCTTCATACTTTTGCTGCATGAGGGGCAGGCCTTCAGCACGCCGACGTCGATGCCCCACTGGGAAATGAACCTCGACTCGTTCAGTCGCCGTTCCATCGTTGAAGAATACTTGAATGCTGTTTGGAATCGACCGCAATTCCAAATCGTAGTAGTCGCGAGAAAAGGCTTCGTTCTCGCGAACCGACATTTTGGCTCGGAGGGCATCAATGCGAGGATCGTTAGCGACCGAGTCTTCGTAGTCTTCCGCGACCAACCGACCAAAAATCAGCGGAACAGCAATCATGTATTGCAAACAGTGATCTCGGTCGGCCGGATTATTCAGCGGGCCACGTTTGTCAATGATTCGTACGCCAGGCTCTTGGGTCTCGATTTCAATTCGTTCAATTTCCTGTAGTCGGGCGGCCACTTGTGGATGCAAAGCCAGTGCCGCTTCTACCGCTGTTTGCGCATGAAACTCGGCGGGAAACGATATCTTGAACAACACGTGCTCCATCACGTAGGACTCCAATGGTCGGGCCAAAGTGACCGGTTGACCTCGGAACAGCACATCTTGGAAGCCCCATTTCGGTGACGACAGCGCCAGTGGATAGCCCATTTCGCCGGTCTTAGCGATCAAAGCCAATCGCACCGCGCGGCTCGTAGCATCACCGGCCGCCCAGCTCTTCCGAGATCCCGTACTAGGCGCGTGGCGATAGGTCCGCAAGGCTCCGCCATCAATCCAAGCCAAGCTCAGAGCGTTCAGTGCTTGTTGACGAGTACATCCCAACAACTTTGCGGCGACGGCAGTCGAGGCGATGCGAACCAACAAAACATGGTCCAAACCGACGCGATTGAAGCCGTTATTGATCGCGAGAATACCTTGAATTTCATGAGCCCGAATCATGGCATCCAAAATGGCTTCAACGGTCAATTCCGCTTGACCATGGCTGGCCTGATAATCGGCGCACGCCAGGATGGCACCAAGATTGTCGGAGGGATGCCCCCATTCGGCAGCAAGCCAAGTGTCGTTGTAATCCAACCATCGAACCATGGCACCAATGTTAAAGGCTGCCATCACGGGTTCCAAACTAAAACTGGTGCCCGGCACACGGGCCCCCGGGTTCAGCGATGCTCCCGGCACGACCGGGCCCAACAACTTTGTGCATGCGGGAAACTTCAGTGCCATCATCGCACAGCCCAGCGAATCCATCAAACACCAACGGGCCGTGTCCCAAGCCAATTCGCTAGTGATCGGTGGACCGTAAACGTAGTCAATGATCTCGGTCAGCAAGGCATCGGTCTGGGCCGAGACGGAATAGGTCGAAGCACTCATGAAATCTTCAAGTCCAGTGGCGTGTTTGACAAAGGTCCGAGTTTACTACAGACGCTGTGGGTTCACCGAATTACCGATCAAGTCAGCACAAGCGACAGCACATTCTAGATGCAACCATCATCCAAACGCACTCGTTTTCGAGTCCTGACGTACGGCACGCGGTATCTGCCCGCTGTTAATTAAACGGTATTGGGTTCAAACGCGTTCCGCAAGCGGTACAAAGGTTTGCTGATCCGGCCCAATGTAATCCGCTGCCGGTCGAATCAGGCGATTGTTAGCACGCTGTTCCAACACGTGAGCTGCCCATCCCGTGATTCGGGAACACACAAAAATCGGCGTGAACATCGGCGTCGGAATCCCCATGAAGTGGTATGCGGAAGCGCTGTAGAAGTCCAAGTTGGGGAACAGTTTCTTCTCTCGCCACATGATCGCTTCGATCCGCTCGGAAACCGGATACAGCACTTGGTCGCCAGCCGCAAGGGACAGCTTCTTGGCCCATAACTTGATGACTTCGTTTCGTGGATCAGATTCCCGGTAGACCCGGTGACCAAACCCCATGATCAGTTCTTTCTTTTCCAGCGCTTGCATGATTCCCGCCTCGGCTGCGTCAGGATTCTGAAAGCGCTCGATCAGCTCCATCGCGGCTTCGTTGGCCCCACCATGAAGTGGCCCACGCAAAGTACCAATCGCGGCGGTGATTGCCGAGTGCATGTCGGAGAGCGTCGCCGTGCAAACCCGCGCCGCAAACGTGGAAGCATTAAATTCATGCTCAGCATACAAAGTCAGCGAAGCATCCATCGCTCGTTCGTGAGTCGGATTTGGTTGCTGACCGTGCAATAGTTCCAAGAAATAGCCGGCTAGGCTGCGCTGTTGTCCCTGGAGGTCAATCTCAATTCCGTCTCGATGGAAACGGTACCAATACAAAAGCATCGCCGGGAAACAAGCCAACAGACGAATCGCTGCGGCACGCCCCTGCTCAGGAGTCGGTCGCGCCGGTTCCGTCTCCAAGCAACCCAGCATCGAGCAACCGGTGCGAAGAACGTCCATCGGGTGCGTGCTGGCGGGAATACTCCGAAGCGTCGCCTTCAAGGCCAGCGGTAAATCTCTCTGGGACACCAACTTTTCAGTGAATCCTGCTAACTGGGCTGCGTTCGGTAAGTAGCCTTCCAAGAGCAAAAAGGCAACTTCCTCGAACGTGGCCTGTTCTGCCAAATCGAATATCGAATAGCCTCGGTAATTAAGCCCAGCACCTTCTTTTCCGACGGTTGCAATCGCGGTTTCACCAGCAGTCACGCCGGCCAATCCGCCGGTCTTTTTCTTGGCATCGCTCATTGGTTTTCCTTGGCAAAGAGTTGATCAAGCTTTTGTTCAAACGCATGGTAGCCCAAGTGATGATACAATTGATCACGAGTTTGCATTTGCGCAACGAGCGACTTCGAACTACCCTGCTGTCGAATCGTTGAATACACTTGAGCTGCCGCTTGGTTCATCGCGCGGAAGGCCGACAAAGGGTACAACGCCAAACGAATTCCCGCGTTTCGCAATTCGTCAACCGACCACAATGGAGTCTTGCCGAACTCTGTAATGTTCGCAAGCACCGGGACTGGTACTTCGCGGGCGAAGCGTGCCGCATCTTCGATGGATTGCAAGGCTTCAGCAAAGATCATATCAGCCCCATTTGCGGCATAATGTTGCGCCCGCTCGATGGCTTGTTCGACCCCCAACTCGGCAATCGCATCGGTCCGTGCCATGATGACGAAATGCTGATCGGTTCGAGCATCGACGGCAGCCTTGATTCGATCGACCATTTCTTCGGTCGAGGCCAAAGCTTTATTCGGTCGATGCCCACACCGCTTGGCGCCGAGTTGATCTTCCAAATGCAAACCAGCGGCACCAGCGCGAGTAAACTGCTGGACCGTGCGAGCAATTGTAAAGGCATGTCCCCAACCGGTATCGGCATCGACCAACAACGGAACCTGGGTGACCGAAGTGATTCGCCGTATTTCCTCGGCCACTTCCGTGGCAGAGGTCATGCCCAAATCCGGCAATCCGAAACAAGCGTTCGCCACACCGGCGCCGGAAAGGTAAATGGCGCGATAACCAGCCTGAGTCGCCATCATCGCACAATAGGCGTTGATGGCGCCCATCACTTGCAGGGGTCTTTCTTCCACAACCGCTTGCCGAAACCGAGCACCTGCGCTGGTCGAATTGAAACTGTTTTGGCTGGTGTGGGATTCAGATCCGTTGGTCATGTCGGCTCCTAGAGAAAGTGCCTCGCGAACAGCGCCGCACTGTACACGACGACAACCCCCACGATCAAGATGCCGAGGCGCATCAACCATCGCGCCTTCGGCAGATTTTTCAAGGCCACGAGCTGGGTAACGACGCAAACAAACGCGACGATGCCCATTTTGTAATAGATCATGACGGCAAAGCCGTAATGCTCGAGAAAATAGTTCGCGACCGGATTGGACTCGATGGCCCCGAAGCGAATCAAGATGTACGTCATGAAGACGTCGAGACAATTGGCGAAGATAAACCAAGTCGTCTCGTTTTGCAGAGGTAATTCCCCTAAGAATAGTCGTTGGAAACCGGTCTTGGTCGTCTCTTGCCCAGATTCTTGGTCCACGTTCGCCTCCGTTCGGATCGAGTTTTCTTCATGGTGTCGAAGGCCCGCGACTTTCGTATCCGCGCCGGGAAAGTGCATCCTTAGCCCCAACGAACAGTCATCCTGGTCCTAGACGCACCTATTGCGGCAAGGGCATAATAACATCTTTGTCGCGCCTTTGGGACTCGAAACGCCTGGCTGCGACGAAGCGCGTTGTGTCTGGGTCTAGCGGGCATAAGATCGAACTGGAATTTTGTTTTGGACGTCGAACAATTTCGCGAATCTTTGGGTCACTGGTGGCGAACCCCACCTCAATTCGTTGAAGCAGATATCCCAGCTCTTCGCGTGATCGAACCGGCGATGGTTCGGCTTCCTCCCGTGGACGTGGCCAACGAAGTTTTGGGGCTGTTGATGGAGAGGGATTCGAACCACCCGAGTGACCCGGACTCCAACCTAGCGGATTTCGATTGGAGGTCGAGGAAGCGGGAAAGCCTTTTGTCGGCGTGGGTTCGAACCGCTGTCGATTGGCCAGCTCGTGCGAGCGGCTCGCAGCAAAAACCATGGGTTCAGGTTCTCGACCGTTTGGAACATTTGTACAAGAACTGGTCGGCAGACGATCGCAATCGCTGCCAATTGTTGGCGTGGTTGGCAACTGGAAATCAAGAGTGTTTACAGCTTTGGACGAAGTTGCTCAAGGAAGATCCGCCACGCCACGATGCCGGCGTCCGCGAGATTTTTGCACCTTTGTTTCGTCGCTCGGACTCGGTGGTGTCGGCATTGTTCCCGGATTTGCTGGAAGCAATTTCCGACTTGGGATTGGCAACCGCCATTCTGGATCTATCCAATTTCCTGTATCGGGAACAGGGCGTGCGGCCCCATCCGGCGAGTTCGCGTTTGCAACCATTATCTCAGTTGTTAGCGAATGTGACCCAGCAGTTGATGCGGGTGGAGGCGGCGCCTTTGGCCGCCGGGATCGCGCCGGAGCAAGTAAGTCGCGTGATCAATGACTCCGTGGGCTTGATCAGCGCGTTGTGTGATTTCTTGGCCTTGCACGGAGATGCGGGCATGGTCGGGAAACTCTACCCTTGTCTAGAACTTCGTCACCGACGCGTCCAAGTCGAGGCAGCATACGCTTTAGCGACTTTGGGCGAAAAAACGGGAGCCGAGCGATTGGTCTCGCTGGCAGCCGAGCCGTTGGTTCGCCGCCGAGCTTTGGCTTACTGTCAACCCCTCGGGTTGCTAGACCAAGTGGATCCCGAATTCAAGACAAAGAGCGCGGCCGCGGAGAGTCAGTTGGTTTTGAGCTTGGCGCATCCTCAAAATTTGGGCTTAGCCCCCCGCTCAACGCTGTTGCTGGACCAGAGACTCCTGTGTTGGCCGGGATACGACTCGGCGGTCGAGTGCTTCTTGTTCGAGTTCGAGTATCCATTTACTGAGAATCCTTATCGCAATGTAGGAATTGTGGGACCGGTGACGCACAGCTTTTCGGCGGTGTTGACGGATTTGTCGGTGGACGACCTCTATTCGGTCTTTGCGGGATGGCATGTCTCGCATGCCGAGATCTTTGCGATCAGCGCCGCCCAATTTGGCCCACAGCAAGCCGGTACTTTGGGACGGTTGCAACGCCGCTTGTCGGATCAAGGCTTGGAGGATGTTGCTCCTGAACTGTTGGGCCATTTCTTCGACGAGTGGATCTTGGTGGCACGAGCGCGCCGCGGAGAGGTCCTCGGTTGGTCGATTGCAGGTCCGAATGGTCCATTATGGCTGCCGGACGACGGCGGCTTCCAATGCCTTAGCGCCGAATTGGCTTGGTACTTTTGGGTGGGACGAACGTTGCTTGGCCAGTTCAATGCGAAGGGCTATGGGAACGAGCCCGAGGTGAACGAAATGTAGTTGCCGAGCTGCGCGCCAGGGCACGCTCGAGAAGGCAACTTTGGGCTACGGAGCGATCGATCGATTGCCATACTACGCCTGCGAGGAAACAGCACGTTCCACAATAAATCGAGTGTCCGTCATTGATCGTGAAAGGACCCGCGAGTAATGATGCTGCTGTTGTTTCGATAGCGGTCTCGCGGCTGCTTCTGACCCGGCTCTACCTTCATATCGGAGTAAATGATCGACTCACCTTCGGTAGGTCAATCCCCAGGGCATCCTGTTCGGCACTTCTCTTCGCGTGCCGGCTGTCAGGCGAAGACTTCCGATAATTTAGTCGCGTCGAGGATGTTCTCGGACCATTTAAGAATGTCGGTCTCCATGGCGGCCTCCAGTTTTTGGACGGTCGCCGCGTCCAATGGGCCGAACTTCTTGGTTAACTGACGAACCAGTAAGATTCGTTCGCCGCGAATGACCCCCTGTTCGATGCCCTGTTCGATGCCCTGCTCGATGCCTAGACCGATACCCTGTTCGATACCTAGACCGATGCCCTGTTCGATACCCTGTTCGATACCCTGTTCGATACCGAATCGTTCCGCACTGCTGATGTATGGCATTTGTTTGGAATCCTCGTACAGTTTGTGCTCCCGAAGGAATGCTTGTTCCAACTCTCGGGGTAGTTGCAAAAACCAGTCGATCAATCTGAATAATTCTAAGATATTCGTTCGGGAAAATCCATGTTCATACATGGACTGAATCAAAAGTTTTTTCCATTGCTTGCGTTCTTCGCCTTTTTTGGCTGTTTGGGCGCGAAGCTGAGCCATAACGACCAAAGCAAATGGGTTGCGGCTTTGGGCTAGTTCGTCCCAGCGCGCTTCCCAGCCAATTAATTTTTGGATTGGGAATTGGAACTCCAATTGGCAGCCCCACAGCCCACGCGAGTACTTCTCCGGGCAGAACGAAGGGCTGGCGTCCGTCAAAACGACCAGACTGACGGTCTCTTCGCGATAACGGTCAAACAAGCGGCTGTTGATCAGATACACACGTTCCGCAAAAGCCGCGTCCGAGTACCCTTGGATTTCGACGTGCATTAAAACCCAGCGTTCGTCTCCTTGTCGAGTTCGCACTTTGGCTAGTTTGTCAGCATAACGCCTCCCGGTTTCGCCATCGTGGGTGACCTGTTGGAGTTCGTGGTCCAGAAACTCCGGCGGCACCAACCAATCAATTTGGTTATGGATATCGGGAAACAGCAGTGCCAAGAACTCTTCAAAGTAAAGCCGCAGGGCTTCTTTCCAGGGACTATCGTGATCATCAACGATGGACATGCTACCTCCATTCGCAATTGGCCGAGAACGCCAAACTTGATTCATTATAGCGATGGGAATTTTGGGAAAGCGGCTGACCGTCAGTCATTGCCTGACGCGCACCGAAGCGTTGCCAGCCTTGGCGGTCGCTGACAGCGAGTTAAAACAGGCGGCCTGACGCCCGAACCGAACAAACCCAAGACGGTCGGCAGTCGCAAACGCAAACGCCCTCGCAAACGCCGATGCCCCAGACGCTGCGTTGCTTGGCTTCGGCTTCCATGGCATGGTGCAGGCCCTGGCTCGATTCGTTCACCTCGCGGAGATTACCGTTTGGAAATGCTTGACGCGAAAAAATTGGAGCGCGGAGCGATCCACGACTACGGGTCGGCGTTTGTTTTTGGCTATTTCGAGGCACCCTTCCCACGCCGGGTTGGCGAAGCTAAACTGGTGAGCCAAAGGCAGGGCATTTTCTGAGAAAATGGTGGGTGTAGCTCAGTTGGTTAGAGCGCCAGATTGTGATTCTGGATGTCGGGGGTTCGAGTCCCCTCTCCCACCCTGGGAACAAGAATAATAACGGGAACAATTCCAGGATCACCCTGGGATCAATCTTGACTTTGAATGGAAGGAAGCTCACGCCATGCCTTTGGTCCCCCTCCGAGTGGTTTTGGATTTTGCCGCTGAGAACGATTTCGGCGTTGCTGCGTTCAACGTCAATAACATGGAGCAAATCCAATCCATTATGGAAGCGGCGAAGGAAACCGACTCGCCGGTGATTGTTCAGGCATCGCGGGGTGCTCGCTCCTACTCACAAGACAATTATCTTCGCCATTTGATGTTGGCGGCCGCGGAGTTGTATCCGGAAATCCCGATTGTCATGCACCAAGATCACGGGAACAGCCCGGCGACCTGCTTGAGTGCTATCGAGAACGGCTTTACTTCGGTCATGATGGATGGATCGCTGAAGGAAGATGGCAAAACGCCCGCCGACTACGATTACAACGTTCGCGTGACGCGCGAAGTCGTGAAGATGGCGCACGCTCGTGGCGTCAGCGTCGAAGGCGAATTGGGTTGTTTGGGATCTTTGGAGTCTGGTGAAGGCGAAGCCGAAGACGGCCACGGTGCAGAAGGCAAACTGTCGCATGATCAGTTGCTGACAGATCCAGAAGAAGCTGCCAAGTTTGTTGCAGAAACGAACGTGGATGCGTTGGCTGTCGCCATTGGCACCAGTCACGGTGCTTACAAATTCACTCGCAAGCCAGATGGCGATGTCTTGGCGATGAGTCGGATCGAAGAAATCCATCGTCGCTTGCCGAACACCCACTTGGTGATGCACGGAAGCAGTAGTGTCCCGCAAGAATTGCAGGACCTGATCAATAAGTACGGCGGTCAGATTCGTCAAACGTACGGGGTTCCCGTTGAGGAAATCCAACGCGGCATTAAATCGGGCGTTCGCAAAATCAATGTCGATACCGACAATCGTTTGGCCATTACG
Organism: Planctomycetaceae bacterium; assembly: GCA_016794985.1. Taxonomy (GTDB): domain Bacteria; phylum Planctomycetota; class Planctomycetia; order Pirellulales; family Pirellulaceae; genus M30B19. Next base: position 149,136 of record JAEUIQ010000021.1, on the reverse strand, counting down.
GGTGCCATACGAAAAGTACTGATGGAAAGCCCTGAAAAGTTCGATCCTCGCGACTACATGAAACCAGCCCGTGATGCGATGAAGAAAGTATGCGTCGCACGCATGGTTTCGTTTGGGCAGGCCGGGTTTGCTTCCAAAATGCGACAATTGGCATTGGTATAATCAGAAATTGGTCTGATGAATTGCCGTTACCACCTGAATAATCGTTAATTATTCTGAATGACGGTCGTTTGCTGTCTGGCTCTGAACTAAACTTGAGCGCTCCCCCTGTGCATGGACGGGGGAGCTGTTTGCGCTGTAGTGCTGTTGTTTTTGTTCGAGCTGAGTAATTACGTGACCCGTCGCGCCGCTTCATTATTGTTCGTGTTGTACGTCACAACGGCGTTTGTATTGACTCACCTGCCTGGCAGTAGTGTGCCAAGGGTGAGTTGGTCGGCATCGATTCCTGGCTTGGACAAGATCGTCCACGCTGGCCTGTACTTCTTCATGGCAGCCACGTTGGCAAACTGCCTTCGATTTCGCTTAAGATCCAATCGCGTCGTCGCTGGAATAACCATGGTGGTTTTGGCAGGGTACGCGGCCTTTGACGAATGGTCCCAACAGTTTTCTACACATCGCAGCCCTGATTTTTTTGACTTTATTGCCGATATGGTGGGAGCATGGATTGGAGTGTCGCTGTTTTCTATCCTACGCTGGCTCCGCCGTCGAATGCGTACCAACTGCGCAACAGGTTTGCCTCTAGCCAGCAACGGCCCATTGGATAACTTGGATATAGCGCCGGAGGGAACCACTCGATTCATTGCTTCCCAATCTTCGTTCGTTGAAGTCCCGAATGAAGGATGTGTCAAGGCTCACACAACGGTCTGATTCCTGACGAATCGTTTGGCGTTTGAAATGTCCCACTTGTGTCTATTGACGATTCCTAAGCCACATTTGGGAACTGTAGAGAGATTGCAAAACAACGCCTTTGATTCTTGGCGTCGCTTGGGTGACCAAGTGCATGTCATCCTATTGGGTGATGAACCAGGAGTTGCCGAATCGGCGCGAGACTTCGGCTTTGGACACGTCCCAAAAATACAACGCAATCGTTTTGGCACGCCAATAATCGGCAGCGCCTTCAAATTGGCGCGGCAGTCTACTGCGGCGACACAACTGCTCTACACGAACGCCGACATCTTGTTTGATCGTAGCCTTTTGAGTGCCGCAGCGGCCGTCGATTCATGGCCCCAAAATCGCTATCTGGCAATTGGTCAACGAATCGAGAGCGATTTAGAGACAGATATTCGACAATGGCCAGAATCAAAACTTTGCGAGTGGACGCAACAGCAACGCCAGGTGCGACCGCGCGCGAGTATCCTCTGCAAAGACTACTTTTTGTTTCCGCGTCATCTGTTCAACACCGTTCCCGACTTCGCCGTCGGTCGCGGCAACTGGGACAATTGGATGGTTTACCATGCCCATTGCCAAGGCATTCCGGTCATCGACCTAACACATCAAGTTGCCGCATTACACCAAGCGCACGATCATCAACATAGTGGAAATCGCCGTCAGGCGTATGTTTCGGGGGACGAGGCCCGTGAGAATCAGCGGCTCGCCGGGGGACGTCATCTATTGCTGGGTTCTCATGCGAGCCACCGGCTTAACGAGCAAGGCGAGGTGGTTCCGATGGGGTGGCGCTGGATCTCTCGCGGTCTGGGCGACGCTCCGCGGTTTGTGAACTTGCTGCGTTCTCTACTCCGATCATAAGCAGGCAGACCAAGCGGCTTCTAGCCAAGAAATCTTCAACGCAGCTGGAGCCGACCAAGCGACGCATTTGGTTCATGATTGGCAAGCATCTTCAACCTGCGGTGAAGTGGGCTCGCTAAGGGTTACCTGGCGGTACGGCTACTCTGAACACCGGGTCGGTCGATTAATGACAGAAGTAGCCCCATTCTCAGTAGCTTGCCCGAACGAGAGTAGGCTTTTTTCAAGTCGACCGACAGCACTCGGAAAGCGCTGGCTTCTTTGTGCCTGGTGTTGCAGTCAAACGGACATCGCGCGGTATGGCGGATTACCGAGCGACGTTGACCGATCGCGGCGGACTAGCAACAACTTGGTCCCCATAGTTTGCCAATGCTTGAATGACGATCGGACCGGCGCCCAGCTGAGAAGTTGGCAAAGTCACTTCGAATTCCCCTTCGTTTTTTTCGCCCACCAGCTCGTGGAACGCCAGGACTTGCACCGAATCGGCTCCCTGGGCTTTCACCTTGACTTGCACGTTCTCGCCTAGCACCTTGACTTCTAAGTTGACCTCATGCCCGTGATTATTGAATTGCAGAGGAACAATCTCGCGCGAAGTTGATTGTGGGCTGTCGGAGCCAATCGCCACGAAACGAAGTTCATGGTAGCCATCCGGATGTTTTGTTGTATCAATTCGAATTTGTCCCGGTTCGGCCACCGTTCCGACTCGCAGTCCGTCCATGTACACATCGAAGCGTTGAGCCAAAGGTGATGAGTCACGCAAGCTCAACTGAATGGGAACGCTACCCTTCACGCGATCGAGTTCCGACCCCATTTTGACGTCGAGCGATGGTGGCTTGGCAAATGGCTGACACAACGCATCGCCGACCACCAAGAGTTGGTACGGTCCATTGACGGACATGTAGAATGCTTCCGCCAGAGAAAATCCACGGGCATAATAAGCATGAATCATAGGGTAAGGAAACTTATTTTGGATGGCATACGGTTCGACGACCGTGCCACTGGCCCCCGCCACTCCCGCCCGCAGAAATTCCGCAATGGTGGTTTGGCTATGTCCTTTGTCAAACACCGCGCCGTAGCTCGTCAGGTTGTCGCCAATGGCACCGGCTTGAAACTTTGAATTGGAAGCTCGCCAATCAAACCCAGCGGCACCGATGGTCACACCCAATACCGCTTTGGCGTTTTGAGGCAGATCTGTGGTAATCATCTCGGAGGAAAATCCCAAGCCGTTCAGGGCGTTAACCGCCGCTGGCATATTGGGAAGACGTGTCGTCGTTCGAACATCCTTAGTACTCGAGAAGTAGAACTTTCCTTTCGGCGAAGTATGATCAGCAGTCGCGCTTTTTTTCAGATAACTTAAGATCTCGTCGACTGTATTCGTTTTAGAATGGTCCCCCACGACACCCAAGGAGGTCGAAAGAATGTAGCGATGTGGTGACTGTTCGACCTTTTCAGGAAAACCGCTAACGCTCCAATCGGTTTGAGCGGAAAATGCCAAGGGGATGGCAACGTCCCAGTACGAGTCACTCATGGCTTTCAATGTGGCTTGAAATGGCGGAGTCTTAGCCAGATCCGCCAAATCAGGATCTGCTTCGGTGAAGCTTTTGAAACGCCAACCCCGTCGAGCCGCTTCGATCAACGCCTGCGCAGCTGCGGTTGCATCACCGGCCTTGGCATAACAACGGCACTGCCAGTAAGCCAAGCCGCATTGAAATGGTTGGTCCTTAAGCAAAGCGGCGAAAGCCGTTTGTGCTTCGGTCCATTTCCCCTCAGAATACAATTGTTTCGCGGCAGAGAATTTTTCAAAACCTGCTTGGGAAGTTAGCGGAAAATCAAGCACCGCGGTTGGCCCGCGTCGCGCGTAGTGATTGGTATCCAGCCCGATGATCGCAGGCGTTTGCGATAAGGTCCAGCGGTACAAATAAGTCATGCTGGTCAACGATCCGACGGGCGTTTGGTGGACCGCCAACGGCGGCTCAACATCCTTCGCCCAGGCAGAAAAATCGATCTTGGTTGGAAAGCCCGTTGAGTAAATGATGCAGTGCACTTGAGCATCCAATTTCCGCTCCGAGATCTGCTGGAAGATTGGCTTGAGAACCTTTTCCGTGAAATCCGCGACCGAACAACTTTCACCAACCGGGACCCCACGCAAAACAATCAGGTTGCGAGAATGAAATTTGCGAAGTTCGGCATAGTGTGCAGCGACTTCACGCGATTCGGGCAAGTCGCCGTTAATCACCAACACACAGTTCTCCGGCCCCAAACCCGCCAATGTGGAATCGGGCACTTGAATCGTCAGCCAGAAACAGGCCCAAGCCCAGCCGCACATGAACCAACCCGTCGAGCTCCAGATACGGATACGTCGATTTCCGAAATCACACATTCGCCAGTCCCTTCCAACGTTTTCTCGCCGGTTTCACGTTCGCTAACAACCTTTCGGCTGCCGCGGTATTCGTTCGCGTCACGCGTTCAGTATAACTGAGAACGCCCAACACAGCCCCATGGGGGCCGTCGATTCGCGATGATCTGCTGTTGTTCGGTCGCTAATCACAGGACTTGACCCGCAGATGTCCGGTTAGCAGGAATCTGGTCATCAGCTACAATTTGCGGGTTTGGGGCGTGTGAATCTCGTTGGTCGAGGAATTTGCTTGGCAAGTTTTCGATGTGATTCGTGGCACAATAGAGTTAGTCAAAGAAGTCAGGCAAATGGGTTGGTTCTCGGATTTAAAGGTAATCTACCACTTGGTTTTCAAGCGAGTACGGGGCAACACCCACGCTCAGCGGATGGACAGCTTTTACGGTGGACAAGCGGACGATTACGACTCGTTTCGCAAACGACTATTGCAGGGGCGTCAAGAATTATGGGAACAGATTCCGACGCCAACCGGCGGCGTTTGGGTGGACATGGGCGGAGGCACCGGCAACAACCTGGAATATTTTGGGCCGCGCATTAAGCAAATCGAAAAAGTTTACGTCGTCGATTTGGCGACCAGCTTACTTGAAGTGTGCCAGAAACGTGCTGACAAGAATGGTTGGTCGAATGTCGAGCCGGTGACCTACGATGCGACCAAGTTCACGCCCACCGAAGGTTTGGCGGATGTGGTTACGTTCTCCTATTCATTGACGATGATTCCCGATTGGTTTGCGGCGATTGAAAACGCGCTGAGAATCCTCAAGCCGGGTGGGTTGATTGGCGTGGTGGACTTTTATGTCGCGCGAAAATACCCAGCCGAGGGACACGCGAAGCACGGTTGGTTCACGCGTCACTATTGGCCAACTCATTTTGCCAGCGACAACGTATTTCCTTCGCCGGATCATTTGCCGTTTCTAGAACGCCACTTCGAAACCGTGATGTTGCACGAATCTAAAGGGAAGATCCCCTATATTCCGTTTAGCCGGATGCCGTACTACCAGTTCATCGGACGCAAGGCCAAAACGACCGTTGGCGATAGCCCGCGTGATTAAGATCTGATCAAAAGGCTTTTGCGTACCAGAGTCCTTAGGATGTCGATTTGCGGCACAGGACGTAGATGCTTGGTGCGGCGAACCAACAGGTGGCGGCGTTGGTCACCAATGGCAGGAACGACTTGAACCGACTGGTGGCATATTTGAATTCAATGTACTTCTGAGTCAGCCATTCTCGTTCCGAAAAATGCTGGGCTAATAAATCATCCAGTTCTTGGTGACTGAAACCGGCATGCGCGCCAAATCGATTATGGAAACGCCCCGTCAGTCGATCTTTCCAATCGCGAAGATTGTCACCTAATTTGTTTGCCAACGTTGGCTTCCATTCGGATTGCTCGTGCGCTCCGATCGAACTAATTAGTCGGTGTCGGTTTGGTGTTCCGACGAAAATCCATCCGCCTGGTTTCAGCACCCGGTCTAATTCGCGCAAGCTGCCAACGGGGTCGTCGACGTGTTCAATCACATGGTGATAGAAGATTGCGTCGAACGAATCTGATGCGAATGGCAATTGGCAAACACTGGCGACTTGAAAACGAACCCCGGATAAGGTTTTTAGCTCGGGTGGCACGAAGTCCTCGACGTCCACGGCGTCGATTTCTGCACGTAATTCTTGGCCAATCGCGACGGCCTCGTGACCAGCACCACATCCAGCAATCAGAACCTGCGGCTGATCGATCTTTTGCCAACCGAAACGAAACAGCTCGCGACAAAAAAAGGCAGCTCCGGCGTGACTTTCGATGGAGTTTTCAAGCGGTTCGGTGGCTGACGTCTGGATCATGAGTCGTTTCTCAAGGGTAAGGTTCGTCGAATGATATCGCCTCAACCATAGTTTCAAAATCGAACGCTCAAGCAAAGAAAGATTCGTCGTGGGGTGGTTGCGAATCCTGCTGTCCCGATTGGATCGAATGGACGGATTCTAGCGATGAAAAAGCAAGTTGGAACCTCAACCGGTGCCGGCCGTCGGTTGCCTGCGGAAGCAATGACTACGATTCGCCCCCGGGATTATTCCAGCGTGGATTTAAGCCTGAACTCTTCACACTGCCGTCAAGTTCCAACTTAATCCCTGGGACGTGAATCGCGGTTCGCGAGGTTCGGCTTCGAACGGTGCGGCGAAGATTTCTTTTTCGTGACCGGGGCCGCAGGCTTTCCGTCAGGACGATCCGTTGCTGTGCGAATCTTTTGAACTTTAGCGGCCTTTCTCGCGGCATTCTTGCGGGCTTCCGCTTGACGCTCGCTCGCCGTTTTCCTCTTTTTTACCCAACTTGGAGTTGTCGGTCGATTCGATTTGGCTGTCGAAGTTTCGCGGTCCCGCTTTCGCCCGCTCGATTCAGCTGCTGCTGGGCGTGTGCTTGGCTGTTTGTGGCCTTTTCCAGAGCGTTTTGAGGACACCTCGCTTGGTTTGGTGCTTGCCACTGGTGATGACGTGCCTATCGTTTGTACCGGAATAGAACTTCCAATGAGCCGCTCGATGTCCCGCAACAACTCTTTCTCGTCCGGGCTACAAAATGATATAGCTTGGCCCGCGGCGCCCGCCCGAGCGGTTCGACCAATCCGGTGCACATAAGTCTCCGGTACATTGGGGAGATCGTAATTGATGACGTGAGTCACACCGGGCAGGTGCAAACCTCGAGCCGCAACATCCGTCGCCACTAAAATTGGCGGCTCTTCCGAACAAAAGCTGGCCAAAGCCCGCTCCCGCGCGTTTTGACTTTTGTTGCCATGAATGACCACAGCGGATATCTTGGCGCGGTCGAGCATTTTCGCCAAACGATCGGCTCCATGTTTTGTTCGACAAAACACGAGCTGCCGAATACCGAACGAAGTCTGCAAGTATTGAATCAAGGCATCCGCTTTTTGAGACTGTGCAACAAATGCAACGGCTTGCTTGATCTGCTCGGGCGGACGTGCCAGCTCGTTTGCTTGAACCTTGACGGGGTGAACGAGCCATTGCTCGGCCAGTGATTGAATTTCTGCGGGCATCGTTGCAGAAAACATGAGAGTCTGTCGCGTCTTCGGCACTTTGCTGACAATACGTTTCAACGGTTGGATGAAGCCCATGTCCAACATTTGATCGGCTTCATCAAGCACAAGCACCTTTAGTTGATTTAGCTCCACTTCGCCTTGCCCCATCAAGTCCAAGAGCCGACCTGGCGTTGCGACCACAATATCAACCCCGATTCGCAACTGAGCAATCTGTGGATTTTGCGAAACTCCGCCATAGATCACGGCTTGACGCAGCCCCAGCGCTCTGCCGTAAGACGCAAAGCTCTTGCTGACCTGATTAGCAAGTTCACGGGTCGGAGTGAGCACCAGGACCGAAACGCGACGTTTCGAATTTCGATCGTGCTTCGGTTGCCCGGATCGGAATGGTCGTTCGTTCGATTCCGGTTCACTCGTTTGTTGATTTGCGGAGGTCGGAATAAACAACCGCTGCAAAATCGGCAAACAGAACGCCGCCGTTTTTCCCGATCCAGTTTCGGCGCACCCCAGCACATCTTTGCCCGCCAGAATTGCGGGAATCGAAGCGATTTGAATGGGCGTCGCGACGTTGTACTTCAATTTCTGCAGCGTCGAAAGCATCTTCGCATGCAGACCTAGACCTTCAAAGTTCATGAAATTTTACCTAGGCGCGCAAGAACGCTTGCAAGAGTTGTGGGCCGGTTTCCGACAGGAAACTTTCCGGATGAAACTGAAGTCCATAGACCGGCAACCGCCGATGTTTGATCGCCATGATCTCACGGGAGTTATTCGATGCATTGGCCCATGCATGGACTTCAAAATCAGGGTTCAGCGTCTCAGGAGATATCACCAAGCTGTGATAGCGAGTGGCAATGATCGGCGAAGAAAGCCCGGCAAACAGGCCCTGTCCCACATGATGGATTTGATCCACTTTTCCGTGTTTTAGATCCACCGCGCGAACAATTTTTCCTCCGGTCGCCTGGCCGATCGATTGATGTCCCAAACAAACCCCCAAAATCGGGAATTCCGTCAAGAGCTCCTCGACGACCTGAACACTGATTCCGGCTTCCGATGGTGAACATGGTCCCGGAGAAATAATGACATGCGTCGGCCGCAAACTACGTATCTTGCCCACGGTTATCTCGTCGTTTCGATAGACCTGAACGTCCAATGAGCCGTCAATTTCACCGATTCGGTGGACCAAATTATAGGTAAAGCTATCATAATTATCGATCAGAATGATCATGAACTATCCTATCGTTTGTGCCGATTTTGCCGTTTTTGCTCAAGCATTCTGGCTGGTAGGCCGATCTTGTCAATGCTGGGCGGAAGGTTCCTGGATTCCATCCGTTTTCACTTTCCTACGATTTCGGTGATTTGCCATGAAGCTGGAGACAACCCGATTTGGAATGGTGGAAATCCAATCGAATGACATTTTATTTTTCCGCTATGGCCTGTTCGGCTTTGAAACTCAACAACAATGGGTTCTGCTGTCGGATCTGAACAACTCGGCCGTGGCCTGGTTGCAGAGCATGACCAATCCGGAGGTGGCGCTCCCGGTAGTGTCTCCTCGTCGTTTTGTCAGCGAATACCAAGTGCAATTGGACGAGCGGCAAATCGCGTTGCTATCACTCGCGAAAGAAGAACAAGCCGCCGTGCTGGCCGTCGTCAGCCGAAACGGTCAAACCTTAACCTGTAATCTGCGGGCCCCGATTGTGGTCAATCTGGACCGGCGAGTTGGGTGCCAGGTCGTGACGGCCGATGAGCAAGCTCTCCAGTATCCGTTGGCGGAGTTGCCTTCCGCAACCCGAAAAAGCGCCTAGGTTAACTTGTCCCGCGCGGCCGCCCTGGATCGCATGTCCGCTGTTTGCTCTTTGATTTTCCTCAAAGTGCAAAAAAAAACGCCACGAGATGTGGCGTATTGAGAGGGGCCGTGATGTTCTTGAGTTACTTCCCAATATCGGAGATTTCCGAAGGATTGACTCGAGCTGCTTTTTGGTTTTCGCGTTTGATAGCTTCGTAAACTTCTTGTCGATGTACCGGAATTTCTTGAGGCGCTTCGATTCCGAGGCGAACTTTGTCTCCTCGGATATCCACGATCGTTATCATCACGTTGTCACCGATCATGATGCTCTCGTCTCGGTGCCTTGACAACACTAGCATCGGAACACTCCCTTATTCATTCTTGTTTTGGTCCGTATTGGTTTGGCACCGCTTTGAGTGTGATTGACCGAAGGGCATTTCTGCCAACCGGCGGAGAAAAACTCAAAACCCGTACAATCTGAACGTACGAACCTGGGATCCGTCCAGGGTTCACCGTCAGATGGTGGTCATTCGACCCGATGCCATCAATCGCGGTAAGCAGTGAATTCGCCGCGACTGGGTGCCGTTAAAGCACAACCGTGGTATCGACTCCATTTGGAAACCTCCACACCAGAATGTACTTGGCAGCACCGAGATTCGAGGGCGGTGGACCGAATATGCAGCGTGTGCGTTATTGACCGTTGAAGGGCAGCGACGCGGTGCCGCCTACCAGTACCGTTCAATGACCAACTGACCGGGATTTGAGTGACGATGTTTCTTCAATCCGCGTTCCCCCAATAACCGCTCCATTTCATCTAACATGTCGGGATTCCCACACATCATGACACAGGAGTCAAGGGTCAACGCACATTGAGCCATCGCCTCTAGAGATCCATCGACCAAACACTGAGTGATACGTCCGAACAAAGCACCGGCGGCTTGTTCTCGTGAAACGACCGGCACAAACACAAACTGAGAACCAAATCCTTCGGAATACCCCGCGATCTCTTCCAAATAGGCCTGATCCGATGCATGGCGGATCCCATGCACCAGAACGATCTTTTTGTAACGCTCCCATATCTCAGGTCGCCGCAACATTGCAATGTAGGGGGCCAAGCCTGTCCCAGTACCAATCAGCCAGATCGTCGTGGCCTCGGGGCACTTGGTGAGAGTGAATCCTCCCGCCGGCTTTTTGCTGACGTGGATTTGATCGCCCGGATTCAATTGCCATAACCAAGGAGTCAGCTGCCCCTGTTCCACCAACACAATAAAAAACTCGAGCGTCGTTTCGTGGGGTGACGCGACACTGTAGGGTCGATGCAAATGCCCATCAGGGCGATCGTATCCCAATTGCAAAAACTGTCCCGGTTCAAACGGGTGAACTTCGGGCGCCTCAATCGATAACGTGAAGAGACCTGGCGCCCAGACCTTCTTGTTTCGCACAATACCCTCTGTCCACTCCATGGCGCGACCTCGATATTTATTGTTCCACTGTTCGTAGTCATGGTGCACGAAACCTTTTTGGAAGTCTCCCGACTTGGCGTCAAATTGTACGAAATCTGTAGCGGGCAAGATACAGCCCGGCTTTTGGACGAAGTCATGAACTAGACTTGTGCCCGTGGCACCAGAAGGAATCGAATTACTACGGCAGACCGAGCGGCATTTGTGGCGACCGAACAACCAATGAACTCAGTAAATGTCTCTACGAGAATGAGCGCGATCGGAAAAGTGGCCGTCTCCACTATCTTGTTGATCGTGTTGCTATACCAGGTATCCGGGAATGAGCTCGCTGCCGAACTTATGAAACAACCCAAGCGTTGGGAATGGTTGGTTTTGGGGTTTCTTTCGATCGCCTTGGGATACACGCTTTCGTTTATTCGTTGGTGGTGCCTGTTGCAGGGGGCCAACGTTCCCGAGCGATTGGGAAACGTGATTCAGTGGAGCTTGATGTCTCAACCGTTTCAGTTAATTAGTTTCGGCTTAGCCGGTGGCGACCTATTGAGGATTCTCCTTCTGTGCCGAGAACACCCGAGTCGCAAAACGCACGCCACGGCCACCGTGTTGTTGGATCGCGGGATCGGTTTGTGGGTCATGCTGGCCGCCGTTGGCGTGACCGGTTGGCTGATGGATTGGGAACATCTGAAGGCGGTGGACCCGACGCGAGCGGCGGGACTCGTCCATGTTTGGAGACTTGCTTGGGTGGCTGTACTCGTCTTTGGCGGCGGCGGTTCGTTTCTGTTGTTAACCGCCAATAGCACTCTTCTTGTCCGGTCTTCGACCTGGCTACCTGGGCTGCGAATCCAACAATGGAGCGCGAACTTGGCGATGCTGTTGCCACTCTATCGACAACGTCCGAGCGCCTTGTTGTGGGCAATCTTGTTGAGCGCGGCGAATGTGGTTTGCTTGAGCGCGGCAGTCTACTGTGTCGCGCAAAGCTTGACGCGCCAAACTCCGGGTCTGGCAGACCACCTATTGCTAACCCCGGTCGGCTTGATTGCCGGGGCCGCTCCGTTGCCGGGCGGGCTCGGATCGCAGGAGTTGGTCATGAGTTGGATGTATGCGGCCTTTTCTAGCCATTCGGATGGCTTCGGTTTAGGAATCTTGGTCGCGGTTGGTTATCGAGCATTGACCTTGATAATCGCTGCAATTGGCTGGGGAGTTTACATCGCAAGTGGTCGGCCAAGACTGAAAGCCGTGTAGCCGGGTCACGCAAGTGAAACCGCCGAGTTATGATGATGCAATGGCGAAAGAGAAACACAAAAAAGTTAGAACGGAATTTCGCAAGCGTTATGGCGCGCGGACACGACAGTCGGATGTGACGAGGCAGTTTCATTCTGAAGATTCGTCCGACGAACAACGCAATCACGAGCGATTGTCCGGGCGGGGAGACTTGGTCAAATCTCGCGTGGTTCGCGGGATATCTGCGGCGGCCGACGAGTCGGGACAATCCATTGTCTTGGAAGTCGAAAACGGACAATGTTTGCCCGGTCAAGTTTTGCGGGTCCATGGTCTGAATAGCATCGTCCGCATGGCGGACGGTCGGAACTTGACCTGCGCGACCCGCGGGCTGCTGAAGACCATCGGCACGGATTTACGACATGTCGTCGTGGCCGGTGATTTCGTCATGGTCAAAATCACTGGACCGGAACAAGGGGTCATTCAGCGAGTCGAACCGCGACGTGGCTGTATCAGCCGTACCAGCCGCAATCGGCAACACTTGATTGCAGCCAATATCCAACAGTGCCTGATCGTTACTTCTTGTGCGGAACCGGGAATCAAGCCAAACTTGATCGATCGATTCTTGGTTACCGCGGAGAAATCGGGTGTTAAACCACTCATTGTTCTCAATAAGATCGACCTGGTGGACGCCGCTGAGTTGCAGCCAACGATTGGTAATTTTGCCCAATTGGGTTACCCAGTCCTGGCGATCTCCGCCACGAATGGCTGGGGAATCGACTTATTGAGGCGATGTTTGCAAAACCGAAGAACGGTCGTTGTCGGGCAAAGTGGCGTGGGAAAATCGTCGCTCTTGAACGCCGTCGAACCTGGCCTCGCCCTGCGAGTGAGCGAGGTTAGTCAAGAGAACCAGAAAGGACGTCACACGACCACCACAGCACAGCTGATTCCGTTGTTGGCCGGAGGCTATGTGCTAGACACGCCCGGCATTCGCCAATTTCAGATGTGGGATTTGGTGCCCGCGGAAGCGTCGCAATGGTTCCGTGAGTTCCGACCGTGGGCCGACCGGTGCCGTTTCCCCAATTGTAGTCATACCCACGAGCAAGATTGTGCAGTAAAATCGGCAGTGGCGGACGGCCGAATCAGCCTGCGGCGATACGACAGTTACTGTCAAATCTTTGCTGGCGATCTGCTGTAGTTTTCCTTGGGCCATGTCCTTCTGTAGACCACGCGTCCCTCCTCGCAGGTGGAAAGATCTAATGAGTAAAGAACGACTTCGCGAACTCTGTGGGACTTGGCAAGGCACCTGCCAAACATGGTTCGAACCAGAAATGTTGGCTGATACCGCTCAAGTGACTGGCGTGATTGATTTGGTGATGGGTGGAAAGTTTATTCGTTTCATCTATCAAAGCTCCATCCAGGGTCAACCGCGAAACGGCGAAGAGTTGATGGCGTTCAACTCGGTCAACGAACATTTTGAAGTCGCTTGGATCGATAGTTTTCACATGAGCGATGCGATCCTGTTTTCCCAAGGCACAGCTCTTGAAGATGGGTTCGAAGTTGTAGGGCAATATGAGGTGGGTTCCGGGTTGCCACCGTGGGGATGGCGGACGAAATACCAATGGAATTCACCAAATCAACTCACCATCACTGCTTACAACATCATGCCGGGCGAAGACGAGGCCAAAGCCCTCGAAACGGTTCTGACGCGAACGAAGTAAACGGCCTAGGTAATCTGCAAGTCGAGCCAGAGTAGGAAAATGGCAAAAAAGAAGCCGCTACCAACTTTCGACGACTATCTGAATCAACTACCGGACGATTTTCGTGCGGCTTTGGAAAGGTTGCGGAAAGTGGTTCATAACACAGCCCGCGGTTCTGAAGAGTGCATCAGTTATGGCCTCGCAGCCTTTCGGTACCAAGGCCGGATGTTGGTCGCTTTGGGTGCGACCAAGTCCCACTGTGCTTTCTACTTGCTGAGCAACCAAACGGTCAAAGAATTCGCCTCGGAATTGAAGGGATTCTCCACCAGCACGGGCACCATTCGTTTTGGACCCGATCGGCCAATTCCCTTGCCGTTGGTGCGAAAGCTGGTGCGGGCCCGCATGGCCGAAAACAAGCGGCTCGGATCGCCTTAAACATCACATTCAGCTGGCAGAATGAGTAAGCTAGAGAGCTTGCAGGGTCATAGATTCTGCCAAACGGGGTACCCTAAGCGAATCCGACTATTTATGTTATGCTGATTCTGCCGAATCTGAGGGAGCGGGGCGTGATGGCAGCCGGTCGCATGGGAGTCAGCAAAACTTGACGAATCACATGAAAAAACCTTTTCTTGCACGCCGTCTGCCTTTCTTTGGCAGCGTCGCCATGTTCGTGCTTTGCTTGATTTTTTTTCTGGTGCCTTTCTTTGCTCGTTCGGCTCGATTTGCGGTCGACGACGTGCGAAATGACGTCTCGGATTGGCTCCCCGACCATTTTATTGAAACACAGCAGCTCAAAGAGTTTCGAGACTACTTCCTTGGTGAACAGTTCGTTCTGGTTAGTTGGGATGGCTGCAACGAAGATGACCGGAATTTTCAAACTCTGGTGAAGATGCTTCGACGCGAGTCCTTGGCACATTCTGAAGCCGTGACAGACGAAGAAAAAGAGGCACATCGCCTTGGGGACGAGTACGCCTGGCATTACGCCGATGATTATCACGAAAATGTCGGTTCGGGCCATGAACGCTGGTTCAAGGGCAAGAATGGCAAGTGGTTCTACATCACTCAGGAAGGCAAAGTATACAAATGGTTGGGCGAGAGTGATTTGTTGGGAACCTTGGGGCGTTTTGTCGAACAACAATGGTCCGGCAGCTACAAGTTGCAAGGGGAACACATCGCGACTTTCGGCTCGCCGACGAACAATGAGTTTTATCGCGATCCTCGTAAGTTGTTTGCCCGCTTGTTCAAAGATGTTCAAACGGGACCAGACTTTTTGCAACAACTGGCCGGCGAAAAGGGTAGCCTCAACATTGCCAATGTTTCGTCGGAATCAGTTCTTCGTTTGCAAGCCAAGATTGAAGCTCATCAGCGATTGACGGGAGCCTTCTTCGGTCCCACCCCCTCCAAAGAATTCAATTGGACTCCCGAGAAGATGCGGGCGGAACTATCCGAGCAGCGACTGGCGATGTTGCAGCCCGGATGGGAGGAGGAATTGGGATTGTTTGTCCAGGATCTGATCGCGACGGAATATGGCGGCAATGCGGATAAGTTTCACAAAGCGACCCAAGAGCAGCGTTTGCGAGATTGGATCAAATGGTGGGATCGAATCAACCTGCCAATGCCGCCGCGTCAAACGGCGATCATGGTGACACTCAATGGACCAGTGATTGACGACTTTTCAATGGTGGTGGGTCGCGGACTATTGGGCAAGCCACGCGGTCGGATTTTGGAACTCGCTACGGGTGAATGCGGAATTAGCCCCGACAGTCTTCACATCGGCGGACCACCGGTAGACAACGTTTCGATCGACGAAGAGGGTTCGATCACCTTGATGCGTCTGGCGTCACTTTCCGGGATCATTGGGATTTCGATTTCTTTGCTAAGTTTTCGAAGTTTGCGTGTGACGTTGATGCTGTTCTTTGTCGGCGGCGTATCGGCATTGAGTAGTTTGGGTGTGGTCTGGATGTTGGGCGGTGGTTTGGATGCCATTTTGATGACCATGCCAAGTTTGGTCTATGTGTTAGCGATTAGCGGGTCAGTCCATGTGATCAACTATTATCGCGACGCTTGCGAAGAAACCGGACGTCGAACGGCTGTGACCGAAGCGGTTAAGCACGCAATTTTTCCGTGTACGGTTGCCGCGTTTACGACGGCACTGGGATTGTTTTCATTATGCACGAGCAATCTCGCGCCGATTTTTAAATTCGGCTATTACTCGGGAATTGCCGTTGTGGGAACGCTGGCCTTGATGTTCACGTATTTACCCGCTTCCTTGGAAGTGTTTCCCCCCAATTTTGCTCGGGGACACAAAACCGCCAAACCGAGCATGTTGATGAACTGGGTGGAGAACTTTTGGATTTGGGTTGGACGATGGGTAACACGCTATCACTGGGCAGTGAATGTTTCGATTATTTTGATCATGGTCGTGGTTGGCTATGGCGTCCTCAACGTGCAGACCTCGGTGCAACTTTTGAAGTTGTTTCAGCCGGAGGCCAAGATACTGAAAGATTATCGCTGGTTTGAGAGTCATTTGGGCAAATTGGTTCCGATGGAAATTTTGGTTCGCTTCCAAGACGAAGCGATCGAACCCTTTACGCCTCGACGCGAGGCCCCCACCACCTCGGAAACAGAAATTCAACAAGTTGCGTACCAAGAACCCAGTGCAACGGAGCAAGAAGTATCGGCCGAGAAAATCCATTATCAGTACACGCTACGTGATCGCTTGGAACTCGTTCGCCAGATTCGCCGCAACTTGGAAACCGTGTTTGGCCCGCAGGGGCAAGACATTATTGGTTCTGGAATGTCGATTGATGTGTTCACGCCGGACCTCGACAGCTCGGCCATGGACATGGTGTTGGAACGTGACTTCGACCGTCTGCCACGCGACTTCTTGTATTCGCCAAGAATGTTGCCACGACCGGGTCAAACTCGTGATTTAGGCACGGACGAGTTGTGGCGAATCAGCTTGCGACTTGGGGCCTTTTCGGATGTGGATTACGGGCGGTTTGTCAATGAAATCAAGCAAGTCGTCGAGCCCTCGATGCAAGCGGCATTGTTTCGAAATCAACTCTTTCGCCAACTAGAATCACGATTTGCCTTCGGCAAGGGTGACGACGAGCAACAATTCAACATATTGTTTATTTCCGACTACACACCCAACACTTCGGTGGCCTTGGGCGCTCCAGCAGTCGGTAAAGAAGGGATTGATTCGCAAACCAACGGAGAGACCCCGTCACCGGCCAGCAAGCATCAAGAAGCGACGTTAGGTAGTGCTGCCAACCAATCGGCGATATTCTCGCAAACCCTGCGTGAGCTATTGCTCAGGAAAGGATTTGAGGCCAAAAACCCCAAAGCCGACTCGACGCGTTGTCTATCTTGGTTTTCAGCACAATCGCTCGCCGAGCAAGGAGCGTTTACCGACCAAGAAAAACTGGCCAATCTTTTGAAGAAGTTTGCCGTCGTTGTGGTGATCGACCCACATGCCGACCTGGACATCGCCGCCTTGCGTTCGCGTGACGATGTTGTGGTTTTGGATGCAAGTAATTGTTATCAGTATCGAATTGACCCGATCAACAAGAATCCGCTGGAAGGTCAGCTAACTGCCGAACAAATCCTAACGCAGAATTCGGGCGAGGAGGAGGACGTTAAGGCGACACCGGTTGATATTTCAGCGGTTTACACCGGTGTGATTCCGATCGTCTACAAAGCGCAGCGTACTTTGCTGGCTAGTTTGTTTGAGAGTATTTTTTATTCATTCTTGATGATCACGTTAGTAATGGGTTTGCTATTGCGGCCATGGAACGAACCATGGCGTATTGGAAACTTGATCAATTTTCGCGGCGGTGTCTTGTCGATGCTGCCCAACGTTTTCCCGCTGATAGTGGTCTTTGGAATGATGGGACATCTAGCGGAATACGACATCAAAGTGGATATCGGCTCCATGATGACCGCCAGTGTGGCGATGGGAATTGCGGTGGACGACACGATTCACTTTTTGACCTGGTATCGCCAAGCTTTGGCTGACGGGGCCACGAAGAAAGAAGCGATCGACCTGGGCTATTCTCGGTGTGCAAAAGCGATGACCCAAACCACAATGATCGCGGGCTTGGGTCTGTTTGCGTTCGCGTTTAGTTCGTTTACTCCGACGCAACGCTTTGGAACCTTAATGTTGCTCCTGTTGACCGTGGCATTGATCGGAGACTTGGTATTTTTGCCAGCCCTGATTAGCAGCCCGTGGGGGAGATACTTTGGCAAGGAGTTGTCACCGGAGGAACGCGCCAAGTTGGCGGAAAAGAAAAGGCGTGAAACTCGGGTGACAAATCCGGACAACATTGTCAAGTCGTTGGAAGCCAACTTGGTCGTCACGCAAACACCGGGTCCGCATTCAATGACCTCGCGCGGCAGCGTCACCCCATCCTCTTGATCCGTGGCGTATTCTCGAACTTGCTAGACCAATTGGATTGAACATGCGACCAACTTCGAATGGAGGAGACACGGATTACGGGCTTGGTTCGCTGTTCTTGATCTGTATCGGAATTGTCTTCATGATCACGATCAACGGTGGGGTGGTCGACTTGTTTCTGTCGGGGTGGGTCATGGATCGGCCCACCTGGTTGGAGGACAAGCGAGTCCTGATGGCGATCGGCCAGGTCGCACCGTTTTTGTTATTGGTCGGCGAATTTTGGATCCTCGATTTTTTATTGGAACGAGTCCGCGCGACCTGGTCTCGGGGATCTCAGAACAAGCCTTGAGAGCAACAATTCATGGGATTTTTGCATCGTCCGTGCCCGTCGTTTTCTGTGCCGGACATCGATGGGCGTTTGATTCGGCCCGAAGATTTTCATGGCGGCTATTTATGGCTGTTGTTTCATCGGCATCTCGCCTGACTGATGTGCCGCGAACACGTGTTGCAGTTGCAACCCATTGACTGGAAGTCGCACAATGTTTCGATTGTCATTGTTTCGTTCGAGGAGGAGCAGTACGTCCGTCGCTATCGGGATGAAACTGGGTTAAAATGGCCGTTGATTTCTGATCCGAACCGGGCGTTGTATCGCTTGTTTGGAATGGAACGGGCCAAAGTCGGACAAATCATTAACTGGAGATCGTTACGAGGTTATTTGAAACTGGTGTTCAAAAGTCGACGGAAGGTACAGCTTCCGAGCAATCATGACTACCTCCAGTTGGGCGGTGACATCGTGATCGATCCGAAAGGTATTGTTCAATTGGCACACTACAGCAGCTCACCCGAAGATCGGCCGCTTCTTTCTGACATGTTGCGGCTGTTGAAGATCGAAGAGAAAGTTGATTCATGAGTTGGGAAGGGATTTTGAGTTCGTTTCAGCAGCAGCGGACGACGATCGCCTTGGGTGGCGGCCCCAAGGCGATTCAGCGGCAACATGAGAAGAATCGTCTGACCGCGCGCGAGCGAATTCAATTGCTATCTGACCAAGAGACCTTGTTCTTGGATATTGGTCATTGGGCCGCGTGGAGCATGTATACCGAACATGGCGGATGCGACGGTGCCGCGGTGGTTTGTGGCATTGCTACCGTGTGTGGCCGGGCGGTCATGGTGATCGCCAACGATGCGACGATCAAGGCCGGTGCATTTTTTCCGATGACTTGTAAGAAAGTCTTGCGGGCTCAGCGAATTGCGCTGCAGAATCGTTTGCCTTTGGTTTATTTGGTCGATTCCGCGGGAGTGTTTCTCCCGTTGCAAGATGAGATTTTCCCAGATGAAGATGACTTTGGCAGGATCTTTCGCAACAATGCCGTCATCAGTGCTTTAGGGATACCGCAATTGGCGGCAATCATGGGCAACTGCGTTGCGGGCGGGGGTTATCTGCCCGTCTTGTGCGACAAGCTGATTATGACCGAAGGCAGTGGACTCTACTTGGCCGGGCCCGCGTTGGTCAAAAGCGCGATCGGCCAAGAAGTCTCACATGAGGAACTCGGCGGTGCTCGCATGCATGCGTCCATTAGTGGAACGATTGACTTTCACGAGCCCGACGACGCAGCAGCGATTGAGCGATTGCGTCAACTGATCGAGCATCTGCCACGAGACGCACGTGCCCAAGAATTTCAGCGAAGTACCCCCGGCGAGCCGGCGGCAGGACCTTCGTTGACGCAAATTGTCCCGGCCCTCGCTGGGAAGACGTTTGAGGTCCGCGACGTGATCCGAGGACTTGTTGATCAAGACTCATTTATCGAATACAAAGCCGCGTTTGGACAAACGATCGTCTGCGGGCTCGCTCGATTGGGTGGGTTTCCAATTGGCATTGTAGCCAACCAACGACATCCGGTTCAAAGCCCTAAAGAGGGCATGCAGTTCGGCGGAGTAATCTATCACGATAGCGCGGACAAAGCGGCTCGCTTTATCATGGACTGCAATCAAACTTGGACGCCGATCTTGTTTTTGCAGGACGTGATGGGCTTCATGGTGGGACGCGACAGCGAGCATGCTGGGATTATTCGAGCGGGCGCGAAGCTCGTCAATGTTATTTCGAATTCGCGAGTTCCCAAATTGACGGTGATCATCGGCGGCAGTTACGGAGCAGGCAATTACGGGATGTGCGGCAAGGCATTCGACCCCCGCTTTATCTTTGGTTGGCCAAACGCCAAATACGCTGTGATGGGCGGCAAACAAGCGGCTGCGACGCTGTTGGATATCAATGTGGCCGCCCTGAAACGCGTTGGCAAGGAACCCGACCCGGCAGAAATGGAGCAGCTTCGTTCTGCGGTAACGAAATCGTACGATGACTCGACGGACATCCGTTACGCCGCGGCTCGATTGTGGGTTGACGACATCATTGAACCAGATCAAACTCGGGAGCGTTTGATTCGCTGCCTGGAAATTGTGACTCGGCATGCCTCCGCGGAGCCGTTTCGGACGGGTGTGCTTCAGGTTTAATTGGAGCCGATTCCCAGTTTCAACCTCGCCTGTATTTTTTGTCGTCTGCTTCTTTCACTCAGAACCAACTTTGGATTTGCTATGCCAACCGACTTGGAAATCGCTCGACAAGTGCCCCTGCGTCCGATCACTGAAATCGCCGCTCAGATTGGGATCGATGCGGATCGATTGGAGCTATATGGAAAATACAAAGCAAAGTTGCCACTCGATTTGATCCAATCCGAGCGAATCGCTCAAAGCAGTTTAATCCTGGTTTCGGCGATCTCACCGACTCCAGCTGGCGAAGGCAAGACGACGATGTCGGTGGGTTTGAGCCAAGGACTGAATCGGATCGGGCGGAAAACCATTGTCGTGCTGCGTGAACCATCGCTTGGTCCGGTCTTTGGGATCAAGGGCGGTGCAACCGGAGGCGGATGGTCGCAGGTTCTCCCGATGGAAGATATCAACTTGCATTTCACCGGCGATTTTTCCGCTATTGAAAAGGCCCACAACTTATTGGCGGCCCTTATCGACAACGAACTTCAGAGCAAAGAACGCCGCCTGGCACTGGACCCTCGCACCGTGACCTGGAAGCGGGTCATGGACATGAACGATCGGGCGCTGCGAAAAGTCGTCATCGGGTTGGGTGGAACCAGCGAAGGAGTACCACGAGAGACAGGGTTCGACATCACGGCCGCTTCCGAAATCATGGCGATCCTCTGCTTGTCGAACGATCCCGTTGATTTAAAGCGAAGGCTCGGCAATATCTTTATTGGAATGAGTTTCAATAAAGAGCCGCGTTACGCGCGCGACCTAAAGGCAGCCGGGGCCATGGCGACGCTGCTTAAGGACGCGATCAAGCCGAATTTGGTTCAAACGATTGAGGGGCAGCCTGCGATCATTCACGGTGGGCCCTTCGCGAATATTGCTCAGGGGACCAATACGGTCTTGGCAACAAAAATGGGCTTGAGTTTGGCGCCGTATGTGGTGACCGAGGCCGGCTTTGGATCGGACTTGGGTGCGGAAAAATTCATGGACATCAAGTGTGTCAGCTCCGGTCTGGCGCCGCGAATCCTGGTGTTGGTTGCGACGATCCGGGCCCTGAAGTATCACGGCGGAGCGTCGTTGAAAGATCTAACGACCGCCAACTTGTCGGCGGTTCAAAACGGCTTGTGCAATTTGGAAAAACATCTCGAGAATTCGTCCAAGTATGGAATTCCGGCCGTCGTCGCGATCAACAAATTCACTACCGATACGACGGAAGAAATTGCCTGTGTGCAAAGCTTTTGCAGGGATCGCGGATTTGTTGCCGAAGTGGCCGATGTTTGGGGTTCTGGAGGTGCAGGCGCGGAACAATTGGCGCGTCAAGTTAGTGCCACGCTCGATGCTTCCTCCTCCAAGTTCCATCCGCTTTATGCCTGGGATCAGCCAATCAAGACCAAGATCGAAACCATTTGCCGTCAGATTTATGGAGCGGATGGAGTGGATTATACAGCCCAAGCCGAAGCGGACATCAAGAAGGCGAATACGCTTGGGTTGGCTGCCTTGCCGATCTGCATGGCAAAGACTCAGAAGTCTCTGTCTGACGATCCCGAAAAAATTGGCCGACCGACGGGGTTCCGAGTTACGGTGCGGGAGATGGAGATCGCAGCTGGAGCGGGCTTCTTGGTCCCTATTACAGGACAAATGATGCGAATGCCGGGATTGCCAGCGACCCCGGCCGCCGAGAGCATCGATATTGACGACAAGGGTCAAATCAGCGGATTGTTTTAGAGCCTACGCCTGCCAGCGGCACTCGCCCCATTGGCCTTGGTTTTCATCAATTCGCACTGTCAGCGACGTGTGTTCGGAACGCAAGTGTTCGCCCAGAGAGCCAAGGAGTTCGTCGACGAAGTAGCTGGCGATTTCTTCGGCCGTGGTATTTGTAACGGGCAAGAGCACACAGTCTTCGGCGGGGAAAACCCAACGTCGTTTTTCGTAAGTTGCGATGACTTCTTGAGGCCCTTGGTCGTGGTAAACATGAATCTGAGGATGCCCGGTTGGCAACAGGACATGGTGGTCGAGTCGCTGCGAAATCCGCATCAGCTGATCGCGAAGCGCGATAAAGTCAATCACGTACCGATTGACGTCTAACGGTCCTTCAACTCGGCAGCTGACCCCGTAATTATGACCATGCAACCTCTCGCAGATGGAGCCGGCAAAGGTAATGAAATGGGCAGCACTAAAGGTCAATTGCTGCTTGCAGAGGTCCACAGCGAAGGTCTTTTGCGGCACGGGTTCGGCTCCAAAATAGTAACGGTTCACGCGGCAGGGCGATGCAGGATCGCCGTCGGTTCTTTAGTTTGGCGAACAAGGGAGCTCCTTCGAAGGGGACTGGGGGCATTGGCGCGGTCCAGTTCCGTCCATTCCCCCCAAAATGCCACCTTCAGCCGCAAGGCAAAGGTTGGAAATCTTGCACACTCGCGAAAAAAAATGCAACTTTTTTTCCTGGATCGGGTTAAAGAACCGCAGGCGTTCCCAATTTCGGCCGAGCGTTGGCCCTGTAAAACGTCTGTTTCGGAATTGCGTCTAAGGAGCAATATATGTCGCGGTGGTTGGGAGTAACCCTTTTGGTGGCGGGCTTGATGTTTTCGGCTGGTGTGGATTCGGCCTTGGCTCAGCCGGGTCGGGGCGGTCCGGGAGGGGGGCCTGGTGGTGGTCGGGGCGGGATGATGGGTGGAATGATGGGCGGCGGCGGGACAGCCATGTTGCTGATGAACCCACAAGTTCGCGAGCAATTGGAACTATCGGACGATCAAATCCAGCGGTTGGAAGATCTCCAAGCTGACATGCGGGATGAAATGCAAGAGATGTTCCGTGGCGGTGGCGGCGGCGATGCTCGCGAAAAGATGCAAGAAGTAATGGGCCGAGTTCAGAAAGAGATCGATGGCGTATTGCTCAAGCATCAGCGTGAACAATTGGCTGCAATGACCGCGAGCATGACCATGCAACGTGGTGGTGGAGCTAATGGCGTTTTGAACAATCCTGCACTGATTAAAGAGCTGGGTTTGAGCGATTCTGAAGTTGAAAAGCTCAAAGAACAAGCGGAAGAGTTGCAAGCGAAACAGGAAGAAGAAATCGCCAAGATTCGCGAGCGTTACAACGAGCGAATCATTGCCTTGCTACCAAAAGAAGCCCAAGAGAAACTCAAGGAATGGATGAAGACGGAAGTTCCTGAATTCAACTTCGGCGGTGGTCGCGGGGGCCGTGGCGAAGGTGGCGGCCGTGGCGAGCAAGGTCGAGGTCAGCGTCCGCTCGACTTCTAAAGATAGCGATTGTGGCGATTGTCGGGTTGGGGCGACCCGGTTTTGGCAAAAGAACGGACTAGGGAGTGCTCTCTGCCCAACTACAATAGTAGCTGGTTGGAAGCCTCCCTTTTTTCGTCCCGTTAGTCACCGTGACGATTAGAGAACTTGAAGAGCCCTCAAGCACTTGGATGGAAAGCCCTCGATGAATGCTGTCAATATTCTGCTGGACCAAGGCCTGATCCAGCATCGCGATGTGATGCAGTTGAAGAGCGACACACCGGAGGGCGGCCATTGGCGAAGATTAGTCGAACAAGGTATTGTTTCCGAAAGCCAAGCTTTGGCGGCTTTGGGCAAGCAAGTTGGAATGGAGTTCTTGGATGTCGCCACTGCGGAATTGGACTTAAGTCTACTCAAGCAGGTTCCTCAGAAACTGATTCATCGCCACATGCTGTTCCCCATGTATCGACGGGGCGAAACGGTCTATGTCGCGACCAGCGATCCTTTTGACATCTATTCGATAGATGCGATTGGCGCGGCAACCGGGTGGATTGTCGAACCGGTTCTAGCCGAACGTGTCGAGATCGCCAAGTTAATCAAGACTCATTTAGGCGTGGGCAGTGAGACGATTGATTCGTTGGTGACGCAAAAGAAAAACGATGATGTAGAACTTCTCGAAGAGCTAGAGACGGATGGCTCGGAACTTTCGGAGATGGTTCAAGAAGCTTCCGTCGTTCGCTTGGTGAACGAATTGCTGTTGGAAGCCGTGGAAATGCGGGCCTCGGACGTGCATATTGAAAGCCAAGCGCACGGTTTGGAGGTCAGATATCGCATCGACGGCCTCTTGCAGACTCAGCCCTTGCCGCCGGAAATTCACCAATTTCAATCAGCCATCATTAGTCGTTTGAAAATCATGGCGAGATTGAATATTGCCGAGAAACGATTGCCGCAAGACGGTCGAATCAAATTGAAAGTCAAAGGCCGCGAAATTGATGTTCGCTTGTCGGTGATCCCGATGATTCACGGCGAAGGTTTGGTGATGCGTATCTTGGACAAAGGCAGTATGGTCTTTGAACTCCAAAAGATTGGCATGGACCCGGAACAATACAATGTCTTCAAAGAACTGATTTCGCTGCCGCACGGAATCATTTTGGTCACTGGTCCGACGGGGTCCGGAAAGACAACGACTCTTTACAGTGCATTGGTCGAGATCAATCAGCCCGACATCAAGATCATTACCACCGAAGATCCAGTCGAGTATCAGTTGGCTGGTATCAATCAGATTCAGGTGCATCCCAAGATTGGCCTAACCTTCGCGCATTCCTTGCGAAGCATTCTTCGTCATGACCCAGACGTCGTTCTGGTGGGTGAAATTCGTGACTTTGAAACGGCTGAAAACGCCATTCAAGCTTCCTTGACGGGTCACTTGGTCTTTAGCACGCTTCACACCAATGATGCTGCCGGTGCGTTTACTCGGATGACGGATATGGGCGTGGAACCTTTCTTGGTCGCGAGTACCGTCGAGGCAGTGATGGCCCAACGACTTGTTCGTCGCCTTTGTCGCAGTTGCCGGCAACCGGTCGACGCGAAAACTCTCGACTTGCCGAAAGACTTTCCCTGGGAATTGTTGGAGGGTCGACCGTTGTACCAACCCCAAGGCTGTCGCGAGTGTCGCAATCTCGGTTATCGTGGACGGATGGGCATTTATGAATTGCTGGTGACTTCGGAGCGAACTCGAGACCTGTGTACTCATCGAGCCAGCAGTTGGGAGATCAAGAAAGCCGCCTTGGCGGAAGGCATGAAGACCCTCCGAGACGATGCGTGGAAAAAAGCCATGCGGGGCGATACGTCAGTGGAGGAAGTTACACGCGTCACCAAGAGCGATAAGGGAGTCGATCGCTGATAGTCTCAACGGCCAAACTGCGATCGGATCCGTGTAGGGAGGAGTAGGAACAATCATGCCTGAATTTGAATATGTGGCCCGCACGATGGCCGGCGATCGAGTCTCTGGGACGACCAGCGCCGCGACGCAACGCGAAGCGATCGGACAGCTTAGTGGACGACAGTTATTCCCACTGTCGGTCAAGGTCGTGCGTCCGAAGGGTAAAGGGATCTCATTAGGTGGAGGCATCAACGCCCAAATGATGGGCGTCTTTTATAATCAACTCTCTGGTTTGCTCCGCGGTGGCGTCCCGTTATTGCGGTCGCTCAATATTCTGCGCGAACAGACATCCAGCAGTCGCTTGAAAGAGGTGCTAGAAGATATCCACCGAAGAGTTGAAGACGGTGAAGGTTTAGGCGACACCTTTTCGCGACATCCCAAAGTTTTTTCCGATATTGCGATCAACATGACCCGAGCCGGGGCTGAGGGCGGGTTCTTGGATGATGCCCTTGAACGAGTAGGAAAATTCACCGAGGAGCAAGCGGATCTTAAATCGCGTACGGTGGGGGCGTTAGCATACCCGTTTATGTTGGCTACCATCGGCACGATTGTCATCGTCGTGCTCTTGGTGTTTTTTGTACCGATGTTTGGTGAGATGTTCGAGCAGCTACGCAAGAAAGGCAGTATGCCGTGGATTACCGAAGCTCTTTTGGGCTTCAGTGATTGGATGCGTCAATACTTCTTTTTTGGTTTGGGAGCCTTGGTGGCCGCCATTATTGGGATCAAGTTCTATTTTTCGACAACTGCCGGACGACGCGTTCTTGATATCATTAAACTGAAAGTACCGGTTTTTGGTGCGATCAATCAAAGCTTGGCCGTGGCTCGATTTTGTCGAGTTCTGGGAACATTGTTGGCAAACGGGGTGCCGATCATCAAGTCGCTACAAATCAGTAGCCAATCTGCCGGTAATGTGATCCTGGCCGAAGCGATCGGGAATGCAACAGAAAACATCAAATCGGGCGAGTCTCTGGCAACTCCGCTCAGTAAAAGCGGAAGCTTCCCGCGGACCGTTACTGAAATGATCGCCGTGGCGGAAGAATCAAACAGCCTCGATTCGGTACTTGTAGATATCGCCGATTCACTGGAAAAACGCACCAGTCGCAAGTTGGACCTGGCCGTAAAGATGATTGAACCTTTGTTGCTCGTCGTTATGTCCGGCGTTATTTTGTTTGTCGTCGTTTCTCTCCTCTTGCCCATTATGAACATGCGCGACGCGTTTTAGAATCTTCGCAGGTCAGGGAAACCAACGCCAAACGGCAATCGATACGAGATAATAATAGGGCAGCAAGAACAACAGCGGTTGCGGTCGAGGGGGCGGGCTCGACTGGAATCGCTGCCCACATCTGCGAATGGCCAGTTCGAGGAACCACAAGACCCCTATCGCCAACGGCAAATACCAGCCGCCGACAACGCCCAACAGTGCAAAGATCGATGTCGATTGACTCAGTACCGTTGATTGCGATTCTGCAACAAACCAACGGGCGGTTGCCGCCAAAGTCCATCCGAAAAGCAAGCCAAACGCCATTCCCAAGCTCTGCCCCAAGATCAAGGTCGCCCAATCGGGCGCGCCATTGGCAGGACTACTGCCGAACCAACCTAACACCCGCTCCTCCATCAATCGAGTGATAAGCAAGTCGACCGAAGGACTGAGGAATTCAATTTCACTCCATTCATGACGACCGTACCACTCTGTGAATTTGGCTCCCAACCAAAGTTGGTACAAGGCAGCGCCACTTGCGCAAAGCAGTCCAGTCCCCAGATAAAATCGCATGGGCAAACGGGTGTTGTCGTAGCTCGCCCAAGCGATCGCCAGGCAGGCCATAAGTGGGGGAAGTAGGTAAAAGAAGTTCAACAGTCGCTGGGCAGGCAGCGGTTGCAATAGCCAGAAGTAATACCAGACATCCGGCAAACTTGGTGCGGCTCGACCGACCGCCGGCCCGAGCAGCGTCGTCTGCACGGTGAGCAGAAATAGCCCCAATCCTAAGATGACGGCCAAAAACTCCACTAATGGATAACGACTGGAAATCGGTTCGTGACAGGATCGGCAACGGCCTTGGAGGAGTAACCAGCCAACCACAGGTTGATTATCGTACCACTTGATCCGAGTCCCACAGCAAACGCAGCTCGAGCCTGTACCGCTGAGCGACAGTCCACGAGGCATCCGGTAAACCACTACATTGAGAAAGCTACCGATCGTCCCGGATACCGCCAAGATCCACCAAATCACAAAAACTTCAGTCAAGGCACTACGAAGACACCACCGGAAGACGTAGCTTCCATGTTCCGTTGGCGAAAGTCCCGTCATCGCCTCATCCCAGCGCCATTTTGCCGTGGCAACCACGTAGGCGATTGACAAAAACACAAACAGCGCAACCAAACCGATCGCCACTCGACCAGCATTCCGTTGGCGTCCCGCGACCGAGTTGGCAGCCACAGACACTGCCATCGGTGGATCTGATTCGTCCGGGTGATCGGGAGATTGGCAAAACATCAAGAAGATAATCCTAAGAGCACGTGAGAAAGGCTTCAATCAAC
Source organism: Planctomycetaceae bacterium (assembly GCA_016794985.1). Taxonomy (GTDB): domain Bacteria; phylum Planctomycetota; class Planctomycetia; order Pirellulales; family Pirellulaceae; genus M30B19. The sequence continues at coordinate 121,149 of JAEUIQ010000021.1, read as the reverse complement.
CATCTTCTGCTGGGGAAAACTGCTCCATTCGCTCCAATACCTTTGTTAGCCCTATTCAAACGAACCAGGGACCTCATTAGATTAAGCGGTCTGCGGGTTCTCTCACACTACCCCTAGGTCGATTTCATGATCAAGGACTTGGTTCGACTGATTCGCCACGCCGATTCATGGACGGGGCCGGGCGATCGAACGACAATCTACAATCTACTGCTGGACAGTCCGGTCACATCCGAGGACATGATTGAGGCCTGTAAGTTTGACAACATCCGGTACGCGCGGAATGTATTGGCGCGTTCTCAATGGTACGAATTGGTTGTGATTTGTTGGCGGAGCGGCCAAAGTTCACCGATCCACGATCATATTGGCACCGTATGCGGAGTTCGAGTCGTGGACGGCATTGCGACTGAGACTACCTATCAAGAAGTTGGCGGAGGCCGAGTCAGGCCGGTTGCTCGTCGTCAGTGCACTCCAGGCAATGTTTTGATTAGCTGCGATACGGACATTCATTTGATTACTAACGAGGTCCAAGACCGCGGCCTGATTACACTGCACCTCTATTCCCCCGCTTTGACCATGCGTTACTACCAAGAAGAAGGCGCTTGGAACGATAGCTAAGGTGGCTAACTTTCCATTTTCGTGGTTTGCTGACTGAACCGAGACTTCGCGATTCGAACTGCAAACAGGGTCTTCTTTTGTTCAAATATGAAGCGACTTCGGGACGCAGAGCAAGCCACGACCGGCAGAAAAAACATTTGGCGCGAACGCCAACACTGCACAATTAGGACAAGTCGCGGTCTTCGAACAGAATCAACGCGATCAGCAAAGCCACACCACTGTAGAGCGCTGTGTAGACCAGCGTCCAACCCATGTAAGCGGCTGGGACGGTTGCTTCACCAACAATTGCCGCGCTCACATCGAAGTGTTCCAATACTGGAATAATCGTGGTGATCGCTTGGCCAACGACGGTCACCGATTCGAAGGTATCTTCCTTCTCTAACAGCATTGGCGTGATGTGTCCCAAAATGTAAATCGAAAAACAGATCATCAAATTCGAGACGATGGCCAACCGTGTCGAAATCATCACACTTACAAAGACGAAAATCATCGTCTCCATGTAACCCAACACCAAAGCGGGGCCAACTTTGGCCATCTCTGCATAGCCGTCCTGCCATGGCAAGGCGCCTTTCGATGACTCGACCCCATCGTAAATCGTTTTGTACGAAACCAAGAATAAGAACACCAAGCCGATGACCAAAAACAACATGCCCACGGCCCAACCAATCCCCAGCGTCTTGCCGACCAGGAACTGACGTCGGCTCAACGGTTTAGCCAAAACGGTCAGAGCCGTGCGGCCATCAATCTCTTCGGAAACACTTTTGCTCGCCGCCCAAACCGCAAAGAAGATCGAAAGCAATAAAATCACGGGACGTCCGGTGGTGACGTACATTTTGATGTCTTCACCGAAAGTATTGTAAGGAATGTAAAGTGCAATTACCAAAAAGACGATTCCGACGCCCAACAGGATCATAAACAACGGTTGACTTGTTTCAGTCTTGAATGTTGACCACGATATCGCGGACTCTTTTGGCATCAACGCGGATTGAAACAAAATGATCAGGAACGCGCCCCAGGTTGCCAATCCCACGACAAATATCCCATTGACTTGAGGGAACTCCGGTTGAGTTTCCAGCGAAATCGTCAAATCCAGCTCTCGATCACTGAGATTTCTGACGTACAAGTTTTCGATATAGTCTTTGGGGAGTTTTTCGGCGACATCCAGAGCCGAAAAGTAGACCATCTCAGATGACCCAGGCAATTCCAAAATCTTCTCTCGGTCCGATTGAGGAGTAATGGGAATCGGCGAAAACTCGATCCGTTGTTCGGACAAGAATCCGATTCGCTTCAACTCGCCCCCCCTGAAATCAACCTTCACCGGGGAGCCAGAATCATCGATGCTGGCGGGCAGCACTTTGACGCGAATCTCCGGCTGCAGCCCAGTCAATGGAATTCTTCGCACACTTTCCAGCATCGCCACCGGCCGAGCCACAAACCGAATCATCGGAACTTGTTGGCCCAAAATCCCAAACACGGCAAAAACCCCGAGCACTCCGGAAATGACCAAAAGCCACAGCCCGACCCCCTCCTGCAACCACTCGAACATTTGTTCCTGGGCCCGAGCCCGAAACATGGCGGCGGTCCCGAAACCGAGGAACGAACACCCTGGGACCAACAATAAAAAAGCCAAAATCCAGTTGACTTCTTGACCCGCGGCGGTGAACCAATTCCAAGCAAACAATCCCCCGGCCAAGAACCCCAAGCTCAAGAGTCCGCCGATTACTGTGAACGCCCCAGGGCTGGAATCGACTAGTTTTCCGAGGCCAAATCGTCCACCCAACCAAAAGAGCAGCAACGAAAGTACCAGCAGGATCAACCCGATCCCCGCGCCAATCGACAACAACCAAAAGCTAGTCAACCACTCGCCGGGCAGATTCGCAAGGATCATGTACTCAACTCAAACTATCGGTGGATGGGTCCCGAGACAAGCCGCTCGCCTGCATTATGTTCGCCCATCTCAAGAGCTGCAATTCCCGAACCACGACATGACACAGCCATGTGACAATTCGAGCATGAACCGCAACGGGCCTATATCGGAGCTACTTATCGATCCGCTTGGGGGATGTAGGCCGACAATACTGGTTGTGCGTAACAAGGCTGTAGTCTGGCCATCCTTTGGCGACCATCGATCATGGGTAACGTCAACATCTCTTCCCCGACCAGTGGTCTCGCGTAGGCCAAGAAATCATCGGTCACGTCGAAGCCGGAGGAAGCGATCCAGCTTGTTGGAAAGGTTCGCTCGCTCAAGGCAACCTGTTCGAGCGGGACAGCGCCGTAACGCACCTGGTAGACGGATCCTGGTTCACGCAGAATCGTGGACATCATTCCGTTAGTACCTTGGGCAACCAAGACAGCAGCCTGTTGACCAGCCCGGTAGGCCTCATCCAAGTCTACCGTCGATGCATAGGCCATCGAATGGCGTTGGTCGGTTCCAGGAATATTCAAGCGTGCTTTCCCTTTCACACAAAGACCAGTTTGGTTCAGGTAATTGGTCACAATCTGAGCCACAGAAGACTCGCTCGATCCAAACTGGGTGTGTCCAAAGCTGTCTTTGACCTGCCCAAATTCTCCAACATCGAACCCTTCGCTGACCACCACCAAGCACCGCCCATCCTTTTGCAGTTGGGCATTCACGTTTTCATGGAGTTGAGCCAATGAACACGGGCTTTCGGCCAAATATATCTGAAGCGGCATTTCCCGCCGCGGATCGGCCAAGCGCGCGGCCGCGGGGATAAAACCGATCTTGCGTCCCATGGCCTGGAGCACCAAGACCGGATCGGCCGGACACGAACCTCGATTTTCCTGATCTGCATATTGAACCGCATGCATCCAATACTTCGCGCAAGAACCATATCCGGGCGTATGGTCAATCAGCTGAAATTCACTATCACCCACGTCATTGTCGATGGTCTTGGGCCCACCAGCGACCACCAAATCCAAACCTCGCGAGGCAGCTAATTGCGAGATCTTGTTGGCCGTGTCCATTGAGTCATTGCCGCCAATGTAAATGAAATAGCCTACATCGTGGGCACGAAACACTTCAATCACGCGTTCGAAGTCTTCGGTCTGTTTTGGCTTCAGCTTGTACCGACAAGTTCCAATCGATCCCGCCGCCGGGGTCACTCGCAACAACGCGATCTCCTCAGCGGCCTGCTGAGACATGTCCAACAACTCTTCCTTGAGCACACCCTCGATACCATGGCGCGCGGCGTAAACCGTTCCAATTCCATCCAGATCGCGCGCCGCCTCGACAATTCCGCGGAGCGTGCTATTGATTACACAACTAGGACCGCCAGATTGGGCCACAACAAGGTTCTTAGGGGATTTCATAAGTTGCTCATAATGGATGCGATTGTACAACGATTGCACCGCCAACATGCGGTTACGCCAGCGCACGTTCCATAATCTAAAAACAATGATTCTTGGCAACCTGGGGTACCAAAATATTGTTCACGTACCGCCCGAGTCCGACGATCCAACGGTTCCTTCCGGCAAAGAACTTGAGTCACCAATCCAAGATAGCAGAGCCGGTAAGATCAATAGATCCGCAAACAAAGCTACCGTCAAAGTGATCGTTCCCATCGTGGCAAAAATAATATGATCGCGAGAATCGGCCAGAAAAACACTCGCAAATCCCGCCAGCAACACCAAAGTGGTAATGATCAACGCGGTCCCGACGTTGGTGAAGGCCTCTCGAATGGCTTGGTCACGATCTAGGGTCGGATTCGCAGCGCGAACTTCTTGATAGCGGGCCAAAAAGTGAATCGAATCGTCCACGGCAATACCCAAGCACACCGTGAATGCACAAACTGTTACGATCTCCAGCGACTGGCCCACCATGACGAGGTACACCCCAGCGGCGGCCAATGGAAAAACGTTCGGTATTATGGAAATCAATCCAATAGTGGCACTCCGAAAAACCAACCCCAGGACGACAAAGATGATGACCATGGCCGAACCCAGACTCAACAACAAATCGATCAGGATCTGATACAGATTTTCCCATCGCCAAACGGCTCCACCAGTCAACTCCGCGCGAAATCCGGGAAATTCGTCACGAAGCTGCCGCAGTTGCGTTTCGACACGCTCGAAGACAGGGCTGTACGCGGCAATCCCCAAGTCTTTGACTCGAAACGTCACCGTAGCCATGTTGTTTTTTGGGTTGTAGTAGGTCTCTGAAATGGATGGCGGCAGCAATTCCGCCAGACTCATTTGATCGGGTGACGACGGTGCACCCGCCAAAGCCGCAACGATCGTTCGGATCGACAAGGGATGGCCCAGCAAGGGTTCGTTTTGCAAAATTTCATCGACTCGGCCAATACACCGCGCCACCACTGGATCGTCCCACGCTCTATTTTCAGTCCAGTTCAAGTCGACTCTGGCGAATTCTAGCCCACCCATCGCCTGATCCATTTTCGCCATGCCCAAGGCAGCCTCGCTCGATCGAGGTAAGGTCGTTGCCACGCGTTGATCGGGACGCAATGAACTGCTAATTCCGCAGGCGATGACCAACAGAACAATTCCGATCAAACTGGTCATTCGTTTGTACTTCAAGACAATATCGATCAGCAGACCAATACGACCAAGATGTTTTTCGACCAAACTATGTTCGTGCCCGACATGCATGCGATTACCCAATGGCGACCAACATGCAACCGGGATGCAGGTGATGACTGCGACAAAAGTCAAGGTCACTCCGACCACACTGCATTTCCCAAATTCTTGAACGATTCGATGCTCGGCCAACATCAGCGAACCCAAACCAATGGCCGTGGTCAGACTAGTCAAAGCACAGGCCAAGCCGACTTGGCGAATGCCTTGCGCGGCAGCCTCCAATCCGGTCGCTCCGCTGGCCCGGTTTCGACGAATCGTGGTCATCAAATGAACCCCATCAGTGAAACCCACCAAACTGACCAAAACCGGCAGAATCACGTTGACCAACGGATTGAAGTCAACATCAAAATATCGAGAGTAGCCCACCGTCCAGAACACTCCCATTGCCGAAGCCAACGTGACAATAACAACTGCCGAAACACCCCGAAACAAGATCACGCTCATCAACACAATGATGGTATAGCCAATCAATTGATACTTAAAGCGATCGTTGTCCTGACCTTGGACCGAGGACAGCACAATGGGCACACGGCCGGTTACTGTGAAAGTGAATCGCGTGTTGGGAAACCGAGCGGCAGCTTTTTCAGCGGCGAGTCGCAGCCCCTCGATACAATCCTGATCCGATTGAATCATCAAGAAGTCAAAACTCACCATCAGCAAAGAGGTCTGTCCATCGGCCGAAATCATTTGCCCCACCAAGAATGGATGCGACAATGCGCGTTCCTTGGCGCGAAGAAATCGTTCCGGTGATGCAGGAATGCGAGGAAATATCGGGTCCGCCAAGCCAAACAAATTCATGGCCGGAACCGATTCCAAAGAGCTGACCTCGGCGACATGCTCCAAACTCTCAAGCTCGCGAACAATTGCGCGATAGGCATCCCATCCAGCCTGTGTAAAAAGATCCGGTGTCTCCACCACGATTATTGCATCTGGGTTCGACTGGATCTGAGCACGACGACTAACACCAACAGTCGGACGCTCGGCGTTAGATTTAGATGGGACGGTACCGGATGTCGTTGTTACGTTTGTCGTCTCACCGTTGGTTTGGGTGATAGTGCTCCAAATCCGTTTCACCCAACCTGGATCAAGATAACCGGCTAATGCACCAATGCTAATCACCACAATCAAGGCGGTGGCAAGCGGCGGGTGAACGGCAATCCAACTCGTACTTCGGTCAAACCAACGATTCAACATGTTCAACGATTCACTCGGGGCGTTACCACCTTGTAGCGATCATGAAAGGCCTGCCGAAGTTCATCACGGCTGATTTCGCCATCGTCGTTCTTGTCCAAGTCGGCAAAGCGTCGGATCGCTTCCGGCAAGGCGTGCTCGGGGATGGCAGCTGCAGCGGGACTCGCAAAACGGTGGAAAAACTCTTCCACTTTCTGTTCAATATCAACCGCCGGTTCCAATTCCGAATCTGTTGATTGAGACTCGATTGTTTTATGTGCCTGGTTGGCAGCCGGAGCCTGAATCGTCGATCCGTCTTCCGAGTCGATTGTCGTGGGCACGCTGTTATTGTTGTCGCCGCTGAGTTGGCCCGGTCGAATTCGCCACGCAACATCAAAATAGACAATTGCCATTTCTTCCCAACTCTGATCACCCCAAGTCACCGTTTGTGTCGGATCCGGGTTGGCAGGATTATCCACGGAGTTGTCGAATGCTGCCACAAAGTCTATTCGGGAAATACCTTGCAATGGTAATGGCTCGGCAAACGCATAGACGTGTTGCCAATTGAAGTCGTAACGCGGAACATCCAGAATAATCCTTGAATCACCTTCAGCTTCACTGCGAATGGCTGTCAGCTGGAAAGACTTCCCGCGATAGTGCATGTGCGGTGCCAGACCCAACATTTGGGCCTGTTGAGGAACATGCTCCAAACTACCTTGCACCTGGTAATTCCCATGGTAGGGCGGAATCTCGAAGTGCTGGTTTAGCGCTACCAAGGTGTCGACCGCGTGAGTGACTTCAGCGGGGTTCGCAAAAACCAAGCCGATTTTCGTGACATCCGACGCCGGCTTTCCGTTAGTGGTGTAATGCTGTTGGAATACGAATTTCGAACCAGCGGGTATTCGTCGTGCGTATCCCGGAGCATACGGCAACGGGCGTTGCCCCGGAACGTACGCGGCTAGCCAACCTTGCCCAGAGGCGGTTTCCTCGTCAGGCGGCTTAATAAACACAATGGAGTGATGTACCACACTACGATTGCCCGGAATAATCTGGGCACCTTTGATCCAGTGGTCTTCCGTAAATCCGGGATCAACGACGAAGTACTTGTAATCGACAGTGCCTTGAGCTGGGACCTCAAACGGTGTTGACCCCATGGCCACCACCAAATCTGGCTGATGTGGCAGCAACCAATCGCCAGCAGGTTCCGGAGCTGGCGGTAGCTTCGCGACATCACCCAAGGGAGCTCCAGCTGCCACCCAATCGCGAATCAACTTCTTGTCCGTGTCCGGCATGTGGCGATGATTAGCAAAAGTCCCATGCTCTGGGTTGGCGTGCCAGGGTGGCATCAACCCTTGGTCGATCACCTCTACCATCATCGCACCCCAACCCTTGACCTCGTCGTAGCCGATCAATGAGAACGGCGCAATATCGTGGGGGCGATGACATTCCCCGCAATGTCGATAAACGACCGGAGCCACATCCTCGGCAAAAGTCGGTACGCGTCTTCCAGCCGGATTGGTATCTTCTTGGCTATTGCTTTGGGCGACCACTCGTCCAATCAAACAGCCGACTGCTTCCGTCCGAGCAACTTCTACTTGTTCACCAGCCAACAATTGTGTAATCGCCAACTCCAAATCTCGCCTTCGCGGCTCGGAACGGGAGATACCAGGTTGATATTGATCGTCAATCCTTCCTCGGTAGCATACTTTCAATTCGGAGTCGAGAACGAAAACTTCCGGTGTGCGTTTTGCTTGAAAATGGTCAGCCAATCGATGGGTCGGGTCAGCCACCATCGGAAAACTCAGTGAGTGCTCGCGAACATAGCCCTGCAACTTCTCCAACGAATCTTGGTGATTGCTGTCGATCGCCAAGAACTTCACACCAGATTCGGCAAACTTGCTTGCCAAGGAGTTCAAGCGGTGCGAGTACAACTTCGCCAATGGGCAATCAACCCCGACGAAACAGACAACGGTGATCTTGGATGAACCACCAGGTTGAACGACTATCCGCTGCTGATCAAGCGTCATGGCTTCAAATTCAGCCACCGCTTCCGGCTCTTGTTGCTCCTTCGCCATCGTCATAGAGTTCGAAAGAAAAAGCCCACAACTAACCAGGGCTCCCAAGAGTTGTATTCGGAAAAAAGTCACTGGTTGAATTCCAATCTTGCATTGACCATTGGGAAAGTTCGGCTTCACGATGCGTCCTACAAAGACACATTGTTTCGCAAGCATCAGAACGATGCAACCGCATTTCAGACGGTGGCATCAATTGATTAGAAGAAAAATTGCCATGGTGCCCAAAGAACGTCGTCTGGAAGTTCATGGACGGTCCGCACTACGCTGAATTCGCCGTACCAAACGTTCCAATAGCAAGCTTTGTAGAGGCTCATCCGGACGCATGCCATAATGCTCTAGCAACTGCTGCATGGCGGTATCGATGCGACCTGACAAGAGCGGGTCATCAAATGCCAAAAAAAATCCAAGCTGAGTTCGAGCTTCAAGCTGCCGGCAGAAATGGCGGACTTGATCGTCAGCCTGTCGGGAAGAATGGCGTTCCGCGACCAAGATACTGATTCGCGCTTCCTTACTGATGGACGGCCAATACCGTCCTGACCGCGAGTTGTCGCGGTCCCGATCAGCATTGCCACCCGGAGCGGTTGCCAACAATGAGATTTGCCCAACCAGTCCTAAGTAAAGTGACGCCACACGATCGTCCGCTGCGCCTCGAAAAGAACTACGATCTTGTTGGTGCGGATTCAATCGATCCCGACACCATTGATTTACCAACGGTGCATCCAACGCACCAACATGGATTCGATACGGCACCCCGTGCTGTTCCAGTACCGATTGAAGTTGCTCGAAAGTGCGCGGGTAATGCGCCAGCAACAACGTCACCGGCGCATCAGTCGACGACGGTAGCCAGTGAACCAAGTTTTGGTTCAACTGGCTCCGAGTTGCCACGAAGGTATCTGCAAACTCATGTACTTTGGGACGCAGTAGAGAAAACCAACGTCCCCAGTTCGATGTCATCGGGGCTCGCGTTAGTTCCCTGGCGGAGCCGAACGACCGCCACCACCACCCGGCGGACCAGAACGTCCGCCTGAGGCACCGCCGCCCGGAGGTGGACCGGAATTCGGTGGACGACCACCCGGGAATCCGCTACGCCCACCTCGATTGTTACCGCTCTTGCCCGACTTTTCATCTTCTTGAGAATCAGCATCGGAACTCTCTGATTCGGCCAACTTGTTGATCAACCCATCTTCTCGCAGCACTTCGCCACTCATCCACGTTACGTTTCCTGCATCACGCACCGCCGAACGCACAAGTAGTTCGCCAGATGAGTCCAACAACAAGGCCTCCGTTGGCACCCTAAACTTGGCTGCCTTCGATTCCGAGCCGTTCTGAATTTCACGCCCGCCCATGAAATCCACCAAAACGATTCCGCTGCTACCTTTGTAGCCGGGTTGTTTCCCGGTCGGATCGGCAGTCACGTCGTTGTTTTCAAGTTTCTTGTATTCACGAGTGATCGGATCCAACACGCGTGTGCTCGCCGTGCCACCCAGCACCGAACCAGGTAGTGCGTTTTCGAGAACCATAGGAATCTGCATTCCAAACTCACGATCCCAAATTCCAACCACCGCCCGAATCGTCGCCTCGCGAAGACTAAACTCGACGACACGATCTTCAATTGGTGATTTGACACTGGTCGCCGATGTCGCCGTTGAAACGAATGCGTCCCCTGATACCGCTTGAACTCGAATCGGTGCGGTCGGTTCACTCCACGGACTTGGACGGCAATTTCGCAACACTGGCAATGGCCGTTCCAATGTACCTTCCAACTTCAACCGCTCGCGAACTTCAGGAGCCAAGTAGTCCAGCTTGATGTTCGATTGGAGGATGGTGTTTTCCAAAACTTCGTCTTCATCCACATCTTCCTCCTCCGTTGACGCAGCCATCGATGCGATCCCCGGGCCCTCTTCCTTGGCTTTTGCAACAAAACCTTCCATCTTGATTGGATTATTCGGATCAAAAATCCAGTACCTCACTCGATATTCGTACGAGTTGCCTGGTTCGACCGTCGGATCACTAAAACGCACGACCTTGTAGTCGACCAAGTCAACAGGTTCCTCGATCATCATACTGGTTACTTGCCCCGAGCCACTTCCACCGCCACTGGGCATCCCCGATCGTCCAGACATGCTACCACTGGGCGGTCCGGACCGACCCGACATGCCAGCCCCCGAGGGCGGACCCGACCGTCCCGACATGCCGGCCCCAGAAGGTGGACCTGATCGTCCCGACACACCACTTGGCGGACCGGACCTACCGGACATGCTATTACCGGAATTCGATCGACCCGTGTTGGAGCCGCCCTTGGTGCCATCAACCGCAACCTCGGCATCCTCTTTGGGCACTTCCATCTGAGGAATCATCGTGTGCCTCGACATGCCATAATAATCATGCAACAGGACCGGTGGGAAAGGACGAGTGATGACCGGCAACGCATATTTATCATCAAATGGGTCGGGAGCGCCCACGACATACGTCTTTTCCTGCTCTCGGATCTTGCTCGTGTAGTCTTCCCACTCGCCGCCATTTGTCCGACGTTGGATCTCCATGTAGCGAATCACAAACCGGTCATTGGACGCGTTGTAGCCCATCGAGCTGCGGAATGCATTGCGAAAATCGGTGAACACCTTTTTGTACGGAAACACGTACTTGACCGTCGCAATGTAGCGATCGAATGGCGCTGCACCGCTCAGATCCGTTAAACCCGCTTTCGTTGGGTCAATTCCCGTGGCCGCGGCAACCGCGCCCAAATCAACTTTGGGACCTGACTTGGCATTGGACTTGCCATCGTTCATTTCCGGGCCCGCTCCCACCCCGCCATCGCTTGCTTCCAGTTCCAATGGATCCATCATTGACAACGGATGCCTGCCTGGCGACGTATCAGCAACACTGACCCGCGCGACAAAGGTCTCCGGATTGGAAACCGCAAGCAGAGTAGGATCGGAACGAAGTGGGGCCGACGCCGACCTTCGCGCCAACAAGTAGTCAAAGACAAAATCCGAAGCCGACACTTGAACCTTGTTCGAGTCTAGCTTCTCGACCGTGTTGTCGATCGCCAACCGATGCGGCTGAAGTTCCGACCACCGACCGTTGTTGATATGGTTCTCAGCATTCTTGATCGTTCCTTCGAGAGACGTCGGAGTGAGCGTTAGCTCAGGCTTCAAGCCGACACCCAAATACGCAAAAGTACCTAAGAGGCCAGCCGCGACAGCCAAGCCTAATTTTTCGCCGTGGCGAACAAAAAAGGCTTTAGCCTTGTTCTCATTCAATTCCATTTCAAACTTGTTCACGGTCAACTCCTATTACAGTGATCGGATAAGTTCCAATTTGTTTTGCTCTAGATCTTAACCCAGCCAGCCGAAACTTGTTGCCAAATTCCCATTGCCGGGCACAACTTCTCTGCTGCAAACCGCCTTACAGCGATGGTGCAGTTTCCGTTTTCTTTCCTAATGCCTCTGGGGCGGGAGCGCTGTAAAATTTCATCACCCCATAGATTTCCAACGGAACCAAGAAGTGCGAATTGAACTCAGGGCTCTTGAAGGTCTGCTCCTTATCCGAGTCCGCCTTCGCAGTTTCTTGCTCACCGCTTCGACCTGCACCTGGGTCCACCGTCATTTGGGCCGAACCGCCTGTTCCTGCCACTTCAGGGCCTTCCATTTCTGGCTCACTTCCCTTCGCTGCCGAAGCGGTTGTATCAGCCGGCATTTCACCACCCACCACAGTCATTTGTCGAACTTCGAGCGGAATTCTTGCATTCGCGCATTTCTCCAAGATCTCTGGAATGCGACGCTCGTCCACCCGCAACCTCAATCGAACCGGAACGCGTTTGACCACCGACATCCACGAATCAGCTCCAAGCTGGTTGCTGGAAACCGACTGCCGATAAGCCGCCGCAGCAATGGGTTTGAATTCACGATCGATGTAGCGCAAATGAACTGGATCTAGTTTTTCGGCATCCGATGCGGAAATCGTCGCGGACTGCTGGTCTCCCCCACCGAGCATGTTTTTCATGTATTCTTGCATCATGTTCATCCGGCCCGCCGCCTCCTCCAAGAACCCACCGGCTCCGCCGCTCATTGCTGCTGCGTCCAATTCCATTGGTTTCGCCTCATGGGCCTCGCGACCAATCATGATGCTGTTGATATCGCGAATCGCAGCTTGGGAAGGAATCGTCGCGTCTTTGTTGACTTCCTTGATGATCTCCAAGACACCGTTCAACAAAATCAGATTCTCTTTCACGTAGACCACTTGAATCGTCGTCGGCGTTCCATCGATTGATTGGTTCCCGTTCTTTTCCTTGAAGTTTGTGAACATTCCGTACCACTTGATTTGATCGCCCAACGACCAAGTGACCAAAGGTTCGTCCAACATTAGCTTTTCCATGTCGTCGTTCTGAGCATCGACACCAGCGGCAACCACAGGCTGCTCCTCAGCGACTCCCGTCACATCCGCCGCGTTCCATTTCGCCCGCACCGAACGAACCAACACCGGCATAAAATCCTTAAATACAGTTCGGATTTGGCGGCGACGATTCAACGCCACTTCCCCTTCCGCCGAATTAGGATCGAATTTCAATTGTTCCGGGCGCAGCGCATCGAACGGCTCCGAGATCTTGCTGTCCATTACCGCACCCGGCCAAGTCAACAGTTCTTTCTGTTCCGAGTAAAGCTTCTCCCAAGCCGCTAAGACTTCATCTTTGCCGCCATCGATTTCTTTCTTCATCCCCTCGATCGTCTCTTCGTTTGGGTGAACGCTAGGTCCCGCAGCGTCGGCAACTTCGGCCCGAACACTCGTGACACCTTTGGCTTTTGATTCGGCGCTCAAGATGTCACTCTTTTGACGATTGATCACCTCACCCACATTCATCCATGACCAAACGCCAACGCCAATGACGGCCGCCACAACGATGCTGGACAAAATCCAGAAGTGATACTTGATCAGGGGCTTTAATTTATCCATGGACTTGCTTCCTAAATTGCCCGTAAAAAAATCTGTTCTTTTCTACTTCGTCGCCGGTCGCCTACCGCGACCCCCACAACAACACCAACGCTCGCAATGACTACTGATTCGGAACGGCATCCGCAGCGGCATCCTGGGCGTTGGCAGCCGCCGCTTGCTCAGCGGCTTTCTTTGCGGCTTCCAACCGAGCTTCTTTTCTCGCCCGGATCTGTTCCTCGGTTTGCGGCATCCATGCGGCCATGATCACGAATGAAGTTCGTTTGACTTCGACGCCTTCGGTGATTTCCGACACGCCACTACCACTCGTGCCACCGCCGACCCCGCCCATTCCGGACTTCATCGAGTCCGCCCCCATCTGACTGCGAATCTCTTTGAATCGATCCTCGTCAGACAAGTCCGCCATATCTTCTTTTTCGTCTTCTGCTTCTTTCTTCGGTTCTTCTTTCTTGGCGCCCGGTACCATGGTCACTGTGGGTGCGGAAACCGACATGATGGTCGGCTTCACGACGCCAAGATCGCTCAAGAGGAACGTCTCTCCCGCGATAACGACTTCTTTGTTCAGCATATTGCCAAGCAAAGATTCCTCCACGTAAGCGTCGCCCGTTGCCAGACCCGCCGAGGCGCGCTCTTCGCTATTCACGTAGTGATGACCGTTGAGTCGAATCGTCCAACCAGCGCCTGTCGGTGCATCAGGGTCCGTCCCAGACGAGGCATCTGCCACCGGAGCCGCCCCATCAGTGCCCGCTGCGTTGGCTTGCTCCCCTTTCAGGGATTTGACACCTTTTTCAAACTCTTTTTGCACATCTGCGGTAAACCACGTCGACAAATCCGGAAGAAAATCCTGGGTCATACCATCGATAAAAATCTCTTCGCGGTCCGCAAAGGGCAATGTCGACGGGTCCGTTTGGATATCTTGCGATCTGGGATCTTTCGGAATTACTTGACTAATCGCCGAAAGCACTCGCAACATCTGGGTCCGAGATGTCGCAGCGCTGACCAACTCGGTTCCCAAGTCATTGACGAAGCCTAATTCGGTCCGCAACGTGTCATCTTCCGATTTCAGTTGACCGCTGCGGCTACTCACCGATGTCGCTTGCGACTTGACAGCTCCCCAAGTCTTGTTGTTCGCGTCCGCGTACTTATCGCTCGTCGCATGGCTGTAAATACTGCCCATGGCGTGCTGTACCGCCAAACCAACCATTATAAGGGCAGCGGCACTTAAAACCCAAGGCTTCTTCGAACGCACGATCTTCTCGACAATAAACTCCTCGGGCAGCAAGTTGGTCGTCAACTCTGATTCGCCCAAGGCTTGAATGCACAAACCGTAACACGGAGCAAAGGCCCGCAAGTTGTCCGCGAAGGTCTTCTGACCAGTGACATCGGCCCCACCCAACTTTTCAAACTTCTCGAATCGATCAATCGACAGCTCTAGCTGCTGCTCCAAGTATTGTCGCAAACCAGGCAATTTGCTCGCGTTGCCCAACAACAACGTTCGCCCAAAGCTGGCGTGACGATCGATCGAACGGAAATAATTGAGCGATCTCACAAGCTCATCACTCAAGTCGGCAAACACGGGCCGCATCGCAGTGAAAATCGCTTTCGGGTCTTCGGCCTGCCGCGAATTCATTTTCAGGTGCTCAGCCTTGGCGTGGGTCAATTTCATTTCCCGCGCCAACTGCTTCGTAAAGTGGTTGCCGCCAATCGCGATGTTTCTCAACCACAGCCGCAAACCATTCGAGATAACCACATCCGTCGATTCCGTACCGATCGAGATTACCAATGTGTAGGGCGGTGGGTTCTCCGGATCGACCGTCGCCGCCGCAGGCAACTCACCCAACACGTCGTGGCAAATCATGTTGTAAGTCGCAATCGGCGACAATTGAATAATGTCGACTTCCACTCCGGCATCGGTAAACGGCTGCATGGCTCGATACACGGCTTCGCGTTTCATGGCCAGCAAGCCAACTTCCGCATCGGTCAATTGACCATCGTCAACATAACCGCCCAACTGCTGCCAGTCCCACACGACTTCATCAATCTGGAACGGGATCTGTTGCTTCGCTTCATACTTGACGATGCTGGGCAATAATTTTGGTTCGATCGCCGGCGGCCGGAAAAACCGCGCCAAACCCGACTGTCCCGAAACCGAAATCGCCACTTTGTCGCCGCGAACCTTGTTGCGCGACAAGAACTGCTCCAAGGCTTCCCGAATCGTTTCCTCAGGACGCGCATCCGGCTGACTCAATGGCTTGGGATACTCTATGTAATCAAATCCGATGGCGGTCACTTGCCCATCCGCTCCCAAATTGCAGCGCAGAGCTTTCAAGGCACATTGGCCAATATCCACTCCCCAAGCAGCCTGTTGTTTCGCCATTGCTACATTTTTCCTCTAGTAACCTGCGTCGACGAGCCGAGTTTTGACGGCTTAACGACTCTGCGGAGTTCCCAAAATTCTTGGGAATTTCTTATTGTGTGGTCTCGGATTTCCGCGAGGCAAGGGCGCAAAGGCACCCAAACTTGGACGAGACCCCAGCTTTAGTATAAACAAAACCTGGATATTTTCGCCCTGCCTCTTCCCAAGTTCTCGATTTTATTGGCCACCGGTCGGCCCGACGAGTGCCGATTGTGCCGATGAAGACCGGGTAGGGATTTTTCCAACGGCAAGCTACGATATACACCGAATTGGGGCTTTCCCCAGCGTTTGGACACCGCCGATAAGATTCGTTCACAATGACCACGACTCTAAGACTACTGCTGCCTTGCCATAGCTTGGAGGATTTTCCAACCTTTCACGAAGGGGAAGAAGCCGAAAACTTATTGGTCGCCTGGACCGCCCCGTGGCATCCGATGTTGCTGCACCGCTTGGGCAAATTGCCCGAATGGGGACGCGTCGAAAACAGCCCCGAGTCGTGCAATGGCTATCTGTTCTTGATCCCACGCGTGTCTTTGGCGCGCGTCCCCAGCGGTTTTCGGGAGCGTTGCCTGGACCAAGGCGGGACTTGCTTGGATGTCCCCAATTCTCGCCCGTCCGCCGTGGCCGACCTCGCTCGGGCCCTTGATTGCGAGGCTCAAGTCGCCGCCTGTCCACCCGCATTCGAGCGGGCTTTTTTTGCACTCGCCTACACGTATCTCCAAATTGAGTTACTAACCAGACAGCTGCGATACACCAGCAACTTGGACCAAGCGCACTTCCAAACCCAAGTCTTGAAAGCCGCGCAAGCGACGATCGACGGCGACTCGACGTCTTTTGAGGATGCCATCGGACGCTGTTTCGATCTTCTCTCGGAGGAACGGCATCGATATTACCCAATGACCTCGCTGCTGTGCGATCTGACTTTGTTGGCCCCCACCACCTTGGGAGCCAACTTGGAACGACAACTTCAACTACAAACGCCGTTTAACATTTTGGCGACCGCTGATTTGCTGCAATATATTCAGGAATCTTCACCGAACCTCTGGAAGACCCTGCGTGAGGCGGTTGATCGCCGGCAATTGTTGGCAGTGGGAAGCGGCTTCAATCAGGCACCTACCGGCCTGATCTCTTATGAAACGTTAAGTCGCAATCTGGCCTGGGGGCAACAGTTCTGGTGCCATTCGCTGGGTGGACCGGCACGAGTTTTTGCCCGCCGATTGCCGGGACTCGAAGCAACCCTGCCCGGTGTCTTGCTACGCTGCGGCTTCCGCGAAGCGCTGCATGAGGCGTTTCAGCCTACAAACATGCCGCAAACTTCACACACTTACCTGCGATGGCAAGGTGCGGACGGAGAAACAATCCCAAGTTTGACCAAGACCATCTACGATGCCAACAACCCACAAGTATTTCTGAAGCTAGGCATTCGAATTGGTGAATGTTTGGACATCGACCACGTGGCCGCCAGCCAGTTTGTCCATTGGCCCAACCAATGGTCGATTGGCTACCAAGACTTGATGGAGTCCGCGGCTCGCGGGGATGCCCTGGGAAAGTGGTGCCTGCTGGACGATTTGATTGGGCAGATTAATGACCCCGGATATAGTCCAACTACTTCGACCTACGACTATCGGGCGAATTACCTGAAGCAACTTCTCGAAGATCCATCCGCAGTTACGACGGGCGAACATCTGATCGCCAAGGTGCAAGGCTTGATTCAGCGCGAACGCAAATTGCAGCAAACGCAGCTGCTGCAGGGCTTAGCGGCGCTGGCTTCCTCATCCTCGGCCCGGCAACATTCGACCTCGCTTCCGATCGTCAATCACGAACCTCGGCCACAACCGCCCACGGAATGGATGCTCGAATTGTGGGAAAGACTCCTGGAACCGCACCACGATCTCTCGAAGACCTGCGGCGAAGCGGAACGCCAAGTCGTTCACTCGTTGACTTCAACGGGCACGAACCATCGCATTTTGCTCAATGATTCTTGTCAATCGCGAAGATGTTTGTTGAGCCCCGCAGACCTGGGAGACTGCCATCCCGGTTCTTTACCTGCGGATCAAGTCTACGCCGCCTATCGTGACCGAAGCGGTTGGTGGGCGGTGGTGGACGCTCCCTCGTTGGGATACCTACATTTTTCGCCTTTGAAAGGGACCACGCCGAAAATCCGTCAACCGCGACTCAAAATCGTCACGGGAAAGAATACTCTCCGCAATGAATTCATGACGGCAACGATCGATCCCGCCACTGGTGCTTTGCGTTCCATTCATGATTACCAGAGTCGCAGCAACCTCTGTTCGGTTCAACTGGGTTGGTTCGATCAGGAGATCAAAAAGTCGATCGAGAAACTTTTGAAGCAGAAAACCGCGATAGATTGGAAGCAAAGCCTGTCGCAGTTGATCGGTTCGCGGGATGTCGATGGCAGCCGAAGGCAACTAGCGCTACATGCCGAGGGCTATACCACCATGCGCGCCGAATCGGTCGAGGTTGTTACGAACCACCCGTTGCTGGGTCATGTTCGAGCGCGTGGCAAAATGTCTTTGATGGGTAAAACCATCGCCTCTTTTGTGATCGACTATCGGTTGCAGTTAGGAAGCCGTTTCCTTCTGGTCTCGGCCAATGTCACCCCGACGAACAAAGCCAAGTTGATTCCGTTCAACGACGACGACAACTACGAATACCCACCGCAAAGTCCCCCGCAGGGCAGCGGCTTCCGTCGCTATTTCGGGTGGCGAATCGCACACGCCCATCCCAGTGCCGAGATCTATCGCGACTTGAACGGTGTGAAACTCGAGGCGACTCGGCCAACGACCGAGGCTCCTCGTTTGATCGAGTTTCAAAATGTTGATCAATCGCTGGCCATTTTGACGGGCGGGATGGCCTTTCATCGATTCCCTGCGGATGGGCGTTGCGACATGCTGGTGAGCCTCTCGGCAAAAGATTCCGTGACAACCGAGATGGCTATCGGACTGAGCCCCAAGAATAGCCTGGCAGCTGCCAGCCAATTTCTTGATCGCCCCCAAAGCGTGGCTTGTGGACCATTGAAATCGGGATTACCCACGGCGGCGTGGCTGTTCCGGTGCAGCTCAAAAAACGTGATTGTGTCCGATTGGCAAAATCGGTTCATCGATGAATCCTGGATTGGGGTCCGCATTCGATTGTTAGAGACCAGTGGTCGATCGCGTAAAATCAAATTGGAGTTCGCGGGCAATCCAAGCGCCGTTCGCGCAACTCTGCCCGAGTCGGCAGACCCGCCGCTCCACAAGTCTTTGCCTTCCGTCCGCTTGGAAGACGGGCAAGTCATCTGCCAATTGAGCCCCTTTGAATCGCTGGATTTGGAAGTGGATTTCGGGAGCCAGCAATGATCGTTACCATTGACGGGCCTGCGGGAGCTGGCAAAAGCACGATCGCCAAACTCCTAGCCCAACGTCTCGGTTTTCAGTTTTTAGACACTGGAGCGATGTATCGCGCTCTCACCCTGCACGCCCAAAAATCGGGAATCGAGCTATCGAATGCCACCAACTTGGCGACTCACTGCGTAGCTGTTCCCATGCGAATCGAAGCAGAAGTTCTGTTTGTCGATCACCAATCGGTGGGTAGCGACATCCGCACACCGAGCGTTTCCCGCGACGTCCACTACGTCGCTGACAACGTGCAAATCCGACGACACTTGGTGGAACTGCAACGTCGCTGGGTTTGCGACGCCAACTTTGTCAGTGAAGGGCGTGATCAAGGAACCGTCGCGTTTCCCAGGGCACAATGCAAATTTTTTCTCACCGCGACGCCAGAAACTCGAGCGACTCGTCGACTTCGTCAATTGCAGAATCAAAACCAACCGGGAATGTACGAAGAGATATTGGCGGCTCAATTGGACCGCGACCGACGCGATCAAACTCGACCAGAAGGACGACTTCTGAAGGCGGCGGACGCCATCACGATCCAGACCGATGAGTTGAGCATTCCCGAAGTCGTCGAACGCTTGAGTCGGATCGTGGAAACTCGTCTCGCTCGGACGACTCAGAACTCTTTGGCCGTGCCAAACCCCGGGGTTTCGGCATGAGGCCGATTTCGCTTCGACGACAACTGTTGTTGTTTCTGCGCAGAATGCAACGTGGAAGTTCAAATGTTTGGTTTCAGCCCTGGGCGGCCAGCTGTTGGACACTCTACTGGTTGTTGTTTGCTGGAGTGATCGGAACCACCGCTGGATTGTCATCGGCATTCTTTTTGTTGGCCTTGGATTGGGTGACCGAACATCGCGAGGCCAATCCCTGGCTCATCGCGCTGCTGCCGTTCGCAGGTGGCGCGATCGGGTGGGTTTATCAACGTTACGGTCAGTTGGCCAACCAAGGCTACAACCTCATTTTGGATCAAGCCCACGAACCGACCCAAGTCTTGCCCGTTCGAATGGCTCCCCTGGTCTTGATGGGCACGCTCGTCACACACTGGTTCGGTGGTTCGGCAGGACGCGAGGGAACCGCTGTTCAGATCTCAACCGCGTTGGCCGATCAGCTCACTTGCTTGTTAGGCGTTCGACGCCGCGATCGGCCCTTCTTGCTGATTATGGGAATCAGTGGCGGATTTGCGGCAGTTTTTGGGACCCCTTTGGCGGGAGCGATTTTTGCCCTGGAAGTCATGGTCATCGGTCGTTTGCGTTACGAAGCTCTTCTCCCGAGTCTTTTGACGGCGTTGGTCGCGGATGGTGTTTGCCAAGCTTGCGGCGTGGGACATACTCACTATCCCATTGGAGTTGTTCCGCTCGCAACCCCGGTTCAATTGGGCTGGATACTTCCTGTTGGGATGATATGCGGAATCGTGGGTTGGCTGTTTGCCAAGTCCACTCACACGGTCGCCGATTTCTTTCAGCACTGGATCAGCTTTGCGCCACTTCGCCCTGTCTTAGGTGGGCTGATCGTAGCCATCTTTGTTTGGTGGACGGGAAGCACCAAGTTCATCGGATTAGGAATTCCTACAATCGAACAAGCCTTCGTGGCACCTAGTGCGGGAACGGACTTCTTGCTGAAGTTGGCCCTGACGGCCATCACCGTCGGAGCAGGATTTAAAGGCGGAGAAGTTACGCCGCTGTTTTTTGTTGGAGCCACGCTCGGAAGCGCGATGTCGCTGGTGATTCCGTTGCCGACGTCATTGTTGGCGGCCGTGGCGTTTGTCGCGGTGTTCGCTGGGGCAACCCATACGCCAATGGCTTGTTTCGTGATGGGCTTGGAATTGTTTGGAATGAGTGCCGCTTGGTATCTCGCGTTAGGGACTTTCACTGCCTACACATTCTCAGGGCAGAACGGCATTTACCAAGCACAGCGAACTGGAACCACAAAGCCCGGGGTCCGTTGACCTTGGTATCATGGAGTAATCGCTGCCGGATTCGATGGAACCGGCGCCAAACTTTCCGGGGCTGGGTCTGACATCGGCGATGGTACTGGAACCGGTGCGCCCGACCCTGATTCGGGTAACAAATCAATGGCAGGCGAAGTTCTTGCCACTTGTGTTTGCAACACTTCGCCCATGGCTAGTAACAAGGCTTGCCGAGTCAAGGCCAATTGTAGGTCGGCTGAAGCCAATCTCGCTTCCGCTTGCTGCAGTCGTTGTTGCCCGGTCAAAAGTTGTTCCAATGCCAGCGAAGGGGACGTCCCTTGGCTTGCGTTGCCTTCAATCAGAGCGGCAGCTTCCCATCGTTGCTGCATATGCACCAAAGCCGCACGCATGTCGAGCACCGATTGAAAGGCAGCGGCTCGCGCCTCAATCGCCGTTTCCACTCGAACGTATGCGGTTTTGACTTGCGCGATGACTTCGTTACGAACGACTTGGTAGGCGTCCATCGCTTGCTGCTTCTGCAACTGATCGCGTTGTACCGCTGCTTTTGCTTGTCGACGTCCGTAGGGAACTTCGTACTCCAACCCACCGTAATAGCCGGGCGTCGCCGAACCGAATTGATTTGTCCACGCTTGCTCGATCCCTGTTCCCCCCGCCAACCCCGTCGAGTAAACCCCGAGAACCAAATCCAACTTGGGGGCAAGTCCGCAACGACTGACGAACAACTGGCGGTCGGCGACTTGGGTTCTACCTTCCGCCTGTTGTAATTCCCAACGATTGGCCATAGCGCGCGTCAACGCCTCCTGCAATTCGATATGCTCTTGCGTAAAGACTTCATCGTAGAATTCGGCGGGAATCAACTCCACGTCTTGGTCAGTGGCAAAATCGGAATCGTTGACTTTGTCACGTAAGGCAATTTCGAGCTCGCGGAGATTGCGGCGAGCGTCCAATAGTTCCGTTTCCCGTTGGCTGACCTCCGAGGTGGCCGTGGCTACTTGATTGGCCGTGGCATCGTAATTGGCCCGAGCGATAAGGATATCCAAAATGTGTTTGGCGCGATCGCGACTGCGTTCCGTCTGCAATACGAGTTGCCGCGAGTTCAACAATTGCCAGTACAGGTTGCCGATTTCAACCATCTCGCGTTGCAGCTCTGCCTGGTATTCGTAGAACGAGATTTGCCCCTGCAACTCGGCCAAAACGATCATCGAGCGATTCAACTCGCGACCGTTGTTTCGGAGCAGTGGATGGTTGATATCCAATCCGATCGTCGCCGTGCCTTGATCTTGGGGGCTAAAGAAAAGCGAGTTGCTATTCTTGAATCCCAGTCGTTGAAATAGGTCGGCAGTCGTGCCAGTTTCAAAACGGCGTTGTACTCCGGCGGTTGCGGACCAAGTGTTGTCCTTTAAAACTGGCGGACCACCAGTTTGCAACTGATTCGCCACCGGATCTTGGTCATCGCGATACCTTGTATCGAGTCGCAAGGCAGGGTCAAACGCGGATCGCTCTCGCTCGATTTCTGTTTCGGCCAGCGCGGGCATGCGCTCCAACATTCGTATCTTGGGCGATTGAGTGATTGCTTGATCGATTAGGTTGGAGAGTCCTACCTGACGCAAGATTGCGTCTTTCCTTTGGACATCGGCAACCCGGGCGATCCACCACTCTGGCACTTCCTCGTTCGATTGTTTGAACACCGACTCTTGTTGGCTTTGCAACGGGTCAACCGTTCGCGGGGTTAGGTCTGCCACAAGCGGAGAAGTTGCCACAATCGAGTTGGCAGAACCATTCTTTTCGGGTGAAGGTAGGGCATTGACTAGCGCTTCCAACTCAGGTTGAGGGGAGGGCGAGGTTGCGATCGGCAAAGCTGAAATTTGATTCGGTTGTGGCAGGCCGTAGGAGTCTGGAAGATCATTGATAATCGACGAGGCCCCAGATGTCGGCCTACGCACGAATAGTGTTTTGCTGAAATAGCGTCCTGCTGCTTGGACGTCGAATGAGCCAAGGATCGTGTCGGATTCTGGCAACTCAACGATCAACTGTAGACCATCACTCGGCTGGGAATCACGAGTTTGCCTTGCTAATTCGGTGGCGTCGAACGCGACGTCGCCTCCAATTGAATCCAGAAAACTGGGAGCGAACCCCACGGGTCGCCGCTCGTCGAGGGCGTTAACGCTCATGGGTTTGTCGACCGTCAGTCCTGCCTCCCACAGTGCTCGATTGGCAGTTTCGGCAACGTTGTCTGCCACATCCCGCCCAACTTGTTGCACCTCCGCAGTTTTCAACGGAACAGTGTTTTCTCGTGGACTTAATTCGGTAATTGACGGCGCGGGCTTGGGACGCAGCGGGTTATCGAGCGTGCCAGAGGTCCTCGCGTTCCCAGTGGCTAGTCGACTATTCTCCGCGGCCGGCAATCTCTCAGGAAGTGGACGACTATCTTCGGTGCTTGTTTCCACTCGAAGACCGTCGATTGGTCGGGGTGGGTAACCGGAGATGGAAGAACCGAGCCATGTGGTACAACCTGTTGAAATCAACAACATTCCACCCGCTAACGTACCGCTCACGATCCGTTCGCAGATACCCCGCCGCTGATAGAAAACATGGAGTAACTTCATGGAGTATCAACTGGTTGAAAAAGTTGCGCATCAAACCGATCGCTTGATTCGGTTATGAGGAATGAATCGGTTCTGCACAAACTACTCAATAAACAGGTTTTCTTGCGGTCGCGCAACTCGGATTTTTGCGACAAATACCGCATCTTATCCTGATTATTTTCTCGGCACCTCTTACCTCAGGCTAGGTCGATTAGGCAGGTTTTAACGATGGACTTTCAGAAATGGCCGATGTTTTTTCCGCAACGAGGCTGTTGCCCGATCAAATTCGACCTAGATACGGGAGGCGCGGACAGGCGCCACCGCGTCCATTTTGGTTCACCCCGACGTCCAACCAAGTCAAACGAAGCGTTCGCTTCAACATATCCATGTGGAAAAAGTCCAACAATTTTCGAGTGGCGCTGTCCGTTGGACTCATGGTCGCGACGACTATGTGGATCGCCAATACTCTGGGCTGGTTCCCCAACCTTCGCCAAGCCGAACTCGACCGTCGCTTGCAACTGGCCAACAGTCTGGCTTTGCCGGTCAGTCAGCATTTGCAACGGCAAAGGTTGCCCGAAATCGAGACGTTGCTAAAGTCGATTTTGACAAACCATCCCGAGTTTCTCTCGATAGGATGGCGAACTCAGACAGGTCGATTATTGGTCGACGTGGGTCAACATCGCACGAAGTGGACGGGCGATATGTCCGATCCCAACAACTTGAGTATCAATGTGGCCTTGGGCGGGCAACCAACGGGCGTGTTGGAGTTTCGGCTGGCAGCGGTCCCGGAATATAGCATTGGCTATGCCTACACGGTGTACCCTGGGCCGATGATCTACTTTACGGCCTTTTGCTGCTTTCTGTTATCGTGGTTCGCTTTGCGGCGGGCGGCCAAACGCCAAAGAAATTCACAAGGTAATTTGGCGTGCGTCCATTCTGCATTTGATGCGTTAACTGAATCCGTCTTCATGGTGGACCGCAGTGGAAGAATTGTGCTGCACAACGCTGCCTTCGGCAAACTCTCAGGGGTGTCCGACAGCGTGCTCACAGACCCAAGCGACTTGAACTGGCTTGACCCGGTGGGAGCTCATGCCGTCGCCGTCCTGCCTTGGCACGCCAGTTTTGCGGATTGTCAACCGCGACGTGGCATTGTATTGGGTCTGGAGTTACCCGATCAGAACCTAAAACTACTCCGGGTAAATGCCGTACCCGTTCAAATCAAGTCGGGGCGACCAGAAGGAGTCATGGTTTCGCTCCAAGACATTACGATCGAAGAACTTCAGCGTGGCGAAATGGTCCGTGTGATGGCCGAGCTACGGAAAACCGAAGCAGAGATCAAACTCAAGAATTCTGAACTTCAATTCTTGGCCACGTCCGATGCGCTCACAGGTTGTTTGAACCGCCGCAGTTTCTACCAAACTTACGACAGTTTGATCGCGTCCGGGCAGTTTGCCCCTTGTTCGTTGATCATGTGCGATATCGATCACTTCAAACGAATCAATGACCAGCATGGGCATGCCACCGGAGATTTGGTGCTCAAACATGTTGGAATGATACTCCGTGGACTGGCGCCCAATAGTGACTGGGTCTTCCGGCTCGGTGGGGAAGAGTTTTGTGTGTTACTGCCTCAAATCAATGGACACTCTGCGTTTGAAATTGCCGAGGCCATCCGTGAAGCGATCTCGGAAAATCCGCTGGAAGGATTGTCCGTAACGGCCAGCTTTGGCTTAATGACGCTGCCCTACGATGACCCGAGCCCCGACATCCTCTTGGAAAACGCAGATCGCGCGTTGTACTACTCGAAACACCAAGGCCGCAATCGAGTCTCGCATTACGATGATTTGCCGGAAATTCAGGGCGACGCCAAGACCTGTTCTCTCAGCCCGGACTTTTCCACGAACTCACCTTCTCTGCCTTGCAGCGCTTTGACCGCTTTGATGAAAACCTTGGCATATCGCGAACCGGGGACGGCCAGTCATTCGGTGCGGGTCGCCAATTTATGCGTCCGAACGGCAAAGAGATTACTTCCCGCAGCGGAAGTCCACGTCCTCGAAGCCGCAGCGCTCCTGCACGATATCGGGAAAATTGGCATTCCCGATTCGATCCTCTTGAAGCCCGATCGACTGACCGCGCAAGAATGGGAAATCATGGACGAACATGACGTGTATAGCCGTGAAATCTTGCGAGCGGCTTTCGGGTCAGCCGACGTGATAAAAATAGTCGAATGCCACCATGCTTATTTTGGCAAGTGTCACAAAGGACTTCCGACCGGACGAGCCATACCGCTAGGTTCGCGAATCTTAGCGATCTGCGATGCCTACGATGCCATGGTCAGCGACAGAGTCTATCGCAAGGCATGCTCGCACGACGCAGCCTTGGCCGAACTGCGACGATGCTCCCCCGAGCAATTTGATCCAGAAATCGTCGAGGTCTTCGCCAGAAGTGTGCCCGACGGTTTGCCAGTCGCGACGCAAGATTTGGCACCGGAATTTCAAGAAATTCTCAAGCAGCTCGCCGACCTGGACATCGCATTGGCCAATAGCGACTTCACTTCCGTTCGACAACTTTCCCGAGAACTTTCCTTGGGGATGGCCAATCATATCGGGTTGGAATCCTTGCAAAATGACTTCGCGCGTTTGAATCAAACGTTGGCCCAAGAATCGGGACAATGGCACGACTTGGAGGAGCAAGCTCAAGAAATCGTCGAGCATTGCCGTGCCGCTCAGGATACTCTCTTGACACATGATTTTTGCAATCGTGTGGAACGCAGTCTGGAACACTTGATGCATGTTTCCAGCCGGAAATTCTAAGGATCGTTGGCGACGAACCGAATTGACCTCCTTGGTTAACTCGCGTTTTTTGAACTACCAACGCGAAGGGCACGCTCTGGCTTCCGGTACCAGACGATTCATCTGCCAACGACTTCTTAAAACCCCTGGCTATGGTTGCGTAGCTCTTTCCAGTCGGTCAAAATAGGGAACGTTCTTGTTTTGCTCCACCAAGCAGTAGGCCTGGAGTTCAACAACTCAGAACCGGTAGTCTGGTTTAGCTTCCAGGTGCCAGATGACTTCCGACGCGTCTTTCGAAAGGCAAATTTACAGATGAATCTATTTCCGAAGTTGCACAACGCGATGTGGCCGGGCTTGGTCGGCAAGGGACCGGATGCAGAGGAAGCCGCGATTGACTTGGAAACCATGCTGCAAATGACGGCGGCGGCCGAGGTAAACGGCGTTAAATTTGATGGTGTCGACCTGTTCTTGTATAACCCGCACGTGGATATCGAAATTTCGGACGATAACCTCAAGGATTTGGCCGATCGAATCCAAAAATACGGCTTCGTGGTCGGCAGTGTCGTCGCCCCTGTGTGGTTTGATGGGGCCGCGATGGGAACCCAGCAACAACGCGATAACTTTGTAGCGTCCGTTGGTAAAGCGTGCCGCATTGCGACACGATTGCGGGAGTTGGGGATTCGGCCTTATGGGGTCGTTCGGATCGATTCGGCCACCAGCGTTTCGGCGTGGAATGCGGATCCAGTCGCGGGCACGGCCCAAATCGCTGAGACTTTTCGTCGCGCTGCCGACATCGCCGAAGATTACGGCGAACGCTTAGCCGCTGAAGGTGAGATTTGTTGGGGCGGTATGCATTCGTGGCGCAACATGCTCAACCTTCTGGAACAAGTCGGACGCCCACAAACGTTGGGGTTCCAAGCGGATATGGCTCACACATTGCTGTATTTGTTGGGTTACAACGCGCCGCAAGACCGGATTGTTCCGGCAGACTTCAATTGGGAGCCAGACCAGTTAGACGAAGCCCTGCGAAAACTCACATCCGCCCTCCGACCTTGGACGATTGACTTCCACGTCGCACAAAATGATGCGACGGTCAAAGGAAGCGGCTCACACGACAAGACCGGCCGCCATTGCCTCGCCGACGACCCGAACGGCAAACTCGATATCCCGCATCATGCTGGTTTTTGGTTACGCGACGAAGCCGGGAAACTTACCAAGACAATCCAACACATCTGTTGGGATGGTTGTATGTTCCCTAACTCGGTCATGACGCAGCAATCGACTTGGAACAATATTCTGGCCGCCATGCAAAAAGTTCGGGAACAACACGGATGGTCGGTGTAATTTCCGGATCAGTACGGTCTACCTGCCCGACGCGGCAGGTACTCCGACATCCGGTCGAAGGCGTGGCGGAGACCCGAGGACGCCGAATGTCTCGCGCGGCGTAAGTCACCGAGTAACCTCGCAGGCCCATCCATAGACTGGCTCACCTTACGCTGGGGCTCATCATGCCATCTCGAGTTCTGGCTTTTCCAAGTCCTCGAGTGTCACCCCAACATGATTACGGCCGGGGTCGACCTGTTTGGGCTGTCGGAGCAAGTCCAGGGCCGCTGGTTTGCCGAGCATGCAACCGCCGTACCGTGTTCCCATAGAAATGGAATGGTCGATTCTCGCGTTCGAGAATCGGGGTTGCGCGTATCTGCTGGCGTTGTGCACCTGTTGCAATCACCGGTCCATCCGCGAAGGCTTGGCAGCCCAACGAACCAAGCGTCAAGAATACCAAAGCCAAAATCAATCGATGCATCGGTTCTTGCTCCCATAAGACGTAGAACTCTGGAGTACCCGGATCGGCTTTCCGCTCGATCTGCGAGATATTATCCGGTGTTTTGAGTCGAGCAGAACTTTTTGTCAGAATTCAATCGATGTTTAATGAAAGCCAGATCCGTCTTTAAGGTTTGTACTAGCCGGAGTAACTGTACACACAACCGCCGCGACTACCGACAGCTCCAACAAAAAGTTCGAAAATGGTCAATGCTCCGACGTTGTTTGGACTTCGGTCGGACCATTCTCGGATATGACGATATCTCGTCGTCTGAAACAAAAGTTGCTTGCGTCGCACTTGACGCCCATCAAACGCCTAGTGACCACCCTCATCTTCGGCGTGTGTGATGGTAACTTCGTGGCCCATTTCAGCCAGCAACGTGGTAATGGCTTCGTCCATACTGGATCCGCGCACGTCTTGATAGCGGATTACACCTTGGTGGTCGATAACATAGATCGTCGGCCACCCCTTGATCCGCCACGCTCGAGCGATCGGCCCGCGAGTCCCGTCTGGTCCATTCCAGAAACTTCTCCAGTTGAGATTCTTTTCACGAGCCGTTTTCTTGATGTAGTCCACATCGCCGTCACTATTGACCCCAATGAGAGCAAACGGTTTATCTGCAAGTTGCTTAACGAGCGACCGCTCGTGTTGGTACATGGCCCGGCACGGCGGTCACCAATCGCCCCAAAAGTCGAGGACAACAACTTTACCTCGATAATCACTCAGCTTGAACTCGACGCCATCAAAGTCCGGACCAATAATCTCGGGCGCCACCTGGCCGACAGCCAATTTGGATTCTTCAATCAGCGGGTTATTCTCAGCCGTTGGAGCGTCAACCAATGTGGCCGGCGGCGGGGTAGTTTCCGACTCACGGATGATTGGCGATCCCGACCCTTTTGCAACGGGCGGTTTCGTGGGTTCGCCGCACCCGCTGAACTGGCCCAATAGCACTGCCGACCACAAGGGCCAATATAACTTCTTCATCGTACACCTCGTCTCAAGGTTGTTCGCCACCTTGATTCTCGTGGGACAATTGCACGGAATGCCCCATCTCCGCTAATAGCTTCGTGATGGCTTCATCAAGGGCCGCCCCCCTGGGATTCTTATATCGGATCACGCCTTCCTGATCCAGGACATAAATCGTAGGCCAACCGGTGACATTCCATTGCGTCGAGATCGGCCCCCTCGTACCATCCGTTCCATTCCAGAAACTTCGCCAATTCAGATTCTTTTCTTTGACGATTTCGCGAATACGTTCCAATTCAGGATCACTGTTGACTCCCAGCAACGCAAAAGGCTTATCGGCGAGTTGACTAACGAGCGACCGCTCGTGCGGGTACATAGCCCGGCAAGGCGGTCACCAATCACCCCAAAAGTCGATCACCACAACTTTGCCCCGATAATCGCTCAACTTGAATGGGACACCATCTAAGTCGGCACCACTAATATCAGGCGCCACCTTACCCACACTAAGATGCTCCAGCACAAACAACAATTTCTCGGCTTGCGGACCCAACGGCTGGCGGTTGACACCTATCACGGTCGCGTATTTCGTCAGAACTTGGTTGAGCAACTTCTTGACGCGATCCTCTAACGCAGGGTTCTCTTGATTTGCCAATTGTTGAGCAAGCAAAAACGTGCCCACACCCTTCACCGACTCGTCTTTGGATTTCTCGACCAGCTTTTCAAGAACGGACAGGTCCCGAGCCAAGAAGCCCAACATCGGGGCCAGCTCTGGCAGATCGGCAAAGTGTTCCACCAACATTTTAGTTGCCGTGGAGTTCGGTGCGTCCGTCGCTCCATTTCGCACCACCCACAAGTAAACATCCCGCGCGACGTCCGATTGCGGAACATCACTAACCAATTCGATCAATTTCTGGCTCGTTTCCTGAACCAGCGACTGCCGCGCGACCCGAAACTGCGCCGGATTCTGTTCGGCTTGCTTCAGTTGCTCTTCGCTTTGAGCAAACGATTGGAGGATCCCCGTCAACTCATCTTTCAAGTCCTCGCCGCGTTTCTTGGCATCTGCCGTGGCCTTTTTCTTGGCCGCATTTTCAGCCAACATCGCCTTGCGATAATCCGCGGCATACTTTCGATCATCTGCCGAAAGTTGGGCCAATGGAACGGTTTTCTCGGTTCCATCGGTCATAATCAACACAACGGAATCACGTTTGACTTCTTTGAGTATCGCCTCAACCGTGAATTTGCCACTCGCATCCGTCCAAGTACGTGACTCCTGCGCCGCGGCAGTCGCCGACCAAGTCATGGTGGCCAGCACAAAGGTCACCAACAGGATCAACCCGCGCGACTTCGACCTTAGGATCTGCGACACCACGTCGAACCGAACGCTTGGTTCGATCACAAAACGTGGAGGTTTCAAACATGCTGTCATTAGTGTTGTCGCCATCATTTAAACGATTCTCCCCAAATCCCGGAACATCACGAACATTGGCCGCTATTTCTTTTGCTCCAATTTTGAGCCCGTTTTCGTTTCAACATCATCATACAACATCCTCTGTGGCGGTGTTTCCAAATCGTCAAACTGGCCGCTGCGCGCCGCAACGATAAACGCCAGCACCGCAGCGGCGCCCAACAACAGAGCGACCGGTAAAGCGACAAATAATACATCCATGTAAGTTACACTCGGCGACGAACAAAACCCAATCCGGACAACAATAACCCGACCAAGCACAAGCTGGTTGGTTCGGGAACCGCCGACATGGCGCCAAACGACGTTCCAACGCGAATATTGTCGAAGTTCCAAGTGTGCCCTTGAGACGTCGTTGAACCTCGATCACCCAACAACAGAATTCGGTTAAAACTGATGTCTAACGTATTCAACGTTGCTGAGGCTGTACCGAGGTTCGCTTCCGAAGTCATGTTCGCAGGATTGACCCACAAGGACACCGAATCCGCACCGTCCAGATGGTTGATCCGAACCCAAATGTCGCTTAGTGAAGTAACCGAGACCGCCGAATTCGAGATATCGGGAGTCGTCAATCCAACCGACCAATTCGTGGTGCCATTGAACTTTCCAATTCGCAACGATTCACTATCACCGGTCGCGAGACTAAGTCCGCCGTACGGCGTCAATGACACTCCGCTAAAGTTGGAGTATTGCCCATTGAACCTCACCCAAGTGGTTGTGCCTGTCCCACCAAAAGTGCCACCCAAGGATCGGCCAATTCGACTTTGATCTTGGCTTCCCGAAAAACTCAAGTCTGCCATCCGTGAATCCATCCCTGTCATCACTGTGGGCTGCACTCCGGACACATTTCCCCATGAACCGGACCATCCGATGCCTCCGCTGCCGCCATTGAGCTGACTGTTGGTCGTGTAGCTATCAAAGTTTTCGTAACCCACCAGACTAGCCTGGGATACCGAAACAATTCCAATCGTCATCAGGATCGCAACAACATTCGCGACGCAACACGGCAAACCATCCCAATTGGTGGAACAATCTCCCAATCGAATCAACATTCATCTTGCTTTCTGTGCAACAACCAAAAGGAACGGACTCGCCCAGCTTGCCGAAATCTTAATCAAGACAAACCCAATTGTCGAGAATTTTCGTAAAAATCGCCGCAGGACTGACCAGACCATCAGCGGCCGCCGCGGCTGAAGCTTTAGCAACACCTCTCGAACTTCCTAATCTTGGACGGTGCCGATTTCCTTGTTCTGAATGGTACCCATCCCTTGGAAAACGGCCGGGTCGACCTCGTCGAAAATTGTTTGTACCGATCCATCGAGCATTACAAAATGAGTCAAATCACGATGAGCACTGTTGAACTGAGCGTAACCATGAAAGTGAACCTCGCTGCCGGGTTCATTGTTCGGTGGTTCTCCAGTCCAGCCCAGGACGCGCCAGGCCGGAAATGCCGACCCGTGGACAACACCAATCCAACTGGAATTGAACACCTGGCCACTGCGTTCACCCACCGCGATCGTGTTGCTAGTACCGTCCCGAACTTCTCGCAAGTTCACTTTACTATTTCTGTAGAACAGACCATCCAATGATGTGCCTCCCGCCATCACGTTCGTCCCAGAGGGACAGTACTCACCATCTTCCATTTCTTCCTGCAAGACATAGGTCCCCAAACAACCCACGTAGTGCGAGCGACCGACATTGTACGGAAATGTCAACGGACCATACGGGTCGACATATCCACCGTCTGGCAAGCCAATTTCTTGTTCGTCATACGACTGCGCCGACGGACAAAGCAGGAACGAAAACGTCATGTCCCGCACATCATCGTGAACGGGATCCGTAATCGGCAATTTAGTATTCAGTCGCGCGTAAGCATTCTGTTGCTCAAGGTACGGCAACAGACGACTCATCCAACCCCAACCAGGAACCCCAGCATCCGCATTCGCGGTCCAACCTGCCGGAAACTGGTTCTTGGTGTCATGATGGTTCAACAACGCCAAACCAATTTGTTTGAGATTGTTGCGGCACTGCACGCGTCGCCCGGCTTCGCGAGCCATTTGAATCGCAGGCAACAATAATGCCATCAAGATAGCGATGATCGCGATAACCACCAGCAACTCGACCAAGGTAAAACCAACGCGAACGAGTGGACGCTGTCTCGTCATGAAGAGACCTCCGAATTGTGAAAAGCTGTGCCAAGCCACCTGGATGTGCGAATTCTAAACCTTTCGCAACCTCAAAAGCAACTGTTGTTTCCAAATTTTTCTAAAACTATCGACTGGCGACCGCTTTTCATTCGGTCCGAGGTTCTCCACCAGCTCGAGTCCCAAGGGCACTCCAAACCGCTCGATCGGTTTGTTCATCAAAAAATCGGATCGAGCCGTCCACTTGGGCCGCCTGCGCCCCGCCAGGATGCTGGCTTCCAAACGCTAATTCACGCTCGTCGATAAACACATCCAAGCGATGGGCGTTGATCGCGACCCCGGTCGAGCCCATCGCTTCCGACACTTCGTTGCCGACCCCCTCCAGCGTTCCCACGCACCAGCGATCGAGGAACTGGGGATAGCCCGTATGGTCCAAGTCCAACTCTTCAAATTGGAAAAACGAGTCCCCAACCGCCAGTGTGTTGGACGTTCCGTCACGAATCTCCGCAACGCGCACACGACTGTCAGAAAAAAAGACCCCGTCCGAATGAGCGCCACCCGCCAGGATTCCCGGCCCCGATTCCCGTGTGTCTGTCCCCGAGGCGCAGACCAGATAGTCACAGGGGACACGATCCTCAATCCCTTGAGCCGTCATCGTATCGGGCGCCGACGAAGATGGACAACGAAAAACACTCAAAAACGTCGAACAAACTTGAGCATTTGCACCTTCATTCCACTTCAAGTTTCGATCGATTTTGGAGTACAGATTGCCTTGTTCCAAATAAGGCAGCAAATAGCCCGACCACATCAGGCGACGTTCGGTGTCGATTGCCGGAGGAAACTGTTGCCGCGCCGTATGGTATTGAATGAATCCCAAACTCATTTGCCGCAGGCGATTCCCGCAGTCCACCCGGCGAGCCGATTCACGGGCGGCTTGAATGGCCGGCAACAGTAACGACAACAAGATCGCGATGATTGCAATCACGACCAACAATTCAACCAAACTCAGTCCACGTCTTCGATTTAGGAACACAATCGCGGCTCCTTAACACGGAAACTTTTTCCCCGGCGGTCGAAAATTCTAGCCTTGGAATACTCGGCCCACAACAACTGAATAGACGTCCATTGCCGGACCATTCTCCGCCCCAACCACGGGATCTCAGCAAATCGTCGTACCTTACAGACTCAAGATCGCATCAATGGGATGGCCATGAACATCGGTCAAACGGCGGTCGATCCCATTATGTCGCCACGTCAACCGCGTGTGATCGATGCCCAAAAGTTTGAGCACCGTGGCATGCACGTCGTGTACTAGAGTCGGCCGATCACGATCCAAGGGTTTGTAACCCCAATCGTCGCTTTCCCCGTAGGAAACCCCGCCTTTGATCCCGCCTCCGCATAACCAATTTGTAAATACGAAGGGGTTGTGATCCCGACCTTTTCCACCTTGGGAACTGGGCATGCGACCAAACTCCGTGGTCCAAAGCACAAGTGTGTCTTCCAACATTCCACGCTGTTCGAGATCCTTGATCAACCCAGCAGCCCCCACCGCCATCCCGCGCGCGAGGGGCCCGTGATCGCGTTCGACATCTTCGTGTGAATCCCAGTTTCGTCGCGGAAAACCATTGTCGTTCCCACTCCAAACTTGAACAAATCGGACACCGCGTTCCAACAAACGCCGTGCGGTCAAACAGCGCAGCCCAAATAGATGCGCCTCTTCTTCGGCGTTGATTTCATTGGGCCAATGGGTTCGCCCGGCTTGAACGCCGTACAGCTTCAAAACATGTTCTGGTTCGTCGGCTAAGGTCATTGCCTCGGGTGCCGCCAACTGCATCCTGGCCGCCAACTCGTAACTTTCGATTCGGGCTTCCAGCGGTTGGTCACCAACGCGCGATTCGCGGTGCTTACGATTAAGAATTGCCAAAGTCTCGCGAACTTTTTTGTCGGCCAAAGGATTGGCATAGGCGCCAATTTTGTGGGGGTGCAAGTCCGCCAAAGGTTGATCATGAAGCGGTTGGATCACGGTGCCACTGTACTGCGACGGCAAAAATCCCGCATCCCAATTTTTAACGCCATTGGAAGCGTACCCCCGATGGTCGGGCAAGACCACAAAGGTTGGCAAGTTATTGTTTATCGAGCCCAGTCCGTAACTGACCCAACATCCTGCACCCGGAAATCCCGGCAGTACAAATCCAGTCGTCTGCAGTAACGTGGCCGTCGAATGCACCCCGGAACTGCTGACCATGTTGTGGATGAACGCCATTCGGTCCACAACGTCTCCAAGTGGAGCGACGACATCCGAGAGTGGTTTACCACAATTCCCGTAGGGTCTGAATTCCCAAATTGGCTTGAGCCACGGCCCTAGCCCGTCTTGAAATGCTTCCACCGGCTCGCCAAAGTCACTGGGCTGCCCATGACATTTGACCAACATGGGTTTGTAATCGAACAGATCAATATGACTGGCCGCACCCGCCATGAATAACTGGACGACTCGTTTCACCTTCGGAGTGTAGATAAATGCTGGGTGCGGCGTGCCATCCGCCCGACCTTCATCGGCCAAAATGGCTGCCAGTGCCATTCCACCCAAACCGCCACCGCTGCGAACCAACCACTCGCGGCGCGTCAAACGATTTCCCGTCGCACGCTGACCTTGGGCCTTGCCAAACGCGTGAAAAACTGAGCCATTGCGAGGGTCGGGCTTCATGGGTTTCTCTCAGTCAATCCAGACAAACTCGTTCAAGTTGAACAACAGGCGGCAAACATTCTCCAGACCGTGCCCTTCAGCTAACTCGACCAAAGCGGCCCGCTCTGTATCATCCGGCAATCGCCCCAACGCTAACTCATAAGCACGACGCACTTGCGCTGACAATTCGTCGCCCGCTTCGCGGCGGACTCGATCCGCGAATTCGCGAGCCTGTACCAACATGAAACTATTGTTTAGCAAAGCCAAGGCCTGCAATGCGGAAATACTCTGATTGCGACGGTCCACCCGCATCGATGGGTCGGCACAGTCCAGAACGGTCAGTAGCGGCTGAGTTTGACTCCGGACGATAAAGCGGTACACGCTCCGACGCCACAAGGCCCGATCTTCTGGATTCGCCAATTGATACTCGTAATGCGGTGAATGTTCCGGCCGCTGAACGACAAAGTCCTGCCAACCTGGGCCCCCCATCGTCAGATCCAACGTTCCCGAAACAGCCAGCACCGAGTCTCGAATCGCCTCAGCTTCCAAACGACGCGGGGTCTGACGCCACATGAAACGATTGTCGGCATCGATCGCTAAAGACTCTTCGCGCGGGTGACTCGCTTGGCGATAGGTGGCGCTGTTCACGATCATGCGGTGCAATTCTTTCCATGAACCACCGCGATCGCGAAACCAAATCGCCAACCAATCCAACAATTCCGGATTCGTGGGTGGACTACCCATCGCACCAAAGTCGTTTGGTGTCGCGACGATTCCTTGTCCGAAATGATACTGCCACACGCGATTGACAACACTTCGCCAGGTGAGCGGATTTCGCGGGTCGCTGAGCCAACGCGCTAACGCCACGCGACGGTCTCCTTCCGCATGGCCTGGCGAAAGTTCGAACCGACTTGGCAACGTGTCGAACAACGCCAGCGCCCCGGGTCCCACTTCATGCAGCGGCGCGAGAACATTGCCGCGTGCCAAAACATGAATCGCGCGCGATTGGCCGCCTCGCTTCTGTGTCGTTGCGGCATAAACCTTATTCAACGGCTGTAATTCACGGCGCGCGTTTTCCGCCTCAGCCAACTGCGAAATCGTTTGCCGAAGCTCGACATCCAGTGACAACAGTCCAAGTTGCTCCAACAGTTCGATCCGGCGTTGAGCTAGTCCCGAGCGATCGCCACTTGCCAGCGCCGGACTTTTACCATCGACCACGTTACCTCGCGTCCAGCGCGGTGGAGCTTCGATCGAATCCAGCG
The DNA here is from genome assembly GCA_016794985.1 of Planctomycetaceae bacterium. Taxonomy (GTDB): domain Bacteria; phylum Planctomycetota; class Planctomycetia; order Pirellulales; family Pirellulaceae; genus M30B19. The sequence goes on along the minus strand of JAEUIQ010000021.1, from coordinate 84,274 downwards.
CGCTGACCGTTTTGCCTAACCCCAGATTCTCACCATGTTTGCCCAATACTTCGATTTCCGCCAACGCGAAAATGTAATCATTCGAACGTGGCACCAATTGTGTCGCGGTCACGCGGACGAAACGAGCCGTTGCCGAAAATTGATGGGTTCGCGGCGTAATTCCAGGGTTGGCCACGACCGTTTGACTATGATCGGCAACCATGGTCACGCCGGTTCGAAACTCCGCATCATCAGCCACCTCGACTCGGTAGCGCACCGGAAACCCAAACCCTGCACCAATTCCATTGAAGTCGTCATAACAAGGATGAAGCACAATCTCGCGCAGCTCGCTCGCTTGCCCAAGATCGATCTGCACCCATTTCGTCAGATCGGCTTGCGACTCAATTTGGCTGTGGTAGCCACCCTGAGCCGAAGCCGCACCACCAGCAGTCGCATTGATTTGCCGGTCGATCTCCGCTAAAGACTCGCCTCCGGCCGCTTTCAGTTGTTGTTCGATTTGTTCGCGTTTGCGTTGACCAACTTGGAGCCGTTGCCGAAGCTCTCCCAACTTTCGTTGGACATCTGGATCAGTCGAATACTCCAACTCGTCACGCTCCAACGCTGCGAAATTCGCTTGCAACGAATAGTAGTCATCTTGTGTGATCGGATCGAACTTGTGTTGATGACACGAGGCGCAGTGAATCGTCACACTGTTGAACGTTCCAATGACGTTGGCCACCATGTCGTCACGATCGAGATGACGTGCGATTTTTCCATCGGTTTTCGTTTCCGGAACTTCCAAATGCCCGATGAGATCCCACGGCCCAGCCGCGATCAGCCCCAATGCTTCGTATCCATCGCGAGTCTCCGGATAGAGTACATCTCCCGCAACCTGTTCTTCAATGAACCGGACGTAGGGTTTGTCCTCGTTAAAGGCGCGAATGACGTAATCTCGATACGGCCACGCATTCGGACGCGGTTGATCTTTGTCATAACCATGAGTGTCACCATAATGAACTACATCCAACCAATGCCGCGCCCATCGTTCACCATATCGAGGCGACGCGAGCAACCGCTCGACCAAGTTCTCGTAAGCTTGAGGGTCCGAATTCTTCTCGAATGCCGAAATCTCTTCCGGCGTTGGCGGCAGGCCATGCAAGTCAAAATACAATCTTCGAATCAACGTACGCCGATCCGCCAGCGGCGCTGGTGCCAATTTCTGATCCGCCAGTTTTGCTCGAACAAAGTGGTCGATTGGATTCCGCTCAGGTTCAATGTTGGCCGACGCGTCCCAATCCACAGGCGGCGGAATTTCGGAAGCCGTTAACGCCTGCCAGGCCCAATGCTCCAATCTGGGATCGCGTTCCTCTTCTTCGGAGTCCCACGATTCGGGCCAGGTTGCCCCCGCCTGGATCCATGACTCCAACACGGCCACCTCTTGGTTCGACAATCGAGGCCCACCCGGCGGCATCAATTCGTTCTCATTGTCTGTCGCAACCCGGCGAATCAATTCGCTTCGTTGCGCGTCGTGCGGCTGTACGACTGGGCCGAAATCGCCCCCTTGGCGGATGCCACGACCTGTGTCCAACCGCAACCCAGATTCACGTGTTTCGGCTCCGTGACATTCAATGCACCGTTCGGACAAAAGTTTTCTGACTTCGTCCGCCAATTTCTCGGTTTGTGCTTGCGCACTAGCGGAAGACGCCAACCAACACAACGCTCCCAACACAAGGGCCGCCCGGCGGTACCATCGAAGTTCCCTCTCGGTCGTCTGCGGGTTTCGCTTGAAACGCATCAATAAAATCCATCCTTCTTGCACTTCGGCGGCCCGCGCTTCCTCGAGCCAGCGTACTTCCGCAACCGGCAACTTGCCTGAACGATTCTACTAATTTAGCCGAGGCGGTCGGGCACCGCCAGAGTTTTGGCTGTCGTCGTCCGTTTCTGGCGATCCACATTCCCCTTCAGAACTGAAAGGCAGTACTTTCGCGTCGGTCCATTCGAACAAGGCTCGCGATTCTTGCGTTTACGCTTCTGCATACCAATTGCAATTATTACGAGAGAGAAGTAACCTTAGGACGAAGTTTTTACGGCTCCCAACCGAGCGATCGGTAAGTGAGCAGGCTCTCGAAAAAGTAAGAACTTCAGCAGACCACCGCCTCCTGGCGGGCGGAGTCACTCATTAGATCGCGCACCGGATTTTGCCGGCTTCGCCAAAGTGAAGCAACAAGGATTTGAGAATTATGAATCGCCTGCCTGTGACCGTTTTGTCGGGTTTCCTAGGCGCTGGGAAAACGACGCTCTTGAACCGAATCTTGAGCAATCGCGAAGGCCGTCGCGTGGCTGTGATCGTGAACGACATGAGCGAAGTGAACATCGATGCGCAACTAGTCAAGCAAGGCGGCGCGAATCTGGATCGTGTCGAAGAGCAGTTGATCGAGATGTCCAATGGCTGTATTTGCTGCACATTGCGCGAAGATTTGTTGCGAGAAGTGGCGCGTTTGGCGCGCGAAGACCGGTTCGATTATCTGCTCATTGAATCGACGGGGATTTCAGAACCACTGCCAGTCGCCGAGACATTTACGTTTGTGGACGAACAAGGCGAAAGCTTGTCCGACCTGTCACGATTAGACACGTTGGTAACTGTCGTGGATGCCGTAAATTTTCCCGAAGATTATCGGACCATGGATGAACTTAACCAACGAGGGATCGGTTTGGACGAGACCGATGATCGAGACGTCGGCAAGTTGCTCACCGATCAAGTAGAATTCGCTAACGTCATTGTGGTCTCGAAATCCGATCTGGTCACTCCGCAACAGTCTGCCGAACTGTGCGCCATGTTGGCTCAATTGAATCCAACCGCCAAGATTATTCCAGCCGTTCGAGGCAACGTTCCGCTAGAAGAAATCATGAACACCGGCCGATTCAGCGAACAATGGGCCGCTGAAAACAATCAATGGTTGGCGGTCGAGCGCGGCCAAGAAACCTCCGAGACCGAGGAATACGGGTTTAGTAATCGAGTGTATCGCCAACGTCGCCCGTTCCATCCCGAACGATTACTGCGCTGGATCGAACACAGCGACTCCTTTGACCAGATCGTTCGCTCAAAAGGTTTAGTGTGGTTCGCCACACGAAATGATATCGCCGCCAATTGGGGACATGCCGGACGAGTGTTTTCCTTTGAACCAGCTGGGTTTTGGGCCGCCGCCACTCCAGACGACGAATGGCAATCGGACCCCGAACTAAAGGAAGAGATCGAATCGCTGTGGGAAGAGCCATTCGGCGACCGACGAATCGAGTTGGTCTTGATTGGCCAAAACGTCGAGTGGGCCAAGATATTCGCCGATTTGGACGAATGCGTGTTGACCGACTCAGAACTTGCGGAAGGGCCCGAAGCATGGGCCGCGTTTCCTGATCCATTGCCAGCCTGGGATGTTACAGAAGTCGAGCCAGCCGAAGAAGCTTGAAAAGGCGGACTATTTCGACTCGAATTCGATTTTCCACGGTCGATCAGCCGACGTGCGACTTAGCTTCAGCGACAAGGTGTATCCGTCGCCACTGATGGATTTCGCGCGACTGAAGGCGAGCGTCAAGCCGCCGCCGGGCTGACGTTCTATGGAACGAAGATGATCGGTCGTCCACGGGTTCGCGTCCGGAAGTTCTTGCTCGAGATGCTGGTTGGCAGCTTGCAAGGCCGAATCCAGAATTTCTTGGCTACCAATGTCGCCCAACTGCCGAACCTTGCGCAGCCGAGCCTCGATCGTCGCTAAGATTTGCAGCCCTTTGGCATCTGGCAAGTCTCGAGCCGTCTGTTTGAGTGCATAAACAGAAAACTCGCGCGACACTTTGGCTAATTGAATCTTGATCGTCGTGGTCGGTGCGTCCGCTATTGGTGATTGATAGCCTTCAAGTTCGCCGGAGATCTTTTCGGCGGTAAGCTCAAGCAGTTGTTGTTCTTGGACCAACCAATTCGTTAATTGTTGCAATTCAGCTGGGGTCAATCTTCCTGTATTTGTGGGCCGATTCGGAACTTGCGAACCGCAGACGATTCGACCGTCTCCGAAGACCTGCAGCCAGGGCTGGCGTTCGAAACCGGGCGGGGTCGGCACTCGAAATCCCCCGGACACGTCCATGGTAATCACCACAGTTTGTGGGTCTGTTGAATATTCCGTGTTTGATTTCACTGTTTCATCCTGAGAAGAGTTGGATTGAGGCGTGGAGTGAGAAATCCCGGGGACGGAGGCATAGCTTGATAGATCAGGCCAACAACTGGTCGCCACGAGTAAAAGCCAAATCGGCACTAGACGGGCTGGTCTCGCTACAATCATCACATGCTCCTACCAATTACTCAGGGCCTTCTTCAGCCGGTTCCACATGAATCAGCACGCTCACCAAATTCGGCAGCGCTTGTTGCAATACGGCTTTGACCTTGCCAGCCAATGCGTGGGCCACACGAATCGAGAGATCCGGGCTCACGTGCAAATGCATATCCACATGATACCCCGATCCACTTTTGCGAACATAGACTTTCTCGATTTCGCACACGCCTTCAACTTGCCCCGCAATTCGCCGTACATCGCGAGCCATTTCGTCCGAGGCAGCATCCAACAATTCGTAAAGAGCCGGTTGAATCAAACTGACGGCGGTGATCAGGATTATGCCACTGGCTAAAAACGCGGCGGCTTCATCGGCGAACACCAAAGTTGGAATCCCCGTCCACTGCGGTCCCCAAATTGCAATTGAAACCCCAATAAACGCCGCCGCGGACGTAATCGCGTCCGATCGATGATGCCAGGCATCGGCACGCGCCGCGTCAGAATTCAATTCGGCTGCACCTTGCATCACGAAACGAAACAATAACTCTTTAATCGCAACCACGAGTCCTAACACGATCAACGTCCAGGCCGCCGGGGCTTCATGAGGCACCAGTATTTCTTGAATTGCTTTCACCACAATGAAAATTGCCGCGACAACCAACAGTCCGCCAACTGCCATGGCCGCGACCGCCTCGGCTTTGCCATAGCCGTACGGATGTCGAGGATCCGGCGGGCGCGCGGCCACTCGCACCGCTTGCCAAACCAAGATCGAACCGACCGTATCCGCCAAAGATTCGACGGCATCCGCGACCAAGGCGCTCGAACGGCCAAAAATTCCAGCCAATAACTTGATCAATGCCAGCAAGATACTGGCGATCAATCCGATGACGGTATTTTGCAACAAAGATTGTTCACGACCAGTCTGATTGATTCGCCATCTCCCATCATCGCGAGTTAGTGGAAACGCCGCAGCTTGATCGCCACGCGGCCCGATCTAGACGCGAGCCTCCACAAGACGTTCGCGTGTCGCTGGAAGCGTTTAGTATAACAGAAATCGTTGGCGGCGTGTCATAAACTCGGCAACGCCATTGTTACTTAATGTGCGTAATTGCTCCAAGTCTTTGCCATCCCTTATGGCATCAGCCAGGACCTTGTTTCCGAGCAAGCGATTGATTTCTTTGACGTCCCAAGATTCTGAGTACAACTTTTTCAAGGCAACCGCAATAGCCAAGCCAAGCTCGACACTGCGAAATGCGGATCGATCGACAACGATGATGTTGACGCCGCCACACACCTGGCCAGCATACTTACTTGAGTTCGGCGTGAAACGAATTGGCACAAACCGAACACCAGCCAATGACGCGGCAGATAACTCACGAGCCAGCGTTTTCCCATCGATCCACGGTGCTCCCAAGACTTCGAAGGGAGTCTCTGTTCCGCGACCCACCGAAAGATTGGTCATTTCCCACACCCCGACTCCGGGATAAAGCACCGCTTGATTCAAACAGCGCATGTTTGGGGACGGATTGACCCAAACCAGACCCGTTCCGTCCCAATAGTCCGCACGATCCCAATTCTCGCACGGGATGACCTGCAAGTCCAATTTCAAATCTAGTTCGTCACGCAGCATCAATGCCAGCTCGCCCACCGTCATTCCATGTCGAAGTGGCAACGGATGAAAGCCGACAAACGACTCGCTTCCGGTATCCAACAGCGGACCTTCGACGATCATTCCACCCAGCGGATTCGGACGGTCCAAAACCACAAACTTCTTCCCGTGCTCGGCGGCCGCATGCATGGCTTCACCCATCGTCGAGATATAGGTGTAGAACCTAGTGCCAATGTCTTGAATGTCAAAAACCAAAACATCAACCTCTGCCAACATGTCCGCCGTAGGGCGGCGCGTTTTGCCGTACAAGCTAAAGATTTTGACACCGGTTGCCGCATCAACTCCATCGTCGATGTTGGCTTGATCTAGCTTCGCGGCAATGCCATGTTCCGGACTAAAAATGGCGGTCAGGCGGACCGCTGGGTTCTCGAACAACAACTGCGTTGCCGAAGCACCTTTTGAGTCGACACCGGTCGAATTGGTGATCAACCCAACGCGTTGCTTCGCAATGGATTCCAAACGATCACGCAACAACACTTCCAAACCCGTAGTCACACCTTGAATTTGAACCTCAGTTCGTGTGGCGGCTTTAGAAGTGAGTGTTGGTTGAAACTGGATTCCATCTCGAAATCCCGCAGGCAAGCGTGAATGGAGCTGAGCCGAACTGATCACGTTGGCAATTTGACCCGCAACGGAATTGACATTGCCCTTGCCGTTTGGATGAACTCGGTTACTCAGGAAGATAAAGAACAGGTCCTGCTGCGGATCAATCCACAACACCGTCCCGGTAAAACCACCGTGACCATAGGCCGCGTCGCTCAGCAAGTCACCTTTATTGGTCGAATAACCCGTTTGTTTATCCCAGCCCAAGCCACGCCACCCGCTCGAAACCGGATAACGTCGGGTCATGCGTTGTACGGCAGCCGCCGAGAGAATCGTCTTTGGATTGAGCGTCGCTCCCTTTCCCATCTGCAGCATCGTCCTCGCATAAATCGACAAATCGCTGGCGGTCGAAAACAAACCCGCATGACCGGCCACGCCGCCTAACAGAAAGGCACGAGGATCATGGACCTGACCACGAATCCACTGGCCGGCCCGTTGTTCAGTCGGAGCCATGCGTGGGAAGAGTTCGGGCTGCGGAAGAAATCCCGTCTCGTGCATGCCCAACGGCCCGAACAAAGATTGACGCGTGTAGGTACCAAGATCTAGCCCAGTGATCCTGCGCACGATCTCTCCTAAAACGATGAAGTTAACATCCGAGTACTTGAATTCTTGTCCGACAGGTGCCGCCAATCCCAGCTGACAAATCCGGCGCCACGATTCTTCGGGACCGTGCTCATAATCTGCCAACGCGTTGTCGGGAATCAACCCGCTTTGATGAGTCAATAATTGCTCGATCGTGATGGCTTCTTTGCCGTTGATCCCGAACTCGGGCAAAATCTCAGCAACCTTCTGACCAAGACGCAATTGGCCGCGTTCGCACAATTGCATCACGCTGGTGGCTGTCGCAATCGGCTTGGTCAGACTGGCCAAATCAAAAACCGTATCGACTGTCATTGGCTCCGGTTGCGGTTGAACTTGTCGTTGCCCATAGGCCCGCAGAAATGCAACATGGTCACGGCGACCAAAACACACGACACAGCCCGGCATTTTTTGTTCGCCAATCGCCTCGGACACAATTTCATCAACCCGCGTGACTAGGTTTGGATGAAACCCCGCTACAATCAGTGCATCATTTGTAGGAATGTCTTGCGCAACCGCGCGGGGTGTGAACGTGTTTAGAACAATGACGCAAAGTACGAACCAAGTGAACTTAGGTATCTTCATCGAGAGTGCTTTCGGATCGCGTGGCCACCAACCAAGTCATGCAACTTTAGCGGTTCGCCGCCCCGGAAACAAGTTTATCAGCCGCAGAAACAAGCGCTCCCCAAACCGGCTGATGACTCAAGTAGGCAGATATTTTCGGCACGGGAAGACTCCCTTGGCACTCAACCTCTGGGTTGAGTTTCTCCACCGCTGACTGTGGCTTAAGGAACTCGTTGATTCCCTGCCACACGCGGTTCAATAATCCTGTGTTGCTCACCAACAAACCGCCACCCAAAACGAGATGGATCGAAGCCCTAGGACCGAGCCAAGCAAGAGCTGCACATCCCATCGCAATCAAACCCTCCACGCCCGTTTGGACCATTTCATTCGCGACCGCATCGTGATCGGCGGTGGCCAAGACGAGTGGCGCCAGCGCTGCCAGTTCCGCAGGCGTCAACATCCGATCCATCAGAAGCTGTCGCGTTTCGATTCCATCCGGGATGTTCAGGTGGGGCAAGAGAACGGATCGCAACGAAGTAGCGGGACCACGATTGTCCAACTCCGCGAGGATCGCTTGGATCGCTTGCTGCCCGAACCAACAGCCACTGCCGATATCGCCGATTTGGGGCCCGAAACCTCCCCACCGTTTTTCATTCCCTTGGCCGTCGATAGCCCAAACGATCGAGCCGGTGCCCGAGATGATGGCGATGACCGGTTGCCCTCGATCGAAAAACGCACTTGACTTTGCCCGCGCGATGATTTCTGCTTCCGCTTGCTGAACGTTGGAAATCGTGCGGCTGGCGATGGCGGACGACCATGGTTGCCGAATCCACTCGGGAGCTTCGACCAAGTCGGCGGATTGGGCGATCGAAATGAGCAAGGCGATGTCGGTCGTGACCGTCACCTCGGCGGATGGAAACTGATGTTCGAGTTCACAACGCAATTCACTGGCAATCTCTGGTCGACCCGCTCCAGCCGCTCCAACCCAAATGGCGCTCAAGCGAATGGTCTCCGGAGTTTGTTGATCGGCACTCGCAGGGCCATCGACCATCGCCGCCGCAATGGCAGCATGGATGGCCGTCTGGATGGAATGCAAGGCCATCGCAACACCTACGGAGTTGGGGTTTCCGGGTCCGCTGTGGCCACAACCGGACCAGCGAATCTGGTGTCCGCCCTTCGCGTCTTGGAACATTCTCCCAACCCACGCAGCCGTTTTGGTGCCACCCGCATCAACTCCGAGGATCCATGAGACGGCTTCGCGCGACATGCTTTGGCACCTAATCGTCGACGGATCCTATTGTTCCAATGCATTGCGGAGGTGTCCAAACGTCGCCCGCAACTTGCGACGCGCTTCCGCAATCGACAGACGACAGCGATGGGCGACAATCGCGGTCTTCACTTGACCGTTGGCCTGCTCCAATAATTCCTGAGCCGCCTGTTCATCCAGCCCCGTTAGCGTGCGCACGATTCTTACGCAGCGTTGACGCAGCTTTGTATTCGTCGCCCGCAGATCGACCATCAAATTGCCATAGGTTTTTCCCAGCCGAATCATCGCGCCGGTCGTCAGCATATTGAGAACCATTTTCGTTGCAGTTCCGGCTTTCATCCGGGTCGAACCGGTAATGACTTCGGGACCAACGATGGGAGCGATCGTAACGTCCGCCAAGTCATGCAGTGGTGTGGCCGGATTGCAGGTGATGCCGATCGTCGGCACAGCCAGGGAGGCGGCGTACCGAATCGCCGACAGAACGAACGGAGTCCGACCACTGGTCGCAATGCCGACCAGAATATCGATTGGCTGGAGCTGGATCCGTTTCAGTTCGAACACCGCTGCCGCTTCGTCGTCTTCAGCGCCTTCCAGCGCCGACGTCAGGGCAGCCGGACCGCCAGCAATAATTCCGACCACCGTTTCTGGCGAGACACTGAACGTGGGCGGACACTCCGCTGCATCCAAAACCGCCAACCTGCCCGACGTTCCTGCGCCGACGTAAATCAATCGCCCACCGGCCGCCAAAGCGTTGGCGATCGCATCCATTGCAGCGGCGATGGCCACACGTTGAGTTCCCACCGCCAACGCCACCGTTTGATCTTCACGATTGATCAAGTCCACGATCGCCAAACAATCCATGGTGTCGATAGTCTTCGAATCTTCATTCGACAACTCCGTCGCCATCCCGTCGGACGCTTGATCCATTTTCTCGTCCCTTGCACAGTTCATTTCCGGACACGGCTACCGCGGACACGGCTACCGCGGACACAGCGACCGCGGACACCGTGCGAAAGTCACGCGCAGCGACAAAGAGACGGCGTGACACGGCACCGGTGGTGGTCTTATATTACATCCCCAGGGAAAATGTTAGAACCGGAGCAATTTCGACATGGGATATATTGATTGGACCGTGTTGATTGTTGCGCTGAGTGTTTCGATTTCAGTGGGTTTGTTGTTGCGCGGCCGCGAGCAAACGTTGGACAGTTTTCTCTTGGGGGACCGCAGTCTTCCTTGGTGGGCGATTTTAGGTTCAATTGTCGCGACCGAAACAAGCACGGCAACAGTCCTTTCCGTTCCCGGACATGGGATTTCACCGACCGGCTTGCGATTCTTGCAGTTGCCGATGGGACTCATTTGTGGTCGCATCTTGGTGGTCGTGGTCTTGCTGCCGTTGTTTTACACGGGCAAATTGTCCAGTGCCTACCAAGTATTGCGGACCCGATTTGGACTCGAAACTTCGCGGGCAGCCGCCGGACTCTTCTTGGCGACGCGCAGTCTCGGGGATGGCTTGCGATTGTATTTGGCGGCGCTGGTGATACAGCAATTGCTTGGTTGGAATCTGGGCCTCGGATGTGCCGTCATTACTGGTGCAACCATCGTCTACACGCTGATTGGTGGCATGCGTTCGATCGTTTGGAACGATTGTATTCAGTGGTGCATTTACATGCTGGGTGGACTCGTCAGTCTCGGTGTGATCGTCAGCCTGCTGCCTGCCGGTTGGGACACGCTGTGGGAACATGGGATGCGAACGGACAAATGGCGGTTGATCGAATGGAGCTGGGATCAAGACTACAACTTTTGGTCCGGCCTCATCGGCGGGATCGTGTTGAGCATGGGCACTCACGGCACAGACCACATGATGGTCCAACGTTACTTGAGCGCTCGCAGCCAACGGGAAGCGGCCTGGGCCTTGATCGCCAGTGGCTTGGTTGTCTGGCTGCAATTCGCTTTATTCATCTTGATCGGGATAGCGCTGGCCAGCTTTTACGAGCAGGCCAACCCAGCGGCCATGCCTAGCAAGCCGGATCAAGTATTCGCGCATTTCATTTTGAATGTGTTCCCAGCCAACTCCGGATTGGTGGGCTTGATGATGGCAGCGATTTTTGCCGCATCGATGTCGACCTTGTCCAGTTCGTTGAGTTCGTCGGCCTCCGCGTTCATGCATGACTTTGTCTTGCCGGCGATCGGGAATCGTCCGTGGTGGACCACTCGGAAGTTGTATCTCTTGACGCAGATTCTAACACTGGGTTTCGGAAGTCTGCAGATGATGATTGGGATTCAAGCCCAGTATTTCTCGGCGTCGGTGATCGACAATTCGTTAAAACTAGCCGGGTTTTCGGGTGGCTTGTTGCTCGGGCTTTTTTTGTTGGGACTGATGACGAGAAAAGTCGGCCAACTTCCGGCACTATTAGGAACAACCATTGGCGCGGCCACTGTCCTGCTGTGCGAATTCGGCGGGTTTTGGCCGCGGCCGCTGGGCGTACCCTGGTTGGCCCTGGTTGGGGCCACGACGACGCTGGCCAGCGGCAGTGGGCTTTACCTTATCGGTGTGGCATTATTCCCACACCGGCCGCGCTAATGGGAATTTCAGGACATGGGCTGCTGAATTTTAGCTTCCTTTAGTAAAATGCCTCGGAACCGGTCCCGTTGGGAGAACTCATTCCCAGCGAGTTCCAACCCACATGCGACAACCCCATCGATCGAAAATGGCAGATACCCACTCGAATTCTACCAACGACAGTTCGGAAAATCCTGCAATCTCATTGGACTTCATCCGCCAACGTGTGACGGACGACGTGGCGGCTGGCAAGCATGGCGCGCGAGTTCAAACGCGATTTCCACCTGAACCGAACGGTTATCTTCATATCGGTCATGCCAAGGCCATTTGTCTGAATTTTGGACTAGCCGCCGAGTTTGGTGGCAAGTGCAATTTGCGAATGGACGACACGAATCCGTTGGCGGAAGATACGGAATACGTCGAATCGATCAAGGCCGATGTGCAATGGTTGGGATTCCAGTGGGATGGTCCGGTTTACTATGCCTCGGACTACTTCCCAGCCTTGTATGAAATGGCTGAGAAGCTAATTTTGGCGGGCCAAGCTTACGTTTGCAGCTTGAACGTTGAGCAAGTTCGTCAATATCGCGGGAGTTGGAATTCGCCCGGCCGCAACAGTCCGGATCGTGACCGCCCCATTTCGGAAAACTTAGAGTTGTTTCGTCGAATGAAAGCCGGCGAGTTTCCCGATGGCTCGTACACACTGCGGGCCAAAATCGACATGGCAGCTCCCAACATGAATTTGCGGGATCCGGCACTTTACCGCATTCGCCATGCGCATCACCACCGCACGGGGGACCAATGGTGCATTTACCCAACTTACGATTTCGCTCATGGACAGAGCGATTCGTTAGAGGGTATCACTCACTCGATTTGCACTTTGGAATTCGAGGATCATCGGCCTTTGTACGATTGGTTTCTGGAACAATTGGGAATCCATCGACCGCAGCAGATTGAGTTCGCGCGTTTGAATTTGACGAACACCGTCATGAGCAAACGCCGGTTGCTGGAGCTGGTCAAGCAAGGCTTGGTTGCTGGTTGGAGTGATCCCCGGATGCCGACGATCTGTGGCTTACGTCGTCGGGGTTACACGCCCCAGGCCTTACGTCAGTTTTGTGCAGCGATTGGTGTGACGAAGTTCAACAGCACCACGCCTATGGCCCGATTGGAAGAGGCACTGCGGCACGACTTGAACGAAACGGCTGGACGGGTGATGGCGGTACTTGAGCCATTGAAAGTCGTCATTGAAAACATCCCGGCAGATCAGGTCGAATTGCGAACGGCGGCCAATCATCCCGCGAAGCCCGAATTCGGAACGCGGGAAATTCCTTTCGGACGAGAGATTTATATTGAACGCTCGGACTTCATGGAAAATGCCCCGAAGTCCTTTTTCCGCTTGCAACCAGGCGGTGAAGTTCGCTTGCGTTTTGCCTACGTCATCAAATGTCATGAGGTCAAGAAAGATCCTGACACTGGTGAGATTGTCGAATTGCGCTGCACGTATGATCCAGAAACGGCTGGCGGCAAAACATCGGACGGTCGCAAGATCAAAGGCACGATCCATTGGGTGTCGGCGGCACATGCAGTAGACGCCGAAGTCCGGTTGTATGAAAACTTGCTTTTGGTGGAATCTTTGGCAGAAGTTGAAGATGGTGAAGACTGGAAGAATCAACTCAACCCAGCTTCGCTTCGCGTACTACGCGGATGCAAGTTAGAATCGTCATTGCGACAAGCGCGCGTGGGGCAGAGTTTTCAGTTCGAGCGGAACGGGTACTTTTGTTTGGACTCCGAAGACTCGACTGCGCAAGCCTTGGTGTTTAATCGCTCGGTGTCCCTACGCGAGGCAGCGGACAAATCTGCCTGACGACATAGGCCAGAACACGATGGTCACTTCTCTTGTGTTGAGAATGAGCATCGATTGCTCCTTGGTCGCTTCGTTGACGAAACGCGATAATGGCACCCCTTGAACGACACAATTAGTTCCAACAGTTAGTTCCAACAGTTAGTTACAACAATTAGTTACAACGATTTTTTTAGACAACGAGATCAACTGGACATGCGAAAGTACGACATTTACGGAATTGGCAATGCCTTGGTCGACAGCGAGTATCGGGTGGACGACCAGGAATTAGCGAATTTGGGAGTTGAAAAAGGCACGATGACGCTGATCGATGCCGAGCGTCGAGCGGAACTCCTCCGAGGCTTGGGTGAACTTCCAGGGAAACGTGCCAGCGGCGGAAGCGCAGCGAATTCGATGATTGCGGCCGCTCAAATTGGGGCTCGCTGTTTCTACTCGTGCAAGGTCGCACCCGACGAACTGGGTGAATTTTACCTGCGCGATCTACGCGCCTGTGATGTCGAGTCGAACGAACATCACTCGGAAGCCAATGGGCATTCGACGGGGACTTGTTTGGTTTTGATTACGCCGGATGCGGAACGCAGCATGAGCACCTACTTGGGTGCGACCGCCGACATTTCTTCGGCTGAATTGGTTCTGGACGCGTTGACACAGTCCAAGTTCTTTTACATCGAAGGGTATCTGTCAGCAAGTCCAACAGGGCGTCGAGCGGTAACCGTTGCACGGCAAGCCGCACGAAACGCGGGAGTCCAAATTGCCTTGACGCTCTCGGATGTTAACATGATCCGTTTCTGCCGTGAAGGTTTGGAGGAGTTGTGGGGCGACGGTGTTGATCTGCTTTTCTCCAATGAAGAAGAAGCGAAACTCATGTTTGGCGTTAACGACGTTCGGCAAGTGGTCGAGCCAATGAAACAACGCTGCCAGAGTTTCGTCATTACACGCGGCAAAGATGGAGCGTTGGTGTGGGACGGAGACCGAATTGTGGAGATATCCGCAGCGCCTGTCAAACCGCTCGATACCAACGGAGCTGGAGACATGTTCGCAGGTTCTGTGCTTGGCTGTCTGTCCAAGGGACTAAATTTGGCGACCGCTGCGAAACTCGGTACATTGGCCGCCGGAGAACTCATTCAACACTTTGGTCCGCGTTTGCCTTCCGAAGTGACAAGCAAGATTCACCGGGACTTCATGGGAAGATTGGTTCATCCGTAATGGCCGTGGTGCGTAGCTTTATCTGCGTCGAGATCTCTGGCGAGATTCGTCGAAACCTGCAGCGAATGCAGCAACGCCTGGGGCGTTCTCCAGCGTTTGTATCGGCGGAGGGCGTTAGGTGGGTGGCACCCGACCAACTGCACTTGACGCTGTGTTTCTTGGGCGAAATCCAGTGGAACCAAACACATCAGGTTGCCCAAATTGCAACGCAAGTTTTGCAGTCACAAAGTCGAGTGACTTTCAGTTGTGAAGGATTGGGAGCGTTTCCAAATTTGGAACGACCCCGAGTGCTGTGGGCCGGTATCCGTGAGATTTCACCTGGAAAGAAACGAAGTCCATCGGCGGATGACGTGGCGGCCGAGTCCATGCCCGAATGCCCTCGTTTCACCTGGATGGCAGCGGCTTTGAACCAAGCATTTGTCGAGCAACGATTTTATCCTGACACCAAGCCATGGACGCCGCACGTCACTCTGGCTCGTTTTGGCGGGGCCAAAAACGAACGAACGATTTCGCTCGCGGAAGAGTTTGAATCGTTCGAGGAGCATGAGTTTGGGTTGCAAGCAGTGCACGAACTAAAGCTCATGTCGAGCGAACGCAGCCAAGCCGGGCCCGTTTATCGGCCGATCGCAACCATTCCCCTAGGCAAGTAACCCGACGGATACAAGAAGCATGAAAACCACACTCGCAAAATTGGCTTATACCCGTAGTGGAGATAAAGGTGACGGTAGCAATGTTGGCGTCGTCGCGTACACTCCGGCCGGTTATGAGTTTTTGCGTGAATTTTTGACGCCCGCTCGAGTGAAAGCCCATTTCCGCGACATCTGCCTGGGCCAAGTGCAACGCTTCGAAGCGCCCAATCTGTTGGCCCTGAATTTTATTCTGCACGATTCGCTGGGCGGTGGTGGTAGCGAATCGCTGAAGACCGATGCCCAAGGCAAGACCCATGGTTTAGGAATGTTGCTCATGGAACTTGAGGTGCCTGACCAGTTATTGGACACTCATGTTTCGCTACGATAATCGCTTCACCCAATTCTTGCCGGGCGACACCGAACCACGGAACTTTCGGCGACAAGTGTTCGGCGCTTGTTATTCTCGTGTTCGCCCCACTCCGGTCCCAGCACCAAGGTTGGTCGCCTATTCGCGCGAAATGGCTACGGAACTTGGATTAAGCGCCACGGACTGTGACTCGGAGTCGTTCTTGCAAGTATTTTCCGGCAACCAAGTCTTGGACGGTATGGACCCGTTCGCCATGTGCTATGGCGGTCATCAGTTCGGAAACTGGGCCGGACAGTTGGGAGATGGACGTGCGATCAATCTGGCCGAAGTGGTTGGCCGTGACCAACGACGCTGGACCTTGCAGCTTAAAGGTGCCGGGCCGACACCTTACTCCCGTACTGCCGATGGACTCGCGGTCCTACGTTCGTCGTTGCGTGAGTTCTTGTGTAGCGAAGCGATGTTCCACTTAGGTGTGCCGACAACTCGTGCGCTGAGTTTGGTCCTGACCGGACAAGATGTGATCCGCGATATGTTTTATGACGGGAATCCACAACGAGAACCAGGGGCGGTCGTATGCCGAGTGGCCCCCAGTTTCACTCGGTTTGGCAACTTTGAAATCTTGGGCGCACGTCAGGACGACGAAGTATTACGGCAGTTAACGAACTTCACAATTGAGCATGACTTTCCCGATTTTTGGCTGTCGCGTCAGACGGAAGTGAACTCGCCCCAATTCTACGCCGATTGGTTCGCGGAAGTTTGTCGACGCACCGCCACGATGATGGTGCATTGGATGCGAGTGGGCTTCGTGCACGGAGTCATGAATACCGACAACATGTCGATCCTGGGTTTGACGATCGATTATGGACCGTATGGTTGGTTAGAGGATTACGACCCAAGTTGGACTCCGAATACGACCGATGCACATGGTCGCCGCTATGCCTTTGGTCAACAACCGCAAATTGGGATGTGGAACCTCGTGCGTCTGGCAAATGCCTTATGGCCATTGGTACAACAGAAAGAACCGTTGCAAAATGCGTTGCAGGAATATTCGGAGTCGTACCACCGGCAATTCGAAACCATGATGGCCGCCAAATTGGGAATGGCCCACTATGATGAATCATTGATCGACGGCTTATTCCGTTTATTGGGAAGTCTCGAAACCGACTACACTCTATTCTTTCGACAATTGGCAATTTGGCAAGAATCGGCAGTGCCAGCCGACAACTTCGAGCAATGGTTCGATGCCCAAGGAATTCCCGAGTTATTGAAGCCCGCCTACTACAATTTAGGACAATGGTCACAGACGATTGCGCAGCGGACCCGCGATTGGTTGGGACAGTATCGGATTTTATTGCAGCGAGATCGGCAAACGCCCGCCGATCGTCGGCAAAGCATGCAACGTGTGAACCCAAAGTTTGTGCTCCGAAATTACTTGGCGCAATTGGCGATTGACGCGGTGGCTCAGGGCGACTTCTCGCCTGTCGCGCGGCTCCTGGACGTACTCCGCAATCCTTATTCCGATCAACCTGAAGCGGATTCCTTCGCTGAAAAGCGTCCGGAATGGGCCCGGCATCGCGCCGGCTGTTCGATGCTGTCATGCAGTTCATAATCCGTTATGCCTGGTTTCTAGTCCAACCAACCATCGGACCGTTACAACCCGCATAAATCGCCAAAGCGCCATAGATTCCTGAAAACGACTTCAACTTTTGTTCTAGGAAATTCTTTCCTGACCTAGACTTCAGTCGTCCGCTTATGGACGCGCGGTTGTTTGCTGATCGATGTATGAGAGTTCTTTGGTTATGAAACTCAATTTGATCCGACGCTTGAAACCTCTGCCACCTTTAGGTCGGAGTTTATCGTTCTTCGACTCGTTACGACGCCGCGGTGCTGCTGCGTTGGAGTTTGCAGTGTGTCTGCCGATTGTTTTGTTGATCACTTTCGGAATCATCGAAACTTGTGACGCCATTTTCTTGAAGCAAAGCTTGATCTTGGCCGCTCAAGAAGGCGCACGCGTAGCGGTCGTTCCAGGTGCCACAATGACCAACGTTCGATTTCAAACGGAACTGATCTTGCGTGCGCGCGGTGTTCAAGAAGACAGCATCACCGTGACACCATCCAATTTTCCATCCGCTCCTTTTGGTTCATTGGTCACCGTTAACGTCGTGGCCCGGATCGATCGGAACAGCAATAGTTTCTTGGGCTTGATGACGGGGCGCACCGTCAATGGCTCATGCACGATGATGATGGAACATAACTGACCCCGCCTTTTCCCGCCGCTGGAGACCTAGGTCTATGAATTGTCCCACCAATTATCCGTTATCATTTCTTGACCGTCGCCACATGGGCTGGCGAAGACAGTGCCCAACCGCCACCAATCGAACGGGTGGAGCGCTGGCGCTGATTCTTTTGTTGACAATCTTGATCTTGACCCTCGGAGGCTTCGCGATCAACTTGGCCCAAATGCAGTTGGTCCGCACCGAAATGCAAGTCGCGTCGGACGCCTCAGCCCGCGCAGCCAACCGCATCTTTGCCAGTACGCGAAGCCTGCCTCAGGCTCAATCGATGGGACAAACGGTCGCCAACAACAATCGAGTGAATGGCCGTACATTGATTCTTCGAGGTAGTGATTACGAATTAGGCACTGCCGTTCGTAACAACCTGCATCAACGTTATCAGTACACTCCGGGCGGTGCGAATCCGAATTCGATCGTACTACGAACGGAGATGTCCGATAGTTCTCCGACCGGACCCGTACAATTATTCATGCCTGGTTTCTTGGGCATCGACTCCACGAACATCACGATGGAATCCCGCTCGACGCAGGTGGAACTCGACATCGCATTGGTGATCGACCGATCTGGTTCGATGGCGTTTCGAGCCGACCAAGTCGCGGCCTTGCCGCATCCTTGGAATGGGGGCGCCCCGTTGCCGGCAGGATTCAATTTCGGACATGCTGCACCAAACCCCTCACGTTGGCGGGACACGGTCGCTGGGATTCAAGTCTTCCTTAACGAGCTCAATCAAACGGCTCAGTTGGAACACGTCGCATTAGCAACCTATGCGAGTGGAGCACAAGTTGATTTGAATCCAACCACAAACTACGGCGGAATCATGTCGCAGTTGGACTCGTACTCGAATGGCTTCAGCGGGGGCGGAACCAATATCCAGTCTGGACTTCGTGCGGCCAACAATGCGTTGGTTCACGCGAACGCTCGACCTTGGGCGGTCAAAGTAATCGTGTTGATGACGGATGGCTTGCGTGATGCCGGAGATGAAATTTCGCAAGCTCGCAGTTTGGCCCGAGATGGGGTCATGATTTTCACCGTTACATTTGCTCAAGAAGCCAATCAAGCCAGAATGGTGACCGTCGCGAATATCGGCGGCGGAAAGCACTACCATGCAACCAATGCCTCCTCATTGAGCGCTGTCTTCCGAGACATTGCTCGCCAAATGCCAACACTCGTGACTCGCTAACTCGATTCACCCGTGTGCATTAAAAAAGTAGGTTTACTAAACAGAAATTGAATTGTCCTATGATTACAAAACTAACGCATTTGAAAGGTTCGTGCCAACGACCGCGTCCTGCGGAACGAACCGGAGCAAACACCGTGGAAATGGCGCTTGTCGCGCCGCTTATTTTTATGGTGTTCTTTGCGGCTGTAGAATTCACACGGGTCCACTTCTTGCGTCATACCGCGCGAAATGCTGCCTTTGAAGCTGCACGAAATGCAATGGTTCCTGGCGCCTTGAGTTCGGAAGGAGAAGCCCGTGGAGCCCAGTTGCTGCAATCATTGGGCATCAACAATCCGTCGGTTCGTCTGACGCCGCGAGTGATCTTGGAATCCACCAACACGATCTCGGTTGAGGTTTCAATTCCGGTAGCCAACAACATGTTTTTGGCGCCAGTCTTCTTCACGCAACCGAATATTGTCGAGACCGTTACCTTGCGTACCGAGCGCGCTCCAATGGTCCAGGCGCGAAACTTGCCAGTACCGCCACCTCCGCCGCCGCCGCCACCTCCGCCACCGCCGCCGCCACCACCACCGTCGCCTCCACCGCCGCCGCCACCTCCTGGGCCTCCGCCTCCACCACCGCCGCCACCTCCACCACCACCGCCGCCTCCGCCACCTCCACCGCCGCCGCCGCCGGGACCTCCACCGCCGCCGCCACCACCACCGCCACCACCGCCGCCGCCACCACCACCGCCACCGCCGCCTCCGCCAAGGTTGTAATGTCGAGTGGTTAGCAATCGGCCCGCTTCTGTCCTTCACGTGAGTTCGTCGGCTTCGAGCCGGCGAACTTGCGGAGGACGGTCGCTCCTGGCGCAGTTCACAGAAAGTGGCGAACACACGGCATTGGCATTCAGCGAAGTGGATACCGCTTGACGCTAAAAACGAAGGGAAGCGATGCCTAGTGTTTTGTCGCAGCCTATTTTTGGCGTCGACGACTTCCGCTGCGAATCAACTTCATATCTTGGTTGTGACCAAGCGCTGTGTCAGTCACTTTTGTCCAGCGATCCCAGTAGATTACCAAAACTTGTAGCGCTGACCGGTTATTAGCGTTCATTAGCGTGAATCAGCGGTGTAACCTGTTCGCACTGATCCAGTGCAATGGCAAAAGTTGGCAAACCGCTAATGAACACTAATCAACGCTAATGAAAACCCGTTCATGCCTAGAGTTTGTCGCAGCCTATTTTTGGCGTCGACGACTTCCGCTTTGAATCATTTTCATATCTTGACTGTGACCAAGGGCTGTGTCAGCCACTTTTGTCCAGCGATCCCAGTAGATTGTCAAAACTTGTAGCGCTGACCGGCTATTAGTGTTCATTAGCGTGAATCAGCGGTGTAACCTGTTCGCACTGATCGAGTGTAATGGCAAAAGTTGGCAAACCGCTGATGAACACTAATCAACGCTAATGAATACCCGTTCATGCCTGGGCTTTGTCGCAGCCTAATCTTGGCGTCGGCGACTTCCGCTGCGAATCAACTTCATATCTTGGTTGTTACCAAGCGCTCGGCACCGCTTCCCTGGCGTTGTTTAATGCAGAATTGTCCGCTGACGGTCAGTTTATCCCTCGTGCTCAGCTAGCCACCGTTCGGCATCCAAGGCCGCCATGCAACCCGTACCCGCCGATGTAATCGCTTGTCGATAGTAGTCATCGGCCACATCGCCGGCTGCGAAGACACCTTCGATGCTGGTAACGGTACGAAATGCCCGTTTCCAAACCAAGTAACCTTTGTCGTTCGTTTGAAGTTGCCCATCCAGGAATGCGGTGTTCGGCGTATGACCAATCGCCAGAAACAGGCCGCCGATTTCGCGTACTTCGGTCGCCCCATCCAGTGTGCTTTTAAGTCGGATTCCGGTGACCCGGTTGCCATCCCCTAAAACTTCGGCGACCTCACGGTGCCAGAGCATTTCGATCTTCGGATTGGACAAGGCCCGCTCGGCCATGATCTTCGAGGCACGCAACTGATCGCGTCGAACCACCATATAAACTTTTGATGCGAACTTGGTCAGGTAACTCGCTTCCTCAACCGCGGAATCACCGCCACCCACCACGGCCAACTCGCGATCCCGGAACAGCGGCAACGCGCCGTCGCAAACGGCACAAGCGCTCACGCCCTTGTTCTTGTACAAGTTTTCACTTTCTAAGCCCAGATAATTGGCTCGGGCCCCCGTCGCAACGATCACCGCATGTGTCTTGATTGGAGCACCTTGCCCCGGATACAACACAAAAGGTCGTTGCGAAAAATCCACTTTGACGATGTCGTCACCAATGACCGTCGTGCCAAAATTCAGAGCCTGTTGTTTCATCAGCTCCATCAACTCGGTGCCTTGCACCGCGTAATGCAATTGGCCATCCCGTTGGTGGTTGGGCGCCGGCGGAAGGTTCCATTGACGATCTTTGTCAACGGCAGACTCGACGAAGGCACGGATATTGCCAGCGGGGAACCCGGCATAGTTTTCTACTTCCGTCGTCATGGCCAGTTGCCCCAACGGTATCATTTCAGGCTTGGTCGTCCCTTCAAACAAGATCGGCTTCAGATTCGCTCGGGAGGCGTAAATTGCTGCGGACCACCCGGCAGGGCCACTTCCAATAATAACAACCTGATGTACCACGAAACCAAACTCCCAAAACGGAAAATGTTGGAACTCACCCGAACCAGTCCCAAACCCAAACGCTCGGTCAACCGCGCCCCAACCACGGGACAGAGTTGTCGCTTTGCGTCCCTGGTCCGGTTCGAGGAAAATTCCATTGTAACGCCGCGGCGGCTGGTTGATAACCGCAGGCCCAAGGCGGCTCGACGCTGATCACGTTCGATCGGAATTTGGACGATTGCCGACTTGCCCAGCACAGGTTTGCAGGATTACCCCCCCTTTTTCCGCGATGGACGTGGATTCACGCATCGAACACGCTCCACTATTTAATCCCAAAATTCAGAGAACCGGGCGAATCGGCTCATCTGCTACGTCCGTCAAATTGGCCCTGACTTGCCCAAGCAACCGTTATTTTCGCCCTTAGACCTTCTTTTCGTCCGACATTCCGTCATGCGTATGTCAATCTTTGCCGGTTTGGTAACCGAATCAGGCATACGGGTACCCATAGATCAGCCTGGCGATTATTGCGAACGCGGAGTTGCGTCGACATGGACGACACGGAATTGTTGCGAGAATTTGCGGTTGAATCGCAAGAGCATCTCGCTGACATCGAGAACCAGTTACTAACGATCGAATCTCAAGGCGACGCGATGGACGTGTCCCTTGTCAACACAGTTTTTCGCGCGATTCATTCGATCAAAGGCGCCGCCGGTTTCATGGGCTTGGACACTTTGGGTGGCTTGGCGCATCGAGCTGAAGAAGTGCTAGGGCGTCTTCGCAGTCATGAACTGAGGCCGACTTCGGTGGTCATCAACACGCTGCTGCGTGCCACGGATCGACTGAAAGAGCTGATTGACGAAGTCGAATGCTCCAATGGTCAAGATGTTTCGAAACACATTGTCGACTTAGAAAAGATTCTGGCCGGTGAATTGGACGCCGAAGAGTCGGGCTCACCAATCATTGTCGGTGGTCACGAGATCGCGGGGAATCCAACGACGCCACCGAACGCCTCCGCCAAGGCGGACTCGTCGATCAACGACATTTTGCAATTATGCTTCGACTGCCTCGAACAAATCGAACATGATTTGTCGGTTTTGGATCGAAATTCCGACGATCGGAACGCGGTCGAGAACGCCTTCGGCAAGCTCCAAGAACTGAACGCCGTCGCCGACGATCTTGGCTTTTCACAAATCTCAAAAATTGCCTGTGCGGGCGGGAAATTGTTGGCAGGAATCCATACCGGAACTTTTCCGATGGATCCCCAAATCAGCGAATCGCTAGGCGGGGCAATCAAAGTTCTCAAAAAGACATTCCAAGCGATCCAAGCGGACGGAACGGAAGGCGACGAAGACCACCAATTCACAGTCGATTTCTTGGAAGCGGTGCTATCTGTCAAAGTACCGCGCAATTCGACCAGCCCCTCGACAACCTCCGACAAGTCTCCGCCACCTGTCAAATCCCTTGCGGCTTCGCCTGCCGAAACGAAACGAGCCGAACGGTCGGTATCGGTCGAAACCGCACCGACGGACCAGGCCGGCTCGGCGACCAAAGAAGCGAAAACCGAATTGGCCAAGTCGCCGTCCCACGATTCTGGAGCCGATACCACGATTCGCGTGGATGTGGCTCTGTTGGACAAGTTGATGACTCGCGTCGGCGAACTCGTATTGGCTCGCAACCAAATTCTGCAGTTCCAAAGCAAGATCGAAGAGCCCGGTTTACAAAAAGCCATCCAACGCTTGAACCAGATTACGTCGGAGCTGCAAGAAGGAGTCATGAAGACGCGGATGCAGCCAATCGGAAATGTTTGGACCAAGTTCCCGCGTTTGGTACGAGACTTAGCTTCCATGTGCGAAAAGCAAGTTCGCATCGAAATGGAAGGTAAAGAGACGGAACTGGACAAGACGATTATCGAAGCCATCAAGGACCCACTCACTCACCTGGTTCGCAACACGGTGGATCATGGCATTGAAAAACCGGAGGTTCGGCGAAAAGCTGGGAAGCCCGTCGAAGGTTGCCTGACACTCCGCGCGTTTCACGAAGGTGGCGAAGTTAATATTGAAATAGTTGACGATGGCGGTGGTTTGAACTTTGAGCGGATCAAAGCCAAAGCCTTGGAGAAAGGCCTGATCTCGTCAGAAGAAGCCGCCAGTATGCCCGAACGAGAGATTGGCAACTTGATTTTCCTGCCTGGCTTCTCAACTGCGGAAAAAGTATCGAGTGTCTCAGGACGTGGCGTTGGCATGGACGTGGTTCGCACCAACATCGAGAAGATTGGTGGCTCTGTTGATCTGCAAAGTCGAACCGGCTTGGGAACCACGATCAAGATCAAGATTCCACTGACTTTGGCGATTGTTCCCGCATTGGTCGTTGCCGCGTCCGGGGACCGTTACGCAATCCCGCAAGTAAATTTGCTGGAGCTGGTGCGACTGGAGAACCAGATTGCCAAACCATCGATCGAATGGATTCAGGGCTCCCCGGTCTACCGTCTCCGTGGTCGCCTGTTACCAATCGTTTCTTTGCGGACCCAATTAGGCGAGTGCAGTATCGAGGAAATTCGTCGCTCCAACTCGCTGAACATTGTGGTTCTAAAAGCGGAAGACCGACAGTTGGGTCTGATTGTCGACCGAATCTTGGACTCCGAGGAAATCGTCGTTAAGCCGTTAGGCAAGCATTTAAAGAACATCCCGCTTTACTCCGGAACGACCATTATGGGAGATGGTCGCGTCGCGTTGATCCTGGACGTCGTCGGACTGGCACACGCCGCCAAAATCTTGACAAAGAACAAAGATCGAGGAGCCACGGATTCGGCCACATCGTCAGAGCTTCGACGGGCCAACGAACGTTCTCTGCTCGTGTTCGCGGTTGGTGAGCATGGCCGTGCGGCCCTGCCTTTGGATCAAGTCACCAGATTGGAGAAATTATCCCGGCACTTGGTGGAACAGTCTCATCATCGAGAAGTTATCCAGTATCGCGGCGAAATCATGCCATTACTCCGACTGTCCGGACACTTGGGTCAACCAGATGGAGCTAATTGGTCTGAACTTATGGATGTCGTCGTCTACACACATCAAAATCGCAGCGTCGGGGTCGTCGTGGATCAAATCTTGGACATTGCCGCTTGCCGATTTGAGGCCAATACGGATGGCAACATCGGAAGCCTTGGCTCGTCTACACCGCCGTCGATCGTGATCGATGGGCATGTTACCGATGTCTTGGATTTGCCAACTTTGGTGGCCTCCGCGTTAGCGTGATGAGCGCGAATGTGACGTTCGCTGCCAAGCCCCGTCAGCGAGTCATGCAAAATGGAATTGGAACCCAGCAAGAAACGAAGTAGAACGCTGCCATGATCGATAACATGCAACTTTGCACTTTCCGCCTTGGTGATCAACACTTTGGCGTGGACGCTTTGAAGGTGCAAGAACTGATCCGCAACCAGCCCATGACGCGTGTGCCTTTGGCACCAGCAAGTGTCCGCGGGCTGATCAACTTGCGTGGCCAGATTGTCACTGCAATCGATTTGCGTAGTCGCTTCGGCCTGCCCAAATTGGAATCCGAATTAGAACCGATGAACATCGTGATTCGCTCGGACGAAGAATGTGTCAGCTTGTTGGTCGACCAAATTGGAGATGTGCTGAGTCTCGAGCCGGAGAATTTCGAAGCTCCGCCTGAGACTTTAGACGAAGCCATGCGGCCATTCATCAATGGAGCATTCAAGTTGGAAGATCGCTTGCTGCTGCTGTTGAATTGGGCCAATGTCGTCTGACAGCACGATTCGAGCGAATGGATTCGCCGCAATGCCCACGCTGAAACCAACCCCATCGAACTACAGAAAACTCGACCGCGGAATCACGTCAGTGCTTTCGCGGAACACATACTGCCCCCCACGTACCAATAGGACTTGAGCATGTTTAGCTTATCCAGACTGGTGCCAAAGACCCTAAAAGCCAAGCTTGTTTTGAGCTTCGTTTTGGTCGCGGCCCTGCCGTTGTTGACCGTCTCCATTATCGCCTATTATCGAACCCATGCGTTTGCCATCAACGAGGCAGGTGCGGCACTCGAGGAAAAGTCCGCTCAGACGCTAAACAAGATCTATCGCAATTTGTTTGAACGTTACGGTGACGTGCAAGCCTTTGCCTTTAATCCCAAGGCTCAGGGCTCGCCAGAAGAAGTAACGGAAGCAATCAACTTCTTCGTCAAAACCTATGGCTGTTACGATCTGATGATCGTTGCGGATGCTGATGGCACCATCGTGGCCGCAAATACGGTTGACTATCAAGGTAACAAGGTGCCTACGCAAGGATTGATTGGCACCAGCGTTCGTGGCGAAGCATGGTTCGAACAATGCTTGGGTGGTTTGATCAAGCCGGGGCAAACCTATTTCAGCGATGCCGAGTTCGATACGACCATGGCCAAGATCAGCACGGAACCAGGACTCACGCTCAATTTCACCGCGCCGATTTTTGACGCCAACGGAAAACTGACACGCGTGTGGTCGAATCGCGCGTCTTTCGAACGAACTGCTGGCGAGATCCTGAATGAAGTCAATGCGGCTGCCTCTGACTCGAACGATAAACTGTTGGTGCAGTTAGTCAATCGACGTGGGATTCTGTTGCACGATTGCCAAAGCAAAGTTGACTTGAAGAAGAACTTGATTGAACAAGGCTTGGAATACGCTCGATTGGCCGGAGATTCGAAGTCAGGTTTCACCTACGAACCCGATCAAGAAACTGGTGTTTCGATGCTCAATGGTTACGCGACATCGACCGGAGCCCTCGGGTTCCCAGGCTATGGTTGGGGCTGCGTGGTACGTCAAAGCTCGGCCATGGCCGCTGCCACGGCTAGTTCTCTGCTGATGACACTTCTGGTGCTGGGCCTGATTGCCACCGCCATCGTGACTTTGGTGGCCCTATGGATCGCGGCAAAGATTAGCAAACCAGTCGTACAGATTGCCGAAGCCATGAGCCAACTGGCAGAAGGCAAACTTTCTCAACGAGTTCAACACAACTCGTCCGACGAAATTGGGCTGCTGGCTAAATCGCTGAACAACGCCTGCGAAGAGATTTCGGCAGCACTCCAAACTCAAGAAGCCGATTGGGGTGAGTTACGGGTTCGTACCGAAATCATGAACATGACGAACATTGTCACCGAATCCGATTTACGTGGCGATATCGTCAACTGCAACGACAAGTTCTGCCAAGTTTCTCAGTACAGTCGAGATGAAGCCATCGGTCAACCACACAACCTGACTCGACATCCCGACATGCCGAAAGAGGTCTTCAAGGAACTGTGGTCGACGATCGGAAAAGGCAAGACCTTCCGTGGCGTGATCAAGAATCGTCGGAAAGACGGCACGCCATACTATGTCGATGCGGTTGTCGCTCCGGTCATGGGCAAGAATGGCAAGCCTCGCAAGTACTTGGGTGTTCGTTACGATATCACTGAAGCCGAAATCGAACGACAAAATGCTCTGGGAACGATGAATGCGATCAACACATCGTTTGCGTACATCGAGTTCGAACCATCCGGCAAGATCGTAACAGCGAACGACAATTTCTTGAAGACGGTTGGCTATCGCTTGGATGAAATCGTGGGACAACATCATCGGATGTTTGTTGGTGCGAAGCACGCAAGTTCACCCGAGTACGCCCAGCTTTGGGACCGACTCCGCACTGGCCATGGTTCGGCTGGCATCTATGAACGCGTCGGTCGCGACAACAAGAAGATCTGGATCCAAGCGGTTTACGCTCCGGTCATGGATGAAGTGGGACGCGTCGCTAAAGTCATCAAGATCGCCATTGATGTGACCGAAGCCGAAGAGGGTAACCTGAATCTCCGCAAGAATGTTGACTCGATCCTGACAGTGGTCAAGGCAGCATCGGTCGGTGACCTGACTCGCGAAATCACCGTTCGCGGCGATGACCCTGTGGGACAACTGGGTGCGGGCTTGCATCAATTCTTCGGAAACTTGCGGACCAACATCTCGACGATCAGTGAAAATGCCACAGCTTTGGCCGGCGCGTCGGAAGAATTGTCCGCCGTCAGCTCGCAGATGAACTCGAACGCCCAACAATCTGCCGCACAAGCCATGTTGGTGTCGGCTGCGACCGAAGAAGTTAACGTCAACGTTTCGGTCGTTTCGACCGGCGTTGACGAACTCAACGCCGCCATTCGCGAGATCGCGAAGAACGCCTCGGATGCGGCTCGCGTTTCGCAACAGGCCGTGACGATTGCCAGCCAAACGAATTCGACGATTTCGAAGCTGGGAGACAGTTCGATGGAAATCGGCAAAGTGGTCAACGTGATTACCTCAATCGCCGAACAAACAAACCTCTTGGCCTTGAATGCAACCATTGAAGCCGCCCGAGCGGGCGAGGCCGGAAAAGGCTTCGCCGTGGTGGCAAACGAGGTTAAGGAACTGGCTAAGGAAACGGCCAAGGCAACCGAAGATATCAGCAAGAAGATTGAGACCATTCAAGCCGACACTAGCGGTGCGATTGAGGCCATTCGCCAAATCAGCGATGTGATCAATCAAATCAATGATATCTCGAATACCATTGCGAGTGCCGTCGAAGAACAAACCGCAACGGCGAATGAGATGGGACGTAACGTTTCGGAAGCCGCCCGTGGGTCCGCTGAAATTGCCCAGAACATAACCGCTGTCGCCGACGCAACTCAGTCGACGACTGAGGGTGCCAACAATTCGATGCAGGCCGCCAGCGAGCTGAGTCGCATGGCCGGCGATTTGCAACGGTTGGTTGGTCAATTCAAGTTCCACCGCGAAACGATCCAGAATTACAACCCGGGGTTTGCTCCGGTAACCTCTGGCTCCAATTTCGGCTCGCACCAAATGGTGTAAGCGTCGCGGGTTGCAACTAGGGTTTTACACCAAACAAGGTTGTTGGAGTCACGTCCAACAACCTTGCTTTGTTTCAGCGTTTCGGCGACCACTAAAGCCACGGCCAAGAGTTTGAGCAATCTTCTCTTTGGAGTAGCCGATACCGAAATTGTTTAGCCGGTGTTGTATCAGCTTTATACACCGTTGAACGAGGAGCAGACCGTCCACTCTCTGGCAACCGCAACGCTCTCGTCTCGGCACGAAACACTTTTGCTGGAGACGGTTCGTCAAGATTGGTCACGATTTCGGCACCGCGGCACACCCACCGGCAGCCATAAAACTCAGCCATGACAAAACGACCGACCGATCATTCGTTAAGATTCGTTCAATCCTTCGATTCCTCTCGGCATTTGCAGGCAAAAAACGGATCGACGAACGGCAAGCCCCGACCAGCGAAATTTTGACCTAGATTCGAGTCGGAAGTTTGGAGCAGACCATTCCTCCCGGCAGTAAAGCGGGGCTTGTTCATTCTGAGGCAGAATGTCCTATACAAGCAAGCCTCGACCAAAATCGCGTTCTATTGAGCGGAGAAAGAACCTTGCGTGCCTTAGTAGTAGATGACTCACGAGCAATTCGACGAATCATTGGAAACATTCTGAAAGAAATCAGCTGCGACGTCGTCGAAGCCGGAAATGGCTTGGAAGCACTGGCCCAGCTGGAGACACATGGCTGCCCCGACCTGATTTTGGTCGACTGGAACATGCCTGAAATGAACGGATTGGAATTCGTCAAAGCGGCGCGCCAAGACCCACGATACAAACAAGTTCCCATGATGATGGTCACCACGGAAACGGAGATGGAACGAATGGCACAAGCGTTCATCGCCGGCGTGAACGAGTATCTGATGAAGCCTTTCGACAAAAGCCAATTGCTAGAGAAGTTGACATTGCTGGGCGTAGAGACAGGAGTCTAGGCGTGAAGAAGTTGAAAGTGCTGATCGTCGATGACTCAGCCCTGATCCGCAAGATCTTGACGGAGGCCTTGACGGGTGATCCGTCCATCCAAGTGGCCGGAATTGCCGCCAACGGCAAGATCGCCTTGGCAAAGATACCAAGTGTCGCACCGGACTTGATTACGCTAGATGTCGAAATGCCAGAGATGAATGGCTTAGAGACCCTGGCTGAAATTCGCAAGTTGTATCCGAACCTGCCGGTGATCATGTTTAGTACATTGACTGGACCAGGGACCCAAATCACGGTTGACGCTTTGGCTCTCGGTGCCACAGATTACTTGGCCAAACCTTCCAATACTGGAAGCCTTGAAGCCACCGTCAAGGCCATTCGAGACGAGTTGATTCCCAAAATCAAAGTGTTCTGTAAACAGACTTGCGCTGTATCATTCCCAGCGTCGCGCGCCCTAAGTGGCGGATACAACTTGGTCAATGGAACGGGAGCGGCTTCGAACCTTGAAGCGTTACCGCAGCGTGTGACAGCGACTGGACCGGGTAGTGCTTCGGTTCCTTGGCCAACCAAGCCGGCGTCACGTCCCGTATCCGGACCAGCCGCTCGAGTGGATGCCGTCGTCATTGGCACCTCGACCGGTGGCCCGAATGCCTTGACCCAAGTACTTCCTCAACTGGCCGCTGACTTTCCAGTGCCAATCTTGATCGTCCAACATATGCCGGCCGGTTTCACCACGCGCCTAGCCGAACGATTGGATCAACTGTCCAAGTTGTCGGTCGTGGAAGCGGCAGACGGAATGCCAATTGTGCCCGGTCGGGTGTACCTGGCGCCAGGCAATTTCCACCTGACGGTTCAGCGACAAGGCACGCTGTTCAAAGTCAAGTTGAATCAAGACGCGCCCGAGTGTTCCTGTCGCCCGGCTGTCGATGTCCTGTTTCGCTCAGCCACTCAAAACTGGGGCGGAAACTTATTGTCGGTTGTCTTGACCGGTATGGGACAAGATGGCATGAAAGGTTGCGAGTTAATCCGAGAAGCGGGTGGCACCATTTTGTCACAAGACGAAGCTTCCAGCGTGGTGTGGGGTATGCCGGGAGCGGTCTGTCGCGCTGGTTTAGCCCATGAAGTTCTGTCATTGGCCGACATGCCTGCCGCCATTGACCGCTATGCACGACGAAATCGATCAGTCGGTCCACTCCAAGCATTGGGAGCCAAATAAACATGAGCGCCGCCGCTCCCACCTTAGACCCTGCTTGTTTTAATTTTCTTTCCGAGTTCGTACGAACCAAGTCTGCCATAGTCCTTGAACCCAATAAAGCCTATTTGTTGGAGTCGCGGTTGATGCCCGTCGCGCGGCAGAACGGTTTGACTTCGTTGCCGGAATTGGTGGCCCAATTGCAACGACCCGGAAGTCAAGCGTTAGGGCGTCAAGTCGTTGATGCAATGACGACGAACGAAACCAGTTTCTACCGCGACATCCATCCGTTTGACGCTCTGAAACAACATATCCTCCCCGAGCTACTGCGCAACCGTCACAAGGAACGCAGTCTCCACATTTGGTCCAATGCTTGCTCAAGCGGTCAAGAAGTTTACTCGATCGCGATGCTACTTCGGGAACACTTTCCGGAGCTCGCAAGCTGGAAGGTGCGGTTGATCGCCAGCGATCTGTCGTCAGCTATTTTAGAAAAAGCGAAGGCAGGAGTATTCAATCAAACCGAAGTCAATCGTGGGTTGCCGATGCAGTTGTTGCTCAAGTACTTCACGCGCAACGGCCTGCAATGGCAAGTGAATGCCGAGATCCGTAACTCGGTTGAATTCATGGAATGCAACTTGATCCAAAACTGGCCAACCCAACTACCCAAGATGGATATCATCTTTCTGAGAAATGTCCTGATCTACTTCGATCCCGCGACAAAAACAACCGTGCTGAATAAAGCGAGCTCCCTGCTTCGCCCGGACGGGTACCTGTTCTTGGGCGGCGCGGAATCCACCATGAACCTCGCGGTCGCACTCGATCGAGAGGTGATTGGGAAAGCAACTTGCTACCGGCCGCATAAGTAGCCTGTTGTCTTTCAAGCCGTGAAATGTCTGCCTGTCCAAAAACACAGACGTAACCATGTCGTAGCGATGTCGAAACCTTGGGCACATTTGTAACTCCCCACGAATTCATAGGTAAACAAAAATGGTAACCAACGAAGATGTGATGCAAATTACCGAACATGTCCTAGGAACCATGTTGGAATTGGGATCCTATGCCGACTCGGCGGATAACCTGCTGACGGATCGATTGGAGGCCTTTACAGGATGCGTGCACATCAGTGGCGAGTGGCAGGGGGCGGTGGTGGTTCAGGGAACTCCGGAGTTGGGACGACTCATTGCTCAACGATTCTTGCAGTTAGCCCCTGGAGAAGTCTCCGAGGTTGACGTTATGGATTCCGCTGCTGAGCTGACTAACATGATCGGTGGAAACATCAAGGGCTTGGTACCAGGCCCTAGTAGTCTTTCGATTCCATCAGTGACCATTGGATCGGATTTTAACTTCCGCTTGCCTGGCACTCGAGAATCGGCTCATGTCGTGGCCAATTGCGAAGGGCAACCTTTGCGGATTACTCTTTGCGAAAGCACAAAATAGGATTTCATCTCGCGAAAAACTCGCCTGAGATGGCCCAAGAGTATTTGACAGGTCAATATTGGTATCCCATATTTCCGAGCATGTACGATTGTTTCGGCACCTAGACCCAGAGGTGACCAACATCCACATCCAAGAAATTGCTAGAATTGAAGGATCAAGATCGTGAAGGTGCTAGTTGTTGATGATTCCGGCGTCATGCGCAAGATCATTATTCGGTCACTCAACGCCGTTGGAGTATCGGATATTGTCGAAGCAGGTGACGGCCAAGAAGGATTCGTTCAGTTTCAGGCTCACCAATTTGATTTGGTGTTGACCGACTGGAACATGCCGGTCCGAAATGGCTTGGAATTCGTCACCGATATTCGAAAAACCGGCTCGAAAGTTCCGATCATGATGATCACGACCGAAGGGCAAAGAAGTCAAGTGATTCTGGCAATCCAGGCGGGCGTGACCGACTACTTGGTCAAGCCGTTTGAAAAAGAATCACTGCGGGCGAAACTGGATAAATATGTACCAGTTTAGTCCGGCAAAGGATTGCGAATACGCAACACCCTAACTCAAGCC
Organism: Planctomycetaceae bacterium; assembly: GCA_016794985.1. Taxonomy (GTDB): domain Bacteria; phylum Planctomycetota; class Planctomycetia; order Pirellulales; family Pirellulaceae; genus M30B19. The sequence goes on along the minus strand of JAEUIQ010000021.1, from coordinate 51,591 downwards.
AGGCAGGAGCAATGTCCACAACCGTAACACAATCGGCTATTGAACAACTTCCGACTCCGTTCATCGAGAGCACGCGAGCCGTTTTCTCGACCATGTTGGGAGTGGAGTTGACACTTTCCGACGCCTGCAAGTGTCGGAGGTTCTACTCCCCGTTCGACATCAGCGGCGTGATCGGCCTGTCCGGTTCCATCAAGGGAATGCTCGTGGTCGGCATGGATACTCCGGTTGCGTTTGCGATTGCGGAAGAACTTTTAGGCTATCGTCCAACCGAAATTGATGGCGAAGTTTTCGATATGGTTGGCGAATTGGCCAACATGATTTGCGGCAATGCTAAGGAACGAATGGGAGATCCCAGTATTGCCCTCGGACTGCCGACCGTGGTTTCTGGGGCCAACTACAATATTGTGTTTCACTCGGATAAGCAACTTCATTTACTTTGTTTTGAGACGCCTTGGGGTCCTCTCTCGATCGAATTTGGCCTGAAATAGGCTCGACCCGAATAGCGAATCGCACAATCGACTTACGCTCTGGCCGAAGCTCGGTGAACCCGACGTCCGTTCGTCGCGATTTGACTGTCCCATAGCTTCGTAGCCAAGGCCTTCTGTTTCGAGTAAACTTGGGGACATCGTCCCAGCGGATTTCGCTGGCCTGGCACGAATTGACCCCGCATTGCCCCGACCGCGTCGGGTGCCCCGCCCTTACATTTACTCGGAGTGGAACATGTCAACGTCCTCGACACGTCGGACTTTCTTGCGTCGTTCATCTGCCATCATCGCTGGCGGTTTTCTGGCCGGTGGCACCAGTTCTTTTTCCGCGGCCTCGTATGGTCGAATCGTTGGTGCGAACGAAAAATTGCGAGGCGCTGTCATCGGGTTCAACGGACAGGGCAAATCGCATATCGAAGCGATAACAGATCACTTGGTAGCGCTCTGCGATTGTGATGCTAAAGTGCTCGCGGGCGCGATCGGCGAATTTGAAAAGCAACATGGTCGTCGTGTGGATGGCGTCGAGGATTTCCGAGCATTGGTGGAGCGCCAAGACATCGATTTTGTCACGATTGCGACTCCCAACCATACCCATGCTCTGATTGCGACCACCGCCATTGTCGCGGGCAAGGACGTTTATGTTGAAAAGCCGGTCTCGCATAACGTTTGGGAAGGTCGGCAGATTGTCCGCTCCGCTCGGCAGCATAGTCGTGTGGTTCAAACGGGAACCCAGTCTCGCTCGAGCGCCGCGCTTCGCGAAGCCAAGCAATGGGTCGACGAGGGCGGACTCGGCAAACTGCTCTACGCCGTTGGCACTTGCTACAAACCCCGGAAAGCCATTGGCAAGTTATCCAAGCCATTGGAGATTCCCGCCCACATCAATTACGACCTGTGGTGCGGCCCCGCTGAGAAACGCGAACTCTTCCGCCCAAAACTGCATTACGATTGGCACTGGGATTTCAATACCGGCAACGGAGACATGGGCAATCAAGGTATTCATCAAATGGATATCGCACGATGGTTCGTGGGGCACTCTCAGATTTCGCCGCGCGTCTTAAGCATCGGCGGTCGCTTGGGATATGAAGATGCCGGCAACACGCCGAATACTCAAACGGTGATTCACGCGTACGAAAACGCCCCGATCATTTTTGAAACGCGTGGCCTGCCGAAAAGTAAAGAACACCAAGACAATCGTTGGGGGGACAGCATGGACAACTATCTTGGTTCGCAAATCGGAGTAATCGTGTTCTACGAAAATGGCCGCTTGGTTATTCCGAATTATCATCAAGCGATCGCTTACGATCTGGATGGCCAATTGGTAAAGGATTTCAATCGCGGTGGTGACCACTTCCAGAATTTCCTGAAAGCCGTGCAGGACAGGGATGTAAAGCAGTTGAATGCGGATATCTTGGAAGGGCATTTATCCAGTGCACTTTGCCACACGGGAGCGTTGTCGCATCAATTTGGTCATCCCGCTTCGAGTGCAGACATCTTGGAAAAAGTTCGCGGTGATGAACGATTCCTGGGCTCCGTACAAAGAATGCTAGAACATATCGCTGCCAATCAAGTTGACTTGGAACGCACTCCATTGATCCTTGGCGAAGAATTGCGATTCGATGTTGAAACCGAAACCGTGCTGGACAATGCCTTGGTTCAAAAAGCACTGACCCGAGATTATCGACCTGGATTCGAGTTACCTGCCGTGTCCGAGGCTGCCACTGGAGTTGGGGCAACGCCGTAACAGGGTTTTCCAACCGCGTCGGTGACGCAGATTTACCGCGATGACGATTGCCGGTTCCGATCCGTTGCCTCACTGGGAGTCAGCGACCTTGGAGGCGATTCGCGATGGCCGCGTTAATCGTTCGACCGGCCTCGGTATCGATTCGTCCCCAATCCAGATGAGAAATGGGGAGTCGCTCCCAATCCCCGACTCCCTCCAGTTTTGTTGCGGAAACCCTAACAACTCCGTCTCCCTTGCCTTGGTGCAGTTCCGACATTCGCGTGACCGCGGCAAGCCGTAGGGCCAACGGCCCCAAGTCGACATTCTGCTCCAACTGCTGCAGCCCGACCTGGATCAACAGACCAGCCACCGGACGAATCGGACCTCGGTCGCCATAAAGAACGGTATATTCGACACCAGGACGGCGTGGCAGTCGATTCAACTCGAGCAACCAATCCGACTTTGGATCAAGGTCGGCACTGGCTTCGTTCAAACCGTCGCTGATCGTACCGACGATTTGTTGCAACGGTCGTCCCAGCGATTCATGGTTCCTGATTCGCTGCCACACCTCGGCACCTTCCAGCAGCGGCGCGTATTCCCACAAGGCCGAACCGTGATTGGGAGGACCAACCATGATTAACTGGTCGATTTGATTCAGGGCGGAGTTCTCCTTCAGCGTGGGCCACTCCAATGTCGACCGAGCCACCAAGCCACCTAAACTGTAGGCCACCAAACTAATCTTGGTCTTGGGAAGTTCACTCGCCAGCGTCTGGAGTTCGCGGAGCAGTTCTTCGGCGGACTCCAATACGGGCGCGTCATTTGGGTAAAGAAACATTAGCATCGGCAACCCCGTCGTGCGGTGCAACTCCTCCGCGACGGCTCTTCCTGCCGCGGGAGTCGAATGGATCCCATGCAACACGATGACCACGCGATCCGGCGGTGGATTCGATTCAGGCCAAGTCTTCGCGATTCGCAACAGCCCGGTCGCGTCGATACCCGCCCACTGAGCCAATTGTCGCCGCAGTTTCAATTTTTCTTCGCGCAACAACGTCTGCAACGAGGTCCGATCAATCAACAACTCTTCGCGACCGTCGCTGGAGCTTACGGAAAAAATCGCCGGAAAACTCTGGCAATAACTTTCGATTTGTTGACGATTCAAGAACGTCGTGGTCGTCGGCGTTGATGTTGGTGTTTCTGTGGGCGCCAACTCTTGCTGAAGTGTGGCAACCGCTGACGCCGTCCAGTGCAAGTCCGGAGCGAGGGCTTGAAACAGAGCATTTGCCTCAAGCTGGTTTTGGTGCATCGGCAATCGCAATACATCCTGCGATTGACCACACGCTTCGGAAGCAGGCAACAGGCCTCCGATCAAAATGAGTCCAAAAACACTCGCGCGCATCCAATTTGTCATAGGGTAACGCCGCTTTCACAAAATAGTATGCCCCGGGCTCATTCCACAATAACACATTTAGATCGATAGCCCTATCGTCCTTTTACTCCGAAAATAAGAAACTAGAATCTGCCACCACATGTTTTTGCCGGCCATTCCGCGGCAATCCTAAGAACAGACTATTGCACGATTTGTTTCCAAGTTCCGAGTTGCGGCAACATATCCAACCGCTTGGTTAGCCACGGGGCAGGAGTGTGAAACAAGTAAGGATCGTACAAGATTCGCGGAGTCCCATAAATCTCGATACCGTTGGTAATCCCCTGCCCTTCCACGAAGATACCGCCCCGCAACAGTCCATTGTTGTACCATCGCAGTTGTCGTGTCACATAAATTAACCCCTGGATTTCACTAGGGTATCGATCGGCGACATCCGAATCCGCGCTTCCTCCATAGGGGGCACCAGTTGGATTGAAGTTGGTCGCCAATACGCTTTCCGACAAGACCTCTCCATCCGAGCGATACGACAAATCCAGGTTTCCTTGGACTACGAGAGCAGGATAGCCACTCACTGCCGGTTGAATAAGGACATTCTCGCCAACCGTCACGACCGTCCCGGTGTTGGGCATGATGACGACCAGCGTCCCGTGAATGCGAGTATTGCGAATCGTCATATTGGTGGTAGGTCGTACGATATAGACACCGCTCGCATTCAGCGGAGCAAATGAATTGCGCGTCGGGGTAATCACCGCCTTTTCAATTAGGTTGACGCGGTTCGTAAACTGGGTCCCGATCCCGGAGTACTTGGTCACAACGCTTTCGGTAGGTAAGTTTAGGATCGGGGCTGCATTCGTCACAATTCCCGTCACCGTTCCTTGCATCGAAATCGCGGTTGAATTGACATCGGCATCGATGACGTTGTCGTTCGTCAGCGAGCCGTTGATTCCGACTGGGGCGCCATAAGCCGTTAGGGTCGCGCCAGAATTAACCCGCAGATTGACCCAGCAATGTACCGCGTGTCGTAGGACATCAAGTGCGACCGGGTTGGCGGCTAAGTCGACTTGGAATCGCTGAACGGCCCGCCCGTGACTGGCGGTCATCTGCAATCGCAACGGATGATGAGGGTGGTTTCCGAGGTCCCAATCCGAGGGATCTCCGATGACCGCGCTGATGGTTCCACTGCCTGTCGACCGATTTGTAAAGATATTGCCATTGTTGTCATAGGTGGTTCGCCAATTTGGATCATTGCTGAGTATAAAGCGTCCCAACTCGGCAGCGGTCCGTCCTTCTTGCCTAGCTCGAATCGCAACAATAGCGTCTTGCGAAGCACGAGATTGAATGCGTAGCACGCTGAGTCCGCCCAATGCCATGGTTCCGACGATTAACGATGTCCCTAAGACGGCGATGTAACTGAATCCCATCCGGACATTGTTTTTCCGAGCCGCCGTGCGAACAACATTTGTCTTAAGGAGCATTGCCGCGGAACCCCCGTGCTGTGGTAATCAAAGTTCCATTGCGACGAACTACGACTGTTACTCGTTTGAATCCCGTATCCGTACCACTGGTTTGGGTCAAGTTGGCATGATTGACCCAATGAACCGTCACCGTTCGCTGCCAACCAGTGAATCCCGTGAGAACCACGTTGTCTTTCGACTTCGGCGGCGACTCATTGTAGTTATGGTAGTCGTCCACATCGTCATAATTGGTTCGGTTGGCCGCTAATTCGCCGGTTTCTCGTGCGATCCCAGAGGTCGTTAGTCCGGGCTCCATATAGCTGAGTTGCAACGCTTCGCTCAAAATGCCTTCGGCCAAGAATTGGGCAGTTGCCAAATCAGCATTCATTCGTTGGGTCAGGAAAGATTGTCCCACGACGCGTAAACTGGCGACCAGCATCACTCCAACAATTAGGCTGGAAATGGCCACTTCGACCATGTTGAGACCCTGGCGATTCAACTTTCTCGCGGTACCTGGCCAATTAGTTCGCGCTCGGTGCATTGATTTGCGTGGCCTCCGGTAGGTTCAACAATCCAATGGTCGTGTCAATATTGATGCTCTTGTTGGTATTCGAACGGAGCTGGACTCGGACCGATTGAATGTGCTGCTTTGTTTCAGGGATCACTTCGACCTTCAATGTTTCGTAAACGCCAAAAATTCGAAACATCACATCGTTTTTGTGAAGATCACTGGCATCTGGTCCCCACTCACCGCCCGAATCATCCGTCCAACGGGCCGTCGGATGGACATTGCTTGGCGCAGTATCTGAAGTCAAATAACGAACTCTCATCGGCGAAAACGAGGTGGACCCCGAAAAAACTATTGAGAAAACTCGCGATCCGTCGGTGGCGATGACATCATTGTTGAGGGTCGTTCTGATCCAAGTATATGACGTTGGCAAAATGGAGGGTGATATCGATGTGGTAGTACCTAAAGGCAAAGTCGTTCGCGGCTCACGCGACGAATTGACTCGACACACATTGATGCGGACTTGGCCCGAAACTAAATTGCGCCGCCCGTAGACCTCCACGGACGTGAATCTCAATCTGGAGTAGTTTTTGGGGACTGTAGTGGGCAACTCAAACGTGGTTGCAATCCAGTCAGTCGAATCAACATAAAATTCTTTGATCGTCGGGGTGATGCTTGGCCAACTTTCGAAAGAAGCCAACAGAAAGGGATCGCTCGTGGTCGTCGTTTCTTGCAGCCGATTCGTAACTCGTGGTTGAATGGTGTAGTCCAACTGGAGGTACTCCGTTTGACCTACAATGATCTCATCCTCGCTGCTATTGAAGCGACGAAGGAACGGCGACCCAACTACACCTGACCACCAATAGCGAATCGTTTCCGGTTGAGCATCGCCGTTCCGGTCGGGAACGGTAAAAATGATTTCTTTCCCGTCGCGTTTGATAACCGTGAGTGCACAACGCAGATCACGTTCCAATTGCTCCAAAGCCCGAGCGGTCTCGACCGAAGCGGTGATTACCGAACCGTCTTGTGGAATCGCTCGCACCGTCAACAAAACCGCCGAGCACATGCCAACGGTTAGAATGCCAATCGTGGGCAACGCGACGGCCATTTCAACCAGACTATAGCCTTGTCGAATTCGTTGGGATCGCCGCACCATCATAAGTATGTCGCCCTTCCGGTTGTCGCACTCACCGTGATGGTTCGTTGGATGTTGCCTAAGAAGACGATGATCTCCGTACCAGTATTAGGTAAACCGTGACCGTTGTACGTTAAGACTTCGTTGCTTACATTCTTGAAGGCGCAACCATAAGGCGCATCGGTAATGTCTACGGTATAGTCTGAAACGGTGGGCCGATCGGGATCAACCAGACCGACGTGTTGATACCTACCGGAAGAGGTGCTAAATCGAACAGTTTGCGAGACCCCGGTGGTGTAGGCTAACGATCTGGCGGATTCCAAATCGGCAACGATTCGCTTGGCGGCCATTTCCAAGGCATGATGCTGCAAGGCCGCGGCAAATTTGGGGGCAGCAACCGCCGCCATAATCCCCATCACCAAGGTGACCACCATGAGTTCGACCATGCTGATGCCGCGACGGTTCATTTTTCGGGTGGAATTTCGCATACTAAATACGTTGATACGCCTCATTCGGACCTAGGCACGCCCTGAAAAGAGCCTTATCGCGTTGCCTTCGCAGAAAAAACGCGGGCAACGCTGCGAAGCATTTTCAATTGCATGCCCTCGGCACTTATGCCGATCATTTAGGACTTTTCCGGACCAGATGTCACTCTATCCGGCGGTCGACGCACATCAGCTAGAGTTTTCCGGTCCATTCGGCCCGATCCTCGCCGAAATCAAATGCTTCACTCCGCTGGGGGTCAACGGTGAGGGGTGACTAGGCTCGGAAACCAAAATCAAACTCACCTCCAAAGCCTACGTCACCCAAACCGACGCGCCCACGAATCAACCGGCGAAGCTCGAACACCGCCCTGGAAATTGGTCGCTAAGACACCATCGATCCCTACAAACGCTAATACCGGAACTAAGATTGAATGCGGCGAATTGGCCAAAAAGAAAGCCCCACCACCGTCAAGGAACTGATCGGCATCAGAATCGCTGCGCCTAATGGGTTAATAAATCCTAAACCAGCCAAACAAACGGCTGTCAAATTGTAGGTCAATGAGAAAGCAAAATTGCGGCGGATGTTCCGCATCGTTCCCTGGCTGACCATTAATAGATCCACGACCCCAGCCAATCCCGGGCGTCCTAAATACACTGGCGCGGCCTGTAAACTTACTTCCGCGCTATGATGAGCCGCAATTCCTACCGAGGCAGCCGCCAGTGCCGCGCTGTCATTGACGCCATCGCCAACCATCACCACGACTGCCGATTGTGGTAGCGACTGTTCGATGATGCGAACCTTGTCTTCAGGCAACTGATCACCTAGGGCTTGTTCATTTGGCACTTGAATCGCCGTTGCGATTTGCCTAACGACGGCTTGATGATCGCCGGACAAAATTCCGACTTGCCAACCCTCGCGTCGTAGCCACTCGACATGTCGCTTCACGTCAGGCCGTAGCCCGTCACCAACCAACGCCACTGCCACCAACTTCGAACCTTGCGCCACAAAGATTGGCGAATACCCGTCCGCCAAGCCTCTTTCTCCAATCTCGTCCCAATGACTACCCACCGAGATTCCTTGACGCACGATAAACGTTCGATTGCCAATCCAAAGATTCTGCCCGCCTATCAAACCGCCAATACCACCATGTTGCGACTGGATCACTTCTTGTACTTCCGGCCACTGATTGCGTTCGCACTTGCTGCGGACAAATTGCACCATGGCCTGGGCAATCGGATGTGTCGAGTTCTGTTGCACCGCAGCCACTGCGGGCCAAACTTCGCGATCACCTTCCCAGCGATGAACCAACATTCGCCCCCAAGTCAAGGTGCCGGTCTTGTCCAGCCACAAACGCTTGGGCAGATTCGGTCGCGGTGAATCGGTCAAGCGTTGAAAGATATCACCACTTTTGATCAGCAAGTGGTCGTTGGCACCCCGCGCCAATCCAACCGAAACAGCCAATGGAGTTGCCAAGGCCAACGCACACGGACAAGCGATGACTAACAACGCAATCATTCGTTCGACCGCCATCGCCGGCTCGAACCATAACCAGCCCACCAAGGTCACAAGGGCCAAAATCAAGATAACGACCACGAAATACCCGCCGCGTCGATCCGCTAGTTCCACAATCTTGGGTCGCTTTGCTGCACTCTCTTGGACCAGTTCCAAGACTTTTCCGATTCGTGTTTCCAGGCCCACAGCCTGAACCGTCACTTGAAGCATGGATTCGCAATTCAACGTCCCCGCTGCGACGTCATCGCCGGGGCCCACCTGGACTGCAGCGGATTCACCGGTCAAGATCGCTTGATCCACGCTCGATTTGCCATGGACGACCACGCCATCACCCGGAAATGTTTCTCCGGCTAGAACTTCTACCGTGTCACCCACTTCCAGTAGATCGCTCGGGATAGTCACCGCGACACCATTTCGCACGCGTCGCGTCGTCTTCGGCGTCAAGCGATAAAGCATTTCGATAGAATCCGTTGCCGTTTGTTGTTGTCGATACTGAATCCAGCGTCCTAGCAATAAAACAAAAACCAGAATCGATAGTGAATCGAAGTAAATCTCGCCATGATTCAAAATAGTATTGACGATGCCACTGATCAGACCCGCTCCGAGCCCCAACGCGATCGGCAAATCCATGTGCGGCGTCCAAGTTCGCAAGGCATACCAACCACCACGAAAAAATACGGCACCGGGCCAGACAACTGACAATGTTCCCAACACGCAGCTTGTCCAGCGAAACAACAAGACCGTAGAATCCGAGATATGCGAGAACATGCCCAGATAAAGTGCAATCGCAATCAGCATGTTGTTGCCGGCAGCAGCACCCGCAACCCCCAATCGGATCAGATGCTTGCGATTTTCCTGTTTGCGCAAGTCGGCGTTTTTCTCGCGACCAACGGGATGCGGAGGATAACCCAACTGTGCTAAGGTTTTTGCGATCGACGATAACGACACCCTATCGGTTCGCCAACGAACTCGCACGGTCCGACGGCCCCAGTTGACCGTCGCTTCAATAACCCCCGGGACCAAATGCGGCAGTTTTTCGAGAAGCCAAATGCAAGCGGCACAGTGAATGCCTTCGACAACAAATGTAATCTCTCCGATATTCCCCGCCATCTTGCCAAACAGAGCTTGAAACTTCTCGCTATCGTACTCTTGAAACTGCGAGTCATCCTGAAACTTCTCGTTCCAAGCTGTCGGAATCGTGGCTTGCCCCTCTTGGATTTCGTAATAGGCATCCAAACCGCAACTGTGAATCAAGCGATAGGCGGTCTCACAGCCGTGACAACAGAACTGTTGCGGCTCGCCGGCGCGGATCAGTCCGGCGGGTACGGGAAGTTGACAATGGCTACACGACATTGATTGAATCAATCTGGCGTTCCTGTCGCAATAGCCTCAGACGCAGCATTTTTACCCTGACAGCAAGGCAACTGATCGTGATCCAATGATTGAATTTGGCGGATTGCTTCGGCGGGTGTCGCAGGTGCGACGAGTGTCGCGGGGGTGGATCCTTCGAATGCGTTCGAGGATGGGCGATCGTCCGCGTGGACCACCTGATCGCGAACCACGACCGCGTTCCAATCGATGGGGCTACGCTGGACCATCGTAAAGACCCCAATCAGGATCACCATCATGGCCATGATGATCGGGACCTTGGCTTGAAACTTCCCAGACAATCGCCCCCAGCCGAGCCCCAACGCGGCCATGATCGGCACAGTCCCAGCCCAAAATACCGCCATGACTAATCCTCCCCACACTGGACTCGCCGTACTGGCCGCGGCCAAAGCAAATACGTACAGCCAACCACAAGGCATCAGACTGCTGGCCAACCCGATCAACGCAGCGCGACGAATCGGCGTCAGACTGCGTCCAAAACGAATCACCGCTCCCAGCGATTTTTCCAAGGGACCTGCCATTCGTGGTAGTTTAACGATCACACCACATTGCCTAGCCAATGCGATGGTTCCGACCGCCAACATCAACATCCCTGCGACCAAGGTTCCTGTCTGTTGCCAAGAACCATAAGGCACTCCATGGTTCAGTGCCAAACCCAACCCACCGAACAACGCACCCACGACCGTATAGCTCGTCAATCGCCCCAAACTATAAGCAACGGTAGGCGCCGCTCGAAACCGACGCCCATCACCCGTTCCCGCCAACAAGGCAAACGGTCCACACATACCCACGCAATGCAAACTGCCTAAAAGGCTGGCAACGAACACGGTGGTCAATAATGCATACATCGCGATTAATTCTTTAAAGCTGAAGGAATTCGGTCAGTTCGAATTGAAATCGATCGGTCCCGGAAACCGCTTGGCCCTCAAACCGCCACCAACCAGATCGTGTGAGCGGGTCCACGATCTGCCATACTCCGGCTGCCGTCGATTCCAGTTCCAACAGTTTTCGCTCGGTGACGCGTGCTCGATGGAATCCGAATACTTCCAACTTCTCCACCGGCACGGGACGACCTGCTTGATTGGTGATTCGAATTTCGACGCGCGGGTGGGTGGAGGTCTCGGTCTCGGGGACCACAACGATCGAAGTCGTCCAGCCCAACTTTTGGCTGGCCTCACGCGCCGCGCGCCGCTCATCGGAGCTACCAACGCGCTCGTCCAAACCCGCGACCACGGCGTGCGAAGGATCGTTGTGCGTTAAAGTAATGGCGACCGCCCATATCACGGCTTGGATCGCAAAGAATCCAATGATGCCACCCGTCCAGAGCATCTGGGCAAGTGCTTCGCGAGATTGCAGTTCTTCGCTATTGGTCAAGGCAGTAGTGGTCATTTCAACTCCCCAAGGGTCCTGTCAAAAGTAGACGAACTTTTGTTTGCTGCTGTTCTTGGTTTTCGATCAGCAATTCAATTTCAAGTCGGCCGTTGTCAAAGTGGTGATCGGGTACGTCTGCGTGAAGATGAAATACTCGGCTTTCCCCCGCGTCCACAACAAAATCTGGTTCTGCAATTCCGAGCACGACACCCTCATGCGGTGATGAGATTTTGAGATCCATGGGAAAGTCTTGGCGATTGGTCAACTTCAGCCGCACCGGATTGCGAATCAAATCATTTTCCATCCGAGTGTAGGGGTTGCCACGCTCGCGAATAACCACCGCGTCAAAATGATTCTTGGTCAACAGAAGATAGAAGAACACGGTTGCCAACACGGTCAGGATCAAAGGATAAATTATCACCCGCGGGCGCAACATGCTCCAACGCTCACCGGCATCCGCAGCCTGCGAACTGTAGCGAATCAGGTCCGGTGCCCGCCCAATTTTTTGCATAACGGCATTGCAGGCATCTATACACTGCGTACAGTTGATGCATTCCATTTGCAGTCCGTTCCGAATGTCGATCCCCGTCGGACACGTCGCCACACACAAACCGCAGTCGACACAGTCTCCCGATGGAGCTGGCGTCGACGCCAATACTGGAAGGTCGATGCTTCGATTTTTGACGGACTTACCTCGAGGTTCACCACGATTCTTGTCGTAGGCAACGATCAACGAGTTTCGATCCAATAACACCGATTGAAATCGGCCGTACGGACAGGCGATGATACATAGCTGTTCGCGAAAAAAACAAAAGTCAAACATCATGGCCACGGTCACAAACGCCACTACTAAAAACGGCACCGGGTGAGTTAGAGGCGATTGTTGAACCCAGCCCCATAAGGTATCGACTCCGACAAAGTAGGCTAGAAACGTGTTCGCCAAATAAAAGCAGATGACGGCATAGACCAAGTAGCGAAACGCCCACCGCAATGCCGCATCGGAGCGTCCTGATTTCGGGTGACCTCCGCGTCCAACGGTCCCATCGAATAAACGCTCAATGGGCCGAAAGACAAACTCCATGTAGACGGTTTGCGGGCAAGCCCACCCACACCACACGCGTCCGAAAAACGCTGTCAACAAAAAGATCGAAATCAAACTCCCGACCGCGAATACTGCCAACAACAGGGAATCGGTGGGCAAGAAAGTATAACCGAACAAAGTAAACTTCCGACGCACGATGTCCAACAGCACCAAGGGCTTTCCGTTCAATTTCAAGAACGGAATCACGGTGAAGATGGCAATCAGGACATAAGCCACGAGCCGCCGCCTCGTCAACAAATGGCCCGGACTAAGTTTGGGGCGCAGCCAGCGCCGCGAGCCGTCCTTTTCCAATGTGGATAAGACGTGCTCTTCGGCTTCCAAAATGGTCGAGTTCATGGCTTAGTTGGCCGACGGAGAAGTGGAGGCTGGAGCGGCGGGAGCAGCGGCCCAGGGACCGATAACGCTACCTTCCGGAGCCTTGGGATTACTGGGCTTGGTACCACGCATTGACGCAATATAGGCGCTGGTCAGAACCAAAACGTTTGGATGGTTGAACCGAGTGCCCCAGGCCGGCATTGCTCCGTTGTTGGCACCGTTCTTGATCACCGTCGCAATGTCTTCAATGTTACGAACGTTCTTCCAATGATCATCGGTCAAGTTAGGACCAATTCCACCGCCGCCATCGATTCCGTGGCAACTCGCACAGTTCGCTTGATAGGTGGACTTGCCAACGGCCAACCACTTCGCCTCCTTGGGATCGCTACTGTATTTCACAAGTGTATCGGCGTTAGGGGTCAAATCGCCACCGAGTTCTCCGAATCGCTGCGTCATTACCTGTGTCTGATGGGCGGTATATTGGTCGAAGATCGACCGCTCCGGCACCCCAGTTTCAAAGTACAGCCAATACACGGCGGAAAATACAACCGTCCCCACAAACAACCACACCCACCAACCTGGCATGGGATTGTCGTATTCTTGGATTCCGTCATAGCTATGATCGGTTAGCTTTGGTTCGTTAACGTCGAGATTTTGGTCCACTGCGTGACTCATGATTGATTGCCTTCCAGGTCATCCAAGACCACGTTCGAATTGCGTTGACTGTCTTCGCGATTGGTGCGTAAGGCCTGAAAACAGACCACGAGGAAAATCGCGAAGAACATCAGCAGCGCCACATTTCCGAAAAACGAATACCCCAACGCATAAACAAGATCTTTGATCATTTCGTTGCTCCCGCATCTTGAGCACTTGCGTCAGAAGTCGTCGCTCCTGGTATCGCTTCTCCGTTCGGAGGTGTCGCGAGAGTTTCAGGCGATGGAATCGCCGCTGGATTATCGTCCCAGACTTTATCGATGTCCGTGCCGAGTCGTTGAAGATAGGCAATCAACGCGATCACGTGACTGTCGGAGTACTCGCGCAATGCCGACTCTTCCTTCGGATCGCCTTGCGAAACCAACTCGTTCATGATCTTGGCCGCCTGGGCTTGAGCCATTTCAGGCCCTTCTGTCAACTCTTTAGTGTAGGGAGCGCCAAGATAGTATGCAGCTTGAACCCGCGGGGGTATCGACTTGTAATTGATGGGCCGTGTCAACAAGTGGGCATAACTTGGCATGACGGATAGATCGTTGTATTCGCGTGGGTTGCGGAAGTGCCTCAAATGCCACAAGTGCGATTGTCGACCGCCTTCGCGTGCTAAATCCGGACCAATGCGTCGCGACCCCCATTGAAACGGGTGATCGTAGACAAATTCGCCGGGCTCGGAATATCGACCATAGCGTTCCGTTTCGGCAAACAGGCTCCGGATCATTTGCGAATGGCAGTTGTAGCACCCCTCGGCCACATAGATATCCCGCCCAATCAACTCCAACGGCGTATACGGTCGAACCGAAGCAATCGTCGGCACATTCGAACGAATTAAGAAGACAGGAATAATCTCGAACAACGAAGCGATGATCACGGCAATCGCCACGAATACGGTAAAGCGGACCGGCAAACGTTCCCATCGACGATGCCAATGGGCTTGCCCCCAAACATCCAACTTCTTGGCAACATCCAACACCCCTTGCTTGATCGTCGGCTCGGGCTCTGGCCCGTCGTCATACGAGGCGGAAAGTCGCGGCGCTTTGTAAACTGGGACCGTATAAACCGCTGGTCTAGTGGTCCATGTCATGTAGTAGTTGACGCCCATCAATAAGACGCCAGCAACATACAACACACCCGCACCCAACCGCACCCACCACATCGGGACCGAGACACGAACCGATTCCATGAAGTCGGCATTAGCCAAGTTACCAGCCGCATCAAATTCACGCCACATCAAGCCTTGCATCAGGCCGCAAACGTAGATTGGAACGATGTACAACACGATCGCGATGGTTCCGATCCAAAAGTGCCAAGTTGCTAACTTCACGGACCAAAGCTTGGTTTGGAATATACGAGGCAACAGCCAGTACAACATGCCAAAGGTCATGAATCCGTTCCAACCCAAGGCTCCGGCATGGACGTGTGCAATGGTCCAATCGGTATAGTGCGACAAAGCATTGACGCTCTTGATGGACAACATAGGACCTTCAAAGGTCGACATACCATAGAACGTGATGCCCACCACAAAGAACTTCAGGACCGGATCAACAGCCACACGATGCCAAGCCCCACGCAGAGTCAACAGACCATTGATCATTCCGCCCCACGATGGCATCCATAACATTAACGAAAAGATCATACCCAGAGACGAAACCCAAGTCGTCACCGCCGTGTAGTGCAAATGATGCGGACCCGCCCAAATGTAGATGAACACCAACGACCAGAAGTGAATGATACTCAGTTTGTAGGAGAAAACCGGCCGCTCGGCTGCCTTCGGTAAGAAATAGTACATCAAGCCCAGAAACGGTGTCGTTAAGAAAAACGCTACCGCATTGTGCCCGTACCACCATTGCATGAACGCATCTTGCACACCAGCATAAATCGGATAACTCTTGAACAGACCGACCGGAACCACCAAGTTGTTAAACACGTGCAATACCGCAACGGTGATGATGGTTGCTATGTAAAACCACAGCGCGACGTACATGTGCCGTTCACGGCGATTGATCAAGGTCATCAAGAAGTTGCCGCCGAACACGAACAGCCAAATCACTGCGATCGCAATATCGATGGGCCATTCCAACTCGGCATACTCTTTGCCTTGCGTGATACCTAGAGGCAAAGTCAATGCGGCTGAAACGATAATCGCTTGCCAACCCCAGAAGTGAAGGTTGCTGAGCGTATCGCTCCACATTCGAGCCTTGCATAAACGCTGGGTCGAGTAATAAACCGCGGCAAAAATGGCATTACCGGCGAACGCGAAAATCGCCGCGTTCGTATGCAACGGTCGCAAGCGGGCGAAAGACAAGAATTCAAGGCCGAGCGCCGCCTCCGGCAAGACCAATAACAGGGCGACGATCACCCCTGCCAACGTTCCCACAACACCCCAGATCATCGTGGCCAAAGCAAACTTTCGGACGATGGCGTCATCGTACGAAAAGGTATCCATGACCACGTTACCTGAATCGGATTTTTCCGCCATCCGAATCGACTCCTCACTACTCGAAATATTCAGCACAAAACAAACTGCCCCGAACCCCCAACGGAGGTTGGGCGTCCTGTGAAGCAAACCCAATGCCAACGACTGTGTCCAAGTGTCGCACGTGTGCGTTTGCGGCTTTATGCCGATTGAATGGCGGCCTGGCACGGTTTCACGACTGGGTCCCGCACCCAAACAACGGGAATACAGGACGAAGATCCGCAGGTTGCACACCGAGCGATGGCGCGCAACGAGCGTAATCGCACGCAACGACTCAACGGTGGCGGGCACCGCGAAAAATCTCGCCGATCAAGGTCGATTTCCGTGCTTTCCAACCTCAAGCACTTGGATTTCGCTTGGAAGTGGCGACCGGAAAATGCCCATTTGAGGGATAAGGGAGCCCGGCATCACGTCCATTTGAGCCCCCTGGACCGGTTGTCGCCCCAAGACGGGTCATCGCTTGTGCCCAGCCGATATGCGATAATCGACCAGACGCCAACGCCTTTCGTCTTGCTTCCAACACCCCGGGATCGACTGCGAGATCCCAATTTGCGATTCGTAGAATGTCCAGAAAAATGAAACGTCAAGCGATCAATCAATTGGGGGAAGGAACTCAAATCAGCGAAGTTTACCAGCTGATCGACAAACAACTCCGGCCCAACCGCCAAGGAAACCTCTATCTTCAAGTCCGTTTGAGCGACCGCACCGGCTGGGTAACCGGCATGATGTGGAATGCCAACGAACACCAATATCAGTCCTTGCCGGTCAGCGGTTACGTGCACGTTGTCGGCGCCAGCCAAATTTACAATGGCATGGTGCAACTGATTATCAAATCGATGGAGGTAATCGACGACAAGCAGCTGGACATGCGAGATTTTGCCGTCGAACCCAAGACCGATGTCGCGAAGCTGCGACAGGAATTGACGATCATGTTGGCGTCCATTCGCGACCCCGCAATCAAAGCGGTGGCCGACTGTTTTCTAGCGGATGAAACCCTGATGAACAAATTCGCGATGGCGCCGGCAGGGATCAAGAATCACCATGCCTACCACGGGGGACTCATCGAGCATGTGGTCAACTTGATGCGGGTTTGCCAAGCGGTTGTACCGTTTTATCCGTCGATCGATTCGGATTTATTGCTGATTGGGGCGTTCTTGCACGACTTGGGCAAGATCGATGAGCTAACCTACGACGGCGAGTTAGGATACTCCGACGCGGGGCAACTATTGGGGCATGTGTTGATGATCTTGGAAACATTGACCCAAAAGTTGCGGGAGGCCGAACGCCGATTGGGCAAGCCGGTTCCAACCGAAACTCAACTGCGGATCAAACACATGATCGCCAGCCACCACGGGGAGTACGAATTCGGCAGCCCTCGATTGCCGATGACTCCCGAAGCCATGGCTTTGCATTTGCTCGACAACTTAGACGCCAAGCTACACGGCTTCAAGCAGTTGATCGAGGAGGACTTGAACACGCAAAGTTCATGGACCACGTACCAACCTTCACTCAATCGCAAGATATTTAAAGGTGGGATCGAAAAGTAACCCCTTCACCATTTTCCAAACATTGCTTCCACGAATATAAAGAATGAACGAAAAACCTGCTGATTCGGAAAACTTCGAACAGCGAATCCTAGACCATGTCTGTCGCCCCAATTATCGACCAGTCAAACCGGCCGTCATCGCGAAGAAGCTGGAAGTCCACGAGGATCACTTTCGGCTGTTTAAGAAGGCCCTCAAAAAGCTAATCCGTGAGAAACGCTTGCGGTGGGGCTCGGGACATCAAGTTCTCGACAACAGTCCACCACCAACCACACCGAAAACCAAAAATGTCGATCGGACCGATCGTCACCAACCGGGAGACACAACGCCGAATCCAAGTTCCAATGGCGATTCAAGGTGGTTTCTACCGGCCAACGTACAAACCGGTATCTGGAGTGACCATGCGGATCGCTCGCAACGACGCACGGCCGAGAAAGAGAAGCGCGAACCCAAGCCCGGGAAAAAGAACAAGTCTGACCGGAAAGCGGGCGCTGGCAAGTTGAAGCAATTGGTTGGCCGTTTCCGTCGCCATCCCAGCGGACACGGTAGTGTGACTCCAACGACGTTAGAGGCCATCGACGGTCAACCAGTTTCGGCGGCGTTTCAGTCGAATGTCGTAGACGAAAAGGTATTCATCCGGGCGCCGCTCTCGATGGATGCCGCCACCGGGGATATTGTGTTGATCGAATACTCCCGCCAACGACGCGGTCCAATCACCGAATTGTCGGGAGCGGTCCTGGAAATTCTACGCCGCCGTTCGAATCGTTTCGTTGGAACTTACTGGGTCAATCAAGGAGCCGGCTGTGTGACCGTTGATGGCGGGCAGTTTCCGCAACCGGTCCTAGTCGGCGATGCAACGGCAAAAGCGGTTCAACCGCAGGATAAAGTCGTCATCGAAATGATCCGCTTCCCGAGCCAACACGATTATGGCCAAGCTGTCATTGTGGAAGTCTTGGGGCAATTTGGTCAACCGAATCTGGATACCCTGATGATCATGCGTCAGTTTGATCTTCCTGAGCAATTCCCAGAAGACGTTATACAAGAATCTCGCGATCAAGCGGCAGCATTCGTCCCGGAAGTGCAACCGCCTCGTCGTGATTTGTCCTCCGAGACCATCATCACCATCGATCCGATTGACGCCCGTGACTTCGACGACGCGATTTCGTTGCAACGAATTGAAAATGGTCATTGGCGATTAGGCGTCCACATCGCGGATGTCTCGCATTTTGTGCGTTTGGGAACCCGATTGGATGCGGAAGCGTATCGACGCGGCACCAGCACGTACTTGCCGGACAAAGTCGTCCCGATGTTGCCTGAGATCATTTCCAATCATCTAGCGTCCTTACAACCTGATCAGTTGCGATTTGCGATGACGGCAGAAATCGAATTGACCGCGACCGGTCAAGTCGTCGCGACCGATTTTTATCGCAGCGGAATCAAAAGTGTTCGTCGCTTTACCTATGAAGAGGTCGACGAATTCTTGGCCAATCGCGAGGCTTGGCTCAAGCAATTGACTCCTGAAGTTCACCAATTACTCGGAAACATGCATGAACTGGCCATGCTACTCCGCGGACGGCGCATGGAAAACGGTTCGCTGGAAATGGTGTTGCCTGAAGTCAAATTAGAGTTGGATCGAACTGGGCAAGTCGTTGGTGCCAAGACGACCCAGAATACCGAAAGCCACCAGATGATCGAAGAGTTCATGCTGTTGGCTAATGTGGCCGTGGCGACCAAACTCGCCGACCTTGGCTACCACGTTTTGCGGCGGATTCATGCACCGCCGAACGAACGACGTTTGTCGGAGTTGACCCAGTTTGTCGATGCGTTGGGCGTTCACACGGATAGCTTGCAAAATCGCTTCGAAATCAAACGTGTTTTAGGCGAAACTGCCGACAGTCCCTTGCGGCATGCGGTCCACTATGCCGTGTTGCGTACGATGCAAAAAGCCATCTATGGTCCAAAAGAAGTTGGTCATTATGCACTGAACTTCGAGCATTACTGCCACTTCACTTCGCCCATTCGACGCTATCCCGACTTGGTGATTCATCGCATGTTGGGGGATATCATTGATGGCAAACGCCCGAATGATCAATTGCAATTGCTGGCGGTTATCGGAGAACATTGCAGCGATCGGGAACAGAATGCCGAGCAGGCCGAGCGTGAATTGGTGAAACTGAAATTATTGACCTATTTTAGTGACAAAGTTGGTCATGAAATGCACGGCATCATCACCGGAGTCGAATCGTTCGGCATGTTTGTACAAGGCGTGGAGATTCCTGCGGAGGGGTTCGTTTCGATCGACAACCTACCAGACGACAACTACTACTTTGATGACAAGGCTAGATTGTTGATGGGCCGTATGTCGCGTCATCAATATCGCTTGGGCGATCAAGTCTTCGTTCGCGTGCACCGGGTCGATTTGATCCGACGACAATTGGACTTGGTCTTGCTCGAACCAGAATCACCCGCCAAACGCCGGACGAAACGTCGCCGATAATGAATGCGGCAGCAAACGGGCGCGCCCAAGAGCGCCATCGCTTACGCTTGCCAATTCTGAAGTGCCGCGGGCTCCGCCCAATCTCGAGTGGCCATCTAGCGGTCATCGCTCAAGCTGAGCCGATCTAAGGGCCCACCCCCATGTCGTCGAGGTGCGGTTTGGCGATAAAACGACGTCTCCACGACGCAAAGCGAGTCACGCCGACTGCAAACCCAGAACGAGACTCGGGACAAGGGACGTCGCGCGGGGACTCGCGGCCCACGGTGCGTCCCCGATCCTCTGGCGACTGGCCACTCGTTAGGCTGCGCCACGGATTCGCTAATTCACACAACCGAATGACAAGGTCGGAAAACAAAAACAGCCGTCTTCTTGAAAAGACGGCTGTCGCGATGTGCATTTAACTGCCCAAAGGCAATTACTCTTTAATGTCGTAGCAGTACAAGATTTCTTGGTCCTTCAAGTACAACTTGCCATCGACGACGACAGGATGCGTCCAAATCCTACCGTCTTTTTTCCGCTGTTCCGATTGAGGCGAAAGCGTAAACCGACCTCGCTCGCGCCAACCCGCGTCAGACGGTTCGACCAACACGACGTCGCCCTTGTCTTCCGACTGCATGATCAAACGTCCACCGGCATAGGTCACGCAGCCCTTGCCCAATGCGGATGGTTCTTCCCAAACCGATTCGCCACTTTCGAAATCTTGGCAGGTCCAACCAGGCCCATCCGAATAGCCGAACAATTGCTTGCCAACCAAGATGACCCCGCCATGATGATTTTTCATGACTTTGTTGCGATAGACCTCAGTTACCGTATTGTCTTCTGCAATTTCTACCAACATGCAACCGACCCCGTAGCCGCTCGTCACATAAACGCGATTTCCTTGGGCAATCGGAGTCGGAATGACTGCGACCCGACCTGGCCAATCGACCGACCATAGTTGTTTTCCAGTTTTCGGATCCAAGCCAACCAAACGCTCCATCAGCAGTTGAACATATTGTTTCTGCCCGTTTGGCTCCGCCACGATGATTGATGAATAATGGGCAGTGCCTTGGCAACTGTCCGACTGCCACAATAGTTCGCCTGTCTTCTTGTTGACCGCAATGATCGCGCCTTGGCTGCCTCCCGGAGTCACGACGACTCGATCGCCATCCACCAGTGGACTTTCCGAATAGCCCCAAGATGGAACGGATCCACCAAAATTGGACATTTCGATCTTCCAGATCTCTTTGCCAGTGGCCTGATCGCAACAAACCAAGTGACCTTGCGCACTCATCGCATAGACATGCCCGTCGTCGACGGTTGGTGTGCTCCGAGGACCGTCACCCCAATTGTTCACAAAGAGAGGGCCGAGCAGAGACCGCCACTTCTCTTTGCCGGTCTTGGCATCTATTGCTAACAGGAATTCGTCCGCGTCGAAGGCCCCCACGGTAAACAATGTTCCTTGGGAAACAGAAATTCCACCGTAACCAAGGCCGGTTTCCGTGTTGGTCCACGATTGTTTCGGCCCCTCGCTCGGCCATTCCTTCATCAGTCCGGTTTCCGACGAGCGGCCTTCGCGGTTCGGACCCCGCCACTGCGTCCAATCGTCTGAAGGCGACGCGAAAGCCGCAGCAGCAATCAATCCAATTGAAATTCCTGCTCCTCCAATCCGAACTAGCTTGGACCAAGAAAGCCAACGACGAATTTTCATGATTATTCCTTCGATGTTACAGGTAAGTTTGTTGCCGCCGCTCGAACGGCCGCAATTTGCCCTCCCATTGTACCGGCACAACTCCCGTCGTACACATCCCATTCGCCGTATCCGTTCCGACACGTTATCGCCGAAAACGAACAGCGGTCGCAAAAAAAGCCAATCCGATGTCGTCAGACAGGAACGAATCCAAGATCTGCCCATGCCGAAATTCATCATATTGCGACACAATCGCCCTTGTCGCAACAACCAATTCCTTCATTGTCACAGGATTCGCTTCGAGGACTTGCACAAATCTTTGCCGCCACTGACCGTAATAGGACTCTGTCACAAACTGTTTCAGCCGGCCCTGCCAGAACTTATCCACATATTTTGGCTTGATCCAGAAATGGTAACCCAATAACGAACCCACAGACAGCAACAACATTACCGAACAAACGGCATAGACCATCGGAAGTAGGCCACCCAACATCAGCCAAGGCAACAAGAAGAACAACGGATACATCACGTAGTCGCTATAGCGATATCCATACCGCAATCCAGCCGGCGGGATCCACGTCGCGCTCTGTTCGCGCAGCACGGCATGAATGACGGGCAGCAATTGTTGCGGACTGACTCGACCTTCGAGCACGCCGTACCGTTCGGCGACGTCGGCGCTGATACTTTCCCACAACAACCATGTTTGCCAAAAGCCTTGCTGAACCGCTTCATTTTCCGAGAACGGAAAGGCTGCTAACAGATCCAAAGGAGCTTCGGCGAAATCCAAGTTATTCTGCAATACGATCTGATCACGTTTGAGCCCTTGGCCGACAAAATACTGCTCCACACACTTGATAATGTGTTCGAGCATCGGGTGCGCATTGCTTAGCACCGTCGGCAAGCGAGAATGGTAGTCGCGAAGCTTCTCCAAGAAATCCAAATCGCCTTCAAACTGCTTGGGGATCTGCACACCACTGGTGGCAATCCAATCAAACACCTGATCGACCCAATCCGGATCCGCCTTCCAAATGGCCCGCGGCATGATTTGCAAGTAGAAAGCCAACCTTCCCGTCAACCGAAAGGAGTTGATGTTCTTCTCGCATTGCTCCAAGGTCCGTCGGAATTGGCTAAAAGGTGAGTGAATCAACAATCGATGCCAAGCACTCTCGGTTAGAAAATAGAAGGCATCGGTCTGGACAATTTTAGACGTGGATAACAACAAGCCCGGAATCAGCTCGACGGGCAGTTCCGTTCGGAGTGCTTCATAGAAAAGAGACATCAAACCCGAGTCGTTGGCATGAGCCCTCAAACCCTCGAGCAACCAACGATAAAACAAGTTTTCGTTAGGCTTCACCAAGTCCGACAATAATGCGAGAGCGTAATAATCGAACGGCGATTTGTTCTCGACTTGCTGGAGTTGTCGATACAATGTCCCCGGCGACTCCGACTTCAATCGTTCATGCAAAGGTATTGATGAAGCGGGCGGGGGCGACGAACCGTCGGAACGTCGCGGCTGGTCACCGTCGCGACCGGGCTGGGTGAGAGCAGATTGGGAGCTCCATTGATAAGACATCCCGCCCATAAGCTGAGCGTCTTGTTTGCCATAACGCAAAATTCCTTCTAAGTACTCGAACGCGGCACGAATTCGCTGAAACTCTTCCGGAGCGGTTTCCGGCTTGTATTGTTTGATCAATTGACCGTAGCTGCGTTTCAGATCCTTGCGGTCAAAACCCTCCGCCAGTCCGAAAAATCCAAGGGGATCGTGCGGTAACTTGTTCCAGTCCGCGGTGCTCATAAAATCGAACCGTTACCGAGTTAGAGAATGCATGATGCGTGCCAACATCATCAACACGAAGATGATGGCGAAAATCGAGTAATTCATCTCTTGCCCAAGTGAACCGCCACTGGACGATTCTCCGTAAGCTCGAGCCACATATTGTCGTCCAGACTTCGTAGCCAAAATTTGATCAAACCAAGCTCGTTCCACTTGATAAACCTGCGGGAAACGCGAGATCAACATCCGAACCGTGGCCTTGACCGATGACAGCTCCGCATGAAATGGCAATGCGAACAAAAATTCGTCTTTTACACGACCCGCTTCAATGGGTGGCAACATCATGATGCGTTTGACCGTATTAACTAAATTGGAATTAGCGCTCGGCATCCCAACCATGCCGTTCACTTGTTCGCGAATCCCAACAAGATGTAGCATGCGTTGCACTCCCTTCTGCAATTCCGGGAAGTCACTGACATCCAAGCGACCTAACTGAGCATGCAGATGGGCACTGTGAGCGGTCCAAAAAACACTCCGGATCGAATCCAACTCCTGTTGAATTTTTTGTCGCTGGGTTCGTCGCTTCTTTTCCGCATCCGCACCTCCCTCTTGAAGCCGCGTCGGCAACCCCAACCCGGCAGCTCGCTGATCCAAGATTTCTTGCGATTGCTTGGCAGGATTCAACTGCAAACAACGATAAACATACTTCAACGCAGGCCCGGCAGCTTGACTCACGGTTTCTCGTCCTCCGATTGACCATCGTAGGAGATGCCCAACTGCTCTAAAGTAATCAACAAATCTTGACGGGCACTCGCAAAACTCTCCCGCTCTGAATCAACCATGGCGTTCAAGAAGCGATCAACCGCATATTCTAGTTGTTCTCGCTGAAATCGATTAACTTCGCCAACCATTCGTTCGGCGTATCGCAGCAAGCGTTGGTTCTCCAGGTCATCCCGGGGATAGAACTTGAGACGCTGCAAGTTGCGAATCGCTTGCTCCAATTCGAACTTCGAGAGCGTCGCGGCATGGTTTGTCAAAACCGTACTGAACTTGCGATTGCTACTGGGTACGTACGCTTCAACTTCCAGCAGCCCGTTCAAATCATAAGTGAATCGAATCATGATCTCCGCTCCTGCGGGTTGCCGGGGAATATCCTTTACTTGAAGTTCGCCCAGAAAAACGTTGTCGACAACCTTTCGGGCTTCGCCTTGATAGACTTTGACGATAATCTCAGGTTGATTGTCGATTAACGTGCAGACAACTTCTTCGCGGGAAACAGGGATGGTTGTGTTTCTATGAATTATCGGATTGAAATATCCAGATTCGATCCGGGTCCCAAATTCCTTCGCAATGGAAATCCCTAAGGTAAACGGACAAACATCCGTCATGACCATTTCGCGGACGTCGGCGTGATCCAGGATCAAAGCCGCTTGGACGGCGGCCCCTAACGCTACAACTTCGTCGGGATTGTATTTGATCAACCCCTGCTTGCCGAATATTTGCTGGACACATTCTTGCATTACGGACATGCGGGTCGCCCCGCCGACCAATATGACTTCGTCGATCTCCTTGGCTTCCCGTTGGCCATCTTGCATAGCGCGCGTGATCGGACGTTTGATCCGCTCCATCAACGGCTCGACAATTTTGGCAAATGCCGCTCGATCCAATTTCACCGCTCTGGATTCATCATACGTTCCGTGATCGTCGGGGAGTCGAATTCGCACCGTCGATTCGGTCGCGAGTCCCCGCTTCGCCAGCTCGCATTCTTGTCGCAGTCTGGAGACGCGAAGCGGAGAACGTACTTCCGCCACTTCCAAGGCAAGCCCTTCTTTCTTCAAGACGGTCGCCACGATTCGATCCGTAAAGTCCTCGCCTCCCAACATGCTTTCGCCGGCCGTCGAGACGATTTCCAGGGTCCCTTCAAAGATTTCCATTAATGTCACATCGAAGGTCCCACCACCAAGATCGACCACCAGAATCATTTTCTCAGCATTGCGATCGTGGAAACCGTACGTCAAGGCGGCAGCCGTGGGCTCGTTGATGATGCGCCGCACCTTCAAGCCCGCCATCTCACCGGCTTGCTTTGTGGCTTTGCGTTGATGGTCATTAAAGTAAGCCGGGACCGTAATCACGGCGGCCTCGATCGGCTTTTTCAAAAACGCCTCGGCATCTTCCTTCAACGCCTTCAACACAAAACTCGAAAGCTCGACCGGGGTAAACGACTTGCCCTGCAAGGAAACTTTGTGATCGGTTCCCATCCAACGTTTGAAACAAGCCACCGCCGCCTCGGGTCGAGTCACCTGCAATTCGCGAGCCGCTTGCCCAACCACGACGCGACCGTCATCCAAAATAGCAACTACCGAAGGCGTCAGCATTGAACCATGTGGATTCGGAATCAGAACGGGTTTGCCATCTTGAAACACAGAACAAAGAGAATTTGTGGTGCCCAAGTCGATTCCGATAATCGTTTCCATAAAACCTGCTGCTCATCGAGTTTTACATTCGCTTCGCTGCTATCGCTACGCATTCTGGCGATTCGTCTAAGTCGCTATGATAACTCCCAAGGTTTGGGACCGTCCAGATATTGGCCCAGAGACTGCCGCAGGGGTCCTCAAGCTTTTGCGAGCGCGTTGGTTACCGTGACCAATTGATCAACCAAGGCTTCGATCCGGTGCAGAATTTCAGGGTCTTCCACGGAGTCATGCGTAAAGGCACCGCCCGTCGCGTACACAAATCGTGGGAGAATCAGGCAACGAAAATCCAGCATCAAACTGTTCGCAAACGGCATCAGGCTCATGTATGAACCCGCGCCACCCGCAGCACACATCAATCCCACCACTTTGTCCTGCCAAGCCCGCCCAGTCAATTCAATCAAGTTTTTCAAGTTGGCATTGACGTCGTAGTTGTAGATAGGACTGGCAATCAAGATGCCTCGAGCGCCCGTAATCAAACCCGACAAAAACCCAACAGCGGGATCGCGGTAAGCCGAGTGTCCATCACAGATCGGTAAGGAAACATCCGCCAAATCAACCCACTCGACCCACGACCCCGCATCTGCTCCCGTCGCACCGGCCACAATGCCGCGCATCTGCTCCAACGCAACCTTCGCCATCAATCGTGATCTGCTGGTGGGATGCAGGCTGCTTGAAATCACCAAGAACTTCGGTGGGCCGACCGGATGGTCACTCATTGTTTTTTCCTAACCAAAATTGGATCGCGGAGCGATCCACGACAATGGCAATACTGGACCGCGGAGCGATCCACGACAATGGCAATACTGGATCGCGGAGCGATCCACGACAATGGCCAAACCGGACCGCGGAGCGATCCACGACGATGGCCAAACCGGACCGCGGAGCGATCCACGACGATGGCCAAACTGGATCGCGGAGCGATCCACGACAATCCACCCTCCCCGCAAATCGAGGGCTCAATCTAACGGAATAAACCGATTGGATCGAGACCCGGGAGAATGGTCCGCGCTGCCTGCAACACGTGACAGTGGACCACAGCCCCCTTTTGGTAGGTGAGACGATTCCCCACAATGGCCGCAGCAATGGCGGATGGGGGCCAACCGCCCAACAATAAAAGGAGAGCTTGTGTCGAAGAAATTTGATCCCGTGGCCGCGTTGGCGGATTCCCGGCATGAATTTGGCGAACACGGTGGCGTGAATCTATCGATTGAAGCCAGCACGACCTTCACCGTCATGGCCGCTGACGAAATGCCGAAGATTTTTCGGGGCGAACGCGGACCGTTTTCGATGCAAGCTCGGAATGCCACCGGCGGCTGCTATCTGTACGGGCGGAACTTCAATCCCACCGTCTACACTTTCGGACGAATGTTGGCGGCCATGGAGGGAACCGAAGCTGGATACGCCACGGCCTCGGGCTTGGGTGCCATTTCTGCGGTTCTGATGCAGTTTTGCAATTCCGGTGACCAAATCGTCGCTTCCAAGACGATTTATGGTGGGACCTTTGCGCTGCTCAAGGAATTTTTCCCGCTAAAGACCGGAGTCACCACGACATTTGTGGATCTCGGAAAGCCAGAGGAAGTCGAGGCCGCGTTGCAAGCAACCAAGGCCAAAGTTTTGTACATCGAGTCGATCGCAAATCCCACCTTAGAAGTTGCTGACATCCCAGCGCTAGCGGAGATCGCTCATCGGCATGGTGCCGCTTTGATCGTTGACAACACGTTTGCCCCGATGATTCTATCGCCCGTGCGCTTGGGAGCGGACGTGGTCATTCATAGCGTAACCAAGTACATCAGTGGGGCCTCGGACGTCATCGCGGGTGCGGTCTGTGGGTCGGAGGCGTTTGTCTATTCACTAATGGACTTGCACGTGGGGGCGTTGATGTTGTTGGGACCGACCATGGATCCTAAAATTGCCCACGAGTTAACACTGCGTTTGCCACACCTTGGATTGCGAATGCGCGAACACAGCGCGCGAGCCTTGGCGTTTGCCCAGCGTCTAGCGGATCGCGGTGCGAAGGTCTGTTACCCAGGACTTGGGTCGCACCCCCATCATGAATTGCTCACGCGGCAAATGAACGATGGCTTCGGATTCGGCGGCTTGTTTACTCTGGATCTTGGTAGTGTGGAACGTGCGAATCGATTGATGGAGATTCTACAAAACCAACATTCGTTCGGATTCATGGCCGTTAGTTTGGGATATTTTGAGACCCTAATGAGCTGTTCCGGTAGCTCGACGTCCAGTGAATTGACAGAAGCGGAGCAGAAGGCGGCCGGGATTTCCCCAGGTTTGATTCGGATCAGCATCGGATTGACCGGCAGTCTCGAACAGCGTTGGACGCAAATGTTAGATGCTTTGAATCAGGTCGATCGTCAATTGGGAAGTCAGTAGCATTCATGGATAACGCGCCTGTGATTAGTCAAACCTTTGGGGACTTGGTCCTGGAAGGTTATTCTCGTGCCGCCGTTCAATCTTATTGGCGAGTCGATCAACTGCATTTGGGCTTCGACCTGGGGGCACATCCCTGGGACTTCATGGGTGTGCCGAATTGGTTCATCTCGCACACCCATTTGGATCATGTCGCCGCGCTCCCGGTCTACATTGCCCGTCGTCGTATGATGAAAATGGAGCCGCCCACCATCTACCTTCCCGAGGTGGCAGTCGCTGCCGTCCACCATATGTTGCGTGCCTTCGTGCCGCTGGACCGTGGACGGTTGCCTTGCCAGCTGATCGGCGTTGTCGATGGCGATGAAGTGGAACTGAGCCGCGAGATCGTCGTCACCGTACACAAGACAAAACATACGATCCCCAGCGTAGGGTATGTTGTTTGGGAACGACGCAAAAAACTGAAACCCGAGTTTGCTCATCTGAGTGGCGAGCAGATTCGTGATATTCGACTGGCAGGAACTGAAGTGTCGGCAGAAATCCGGGTACCGAAGATTGGTTATACCGGCGACACCACGCCGTGGGGGCTGGACAATAATCCGGTCTTTTTCGAAACCGAGATTTTGATTTCAGAGATGACTTTTGTGTCACCTGATCACCAAAGTCATCTGACTCACAAACATGGCCATATGCATCTCGACGATTACGTCGCGCGAAAGGACCGTTTCAAAAATCAAGCAATTATCGTGGGCCACTTGAGCACTCGTTACAACGATCACGAGGCGATGAGCTACATCGAGCGCAAGTTTCCAGATTTCATGGACGGAAAACTTTGGGTGTGGTTGTAAGTGAGCTTGGCGCGCTAACAGGTTTGCTTGCTGGGGAGCATCAGCGGTTTGTCCAACACCAGGCTCCCTAACGACACCAAGATCTGCAAGGCTTCGTTGACCGTCAAGTTGGTCTCAATCAATCGGTCTCGCTCCAAATATAACAATCGCCCCGTGGTCGGCGAAGGTCCGGAAGGAACAAACACCGCAAGTCGATCTTGGCTCGCCGGGCTGGCTTCCATCGTGACCAGCCCTAGCTCGAACTGCTTGGCATCATCGCGGGAAACCCAGACGACCCGCTTGAACATGCCCTGGGGTCCCTCGCCGTACCCGATCAATTGTTTCAGAGTTTGATACAGGTTCCCTAAAACAGGCATGCGATCCAATAAACGGTCCGCCTGATAAAAAAGCCATCTCCCCAACAGCGAAGAGACGATCAAGCCGATCAAATACAGCGAGATTGTGGCGAGTAGAAGCCCAAGGCCGAAGAAATAGAAGCCTTGATTCTTTAGCCAAACACCAGCCACTTGGTTCTCGAAATAGTACACGGTCAGCAACAGACCGCCGATGGGCAGCAACGCAACGACACCGGCCACCAAGCATTTGGCAATGTGTCGTCTAAATCGTTCCATATTACGAAAGCCCTGGTTGATCTTTGGTGTTCGGCACGCGGAGTGCACGGACTACAAAACTGGCGGACGACACCTGGAATGTGCCTGTCTGGGATCTGCCCACTTGGATTGTGCCCACCTGGAATGTGCCTGCCACGTCTTCAACGACATGACGCTTACGGTGTGACGGCGATGTCCAAGACTTGGCTGCTCGGGACCGCCGATGCGGCACTTGCTGCTGTGACTTCCAAACGTGGTGTTCCGGTCTGAACGGGCAGCAGGCGAACGGTAAAACGCACCGTATCACGAGCTCGAAGTTCTTGAATCGGTGTGAATTCGTGCAGCAATCCATCCGGCGATGATTGCACGGCTAGGTTTCCCGTGACGACACCTTGCAGCGTCAATCCCGGCGGCGTTTGCAATCGTACAATGATGTTTTGATCGCTGGTCGACCGTTGATTGGTGACGGCGATTTCGACATCGAAAGGACTCTGACGACGGGCCGCCGATACATTGGCCGCCAATTGAACCACCAACAATCCGGGAGCGTTCGCGTCACCACCGGCCGGAGGAACACCAACTCGATCTCCAGGATTTGGAACCGGAGCTGGCGTGCCTGTCCCGGACGCGGTGCCACCGGAGGCAATCACACGCAGCGCTACCTCTTTGAGATCTTCCACTGCTTGATCCGACTGAACTTGAAAGCGAGTGAACGCATTGCCATCCAAGGCCAGGCCGCGGTACCCGACGGCAACATCGCGACTCGATCCCGGTTCGAGACGTCCGAGTGGGATAATAATAAGTCCGTTTTCTTCGTACGCCTCCTCCGAAGCCCCGGTCGCTTCCAATGAGGCGGAATTTTCTGTTCGCAAGCGGACGCCCGTCAATGGAATGTTACCCGTATTGGTCACGCGAGCGACAACTCGATGTTCGCTTCCAAGCAATACCGACG
Organism: Planctomycetaceae bacterium; assembly: GCA_016794985.1. Classification (GTDB taxonomy): domain Bacteria; phylum Planctomycetota; class Planctomycetia; order Pirellulales; family Pirellulaceae; genus M30B19. The sequence continues at coordinate 20,816 of JAEUIQ010000021.1, read as the reverse complement.
GCTCGGCATACAACTGCACGGCAACACCCGGTTGGTTGACATTGTTGGCAGTAATCGCGCGCCGAATACTGGCGGTATGTCCACCTTCCGCTTGGACATTTACTTGGAAGTGGTGCGTCCCCTGTTCGACAATTTCCAGAGTCAAGTCGATCGTTCTTGTTTCGCCGGGTCCCAAGGGCGTAGCCAATGGCCCGAAGGTCACGGGTCCCGTTCGACCGGCAAACTTGAGACCGGAACCTTCGACGGTCGCAACTGCCTTCAAGTTGCGCAGTGGTTCCTCGCATTGGTTCGCAAAGGTAATCTTGAACGTCGTCACATCGCCGACTCGACCTTGACGATCGCCTTCAATGACGACACCCAAACAAGGGGCGACCACCAACGTTTCGGCGCAAGCGCGGGTTTGGATTTGATCCACCGCACTCGCGACGTCAAAACACAGGCGCGCGAGTCCAACTGCCGAATTCGATTTGAATTGAATATCAATGACCGAAGGATTCGACGCCGGTGGTACATCGCCAAGATTCCAAACCAAGCGATTGCCGTACTGGGTCGGTTTGGGATTGCTGCTGACGAACGACATCCCCTCCGGCAGGCCGTCCAAAGTGACGGTGGTTTCCCGTGCGTTTTGATCGCCCGGATTCGTGATTTCCAAGCGGTAACTGAACGGGGTCGCCAAGCCGACGGTCCGCGGTCCAATCGCTCGAATGGTCAAAGCGGGCGCCACCCAACGAATACTTGTGACACCACTTTCAATAACTTCGAAGCCAGCAGCATTGTTGGCCGGGCGAATGATATCGACACGAACAAACGTCGTCCCTGGTCCGATTTCTGTGCTGGGCTGTTGAATTTCCACGTTGGCATTTCCGTTCGGTCCGGTGATTACTTCAGCGGATTGACTGCCGGAAGGCAGGAACTGCGCCGGTGCTCCGCCCGCAATTTCATAGCGGACTTTCCAATTGCCAACTCCCAAGCCATCCTGAGTTTGTCGGATGCTTGTGATCAAGGGATACTTGGCACCGGCCGTGGCCGTGGCCGGGGTCGGCAGCGTCCACAAGGCATCGACCCATTGGATCTCCATGGACTTGAGGCGTTTGTCCCAAGCGTCTGCGTTCGGTGCCATGGCCGTGATGTAAGAAGTACCCGGCGACGCAGAAGAAACGGTCAGCCAACTTTGACCTTTCTCAACGTGAATGTCATCGACGTTGGTCGGAGTACCACGCTTGATGGTCTCCTCTTTTTTCGAAGTATTCAAGGTCAAGTAATCCCCGGAAGTCTTGGTCGCTTTGGCGGGCAAGATGCGAGGAAACTTGTTCGTCGCCCGTCCTTGAAAATCAATGATTTGACCCACGCTATCTTGAGATAACGTCAATTCGATCGGTTGGTTGGTCACGAAGTATCCATCAGCGCCACAGATACCCGCGAGCACAACAACTTCGCTGCCGACCGGGGCTACAATCTTCGAGGGAGTGACGAGCAATTCACCACGTTTGCCGCGGTTGCAAAGCTTGTAAGGATTTTCTGCTGGGACCCCAAGTTGCTTGGCTTTTTGGCGAAGTTCCAAACAATTGCCAATCACTCCGTCGTATTCGCACGGCGGGGCTTTGGTGACCGGCGGTATCATGGGAGCGACCACCATCGGCTGCATGGTCAGCGGTGTCGCAACCGTGGGCATGGGTTGAGAACCGACCATCGGCGGTGCTTGGACCCCTGATCCGATGACGGGCCCAACGGGCGCGATGAAAGGCCCAGGGACCACTGGAGCGACCGCCGCGGTTGCGGGATTATTCCCGCGCGAGAAACAGCCCAAGCCTTGCAAACAACTACCAAAGGTCCCCGACAATTGCGTTCGATTCGGAGGCGGCAAAAAGATTCTCTCGCCGTAGGGATCAATCCGTGGCACGCCAAAGTTCTGGCAGCCGACTTGAACGAAAGAACAGACGACCGCCACAAGCGCCCATGTGCAGCCTCCGAATCGAAATCGGTGTGTCATCCGTGCTTCCCTTTACGAGCCAAAGTGGTTGCTCGACGCTCTGTTCCATACGGGGCGAGCGGTCATGGAGCTGATCCAGTCGGGGGCGGCGGCGGAACCGTGCGACTAGAAACGACAAACTCTAACACTCGGTAAGAAAAAGCCCGGAAAAACTAGATGGGAAACTGGGATTCCAAGGCGAAATAGAGCGGTTGTACGACTTGACGCGAATGCACCATGTCCCCACCAGCGAGTCTAACAAAATACACACCCTACAGAGGCTAGGTAGTCTATCGCGATCGTACCAAGCGACCACCTATAAATCATCCAGTTGTAACGGCAATTACGCTCACTTCGGTTGTAGCGAGGATAACCAAAGTTCCGAAAGTAACGATGGAAGCAATTTGGATGCTTCTTCACGGATTGCTGCGTTTCGACCGAGGACTTTCAAATGAAGCGGTTTTCTTGGCTAACAACTCTGGTGTGTCTGCTATCAACTTCTGGGGTTTATGCCCAACAATATCGACCGGTCGAACCACGTTACGAAGGCCAGTCGCGGAACTATCAACAGGAATCCGAGGGCTACGGTCGCCCTGTTCGACCAGTTCGTTACCAGGACGATTTGCAACTGGAAGAGCAACGCAGCGGCTGGCCGGTCAACAACTATGCCAATCGATCTGCGGATGCTGCCGATGCTTCACGAGCCGTCGCAGATCAACTGAGACAGCAGTACCAGTCCGGTCCTAATCAACCGGAATTGCAACATGCGCAGGGTCGGGGGCCAACCTATTATCCTGCGATTCCCGGGAATGCTCCGAGCCGTTCGGGTGAACGTCCTCGTTCGACCGTGGTTGAACCAGCCCGATTTTCGCGGCCAACTAGCCGCGGGTACGACGGTCCACAATCCACCGATGCGGCGCCTGGTCCCGTCGGCGGCCAAACGCAAATGCCTCCAATTCCGCCCCAGAGCATGGAGTCGCATTACCATCCCACACCGCAAGAGCATCATCATCCGCAAAGCGGCAACATGGGTCACAGCGGCAACATGGGGCAAAGCTACGATCCAGGTTACGGGCCCGAGCAATACGGAGATGCCGGTTGCGACGATGGCTATGGCTATGAACACCAAGGGCACGGAGGTCGTTTTCGCGCTCGACGCAGCATGGGAATGGGCGCCTACGCAGAGGGCGGGTACTACGGGCCGGAAGATTGTGGCGATGGTTCCTGCGGGACCGGTTACGATCAGGGTTACTATGAGGATGGGTATCGCAACGGACGTGGTCCGGGTTCAGGCGGATCACGGATCTCTCGCTTCTTCGATAAATGTGGGCGCGATGTCTATACCGTTGTCGGGACTCGTTGGCTGTACATGCGGCGAGATGGTTCGGACTACCGCGAATTGAGCTACGAAAATCCGATGCCGACCGACAGGTTGCTGGTTTCCGACGCGGACTTGGGACATCAACATGGTGTGGAAGCCTTTATCGTACGGCAAGACGATTGTGGACAAGGCTGGGAAGGACGATATTGGGGACTGTTGTCGCAAACGAACACGGCCACGCTCGGCAACATGCCAATCACCCAGTTGACCGGTTTGAACTTGGTAAACATTGGGCCGTGGGGTACTGCCGCTGGGTTGTTCAACACCGCCGACTACCATTCCGTTCAACGCAGCAGCGAATTCCACAGCTTCGAATGGAATTTGCTGAACCACGCCAGTGTCTGCGCCAACAACAATTGGTTGTATCGAGGAATCTTTGGCTTACGAGTTCTGCGGTTCCGCGACGCCTTGCAGTATTCGGCACATTCGGCAACTGGTTTCGGCTTGGGGTTCAATTCGGTGAACTACAGCATTTTGACCAGAAACACGTTCTTAGGTGCCCAAGCAGGCGGATCCGGTGAATACTGTGTTACCGACAAGTTGCGACTGGGTGTAGGTGCCAACGCGGGCATCGGCACGAACTTTATGGAAGCCGATCAAACGATCGCCAACAGCAACGGCGTTGTCGGTATAGTGCCTGGTTTCGGTAACTACTCGATAATGAACGAGGACAACGATTTGGCGGTCTTCGGCGAATTCGATGCTCGGATGTACTACCACGTCTCGTGCAACTGGCGGTTGAGCGTCGGCTACCGGCTCTTGGGGTTGGCCGGAGTGGCCTTGGCTCAAGAGCAGATTCCGAACACGATTTCGGACCTGAGCTACGTCAAACGGGATGGCGGACTATTGTTGCACGGTATCACGCTAGGTGCCGAGTTTAGCTACTAGGACGGCCTTCATAACACGGGCTACTGACAACCCGCTGCGATCGAGTCGGTGCTTCCGGGGGGGAGAGTCGGCCGATCGAGGCGGGTTGGTTCTTTTGGGGGTTCCGCGGTGGCCAGTGGCTTGATCGCAGAGGGCAACCTGCTAAAGTTGAGTGAGCGTGCAATAAACAGGTCTAAAAATCGTTCAACACAGAAATTGAAAAACGATGAATGACATCACGATCCTAGTGGTTGAGGACGACCCGGCGATTCGCTTGGGGGTAGTCGAAACACTCAAGTCCGAAGGGTATCGGGTGATTGTGGCCGAGGATGGTTATTCCGGTCAACGAATCGCCTTGGAAGAAACCTATGACTTGGCGTTGTTGGATCTGATGTTGCCCGGCATTGATGGGCTGCAAATCTTGGAAGCCGTTCGCGGCGTAAAGCCAGAGGTTCCTGTCATCCTGGCCACTGCCCGCGGTGACGAAAGCGAGCGAATTCGTGGTCTGCAATCTGGCGCCGATGATTATGTCGTGAAGCCTTACAGCGTCAAGGAACTATTGGCGCGAATCAAAGCAGTCTTGCGTCGCTGCGGGGGCTCTCCAGATAACGAATTGGTGACAATCAATGGTGGTGTTATTGACTTCTCGCGACGAGAAATAACCTATCCGGACGGTTCATCGGCGTCGTTGTCGGAACGTGAAAGCCAATTGTTGTACTATTTGAACCGACACCGTGATCGTGCCGTGGCTCGTGGCGAGTTGTTGGCGAAAGTTTGGGGCATTGACCCGACCGGTGTGAATACGCGAGCGATCGACATGTTGGTCGCCCGACTGCGCGAGAAATTAGGTGATAACTGCGAGAGCCCGCAGTTTCTGCTCACGGTGCGAGGCAAAGGCTACATGCTGTGCCGAACACCGACGTCCAATAGTGAAACTTGATGAAGCATTGGCGAGTTTGGTCGATCTATGGCTTGCTCATGGCGATGGCCTTGTTGGCGATGGCCTTGATTACTCGCAGTTCGTTGGTCATGGAACGAGCGCAGCGTGCTTCGCTTTTGAATGCTTTGCGAGCTCGCTTGGAAATTGCGAACCAACAGCAAATCGTGGTGGCAGCTCGCGCGATCGATCGAGAACTGGTGAGCCTGGTCGTCTCCGAGTCGTTGCGCTCGCACTTGGATTATCAACAACTGCCCGCTGGGGATTGGCAGTTCAATCGGTTCGTAAATGCCTACTTCCACGTCGATGGTCGTGGCATCATCAAAGCTCGAACTATCAAGACGGTCGACCCGGACAAGCTGCGCAGTCTCTTGAATTCGTTGAGGTGGCGGGAAGATGTGCCGAGTCCGCTGACCGGTCGGCAGGCCAGTTGGCTGACCCGACCTGACGAAATGTATCGGGTCAATGCTTTGGTCAATCGGCCACGCCGTCCATCTGAAGCGACGTATCCGTTTCCGGATCAGGCTCCGAAAACCAGCCGACCGTTCGCGGCGCCTCCGGTTGGTGACCTTGGCTTGGCGAATTTGATTCCAGAAAAATACCCGCAAACGACATCGCCTGTTTCTCGCAATCCAGCCTTGCCGCGTGGGACTTCGGTTTCGATCGGTCCAATCTATTCAATTTGGATAAATCAAGAATTACTTTTCGTTCGTCGGGTGGTGATTGAGGACCAAGAAGAAAGCCGCGATTTCCTGCAGGGCTGTTGGTTGGAATGGTCGCTCCTGTCCTCGCAATTGCTCCGGACCGTGCAAACTGGCTTACCACCCGAAAGTCGGCTGGAACCGGTGGTCCAACAGCCAGGCGTCTTCAGTGGGGAGTACGTCGGATGGGTGCCGCTGCGAGTGGTCACGCCGGAACTTTTTCTGCCGACAGATGGAATGCCGCTGCAGGGTGGCTGGCTTAACTTGCTACTGGGGTGGGTGTTCATGTCAATCGCTGGGCTGGCGATCGGCATGTTGTTGCAAACCGTCTTGCGGGAAGCGCGACGGCGTGAAACCTTCGTGTCGGCCGTCACTCATGAGTTACGGACACCGCTGACGGCTTTCCGGCTGTACACGGACTTACTGGCCAAGAATCCAGACCCCGAAAAAACTCGACTGTATGCCAAAACGCTCGAGTCGGAAGCCGAACGGTTATCGCATTTGGTCGAGAACGTTTTGACTTACAGTCGTCTCGAACGGCGTGGCATCACATCTCATCATCGCGTGGTCACGGCCGGCACGCTGTTGGACGCGATCGTTCCGCGGTTGGATGAACATTGCGTGCGAAATCAAATGCTGTTGGACTACTCCGATGCGACGCGGGAGATTCGGCAACGCGAGATATTGACCGACCCTTCTGCGGTAGAACGAATCTTGTTCAATTTGGTTGACAATGCCTGCAAGTATGGCAAGTCTGCCGAGGAGGCGATGATTCAACTGGAAGTCTTCAGCGATCAAAAGATGTTGTCGATCAAGGTGCGAGATTTTGGCCCCGGAATCAATCCAGCCCAAAAACGGCGTTTGTTCCAGGCCTATAATCACGGTCAGATTTCGGCTCAAACGCCCAACAAGACCATCGGTTTGGGACTAAACATCAGCCTGCAATTGGCAACGGCTCTCGGCGGTAAACTAACGTTCCGCGAGGCAGAGCCGGGTGCCGAGTTTCAACTGGATCTACCTTGGCAAGCGCCGCGCTGAGGACGCTGTTCTTAGGTGGCATAACCGGAACCATCGCCACGTTCGGGCCAATCGAACTTGATTCGAATCCGTTCTCGGCGAATTCGAACAACCTGTCGCTCTCACTTGAGATATCTTTGGGAGGCTTGGTTTTGTCCAGCCCGAAATCCCGCCGCTCCGTCTTAGCGTTGCCTATTGGACGTTTTGGCTAGGGAGTTGTTGTCGCCTATTTTTTCCATCGAGCAACCGTCATGTTGAACGAACAAGACCCTTGGACAGAACTCGCGGAACTTGAAATGGCCGAGATGTCGGAGTTCGAAGCTTCCGATCGATTTTCGAATCGGCGACAACGTTCGCGTTCAAGCCAAGACGGGCTGGAACGTCGTCAATTCGGCAGCAACTACTCGGAATTGTCACCCGCCGGCGCCGAATTGGGGCGAGCTATCGATTCCTACAAAGTCGCCAACCACCGCCGTTACGTCACTTATGACGAAATTCTCAAGGTGTTGATGGGGCTAGGCTACCATCGCTCAAACCCCTCCCATGTTCCGCCTCTGCCCGCGACAAACTCGGCCTTTCCAACGACGTCGCCCAGTATGCAAGACTAGTACGTTGTCGCTGGCTGTTCGGCGATCGTCACCCATGCAATCGCCGCCGCCACCGATTTCGGCTATAATCGGGTGCAGGAATGCGTGGCGTTGGATACCGGCGCGGGTGGATGTTTAACCACAATGCCGTTCAATTCGTAGCCGGCGCGCTCCGTGTCCCGTCCTCGATCTCCCAACAGCGGCTGCGTTCCGCGGGTCATGCACCCCGAATGCGCCAACAACCGTCCTGCGCTATCCATTATCACTGTTAACCAACGGAATGGTTTCTTGGCCCCCAGTAACGGCGGGAACGGGGACTAGAAAACTTTGCGCACGAGAGCACATGCGAACATGAGTGAGCCAAGCGGAATCGAGTCGATACCGGTCACGAAGCCAAGTGAAGGTTGGGCGCCCCTGTCACAGGTCGTTCAATTGCAGGTCCAAGTTCAACAACAACTAAAGTATATTCAAAACCAACGTCAACAGTTGCAAGACCTACGAGATCGCATCGCGAAACTGGAACAGCTAACACCCTTCTTGCAATTCCAGCCGGACATCCAATGGTTGATGGAAAATCGTTCGGAACGAATGGATCCGACCGTTCCAATCTTCGACCAAGGTCGGGCCGACTTTCACTTGGATCGTTACGTTTTTGCCGCGCAGTATTGTCGGGAGCAACGGGTTGCTGATATCGCCTGCGGCACAGGCTATGGAAGTGAATATCTGAGCCGGACCGGAGGCGCTGCCCAGGTTTTTGGAGTAGATATTTGTGCGGAAGCGACAAAGTACGCAGCCAGTCGCCACGGAGGACCGCGAATCACTTTCTTAACGGCCCCGGGTGAAGCAACGGGATTGATAGCCGCGAGTTGTGACGTCGTGGTTTCGTTCGAGACCATCGAACACGTCCCCGACGATCAAGCTTTGTTGTCGGAGTTTGCCAGAATCTTGGCCCCCGGAGGGCGATTGATTTGCTCCACGCCCAACCTTTGGCCGTTGGCAATCGCGCCCCATCACGTTCGGGAATACGACCGCGAACAGTTCCTTGCCTCGTTAAGCAACCACTTCCGCGTGGTCGAACTTTGGAACCAAAATTCGGGCACAAGCTTCGAGTTCAACCGCGGGCAACCACGGGGTATCCTTCCGACGACCGACGACAATCACCAGCTCGCGGAGTGCTTTATCGCGGTGTGCGAACGCCCGTAATCCCGTGCTCGCGTTTCATTGACCAAACTGGGACTTGTCGCGCAATATGTGATGGTAGTGCTGCGCAAAACGATGGGCTTCGTCGCGCACGTACTGTAGCAAACGCAAGGCGAATGAATGACGACTTAATCGCAATGGTTCTGATTGACCAGGAAGGTAGACTTCCTCTTGCTGCTTGGCCAGGGAAAGGAGAATGGGTGGTTCAATCTCTTGCGAACGAAAGGCACTCACCGCCGCGTTGAGCTGCCCTTTCCCACCGTCGATCAACAAGATATCTGGTTGCGACAACATTTCATCATCCAACCTCCGAAACCGGCGCGAGACAACTTCGTGGATACTTCGAAAATCATCGATTCCTGCAACGCCCGCGATCTTGAATCGACGATAGCCCGGCTTGAACGGCAAGCCATCAATAAACTGAACCAAACTAGCGACCGTTTGATTTCCACCCAAGTGCGCAATATCAACTCCTTCGATGACTTGGGGCGTTGATGTCAATTTAAGGACTCGCCGCAATCCCTCTAGTCCCTTTTTGGGATCGATGTAGAAAACTTCCGGCTGGGCGTGCAGATCCAATTCACCACGCCGATCCAAACTTTGCAACATGGCGATCTCGTCGCGCAGTTTCGCGGCCTCTTCAAAACGACGCTCCTTGGCAGCCGCCTTCATTTCTGCTTCGAGCTGTGAAAGCAGTCGTTTCTTGTTGCCCTCCAAAAACAAAATCAAACGACGAATGTCGCGCCGGTAATCTTCTTTAGAAATCCGCAAATTGCAGGGAGCCGTGCATTGCTGAATACTGGCCAACAAACAAGGTCGAAACCACTTCCAGCGTTGATCCCCCTCCTCGATGTCCAAAGTGCACGTGCGAAACTTGAAAACTTTTTGCAGAACTTGAATGGCGCCGCGCAAACTACCGGCGCTGGGAAATGGCCCGAACAACTTCACACCGCTGCGCAACGGTTCCCGAGTGACTTCCACCCGCGGAAAGTCCTCACGGGTAAAAATCTGCAAATATGGAAACGATTTATCGTCCTTGAGGTCCTTGTTGTGTCGGGGTTGAATGTCTTTGATCAACCGAGCTTCCGTCAAGAGCGCGTCGACTTCACTCTCACACTCCAAGTAGTCAATGTCGGCAATCTCATCGATCCAGAGCGCGGTTCGAGTTTCCGTTCGAGCCGTAGCGCCAAAATAACTGCTCGCGCGACTTCGCAAACTCTTGGCTTTGCCAACATAGATTACCACTCCCGCATCGTCTTTCATAAGATAGACGCCGGGAGTCCTAGGAAACGAACGCACCTTGCGAGCCGCCTGTTGAAACAAGGTCAACGGCGTCGTCGGATCGGCGGGCAAGACACTGTCCAAATCGACTTCAACTTCGTCATCCGTCGGTTCAGCCCCCAACAACTCGAGTCCCAATTCCTCTTCTTGCGAATACTCATCATCCTGATCGTGCATGTTCTTCCGTCGATTCACTGTGTCGCCGAATTCAAGAACGGAGGAAACGCTGGTAACGTCGCAAAGGCAACGCCATGCTCCCCGTTATTCTGGCCCAGCGCCGATCTCCACCGCGCTTCCGTTATTTTCGCTGCTGGCTCTCGGGTCAAATTGAAACAGTCGACTGCCAACGTCGGTGTCAATGTCACTGCATTCCCTAGTTCCTGTTGGAACCATTTCGCCGTACGGATTTGGCTGGCATCGGCACTCGCAACGACGCGACCACGATGATCGCCAAGAGTCCAAATGGAGCTGGCCACGAGTGTATTGCTGAAGCCATCAAACGATAGTGATGATGCTGTACTGAAATCTCGTGGATCTTGGTTCGCGGTCCCAACTTCGAAACTACTTGATGCAGCCGATACCTCATCGGTCACCGATTGTTGATGAAACAATCCAACCGCCGGATCACCCGACACAAGAGTACTGTCTTGTGCGGTCACCGATACCGCGGTCGCTGGACGAGACAACCCTTCGAGGATCGACACGATCCCGCGACAAGCCAAAATGCTGGACCGAGTCGCTTCAATTTCTAACTTCGAACTCTCCAATGTGAAGGATCGACTATCGAAGTGAAGGGCGCTTCCCGCCGTGATGAACAAACAATCGGTCCAACGCACCAACATCCCACGACCGGAACTCGCGCTGACGCCATTGGCCGCTCCATGCATGGCGCACCGCGAAAAACTCAACACACCCGGTTTCGAATTCGTGGTGGTTAGGGGCATGGGGGCCAAGCGAATCCAATCGAATTGAACCGCCTGCTCTTCCAACAGAGCTCCGGCAACCATCTCCGGCTCGGTCGGCAACTTGGCGGACACGTCCGTCGACCGATTAGGTGGACGCGAGGTGACTTGTTGAAAAGTACACTCACTAAAGGTGACACGCGCCGAGTCCAGGATCTCGAACAAGGAACCACCGCGGTTCGCCCAAGTCTCCCAGAGGAATGCAACACCAGTTATATCCAAATTGCCGCCATCAACGCGAAGGCGAAAGTCTGTTCGGGAAGCCGACGCGCGCTCTATGTCGTTGAACATCAGGACGGGTTGTTGATTCGCAGCTGCTCGAATTTCACGGATTCCGCCCAGTTCCCAAGACGGTGCCGATACTCGATGCACGCCAGAAAAATTCAACTCTATTCGCCGAGCATTCGGAAACTGCTTTAGATTCTCGAATGCCAATTGCAAACTTTCGACCTGAACCACATTTTCAGCTACTTTGTTTCGCGAGGCGGGCGAATTCCGCAAAGGATCAGAAGACAAGGCGGGCGTGACTGAAATCGTGGTGATCAAGTCGCGCGCTCGCTCTGAGGTTTCCGCCGGCAGTTGAGGTAGGGTCGCAGGCCGAGCGTCTTCCATTCGACGCTCCGTCCCAAACTCTAAGGGAGTCGGCCCTCGATTGTTGGAGCCAGGAAGAAGCCACCAATCCCGGCGCGGCGAATTCAAACCGTTTTCGCTCCCGAGAAACGGAAATACCAAATCGGAAGTCAACGAACGAAACGGATTTTCGCGCGGTTCGCTCAGCCTTGGAACAACCATTTCAGCCGGAGTTACCAACGCACTTCGGACCCGGTCGGCGTTTGACAAATCATACGACTCGATGAGATCGGATTCGGTCTCCTTTGTCTGCGGCAAGCGACGACCTTCCGGCTCCGTGTCCAGGTTTCGTTCATCTCCCATCGATTTGGTCGAACGAGAATTCTCCGAGCTGTCCGGAGTGGGCCGAACTTCCAAGCCTTGCTTGTTCGAAGGAACGGTCAAATCGCCCGGCAAGGGCACCAAGTTGATGTTGGCGTCTTCGGTCTCCATCTCCGAAGTTGTCGTCAACGAAGTCGCTGTTGGCCATTCCGGCAGGGAGATCTCGGCGGTCTTCCAACCACCGTCCCACGCCAACGCAACCATGAACAGTGCGAGCATCATGGCCGCCAACATCAGCGGCACTCGGCGTGCGGCGTGATCGTTCGCCGGTCGATTTGGCGTCGGGCGCGCGTTGCGATTCAATTCCCAACGCAAGTCGAGCAGTCGCTGCTCCAATTCCTTAGCAGTACCAATTCGATCTTCTCGCCGGGCGGCCATCAAGTTTTGCACGAGTCGATCCACAGACGGCGGCAAGTCCGGCCGCGCTTCCAACACCGACGGGCGTGGCGAGTTCGAGTGACTCAAGATCTTCTCGATGGTCGTTCCGTCGGCGAACGGTGGCCGACCCACCAAAGCGTAGAACAACGTGCAACCCAACGAGTACAAGTCACTTTGTTGGTCGGCTTGCCGCGCATCCCGGGCCTGTTCGGGAGCCAGATAATCAAACGTCCCCAACGTCATGCCTTCTTCGGCATCATGGTCCACCGAATCCGCCGAGCGCTGAATGCGGGCCAAACCCATGTCCACAATCTTGATCACATGGTCGTTGGTGATCAGCACGTTCGACGGCTTGATGTCGCGATGGATGATGTTTCGCTGATGCGCATGATCCAAAGCCGAGGCCAATTGACGAAAAAAGTGAATCGCCAACTTCAAACTGAGTGGGCCACGATTAGCGACCAACTGACGCAAGGTTTGCCCTTCGACCAACTCTAAAACAATGTAGTTCCAACCTTGGTCTTGGCCGACGTGAAACACACGGGCAATATGTTGGTGGTCCAACCTCGCTGCACTTTGCGCCTCGACTCGAAATCGCCGCTCCGCCTCGGGATCATTTTCGGAGCTATTGAGAACCTTGACGGCGACTTCACGATGCAACTGCAAATCCGTCGCCCGAAATACGGCTCCCATGCCACCGACGCCCAACAACGAATCCAGCCGGAAGGTCCCCAGCTGCTTTCCGACCAAAAGTTCGCCCACTTTTCGCCAATCAAAACCACTCGTGCAAAACTGTTGCGGCGGCTTTTTAGAAATGACGGTGATTTCGCTGTCGTCCGCACCTGCCCCCGTGTGGTTTGACCCCGTGTGGTTTGACCCCGTGTGGTTTGACCCCGTATTGGCAGACGGTTGGCTAAAGTTGGCGTCCGTTGTCTCCCCAGTTTGCGGTCCAACGGCTTGTCCCGGCCGCCGGGTCGTCAAGTCCGAATCAGTGGTGGGTGGGGTTTCGAAACTCATGATCGAGTACAATTACTTGGGAGAAGTCGCTTGGCAATGCCAACCGAGAGGAAACACCTCGGCTAGCTTCCCTTGCCAAACCGTACATTGTAACCCAAAACATCTGTTTTTCTACGCGGACTACCGCAAAACCGCTATCAAACGCCGAACATCGCGGACCGCTCGCCGGTTCGATTCAAGTGTCGCGGACTGTCCCACGGGTGGGATTCCTTCGACCAAACCGACAATGCCCCATCGGTACCGCAGTGCCCCATGTATCTCTTCTTCTCGACGGTCGCGTCAATTCTTTCGCAAGTTTGGCAACGGAGAAGAGCCCGGCAGTACCTTGCGGATCGGAGGCTTTAGCGCGGGCGGTGAAGGCAAAGGCGACTTGTCCGGCAGAATCCGCCGCGGTGGCGGCACCAAATCCGTGATCGCCGAATCCGCATCTGGCTGGGGGCGCGGCGTGCCGGGCAGTGTGGGACTGGTTTTGTATCGTTCGAACTCTTTGATTCCGACCGTAATGTCACGATGATCGCGAGTTCCTTCGTGCGTGCGCAGTGTCGCTCGGCCCAATTCGACGTTGAAACGATTCAAGTCCAACCATCCCGTACTATACGTCTTGCGAAATCCTGGCACATGACTGCGCAACTGCCCTCGCACGGACGGAGTAAGGCTCGCGGCGATTTGGAACTTCGGATCGCTCAACCGCAGACCATAGCGATAGTGACTCTTGTCTTCCCCGGCGGGCAAAGTAACGGCAGGCAACATCAACGCCATGTTGGCTTTTCCCGCTGGTCCAAACTTGATCGACATCGCACCATGATCCGCGCGCTGCCGATCGATCATCAAGGCACTTTGAATCGAAGCTTCACCTGCCATGGTTACCTTCAAACCAAACTGAGCTGAACCAGACAAAGCCCAGAAATCAAAGTGCGTTCCGGTCAGCCGAGCAGGAATTTCCAAACGGAAGTTGACGTCTTGCCCAGCGGTTGGAGGAGTCAAGTCACGCCCAAAGTCAAAACCAAACTCTTTACCTTCGTTGATCCAATTGCGACCGAACGCGCGAAGATTGATCCGATAATAGGCACGTGCTCCCATCACAAACTCTTGACCGTCGAAAACCAAGGGCTCGGGCACTTGCATGATGCGATAGTAAGCCGGACCCGCGTCAAACGTCTTGAGCGTCAACCTGGTCGAGAGCGAATGCTCGTCATCGGTGCGGCCGTAGCGACGGATCGAAGTTGGACTTGCAACGCCATGGATCGACATCGGAAAACGAATTCCAAACTCGTACCCCGCACCCAACTTGATCTCAAAGTGCCCGGCCCACGACTCCCATTTGCGTTCCCACGACCATCCACTGCCGATGGAAAAACCCGTGAGAAAATTGTGCTGAAATTCTTTTTCGCCGCTGGCAACGGTCACATCGCGACGAGCGGGCCTTGCCGGGGCTGACTCGGATTCACGTTGTTCATCCAACCATTGAAAGACTTCGGGGTTGAGAGCGGGTGGTGGAGTTACATTTGGCAATTGACGTTCGCGCGGATTCAACTGTCGCAAGTTCATGAATCCCTGCTCGAATGAAGGATGCATGATCCGTCCGTTTTGCACAGGCAGTGCCGCTTTCGCAAAGGCTACCGTCTCCGTGACCGCGAATTCTCCATAGCCTTCTTGAATGGCGGCGAACAGCGCCGCAGGACCTTGCTGCCCGGCGGCTGACAAGGGATGATCCGCAGGTGTGGAGGCCAACTTTTGCTTAAAGTAAGCTTCCAACCGCTGCTGTTCCTCCGCGGGCAAATCTTCCCAGCGATCGTGCCCCTCAGCTCGATCCGACAGCGAGTCGCGAAACTCCGGCGAAATCGCCGCCAAGTCTTGCGGGTCTTTTACCAGCAAGCGAACCTCAGTTGAAATCACAAACGCGTCGTCGGTTTCGGCGATCGTCTCAATCCATTCGGGCCGGGCAGATAATGTGTGAACCATCTGTTGGGCCGTTTGGTACAAACCTAGATTCGGTTGACGAATCGTTTGGACCACTTCAGCCAAAGCCACTATGGTTCCATCTGAATTTCGCAATCCGATCCGACCCAATTCGCTAGAATCGATCAAGCGGCGAACTTGGCCGGATTGTTGTAATGCTTGGAGCGTATCGAGTTGGTCGTCGTCCCTGACCGGCAACGAGCCTACTTCGCGCGGGGACGCTGGAAGCCCGCTTCGCCCTCCCGGCCATTGTGCCTCAACCGACATGAGCGGGACAAGAATCGAGAACAACACCGTTGCAGAACACGTCACAAGACGCCACATAAACAGGCCTTACGAAGAGAGGAGATTGGGAAAGCTAGTGAGTGTCGATCTTCGATGCAACAATGCCAAGCTTGCCAAATTGTAATGTTTTTCGGAGAACCCTTGCCGGAGAAACGCCGCTACACCACAAAGCTGCTGGACGGAAACACTAGCTCACCCGCCGTGATTTCGACACGGTTCCTCAGATGCACGACCGGTGCCAATCGTTTTTTGGCCCTATAACCGTCAATTGCCGAGAAAACGTGGCTATTTTGACGACAGAACCGTCTCAATTTGAAGGCACACCAAGCCCCAGCAACACTTTTCATTGGCCTGCCGCGTTAGCCCGTTCCCTCAACCATCCAAATCCAAATGGGTTCCGCGTTGGCCCGACGGATCGCGACTGTGCCGCGGGGCCTCCGGCACGGGGGACTCCGCATCGCCCTTGGCCTTTGGTGTGGGACCGCGTCTTTCCCAGTTCTCGCGCCCATCCGCGTCCCGGTCCGAGGCCGACTCCGTCGCAGATGCTTCCCCGTCGCCGGCGGCCTTCTTAACGATTTGTGTTTGAGTCTTGTCGTGTTCCCGTTCCAGTTGAATAGCTTTTCGATCATCGGGACCGACGACCGACATCCCAGCAAAGGGATTGATTGGAGGAATCGTCATCCTTTACTCCTGTTCTTCCAGCATTAGTCGGACGGCTTCATTCAAAGCGCGGAACGTCTCGCGATTCAGTTGAGGATTCTCCGCGGTTCCTTTCACACTGATCCACAGCAACTGTTGACTGCCGGCGTGAATCAAATCACTCACGAGTGGAACATAATAGTTGTTGCGCCCTAACACCGTATAAAAATTCAAGTCCAACTCTTGCGATAGATTCGCGCGTCCATTACCAATCAAGGTGATGGCATCCCCTTTCAGCTCGATGCGTCGACATTCGATGTCCGGTCCTTGAATTTTGAAATCAATCGAGCCCTCGTCGAACGCGGTCTTATCAGGCGTTTTGACTTGCAGGGTTTTCAACAGTTGCAGAAAGAACGGAATCTCGTACAGCTTGGCATCGTTGATCCGAATCATGCCTTGTCCGTCCAAAGTGTGAGTGCCAACTGCCGAACCACTAAGGATCACCGAGGCAGTTCCATTCCCGACAATTTCCCGAGTCTGGGGCGCGAATTCGGCGGCCAATCGCGCCAAGTCAATTTGACTCGCGGTCGATTGTATTTGGAACCGCGTATCTTCTTGCAGCCAAACTTGGCCATCCATACTCAAGCGTCCACCGAGACTATTCGCCGTCAAGGATGCGATCGAACCACAGGTCTGAGCTTGGATCTCAGTCGGCAAGTTTCCGACCGCCGTTCCAAACAGCACGTTTTGCTCGTTGCACCAATACGGTCCTTGAATGGTCGTCGTTTGCAGTCCTTGCACCATCGCCGAATCCAAATCAATCTGTCCACCGCAATACGCGGTCTCTTGATTGCTAAGGCCCCGCAATTGAACATGCCCATGAATATGTTCGACCGGCACACCCAACATGGCTTTGGCGTTTTCAACATCCACGCGCAAGTCCCAGGACAAGCCAGGTCGAAACGAGACTTCGGCTTCGGGTGTCTCGTAGTTCACTTGAACAATGCCCGGATCGTCTGCTTGAACAACTTCGGAGGTGGCAGACTTGCGGAGTCGCTGAAAAATCGAAACAGTTCCCTGTACAGCGACCGAACCAGTCAACTGCATGCGATTCGCGGCCATTTGTACCGACGTCGGTAAGGCATCTAGGATTTCATGGTCGATGGGAATTTGCCCCGTCAACAAGTCGCGAACCGTCATTTGCCAGTATTCAGCATGCGATTGACCTGCCGCATCAAATGAAATGGGGACGTTGCCGTGCCACCCATGGACATCCGAAATCTGGATCTCGCCATTGCTGTAGTGAAACTTTCCGCTCAAACGATCCAATGCATAGCGAAACCAGGACGGTTCGATGCGCAAATTGCTGGGATCACGCGGGGTCGAAGGTTGTTGATAGGCATCGACGGAGACTTGAACGCCTGAGCCCAAGTTTTGGACCCGCACCAACAGATTATCTAACGTCCCACGTGGCGACAATTGAGTCCAAACCGACTTTTGGTTGGGCGATAAAGCTTGATAGAGTTCCTGATTTAGTTCAACGGCCTGCCCCGCAATGTTCACCCACCATTGTTTTCCGGGAACCGATTGACCACTGATCGTGATGTTGCCTGTACTGCTCACGCCTTCCACTTTCTCGGCAGTCACCGTCCCGTTGACGAACTGAATCATGCCCGCCAAACCAAACATACGGTAGGGGAAAATCTGATGACGAATTTCACCGTTCTGCACGCTGACATTGAATCGCACATCGGCCGGCTCAAGTGCTCGAGCCTTTTCAATAAAACCATTCGCAGCCAACATCCCCGCGAAATTCATTTGTTTGATGACGTTGACGGCTTCTGGCTTGTTCCTCAAGCCTTCCAACAACGATTCGCTGAAGGGATGGAATCGGGCCGAACGAACATCGATGCGTCCGGTCCATTTTGGCCCCATATCGTTGGCCCAACCTTCGAAGATCACCGGGCATTCGGGATCATTGGCCTCCAGTTTGAATGTGCAGTTATTGTCCTCGAGATGAATGCGTCCGTTAACCTGCGCGACCGGTAGCGGAAAGTCGCGATAGAGAAAACTCACATCACGTGCGTCCACCGTGCCACGGCGATTCAGAGATCCATCGGGCTGCAGAACAAATGACAAATCGCAATCGAATTCGCCTTCGGGTCGAAACGTGTTCCAGGCTTGCTGCAAACGCTCGGACAACACGCCGGTCCATCGACTTGAAAACGGCAAGCGTTGGCCACGCACCTGGATCTGGACTTGGGGAGCCGACCAATCAACCACCTCGATCCAGCCGGCAAAGGCACCCTCGGAGACCGCACCTGAAACTTCCGTGACGCGCGCCCCAGCGGCGGTCACTTCGAACTTCGCTCCACCGTTGAGGATCGGCTGGGGAAGCAAACCATGCTGCACGACGACTTCACTCAGTTGCCCGACCGCAATAAATTCCTGAATGCCGAGGTGCGGCTTCTTCACTTCCGACGCGGCGGCGGCCTGCCCTTGATTCAATTGACCATGCGGCCACGCACCGCGGCACTTGGCTTGATCCAAACGAACTTGACCACTCACACCGCCCAGCACCTGCGCTTGGGGCGGCAACCATGGCAACAATTTGGCCGACGTTTGCGGATGCCAATAAAACGGAGCGCAACGCACCGACAGGTCGTAGCCGGTTCGATCGACGCAACCATCCAGGTAGATGGGTTGGTCCGCGGGGCCATTGAATTGGGCTCGCAGACGCCACGCCTCCGCGACCGGCGTCGCCTGCGGCAACGCGGGGTCGCTCGATCCCGGTTCGATTTGAGTGTCGCGACTGACATGGCACTGAAGTCCCGCGAGACGGTAAAGCGGGCGGCCATTTTCATCACTAATTTGTAGCACCACGTTTTCCAACGAGACTTTTTCCGGGGTCGAGGCGATGGCGTGAGTCGTCGGTATTTGGAACTTCGGTATCGACAGTTGCTGGTCCCAACCCATCGGCAAATCCACAACCACCCCATCCAATTCGACCGACTTCGGATGAAAGTGTCCCTGGATCAATTCAGGGGTCGACCAATCGCCACGCAGCCATAATGAATCGATCTTTAGAGTCGGTCCGGCAGCCAGCGGAACGGGGGATGGCGATGTCTCGGGCAGCGCCGGTCGAAAATTGGGCCGCTGGGTGACCTGCCGAGGTCCGTTATGGGAGGCCAGTGCCGCCTTCGTAATTGGCAAACGTCCTTGGCGGACCAGACTTTGCAGTTCGGTCCAACCGTGCGGGACGGGAAGGCGATAGGACTCGGTCTGGGCAACATTGCAGCGAAACTGCAACCCGCGCAGTCGGATTCCCTCGCCTTCCACAAATTGCAACGACTCGAATTCGACCTGCCACCCGCTCTGGCCGAGGATTTGATTGGCCCGTTGTTCGACAAGGTGCTTGAGTGAGGAGCCGACCCGATCGACCGTGAGGAACAGCGAAGCCGAAAGAGTGGCAAAGACCAACCCCAGGCCTACGAAGTGGCGCAGGAAGTGGTGGAAACCAACCTCGATTGCCGCGCGGCAATAATCCGTCACAAAGGGTCGGGGTAAAGGTTCAGACATAGCTTAGGCGCAAAGAACTTGCGATCGAGCCCTCCCTGGCTCGATCTGAACCTAGTGTTTTTAACATTTTCAGTTGCGAGTTCGTACCCCAACCGCCTCTTGCTAGCAGAGTACCGCCATTGCCGGACTGGAACGACGAATCGAACCGGATTGCGATTAGGCATTATTCGGCAATGGCTTCGCGCGGACTTCTTATCGTGACATTCCAACCTGATGCTTGAGCGAGGGATTTTTCACGACGAATTGATCCTTCGCGTAATTCTCGGAAAAGCTTGTTGACCGAGCAATAAAGAATATTCACATTCTGACCGGGGAACCGCCCCAAGAAACCCAGTTATCCCGCGCTGAGTGAGGATGATAACAAGCTATGCCACTCCCAACGCGAAGACACTTACGTCTGATTGTCGGACGCTTTGCTGATTGCAACTGCCGATTGGTTGGAAGACAATGCTGTCAGGGGTTTGCGGAGCGGTCATCCACGTAAACGGAGCAGGCTCGTAAGGCTTCAACATTCGGTCCAAGAAATTGGCATAACCAGTCGGTGCAACCGAGTGCTCGAAATACGGTGTCCTGAACCCCAAACCAAACCCTCGCACCAGTTGACCTTTCCCTTTCGTCGGTCATAGTGCTCCCAGGTTTTGGTGAATGCATACCTCGCGCGAAGTCGCAAAGCCGCAAAGGATGATGGTAGAACATCTTTGCGTCTTCGCGGCTTGGCGTGATCATTCGAATTGCTTTTTGCTAATTGTAGCCTGACATCAAGAGCTGCCACGCGACGAAACTTGGGGCTTACTAGTGAAGACGGGGCTGGTTGCAGCTGCCGATTGGTTGGAAGACAATGCTGTCAGGGGTTTGCGGAGCGGTCATCCACGTAAACGGAGCAGGCTCGTAAGGCTTCAACATTCGGTCCCCAAAAGATTGGCATAACCAGCCGGTGCAACGGAGTACTCGAAACACTGTGCCTCGTACCGCAAGCCAAACCCTCACAGTGGTTGACCTTTCTCTTTTATCGGTCATAGTGCTCCCAGGTTTTGGTGAATGCATACCTCGCGCAAAGTCGCAAAGCCGCAAAGGATGATGGTAGAACATCTTTGCGTCTTCGCGGC
>JAEUIQ010000005.1 GCA_016794985.1 Planctomycetaceae bacterium | reverse complement strand
CCCGTGCCCAGTGTTCAAAATCCCTGAAAGTTTGCTTCTTTCGATTTACTTTTGCGATTCGATATGGGTTTTTAGCCAAGCTCGGGCGTAGACCCAACGCCGATTCACGGTCGCACGAGAAAGGCCCTGCAATTCGGCAATTTCCGCCAAACTGTATCCGGCAAAGTAATGCAACTTGACGATCTCGGCCGCGGCAGCGTCCGCCAGTGCCAACGCTTCTATAGCATCATGCACATCCAAGACTTCATCGGGACGCTCCAGCAACAATCCGTCCACATCCAAGTGTTCGCGTCGCACATTCCCGCCGCGACGCTGGGCTAGTCTCCGCCGTGCGGAATCAACCAAAATATGCCGCATGGCCTCGGCCGCCGCGACCATCAATCCACGCCGCGACGCATAACGAACCGTGTCCCGTTGGCCGATCAGTCGCAGATAAACCTCGTTGACCAAGGCGGTCGGTTGCAGCGTATGTCCCACCTTCTCTTCGGACAAACGAAGTCTCGCCAACTGGCGAAGCTCGTCATACACGATCGGGAACAGTTCTTTCGCAGCCTCGCCATCACCTTCTTCCAGACGCTGCAGCAATTGCGTGATGTCGATCGCCGGAGGGTCTTCCGCATTACTCATCACTAGAGTCCTGAAGCAATTGATGTAGCTCTTGTTGCAGAAGCTCCCATTGGGCCAATCTTGGCCAAGATTGCTGGAGTCGAGTCTCGGCGTTTGTTATCAATGGACCGACCAAACTGTCGGCTTGCTTCGCCCAGTCTGCGGCGCTTTCGCGATTGCCCAGTTTCAATTCAACCAGAGCCATGAAATAAGCAACCTCAATCTTAGTTGGCTGTTTCTCCATTTCGACAAGACGCATCAACACCTCTCTCGCGCGTTCGTATTCGCCCATTCGAAAGTGTAGTGCCCCCAATTCGACGCCAATAAGGTCATTGGCGCTGGTACCTTGGTAGAGCTTCAATGCTGCATCGTATTCTGAAAACGTTGCCGGAGCCAGACTGATCGTCCAGGTGACAAGGGCAGCGGTCAGCGGATCGGTGGTCCCGGAAAACCTTTTCAACATCTCGTGGCATGTCGCTTCATGTCCCACTTTGTCGCCGACAAACAACTGGCTTAACCCCAAGAAGTAATAGAGCTGGACTTGGGCCTTGTGCATGATCATCCGCGAGATCGATGCTGGCCACTCGCTTTTGAACGTCAGAGCCTGATTCCGGCGGATCTCCATCGTCGAAACATTTTGAAACCATTCATCTTGAGTGGATTGAAAGTTGACCGGTGCCTGAAGGGGCATCATCTCGATGGGGACCTTTTCGAGAAGTTCTTGATAATCGCTCAGTAACCGCGGCAGTTCAAAAGGTGGATCGGCAGCAGCGTTTTTTGCGGGGTCCACAAGATAGCGTGTCACCACGGAATTTAAAAACATCGTTTCCAACGACAAGCAACGGTACCAATCATCCGCGTCTCGCTCAAACTCAGTTGCATATTGCGACTCCGCCTCACGAGCTCTGCCGAATTCCGCGACCAGCTTGCCCTGGTCGGCCGTTGATGCAATCCGATGGACCAAAGCAAACCGGAGCTCATTTTGCCAACGCAAAAAGTTCCGTCGATCGGCCTTCTCCGCAAATTGAGGGAGTACCAATAGAACAGCCTCACCCAAATCAATCGCAACTCGGTCATTCCGATGTCCGTCGATGACTCGTATGATGGCTTTGATGCGATCATTGAATAAGTCGCTTTGGTCGCTGGCTGCCTCCAGCCACTCGCGAAGGGATTCGCCCCGCGTTTCTTGCGACGAAGCGCTGTGACTTGTTCCGCGATCTGATGCCGGTTCGGGGATTGCCCCTTCGCTATTGCCTTGTTCAAAATCAGCGACGATTTGCTTCAGACGCGGTTGCGAAGTGCGTCCGAGTTGTGCGGGCACCGCACGCTCGAACTTGTCCGACTCGCTGACACTTACGAAATGCCGAAACACGGTCCCGTGTTGCGGGATCGCGGAAGGAGGCGCTGCAATGTTTGTGCCCGCAGGTCCAAACAATACGATCGCGGGGCGGTCCGTTGCGGCCATCAACTGTTGGCCGTCCGGACTCCAAGCCACGTGAGAAAATTGGGCAACCCCAGGGACCTTCAGTCGCAACAGTTCCATTCCAGTCGCCACATCCCAAATGCATACGGTACCATCGGTACCTGCCGAGACCAATCGTCGCCCATCCGGAGAAAAGTCTAGCCCCATGATCTCGCCAAAATGCGCTTTAAAGGTGTGGACCGGTTTCAAACTTTGACCATCGCGAATGGCAATTTCCCCATTCTCGTTTCCAACAGCAAAAACCCGTTCGGAAAAATGCCAAGAAATCCCATAGTTGTGCCAAGCCTTGTTGTCGGGAACTTGCTCGGCTCGACCATCAATGTGCGCTACAATTGGGTATCCTTGACCACTTGCCAAGAACCCTGTCCCCGAAGGTGACCACTCGCCGCGCGTCATATGGGTTCGATACTTCGACCATTCATGAAGGATCTCACCGGTTCGGCCATTTCGCAGGATGAGCGGCGTTTCCTCACCATGAGTTATGACCCGACTTCCATCCGGACTCCAAACCGCAGTCGGCCAAAAGAAGGGGATGTTCGGGATTCTCTGCCAACCCATCGTCGTGCGTGGATCACCGACCTTGAATTGGTCGCCCGCCAAGCCGAGAAGAACGAGTCGGGAATTCGGAGTCCAGGAGAAACCGCGGCTTGGTTCATGGATATTGGTCCTCAACGGACGAAGTGTCGCACCATCCGCCAAAGTGCTGACGCCAACGATCGTATCCGATATTTTTCGTTCTCCTACGGCATAAATCATTGAGCCGTCCGGCGACCACTGCACAGCGTATGGCGCGCCTCGGTAAGACGCTAAATCTTGCGTCTGCACCGACTCGTATGGATCGAGACCAACTATCTGCACGGCGTGATTTGTACCGGTGGCGAAATGTCTTTTGTCTCGCGAAACGGAGATATCGTAGATCGGCGCATCCGTGATGAACCATGTTCGCTTTTGAGACTTTTCGTCAATATTCCAGAGTCGGATCGAGTGGTCGATCGACGATGAAATCAGTTGTCGATCATCGACCCACTCGAGATCCGTCACCGAAGCGGTATGCCCACTTAACTCCGCAATCGCTTGCCCCGCGTCCGTCGCGATTCGAATTTTGCTTCCCTCGGATGTAGCCAGAACTTTGCCACTCGGGCTCCAGGCGGTCGCAACGCCAAAATAATCGCCCAAATCCTCCAGACTCTGCCGAGACTTGTTACTCGTATCGATAATCAAACGCTTCCCACCTCGCATGCCGACAAGAATTCGATCGTCCGCCGGATGCCAAGAAATATCTTGCAAAGACTCTTCTTCGTCTGCGTGATAAAGGATCGAAGTCGTTTGATCCACGATATTGACCGTTGCAATGTCTCCGAACTTGCTCCCAATCGCTAGACGCTGACTGTTCGAATGCCAACTTAGACCACCAATGGTCGTTGCCCCAAAAACTCCTTGACGAGACTCTAATGGTTGGCACCTCCACACGACGGTGCCGTCGCGACTGTCCAACACCACACATTCCAAGGTATTGGCCACACCATAAGCGATGTACTTGCCGTCCGGCGACCATCGAACCTCTTCAAAAGGTGCGTCGCAAGGAAAACGCCGCAGCCGAGTTCGCTTATCCGGATCCCAGATTTCAATAAAATTCGGAAAGCCATAAGCCGCTAGTTCATGACTTGTCGGACTGTAAGCGACAATTCGGTAAGGATAATGGTTGTCCGCCGAAAGCAACCTACTTGAAGCCAAGGTCGTGCAATGCCACAAGAAGCGCCACTCCCAGCCACGAAAGTCGGACTCGCCAGGCTTGGGTTCGGATTCGCGTAAAAGTGTTCGGAGTCTGCCGAAATTCTGTTCATCAAACGCCGTTTGCATGTTGCCAAGCTTTGCAACATACAGATTCCATTCGGCCTCGCGACGAGACGCCTCGATCTGTTCACGAAGCGTCTTTTCATTTTCAGCCGCTTGTTTCGCGACATCCGCCGACCGTTCCGCTTCGACACGCAACTCCCGTTGAGTTGCTTCGGCAGCCTTGTAGGCTGTCAATGCCTCGTTGGTTCGAGTTTGTTCAATCGTCAACTCTTTCAATCGTACGCCAGCTTCACGTTCGGCGCTGGATGCGCGAATCGCTTGTTGAATGCTCACAATGGTGCCGATGACCAAGGAAGCCGCCAGCAAAACCACTGGCACGATCGTCGCGCGATGTTTGCGAATAAATTTGGTGGCCAAGTAACCATAAGATGGCGGGCAGGCCAGCACCGGAACGTCATCCAAGTACCGTTGTATGTCGGCCGCAAATTCGGAAGCAGAACTGTATCGTCGTGATCGATCTTTGGATAAAGACTTTAGTGTGATCCAATCGAGTTCGTTCTTGATCTTCTGGAAGAGCTCTCGATGATCCAGTCCCCGCATTTCGGCGACGGTTGAACGAGTTGCCGCGGGAAGCGTGGTCACACGTTGACTGGGCCGAGGCGGTTCTTCTTCACGAATGATTCGCCGCATTTCGTCGAAACCGGACGTGATCAGCCGCTCTCGATCGAACGGCAAGGTGCCCGCGAGTAACTCATACAGCAGGACTCCAAGGGAGTAGATGTCGCTCCGCGTGTCAATATCTAGACCGCTTAACTCCAATTGCTCAGGACTCATGTAGTGAGGCGTACCCAACACTTGATTCAACGCGGTGTATATCGTTTTCTGAGTTAGGGTTTGGTGCAGCGCCTTGGCTACCCCAAAATCAATGACCTTGACAACGGGCTTTCCATCGTGAAGCGTCACGAGAATGTTGCTGGGCTTCAAGTCGCGATGAATGATTCCCTTTTGATGGGCATGTTGTACGGCATCGCAAACATCTTGAAACAGTCGCAGTCGGTCCGCCACGCCAACTTTGGCTTGATCACAATATTTCGTGATCGTCATGCCGCGAACCAACTCCATTACAAAGTAGGGCAGCCCGCTTGGCGTTGTTCCCGCGTCAAGAACGCGCGAGATGTGCGGGTGATCCATGAGGGCCAAAGCTTGACGTTCGGCTTCGAAACGTGCAATCACCAGCTTCGAATCCATGCCGGGCTTGATGACCTTCAAGGCTACCCGGCGAGCGATCGGCTCCGTTTGCTCGGCGACAAAGACCAAGCCCATCCCGCCTTCGCCAATTTGTTCCATCAGACGATAACGGCCAATTTGAGCTCCGACCTCGACACGTTCTCGGTGGGCGCTGGCATGTAAATCGACAGCAGGTAACTCCATGAAACTGTCCGACTCTTCCGCGCTGCGAACCAACTGCCTTACGCGTTCCTTCAGATCCAAATTTGCTCCGCAGGCTTTATCCAAAAAAGCCTCACGCGCGTGAGCTGGCAAGTCAAGCATTGCCAACAGCAGTTCTCGTTCCAACGGTTCCGGTCCAGCAGCATCCGTCATTGTCGATATTCAATCGGGGAGTGAATTGAAACTTGAGCGTCAACTCGATTAGTAGTCAGGCGCAACAATTTCAAACTTGTCTCAGCAAATCAACCGATTTCTATAATAATCCCGTATCTTGCAACGAAAAGCTGGGGAGCCAATTTCGACTCGTCAGAAATCCAGCCACCGACCCCAAGCTTCGTCACTGGAATTTGTGATCGGAAATCCCGGGAAGATTTAAGGACTGGTTCGGAGAAGTGGCCGTAGGGAACATGGATTTGCACTTACCCAGATTTACAAGAGCGTCACGACCTACTGGTATCAATCGGTCGGCAGTCCGATTCGACATTTTGCCCACCAGAGTCATTGGTCGGGTGCGGCTTCGACACGACGCGCAACATTCGTTGGCCCAGATTCATTCGCCTACTTTCGGTGGCGATCCGGTGAGACCAGGTCATGGCTCCGTAAGGCCTGGGATCTCTGAGTTCCAACCCAGGAGATAGATGCTGCGGTAGGCGTCTCCAGTCCCTGACAGCGTGAATCCCGGCACGAGGTGCTACAAGTCAGCAAACTGGGCCGTTGTCATTTCTATGAATCGGCTACCCAGTTCGGCGTTATGGGCAGGCAACCACTTCATCGATTGTGTCGCCTCCACTTTTTCCAATCCTCGTCGATCAGCGGCCTGTTATTTCAGTTCCGAACCGGTCGCGACAACATTTGATGCCGACGATCGGTTCATCCACACCACTTTCGAACGGGATGAAACGGAACTATTAAGCCGCACGAGCCGCTGGCGAGAAGGATTCAACAACCGGCAATTGCCCAATACAACCAGAAGCATGCTCAGTCGTTTCATGTTCCGCTCCTAAATTGATCGTGTCCACTTCGAAACTCCCCAACGACACGACCGTCAAAAATCCAAACTGTGACGCGACAACGGCCAAACTTTCTTTGTTTGTTGAAACGGGAGACACACTTGACGAGAATCGAGTGACAGCCCAAGAAATTGCGATACACGAACACCTTTAGGCGAGCTTGTGTGCTGCTCGAAACCTGCTATGCTCGACCCCCGCTTGTGTCATCATTTCTAGGCGTAACGATCGCAATGGAATGACACGTTGCTCCGCTGGAAGGTTTCGCATCCGAAGCTTCACAAGATTGCTGCACCCAGATTTTCAAGGAACTGCGCATGTCGGCCACAGAAAGCAGCTCTTCGTCACCGGAAAATCCTCCACAATCGGCGTACGCTCCGGTTGATCCAAATCGAGCCTTGGGGCTCATTCCGATCGCGGCGATCGCTATATTTTTAGGTGTCATAGGAATTGCTGCAGTCATTGGCGGTCTGGTCGATCTCTTGTTTGGCGACCAAATCGATTACGTGTCAGGAATGGGTATGCAACAACCTTATGCAGAAATGCAAGAAAGCCTCCAGGCGATTCAGGACGCTTATCGAATTCCGAAGGCGATCTTGCTGCCGCTGAACCTCATTGTCTCCACTCTCTTGATTGTTGGGAGTATTCTCGTCTTACGGCGCGTCAACTCGGCGTTGCTCCGAACGGCCTGTTGGATGGGCGTTGTGTTGGAATTGTTCTACCTGATTTTAATCGTCATGTTGCAATTGCAAACGATCCCCGTCATGGAAAAAGCGATGAGTGGCCTATCTGGGGGTACTGGGAGTGCGATTGCAAGCATCTTCAGCTTTGTCGGGCTGGCCTTCACCGGAGTTTGGTTTCTGGCCAAAGAGGCTTTCTACATTTGGGCAGCCTTTTATCTTGCCAAGCCGCACGTCAAAGCCAATTTTCCCAATCGCTCGTAAAGTACCACGACGATATCGCCCAGCGAAGCGTTCTGCCCCTCCGGCTTAGCCAACCGTTCGAGATCACCTCGAATAGGCTAAAATCGTTCGCTGTATTTTTGGAAGAACGGAAAGCGCACGATTCACTCCGTGTTCCCAGATGTTCCATCGGGTTGTTCGTTCGCTGGATGGTGATTTATTTGCTCACCAGCAACCAGTAACCGAACCCAATGTGCGATCATGAACACGAATCCCACGAGGACGCCGGCAAAGTAGCCAAAGAACGACCCAAAGATAAGACAATAAAACGCAAGCGCAAGTAAATCCTCTCCACTCAGAACGTGTGATTGGATCGGAAGCTGAAAAAGCATTGCAATCAGCGTGAAAACGAATCCAACTACCGCCGAGGCGATTCGGGGATGCGTGCCGTCGAAGACCAGCGATTGCCCCAATGCCACGGCAGTGAAGAACGCTGCAACAATCACTGCCCCAACCGGAGGGAAACTCACAGCCCGTAGCACAGCAAAACCAACGGCGTACGCTGCCGTTACTACTAACAGTGTCACCACGTCGAATTGCCGAGGAGCTGAGAAGACTCGAACGCGGTTGTTTGCTGATTCAATGTTCACTATGGCTTATCAATCCGAGGCCGCAACATAACGTTAAAGAAGACCCTGGATTTCAATTGCTACGGAGCGCAAAGTCAACGTCCGAGTGACTTCGTCGAGGTCTTCGATTTCGGAGAACACGGCCTTTCATAAAATGGAATTGTATCAAGTCTGCAGAACTTATCATTGCTTTCGACAACCGCAGATCTTCGGTTCCGGTCCTAACCGTCCAACCGATTGGTCCGCCGCAAACCCGACCTCCACGAAGTCCAATGTTGCAACATTCGTTCACTTCAATAAACCAGCCCGATTGAGCACCGCAAACGCAGCCGCGTAATCCGGATCTGCAAACTCAAACGTGACTTCGTACTTGCCAACGGTGATGTCGAAGCGAGGCGGACGGAACATCTCGATGATAATGACAGGAGCAAGCATCAGGACCAGTATCACTTTGGTACCAATCCGTTCCAAGCCCTTCGGCAGAATCGCAACGATAGACTCGCCGAGGAACCACCAAAGTACAAATGCGAGGGCAAGATACCCGAGGCGAGTTGCCCAGCGACGAAGCCGAAACGGTCGCTTGCAGACGGAGTGGATCGGCACATTGACACTGCTCCACCCTTCCGGAATGTCGGTAAGAAACGAAAACCACCCCACCGAAAGGTCACCCACGCCGATTGACGAATCGGGCGAAGGACCAGAGCACGCAATGCAGCGGTTTGGAAACTTGGGGTTACACGACTTTAACAGCCGGACGTCGGTGCAAAGTGGCATGAAAGCTCTCCTGATTCGAACCAATCAAAAATCATTTGGCCATCCCGTCAGTGGACGTCGCCGAAGTGAGCGACATTCCACTCAAATCCTCGTTGACCCAACGGACCCCGCCACTACATGCTCCCCAAAGATGCGATGACGGGGCGGTCAGCGGGAAGATACTGTCTTCGGCTGCGCTATTCATGGGCATAACTTTACCATCGGCGATCGCACAAAAGCGATCGGCAACTCCCAGTGACAAATGCAACTTGGCGTAGTTGACCACGTTGACTTCAACTTGCCCATGTCCACAAAACGGATGGCCGCGTCGTGACCAATCTTCACTTATGATCAACGTCGAAGCTCCTCCAAAGAGTTTAAAATTCTTGGCATGACTTCCGACGAGGCGGGAAGCAACAAAGGGACTATTGAATCGCGCGGACCAACTTTCGCCGGCCCAGTAGTGACTCGAATCAACCCACACACAAAACGATGGATCATAATCGGCAGCCATTAATAATAACCCAAAATCGCGAGCGTCAATCGAACTGGGACCAGGGTGAATCTCACGGGCCAAGAAATCTCCCAGTTCATTCGCCCCAGCACGAATTCGCTGAATTTTGTCACGAAAGCGATTTAGACCTCCGGTCATCAGGCCGTCCCAGCCAAACAACCACGGATACTGTCCCCTTCGAGAACCGTTCGCCGCCCCGACGATCTGGCTCAAATCATCGACCATTTTGCTCCCCGCGTCAACAAACATACACGGGACTAGCTTCGGCACGCGGTTCGATTGCTTGCCAAACGCGGTAAGCTCCGTATCGTCATGGACACTGCGCCAACGCTTGAAAGCGAACGGCAGAAAGTCGAGCAACGAATTGTGCCCGTCAAAAAGCAACTCAAAGCGATCAAAACAACCGATCGCCAAAACACGTCTCCGTTCGACGCGCTTCTTTGACCTCAACCCAATTCGCAAGATCGCTCAGCAGGCGCAAAATCATGTTCGTGCATCCTGTGAAGACCGAGCGATACTCGCGCGGTTCGAATCCGTGAATGAAGAGCTGCCGGAGTTGACCAACGAGCAAGGCCAGATCCCAGCCGACCGCAAGCAAGCGAAAATCTGGATGGACGGCGATCGCCAAGAATCGAAGATTGCCGCGATTGCCAGTGAAACCATGCTTTTCACCGATCGAGCCGATGACTAGGAAGCCAAGATCGCAGGCCTGCAAGAGAAGCTACCGGCGCTCGCCGGTGGATCGTGTCGCGACGTTCACGGACCACCCGCGACGGAAATCACAGAAGTGCCAACACATGCCAGAGACTGCAAGCCAACCATTCACGATGTTGCGAATGTTTCTTGCGGTCGAGCGACGTTGCGATAACAAACATTCGTCGGCAAGTTCGGCCAACGGGCCCAGAAGCGACACAAGACCCCGCGGGTGGCCTCTTCTGCGTCTTCGTAGGTCGAGAAAACGCGTGCGTTACTTCTTGCCGTCCACGGCGAACAAACCGCAATCTACTTTTCGGGACCACGCGTTTTTGGCCTTCTTATAGGTCTCGCGAAGGATCGAAGCGTAGCGATCGGCGTCGGGTTTCGCTCCGCCTGGGCACACCCGCAATCCGCCCCACGCAGGCATCTTGCGAGTCAGCAAGTACTCGCGAGTCAAGTTCTGTCGCTTAGACGTTCAGGGATCGATCCTTGTCGACGGTGCACACGTAGCAATCAAAACGCAATGCCAGTGCCGCAATTGCGGGCTAAAAACTAGCGAAACAGGCCAATGTCTCCTGGCAAGTCTGGGATCGACGAAGCCTGGGCTGGGTCTGGAGCCGAGCACCCGCTCGACGAGGGGGCTCCCGTTTTGAAACCGCGAAACGAACATTTGCGGCTTCATCTACAAACTCGATTTGAAAAAATCTTTAATTCGATGGCGGATTCTGGTACTGCCCCCCCATTTCATCAATGAAGGGATTGACGGGCGTCCCAAGGCTGAAAGCGTTTGACCCACTTTTGCAGAGGAAAGAGTACGAAACATGAAAGTCAAGAGTCTTATTCACAAGCTGACCGCGATCGCCGCCATGGCCTTCGCAACACTGGCTGGGCCAACCCAGGCTCAAATCAATAACGTCCAAGCCGCCTTGGAAGGCGAGTTATTGGTAGTGACCGGCGACGACCTGGCCAACGCCATCACCATTTCGAGAAACATTGCCGGCGACGTGTTTGTTACCGGACGAAACGGGACAACCATCAATGGTCTGCCCTCGGTTCGCTTCCGCCAAGCGGTCCTCAATAGTGTGGAAGTTTTGATGAACGGCGGCAACGACAATGTCGTTGTCCAGAATTTGATCATCAACAACGACCTCTATCTCAACCTCGGCGACGGGAGTGATACACTATTGTCGGGGTCGAATCCGACGACCGTTGGTGGAAACCTGAGCGTCGAAGGCGGGATGGGTAATGATGTGATTCGACTGACGGGCTGGTCCGTCGGATCGGACGTGTATCTCGATGGACAAATTGGTTCGTTGAATTGCGTGTTGACGGGGTTGACGGTTGGGTTTGGCCTCTTTGTAATTGGTGACGACACGCGCGACGTCATTTCTGTAAATGGATGCACGTCGGGTGACTTTGCTTCGATCCAAGCAAAGGGTGGAAGTGACTCGGTGACCGTCACTTCGTATGCCGGATGGGGACTCATGATCGGCACGGATGCCGGGGCCGACACCATTGCGTTGTCATCTGTGGCGACTTTGGAAGATATCTCCATTACTACGGGAACGGAAAACGACTCGGTCAAGATGACCAACGTTTCGAGCCAAAAGAACATCGTCGCTTCGTTGGATGCCGGCAATGACTTGTTGGATGGAGTCAGAGTCTCCGCCCAGTATGACGCGGTGTTTGAGGGTGGGGCTGGTCTCGACACCTTTATCGATGGCGGTATCGCGGGTGTGGTCAAAACGGAAGTCAAGGAATTCGAGATTTTCCCGTAAGTAGACTGTCGTGAATGGCTACTGGCATGATTAAGATGTCGGATTAACGAACGGCAGCAAGCCACCCGCGGACGACCGCAGGTGGCTTGTTGACGTAAGCAAATATTTTGGGTGGCTCAGTGGATTTTATCGATCAAAACAACGACTCATCGTTACTGCGACGCATTAGTAAAGGTGACCACGCTGCGGCCAAAGAGGTGTTTGATCGGCATGCACCTGGATTGTTCCTGGCCGCAAAGAAACGGCTGTCGTCCGTGCTTAATTCTCGAGTGGATGCCGATGACATCGTTCAATCGACTTTCAAGAGTTTCTTTCGCAGAGCAAGCAATGGTGGGTACGCTGCTCCCAAATCCGGCGATCTATTCAATTTACTGATTGTGATCGCCATGCGTAAAGTTAACGCTCGTGCCGACTATCATTTGGCTTCTAGTCGGGACGTCCGGAAAACCTCGGCCACTGCCATGTCGGACGATACGGACTCTCCCAGCACCGATATGGCAGTGACCGAGCTGTTAATGACGATTGCGGATCTGCTGGAAGAGTTCAACGAATTGCAGAGGGAGATTATTACCCTGCGTCTGGAAGGATATTCGGTGTTAGAGATCGCAGACAAATGCGACCGTAGCAAACGAACTGTCGAGCGGGAACTCCAAGCGTTTCGCATTCGGCTTTCACAGGAGTTTGCACCGTGAATGATTCTTTATCCCAAACTGCGAAATCCGAAATACGCATTCGCCGTACCTCGGCCGATTGGATCGACCGGTTTGAAAGCGATTTGCGGAAGCATCGAGCCACGAATCCTTCTTTCTACTTCCCCGAACCACAACACGCTGAATTCGTATTGATCGTTTCGGAAATTCTTAGGATCCTGCTAGAGTGGCGTTGGTCCAATGGCGAGCGAGGTGGATTGGACGAATTGCTCCGCGACGAAAATCTTGCTTGGGTCCGCCATAACTTGCAAATTCTGGCTCCGGTTGCGTTTGAGGATTATCGGCTGAGAAAGACGGGAGGCGCGAATGTGGACCGCGAGCACTATCGGCAACGCTTCCACGTCGATGTGTCACAGTGGGAGCGCTGGCTGGAGAATCCGAATCTCGACAGTCGAGGCGACTTTTCTTCGACGATCTCTGGCAATGGAGAAACCGTTAGCCAGAGCCGCTCGCATGATGAAGTCCCGTCGTCGGAAGAATCCGGTACGGAGTTGGGAGTCCGGCGAACCGCCCACGCGGTTCTACCCGAAGTCGGTGCCAAGATTGGAGATTTTGAACTCGTATACCAAATTGGTTCGGGCGCATTCAGTCGCGTTTTTGTGGGCCGGCAGATTTCTTTGGCCAATCGACAAATCGTGCTCAAGATAACCACCGCTCCACTAGGTGAGTCACAACAATTGGCTCGACTGCAACATGGCAATATCATGCCGTTGTATTTCGCGCAGCCTATCCATGGACTCTATGTGTTGGGCATGCCTTTGTTAGGTCTGGTGACACTCAAGGAAGCCATCGATTGTCGGTTCAAGCCGAATGGCTCCGAGACGAACGGCAACTGTCGCCATGGCCGGGCGATAATGAATTTGGTGAGTCGCAAACCCGATTTCATCAGTGACCCTCGGAGTGACATCGATTCCTCAGATCGGAATCAGGAGTTGGCAGCTGAGCTACTGGCTTTGAACTTCAGCGCTCTGACCTGGGAGGAAAGTATCTTGGCCATTGCCCAGCGCTTGGCGGATGGATTGCAGTATTCGCACTCGCGCGGCGTGCAGCATCGCGACATCAAGCCCGCGAATATTCTATTGGCTTTTGACGGTCAACCCATGCTCTTGGACTTCAATCTGAGCAGGCTGGAATCTGGACACACCAATCATCAGACTCGAGCGGTCGGTGGAACTCTACCGTACATGTCTCCCGAACATCTGGAATCGATGGAAACGGGACGCGATCGTTTCACTAGAGCGAGCGACGTCTATTCCCTGGGCGTCGTCATGTACGAGGCTTTGACAGGAAAGTTGCCGCATGATGTTTCGATGTTTTCGAGTAGCAGTTTGTCGGTGGCGATCGAAACACGGCGTCAGGCGATCAAACACCCTCGAGCCTTAAATCCCGATATTCAACCAGCCACGGCTTCGATCGTTCTCAAATGCTTGGAGCACGATCCAGCGAAAAGATACAAGTCGGCTCAGGAGTTGGCGACCGACCTCCGGTTGCAACTTGCGGACCGTCCGCTCCGCTTTGCCGCCAATTCTTCTTGGCTGGAGCGCGGCAGCAAGTTTTGGCGTAGAAACAGCCGCAGGTTTTCCGTTGCGTCGCTCACTGCCTTTGCGGTCATCATGGCAGTCGTCGCCGTGGCTGCCGGTTTGGCCTGGCGAGACAGTCGCCAGACAGCATTCGCGAACAAGCAGTATCGGGATTTTGTGAAGAAATCACACCTAGCAGAAGCGGAACTTTTTTTTGCCGACGGGGGATCCCGCGAACGAGGCCGCAGGCTGGCGGAAGACGCATTGGCTGTTTTCGATCTCAATGCGACACAGCGCGACTTGTCTTCGCACACCATAAATTGGCTCGGGCCGATGGAACGCGAAGAAGTTATTGCCACGACCCAACTTTTGTCAAAACTGGCGAGTGCTGATTCGGTGAATCTCGCTTGGGACAAACGGAATGTCGATTCGGCAACGCCGTTGGAGCAAGCGTCCGATGCCTACGTGAGTCGAGATTATCTCAAGGCAATCACGATTTTGGATCGCGAATCGGAAAAGTCATTGGAACGATTTGCAGTCTGGTTTCTCAAAGGAAAATGTCATTTCGAACTTCGTGAGTATCGCGACGCCGAACGTTGCTTTGCTTTTGCAGCGTTGGTTGACCCGGATTCCACGATGACGTCGATTGCCAGAGGTTCGTGTCTCTTCTTCATGAGCCAGTTTCAGGATGCAGAACGTTTTTTTGAATCGGCCCGGCAGCGGGACCCGAGTAATTTCACGGCCTTGTATAATCTGGCTTTAGTCAAAGAGCAGCAAGGAGAATTGGGGGCTGCCTTGGCTTGGTTGGACAAAGCCGAAGTAGTTCAGCCAGAATCCACGCGGGCAAAGATGGCCCGGCATCGGATCGCGCGCGCGATGGGTAACGAACCACTTGCTAGGAACGCACTGGATCACGTCTTAGCCATGGAACCGACGGAACCAGAAGGATGGATACTTCGCGGATTGGCGAGACTGCCCCAGTCACCTAGCGATGCCGCCAGTGATTTTGCTAAAGCCCAAGAATTCAGTACTACTCGGTTTGTCGCGGGCCAAAATCGGGCCCATGTGCTAAGCGAGTATCTGAAGAAACCAATGGACGCGATTGACGTATTGTCGGAACTGTTGGAAGAAGACCCGAATTTCTTGCCTGCTCTGTCCGGTCGTGCGGTACTACATGCACGCAACGGAAACCGGGAGGCAGCACTAGCGGACGTCCAAACTTGCCAGAAATTGTCGCTAACCCCACAGCTTCACTACCAGATTGCTTGCGTCTATGCCCTACTGGCGGCGGATGATGATCGCTTGCAGCAGTTGGCCTTGCATCACTTGGCGATGGCCACAGCACCTGCGTACGGTGCTCATGTGATCGCATCGGACGCGGACCTCAGAAACCTGGAGCGATCGAGCGAATTTCGCTCGTTGAGGAATGGCATCCGGACCGGCACCAAACTGCAACGGGCATTGGATTCACCCCAATAGACACGAACTCTTTAGATACTCGCGTGTTGAAGGCACGGTAACTTAGACAAACAATGAATTCAGCATACACGAAAGAAATAGTCGCCTTTGTAGTTGCCTCGTGTCTGGTCCTAGCCAGTCCTGCGGTCGCACGCGCGCAACTCTCGTCGTTGCCTTCGCAACCATGGCCTCAAAAGCCGGTCACCATCAGCTTTCCTCCAGACTTTGTGGAAATCGGTCGGTATCGAAACGAACTGTTCCAACATTTGAATTCCCAATTGGGTTACCCGGAGTGGAAGATTGAGATATTACGAGCCTTTCAAACTTGGGCGCGGCATAGTGATGTAACTTTTGCCGTAGTTCCGGATTCAGCGCGGGCGTTTGGAATTCCAGGACTGGCGCAGGGCGACCCGCGGTTTGGTGACATTCGCATCGGCGCGTTCCCGCAAGACAATGTCCTGGGCAATGCAGTTCCATATCATCCTTCAGCGGGTGTATGGGCAGGCGACATTTTTTTGGATACAACCCGAAAGTTCTATCGCCATGATGGCTCCGGGAGCGGTTCATTTAATGAGTATGATCTCTACTCGGTGCTGCTGCACGAAGTTGGAAATTCACTGGGATTGTTGGACGAAGAACTTGATCCGGAATCGGTCATGTTCTTTGCCTATCTGGGTGCTCGCCAGGACTTATCCGAATTAGACATTGACAATATTCAACGTCTTTATGGACCACCATCCTCCGACCCCTGGGAACAGAATTCCACCAATGACGATTTTGCGAATGCGACGCCAATTGTTTACGGAAGTGATTTTTCGAACTCGTTGGTCGAAGCACGCAGCGGTCGAATTCAACAAGGGTCCGATGTTGACTGCTTTCGGTTTTCAGGAAACTCATTGTCCGAAAACTGTTGGATAAAACTACGGGCTCAAGGAAAAAGCCTACTATGTGGGCGGATCACGGTCTACGACGCGTCGTTTCAAGAAATCGCATCGATTTCGGCCGTTGATCCGTTGCAAAACAGTGTTGGCAAGGAAATAACCGGAATCAACCCAGGAGAAGTCATTTACGTTTCGATCGACTGGTCCGGCTATCCTGATTTCGACTTTGGCGATTACGAATTGGCGATTGATTTTAACGAGAACGCCGGCTCAGAGTTCGACCAACCAAACGACGATGATGGTGATCCACCCGGCCTTTTCGAAGCGGACGATGAAGCATTGGTGGACGCCCTTTACTCGCAGCAAGGTCCGATCGATTTGGAGACCAATGCCAATAACACTTTTGCAACGGCCGTCGAATTATTCACGTCGTTTGGCTCACCGATGGGGTCGAGGTTTGAGGTGATCAGTTCGCTCGCCACCCCCGCCGACATTGACTTGTATAGAATTCGTACCGCTTCGGATGCGACAGGGACACTCGTCGTGGATTTGACACCTCTCGGATTAGACCCTGCGGCAATGAACGTGGTTTTGTTCGACCGTGCAAGACAGCCGGTTGCGGTCACGCGTCGAACACGAATCACACGAGATGTGGTTATCGAAGCCAATAACATTATGCCGAATACTGATTACTATCTGCGTGTGCAAAGTCAGCGTGGAAACGAACTGGCGGGCAACTACTTGCTGATGGCGAACGTCGCGACTCGCTCGACGAATTTGCAACGAATTGAGCGAGTGGCTTTGTCGGCGACGGGTGCGGACCAGTTTGGTGACTTTACGACCTTCAAGACCCAGTTGTTTCGATTTGACTTGGGGATGACTTCGCGTGACACGACGAACCAAGCTTGTCAGTTTACAATCTACAGCGATACGGGAAGGGTGGAACTGGTGACATCGGTTCGCGCCTCAGGCAAGCGGACAGCCTACGTCTGGTTGCAGGCGGGACGTCATCATTTCAGGTTCAATGCGGTGACGCGCAATAACCGCCCAATCGTTCCCTCGATTGTGACATTGGACGGCGCAAGTATTTCTGACGACGAAGGCCCAATTCTCTTGGACCCCTCTGGGAACCCGATTTCAGGCCCTCAGCAACCCGGTTCGAACCCGACGCCTCCTCCACGATGGCAGTTCCCGCGGTTTCTCGTTGGCTTGGTGATTCCTCCTGAGAATCCATGGTAGCTTTGATCGGGCAATCAATCCTCAGTTCGGGAACAATCCACTTCGTCTGATTCAGGATCGATGGGATGCCGAGGGACACCACCCGCGACATGGACCTCAACCGATTGGCCGGGTGGTGTTATGATCAATCGCTCGTTGATTCAACCCGCTTGGAAAGCCAACGTCCGATGCATCGGCTTCGGCGCTTTCACATGCACCCAAGGTAATTTCGTTGTGAATGCGACTTGGCGAACCAAGCTGGAATGCCAATCTGGGAACCGCTTTGTCGCGGCCTAATCTTGGCGCAGCGAAACTCGACGACAGTTTCCAAGCACTGGGATACTTCCAAAATGTCGTGACGGCTTCTGCTGCGAATCAAACTCAGATCGTGGTTGTGACCAAGCACTGTGTCAGTCGCATTTATCCGGCTATCCGAGTAGATTGCCAAACGTGTCGTGATGACCGGCTATTAGCGTTCATTAGTGTTCATTAGCGGTGTCACCCGCTCGTACTGTTGGAGCCTACGAGCAAAAGACGCAAACCGCTGATGAACACTAATAAACACTAATGAATACCCATTCAGGCGTGGTGCTCTTTTCACCGCCTAATCTTGGCGCCGACGACTTCCGCTGCGAATCGACTTCATCTCTTGGTTGTAACCAAGCACTGTGTCAGTCGCATTTATCCGGCTATCCGAGTAGATTGCCAAACGTGTCGTGATGACCGGCTATTAGCGTCTATTAGTGTTCATTAGCGGTTTCACCCGCTCGTACTGTTGGAGCCTACGAGCAAAAGACGCAAACCGCTGATGAACACTAATAAACACTAATGAATACCCATTCAGGCGTGGTGCTCTTTTCACCGCCTAATCTCTGCGTCGACGACTTCCGCTGCGAATCGACTTCATCTCTTGGTTGTAACCAAGCTCTGTGTCAGTCGCATTTATCCGGCTATTCGAGTAGATTGCCAAACGTGTCGTGATGACCGGCTATTAGCGTTCATTAGTGTTCATTAGCGGTGTAACCCGCTCGCACTGTTTGAGCCTACGAGCAAAAGACGCAAACCGCTAATGAACACTCATGAACACTAATGAATACCCATTCATGCGTGGTGCTTTGTCATAACACAATCTTGACGTCGAAGACTTCCGCTGCGAATCAACTTCAGATCTTGGTTGTGACGAAGCGCTGGGCAAATACCGCTTCGACCGGGTATGGCAAGAGGGACAGAGAAGATGGCAGGCCGTGCCCGCAAAACATAACCTTTAAGCGGCCTCGCAAATCGTGACCGCGCGAAAAACACACTGGGGTCTTCAATTCCCAGGTCCTCATCACGCGACTTGCTTCACACACCCTGCAGCCAGGGAACGATTGCTCCTTAGCTTCTCTGATTGCTTGGCCCGTTAGTTGTTGAGGAAGTGCGACGCGAACAAGGACTGAAGCGAAAAGTGCTTGCTGGTGTCGCGCGATCTAGAAGTGTCGGAACTTTGTTGCTCGAAAGCGTCTTGAACGATCGAGCGAGAATGGTGTTTACGAACCGGGCGAAGGATTTGGGATTGACGAGGTTGAAGGGGTTTATTTTTTTGAGCGGGAAAACTTTCAAACGGTGGTAGGGAGCGGCGACAGGGCAGCCTAGTCAAGGCGGTAGGTGAGCGACTGCGGGAAGGGGCCGCAGGGTTGCCTGGGGGGAACGCGGCATCAGGCTGTAGCAGCCCACGGGCTTCGCCACTCGATCGGAGTCTGGTTGAGATTTCGCGGTGCGAGCTTTATACTGGACCGACGTCGGGGGTGGGTAGCAACGCTGTGAAGCATTAAACGCTGGCGATTAACACTTGGGTCGGCCTTTTTGGCTTTTTCTGGATGAGATGTCACTCTGATCGGTGGCATACGCATACCGGATCGGGTTGTTTCGGCCCGTTCGGGCCAATATTCACCGGATAAAATGACTCGCAGCGTTGGATGAGTGGGATTGTGGCCGACGGTCGGCACAGTTGTTGATGCACAGGCATGTCGATGCACGGGCATGTTGATGCACGGGCATGTTGATGCACGGGCATGTTGATGCACGCAAATTGTTTGAATTGAATTTTTACTCAGAATGGTTGCGAGGAATTTGATGAAGCCGCTGAACATCGGATTGGTCGGTCATGGGTTTATGGGTCGGACGCACTCGAATGCTTATGTGAGTGTGAACAACTTCTTCGACTTGGATTATCGCCCGGTGTTAAAGGCCGTTTGCGGTCGCGATGCGGCTCAGACCAAAGCCTTTGCTGACAAGTGGGGCTACGAATCGATCGAGAGCGATTGGCGAGTCTTGGTGAAGCGGCCCGACATCGACGCGATCGACATTTGCACGCCCAACAACCTGCACAAAGAGATCGCCATCGCCGCCGCAGAAGCTGGCAAGATGGTCCTCTGTGAAAAGCCTTTGTCAATGAACACCGCCGAAGGCGAACAAATGTGCCAAGCGGTAGAAAAAGCTGGTGTCGCGAACACCGTGTGGTACAACTATCGACGAGTTCCAGCGGTTTCACTGGCGAAACAACTGATCGATGAAGGAAGATTGGGACGGATCTTCCACTACCGTGCCCAGTTCCTGCAGGACTGGACGATCTCAGCGGACCTGCCGCAAGGTGGTACCGCGTTGTGGAGACTGGATTCGGCTGCAGCGGGCAGCGGTGTGACTGGCGATTTATTGGCGCACTGCATCGACACTGCCTTGTGGCTTAATGGCAGTATCAATTCAGTTTCTGCCATGACGGAAACCTTTATCAAGGAACGCAAGCACAACTTGACGGGCAAAGTCGAAAAGGTCGGCATTGATGACGCCTGCGCGTTCTTGTGTCGCTTTGAAAATGGTGCCTTGGGATTGTTCGAGTCAACCCGTTATGCTCGTGGTCACAAAGCACTTTACACGTTTGAAATCAACGGCGAGCACGCTTCGATTCGTTGGGACTTGCACGATTTGCATCGTTTGGAGTACTTCAACCACAAAGACGATTCGCTGATTCGGGGCTGGAGAAGTATCCATGTTACAGACGGCGACATGCCGTACATGAAGCATTGGTGGGTGCCTGGCTTGCAGATCGGTTACGAACACACCTTCATTCATCAAGTGGCCGACTTCTTGGCCGGAATTGCTGCCAGCAAACCTGTCTCGCCAACATTCCGCGAGTCGTTGGAAACGCAGCGAGTCTGCGATGCGGTTCTGGCCAGCGGAAAAGACCAAACCTGGCACCGCGTTTGACTTAAGTGATTGCGCATCGAAAGTTGCGATCCGGGCGAAGTGAGCGTGTTTCTCCTTCAGTCGGAGGCATAC
Organism: Planctomycetaceae bacterium; assembly: GCA_016794985.1. Taxonomy (GTDB): domain Bacteria; phylum Planctomycetota; class Planctomycetia; order Pirellulales; family Pirellulaceae; genus M30B19. The sequence continues at coordinate 108,306 of JAEUIQ010000005.1, read as the reverse complement.
GGATCGCGGGGTTGGGTCGCACTCGATGACATTCCGTGATGGATTACCCACACTCGCCCCGTGTGCCTTGCTAGGATCCTTGGACCGGAGGTCCACCGTCAAACCTGCCTGAAACAAAGGTCTACGTACGTTCAACACCGTGGCGTGGGGGCATTGCGGTTGGGAGGACGCCGCCTTCCACTGGCATCAAACCCAATGGCGACGTTGCTTGCTTGCGAGCAAAACTCGCGTAGGAAATCGAAGATCAACCAAGCTGCGATGTCGCAAACAACATGATTGGCGGCGCAAGCTGGGGCGCGGCAGCTGATGGTCTAGGTGAAGTCGGACTCTGTGAGCTTTGATCTGCGGTGCGGATAAACAAAATTGAAACGGATTGCGTTCCAGCCAAGCAAAAAAGCGGAAGGGCAAAAGTCGGAAGGTTTGAGCTGCGACAAAGCCTGCGATTGGGATAGAAGTTCGTCAACGAAAGCGGTTGCTCGCAAGTCAAGGTTGTCCGGGCGGAACCGTTTGGACGGCGTTAGGAGAACAATTGGCGCACGCCCGGTTGCGTGAGACGAATGACCGACCAAATCCCAAACGGAATTCCCAGAATACAACAGGGGCCAACTAGCGGAATGATTGCTACGATCGAGGCCGCCATCGCCATGCGATAGTTCTTGAGCCGCTTCATCTGCACGGCTCCAAATAGTACGAATAGTGAAGCCACCAGGAGAACCACTCCCCAAACTATCCGAATAACGATATCCGTGTAGACGACTTCCAGGTCCTCTCCCGCCTCTTGAACCAATTCCAACCTTCCCGTGACCATTACAAACACATCCGCGATCAGTCCCAACGTCACAATGCTCGAAGCTATGGAGGCAACGACGATCAACGCAATTGCCGGTGCTTGGACTCGCGAGGCCGGGTCAATTGGTCGACTAGACACGTGCGGTGTGCTGTAGGGGTTGGCCATGACTTCGTCTTCCCGAACGAACCATCTCCAGTACCGTTGTGTTTAGCGATTGGTGAAATCACAACAGATTCGAACACGTCAAAAATGATTAAGGTTTTTCTTCACTTGGGCAGAGGCAAACGAGCTTTTGGCAACCTGGGCAGCCAGTGCCGTATTTCTCAAATATCGCTTGCGTCAAGTTGATGTTGGCGACATTTGCCATCGTGGTCAACCAGGCAAAGACGTCGGCGAATTCACCAGCGAGGTCTTCCGGCTTTCCTTCCCGGAGCGCGGTCGCCAACTCGCCGACTTCTTCCATGAACCACATGAAGGTCCCTTCGACGCCGCGCTTTCGATCTTTTTCGCCGTACATCTTCTCAATCAACCGCTGAAAGTCGGCAACGCTAATATTGGCTTCCGTTGCTGAACCGTGGATATTGTTCGCAGAGGACATTGATGGACCTTTCGCGCTTAGGAAATGCGAGGAGTGGTTGCTGCGCCAGTTGCGGATGTCGAAGCCGTCAAGATTGCTTGAATCAAGCCATCGAAAGTCGCATCCTGCGCCTCGACCGCGACTTGTAGTCCGAGCTCTCGAAGCCGCTCGGACGTCAGCGGCGAGATGCTGGCCAGTTTCGTCTTGCGGAGCTGTGCGCCAAAGCATCGTGATAGATTGTCAGCGATCGCATTCGAAGTCACGGTGACCCAGTCGACTTTGCCATTGGCCACGGCAGATTGGATTTCGGAGGGAACGGCGGCGGTATCCACGTTGCGATAGGCAACAACTTGGCGGCAGGAAACACCGGCGGCTTGCATTCGTTCGGCAAAGACGTTTCGTCCGCGACTCGCCCGAACATTCAAACAAGTCCCGTCGCCAATTTCGGCCAACAGCGCCGTGGCCAGGTGTTCGGCATCGAACTTGGACGGCAACAGATCGCATTTCAAGTGTCGCTCCGCCATGGCTTGCGCGGTCTGGCGTCCGACGGCGGCTAGGCGGCAGTTGGCCAAGACTCGGGCGTCACGGCCAATTGCCCATAGCCGATCGAAAAAAGCGCGCACGCCATTCGAGCTGTTGAAAACGATCCAACGGTATTGCTCCAGCGAGCATAGAACCGAATCAAGGTCGACAAAATCTTCGAGTGGTAGGATAGAAATCGCGGGCCAGTGCAAGACTTGTGCGCCCATCAGTTCCAAGTCGCGAAGCACTGGATTGGCTTCAGTGCTTGGTCGCGTCACCAAGATCGTTTGGCCGCGTAGCGGCCTTTGAGCGAACCAATCGAAACCCAAGGCCGCGGACACCGCCGTACCGATCACAAACACGACCGGCGGACGAATTCGTTTCGGGTTCGTGGCCACTTCGACCAGTTGCCCCAGCGTGGTGCGTTTCACCGTTTGGTCGGAAAAGCCACATCGTCTCAAAATAGCCACCGGCGTTTCGCTTGGTTTGCCATGGCGAAGCAACTCTCCCACCCAAAACTCCATTTGCGTGGTGCCCATGTACACGATCAACGTGCCAGGAAACTTGGCCAACGCAGCCCAATCGAGGGGAGCATGCGGCGACTTAGGTGATTCGTTATTCGCGAGATCCGACCTGCGTGCGGGCGCGATGGTTTCGCCCTGACTGATTTTTTCGGCAGCGGGATGGCCGGTAACCAGGGCCACGGCCGAAGCGTGATCCCGATGGGTTAACGGGATCCCGGCGTAGCTGCCCGCGGCGAGGGCTGAGGTAATCCCCGGAACGATTTCGTATCGGATCTGGGCCTCCTGGAGGGCGGTGATCTCTTCGGCGGCTCGGGCGAAAATCAACGGGTCACCACATTTGAGTCGGACCACCTTCAGCCCCTGTTGGGCCAAACGGACGACCAGTTCATTTACCTCGTCCTGAGACATGATTCGCCGCGCATTGGATGCCGAACCCAACAAATCCTGGTCACGTCCTTCCGGGCTACCGTGCCCCCCCAGTGGGAACAACTGAACGGAGGGCTTCGTGGCCCAGCGCAGCAAAGAGGGATTAACAAGATAGTCGTAAACCACAGCATCGGCAGCCGCCAGACATTCGAGGGCTCTCAAGGTGATCGAGCCCGGCTCTCCCGGCCCGGCTCCGACGAGGTAAACTTTCGGAGGATCGGAGTTCCAGGAAGGCGGCATGTGGATGGGCAATTGTCGTAGTTTGTAGGGACGGAATTCCAAGCCAAAAATCGGAGGTCTATAAAACGGAGCTCGCTGACTAGGTGATTCCTCTGGACAATGGAACCGTGCATCGCGGGTTGTCGCGGCGGGACAGGATACCATAGTTAAATTGCCGTTTACCACTGGACATTGCCCGGAAAAACCCGCATAATGCCCGGCTTGTGGCACGACCGGCCGGACTTCATGTGCTTTCCATTCAACTGGAAGGGCTACTGGGGAAGAATGGGTCGGCCGGCTAAGGTGGCCGGAAAGTGCGAATTGGAAGGAATTTTCGTTATCAGTAGTCAGTATGCCAAACACCAAAAGTGCTGCCAAAAGTTTGAAGCAAAGTGAAATCCGTCGAGTTCGCAACAAGGCGATCAAGACGCGAACAAAAACTGAAATCAAGCGAGTCCTTGATTCAGTGAATTCGGGTGACATTGCAGCGGCTGAGGCGAACTACAAGGTTGCTGCTAAGAAGTTGGATCAGGCTGGGAGCCAAGGAGTGATCCACAAGAACACTGCCGCACGCCACAAGAGCCGCATGCAACGATCGATCAAGGCCGCTAAAGGCGCCGCCAAGTCTTAGTCGTCAAGTCATGGTCAAACTTTTGGCGATGGCATAGTCGCCGAAGATTGCTTGGAATGATGCGAATTGCGTGACAGGCTTCGCGGGTGCGTGGGCCTGTTTTTTTCGGCCTAGCGTGCGATTTTTGGCAATTCAGGAGTTCCTGTGCTTGGAACGATGGGGTTGACATGTCTGCTTGGTACCGCGAACTAAAACCGATTTGGCCGTTGGCACCGTTGGCGTTTATCGTCTTATTGCTCGGGTATGCCGGCTATTGGCCGGCACTCCCCTTTGTTGCCAAACGGACCAAGGGCGCTCACGAAAACGCGACCCCTGCCGAGCCTTTGTTCGTCGAATGGTTGGTAAAGCAAGATTCTGCGGAAGAACCAACCGCCAGTCCGATCGACGTGACGCATTTCTCGGTGGCTTCCCTCGATTCGGAGACAACCGGTAGGGAAAACAGCGAAGCGTGGGACGCAGTGACCAGGCCCCAAGTGACTCGTGTGGGCGACAACCTTTTCTGTTTATGGCAGTCTCATACGAGCCTGGGTGGAGTTACCGCCATCAAAATCTTTGGCTCGTGGTCCTTGGATGGTACCAATTGGACTCCTCCGGAAGTGGTCTTTTCGGTGTCCGGGATGTCCAGTCGAGCGAAGGACGGAGTTTTGAACTCGGCTTCGTTCCTTTCCATCGATGATCAGGTTTATGCGGTCGCCGCGATTTACGAAACGATCGGTTATGCGAACAACGACTCCACCAATGTCTCTGAGTCGTTATCGGCGGAACCAACCGCCGAATACCCGCGCGGCGTGAGGGAGTTGTTAGGCTATGTGACACGACGCTTGGGGCCCGATCGATCCATGGGCAACTGCATTGAGTTGATTCGTTGGTTGGATGGCGCTTCAAGTGATTCTGCAACTTTGATCAGTGATCCGGTGGACCAAGGTCTGATTTCTGACATTGTGGAACGACTGGCCACCCCCGATTCGCGATTTGGCGGAAAAATGGATTTTCCCGAATTGGAACTGGAAACCGAAGATCGATATCGTCTTAGCAATCCGACACAGGTGACGTTGCCGGAGGATCGGATACTGCGACTGTGGGGAAGCGACCAGGGCTTGGATCGACTTTATGGTCAGATCAGTCACGACAATGGTTTAACCTGGGACAAACCTTTCCCGACCAACATTCGGCAAAACGGGCTGAATGCCGCGCTAGGCACATTACCGAATGGCCCCGTGTTTTTGGCTGGGAACCAACTGCGCACCAAGCGAGGTTTTGGAACACCCCTAACCGTCTCGATCGCCTTTGATGATTTAAAATTCGCAGAATGCTTTGAGCTCCTGCGAGACGTTCCAGAGCGCCAACATGCAAAAAACCCGACCCTTCCGGCGGAACTCTTGAGAAACGTTGGTTTCCAAGTTGGTTCGTGTTTGATTGATGGCGAGTGGCTCTTGATCTCGTATTCGGTGAACGCAGAGAAGATCCAGCTGAGTCGCGTTCGGGCCCAGGATCTGGCACCGGCCGTTACCGAGAAGCCCAAAGTGGACGATGAGACGAGGTGATTTGCTTTCGAGCGCACGTTCGAGCGTTTGCGACACCTCATGTGAAGTCATCCTGCGCTACAACCGCGGCCCTTTTGAACCACTTCGTGCGCAAAGTTGGCATCACGGATGGCGAGCAAGTCTCAAGCGCCAAAAAAACAGTCGCGGATGGGCAGAAATCGCCTGAGAAGAGGTCCACGAACCAGCCGGTGGGACGAAGAACTGCCGCGTCAAAACAATTGGCGAGACGGACACAAATTCTTTGCGAGAGCCAAAATTTTCCGCAGTGTTGCTCTCATCCCCGGCACGGATCTTCAACACCAGAGGACGGATCAATGTCTTGAATCTCGGCACGAAAGACATCGTTGCGCCACGTTTGCCACCCGTGCGACGCAAAACCCAACTTTAGAAACCGCAACGATATTCGTAGTAAGTTTCAAGAAATCACTACATCCCACAGTCGAAAGCGATCGCTGTCCCCCAGCACAGCCAAGCATCGGCCACGAATTCGCGGCGTTTCGGCCTTACTTCAACAACCTCAAATGATTGAGGACTTGTTTGGTGGCTCGAGGACGATGGAGGCTGGGGTGTCCCAGCACGGTGAAACGGGCCGACGAAGCAGTATCATCGGCGTTCGTTGATTGTATTGCGACGATCTCAAAGGGATGGTCGGCACCAGCGTCAGGCAGCGGTCCGCCCGCGACGGCCAGATCGGCGTGGAAGCGTTTGGCGGCCGTTTGCGCCAAGCAACGCAATAGCTCCTGCCTTGAGCCATCGTGTTGGAGCTCAGGGAATTCTAAAGGTGCCAGCCACCTTTCGACGGCATCTCGACTAGGTAGGATGACCGCACCAGCAAACGGGGACCAGTCACTCGAGTCGCCGACTTGCCGACGAGCGATAGCCTCGTCCAATCGCTGCGACACCATCCCGCGCGTGCCCCATTCCACAACAACCAATTTTTGCCTCCGTTCCATCAATTTTTCGACAACAACATCCTCCAGTTCACAGGTATCCTCGGCGAATACCAGCGTCCCCAGACATTGTTTGATTGTGGCGACGACCGGTCGGATTTTCTCTTCCCCCAATTCCTGAGTCGGAGCTACCGTTCTCAGGCGAAGGCTAATGGTGGCTTCGCTAGCCGTGATTCCTACTTGAGGATCGTTGCCACGAGCAATCAAATTGGGCAGCAAGCTTTCGACGTGGCTCTCGCCGGCTCCGAAGGTCTTGATAACCTTTTGAACGACTACTTGTTTATCATCGGCTTGGCGTGTCGCAAGAATCGGCGCGACCCCGGAAAGGAACATTTCTCGCATCTCCACTGGAACGCCGGGCAAGCAAAAGAATTGAGACTGACGGCCGGATCGAGCAATCGTCCACGAGATGCCTGGTGCGGTGCCGTACGCGTTGAAAATTGGCCGTGAACCGCTCGGGAACCACGCTTGCAGCCGATTGCTTTCTGGTGGATTAATCCCTCGACTCCGAAACCGCTTCTGAATGTCCTCCCAACTCGCGTCGTCAAAATACAGTTCCGAACCGAATGCCTTGGCCAGAGCTTGACGCGTCAGATCGTCTTGAGTCGGACCAAGCCCACCGGTCACGACGACAATTTGCGAGCGGCCCGCTGCGATTTGGAAGGCGTTCTGCATCGGTTCGAGGTAGTCGCCGATGGTTTGATGGGCCAGCACGGTCATTCCCAGTTCTTCCAATTGTTGGCTAACCCATTGGCTATTGGTGTCGAGTCGTTGACCACTCGTTAACTCATCACCGATGGAAATGACTTCCGCGAAACTCTTGCTCAAGTTTATCACCGTGTTAGATTAGTCGTTGACGAAGCTGCTTGCTTTGATCAAGTCGAATTGAAGTTCTTAACAGTCCGCCTTTGCGAGTCGCTCATGCCCATCACCATCAACGGCGTCGGAACCCACTACTATTTCAAGCGGAATGTAGTTCAGAATCAAGGTGTCTGCGAGCATTGTCGGCGGCAGGCGACTTTATCCGACTACGATGTGGGACTTTTCATCGTGGTGCTCTATATACCAATTATCCCCTTGGGGCGTCAAATGATTATTGGGGAGTGCAACGCGTGCGGCATGCATCGAGCCATGCCGTTGCGACAGTGGGAACAATTGCGTGAGGAAGCCATTGAATCAGGTCTGAATCGATTGGCTCAAGCCCCGAAGTCGGCCGACGCCGCGTTGGCTTTGTTGGGAACCTATTCGATGTTCAATCAATTCAGTGATGCCGAAGGATTGGCTGCCGCGATTCTCAGCACTCACGCAGAAGATTATGACACGATGTTGACTTTGGGAGCGTGGTACGAATCAAGGCAACAGCCAACCGAAGCCAATGCTTGTTTTCAGAATGCCGTTCGCTTGGATCCGGAACGATTGGCTTCGAAAAGGATCCGGCTTTTTGATGAAATGGAAGCCAAAAAGTTTTCCGAAGTCCAAAAACTTGCAGCAGCCCTTCTGGAACATGGTGCCAACGAGAATCATGCGGTGCTGTTCTTAACCGCCAAGTTCTTCAATCAGCACCAGAAGTTCGACGACGCCTACACCCTGTTCAAGGGTTTGCTCGAGAAGTTTCCTGACCTGAAAAAAGACAAAGACTTTCGGCGAGCAGCGCGAGAAGCTGAGCAGGGTGTTGGTTTGCCAGCAACACTGGTTCCCGCCAAGAAACTCGGGATGCTGGATTGACGGGAGCTACCAACTGCGAAACGGGCAACGAACAAGATTGGAGTTACGATAGCGGGGATCGTCGCTGACCTCGCTTCCCAACCACGCGGGGCGTGAGAACGAGGCGTCTTCCGCCGGTAGCTCAATTTCCGCCACGATCAAACCAGCGTTCTCGCCAAGGAATTCGTCGATCTCCCAACAGGATCCATCCAGCAATACCCTGTATCGCAACTTTTCAATCAGTGCTCCATGGCACAGTTTCAAAAGCTCCAGTGCATCGGCCAACGGTATTTCGTATTCGAACTCCGCGCGACGCAGTCCCTCGGACGGGCCTTTTACGGTCAGAAACCCGCACGAATCATCGACGCGAACCCGGACCGTGGTGCTACCGGCTTGACTAAGATAACCTTGGCGAAGTAATCGCCCAGGTCCCTGCAGCTCCGAGGCCTGTAGCACGGATGCCTGTAGCCTAGCTTCCTCTCGCCACGAGGTTCCCGTCACTAAAAACTTTCGTTCGATCTCAATCGCCATTCTCGGGACTCAAATTTGCTAAACTAGGGTCGCTGCGGCATTAGACAATGCCGTACAATCGATCATAAACGACTAGCTTGGTAAGCGCAACCCGACCTTGGAGTGATCCCGTGACTAATTCCGCCCGATGTAATGAGTTCTGGCGAAGTATGGCTTTTGCTGTTGGTTTCATTTGCTGTTGGAGTCCGGCACTTGCGGTCGCCCAAGTCGCTGCTCCCAGCATCCAGGCTGTGGTGGAAGAATCTGGAAACTGGAATCAGTATCGTGGACCGCGGGGCGATGGAAGTACTCAAGCCGACTTACCGATCGAGTTCTCTGAGGGGTCGCCCCAAGTCAAATGGAAGACGCCACTAACGGGTCGGGCGTGGTCGTCGCCGGTCGTTTGGGAAGACCGAATCTGGTTGACCAATGCCCCAGAAATCCAAAATGCGCCGGGCTTGAGCGATTTCGATGCGATCCCAGAGACGTTACCGCCCGCTTTGGATCCGCCGCTAAAGTTTTCTGTTGTTTGCTTGAATGCCAACACGGGCGAGATCTTGAAGAACTTGGAAGTTCTCGATGTCACGCATCCGCAATTCACTCACTTGACCAACAGTTACGCGTCGTCCACACCCGTCGTCGAAGCGGGGAGACTGTATGCACATTACGGAGCCCATGGTACGGTGTGCTTGGATACGGCAACCGATAAAGTTTTGTGGCGACGTACGGACATCTATTGCCATCATTGGCGCGGGGCGGGGTCCTCGCCGATCGTGCATGGCGATTTGTTGTACGTGGCTTTCGATGGATACGATCACCAGTTTATCGTCGCTTTGAACAAACATACCGGCGAAACGGTTTGGCAGCGACAACGGGATGTCGATTTTGGAACCGACGATGGCGACGCCAAGAAGGCGTACTCGACGGCCACGGTAATCGAGGTAGACCAACGATTGATGCTGATCAGCCCCTTTGCGACAGCGACCACCGCATACGACGCTTTGACTGGTGAGATTTTGTGGACGGTTCGTCACGGCGGAATGAACGCAGCAGCTCGTCCAGTGACTGGGAACGGGTTGGTTTTCATCGCAGCAGGTGACGGACGAGACACGGTCGTGGCCATCGATCCACGGGTCGAACTGCCCGACGGACAAGATCGTGTGCGCTGGCAATCGGGACGATCCACACCGCGACGCCCTTCGCCTTTGGTAGTTGGTGACGCGTTTTTCATGTTGGAAGACAAAGGTGTTTTATCGTGGCTCGATGCCAGAACAGGTGAGCCAATCACCAACGACCGCGTGACGGGCAACTACTGGGCGTCCCCATTATTGGCTCGCGATCGAATTTATACTTTTTCTCAAGAGGGGCGAATCACCGTTTTGCAAGCCGATGAATCACTGAAAGTTTTGGCGATCAACGAATTGGCCGAAGGCATGAACGCGTCGCCAGCGGTCGTCGGAAACCGATTGATCCTGCGAACGTTCAAGCACGTTTATTGTATCGGTAACTAGCGTCGACCCTCCGGCCCATTGGATCGGTGCGATGTTTTCCGGATACCGTTCAGGGAAACGGCCGCTGGTCGATTTGGGTCACCAGCCGAGAATCGCTACGATGTTCGCGTCCAGCGCGACGCACCCCGCAACAATTAGGCAAATTCTGTGTAATTTTGTCTTTTTCGAGCTAATATTCGGGGAACTTGGGAGTCTCTCTCGGCGTCTCGCGTGGGATTGCAGGTTCGGTTAAAGGAATCTCAACTCGTTTCACTGCGATCGCTCCTTGTTCAATCTAGCTGGAGTTGCTGTCTGATGATTCGTACTTTCCGTTTGTTTGCGTTCACATTCGCCGGGTGGTTGAGCCAAAGTGTTTGGGGATTCCAAGGTACCGAAGTTCCCGATCTGGAAAAGTTCGCGTTGGCAACGGATCGCCAAGCGGTTTTGGATGCGATGGTGCCCGGCACGGACGAACATTATTGGTTAACGTGTTTGCATCTCCAACATCAAGGGCGTCTGGCGGAAGTCGATGGAATCTTGCCGGTATGGGAAAAAGTCGTCGGTCAAACGCAGTATTGGCATCAGATAACCACGCGACAGGCTCTGCTTAAGTTTGAGACGCAACCGAAGTATACCCAAGAGTACCTGACCAGACACATTGGCTTACGATTCGATCATCAGCGTCGCCTGCCTCCGGCTGAAGTTCAACTGCCCACTTCACTGGATCCAAACTTGATCAGCTTGTCGGTCTTGCTGGATCGCGAGCTACGCGAGCGTCCCGACTTGAGCGGCCTAACCCAACTTGCTTTGGAACGCCTCAACGAACGCATCGCCAATTTGAACGTTTTGCAACGTCGCCAACTTTTACACAAGATCGAATATCCAGATTTTCCCGGCTTGGTAGAGTTGGTAGCCCAAGAACTAAAGCAACAAGATTCTGCCGGCTTTGGCAGTATTCCGATTCATAGTCGATTGACAACGCCGCAGCTTGATCAATTGCGGGAACGGGTGCCGGCATTGGAAGCCAATGATCAATTCGTTCGCTTGCGAGTCGGTCGCATGCACAGCGAGGCGGGGCCATTAACCGAAGCAGCTGCGACCCGCGTCGAGGACTTGCGGCGAATTGTCGAGTTCTTGCAAAAGCTGCCTGTCTCGCAAAACTCACATAAAGCCGCAGCAATGCACGAGTTGTTGCGAATGGAGGCCGATTCCGGGAATTTCGATCAACGGTTGTTCTTGGAATATCTGAAGCTACCTCGTCATCAAGCGTATTTCCATCCGACTTTGCGACAAGGCGTTCGGGACCAAACCGCGTGGATCGATCTTTCGGCAAACTATCAGGACTCGCTTCGTTGTCTACCTCCCGGCGATGACACGACCATTGTCGAACGATACTTGCAGCATTTTTTGTCTGATGAAAACAAATTGGCGGACTTTCAAGAGCTGATTGAAGACCAATTCCTGCAGCGGCAATTGGCGGTTGCGCAAGTTTTGGCAGGCAAGGGGCAAGCCGAACGCTGGACCCGAGTATTGGGGCCGTCCGCCTATCGTGAATTGGTCCAACGAGTGGAACTTGAATTCGCGCAGACCGGAAAGATCTGGTACCAACCTGAAGAAGCCGTCCGGTTGGCGTTGCAGGTCAAGAATGTCGATCAATTGGTGGTCCGGGTTTATGAACTCAACACCCTCAACAATTATCGTGACCGATTGGAAGCGATTAGCGCCAATTTGTCGTTGGATGGTTTGGTGCCAAATCTGGAAAAACGAATCGATCGCAAACAATTACCAGCCCTACGCACGACCGAATGGATCGAGCTGCCGGAACTAACGGGGCGCGGCGTGTTTTTGGTCGATATCATCGGCGGTGGAACCAACGTACGGACATTGGTTCGAAAGGGTCGATTGATATGTACCACTCAAGTTTTCACGGCCGGACATGCAATCCAGGTCCTGGATGAAACTTGTTCGCCGCTGACCAACGCCAGCGTCTGGGTCAACGGTCAACGCTTTGAGGCGAATGAGCAAGGCTTTGTCGTCGTCCCATTCCTGACGGAAGCCCCAACAGGCCGGTTGATCCTGCAGCACGAAGACTTTGCTGACTTGGCCGATGTAATGTTGTCGCAAGAATCTTGGACCTTGCACGCAGATTTAGTTGTTAATCGCGAGTCGCTCCTGGCCGGCAGTCAAGCTGAAATCATGGTCCGGCCTCAACTCAAGGTTAGTGGGCAACCAGTCCCCATTGCAAATCGCTTGCAAGACGTCGTTTTGAAGCTAACCAGTGTCGATGTTAATGGTGAACGAGCGACGCGTGAGTATCGCGAATTGAAATTAGACGAACGACACGAATGGATTCTGCCATTTCTGGTACCACAAGGCTTGCGAACGCTGTCCATTGAATTACAAGGTCGAGTTCGAGTTGTTAGTCAGAATCGAGACGAAGCTTTAGTCGTTTCCAAATCCTTCCAACTGAATCAAATTGATGCGACCTCCCAAATCTTGGGCTGTCATCTCCTGCAAGCCGACGGTCAATATCGCGTGGAAGTATTGGGGCGCAACGGAGAACCTCGTTCCAAAGTGGCGACGACCATAGAACTACACACGATCTGGTCCAGTCAACCAGTGAGCTTGGCACTTCAAACCGACGAACGAGGTCAGGTCCTCCTCGGAAACATGGCTAATGTCCATACCGTAACCGTCAATGCGGCCGGCGCTGAGCCCCGCTCTTGGAATCTGACCAAGTTGCAAATGGGAAGCCTACGTCAGATCACAACCGCCACCGCCGGGGAAACACTAAAACTACCTCTCCCGATACAACCCTGGTTCGCAGAACCTGTGGTTGCCTCCGCTTATCGCCTCAAGCAAGGTGCATGGGACGAAATGGTCCACGCAAGTTTGGAGATTAGGGACGGCTGGATCCAAGTCCCAGCTCTCCCGGAGGGGGAGTATGTCGTCAGACTCAACAGTGGTCAAACGTTCCAGGTTGCCTTGATTGAAGGGAAACAAATCGCGGCTTCAATCATCAATCCCTATCGTGAAGCAACCCACACGAATGAAAACCGGCCCACAGTTGTTTCGGTTCAAGTGGTCAACGAAGATGTGGCGATTCAACTTTCCGGCGCCGGCCCCAATACGCGCGTGCATGTTTTCGCGTCTCGCTATGTACCCTCCTTCCCACCGACGTCATCTAACGTAAGCCCACCACCGACGGTCTTACGCCAATTGCGTTGGGAAGGCAACCGTTACGTCGCCGCCCGCGCCTTGGGCGACGAGTACCTTTACATATTGGGGCGCCGGGGCCGTACCCAATTGGCAGGAAACATGTTGGATCGCCCCTCGCTGTTATTGGCTCCGTGGGCTCTGGGTGAAACGACCAGCGAAGAAGATTTCTTGAAACAAGACCAAGCCATGATGGAAGCCCCTTCGTCGGCGGCCGCACCTGGCGAAGCCGCTTTCGCAGGTGGAAATCTTGATTCGTCTGACAGTTTCGATCACGCAAATCTCGACTTCCTGGCGCAAGCCTCGAAAGTAATTGATGGGTTGGGGCCAAATGAAAACGGCCGCATTACCCTTCCCTTGGCGTCACTAGGCAAGCAACAATACCTGACCATTATGGTCGTGGATGTATTCTCCCAAGTTGTCACAAGTCACAGCTTGCCCGTGGCAGATTTGAGCACCCAAGATCTTCGGCTGGTCAATGCCTTGCCTGTCGAGAAACCAGTTGCATTGAGCCGAGAAGCCACGGCCCTGGCCGCGAATGAATCGCTGGAGATCTCGGATCTGTTGACGTCACGATTTGCCGCCGTCGCGAGTCTTGAAGACGCGTGGACCATGATGCTCGCGAACACGCAAGATGCGGAATTGTCGAAGTTCGAATTCTTGATTCGCTGGTCAGAGCTCGATAACCAATCGAAGTATGAGAAGTATCAATCTCATGCTTGCCACGAAGTAAATTATTTTCTGTATCGCAAAGATCGCGCATTTTTTGACCAAGTCGTTCGGCCAGTCATTGAGCAACGACGCGTAAAAACCTTTTTTGACGAGTTCTTGTTGGAGCGAGATTTGAGCCATTGGACTCAGCCTTGGCAGTTTGCTCGGCTCAACGATTTTGAAAAGATACTTTTGGCTCAACGATTGCCGGAACAACGATCCGGTTTGCTGCGACAGATTTCCGATCGATTTGCCTTATTTCCTCCGGACGACACGACGACCGATCGTCTGTTTGATATGGCTTTGGCCGGGAGAGCATTGGAGCCAGGTGCCGGAACCACGGGTGACCCACGATTGGACCTCGAACGGGATTTTGAGCAGACCAGCCGCCAGGGACAACCGGACGTTGCTGGCGGAGGAATGGCAGGACGCGGACGTCGCAGTGGTACCAGAGGTGCCCTTTCCGACGGGGCGACCAACGGCCCACCGGGCGCTCCCGCGAACGCTGGAGAAGTCGAGCAGATGGATCGTTTCGCAAGAGAGAAGTTGAACGCCTATTTCGGAGATTCTGAAGTATCGGCAGACGACGCGCTGTACGCGCTCGAGGGAATGGCCGAAAAACAACTCGAAGCAACTGTTCGTGGATTCTATCAACAACTCCGACCAACATTGCGTTGGGTTGAGTACCACTATTGGAGAATTCAGCAATCGACGAGCACCGCCGACCGAATCAACTTAAATCGATTTTGGTACAACTTTGCCAACCATGATGCCAAGCAACCTTTTCTGGATTGGCACTTCTTGTTGTGCAACGGCAATGTTTCTGAGTCGATTCTGGCATTGGCAGTCTTGGATTTGAGCCCGCACTCTGCCGAACCGAAGATGGAAGTGGAACAACGCCGAATGTCATGGACTAGTCCGCAGCCGGCAATCGTGTTCCACCAACAACTGCAAAACCTGCCGCAGGCGGAAAACGCGACGCCAGTCATGGTGAGCGAGAATTTCTTTGATGCTGCCGACCGATACCGAATTGAAAATCAGCGCAATGTTGACAAATTTATCAGCGATCAGTTTTACACACGGCGATTGTACGGCGCCCAAGTCGTCGTCACCAATCCAACAGGGACTCCTCAGGCCGTCCGCGTCTTGACTCAAATCCCAGCTGGAGCGATTGCAGTCGGCGGAAGCCAAGAAACCAAGACTCAAATGATCGAGCTGCCCGCGTTCGGATCGGTCAGTCAAGAGTATTGGTTCTACTTCCCCACCGCTGGTGAATTTGCCCATTTCCCCTCTCAAGTTTCGGATCGTTCCACGATTCTGGCCTCCGCTCGAATCAAGAATCTCAACGTCATTGACGAGGTAGTTAATCCGGATCTAAAGTCGTGGGAGCACGTCTCGCAAAACGGTTCACTGGCAGAGCTGTTGTCATGGATTGAAACTGGCAACGTCGGGCAAGTCGAACTCAATGATTTGGCTTGGAGAATGAAGGACAAAGCCCAGTATACCGAGATCCTGAACCAGTTGAGCCAACGGTTTGTATTCCATTCGTTATTGTGGTCCTACTCGGTCTACCATTTAGATGCGGTTCGAATGCGTGAGTACTTGGAAGAACTTGGCTCAATCCATTCGCAGTGTGGCTTGCATTTCTCCAGCCCACTTCTGAACGTGGATGCTGATCAGCGCCGGTGGTACGAACATGTCGAGTACTCGCCGCTGATCAACTCGCGATCCCATCAAGTCGGATCGAAACAGCGAATTCTCAATGGCAGCTTGGCGTCGCAATATGCCCAGTTCCTCCAGACGCTGGTTTATCGCCCCGCCCTAACGCATGAAGATCGCTTGGCAATCGTTTACTACTTATTGACCCAAGAACGAATTGGCGAAGCGCTGACATGGTATGGACAAATCGACCGCACTCAAGTGGCCGAGAAGATGCCTTACGATTACGCCATGGCGTGGTTGGCTTTGGTGCAAATGGATCTCGTGAAAGCTCGGGAAGTGGCGTCACGGTATTCGGACTTTCCGTTACCATTGTGGCAGCAGCGATTCGCGGCCATTAATCAAGTCGTCGCTGAGGCCGAGGGGGCCGGGGCCAAGATCGTGGACCCGGACTCCGCTTTACAACAGCAAACCGCTGCGGCATCCAATATGGGGACGATCGATGTCGAAGCCACTTCGGAAGGAATCTCGCTGCGGTACCGTAATGCAGCGACCTTGCGAGTTCACTATCACTTGATGGATGTCGAGTTGTTGTTTAGCCGTGACCCATTCTCCAGCCAAGCACGAAGCGGCCTAACGCTGGTGAAGCCAAACCATGTGGAAGTCCTGGAGATTCCACCCGGTGAGACTCAACGTGTTCATCGTTTGCCCGAGCACTTGCAACGAAGCAATGTGATGGTAGAGGTCAGTGTGGGTCAGCAAATGGCAACAACGACAGTTTACGCAAACAATCTAGATGTCCAAGTGGTGGATAGCTTGGGTCAATTGCAGGTGCGTGCTCGTGACACACAACAGGTACTGCCTGCCACTTACGTCAAAGTCTTTGGCAAGAAGCCCAACGGCGAAGTCGTCTTTGTAAAAGACGGCTACACGGATGTCCGAGGTCGCATTGACTACATCACGCAGAGCAGCGTGCCGGTAATAGGCCTGGAAAAGTTGGCGATCTTGGTTTCGCATCCCGAGCACGGCAGTGTGATACGTCAGGCCAACTTGCCGTAACTTGCTCACGCAAAGCCGATCAGATTTCGTGTATCTTTCCGCGATTTGATTAATGACTCATAGAAAATACTAGCAACATGCCACGACTCACGCCCGGAGGACTGATGAGAATGAATGGAACCACTTCAATACTCAAGGACTAGAGGCTGTAACGGCTAAATCGCAAGGGATCGCGAGAGAGTAACACAAATAAAGCACGAGTGGATGGCGTCGAAACCATGTCTACGACCCGAAATCGACCATCACAGTCATGTTGCAAGTTTTTCTCCGATGAGCCATTACTCGTAAGCGCGCCGTCGGACTCGAAATCCCGCAGCCGTAATCTGTGGGCCTCTCTGAATCGGCGGGAAACGCACAAAAGATCTTCCCGCAGATTCAGGAAGGACAGCAGATTTGATTGAACGATTTTTCATTAGCGGGCTGTCGGATCGGAATGCCGCAGCCGTAATCTTTGGGCCTCTCTGAATCGGTGGGAAACGTACCAAAAAACTTCCCGCAGATTCAGGAAGGACCGCAGATTTACTGATACAATTTTTCATTCACGCGCTGTCGAACTCGAAATGCCGCAGCCGTAATCTGTGGGCATCTCTGAATCGGTGGGAAGCGTACAAAAAAACTTCCCGCAGATTCAGGAAGGACAGCAGATTTACTGAAACATTTTTTTATTCGCGCGCTGTTGGACTCGAAATGCCGCAGACGTAATCTGTGGGCATCTCTGAATCGGTGGGAAGCGTACCAAAAAACTTCCCGCAGATTCAGGAAGGACCGCAGATTTACTGAAACAATTTTTTATTCGCGCGCTGTTGGACTCGAAATGCCGCAGACGTAATCTGTGGGCATCTCTGAATCGGCGGGAAACGCACAAAAGATCTTCCCGCAGATTCAGCAAGGACAGCAGAGTTGATTGAACGATTTTTCATTAGCGGGCTGTCGGATCGGAATGCCGCAGCCGTAATCTGTGGGCATCTCTGAATCGGCGGGAAGCGTACAAAAGATCTTCCAGCAGATTCAGGAAGGACCGCAGATTTGATTGAACGATTCCTCATTAGCACGCCGTTGAACTCGAAATGCCGCAGCCGTAATCTGTGGGCCTCTCTGAATCGGCGGGAAGCGCACAAAAGATCTTCCCGCAGATTCAGGAAGGACCGCAGATTTAATTGATCGAGTTTTCATTATTATTGGCGTGCCGTCGGACTCGAAATGCCGCAGCCGTAATCTGTGGGCATCTCTGAATCGGCGGGAAGCGCACAAAAGATCTTCCCGCAGATTCAGGAAGGACCGCAGATTTACTGAAACAATTTTTCATTCACGCGCTGTCGAACTCGAAATGCCGCAGCCGTAATCTGTGGGCCTCTCTGAATCGGCGGGAAACGTACAAAAGATCTTCCCGCAGATTCAGGAAGGACAACAGATTTGATTGAACGATTTTTCATTAGCGGGCTGTCGGATCGAAATGCCGCAGCCGTAATCTGTGGGCCTCTCTGAATCGGTGGGAAGCGCACAAAAGATCTTCCCGCAGATTCAGGAAGGACAGCAGATTTGATTGAACGATTTTTAATTAGCAGGCTGTCGGATCGGAATGCCGCAGACGTAATCTGTGGGCCTCTCTGAATCGGTGGGAAGCGCACAAAAGATCTTCCCGCAGATTCAGGAAGGACCGCAGATTTACTGAAACAATTTTTCATTCACGCGCTGTCGAACTCGAAATGCCGCAGCCGTAATCTGTGGGCCTCTCTGAATCGGCGGGAAGCTCACAAAAGGACCGCCAGCAGATTCAGAAAAAGGGCAGCAGATTTGTTTGGGTGATCTTTGGAATCACCCAAACTCTCCAAATGGGAGCCTTGGCGAAACGTCGAAACCGTCGGAATACGATCGCAGACTACAGTTCGACGATCCTAAAGCGCCAGCAACAAACGACTTGGCGCCTTCAGATAGCCAATGATATCGTTGAGGAAACGCGCCGCCATTGCTCCGTCGATCAACCGATGATCGTACGACAAACTCAGAGGCATCATCAAACGTGGTTTTATTTGGTCACCTATCACGACCGGCAATTTGCGAGTTCGCCCCAAGAGCAAAATCGCGGATTCCGGCACGTTGATAATCGGCGTGGAGTAGGTTCCACCAATTGCTCCTAAGTTGCTGATCGTAAACGTACTGCCGCGTAAATCTTCGACGCCGAAGTTATTGTCGCGCGAGTTGGTGGCAATCAATTGCAATTGGCGAGCGATTTCTGGGATCGACAACTGGTCGGCGCCTCGCAAGCTGGGAACCACCAATCCACGCTCCGTATCTACGGCAATTCCGATGTTGATGTACTTCTTGTAGACAATAACCCCTTGCTCCATGTCGATGGACGCATTGATCGCGGGGTTATGCTTCAAGGCCATCGCCACGGCCTTAATGACAAACGGCATCGAGGTCAACTTGATGCCTTGGGCCGCGTAATCGTCTTTGCTACTGAGGCGGAAATCTTCCAAATCCGTGACGTCGGCGTCGTCAAAGTTCGTCACTCGCGGAACGGTCGAGGAAGATTCAAACATTTTGTTCGCAATCGTCTTGCGAATACGGCTCATTTTCTCGATCGTGATTGGCCCAAACGAATCGCTGTCACCTGCGGGTACTGGGGCAGCATTCTTGGCCAAACCTCCGACCGGAGGTCGCGAGCCTTGCTTCACGATTTCCAAGACATCTTCACGTTGAATTCGACCGCCAGGCCCCGTGCCCTTGACTTGCGCCAAATTGACGCCAATCTCGCGTGCAAACCGTCGAATCGTCGGACTGGCCGGAATATCTGCTCCGTCCGTCGTCAAAACTTGCGCAGCGGAGTGCGACGCCGCTGCGGTCGCCGTCAACGGAGCTGAAGCGGGAATCGGAGCAGCAGCCGGTTGCACCGCGACCACGGGTGCCGCTGCTACGGGCGCGGGGCTTGCCGGTGCTGAAGATACAGGTGCCGAAGCTACAGGTGCTGGGCTTGCGGGTGCGGGTGTTGCCGCTACCGGAACGACGGGAGCCGGATTGGCAGCACGCCCCGAACTAGCCGGAGTCGCCGCGGACGCAGATCCGCCAACGGCCTCCACGCGGAACAGGGCTTGCCCAACTTGGACCGTGTCGCCCTCTTTCACCAAGATTTCAACGATCTTGCCAGCAGAATCCGACGGGACGGTCGCCGTCGCCTTGTCGGTTTCGATCTCTAGCAAAGATTGGTCCTTTTGGATCGTGTCGCCAACTTTGACGAACAGTTCCAAAACTTCACCCGATTCGATTCCGTCACCCAAACTTGGTAGTTTGATTTCATTGGCCATGAGTCAACTGTCTCTCTAAGTTTTTGTACGACGTGCGGCGAAATACCTTCAGTGTTCGGCGATACCTTCGTAATCGTCAAGCATAAAGCGCGTTGATTTTTTCTGGATTGACATCCAATTCCTTAATCGCTCGCGCGACTTCGCTGGTTGCCACCTTGCCTTGCAAGCTCAATTGGTACAACGTCGCGACCGTGATGCAGGCCGAGTCGACTTCGAAATGCCGCCGCAAAGCGGGTCGCGTTTCACTGCGGCCCATGCCATCGGTTCCGAGCACAAAATAGTCGCCTGGGATCCACGGCTGTACTTGCTCCGCCAGCGCTCGAACATAGTCACTGGCTGCGATGAACGGACCTTGATGTCCCTCGAGCACCGTTTCAATGTAACTGCGTTTTGGAGCTTCAGTCGGGTGCAACATATTCCAGCGGCGGCACGACTGCGCATCTCGTCGCAATTCGGTGTAACTAGTCACACTCCAAACGTCCGATGCGATTTGGAACCGATCAGCCAAAACTCGTTGGGCCTCCAGAACTCCATTCATGATCGCCCCGGAGCCAAACAACTGCACACGATGCTGTGCCCCTTTGACTTCGGAACTCGAGAATTTGTAAATACCGCGAACGATACCTTCTTGAACCCCGGCAGGCATGGCTGGTTGAAGATAATTCTCATTACCGACCATGATGTAGTACAAACCGTTTTCGCCTTCTTTGTACAAACGACGGAGGCCGTCAAAAATAATAGTCGCCGTTTCGTAATTGAACGCGGGATCATAGGACCGAACCGTTGGAAACGCGATTGCGTTCAACAAACTATGGCCGTCCTGATGTTGCAGTCCTTCGCCATTGAGTGTCGTTCGCCCAGCGGTGCCTCCCAAGAGGAAGCCTTTGGCTTTCATATCGGCAGCGGCCCAAATCAAATCGCCAACTCTTTGGAAGCCAAACATCGAGTAATAGATAAAGAACGGTATCATGTTGATACCATGAGCCGAGTAGGCCGTACCCGCCGCATTAAAACTGGCCATCGATCCAGCCTCAGAGATTCCCTCTTCCAGAATCTGGCCGCTGGAGGATTCCTTGTAATAGGCGACTTGATCCGAGTCGACGGGATCGTAAAGTTGTCCGAACGGAGCATAAATGCCAACCTCTCGGAACATCCCTTCCATCCCGAAGGTCCGCGATTCGTCCGGCACGATCGGAACCACGTTTTTCCCGATTTTCTCGTCTTTAGCCAACCGCGACAGCAAACGAACAACGCCCATCGTCGTGGAAAGTTCTTTGTTGTAATCGCGTTCAATTGCCTTCGCGTGATCTTCGAAGGTAGGAACGTCCATCAACGGAGCTTCCGTGGGCCGACTGGGTACAGAACCCCCGAGCGCCTCGCGGCGTTGGAGCATGTACTTCATTTCCTGGCTGTCAGCCGGTGGGCGATAAAACGGCATCTTGGCAACTTCGGAATCGGAAATTGGAATTCCGAAACGATTGCGGAAGTGTCGCAATTGCTCCTCGTCCATCTTCTTCTGATTGTGAGCGACGTTGCGTCCTTCCCCGGCTTCACCCAGCCCGTACCCTTTGATCGTCTTGGCCAAAATCACTGTTGGTCGTCCCTGGCAGTTGACCGCCGCATGATAGGCAGCAAAGACTTTTTCAGGATCGTGACCACCGCGACGAATGCTCTCCAGCTTCTCATCCGACAGGTTCTTGACCAATTCCAACAGCTCAGGGTACTTCCCGAAGAATTTTTCGCGAATGTAGGCACCTGGGGCGACGCTGAACTTCTGATATTCGCCGTCGACACACTCCTCCATCCGCCGAATGAGCAATCCCGATTGGTCCTTGGCCAACAACTGGTCCCATTCGGAACCCCAAACGACTTTGATGACATTCCAGCCCGCACCGCGGAAAATTCCCTCCAACTCTTGGATAATCTTGCCGTTCCCGCGAACAGGCCCGTCGAGACGCTGCAAGTTGCAATTAACAACAAAGCATAGGTTGTCCAGTTTTTCACGCGAGGCCATCGTGATCGCGCCCAGTGTTTCCGGTTCGTCACATTCTCCATCGCCCAAGAAGGCCCAAACCCTCTGGCGTGAGGTGTCCTTCAAACCCCGATTCATGAGATACCGATTGAAACGGGCCTGGTAGATCGCCATGATCGGAGCCAAACCCATCGAGACCGTGGGGTATTCCCAGAAATTTGGCATTAGCCAAGGGTGTGGATACGAAGACAACCCCGGATGATCCTGCAACTCGCGGCGGAAATTCTCCAAATGTTGTTCGCTCAATCGGCCTTCAACAAACGCGCGAGAGTAAATTCCAGGGGAGGCGTGACCCTGAAAATAAACGTGATCCCCATCAAAACCACTGGCTCCACGTCCTCGGAAAAAGTGATTGAAGGCGACTTCGTAAAGAGTTGCACTGCTGGCAAAGGTCGAGATGTGGCCGCCCAAACCCTCATAATATTTGTTGGCTCGAACCACCATCGCGACGGCATTCCAACGAATAATACTCTTGATCCGACGTTCGATTTCGCGATTGCCAGGATAGGTTGGCTGTTGGGCCGGTGAAATCGTGTTGATGTACGGTGTGTTCAGCCCATACGGCAGGTCCACGCCCTCTTGTCGAGCCTGGTTTTCCAAGGCCTCTAGAATAAATCTCGCCCGGTCAATGCCACGGCTACGAATGACATACTGGAGCGATTCAATCCATTCACGGGTTTCAACAGGATCCGCATCATTTCCTTGGGCCGCACGGTCCAACGGGAATGGCAAACGGTCGGAAGGAACCTGCGAATGTACAGCATCGGACATGGATACACCTTTCGGGTGGAAAGTTGGGCTACGAACCAACGGACCAAACGGCGTCCGATTCTAACGAAATCCCATGATTTGTAATAGATGCTAATTGGCGACATTCTTGGCTTTGATGACCACAAACGCCGAACGGACACCCTAATCAGCCGGTTCCACGAGACAACTAGAAGTATTTGACCCCGAAACGGGCGGCGACTGCGGATGTCCGTGTTCGTCCAGCGGGATCAAGCCGTTATTCGCCCAATAGGGTTGCCATGATTCCCTTTAGCCACGATTATCTTTGGCGAGGGTCAAAACAAGGCGCCTCCAAACGTGGACTGTGACGGTTTCTGCGGTTAAATTGTGGTCGACAGATCCAGGCACAGTGCTCGCTCGAGCAAGCAGTCCATTTCCCAGGAAGCTTGGTCGCTCCGCATCACGCTGGTGTCCAAGTCCAAACGAAGTTCACTCAACACATTAAGTGGCATCAGATTCAAACCCAAGCAGGCAAGATCGTGGTTCATTTTTTTGGCAAACGGGGAATCGCCGGTTTCCAATTGGGCCGCCTGAAGTCCGCCGACGAGCATCAATAACGTGGGTTGATCTTGGGTTTTGCCGTGCATTTCTACCATGTCGCGCACGCGTTCCAAATCGAAGCAATACGGCGTCACGTCGATGGTTGTCGCGAAATTGGCCAACAATCGATCGGTCCAACGTTCCATTCGTCTTTGCAAACGGATGATCCGATCGGCTGCGGGACGATGATGTCGGGCGAGCCACAACACGAAATCCGTGGCGCGTTGAACCGTCTCGCGATGACTATCCACAATTCCGCCACCCAATCCGCCCAAGCGGTCGTCGACACCCAACTTGTGTTTCGCGTCATAATACGACCAAAGCCCGCCCCACACGTTCGTATGCAATTGGCTGATCAAGATCTCTTCCAACAACTCGGCCGTCCGGTTGAAATAGCTTTCGCCAAACGAAGCATCGTGCATCGAGTTTTGTTGAACAAACGATAGCGACTGATTCCAGAACGAGATGCGGCTGCGTGAAATCGTCCAATATTGTTGAGCCAATAAGCTCATCCGTTCCAAAGAGACCCAGGCGATCGTATCGGCGTTGACTTGCAGGGCCACTGCCAACACGTTGAGTTTGGAGCTGTGCATGAAGGAGCGAATCCTAGTTGGCGGGCGATGTCGAGACTAACGCGGGCAACCAATGCTTGGTCACCCACGATGTTCTCCCTTGGTGTCTCCTTAGAGGTTAGTCGGGCCATCGAGGTCGCTGGCGAAAACGATGAAAAAAAGTATCATCTGTGGTTATACGGAATGATTTTCAAAAACGTGTGGTTTTTCCGCAACATACGGTGCGTATCCGAGCATCTTTACTTTCCGCCCGTTGTCAATTTCATACGCGATGTTCCTCCAAACAACACGCTTGACGCGCATCGCCTGAAAGCAGCCAACCGCATAGGCCAGATTCGCCAGAGGCACACCGATGCAAATCGTCGCAAACTGGAATAACCCCGCGATCGGAGAATTCTGTAACTCTCCTGGGGTCGGGTTCGCCTCGTCCTTCGCCGTCGTCACTCGAAAGATCGCGCGCCGCACTAGGTAAAAGCCCAGCACTTGTCCCAGCAAAATGACCGCAACGGAAGCCGCCGGCAGCCCAATCGCTCCAAGAGCCGCGGTCAAAGACGTCGCGCTGCCAACCGATAGGATTGCCAACATGCACCACAGAACAATCATCAACTGGATCGTCGTGGTGACCAAAGCATGGATTCCCGTCATCCAGAAAGTAGATTCAAACAAACGACTCCACGTCAACATGCGCGCCACGTAACGCAAGCAGTAGTCCAAACGGCAAGCTTCGCGGTTGATCACTATGTTCTGCGGGACAAACTCGATGCGTTTCCCGAGCCTTTGCAGTCCCTCCCGAACTGGGCCGTCATCAATAATCGAGGTCCGCCACGCCTCTATCAATCCACTTTCGGCAAGATCAGCCTGCCGAATCGCGAAACCGCCGGCCCAGGGATTGCCTAACATGGCGGTCGGCACAATGGCACCTGCGTGCCAAACCGACCGAACCCAAGAACCCAAGGACCATTCCCGCGGCTCAAACCATTGATTACTGGTGGCAGCGCCCACCTCCCGCTGCGCCAAGGGGAAAACCATGTTGGCCAGCCATTCCTTACCTGGAACCGCATCGGAATCAATCGTCACGATGATCCGATGATCAAAGTTCTCGTCGGGCAAGCTCTCCAAGGCTTGGATCAAGGAACTGCATTTAAGTCCACATTGATCGTGGCGGGACACAAGTTCTTGCAACTCCAATTGTTGGTCGTTTATTCCCAATTCGAGCTTGGTATCTTCGACGACTTTCCAAGCCGGATCCTGACGATGGTCGACCACGACGATGATGCGATAATTGGCATAATCCTGACGACTCAACGCCCGGATTGTTTGCGCGAGGAACGGATCATGCCCCCTCACGCAGAGAAGGACGACAGCCTCGGGGCAAAACACGGACTCCCCCTGCGGCGAATCATCGTTGCGGTCGATCCACATGGCGGTGGCACGCTTTCGGTCCATCCGGCGCGACTGTCGATCGATCCAAACTGAGAATACTACGGCAGCCCCGATACTTAGTCCGGCAAAAAGGCAGGCGATAGAGAAGAGGCCGATCGCAATCATGTCACTAATTTAGCCCATTGCAACCAGAATACGCAGCCCTGGCACCGCGCAGCCATGCAGTTTTTTCGGTGCGGCGGCCATCATCCCGACGATCCCTTCCATCCCTACAATCGATTGTGCGGTCGCGCGACTACGGCAGCTCGATCTGGGCCGACCAAGGTAGGTTTTCCCGGTACCATTTGACACAAGCCGCCAATCCCTCGTCCAAACTTACTTGTGGTTTCCACCCCAGCATCCGTCCGGCCTTGTCGATATCGGCCCAGGTGGATTTTATATCCGCCTTGTGGAACTCCTTGTTTTCGATGATCGCTTTCTTCCCGAGCAACTTCTCCAGCTTCTCAATGATCAAATTCAACGTGATGGGTTGATTGCCTCCGCCCAAGTTGAAAATTTCGTAACCGACGCTCTTAATGGAAGCGATGGTGCCGCGCGCGATATCATCGACGTATGTAAAGTCGCGGGATTGCGATCCATCGCCAAAGAGTTCAATCGGCACGCCCTGATCAATCCAGTGGATAAACCGGAAGATACACATGTCCGGCCGCCCAGCCGGTCCGTAGACCGTGAAGTAACGACAAATCGAAACATCGATTCCATACAAATAGTGGTGTGAATAGGCCATCAATTCAGCCGCCTTTTTTGATGCCGCGTAGGACGAAATCGGCGTATTGACGGCCAAGTCTTCCGTGAATGGCATCGCTTGTCCGGCATACAGCGACGATGTACTGGCGAGGACGTATTTTTTCATTCCACGCTGTTTCATCTCTTCCAACAAGTACAGACTGCCCATCGCATTCGTCGTCATGTAGATGGTCGGGTTGATCATGCTGTAACGCACACCCGCCCGAGCTGCCAAATTTACAATGGCGTCAAAATTCCCATGTTGATCGAAGAGCTTTGCAATGGCGGTTCGATCTTCGAGGTCCACCTTTTCAAAGATGAAGCGATCCGGGGCACCCGCTTGCTTCTGCAGTGCTGCCACGCGGTGCTGCTTCAATGATACGTCGTAGTAGTCATTAAGATTGTCGATCCCAACGACCTGATGGCCATCCGCAACCAGGAGACTTGCGACTCGCGACGCGATAAAACCCGCAACACCGGTAACAAAGTACTTGCTCATTCAAGATCCTAAACATTGATCCCTGCGTCCAGAAATTCTCCGGCGAGTCTCCGAAACTCGGCGCCACTATACGTCACGCAAACCAAAATGCCAAACGGATTCCTCGCGGTAAACTTGACCTGGATTCAATTGGCAAGAGGGAAATTCTGGTTGATTGGGCGAGTCCGGAAAGCCCTGCGTCTCCAAACAAAAAGCACCAGTGCGTTGGTAGGAACCACAATTATCTCGACCATCAAAGTGGTTCGCGGTGTAAAGTTGAACACCAGGTTGCGTTGTCTGCAAATGCAAGGTTCGCCCACTTTCCGGCCCATAGACCCGCGCGCCATCTCGTAATTGGCCGACCAAACCATCGATTGCGAAACAGTGGTCGTAACCTTTGGTAGGCATTTCAAGCATTTTCTTGAGCCCCGGCGCGAACCCCGTGGATTGCCGAAAATCCAGCGCCGTTCCAGCGACATCCACCATCGCGCCGGTCGGAATCAGGCCTTCGTCAACTGCCAAGTACTGCTGAGCAAACAACTGAAGTTCGTGCGAATCAATCGACCCGGCATCGTGCCCATTCAGGTTCCAATAAGCGTGATTCGTCAAATTGACAACGGTCGCCTGGTCCGAGGTGGCCTCGTATTCCAAGGTGAGTTTTTTGGCACTTGCGATGCGGTAAGTCGCGCGAACCGTCAAATTTCCCGGATAACCTTCGTCGCCGTCTGGGCTAAACAGAGTGAAATGAACGCCCGCTTGCGAATCAGTCTGAAAAGTCTCCGCGGTCCAATTCTTTTTGTCAAAACCTTGGGGCCCGCCATGCAAATGATTCGGACCGTTGTTTGTTGCCAGTTGATAGTTGCGACCACCCAGTGAAAACTTGCCTTTGGCAATCCGGTTCGCAAACCTCCCCACCGTGCTACCAAAAAACGAACCGCAGTTCAGCCATGCATCAAGCGACTTACAAGTCGTGACTAGATTGGCAACCTGGTCATGACGGTCCGCCGTCTCGACCGACATCAACGTTGCCCCGTAGGTCATCACCCCGACAACCAGCCCGTCGCCACTGTCCAATACAAACTTGTTGACCAGTTCACCGTTGGGAAGCGATCCATACTCGTGTTGCGAAACCGTCGGTCGAGGCATCGATGACTTCCTTGGGCAAGAAGGGCAAGCAAAAACGGTTACAATTGCGGGACGTGCAGGGGACAGTCTAATCGGTTATCATGGTCCAGCAATTGGGGGCGGACCGCGTGTGGATGAGCCGTGAATTCAAGGTCTGATTCTAGCGAAGCCGTGCTGGCAATCGGGGAAACCGGATTGGCTGACGTCGTTTCCCACGAATTCGACTGGGAAACCATTCTAAAAGAAAATCTTAACTGGCTCCGACGCTTGCTCTTTGTCCGGTTGGGGGAAGCCGAGGCGGTTGACGAGTGCTTGCAAGAGGTTGGTATGGCCGCCGTGCGGCAAGCCGCTCCAATCCGAGATCCCGCCAAAATCGGATCTTGGCTCTACCAGTTGGCGATTCGCCAAGCGCTCCTGTACCGCCGGAAAATGGGACGCAAACGTAACCTGCTGAAGCGCTACGCCGCTCGAAATTCGCCCACCGAATCCGACGATGGGGTCTACGATCCTTTGACTTGGCTGCTGGACCGAGAACGGGCCTCAGCGGTCAGAACCGCCCTCGGTGAACTGAAGCCGGAAGACCGGGACATTTTGCTGTTGAAATACGCGGAGAATTGGAGCTACGATCAAATTGCCGAGCACTTGGGCGTCAGCCACAGCGCCGTTGAAGCTCGTTTGCATCGGTCGCGGCAACGATTGAGGAAAGAAATCGAACGGCAGGAACTGCCGGATGAGTTCGAGTAGGACGGGGTTGATTTGCCCACTTCAACCTAGAGGGCGCGAGGTTTACCATAACGAACCCAGAAATAGTGAAAATCCGCCATGATTTGTGCAAGCTGGAGCAGATTTCCAGCAACCAACCTTGCGACGGGATTGGGCAGAGAAATCGGGTGCGTCCGACGGGTGTCGGGGGCACTCCGTGATGTTTTACCACCGAGTGTGAGTTAAATGAATTCAGATCGTTTTGAAGGAAACAAGCGAGAACTTCCTACAACACCGGGGGATGAGCAGCCATCCGCGGAGCAACTGCATCGTTTCGAGAACAGCGATGACGATGTCTCGGCGGTGTTGAACACCCTGGCCGCTGACGGCCCGCTTGGAACGATTGATTCTCTCGTTTGGCAGCGTTTGGTTGACGATCGATTGGACGACGAACAATATCGCGAATTGCTGGTGACCATGGAGTCCCGACCTTCGCTTTGGCGCGATTGTGCATTAGCGTTCTTGGAGGAGCAGGCGATTCGGAAAAGCTTGGTGGAATTGCGGCGCGGTCTCGGCAGCGCGCCGCCGAAAACCTCTCAACGACAGACAGCCGCTCCCAAGCTGACGACGCCCGTCGCCTCCACCGCTGAAGTAATGACTCAACAATCTTCTGCCATCAATTCGAGGAATCGAAAAGTCGGCGTTTGGAAGATTGCCGTTCCAGCATTGGCCGCCGCCGCGGGTTTCGTCTTGACGTTGTATTCGTTTAGCGAAAACGGGCGAAACTCGGCGATCGATAATTCTGGAGCGGGCGCCGATTCCGGAGTCAATTCGACTCCGGTCGCTACCGAGCGAGCGGAATTCAGGGATTATTTGGCAGAACTGTCTGCAGATCAACGACGCGAACTATTTGAGCTTTCCTCGTTAAAAACGGAAGGAATGCCAATTGAAGCCGAGCCGATCTTAATGTCCCCGAGCCGAGTCGATGGGAAACGTCGGTTCTTGTTCTATCGAACAATCGACGGTGGTCACATCATTGTTCCTGTGGATGATTATCAATACGTGACTCATGATTTTCAGTAATCGATCTCCATCTTGGCGTCTGTTGGTGTCCGCGAGTTCATGTCGCGTGTTGCTGCTGGTTCTTGGATTCGCGGGCTGCCAAGCGGAGCCGCGATCGGCGGTCCAGCAAGCGACCGAACCCGCGGCGGAGTCGACCGAGTTGTCACCTTCCGATCCGGCGCCAGGTGCGGTTGCGTATACCGCTTTGGATCAGCGACCAGATCAAGTCGTTTTGGCCGATCCAAATTGTGAGACGGACCCCAGCGCGGTACCTTCAGACGCCGCCGCTCTGCCTGAACCGCCTCAGCGCAAACTTTGGTTAGGTATTCAGGCAGAACCCGCTCCTCGCGTACTTTTGGACCAGTTCGACTTGCCGTGTGGCTTGGTGGTCACGACGGTGGTAAAGGGGGCACCTTCGGAAGGTTTGTTGTATCCCTCGGACGTTATCTACCAGTTCAATGGCAACGATCTGGCGTGCGAAAAGCGTCTGTGCGCCATGATTGCGGAAGCCGGGTCATTAACGTGCCGACTTGCGATTATTCGGAAAATGAAGCGGCTTGAAGTCGATATCATGCCCCAACCCGTCGAGTTTTTGGGTGGCGGTCAGGTTGCTCAGTACACCATTGGGACCAACAATGACACGGTCGGTGTACTGGACATGCCCCGAGTACCGGAAGGAGTGGCCGAGAAACTGCGAATGTTCGTTTTTCAACCGATCGTGATGGTCGAACCAACGGCAGGGCAAGCAATTGGCACTGCCCCCCAAGACGGTCAACTTGAACTGGAACGAATCGTTAGCTTCGGGCAAAATGAGCAAGGTGAAGAAATCTTGATCATCCAGGAGGCTGGTCGTACACTCACTCTAAAGGCCGAAGATATCAAGAACGCGAGCCCAGAGATTCAACAGCTTTGGAATCGAGTAAAAAATCAACCCTAGTCCAAGGAGACGGGTCAATGCGATCGTGGCGAAATGGCGTGGCAGTGGCAATTGGATTCGCGGCTTGGTTGAATTCAACTTCAACGACTGGTGCTCACGATGAGCCGAAACCGGACGGTCAAAATTGGACGAATTGGCGGGGCCACGATGGCACCCGCTCGTTGCCGACTGGACTGAAGACTCTGAAGTTCGGTGGCGAGCACGCGCGATGGAAAACGGAATTGCCGGGCAAAGGTAGTTCGACACCCATCGTCGTCGATGGCCTGATTTATCTTACAGCCCCGGTCGAGGGTGTCGACGGATTGCTGTGCTACGATTCCGATGGCCAGAAAAAGTTTCAAACGATTTTTGGATCGGAAAACCCCGGAAAACATCGGCGTGGTTCGGGATCCAATGCCTCGCCGGTTTCCGATGGAAAGACGATATTCGCTTACTTCAAGAGTGGGACGCTCGCCGCTGTCGACCTGACGGGACAGACTCGTTGGGAATTGAACTTGGTCGAAAAATACGGCCAGGAATCGTTGTATTGGGATCACGGCACATCACCGATCCTTACCGAGCGTTATGTGGTTATGACGCGAATGGACGAACGTGATTCCTGGCTGGCGGCCTTTCACAAAGATTCCGGGGAATTAGCTTGGAAGGTTCCGCGAAATTATACCACGCCTCGAGAATGCGATCATGGCTACTCCACTCCAATTGTTATTCAGTACGATGGGAAGGAGTCGATTCTTACTTGGGGCGCCGAACAAATTACGATCCATCGCGCCGATAATGGCGAATTGATTTGGTCGTGTGGAAACTTCAATCCCGAACAGAACCAACTGTGGCCGACTATCGCATCGCCGGTCATTGTCGGTGACATGGCCGTGGTTGCGTACGGCCGAGCGGATCGTGGCTCGCCGCGTTTGTTTGGCGTGCGACTCTCAGGCAGCGGCGACGTCACAAAAACCAATCATGTCTGGGAGCGTGATGATATCGGTGCTTTTGTCCCGACCCCAGTCGTTCACGGCGAACATATCATCGTATTGGGCGATCGCGGCGACATCGAATGCCTCGATCCTCAGACCGGGCAAACGGTTTGGCGGGAACAGTTTCCACAAGCTCGCGCTAACTTCTACGCATCGCCGTTGCTCTTGGGCGACTACCTGTACACGGTCCGCGAGGACGGGACTTCGTTCGTCAGCCAAGTGGTGGACGGCAAATTGAAATTGCTAGCTGAAGGCGAGATGCAACAAGACATCATCGGGAGCCCGGTTCCGCTGGGCGATTCGATCCTAGTTCGCGGAGAAACTCATTTGATTTGCATTGCTCCCGAGTAGCCCCATACAATCGTTATATTTTGACTAATCCGGGCGACAAGAAGTGGTCGATCACAAAGATGACACGTCGTTGAGTCTTTCAACGACGCCGGCTTTCTTTGACTATTGGTCGTCCCATGAAGACTCGGCTCACCATTTTACCGTGTGTTTTCGTGACTTGGTTGTCCTTAGTGGCGATCGGATCGCTCGCCTGGGGGCAACAGATTCAATGGTTGGATTCGATCGAAGCAGCAAAGGCTCGTGCGAAGACCGAGAACAAACCGATTCTCGTGCACTTCGGAGCTGACTATTGCGGACCGTGTCGTAGTCTCGAACAATACGTGTTCACGGAACCTCGTGTCGCCCAAGCCATCAATGATCGCTTCGTCGCGGTAAAGATTGATACCAAGAAGCAACCGCAAACGGTGGATCAATTCCAGGTCACCAAGATCCCGCACGATGTCATTCTGACGCCGGACGGTCAAGTCGCGTATCGACGAATGAGCCCATCGAGTGCCTCGCTTTACCAGGAGATGTTGTCCACAGGGAGCCGAATCGCTGCCGAAACCAACCCGCGTTCGCAGCAAGTGGTCGAGGCGATGTCGGGCCTACTCCAGGAGCAAAAAGTCGAAAAGTCCCAGTCACCATTTTACGGCGAGCAAGCCGCTCAAGCGGGCTCCCTCAGTTCCTGGCCAAATAATGCCAACGAGGTAGTACCCCAGTTCAATGGCTCCTTGCCGCCCGCCGCCGTTCGTCAGTCGGCCTCGGTGGCGCCGGAAGAGTTCGCGAATGGCAATCACTTGACCCGCCAAGCTCCGACCCACTCGCTCGCGACTCCCACTTATCCAACGTCTGATTTCCAACCCCCGACGACGCTGCCGGCAATTGCAACGCCGTTCGCCAACCAACTGCCGCCAACACAAGACCGGAGCCTGCCGAACCCAAGCTCTCAATCCATCGCCAAACTACCTCAACCTGGTCAACTTCCGCCCGCAGGGAAGGTTCGCCCCGCCAGCGTTCCGGCCGAGTCCGGTGGGTTGCCCAGTCTTCGCCAGCCCAGCCATAGCGTCAACGCCTTTTATCACGAGTCAGAACGTCAAGTTGCCGCCGATGTCAACTCCAAAGTACCGGCTACCATCCCGAATGAAACCTCCAACCTGAATGGCCCACAAATTCAACAAGTGGCGGCCACCGTGAACTCCGAAGCTGCGCCACTGGGATTGGAAGGTTATTGCCCAGTTACTTTGTTGAGCGAGAAAAAATGGGTGAAGGGTGAACAAGAGATCGGCTGCTACCACCGCGGCGTGTTGTACTTGTTTGCAAGTCAAGCGGCCGCGGAACGATTTATGTCGGCACCCGACCAATGGAGCCCGCTCCTCGGCGGTTTTGATCCGATCATCATGGAGCAAGAGAAACGGTTGCAGCCTGGGAAAAGACGGTTTGGCGTATTCTGCGAAACGGTCCCAGGACAGTCAGCGATTGTACTATTCTCAAACGAAGCTAATCGAGATCGATTCAAGCAAGATAGTGATCGCTATCTGACATTGGTCCAAGAGATTACCGAGAAGGCCGATCGGAAATAGCTCCCGGTAAAGCCCAACGTCCGAGGTCAACAAACAGAATCGTTGGCGTTACTTGTATAGAAGCCCTGATCGCGACGAATTCCGCCGCAACGAAAAAACCCTCGACTAGAAAAAGTTCTAATCGAGGGTTCCAGAATTCTGAGCGATCTGTTCGCGTTTCACACCATCATGGCCAGGAAAGCGACGCCCGACGAAATCGAGCGAGGCATGCCAACTAGTCCCACCACCATTGGCCGTCTTGAACGTTCGACAGTTTAACTTCATCACGAAGCTGTTCATTCTTGCCAGTCGTATCCACCGAGACTTTGTCGCCTTGGACCTGTTCCAATGGATAGACCACCACGCCGCCGCTGACCGGGGTGATCAATCGATTTCCACGGAAAACAGCGGTAACGACCGACTCGACGTGTTTGACAGTGTTGCGGGTTCGCACCGACAACTTGTCTTCATTTGCCAACACATCCAACGCCAATCCGCTGATTCCATAATAGTCTTTGCTTTGCATGAATGCCGCCAGGACTGCCAAGTCCATGCAGTTCTTCAGCTCACCGAACACCGGATCAGCTGCCGCGATCGAATCGTAGTTCTTAGTGAAAGAGTTGCAAAACGCGACACTTGCTGAATTCGCCTTCTTGCGGTTGGCTTCGCGGTTTCCAAACGGATCCACGCTCTCTTCTTCGGTCATCAGTTCAACCGTTCCACCAACCAAACTAACAGCAAGGTCGTTCTCGGATACGGTTACCGATTCATAACTTGGAGCAAAGAACCAACGAACCAACGCGTTGTTCGATCCGGTGCGAATCTTGTCGACGTACGAAACCAAACCTGGCAAGCGATTCAAGCCAAGGCCATACAATTTCATTCGATAATCGGCTTCCACCAAGACATGCCCGAAGTGAGTATTGGCTGGTACACCCATCACTTTGACAGTTTGCATTCCCAAGGCTTGCCGAACACCTTCCGCAATGGCCGGTGCTTGAGCTGGAGAAGTCATGTTGACCGAGTCCGAATACTGTTGCATCCGAGCCAAACCTTCGGCGGTTGGATCAATGGTGCAGCCGATTTCATGGACGCCGACAGCGTTTTGTGGGTAAGCCCGCAACGCCGTTAGCAAATCCTGCAGTTGGACCGTTGGCCGACCGGT
Organism: Planctomycetaceae bacterium; assembly: GCA_016794985.1. GTDB lineage: Bacteria > Planctomycetota > Planctomycetia > Pirellulales > Pirellulaceae > M30B19. Next base: position 74,035 of record JAEUIQ010000005.1, on the reverse strand, counting down.
ATGAACACCGCGAATGTGCCCGTCGGCATCTTGGAAGAACCCTTCTGCTGGGCCAGCCAACACGATGTCGCCCGATTCTGGGTAGCAAAACACGTGGGTCACTTGAGTCAGACCAGCCAAATAGAGCATATCGCTCGGAATATCTTGGCCGGATTGCAGCCGTTGGCTAATCTCGGCCTGCAGACGCTTCAAAGATACCTTGCGAAGACTGCTAGACGCCGCCAATTCCCGGTTCATCGAAGCCACGGCTTGCGAAGCCCGCTGGCGGTTCAATTGTCCGGTCGGATCAACCAAAGTTCGGTTGCGCAAAATGCCTTCGGCATCCACTTTGATACCACCGTTGTTCGGAGCGTCATCTTGAGCTAAAGCGGAAGACGCCACCCCGGTGATGGCTAAACCGAGAAAACAAACCAACGCAAATTTCACCAATGACCATTTCATCGTGAACAAACTCCTCACACTGCGCGGTTTGGGACGCGCCGGTTCATGTAATTCTGAGTGGAACTCAATTGGGGTTCTGTGGATCGGAAAAGTCCCCAGCCAACTATATGTTAGTTGCTCCTGCGGGAAACGACAAGAATTTAGGTAAAATAGATCGGGATTCCCAGTCCGACAGACAGAAGCACGTCGGAAAAGCCAACGCAACCGCCACGACCGGCAGAACCCATCCCGCGCAGCCAACGCGAGGCGCTGGTCTCTTGACCGACTCCTACCAAGTTCAATCTGGTCTTCAGACGCTCGACCGACTCGCCCGGCCGCCAAATCGGGAGTCGTTCGGAGCGACCCCGGCGCACCTGGTCCAATCCAGTTCCACAAGTCGCAAAAACGAGCGCTTTAAATCATGGTTCGTCGCGTCATGCTCCAATTGGTTTGCCATCAAGACGACGTACAACGATGGTTGCCGAACGCGGCCGACCTCCGGTTGGGCCGTCCGGCCATTGGCTGTATTGGTTCGGTTGCAACGGGTCGGTGACATCGTCCGCAGGTTCGCCGGGGTGCTGAATGTTGATAAACATCGTGCACCGATCCGGGGTCATCGCGTTGCCGGTAATCTCACAACCCACGGGTCCTGTCAGAAATCGACGAACCGCCCCGCTTGTCGCATCAGCCGCCAACATCATGTTGTTTCCTAGTGCTGCGAAGTCGGCGTTACCCATAACCGATGACGACATGTCGGTTTGGATCCAGAGAATCCCTGAGGGATCGAATTTCAAGCCATCTGGGCACGCGAATTCGCTTCCGTTGACGTTGCCTTGCCGTTCCGGATTTGGATGAGCCGGATTACCAGCCAGCAAGAAAATTCTCCAAGTGAACTCCAAAGCTGCGGCATCATCTCCGTCTTCTCGCCAACGCAAGATATGACCATAGATGTTCTGCAATCGCGGGTTCGCGGGATTGGATTCCGCTCGTTTTGCGTGGTTGGTTAGAGACGCGAAGACTTCGCCACTTTTTGGATGGACGGCCAACCACTCGGGGCGGTCCATGGGAGTCGCACCAACACTCGAAGCCGCCAAACGGGTGTAGACCGCGATTTGATCAGCGGACATTTGACTTTCCGAGAGAGGCAACCAAACACCACGTCCTGACTCGTCATACCGCGCGGCATACAACACACCATCATCCAATAGCCCTCCGGTCGAATCGACGCCAAATTCGGATGTCGAATTCGACTGATACGGGCGAGTCGATACGAACTTGTAGATGAATTCACCAGCTTGGTCGTCACCCATATAGACAACGACGCGTCCATCTTTCGCGAGGGTTAGTTCCGCGTTTTCATGGCGAAACCGGCCCAAGGCCGTACGTTTCACCGGTTTCGATTCGGGACGCAGCGGGTCGATTTCTACGACATATCCGAACCGTTCCGCATCGCACTCCTCCGCAGACAAATCGAAGCGACGGTCCTCATCCCACCAACGATAAGCCGAGACCTCTTGTCCTGCGATGTTGTAAACATAGCCTTTTGCCGCCAAGCCATAACGTTCTTGTTCCGGCGTCGGAGCGAAGTTTTTGGCCGCAGTCCCGAACAGTCCGTGAAAGTTCTCCTCGCAAGTGAGGTAAGTACCCCAGGGCGTTCTTCCCGCCGCACAATTGTTCAACGTCCCGAGGACTTCCGCGCCAATCCGCTTGGTTCCTGGTCCTGTTAGCCTCATGGGCGTATTGGCCGTGATTCGGCGGCTGAATTTTGACCGGATCACACGCCATTGTCCATCAACGGCCGCCACTTCAATTACAGAGACACCATGAGCGGCTTGCGACTTGCGAATCTTCTCAGTCGGCATTGCCAAGTCATTCGTCGATCCAATGCCGTCCGAGAACAACAAGATTTGGTCCGTGTACTCATGGTTGATGCAGAGCAGGCCGCCTGAGTTCGAGTCGACACCGGGAATCGCAAAAAACTCCATTCCATCATGTCCCATCCCAGCTTGCCGCGCTTGGTCTTCCGCAGAATTCGACGCGTCACCGCGAAAAATCGGCTCCTCCCCATTGATCGGATCCCCCCATCGAAACAATACCTCGGCAACATATCCATCCGGAACAACCACGTGGTCCCGCTGCGAAACGGACACCCCCGCAAACTGAAACAAATCACTGGCGGTTTCTGTCGCTTCAAATTCCGTACTCTGAGCCTCAACGACTTCCCATGGCGTCATTACCGCGGCACACGCGGCACTCATAGAAACTTGCAAGAAAGCGCGCCGCCCCAGCGCCGCTGCAATGATGTCGCTCATCGGCTTGGCCGTCGGAGCCGTACTGCTGATTTTGTTGATGGAACTTGGGCCGGCGAAACCAGGATTTGCGGGCATGTTGTGCTTCTTGACAAAATGGAATACCCCTGACGACCGACTCGGAACGAACTCAGGACCATTCGTACCAAGTCTCAAGTTTCAGAGTAGCCCCAACTCACCAAATCCACAACCACGCCAACTGTGATGAAACCATCATGACTCGGAAACTCGGCTCCAGTCGTCTTCGTCCAATGCCGTTCCATTCGCGGCAATCACCCGTCAAGTGCCGTCTCTCGATCTCTACCAAGATAACGATGTGTGGTTCCCAGTCGCTATATGTGCCGACGACCGTTCTTGGTTCAAGGAATCGTGTCGAACCACGAGTCTTTAGAGGAAACCACCAGTCACACTTTCTGGCGTTTGCTTGATCACTGACGGCGGCCCCGCAGCAACAATTCGCCCCCCGTGACGCCCGCCCCCCGGCCCCACGTCAATCACCCAATCCGCGTTGCGAATCAAATCCAAATTATGTTCGACCACAACAACCGAATGGCCTTTTTCAACCAACAAGTCCAAGACGTTTAACAATTTCTGTATGTCGCCAAAATGTAGACCGGTGGTCGGCTCATCCAACAAGAACAGCGCATGTGCATCCCCTGGCCGCGCCAAGTAAGTGGCCAATTTGATTCGTTGAGCCTCACCGCCAGACAATGTTGTGGAGGCCTGTCCGAGCGGCAGATATTCTAGTCCCACATCACACAACGCCGCCAAGACCCGATGAATTTTTTCAATCGGAGCGAAGATATCGCGGGCTTGTTCGCAACTTAACTCTAGCACCTGTGCAATCGTTAAATCGCGGAACTTCACGCGCAAAGTTTGCGAATGAAATCGAGCACCACGACAAAGGGGACAGTTGACAAACAAGTCTGGCAGGAACTTCATTTCGATTCGCTGTTGCCCTAAACCCTCGCATTGCGGACAGCGGCCTGCTTTCGAATTGAAACTAAATCGGCTCGTCGAAAATCCCAATTGTTTGGCCAACTTGGTGGCCGCGAATACCCGGCGGATATCGTCGAAAATCCCAGTATACGTGGCGGCATTACTTCGAGGCGAACGACCAATTGACGCTTGATCGACCCGTACGATTTGTTGAACATGCTCCAGGCCGCTCAACGATTTGTACGGTCCGGGAACAACCGTTGGACTTCCCAAATGTCGTTGGATGGCTGCGCCCAACGTCTCGTAGATCAGCGAACTCTTTCCACTGCCGCTGACACCCGTGACGCAAATCAACCGCCCCAACGGCAGTCGCAGATCGACATTTTTCAAATTGTGAAGCGTCGCTCCGACCAATTCGAGCCATTTGGCTCCAGCCACATCCCGCAACTGGGTGGCCCGTTGAACTTTTGTTCGTCCATTCAGATACCGAGCCGTCGTCGAAAGGGGATGCTTCATTACCAAGTTCGGCGGGCCGGCGACAACCAATTCTCCGCCAGCCGCACCCGCTCCAGGTCCCATGTCGATGATCCAATCGGCTGCCCGCATTACCTCTTCGTCATGTTCGACCACCAAAACTGAATTGCCTTCATTTTGCAAACGCCGCAAAGCTTGAATCAACAACTGATTGTCGCGCTGGTGCAACCCGATCGAGGGTTCGTCCAACACGAAGCAAACGTGCGTTAGTCCAATTCCAATGGCGGTGGCTAAGCGAACTCTTTGAAACTCACCACCACTGAGAGTGGCCGCGCTGCGTCCCAACGTCAGGTATTCGACGGCGACTTCCTGCAGAAACTTCAAGCGATGAATAATCTCCCGCACCGAAGGCTCTGCGACCCGTCGTTCGACTCCGGTTAACTCCGGATCCAGCAATAGCTCCTCAAAAAAAACTCGCGCCTTGGCGATGTCCCAGTTGACGATCTCGTCGATCGTGACGCCGCGAAGCTGAACTTGTCGAGCCAAACTGTTTACTCGACTGCCACTGCATGATTGACATTCAACAAAAGCCTTTGCGGACTCGACGATTGGTTCCTCAGACACGTTTCTGGTCGACGACTTCTTCTTTGTTCCCGCCGGTTCTTTAGCTTCCGTAGCCCCCAAGCCATTGCATTCCGGACACGCTCCGTAGGGACTGTTGAAACTGAAATTTCGTGGCGACAATTCACCATAACTGATGCCACAATCCGGACAGGCCGAATGCACCGAATACAAAGTTTCTTGCCAACCTCCCTCCAGTCCTTGGTCGCTGCTGCCAACGGAATTAGCGCGCGGGGTTGATGGGTGTTGATGTTCCGTTAAAACGACGCCCTGCCCCAACTTCAACGCCAACTGCAGCGACTCTTGCAATCGAGAATCGATTCCCTCCCGGATCACCAATCGATCGACGACAGCGGAAATCGTGTGCTCCTGACGGACCGCAAGTTTCGGTATGGCATCTATGTCGCACATTTCGCCGTCGACACGAGCTCGCACCAAACCCGCCTTCCGAATTTTCTCGATCACTTCGGCATGGGCCCCTTTGCGACCGCGAACCATCGGCGCCATCAGGACCAACTTCGTCTGTTTGGGCAGACCTAGAATTCGCTCCGCAATTTCATGTGACGTTTGTTGCTTGATGGGACGCCCGCAACCACCACAATGAAGAACCCCCGCTCTGGCAAACAGCAACCGCAGATAATCGTAGATTTCGGTCACGGTTCCCACGGTGCTGCGGGGACTGGCGCTACCCGGCTTCTGATCGATGCACAGCGTCGGTTGTAATCCATCCAGCCATTCCACATCCGGTCGCGGCAACTGGCCCAAAAACTGTCGCGCGTAGACGCTCATCGTCTCAATGTATTGGCGCTGTCCCTCGGCAAAAATAGTGTCGAACGCCAACGAACTTTTGCCGGATCCGCTGGGGCCCGTAATCACCACCAATTTGTCCCGCGGAATATCAATGTCCAGATTCCGCAAATTATGCATTCGCGCTCCGCGAACGCGGATACAATCGGATGGCGCACTTGCCATAACCGAGGTCGACACTTCCGACGCATCGATTCCATTCCTGGTACGTTTCTTTGCCATTCCGTGCGCCTGGAGATTAGAATTGGAAGGTGTCGAGTCGCACCCAAGGATCGGAATTATGCCTCCGAAACTAAATTCCGACAACCGAGCCACATCTGCAACAGAAAGCAATTATGAAATTGGATTGTCCCATCAGCAAGTTCCGAGTGGCGAATGACGCCGAAGTAAAGCTGAAGAAGAGCGAAACCACTATCCCTGCATTGTACAAGTCCGAGCAGGACTACGAGACAAAACTAAGCGAGTATCGCACCGAGATCGCCCATTGGCAATCGTTGCTGTTTGCGGGTCAGCAACAAGCCCTCCTGTTGGTTTTTCAAGGAATGGACACAGCGGGCAAAGGAGGAACCATACGTCACGTCATGTCTGGGATCAATCCGCAAGGCTGCCATGTTCATAGCTTTGGCCGACCCAGCGAAGAAGAATTGGCCCACGACTATCTGTGGCGCTGCACCACTCGCCTGCCGCGCCGAGGTATGATTGGAATTTTTGATCGTTCTTACTACGAAGAAGTATTGATTGTCAAAGTCAAGCCCGAAGTCTTGGCGGGACAGCCGCTGCCGGAACATTTGGTCAATCACAAGAGTTTTTGGAAGGATCGCTACCACGACATTCGGCAGTTCGAGTCGTACTTGCATCGTAACGGGACCACCGTCGTGAAATTTTTCCTGCACCTTTCCCCCGAAGAACAACGCCGCCGACTCTTGGCACGAATCGACGATCCGGAAAAGAGTTGGAAATTTCGACTGGGTGATCTCGATTGCCGGAGTCAGTGGTCCAAGTTTCAAAAGGCTTACCAGGAGTGTTTCGCCCGAACCAGCACCGCAGAATCACCCTGGTACATCGTTCCTGCCGACGACAAACGGAACGCGCGACTCATCGTCTCACACGTCATCCTGCAAACGATGCGGAAGATGAACTTGGCACTTCCCGAACCAACTCCCGAATTGCTCCAAGATTTGGCAACCGCGAAAGAGATGCTCGCTGCCGAGTCTAATTCGAGCGACGAATAAGTTCGATCCGATCCTCTTGATGAAGACTGACCATATAGACGATCGTTGCGAGTATCAATCCTGCGGCAATAAAGGCGATATCCGACGCGATATCGATAAGAAGGGAGTTGATCATTATCGCGATATTCCTGTTCTTTTGCCCTAGTTCCATCAAGCGACTCGCGAAGGATGCTGAAAAGTTTGCGATCAAATGCAGGGCCCACCAGAATCCCACGAGCGCTGCTCCGACGTGATGTTTGATCAACGGCGATCGGAGAGCATACAAATCCTGCGGGTGGCTCCCCAACCAAATCTCGCGCATCCCGCGATAGATCAAATAGAAGTTTGCAAAGGGAATAAAATGAAAACCCACCGCGCAGCCCGGTGTTGTCGACACCTCGACCGCGCGAAGCGCATGCAAGTTTCTATACGCCCGATAAACCCAGATCAAATAAACGACGACCGAGATCAGGAACACGAGAATACTTATTAGGGAAGCAAAGATTGCGAAAAAATCCAACAAATCAGTTTCGCTTTCCGCAGCTCGCCCCACGGAAACTCGGTAGAAGTAGTCGAGTAGCAGCACGGATGCGCCAATGTTCAACATCCCCAGAAGCAATTGAAAAACAACCATTCCCAAGAGCACATAGGCAATCGGGCCAATCGGAACATAGGGACGAACGACCGGTTGCATGGCGTGCGGAACGACCGGTGTCACGGGAGTTGGGCGGGCGGTGTACTGCGGGGTTTGGTAGGGATTCGCCATCACGCAACAATCCAAGACATTTCACAATCAAAGCGAATCCGCAAACTTCAACAACGCGGCAGCATCTCTAAAACAAGTTCGCATTTGCGTCACCCAAACTTGAAGCTCAGCAGGCGTAAAAGACGTATTCAACCGCTCACACCATCCAACACAGCCGAACTCGTCCAACGGGTGTTGCAGGCCCTGGGCTTCGAATGCCTGGAGCTCTTCCTCGGCCAGAGCCAAGGATTCGTCACGGTCGCGTTCGGCCATCGCCACGATCGCGCTCGCGACGTGAATCGGGTGAAAGTCGAACGCTTCTAATCCACAGCAAGCCGACTCGCAAACCGTCTCGCAACGCCTTATCACGCGCAACAGTGTGCTCCCGAGCGTCAAAGCCGCCATCATCTTTCCTCAAAATACTCAATCCGTGCGCACATTTCCGGCGTGGTACTACCGCAAAACTGCTTAGAATTCAAGTCTAATCGAGGAGTCTGTCGGCTCCAACTCGGGTTGCTGGGATTTCGAATGCGAACAACCTCGCCTGCTTGAAGTCGCTGATCCGGCGGAATTAGAATTCAAAAATCGGTTAGCTGGCTTTGCCTGTTCGCCGGCAAGACCGGTCCACTAGTCATGGCGGCGGCACATTCCGTTCGCGTTGACCATAAGCAAGCTCGTGTTGTCGCGGGTCCGCGAAAGGCATGCGCCGTGTGCCTGCTACTAATTTGCATGGTATTGTGCTAGACCGTTAGCCGCTGTCGCGCAAAGGGGTTTCGGGGAGCCGGTCCTTGATATCCCTCGAGTGCACCTGCCCATAAGACCTCGTAATTCGGTCCGCTGCCGATGGATAAGGTGTGGGCGATTCGAATCACATACGTTCCGAGTTGAATTTTTAGAACAACACTTTTTGAGGTAAAACGAAATGACAGTTTCAGGGTTAAAGTCTCCGGAATCAACGGTCCAATGCGAATACTTGATCCCTGAATCTGCGGTCCCGCCGAGCCGTCTCTTGATGGGGCCTGGTCCCAGTGAAACGCACTCGAGCGTCCTGGCCGCACTAGCCAGGCCGACCGTCGGGCACTTGGATCCTTATTTCTTGCAACTGATGAATGAAGTTCAAGAGATGATGCGGCAAGTGTTTCAAACGAAGAATCGCTTGACACTGGCCGTTAGCGGGACGGGCTCAGCCGGTATGGAGACCTGTCTGGTGAATTTGATTTCGCCCGGCGATCGGGTTGTCGTGGGGGTGAACGGCGTGTTTGGTGGTCGCATGAAAGAGGTCGCTCGACGAGCGGGGGCGGATGTTCTGGCGATGGAACGACCGTTCGGCGAAGTGTTCTCGCTGGAAGAAATCGAAGCTGCGATCAAACAACACTCGCCCAAAGTAGTGGCCTTGGTTCATGCCGAAACTTCCACGGGCGCCCGCCAACCTTTGGCTGGCGTCGCGAAACTAGTGCATGACGCGGGAGCGCTGTTGGTTGTCGATTGTGTGACCTCTTTGGGCGGATGCGAGATTCCGATCGATGCCTGGGACGTCGATGCGGCCTACAGCGGATCGCAAAAGTGCTTGAGTTGTCCACCGGGATTGGCTCCGGTAACCTTTGGACCGCGTGCAATGGAGGTGCTCCAAACGCGCACCAGCGCCGTTCAATCGTGGTACTTGGACATGGGACTGGTCAGCAACTACTGGGCGGAATCTTCTCGCGCCTATCACCATACGGCACCGATTAACATGAACTACGCGTTGCATGAAGCACTGCGAATCGTGTTGCTCGAAGGGCTGGAAGTCCGCTTCAAACGACATGAGCTAAATCACAGAGCGCTTCGCGCCGGGCTCGAAGCCATCGGGATCGAATTCGCCGTGCGCGAGGAGCATCGCTTGCCGATGTTGAACGCCGTAAAGATTCCGGCGGGGATCGATGACGCCGGCATTCGCGGTCGCTTGCTGCGTGAATTCGGAATCGAAATCGGCGCTGGACTTGGGCCTATGAAAGGATTGACCTGGCGAATCGGACTGATGGGCGAGACCGCCAGACCGAAAAATGTGCTACTATTCTTGGCAGCGTTGGAGCAATGCTTGGCATCTCAGGGCTATCGCTTTAGCCCAGGTGCCTCGGTTGCAGCCGCGAACCATGTTTACTTTTGATCATGTATGAGGGGAAAATGAAAATGTTTTTTTCGTGGTTGGGTACTCGTTGCCGTTTGGCTGGTGTTTTTAACTCATTGATTGCGTCATTGTTGTTCTTGGGGTTTCTAGGTGCCGCGATCGGACAAGATCAAACGGCCATGTTCGAGGTGGGCGATTTGATCGAGTTCGAATTTCATGGCAAGAAACAACAGCAAGTCGTGGTCGAGGTGCGGCAGAATGGTTGGGCGCGCGTCGAGGCGGACTTTGGAGACACCAAAATCGGACATATGGTCCTACCAGGCAAAGGCAAACTAATTCGCAGTGCCGCGGCGCAAGAGTTTGCCGAGGATTTTCGAACGTGGACTGACGCGACTGGAAAGTTCAAGGTCGAAGCCACTGTCTACGATTTAACAGAAACCGAAGTCAAGCTCCTAAAGAAAGATGACAAAGTCGTCACGATCCCCATTTCGAAACTTTGCGAAGCCGACAAGACATTCTTAAGTGAACTGCGTGCGAAGCGTGAGGCCGAAGTCGATCCGTTTGCGGGCGGTACCGCAGTCAAACCGCGACAACCAGTCGGTGACGACGATATGTTTGCCGGCGGAACTCCCGTAGAAGAAACCCCGCCCGCCCTCAAAACGTTTCCGCCGGGTACTCTTCCCATCGCCGGAAAGGCTGTCAAGGTTGCGAACGAGATCGCGCTCGATACCGCCGAGTTCAAATATACTCCTGCGGAACAACCCAAACACGAGCGGGACAAATCGATTTCATTGCCCCAACCCAAATTTGCCAAAGAATACGAAGGACATACCAATTCAAGGCTCTTTTATAGTGGCAACTCGGGGGAGCTGATTGCCGTCTATCGCAAGAACTCGTTCCAGAATTTTTCTCACACTGTCCTCGTGGACACTAAAGCGGAAGAGATTGTGGGCGAATACACTTTGCCATTTCAAGAAGTCAACGACATCATCGTTTCTCCATCGAAGCAGTCGATCGTGACGATCCACAATTCTGCGGGATCGGAGAATGGTGGCATTGTGTTTTGGAAGCAAGTGGACGGTAAACTGGAACCGGAACAAGCGTGGAAATTCGGCGCGTTTGGCCAGCAGAATCGTTTTACGGCCCACTCTTCTCTTTTTGTTGATGATCAACACTTGTTTACGATCGGCAGCCACTTGGCCTTGTGGGATGTCGCAAGCGCCAAGTGTCTGTATTGTGTGTCCGACCCAGGAGCCTGGGTCATCAGTCGCGACAACTCCCACATCGTCTTCTTCCAGAAGGGTTCATTGTGGCTGATGCGGCTGAAGGATGGCGAGATTGTCGGCCGGATTCAAGGTGACCCCAAGTTCATAGAGTCCCTGAAGATGTTGGAAGTTTCTCCCGACGGCAAGTCGCTGGTCGCAGCCGCCGGGAACTCGCTGCATGGCTTTGATCTGACGACCGGAGCGTCGCTGTTTTCGTACGATGCAGGATACAACATCGCCTCGGTTATCTGGGCGGACAACTCGCTGCTCCTGGTCAATAACGGCCTCATAGTTGATCCGAAGCTGCAAGTGACCGTTTGGAACGTGGCGGTGACGCATGGTTTGTATCGGGCTCAAACTGGTTCCACAACGTGGATCGTCACCCCGGACAGGGTGTTTGGTTTCGAGTTGATCAACGACAATCGGCGCAACGAGATTGCGAGAAACACGGCGGAATTGAAAGCCGAAGAACTGCTGTTGTATGGTCCGGGAAGTCGAATCAGTTTATCAACGGACTTGGCACACTTGGGCGTTGATTCGGACAACACAGCCCAACAGTTGCGCGAGATGCTCGAGAAACGCGGCTTTGTGATTGATGACAGCGCTCCCTTGCGACTGGAAGCGGTGGTAAGACAAGGGAAAGAGGTTGAAGAACTCGTTCGTGAGGGTCGGGGTTCATTGATTGACCCATTGGGCCGTATGGATCCGTTTGGTCCCTTCGGCCCAATCGGGGGATTTGGGCGACCCGATCCGTTTGGACGTGGCGGCGGTATTCATGAACGAATTCGCTACAAGCCACATTCCAGTCATCTCGTGCTCAAATTGAACCAAGACATTTTGTGGCAAGCCTCGGCGAACTACTCCGCCGCTGGACCGGTACTAACGCTGGAAGATGGTGAGACACCGCAGGACGCCGCCAACCGCTTGTGTCGGCCAAATGCCAAGTTCTTCACCAACTCGACGATACCGGCCAAGATCGCGAGATTGCCCAAAGATCGTCCGGCGGGCTCGACTAGGATCACGGCTGCCGGCGTGCAATAGCGCGACCAAGGTGTAGCCGACTATCGAATGTCAATCCAGACCAAGCGATGGTCGGAAGCGGAAATCAACTCGCTTTCCGGCAATGTTGGATTCGGCCAGAAGACACCGCTGCCGACGCATTGGAGATTTGCGGAGGGCAACACGTAGTCCACTCGCAAGTTTCCGGTTGTGTCGTCATTGAAATCGGCGGTGTCCTGCGCCGGATCGCCTGTCTGCTGCAAATTGATTCCGCCTTGAGCAATCGCGGCTTGCGCTGCGCCGTTACTGCGGGGACCGATGTCTCCGTTGATCTTCGGATGCCCCAGCAACTGCTGGATACTTTGGTTCGTCGAATCCCCATCCTTGGGATCGGCGTTCATGTCCCCGGCGACCACAAACCGCGCGTCATCGGCCAATCCGCCGCGACGCCCTTGGTCATCCACCAAATAAGCGCCGGCGCTTGGGTCCAGCAGGTCGGCCAATAATCGTATCTCATCGTGATTGCGCAAGCCGTTTCGATCTTCCGGTCCATCAAACACTGGTGGAGTCGGATGAGCTGCAACAAGGTGCAAGATACCAGAGGGTACTTCGATTGGTACGACCACATGATTTTTGCTGCTCAGTCGGAAGACCGCGCGAATCTCGGCGGAGTAAAAATCGTCGCCGACCGGCGTTTTCGGCCACCTTGCACCCGGCATGTCGCGCCACAAGAACTTTTGAAACGTGCGGGCATTTTCTGTCTTGATCGGAAATCGAGAAAGGACGGCCATCCCGTATTGTCCCTCAAATCGTCCAAACCCGTATGCGTCGTCCGGTTCGCCAGATACACCATTTCGATTGAGGTCGAGACCCGAATCAACTCCCGTATTGGATTCGGGGAAAAAACGATGCTCGAAATTGATCCCCGGTTGGCCGTTTTGCGACACTTGCAAGTACAACTTGTGAAACAAGTCGAGATTCTCGCCGATTGCGTCGCGATCGATTTCGTTCAACAACAAGACATCCGGTCGAACCCGCTGAATGATCTCGGCCAACTTGCGAGCTTGAATCGACTCACCAGTGCGAAGTTCAGTTTGCAAACCGTTGGCCTCGCGGCGTTCCAAAGCCAAATTGAAAGATGCGATCCGCACGACCCCCTCCGCGCGATCTTCCCAAGGTCGTTGCGTATCGTCAAACGCTTGGTCCGGATCCCGTTGCCCCGCCGCGAATCGCCGCGCTCTGTCGCCATGACGCTGTGAAGGCTCCTCTGGATTCGCGCACGCCGGCTGCGGATCGTCCACCACTTGACCATCGGCGGCCGGGCAAGCATTCGCTTCGCGAGCCACCGAATTCATCGAGAGGGCCACGATCGCGACAGCGACCACCGAGAGAAACTCGAGTTCTCGCAAGAAACCCTTGAGAAGACCGTGGCCGAGAAAATCACATAGTTCGTGAACATTACGCCCTATCGCTTGGAGCTTGGTCATTTTCTCGGCAATCCTCAAAGGCGACAAAATCTTAGGCAGCCGCCAATGATCTAAACGCGAACTACAAAGGCTCGCCGCCGATCAAATTGTTCAATGGCTTCACCATGTCGTCCAATGGCGAACTGTTGTCCGGCTTGATAATGACATGATCGTTAGCCAAAACATCGTAATCACATTGTGGCTCTATTTGGCGTCGCTGCGGGTCGTATTTTGCTTTCATTCGGACGATTTGCCCAGTATCCTTGGATACTCGTACCACTGAGATGTCCAAATTTCGATATCGCCGTGCGGCACCGGAGTCGTCCACCACTTTTTGCAACGGAACCGGGCCCGAGAAAGACTTTTTCGAAGTCGAGGGGTTCGACCAATTGCTATGCAGCTCGACCGAGTAGCTCTCGGCGTCCACCGAGACGCCGCTGGGGGTCGCGGTCGCCACTTGACTGCCCGGCGGTTTGAATACCGACTGGCAGCCACTACCCAAAGCCATGACGGTAACGAGTGCCGCTGCTGAGAAAAACGTATTGGAGTTTAGCGCAATTCGATTCACATTGATTCCTTCGCAACCGAACGATCCGACTTCTGCACGCGCCGTTACGACCGGCAAAGTCGCTGCATTTCCCCCAGACTTTAAATAGCGATCGGACTAATTCCAACGATTCGTGAGCAGGCCTGACACTCCAGCCCAACTTTTTGCAGAAAACCCGCCCGCCGACGCTAGCAGCTCGATTCCTTGTTTCGACGGTACAGCGGAACCATCATCAACAGCGTTGCAGCCAGAATTGCCTAAAATCATCAAACTACGAAAGCTGGCAGACCGGCGTGGTCGTCGGGACGACGTCAAGCAACGGAACGGTTAAAACCGCGGTTGGAGTAGCGGCATCGACAGCCGCGGTCGCTGCGGCACAGGCCGCATGCCATTCTTGCGAGATGATTTGTTCAGCGGCCATGGGGCGGCCGAAGAAATAACCTTGAACCAGTTCACAACCGCATTCGCGAAGAATCTGGACTTCTGCGGCGACCTCGGCTCCTTCGGCAACGCAAACCATACCCAAGTGCCGCGCCAAGGTAACAATCGCTTGGGTCATCGCCACGACTTGGCCCGATTTCGAAAAGCTGGACACGAAGGACCGGTCAATCTTCAGAATGTCAAAGGGATACTCGTGCAAACAAGAAAGGGAGGAATGACCGGTACCAAAATCATCGATCGCTAGTCGAATACCCATCGACTTCAAACGCCGGAGAACGTCTTTCATCAAATTGGGATCTTTCATCACCGTCGACTCCGTGATTTCGAAAACCACATGTTTCGGAGCGATGCCGGTCTTTGACAACGTGTTGGCGACTCGTTCCAAGAATGTGACGTCGCCCAACTGCACTCGCGAGATATTGATCGTCACATACTCGGGAGCGTGATCCGGCGCTCGGCGATGCCATTCAAGCCATTGCTTGCAGGCTTGCTCCATGATCCATTGCCCCAGATCCAAAATGACATGACACTCTTCGGCGATGGTAATAAATTCGAGAGGCGAGACAAATCCCAGACGAGGATGTTTCCAACGTACCAACGCTTCAGTTCCGCGCAACTTCCCGGTGTGGCTTTCAACAATTGGTTGGAATACGACGTTGAATTGGTCAAATTCTCGTTGAGCTCGTAGTTCGTTTTCAATCGCCAATCGGCGTTCGACGGCCTTTTGCATGGAGTCATCAAAGATCACCCAGCGAGCCTTTCCTTGGCTCTTGGCCTCGAACAATGCGATGTCGGCGTCACGCAGGATCTCGTCAGCACTCCGATAATTGTTACTGCTAATGATGATGCCGATGCTCGTCGAACATTGGACGGAATGACCATCTGCAGTGAAGGGTCGGGCTAATTCGTTCAGAATTCGTTCCGCGATTCGTACGGTGTCTTCCGGTCGCTCCAGATGATCCAGCAGGATGACGAATTCATCACCGCCCCAGCGAACCGCTGTGGCATCCTCGCCACCTTGGTTGATCATGACAGCGTCGCAACTTCGCAATACCTTACGTAATCTGGCGGCGACCTCTTGGAGAACCAAGTCACCAAAATGGTGGCCAAGACTATCATTGATCAACTTAAATCTATCGACGTCCATGAATAAAACTGCGAATTGATATTTGTCATGTCGCTTCTGCAATTCCAAGGCGCGTGCCAAGCAGCTGTTGAGAAACTTTCGGTTTCCTAGTCCCGTCAGTTCGTCCGTCCGAGCTGCTACGGCTAGTTTCTCCTCCCGTGCCACCTCTGCCGAAACATCACGTTGCACAGAAACATAGCCCTCAATTTTTCCGCCGGCGCCCAATAAAGGAGTCACTGAGACATCCGTCCAGTAGGTTTGGCCGAGCGCTGGATCCTCGCTGGTCGTCTCGCTGGAGGAACGACGTCGCACGTTGCACTGGCGCCCCGACCATGGCTTACCCGAGAGAATGGTATCCCACATATCGCGATAAGTATGGGCATGGTCGCGACTATGTTCGAGACTGCCCAGTGGTTTTCCAAGGGCTTCGCTGCGATTGAAACCAGTCATTTGTTCGAACGCCGCGTTGACCTGCAAAATGTTGCCCACGGGATCAGTCAATAACACGGCATCCGAATGAGAATCGATCGCCGTCGCCAGTCGCCAAACGTCCGCCGTTGCTCGCTGCAGCGCCAGTTGCGACTCTTTGCTTTCGCTGATATCCATCGAGATCCCGGTGGCTCGGATCGCGACACCTTCAGCATCAAATTCGGTGACTTTTCCTACGCTCGATAGCCAAGCCCACGTCCCGTCGATCCGCTTGATTCGATACTCGATACGAAGTTCGGAACTCTTGCCGGTCAACATTGCGTGAAAAGCCTGATCAACAAGATTCAAATCGTCTTGATGAATCTTGTCGTACCAACGACGTGTGCTCAGAAACTTCACGCTTTGGTCGAAGCCAAGGATTCGCAAACCTTGGCCACCAAAGTTCATGAACTCGTTTTGGACGTCGAAATCCCAAGTGGCCAGATTGGCCGAGTGAATTGCCAAATCCAGGCGATTCGCTTGACTCGTCAGTAGATTCTCTTGCTCGACTTCGTGCGTGACATCTCGAGTCGACATCAAGAGGCCCCCGATCTGGCCATCGCTACGGAACCATGGATGAATCTCCCAATGGGACCACTTCGTTTTTCCGTTCGGGAGGGTCGTAGGCTCGCGTTCCACAATTTCCCGACTGCCCGTCAAACAGCGGCTATGCACGGCCCGCAACTTTGCTGGCGTATTAGGGACGACTTCGTAGTGGAGGAATCCGGTAATGTCTGCTTGTTTGTCGATTCCATAAAGCTCCAACCATCGCCGTGAGAAAGCAATGTATCTCATTTGATTGTCGAGCATGGCCACCGCCGAGGGGGCGTGTTGAATAAACATCTTCATGCGTTGCTCGCTCTCGACCAACGCCGCCATGACTTGACGAATTTCTCGCAAGGTGGACGCCCGATGCATCAGCCCGTAACAAATCAGGCCCGAGATCCCGCCGACCAATATTAAACCGACGCCAAGACTCCACAGGCTCCGCGTGCGTGTCAGCGACATCAATTGATCGTAGTCCGCAGCAGTGCGAACCAAGCAGAGTACCCCCTCCAGCTGCCCTGACTTCGTTCGCAAGGGTGAGAATACAAGAAAGTGTCGTGAGTCAGATGCGTCAGCACTGGGAAAAGTAACAACTGGTTCACTCGTTGCTAGGAATCGATTGCCAAGGTCTTCGGCGACTAACAGCCGGAAAAACTCTTGGTCAGGCGAGAACTGCCCATGCGTTCGAATCGCCGTCGTCTGATTTCTAGCTTTAGAACTCGAGCGAACCACGATCGACGGACTGGAACCGGAGAAACTCAGTGTAAACGCATCGACAAAGAAATCTCGGCGGCCGACCGATTGGTCCAATTCTTTGCGAACGGCTAGATAACTGTCCGAAAGTAAATGTGGATCGGTCCCCAGTTTCGCGTGCTCATCTGGATTCACATGGTCCACGACGAGATTGGCGACCGCGGCCAAGTTCTGCCGGAAAGTTTGCTCCAAATTCTCGCGACCATAGTCGTAATCGGAATAAGTTACGGCTCCGACAAAAGTCGCCAGCAATAGGAATAGCCCAGCACTCAACCGGATCGGGTGCTCCGTTGGCCACGAGCGATTCGTTTCTCTAGCTGGCAATTTGGTCGGTGTCATGTGCGGGAGTAAGCATCCCTCAAATATGGCCCCTGGCATCCCTCACGAACGATGGCGTTGATACGACGAATGCAAACGCGTCCATTTTTTACGATGCCGTGCAGCAGCGTGCGTTTTGCCGAGCGGACAAGTTCGACACGGTTGTATTCATCATGGTGAGTCTTGCCAGCCCGCGTTTGTTCCTGACTCGATCGGTAATGGATCGAATGGTGAAACGTCTTTGCCATGCCCGTGCGGATTATGCAGGTCTATTCCATCGTTCGCAACGATGGCGAGGCAATGCTAGGTCATGCCGAAAGGTCCCGAGTCACAATTTGGCCAAACCCCTCAGCTAAAAAAGCAACGGTTCAACGCAGTTTCATCAAATTCGTCAAAATCGGCATTCGCCGCAGCTTCCACCGCCGGTAACCTTGCAAGACATTTTTCGAGTCCATTTGTGCCTCGCATCAACCGTCAATTCCTGAGCCAGAGTACAGGCTCGCCCGGTTCTAGCGGCACTTCCATCATGGCATAGCCACGGAGACCGACACAAGCCAGAACCTTGACCGGTGACAACACTGCCCCACCAGCCGCAAGATTGGGCCGATCCTTAGCCCTTGCTCGACAAGCTCGCATCGAGCACCTAGCAAGACATCCCACAAGACGCGTTGATTCGCCCAAAACAAACCATTCGCCACAGCGTTCATCGTGGATAAGTCCGGAGCGAACACGATGAATTCTTAATCAATCGTTTAGCTGAAAGAGCCGCTTCAGCGAATCCGCCAATTGCTGCGGTTGCCCAGATTTGGCCTCCGCACGAAGGGAAGTCAAAGGACGATGCAGAATCTTGTTCACCAAGCGATCGAAGGCAATCTCCAACTCCTTGCGGAGATCGGGCGTCAAATCAGGGATCTTGTTCAGCAATCTGGTCAATTCTTCTTGCTTGATTTCGTCCGTTCGATCTCGCAGTTGCTGAATCGCGGGGACCGAATGACGCAGGTTCCACTCTTGTTGAAATCGCGCGACATGTTGCCGCACCAATTCTTCGGCCTTGGGCAATTCCTTTTCGCGCATGCGAAGATTGCGTTGGCATTGCGCCTTCAAGTCGTCGATCGTGTACAAATAGACGTTCGGCAAGTCCGCGATGCCAGGCTCGAAATCGCGCGGGATTGCCAAATCTAAAACCAATAACGGTCGCTGCCGTCTCTTTTGGTACAGCTTTTGAAAAGTCGCCAAGTCCACTATTTGATGTGTTGAACCAGTCGTCGAGACAACCAAATCCGCCATCTGAATCTGATTGGTCAGATCGTCCCAGGGATGCGCGGTGCCATCAAATCGTTCGGCCAACTCCGTCGCGTGACTGGCGGTACGATTGACAAGGTGTACCGATCGAACACCGTGATCGCGCAGGTAAACCAAGGTTTCTTCGGCAATTTGTCCCGCGCCGATCAAAAGTATTCGTTTGTCGGTTAACGTTTCGAAAATGTCAGCCGCAAAGCCGCTGATCGCCACACTGGGAACACTCACTCGGTGGCGATGTAAAGCGGTTTCTGTGGCAACTGCTTTAGCGACAGCAACCGCCTTCTGAAACCACGAATGCACCGCGGGTAACAAACGTTGCGATTTGGCGGCTTCATCGTAAGCTTCCCGCACTTGGCTAATAATCTGCGACTCTCCGATGACCATACTGTCCAAGCTCGAAGCGACCCGAAACAAATGCTCGGTGGCAGCCTGATCTGCCAATTGAAACAGATACGGTTGCAGTTGGTCGACCGTCAATTCCGCCTGACGCGCAAAACAATCCACGATCCACCCTTCCGCATCGGCTATCTGATCGCTCGGGGCTGCTACATACCATTCCGTTCGATTACAGGTACTCAACAGGACGCTCTCCACCGACGGCACGGCAAGTTGCAAGCCCTGCAAGACTTCAGGTAGTCGGGATTTAGGGATTGCCAGTCTTTCTCGGATATCGAGTGGCGTCAAATGATGACTGGCGCCTATGACAACCAGCTTCATTCCATTCGACCTCCACCGCCATGCCCTGTCCACCACACAACGAACAACTCGATCGCCAAAAACAGACCCGTGGCGATCGTCAAATAGGCAACTTTGCGTCCGTATCGGGCTGGCTCGTACAATAATCCGAACATGGTGGCCGCCAACAGCCAGCCAAAGAGTAACGACGCTGTCCAGATTACCGGATGTGACCAAACGACAATCGGCTGCCCAGCTTGCGAAACCAAATTCATCAAAACACCACTAATCCAACCCAGTCCAACGGCTAATGTCGCAAACAGCAATCCGCGTTCGCCGAATAATTGAAGTTTCTCGAGGCTCGGTATCGCAGAGCCAAGTGATGGCCGCTTTTGCTTGAGACGATTCGACTGCATCATGTACAACACGCCCGACGAAAATGCGACCACCGTCGCCAAACTACCGACAATCAAGCTTCCCGCGTGCAACGATCGCCAAA
Source organism: Planctomycetaceae bacterium (assembly GCA_016794985.1). GTDB lineage: Bacteria > Planctomycetota > Planctomycetia > Pirellulales > Pirellulaceae > M30B19. The sequence goes on along the minus strand of JAEUIQ010000005.1, from coordinate 53,997 downwards.
TAACTGGGGCAGAGTTCAATTCGTTGGCCGCCGGTCGATGCGCGAAATACGCCAGGCCAAAGAAGACGAGGGCAACAGGCAGCACGAACAGTCCGAACACATGCATTCGGCGATGATTCAGTTGCAAAACCAAGCCTGCAATCAACAGCCAAGCACCAAGATTTCCCCAAACAAACCAACCTGAGGGAAACAGAGTCTTCGCCAAGTCCATCTGGACCGTGACGATCAAAAAGGCCGATTGAGCAATCAGTCCGACGAGCACCAAAACGTTGAAGCCGACATTCAAACGATGCGCCGGCACGACTTCATCACTATTGGCATAAATACCATCGGACGAGGTTCTCGATACTTGCCATCGCCACCAGCCAAGAGTCCACGCGGCAGCATAAGCGGCAACGGCCAGCAACGCCAAGATCAAATCCACTGGTTTAAGCCTCTTTCTCGTCGCCCTGATCAGCCTGTTCCAAACCAAACTGTTTCAGTTTTTTGTACAATGTATTGCGATTGATTCCCAACAAGGTGGCCGCCTTGGTTTGAACGCCTCCACATCGACTCAAGACTTGATTCAGTAGTTCTTTTTCGAATTGATCGATGACCTGTGAGTGCAGCTCCGCGTCCGCTGGATCGGCCACTTGAAGCCCACGCTGCACGACATGCTTGACTAATTCCGATAGCTCGATGTCGTCCAGTTCCTTGGCGTCCGCCCCTAACAACGGAGCGGTCATCAACGCCGCCACTTCCGCATCAAACAAGTGCGGTGGCAAGTGCTGACGGGAAATCGTGTCGTCGTCCGATAGTATAATTGCTCGTTCAATATAGTTCTGTAATTCTCGAACGTTTCCTGGCCAATTATAGGCTTGCAAAGCCTCCAAAGCTTCTGCCGAAATCCGATGGATCACGACTTGATTGGCGTCCGCATAGTGTTTGGCAAAAAACCGAACCAAAGAGGGAATGTCGCCCGGACGAGCTCGCAACGGTGGAATCTGAATCGGGACAACATTCAGACGCCAATACAAGTCTTCGCGGAATTCGTTACGTTTCACCAAGCTCCACAGGTCGCGGTTGCTGGCCGCAATGACGCGCACATCCACTTGCACGGTTTGCGTGTCACCAACTCGTTCGAATTCGCGCTCTTGCAATACCCGCAGCAGTTTGATTTGAAGCTGAAGACTCGTGGAGTTGATCTCATCTAGGAAAATGGAGCCCGTATGGGCGGCTTCAAACCGCCCAGTCCGATTCGCAACCGCACCTGTGAATGAACCACGAACGTGACCGAACAACTCACTTTCGAGAAGACTCTCACTCAACGCTCCGCAATTGACCTTGACCAAAGGACCGCTTTCGCGATTGCTCATCAGGTGAAGCGCTTTCGCAATGAGCTCCTTCCCGGTCCCGGTCTCCCCAATCAAGAGCACGGAAGCCTGCGACCCCGCCGCCTTCCGCGTCATTCGATAGACTTCTTGCATCGGCGCACTGGTACCGATCAGTCCGGAAACTAGGGACTGTTCAGTGGCATGCTGCAGGCTGTCAATTTCGATCCAATCCATGGCTTCCAAGTTTATCGCGCTTTGCCGCAACGCCTAGTGCTCTTGGCCCGACGGGTCACTGCGCCAGCCAATAATTGACATTTCTCCGGGACAAGACGCTTCCAATCCGGCACAGAACGCACGAGCCCGTGACTTGCGGCCCCTATCGTGACGAGATGGCAGGCTCGATAATCGCAATACGTTCGGAGGGGGTGCACTGGACCGATGGGACGGGCCACGACCATGCCTTCTTGAAATTGGACTGCGGGGATCGACCAAGACCATCGACAGCGGGCGGTTGGATTCGACCGAAGATTACTCCTTATTGCATACGGGAAGAGATATGCCGGATCGTTGGATTTGCGGTTGTTTCTGGAGCGTCTTCTTGGCTTTTTTCATGCTTGGCTGTGGCAGCACCCCGTCACACCACGACCAACTTCGTGAAATCATCGACGACACGAGCCTGACTGAAGAAGACAAACTGAAACAACTTGCCGAGCGGATCTTCAACTTGTCCCAATTCGAATTGGTGCCCTCCGAGCCAGTCGGACACCAAGTCACCTTGAGTATTCGCTGCAACGACGATCAAGTGGTGCGAAAGATAATGGAGAACAAAGCATCAGCCGAGCTCGATAAGGCCTTGAAGGAGTTTCACCTCAAAGCACTTCTGTTACAACTGGCGGACTATCTGATTCGCGTCCAAGACATGCATTTGCAGCGTCTGACCATCAAGTTACACAATGACGGCCAGAGTGAATCCAATCCGCCCGCCGCCGATGGGATCGTGTACCAATTTTCACTCCGTCGAGATAAGTTCGCTGAATTCTTAACGATTGCCAAACTACGTCCCCAAGAAAGCATTCCGAAGGCCGAGAAGATCTGGAAGATCGAGGTCGATCAATTTCGATAGACGCATGTCATCGCAGTGGAAGAAAACGTCGCGCACCGCGGGCACTACGTGAGGGCGGTTCCGATGCCGGTTGAGCTTGGCCCGACGACGAATCGGCAAGTTGATTAGGATCGGAAACATGGGCAACCAAAAATCGCAGCCAATAGTCGTCCAATGTTTGCAACGCGGCCCACGAGTTTTGCTTTGTATCCAAGGAGAAGGCGGCCAGTCCCAAACGATTCGAAAGAACGTTTTGGTCGTTGGCGTCCAACCAACGATCGAAACACTGGATCGAATCAATCCAAATTTCTCCCGATTTCAGCACATCGAAACCGACTCTCAGGCTGGTCAACCCCGTCTCGGGAATGTCGTCGAAGTGGACCGCGATAGGCAGCCATTCCCCATTTGACGGAGTGCCATTGCTGATGTCCACTGACTGCCCCAACGGGATTTCGGCGAACCGATAGTACTTTCTCTCGTCGGTCCCTTGTCCATCGATCGCCAATCGCAAGGAAGGCAATGGCTGCTGTGGGTTAGCGCGAATCCAGGCCGTGACACTCAAGCGACCGGTCGTGGGTGGCGGTATCGAATTACTCCGCAACCACAGAATGCCCTCCGAATTACGGACGCGAAGGCTGGTGGTTCCACTGTGGGCCACGCCCGAATCTTGGTCGATTTGTTGACCCTCTTTTAAAGCCCCATGACTCCAATTTGCCGGCGAACTCGCGATGGCCTGCCGCAACGGCTCCTCGAATCCTGCATTGCGAATCGAGTCCAACGGAACGGCACTAGTCGTGGCTTGTCGCAATCTTCGAAATAGGGAAGCCTTCAGTTCCTGCAATTGTTCGATCACCTCGCCAGAGGCTTCGCGAACATGGACCTGCGATATTTGGATGGGCGGGCCCTCCAATACAGTCAACGAATAGGGAGCCAACTCCAACGTCACGCGAATATTCGGCTCGCTACTTCGATTGAACCCAACCGGTTGGAGCCGATTGTTCGACGGCTCCATCTTTGCCGCCCGAATCAACTCATTCGTGACGACATTGTTCCATGCCACCCCCTCCTCGCCGCTTGAGCTGTACGCATCAATCCAACAAGAAGCGGGCCAGGGCGCCGCGTTGACGATATAGAACTGCGACTTAGGATTGTCTCCAGCCAACTGCCGAATCGCGACCGGCGAAGACGGGTCCTGAAACATCGCTACAAATTCCTGCTCCAACAAATGTGAAAACGCAGTCGCGAATGCCCTTTCACGTGGTTGCTCCGAACGCGCCAACCCACCCGATTGATTCAACAGATTGCGAACATCTTGACGCCGAAGCGCTTCAGCCCAAGTCGCCTCACATCCAGTCCCATCCGTGACTACGCCAAAACTGAGCAACGATTGGCCCACGTGGTCGGATGGCTTGTCCGACAATGCGTCGACCGTCGAGTGATTTAATGCAGATTGTGAAATGAAATCCAGATTTGAAATGGATGACAGCGTTTGCCAGAACTCCGGCGACTTCGTCGTTACGATTTCGCGACGATTCGCGGGCAACTCAAGATTGTGCCGCGACGACTGCTGCAGAACCAGTCTCGGGCCGTCGGTTTTTTCTTGAAATTCTTGTAGGTTCAGCCCCAGTTGCAACCAATGCTCGGCCCAATTCGGTTGCCTGCGTAACGAAGGATAAACTTGCTCTTGCACCATTGGATGACGATAAAAATTCGCGACCACGAGATGCAACTTAAGAGGCGCGTGGCCATGCGACGAATCTGTCCCCTGTAAACTGGCATGGACTTGCTCAAAAAATTCGTTGAGCCGCTTGGCACGCCATTGCAACCAACGCTGCGAGTGGTTTTGCAATACCCAGTTTTCAATAACCGTCGGCGATGCTTCCGCCAGACTGCCCATCGTTGTTTCTGGCCACGTAATCGAATGATCTGCGCAAAACCTGGCGGTGTTGTCCGGATTCAAACCATCACCTAACGAACGGAAGAGCAATGGGCTTTCGGGGTTCAATTCGATCGCCACCCCCTGAAAAGCGGCGTGGTGTCGGTACCGTTCACCGATTTGTTGCACGATATCCAACACTTGACGCTGACGGACCGGATCCAACGGCCCACCCATCAATACAGGTTCTTGCGAACGAGCCGGTAAGGCAATCGAAAAGTCCAAGACAGGAATCAGTGCCATCTGATGATGGCTAAATTCACGGAGTAGCAACTCCAAAACATCCAGCCTCGAATTGCCCTGCGACAAGTTGCCGAACGAACTGTTTTCAAAGCGCGGCAAGGTCTGGTACCCGTCTAATGGAAACAGCGTTCCACCTTGCTTGATCACTGGCAACCATACCGAGTTATAGTTTTTCGCGCGAAGGAATTGAACAAGTCGTCCAACCGCATCGTGATAACTCAACCAATCATTGAGCGGAGGCGATTCGGCAGTCGGCGCGGGCTTGCGCGCGGAGAAGATCGAGGTCAACAATGGGGCTTCCAGGTAATAACCGACCTGACGCTTTCCAATCACCTCGTCCGACGCGTTTCGGGAGGCGAGTTCGTACTTCTCGACTCGAATCGCAGCGATCCGGATCGTTTTCTCTGGGTTGCGATTCGTCAAGCACAGCATCGTACCAGGATGCGACTCCGCCGGATTGAGCCAATGTAGAGAGCGCCACTGCGGTGCGATCGCCGATTTGTCCTTGGCCGAGACGATGTCCAACAACAACGGATCGTTTATCGGACTCCAGAGACTGCCGGTGGTCCAATGCGGCACCCGCCCCCATCGATCGGTTTGCACGACGTCGAGTTCTAGCGGGCCGCTGCGCGCGTTATCCAACTCGACCTCTACCCAATAAGCACCGGCGTCCAATTGCGGCAATTCAATGATTCGCCATTGATTGGGCCCTAACTCCCACAACATTTTTCCATTCGCTTCCGTTGTTCGCAAAGTCTCACTACTTCGAGTCGCAAACGGTTCTTCTTTTGGACGCGGGAAAGGTTGAATCCGTTGCAAAATCTGAAGTCGCTGTAATTCAAACGGACGAAACGACGGACTAACCAACTGCGATGCAACGATTTCAAACGATGTTGCACGATTGGACTTTCTAGTTTCCTCGCTGGCGTTGAGCGATTCGCTCGCGGCCGGCGTCAAGCGATCCCAAGAACTAGGGCCAACCACCCACTGCTTCTGTCGACTGGCAATGACCGAATTTCCCACGACGTTGGCCGGTAGCAACGAAGTGATGGTCGACTTGGCGGTCGACAAATCCAACTGGAATTGATACACACCTGACGTTGGCCCCGCCGTTACCTGGAACGGCTTCAATGGCAAGTAACCTCCCGCTTGATCAATAGCCACCTCACCGCGTTCTTCCCAGACCAACGTGTTGCGGCTTAGTTCCGTAATCTGGGCGTGGTATTTTAATGCCGTCGCTTGACTCACCCGCAGACGATTGGGAATGGCCGTGAGTTGAAAGGTCTCGCCCGGCTCAAAAATTTCTTTAGCAACGTTGGACTCGAGAAGGAGTTGATCGAATTCCGGGCGTTCGATCCAAATACCGTGTCCACTGTTGGCCAACCGCAAGCTCCACGGAGCTTCCACTAATTGTCCCAAGGTCAACTTTTGGTAAAAGGTCCATTGGGGATTGTCCGGTGACCGTAACTGCAATTCCAACTCCGAGTCCAAGCTGGCTAGGCAGTCCACCTGAAATGTATTGTAGGTAATTCCATCGGTGTGAAGAAATTGAATCTCTTGGGGCTCGTCTTGCAATCGAACGAGCCCTAAAGTTTTTGGCTCGATCGAGAGCAAATTTAGATTGCTCCACGTCCCAAAATTCGGCGATTGGAGACGCAGATGACCTTCCCAGCGCACCGGTTTCTCTCCACCCAAAGTCAATTTCAAACGAATAGGTGGCGATGAAACGGCAGAGCCGTCCGCGACGAGATCAAGTGAGTTTCCGCTACCCTCGGCCGGATTAACCGCCGACCCGTCCGCGACGAAAGTTGATAGTCCTGCTGATGGAATGGCGCGTGAATCGGCATTCCGATTCGATTGCTGATTTTCCGCCAATAGCGGCAATGTCGAGGGTGGACGAGACTTCTCAGCGGGGCGCAAAACCGAAGCTTGTTGGCCCAGAACGGCCAGCGGGTTCACCTCAGAGCAAGCCAAAGTGAGGACCCACCACAGCGATACAATACTCCATGGGTCAAGCCGTGATCGCTTCCCTAATCTAGGTTTCGTTTGTCTTGGACTTCCATGTCCGGTCATGCAACGGGCTCGCCGAGGTACTTCAGACAGAACTATAACACGCCACGTCGCTGCCCCAAAGACCAATCCGGACAACGCGGTGGGCAGACGCTATTCGTTGGCCGATTCCGCTGTCCGATCTGATATCCGAAACACCGACCCAAGTGCTAGCAAACACTTTTCCAGGATGCGACTCACCTGCGACTTCATCACGTGCGACGATCAACGTGAAGTCATGAACTTGGCTTCAATGCCCCTCGAACACGCTTCCGTGCCAGTTCTAGCTGTTGGAAAACAGTGGCAGCCCAATGATCGTTCGGGCCAACCGCCTGGCAACTCTCCCAACCCGTAGCGGCAGCGCGGGACACTCACACAAATGTTCGGCACGGTTTGTGTGTACAAATTGGAGACGGCGATTTTCGGCTTTGATTGTTGCCGAATGCTGGCGGTCGGGCGTTTGGCGTGGCCTGGTGGCGTGCGTGATTGCGCGGACAAGGACCTTGAAAGGGAGAATCGAGTTGGAAATCGGGGATCTCACTTGGTGTCGGCGCAGCAGCGTACGGCCTCGGTGCGTGGAACATGCAGAGGTCCCTAATGGCTCGCTATTTCATTTTTTGAATGTGCGCCTCCAGCTCGGTCAGACTGGCCCGGCCCACCATGTAGAGATAGATCATTTCGAACGTCCGCTTGGTGGGGGTCCGGCCGGTGTACAGTAAAATCAAAATACAGGCAATGATCGCGCAGTAAACTTGAATCTCGACCCCGTTTTGCTTGGTGCTTAGCAAGTGGCGACAGCCGAGCAAATGCTTGAACATCCGAAAGAATAGTTCGATCAGCTACCTCAAGCGATAGATCTCAGCGATCAATTCCGCCGGGATGTCGAGTTGGTCGGTGACGATTTGAATCTGGCCGCTGCAACTGGGGCCAGTGTTTGAAAACTTTCGGCCTGCGCGTCGTCCATGGCTCGTGTGCGGTTCCGCGCGTACGACCACCAATCGCATGGCATGATCGAGTGTGGTCGTTTCGGAGCTTGGTTTAATCAATTGATCGGCAACGACACCCTCCGCAAGATCGGCTGGACTCAACGTCCGCTCTTTGATCACTTGATGAGCGAAGTTATCTCTAACACGGTAAATATAGCCGCTGCTCTTGCTGTGGATGGCGATCCAGAGTTTCTCCTTGTTGTAACCACGATCCATCACGTACAGGCGATCGGGCTCCAGCGTCTGCTCCAACACGACACGTTCGTCAGCTTGTCCCTTGGGATTGGCTGAGGTGGCATCGATACGGTTGGGGATGCCGCGAAGAATCTCGAATTGTGTATGGAGCCGATAGCCACAAGTCGGGTTGCCATCGCCGACCTTAATCCATGACAATTTAGCGATCCGAGCCAACGTCTTCACGATCGAACCATCAACGGCAGTGAGCTTTTTTCCCAGCCCGGACAGGCGTTCAAGCGTCGCGGGCCCAAAGCCTATGGACTGTGATCCGGCCGCGATCGCCGGGAGTTCGTCACCCAGTTCTTGAGCGATCTTCTTCAGGGGTTCCGGGTCAAATACTTGTACCGACACTGATCAATGTGTCTTTGGTGATTGCCGGCCCGATCACAATTCGTACCGATCTCATGGAGCCGTTCTAGACGCGGTTCCAGAAGCGATTCCAGAAGCGATTCCAGGAATTTGAAATACTTCAAGCGTTGGACATCAGTGGATCGGATTTTTGGCTTCTTGTTCAGCACGGCCATGGGACCAGACATCTTGGCAGGATCGGATACCTGCCAAATTTGGCTAGCAAATGACGTGCCGAACAGTTGTGGGACACACAATTAATTGGCGGCTATCGGTACGGGGCCGAATGTCCCGGCGACATTGCTTTGGTGTCCCCATTTCCCATTCTCAGACTTGAAAGCACAAACCGTGCCGAACAGTCGCGGGACACTTCCGACTCGCCCTCTCGCTGACGCGTCGGGTTAAGAGTAACAGAGGTTATTTCGTAACTGCAGGCACTGTCCGACAGCGTTTGTTGGTGCGGCGCGGCAGACAGCACACGACGGTCAGGTGCGAAGAATGCAACGGTCCATCAACCGCTTCAAACACCACGGCAGATCAAGACACAGCCCATGCGGCTGCGCGCTCACGCTCCAGGCGTCCACATGGCGAAGCGGCGCAGCAATTCCAATCCATCGGCTTGGCTTTTTTCAGGATGAAACTGTGTCGCAACGATGTTGCTTTGAGCGACGGCGCCCGCAAACCAACCACCGTAATCGGCATGCAAGGCAACGCATTTTTCCTCGATGGGACGACAATAAAAGGAATGTACGTAATAAAAATAGCTCGGCTGTTTTGACAGTGCGCCAAAAATCGGATGGCCGTCACGATCAGGAAAACCAGTTGGAACGGAACTAAGATTCCATCCCATGTGTGGAACTTTTAAAGGGTCAGGCAACTCGAATGGTTCAACGGTTCCGCGGATGAGTCCCAAGCCCGAGTGTTCGCCAAATTCGCAACTGGAATCGAACAACAACTGCATTCCCAAACAAATCCCCAACAGTGGGCGTCCCTCGGAGACATAATCTTTGAGAACTGAAATCAAGTCACGCTGCTTCAATTCGCGCATGGCATCTGGAAAGGCACCCACGCCAGGTAGAACCAAGCGATCCGCGGAACGAATCTCTCTGTGACTATTCGTGATCACGGCTGGCGTTCCGACCCGTTCAAAGGCTTTTTGTACGGAGCGCAGGTTCCCCATTTGATAATCAACTATCGCAATCATCTAAACATCATTTCTAACGGCTTGCCACAATCGCCAGGCCCGCGAATGCAAGCCGACGTTGTGAATACGAATGACCTGAACGCCCGACATGGCCAAGTGCAAACTAACGCCCAGCGTCCCGCTGTCGCGTTCGACCTGCTTGTTATCCAAAATCGACGCAATAAATCCTTTCCGAGAATGACCAACGAGAATCGGACTGCGGAGTTCATTAAACCGCGCGATGTTCCGCAGCAGTTCGATATTATGAGCGTGTGTCTTGCCAAACCCGATTCCTGGGTCCAAGCAGATCCGAGACGCGCCAATCCCCTGCTCCAAGAGCCAATCGCGCCGCTGGTCCAAGTACCGATAGATTTCCTCCACGACATTTTCATAATGTGGCGCATCTTGCATCGTTTGAGGCGTACCCTGCATATGCATGGCGCAAACAGCAGCTCGAAAGTCACGAGCCACATCGATCATCTGTCGATCACCTTCTAGGCCGGTGACGTCATTGATAATTTGCGCACCCGAGTCCAAAGCAGACCGAGCCACGAGGGCCTTGCTGGTGTCGATCGAAATCGGCACCGATGTTTGTCGAACCAATGCCTCGACAACAGGAATCACCCGCTCCAATTCTTCGGATGCCTTCACCGCTTGCGAGTACGGGCGAGTGCTCTCACCACCGATATCCAAAATGTCGGCTCCGTCAGCCACCAACTGCAGCGCGTGATCCACTGCCCTTTGTGGATCAAAATAATGTCCGCCGTCAGAAAAACTATCCGGCGTTACATTGACTATTCCCATCCACAATGGTCGAGTTCCCAACTCGAGCGTCGTTCGTGGCAATTCCCAAACCAAAGGCAATGATGTCAACATAGGGACCGATATCGTCAACTACAAAGAGAGGCCACTACACCATTTCCCATTCGTAACGCGATCAGGGATCGATCGCTGGTAGAATGGTCACCGAGTTGAGGGCGTTCCGATTGTTGCTCTCTTTTCCTGCTGGAGTGACCCAACCTTGCACGACTTCAAGATTGGTATCACGGCTCAACATGATTCCACGTCCCGAGAAAAAGAGGGCCGGAAGCGGTTGTGGCTCGCTTTGCAGCCAGCGTGCCAAATCCGACTGTGAATTGACTTCCCAACCGCCTGGGGCAGTCCAAACCTGTTCGAGCTCCGGTGTTACGGCCAACAAGATGGTTCGATCGGCACCATCTGCGATTTGCTCGAGCTGAGTCACCGCCGCGGATCCCATCGCACCAAGGCTACCAGTCAAAAAATTCAGATTGGACTTCATTGGCGCTGCCTCAGGACTTTGGACGATTGCTTCGGGACCCGCCAGCGGCAAATTGTGGTACTCGAACACCACTGGCATCGCGGCCGCCGCTTTTTTGTTCGCCTCACTATCCCAAGGCTGCGTGAAGTCAAACGAGGCGTAGAGTTCATGATATCCCAAGTAAGGCAGCAGCGCCACTCGCCAACTAAAAGCCGGTCCTTCATCCGATTTGGCTTCAGGCGAATCCGATGCCACGGGTTCCGAATTTCCCGACGCCTCTGAATCAAAGCGACGGTACGCCATTGGCGACGCAGACTCGGCGGGGTACCGACCGTTCGCGGCGTAAAATTTTTGCAACGCCGTCGCCAGCATCCTCAACTTTTCGCGTTTGGCAAGTTCCTTTTGCGTCGCCGCAATCCCAACCAGTCCCTGGTCAATGACTTCGTCCAAACGTTTGGGACGGGTCGCGGTTACGCTAACACTTTGCTCGTTCACCGCAGCTTGCAGACCTCCTTGTGTCAATTCGGTCTGTATTTCGGCGATCAACTTTTGCAAGTCTTGCGACAGCCCCGCATTGGCATTGCCCGGCGTCGGCAAAGGAACCGCTGCCCCTCCTCCCCCACTGGAAATAAATCGGTCGATACCTTCATTGATCATTGACTGAACACTCTCGGCCGCGGCCACATCGAAGAAGCCTAACTCGAGCTGCAGCATTTGCTCGTCCTGAAGGTCGGCTCGCAATTGAACTTTATCCAACGACCGAACGGCATCGAACATCGCCTCAACTTCAGCATTTGCTCCTCCAAACGCGGCCGTCATCTGAGAAAACTGATTCACCAACTGTTGCAGCGGTTGGGCACGGAGTGTGAAATAAAGAAGCGATTGGTTTTGATTTCTTACGATATCCGACGCCAGTTCCGAACTTTCGGTGCTCGATCCGCTCGCAATCCGCTTCAGCTCTTCTTCCGTGGCCATGACAAACTGGGTCTCAGATCGCCATTGAATAGCAAATGATTTATCGGGAGCAAGCAGGGCACCGGTGTCGGTCTTTGTGCCAGCGGCCGCGGTTGGTCCCAACAGCCACCGATTCCATGCGCTGCTGTCGGTTTGCTCATTAAAATCGACTTGCACAAACCAGCCTTGCTTCGGCGGCTCGCCGCCCATCATCGAATTGGCCAATTGCTCATCGAATGCCACAATGACCGACTTCAATTGTTTGAGCGAAACCGATGTCGCCGCCGATCCCAACAGTTTTTCGTCAAGATCCAAACCCCGTTTCACAAAGTACTCACGCAGTTTTTGGCCATCAAGGACCAAAGCAGTAAAGTGCCTTTGTGTGAGCAGCGATAGATCGTAAGCCGATCCCGACAGATCGCGAGTCCCCGCTTGCTGAACCGAAACGATCCACGTCTCCCGATCAAAATCGGAGAACAAGGACGACTTGCCGGCATCGACCGCCACGTCCGAATCCGGGGAACACCCCCCCGCCCACACCAGAGTCAATAACCCCAGGAACACCCCGAGTCTCGCCATACTTGACGCCACATGGACGCGGCGCAGGCGTGGAATTGAAGACAGCGACCAAGAAGCGTAGGAACTACTCCTGAGGATGTTCGGCATGGGTGACTCGCAAAAGGGGCGTTCGTGGCAGTTCGAGTGAACCACCCTGATTCTAAGTACTCGCGAAAATCTTGGTAAGTTCCAGTTCATTCCGATTAGAAAGCTGCCCATTCGAGAAAAGACCGACCATCCTAGGCCAAAATGGCCTCGACGACCTTGCCATGCACATCGGTCAACCGCATATCACGACCGCCCCAACGATAGGTCAACTTTTTATGGTCCACACCCAACAAGTGCAACATGGTTGCATGAAGGTCGTGCATTTGCAATTTTCCTTCGACGACTTTGTATCCGTATTCGTCGGTCGCCCCGAACGTCGTGCCCCCTTTGACGCCGCCTCCCGCCATCCACAGACTAAATCCGAATGGATTGTGATCTCGCCCATCGCTGCCCTGAGCAAACGGGGTTCTTCCGAATTCCCCAGCCCAAACCACTAGGGTTTCCGACAATAATCCGCGTTCATCGAGATCGTTCAGTAAGGCGCCAATCGGTTGATCTACCGCCAACGCATTAGCTTCATGCCCACCCTTGAGATTGCTATGTTGGTCCCACCGATCCGAGCCCACACTCGGGCACGTCAATTCAATAAACCTTACCCCCGCTTCAATCATTCGCCGAGCAATCAAACACTGCCGACCAAAAATCTTGGTTCCTTCATTGGCAGAGCCGACACCGTAAGCTTCCAGAGTCGCGGCTGTCTCACCGGACAAGTCCATGAGCTCTGGGACCTTGCCCTGCATACGAAACGCCAATTCGAAGTTGCCAATCGCGGATTCAACGGCGCCACGCTGTGGGAGCTGCTCCAAGTACCCCCGGTCCAGAGTGCGGATCAGATCCAACGTGGTCGCCTGCGCCGCTCGTCGCGACTCCGGTGGTTGTATATTGGCCACCGGAGTCGGTCCGTGAGCAAAAATGGAACCTTGGTAGGCCGCGGGAAGAAAACCGCTTCCAAAGCAATCCAAGCCCCCAGGCGGAATCAAGCCGCCATTCAATACTACAAAACCGGGCAAGTCCAACGACTCGCTGCCAAGTCCATAACTGACCCAAGCGCCCATGCTCGGACGACCTTGAAAGCCACTCCCCGAATGCAGGAAGTAGTTCCCATTGGTGTGCTCGGAAAACTCGCTGGTCATCGAGCGAATTACTGCCAACTTATCCGCATGTCGTGCCACGTGCGGAAAAAGACTGCTGATTGGCAGTCCGGATTCCCCATGATTGTCAAACTTCCAAGGACTACCCAACGTGTTCCCATTGTTATTGAACTGCGTCGGCTCCATTTTCATGGCAAACGGTTGGCCATTCTCCGCTTGCAATCGTGGCTTCGGGTCAAAGGTGTCCATCTGCGCCGGACCACCATCCATGTACAAGAATATGACATGCTTGGCCCGAGCTGGATGATGCAAGCTCGCCAAAGTCCCACGCATTTCGTCATCGTGCCCCGATGACCTCAAGTCGCTTGCGACTTGGCCAGCGTAACTCGGATCGTGCATCAAGGCCGAGAAAGCAACTCCGCCGATGCCGCATGCATTGCGCCACAAGAATTCTCGCCGGGATCGAAGGCCGGACATGGACAGTTCCTTTCCAAGATGTTCCTGCCTTGTCTCAGTTTATACGATCCGCGCCCGAATTCCAATCTGCGCGTTCAAATCCCGTCAAGCCTCGCAACGCAAGCCAAGGATTGATCGAAAAAAATCAGCGAGCCGCTCCCAGCGAACCTCGACGGACTTTGCCGCTTGCTCCCTGCCCCTTCGCTTCAAAGCGTTTTTCGCAACGAACATTCGCCGAAGTGCGGCGCGACGACCCGAGTGCTTTGTCACCGTCAGAAACCGGGGTGGCGATAAAGGCAACGCGGTGAAGCATTTTTTAGTGCCCGATCTCAGCGCTTGTGTCGGCCACTCAGGCCTTTTCTGATCGTGATACCAAACCAACCGTTGGCTCATGCACACCGGTTAGGGTTACTTCGGCCCATTCGGACCTGTTTTGGCCAGAAAAAATCTTTCACAACGTTGGGATAAAGGGTACGCCCTGCCCTAGTTCGCCTAGTCACGCGCTCCCTGAAGTTTACCGAAGTATCATCGGGACATTGTCTCTTGAGCGAGTTGCTGCTCGATGGCCTGAATAATTGCCTGCTCCACCCAACGAATCCCTTGCCAAGGCGGTCCACCCGACCCACGACCAATAAATCCTAAATGGCCCCCGCGCTCCGTCGCCACAACCTTCGTGGTCGGCGACCAAACCACATTCTGAGCGACCTCAAAAGCAATCAGAGGATCATCTTGGGCCATGATAACTAACGTCGGCAACGATATTTGATGAACCTTCGGGCCGGTACTAAATCGAGTGTAATACTCTTCGACCGTCTGAAACCCGCCCAACGGCACAGTGACTTGCTCGTCGAAGGACTTTAATGTTTTGGGCCGACGTGGCGGCATTCGTTCACCCAACTGCCGCACTGCCAATGGTCGTGCCAACAACGCCTTCCACAGCGCCTTGGCAAACACATGATCGTAAATTCGATTCAATCCCAATTGCAACTCATCAGCGCTTCGCGCGAGGTCCAATGGCGGACAGACAGCCACCGCCCCCGACAATCCTACATCGGCCAACGATGCGGATTCGGATAACAGCAGCAAGGCGACCGACGCGCCCAAAGAAAAGCCACAGAGATAAATCTGCCCACGCGGGTGTTGCTGACGAACAAATCGCAAGACGTCCAAAAGATCATCGCTACGACCGGCGTGATACAGGTACCTGGAACGAACGCCACTAGTTCCGGCCCCTCGCATGTCCATGCGGTAACTGAACCAACCCCTCTGATTCGCGTACCACGCCAATCTCTGCATGTACCGACTTTGGTGACACCCCGCCAAACCATGCACGGAGACGATGACCACTTCAGGTTGGCTTAACGATCGCGCAACATTGGCAGCCGATTGTGCATGAGCGGTTCGACCGCCCATCGAATTCAAATGGGAGTTCGAACCATGAGAAATTGTAGGCGGGTCCAAATGCACCGCCACCGAATCGCCGTCAGCAAGTTCGACCGTGAATTCCACGGTGTTGCGCAGAACTTTCCCCGGCAGATAAGGGCCAAGAATGGTCTGGAGGTGAGCCGAACGCAACCCGAAAAACGAGCGAAACGTCGACGGCTCACCTACCCAAACACGCATCTCTGGACCGAACAATCATTAACGTCCAGTCCGAGGAGCAACATGCTCGCCCTTGCCCATCGCATTCACAGGCTCGACGAAGTCGGACTTGGCCACTGGAATTTCCGCATCACCACGTCCGGCCAAATACTCGCGAACCGGAGCAACGTCGTCGGTCGGCAAAGTAAATTGTTCTTGCCGGAACGTCGCATGCTCCCGGATCATCGTCAGAACTTTACGCTCGACGATTTGGTTACGCAACGCATCCAATTGGCCGGTTTTTTCCAGTCTTGACCGAACTCGGCGAGCCGAATCATTCATCGAGAGGGCAATCAATTCGATCTCTTGATCGTAATCTTCCGGTTGATCTTCAATGCCTTCGGACTCGGCAATCCGCTCCAAGATAAAGTGCTCGCGTAAAGCCGTCGCCGTTTGCTCGTTGCTGTTCTGACGCAGCTTGTTTTCATAAGCATTGATAAACTCGTCACTCATGCCATTGCGACGTAATTCCATCACGGCGCGTTCCAGCTCACGCCGGCTTTGACGTTCCAACAAGTCCGGTGGCAATTGCCAGTTGGCCGCTTCGGTCAAAGAGGCGGTGATGGCCTGACGTACGAGGCGGTCTTCTTCAAACGCCATGCGGCGTTCCAATTCACTCTTGATCGCATCTCGAACTTCACCCACGTCACTGAAGCGATCGCCGAACTTCTCGACGTTCGTTTCGTTCAATTCTGCGTCTTCATATCGCTTGATGTCTAAAATCTTGATCTTGACGTTGGCTTTTTTGTCCCGCGCGATCGGGTTGGAAGCCGACCCAGAAATTTCCACGGTTGTCGTGACTTCGTCGTTGATCGACTTGCCAACCAACAATGAGGCAAAACCATCGATTTGAGCATCACGAAAACTGGCGGATGCCTGGACCGGGATGGCCAACTCTTCCAAATTGGCAACCACTTCTCCGTCGATCGAGGTCTCGATCGACAATGTCACAACGTCTTGAGCACGAACCGCATCCGTCGCCGGTAACAGATTCGAATTTCGACGGAGGAAACGCCCTGCATGAGAATCAATCTCCGCCGACGTGAACTCGTGAACGTACTGCGGCAGTTCCAAACCCTTCCATTGTGGCAATTCAAAGTCAGGTCGAACTTCGATATCGAACTCGAATTGCAACGGCGCCCCTTCCTCGACGCTGACACTTTCAAAGTCGAAGACCGGCTCGCCAATCGCAGAAAATCGTTGCTCGTCCCCAATTTGTGTCAACGTATCCAGCAACAACTGGCCTTTGACTTGCTCGGTTACAGTCTTGCGAAACTTGCTTTCAATCAGTTTTCGCGGTGCTTTGCCAGGACGAAAGCCGGGAATCTCAGCTACGGGAGCCAAGTTTTCGTACCGCGCCCGAAAATAACGTTGAACATCTTCGACCGGAATCGTGACGGTAACGTGACGTTGGCAATCGCCAACCACTTCCACTTCGACTGCGTAATTTAATGTATCTTTTTTTTCCGTCGTTCCGTCGATCTCAACGGTCGCGTTTTCCTGTTCAGCCATAGTAACTGGCTCTTCCTTTCCTTGTGATCTGGGATAAACCGGCCCAGTAATATAGCGAATTGCCGCCCACAGTGCCTAGGGCTTGCGATTCGTTTTTTAGCGAATTCTCGGCTTGAATTGCCAGCAAATGCCCCGAAAAACAAGCTCCAATCGGCCCACCATTCCGTAGGCAAACGACCGGCGTGTGGCTTCTATCCCTGTTTTAGTCCACCAAATTTCCGCTTCCGTCGCGCGTAATCGACAATTGCGGCATGAAGGTCCGACTCCGCAAAATCAGGCCAACATCGATGGGTGACCCAAATTTCTGAATAGCTAATTTGCCACAACAAGTAGTTACTGACCCTCATTTCACCCGCCGTGCGAATCAACAGATCAGGATCGGGCAAATCGTGTGTATACAAATGCGCGGCCAAAGTTTTTTCTTCAATTTGATCCGGCCGCAATTCGCCCGAAGCCACACGAGCCGAAATGGCACGGCAAGCATCCACAATCTCTTGCCGACCACCGTAGTTGATCGCCAGACATAGTTGCAACCCGGTGTTCTCCCGAGTCAGTCGCTTGGTTTCTTCCATTTCCTGCCAAACTTCGGTTGGTATTCCCGTCTGCCGACCCAAGATTCGCAACCGAATGTTGTGCTTGAGCAGTCCTTCTCGCTGCTCGATCATGTAATGCTGCAACAAGTGCATCAAGAACTGCAATTCGGGCTCTGGCCGTTTCCAATTCTCGTTCGAAAGGCAGTAGAGCGTGAGACACCCCATCTGCAATCTCGCCATTTCTTCTACAACTTTTTGGACGGCGTTGGCCCCCAGTCGATGTCCCTCGCTCCTGGGCAATCCTTGACTTTCGGCCCAGCGCCCATTGCCGTCCATGATGATGGCGACATGGTTCGGCCATAACTCTCGATCCGGAAGTACGATATCGGTCGAGTCCATGGGCGGTTTTACTTCAAGGGCAAATGAATGGTCTGGTTGCGATCCGGCCCCACCGAAACCCACTCGACGGGTTTCCCAATCGCCGCCGAGATTCGTCGCACGTAGGCCTGGGCATTCGCCGGCAGCTCTTCCCATTTCCGCGCGGTTGTGATTTCCTCGCGCCAACCGGGCAATGTTTCATATACCGGCTGCACTTGCTTCAAATCGTCCGCATGAGACGGAAAACGATCCAAAATCTGATCGCCAATTCGGTAAGCCGTCGCCACTTGCAGTTGATCGAAGCCACTCAATACATCCAGCATCATGACCGCCAGGGACTTCACACCGCTGAGTCGCGACGTGTATCGCAGCGCCACCAAATCCAAGTATCCGCAACGACGCGGCCTTCCCGTTGTCGTCCCATATTCGCGTCCGCGTTCGCGGATTCTTTGCCCAATCTCGTTATCCAATTCCGTCGCCATTGGACCGCCGCCAACACGCGTGCTATAGGCCTTGACCACACCGACGACTTTGTCAATCCACATCGGCGGAACCCCTGACCCACCGCAAATCCCCACTCCCGAACTATTGCTGCTCGTCACAAATGGGAACGTTCCGTGGTCAATGTCCAATAACGCGCCCTGAGCCCCTTCAAACAGAACTCGCTTGCCACTTTCTAGTGCATCCAGCAACCACTGGGTCGTTTCCCGAATCATCGGAGCCAGGACCTTCGCGTAGCTCAGGTGCTGTTCGGTGATCTCATCCGCGTTCATAGGAGCCCACTCCGACGCTGGATCCATCGAACGCAACATTTGATTCTTGACCGTGACGATCTCCGCAACTCGCTGGGGAAAACTCGGCCGCAACATGTCACCCAGTCGAATGGCGTGACTACGCCCAACTTTATCGCGATAACATGGACCAATCCCCCGCATCGTCGTACCAATATGGTTGTCTTTCCCACTTAGCCGATCGGCCAACTGATCTTCCAAGACATGCCAGGGCATCACCACGTGCGATCGATCACTCAACCACAAGCGTCCCTCGTACGACACGCCTTGCGAAGTCAAAGAATCCAGTTCGCCGATAATTGTTTTCGGGTTGGTCACAACCCCTGGACCAACGATCGCCATCGCATGCGAATGCACGATGCCACTAGGCAAATGGTGAAGTTTGTAGACCTTGTCTCCCACGACGACCGTATGTCCGGCATTCGCACCGCCTTGATATCGAACCACGATGTCATGGTCGGCCGCGAACAAGTCAACCAACTTGCCTTTCGCTTCGTCGCCCCACTGCAATCCGATTACTGACAATCCTGACACTCGATGTCCTTCATTCTCTCTGCTGGAATCACAACCCTATTCGGGGCCCACCGTTCCCCATTGGCGGATCGAACAATTTACGACTTCCCGGACCAAGTTACAACGGTACGCGCCGCGCGCTGCGATCTCGGCCAATGCTTGACTCCCCGGGAACGGACCCCTAAGCG
The DNA here is from genome assembly GCA_016794985.1 of Planctomycetaceae bacterium. Lineage (GTDB taxonomy): Bacteria > Planctomycetota > Planctomycetia > Pirellulales > Pirellulaceae > M30B19. The sequence goes on along the minus strand of JAEUIQ010000005.1, from coordinate 34,598 downwards.
GATGTCGCCAGTCAGTACCCTCGGTGGGAGGAATTGCCGGCACAACCGCTCCAACCAGCACAACAAGTCTGCATTCGCAAGACGCCTGCGGCACAATCTTTGTTTGCGTCAGTCCTGCGGATTCGCACAAGCTATACGACATTCGAACCTGAGTTCTGGCTGTCCCAAATCTCGGGCATGGTCCTTCACAAAAGGCCGCTCGACCGACGCATCCCCCAGCCCCCAAAAGGCGTTGCGGTCGCCCGAATGGACCGACAGCGCCACTCGGGAATCCAAATCATGAGCGATTCGCGAACTGAGACAACGACAATGCTGACCGAAATCCTCGATCGCTGGGAAGTTCTTCGTGAACTTCAACAACAGCAGGCGACTTGGCAACAACGCTGGGACCGCGCGCAAATGGCGTTTGACGAAGCGTTACGGACCATCGACGCTCGTGATGCCGATCGTCTGCGACGCGTCTTGGCGGAAACATTGACCTCGTTTGGAAAAACCACTTCTTCCGTCCACGCAACCAATTCGGCGAATTCGGTCCGCTCAGAGATTCAAACACTTCCTGACGACCAACCCGCGCCAAAAGCCCATGCCACCGTGTTGGCGTCGGCCACAGCCCCAGCGCATGGCGGTTTTCCGGTCGCCAACCCAGAAGCCAACCTTGAGCCACCTAGCTTCCAGGCATCGATGAACGCAAACGTCGCAGCCTCTTCCGACCAACTCGCCGTGACAACAATCTCAGCAAGCGATTCTCCTCTGCCTGAGCCGACTCCCAGCGAGCCAGAACCGGTCGCCGCAGCTCCCAGCATCGTTGTGGAAGAAGAATACTCCCTCGATGAACTGCTAACTTGGGCCACAGAAACGATTGGCGACGGCATGACAGAAAACGCCCTGTTTCAAGAATTGCGCAAGTCGAAGTACTCGCGTCAAGCTCGCCAGTTATTCGATTCCTTGAAAGAACTCGATGCGTTTTACGAGACCGATGACGATGTCATTCGAGTCCAATCGCTTCGAGCGTTAGGGCTTTGATTTCGAATCAAGTGATTCCGGCCGCAACCGTTGAGGGACGCCAATCGATGAGTTGCAGTTCAACTCGTTTGTAACCACGAAATTCATTGATGACCGGACGGTAGGCGACGTCGACTGGTCCGACGTTCTCTTGCAAAGAGGTCAACCAGTCCGCCTTGCCAAAGGCGACCGCTCGGAAGGTGAAGCTGTCCTGTTTGACTTGAACGGACAAGTGACGTTCGCCACTCCCCATCACTTTCGGTTCCAGCAACTCGACTTCGCTACTGCACAAGACCGGAACCGGATTGCCTTGCCCGAACGGTGCCATTTTTTCGATTTGATTCATCGTCTCGATCGTCAATTGATGCAATGATGCTTCGGCATCGATGCGCAATGGACGGCGCCGATCGGCCTTGGATAGCTTGCCTTGCGCATGATCGCAAAAGGCGGCGCGAAACGCCGTGACGTTTTCACTGCGGATTTGCAGTCCCGCTGCCGCTCGGTGCCCGCCAAAGCCTTCCAAGAAATCACTACAAGCAGACAACGCTTCATACAGATCAAAATCGCCGCCACCATTGCGACACGAGCCCGTGCCCGGCTTTTCTCCCGTCGGATCAAGCGAGACCAAAATTGTCGGCAAACCGTACTTCTCGGCAATTCGCCCCGCGACGATTCCAATCACTCCCACATGCCAATGGGGATCCGCTAAAACAATCGCCGGGTCATTTTCAGGATCGTATTTTTCTTTGATTTCTTTCTTGGCGGCATTGTAGATTTTGCGGTCCAAACTGTCGCGACTCACATTCAGTTGATGGACGTACTCCGCCAAGGCCAAAGCTCGTGCCGAGTCTTTCGTGACCATCAACTCGATCGCCAAAGCAGCCTGCCCCAATCGACCCGCCGCATTAAGTCGTGGCGCTAACGTAAATCCGATATCGTCCGAGCGTAATCTCGCTTTTTCATCCAGTTGGGTGACTCGCATCAGTTGTTGCAGTCCCAACCCAGGGTCGTTCTTTAGGCACGCCATCCCGTAGTGCACCAGCACTCGGTTTTCACCCACCAGTGGCACCACGTCGGCGACAGTTCCAATCGCCGCCCAACCAATTGCCATCATCAAGTATTCACGCATGACAGGCGTCACCTTGCCACTCGGTGCCGAACCCGAAGGCTGGTTCGCTCGGGAAGCGACTTGGCACAACGCCCAGGCCACTTTCAATGCCACTCCCGCCCCCGACAAGCTCTGCAACATCGGATGACAGCCGGGCAGACAAGGATGGACAACCGCGACCGCATCCGGTAATTCGGCAGCCATCGTATGGTGGTCAGTGATGATTAATTGCAGCCCCAACTCCTTCGCGTGTGCCGCCGCTTGATGGCTACTGATTCCACAATCCACCGTGACGACAACATCAGCACCCTTCCGTTGGAGCTCTGTCAATGCATCGATGTTGAGACCATAGCCGTCTTCCAAGCGGTTGGGAACGTAGTACTTTGGCTGACACCCAAGGGTTTGCAAACAACGATACAGGATGGCGGTCGCCGTCATTCCGTCCGCGTCATAGTCGCCGTAGATCCAAATGCGTTTCCCAGCTTGTATCGCCGACCAAATTGTTTCGGCGGCTTGAACCGCTCCCGGCAAGTCTTCCGGGTCGCGCAAATCTGACAAGCGGTGCTCCAGAAACTGCCGAACTTCTTCGTGCCCAGTGATTCCACGTGCCACCATCAATTGAGCCAAAATCGGCGAAAGACCATGAACCGATTCCAGCGCTGCGATCGCCGCCCGGTCATGCGTTACAAAATGCCACAGTCGATCCATCGTACACTCCATTTCGGGCTTGGCTCCAGCAAACCTGGCCGACACATCATCGTATCGTCAACCACGGTTCCGAGCCTGGCGCATTCGCGATGTCCGTAAAGGTCCGTTTCGCAACAACCAGCCAAACGGCCAGTTCCTGACGAACTCCCCAGAACATTCTTCACCGCAACTACTGTAGCGGATCGTGACCGCCACGCGAGAAGGGATGGCAACGCAAAATTCGCCACGCTGCCAGTACCCCCCCGTAACAAAGTCCATACTTCGCAATGGCCTGTCGAGCATACTGACTGCAACTCGGCTGAAAGCGACAGCATCCAGGATACCAGTGACTCAGGGTCGCTTGGTAGAAGCGGATCAACCAGTCGGCAAAGATTCGCGGCCAAATCCAAAACTGGAACACGGCATCACCTAGCTCTCAGTTTGTTGAAGCAAGACGATTCGTCGATGGGAATCTTCATCGATTTCGATCGTGACTCGGTAATGCTCGGTTGGTAAAACTCGACGCACTTTTTCACCCCATTCGATCACGATCAAACCATCCTGTTGGAAGAGTTCTTCCACGCCTAATTCGAGAAATTCCTCGGCATTTCGCAGGCGATACGCATCCAAATGATGCAAATCGCAGGTACCGGAATAAGTCTGCCATAAAGTAAACGTCGGGCTCGTGACGGATTCCGGGTCGATGCCCAATCCGGCAGCCATCCCACGAACCAACACCGACTTCCCAGCGCCCAAAGTCCCTTCGAGCGATACCACGGAACCTTGTGGCAATTGCTTTGTCAACTGGCGCCCCACGTGCGCAGTCTCATCTTCACTGCGGGTCACCCAGGTCTGTAGTTCGACGACACTTCTCATGGAGTTGGCGGAGCAAGACGAATTCGCATTCCTTTGGGCAACGGGTCCGTCGGACGATAACGGCCCTCCATCGCGACGCGATTCCATTCATACAACTGCAAATAATAACTCGCTTGATCAAAGTGGTCGACCGCCAGTTGAAACAATGACTCGCCCCCTTCCGTCATGATCCACTCGGGCGAAACCGGGGCAGTTTGCACCCCAGAAGCGGGAACTTCCTGACCAGGCAAGGTCGACTCGGATGAGTCCCGTGGTGCTGGGTTTGGGAGCGGAGACTCGGCCACTCGCCCACTTCTTGGCCCCGGCTTCGATGACCTCGAAGTCGGTGCCTGAGTCGGTGTCGGTCTCTGAGTCGGTGCCTGAGTCGTTAGCGGTTCTTGATACTGAACCGTGGAAATCGTACCCGATTCAACAGAGAGGCTTTCCGGCTTCACCAAGTCTGGGTAAACGAAACTAAGCATGGGAGCCGGAAGATACGCAATCTGTGTGCCTGGCAAAAACCGCCCACGATCATCCGCCCGGCGGTGATTGAGCTGCTGCAACGCCAAGGCGTAGCGCGTGTCGCCATACAGGCGTCGCGACAATTCGGCCATGCTCATCCCGGGCGGCAAACTCAGCCTCTGCATCGCCGCTTTTAGTTCTTGGGTGGAATAGCTTGCTGGCTCGGCTTCGCCATCCGCCGCTTTCTCATTTTCCGCGTCATCTTCGGTCGCATAAACGGTCACGGTCGTGTTTGACGATTGCGCTTGGGCAGCAGCACGTTGCAGCGCATCGAGAATCGGTTCCGATGCACTGGCCGCTCCCGCGTTCGCCGTCCGTTCTTGAGACAACCCAGACTCCCGCTCCTGCGTTGCGATTTCGGCAACGGAAACTTCGACGGATGAACCTGCCACGATCGGGCTTTCCGCTTCCTCCTGTCCGGGCGGAGGCAGCTGCGTTAATGGCGATCTTATCTCCCGCCCATTTATCACTGGAGAACTTTGCACTGGCGAAGGCGTCGATGGGTTGCGTGGCAATCCAACGGCATTGGGCAACGGCGTCAAAGCAATCGAGGTCGAACCCACCTGATTCAATCCCTCGGCCATCAACTCGTCTTCGCCATCCGGCTGCGAATTATCGACCGCCAACAATGTCACACCCGTGGAATCCGACCGCGGGACTGGTTCCGTCGCAGAAGAGTCGGTCGAGGGCTCGTCTCGGTTCGGAATCTTTTCCAATTCACTGGGAACGGGCGAAGGGACACTGCTGCCGCCACTTCCAGGCAATACGGGTGGCAGCGAGGTTTCTGGACCGCGGCCAGGAACGGCGGGCAAAGAACCAAGTTGCGGCAACAACGATGGTGCCGCAGGCAAATCAGCGCGCGGCAGTTCCGCTTGAATCGAACGATTGGGCGGCAAATCCAGATTCGGCAACGGTGAATTTGCCAACGGTGCGTCTGACACCTCCGGGCTTGGTAGACTCGTCGCGCCGCGATCCGGAAAACCAGGTAATGCTGTGGTCGGATCGACGACTGCCACACGCAAGCCCTGGCTGTCGGAGCCCAGCATCGCCGCCATTCGTTCCGAGGAAATTGGGCGCATTTCGCCCAAATCCACAATATGATTCGACTCGACATCCGGCAGCGGAACCGGCGGAGGCTTCTTCAAGGGCGTCAAAACGTTGCCACGATCCAATTCGAAGACATTGACGCGTGAGGAAAGGACACTTTCTTCGTCGACCGTCCAAGCGGCCTGAGCTTTCAACCAAATTGTCAAAAATAATAAGCCAACCAACACCACCAGCACCACCAAACCAATGGTCGCTTCCCTGGCCATGCGCTTATCGAGTGCCTCGGATTCCATTCCCGATTCCCAATTCGAGCCCTCAATGGCTCTAGTTTTGCCCAGTTTGATGTGGCCTGCTGTCGGTCACATCCGGGATCGTAATGAATTTTTACATCCTCGCAAAGACAGATTTTGACTGAAACGCCACCGCGAGGCTCCCCACGCCATGGCGTTTCACCATCACTCCACGACCAAGTGCCCCCGGAAACAACCAAGCAACTTGCAGACGCCGCGTGCCGAGACACCTTTTCGAGCCAGACAACGGAGCGACTGCGCCCCAGTCCCGGTTATCACTTGTTCCATCGGTCTCGGCTGACTCGTGATTGGTGCTGCGATTCTTGGGCTCGCTCCCCCGCCCCGTTTCTCGATCAATGGAAAAAAGTCGCACTGTCCCAGGACTATCGTGCCACCTTCAGCAGTGGTTGGCCGAGATCGTTGATCAAATCGAGCGCGATGGGTATAAAAGTCGAACGGAGTGGCGACGCGAGGAACGCACCAATCCCGATTTTCTTGAACGAATACGTTTTTCCACGAAGCCAACCCTATGTCGGTACTCGTTTTTGGTCACAAAAATCCAGACACGGACGCGATTTGTGCGGCGATCGGGTACGCCGATTACTTGCAAAGAACCTATCGGCCCGATGCCGTGGCGGCCTGCTGTGGGCCGCCGAATCTGCGAACCGAATTTGTCCTGAAACGTTGCGGGCTGCCAGCGCCCAAAATCATCATGGACGTGCGGCCGGAAATCAGTCACGTCTGCCGCCGCACGACCATCACGGCTCGCGAAGATGAAGTTTTCTTCGAAGTCTTCGAGCGAATGGAACAACATGGACTCGGAACCCTCCCAGTCGTAGGCAAGAACGGAAAATTTGTTGGACTATTGTCGTTGCTGGACCTTTTGAAATTGGTCTTTATGGGCGACTCGGACCCAGTTCGGTCGCGGCAAGTGATCAGCAACCTCAGCAAGGTCTGTCAAATGATTGGCGGAACTTTTCAACATGCCGTCGATCCCGAAAAAAACACGCCCATGATTGTGACCGTCGGGGCGATGAGCGCCGGAGGTTTCACGACGAGATTGGCCAAATTTCCTCCGGAACAATTGATCGTGGTCAGCGGCGATCGCCCGACGATTCAACTCCCAGCTTTGGAAATGGGCGTTCGAGCTCTCGTGGTCAGTGGCGGGTTCAAGTTAAGTAGCGGGCTACTGCAACTAGCACGCTCGAACAATGTGACGGTCATCAACAGCCCCCACGACACCGCCACGACGACCATGCGAATCAAGTCGTCACGCTTGATCAACGACGCGATCGACCGCCATTGCCAAACTTTGCCAACCCAGGCCTTGATCGACGAAGTTCGTAAAATGGTCGACCGCTACGAACAGCGTTTGTTCCCGGTCGTCGATGATGACCATGAACTTGTCGGTGTCATTAGCAAGTCCGATTTGGTGAATCCACCGCGACCACAGATTATTTTGGTGGACCACAACGAATTAGGCCAAGCCGTAAACGGGGCGGAAGAAGCGGACATTGTCGAAGTCTTGGACCACCATCGCTTGGGCGGATCCTTAAAATCGACTCAGCCAATTCGGTTTGTCAACGAACCCGTCGGATCGACGTGCACTTTGGTCGCCAAACAATATCGCGGGTCAGGGCTCGAGCCCACGCCTTCCGTCGCGCTCTGTTTGGCGAGCGGGATCATTTCAGACACCCTCAACCTGCGTTCCCCCACGGCGACGGAGGTCGACCGCGACGTGCTCCGCTGGTTGCAGCAGTTCACAACCTTCGATTTAGAAGAGCACGCACGAGAATTTTTCGCGATCGGATCCGCTTTGCGCAGCCGAGCCGCCGAAGATGTCATTCGCGAGGATTGCAAAGAGTTTCGCGAACACGGTCAACGTTTTTCAATTTCGCAGATCGAGGAAATCGGCTTTGAATTGTTTTGGACTCGGCATGAAGAACTGACCCGTGCGCTCTCCAATCATTGCCAGCAAAGAAACCTGGACTTCAGTGCTTTGTTGGTGACCGACATCATGTCCAATGGAAGTCTGCTTCTCTTGTCTGAAGAACTGGAAGCCTGGCAAAAGATCAATTACCCGCGCTTACAAAAACAAATGTACCAGTTGGACGGCGTGGTCAGTCGAAAAAAACAGTTGCTTCCATTGATCTCGCGACTCCTTGAACCGACCCCGAACACTTGAGCCTCTCCACTTCATGGACCTTGAGTGAATGGTTGCCAGTAATCAGCGATTGTGGGAAGCTGGCGATTCGAAAGGGACGCGCCTACGGGTGCGAGCCACACCCAACGACGGCAATGAAGACGACCGATGACGATTCAATTACTTCCGTATCATCATGATCTCAGTCGGCTATTGAAAGCTCAAGACCCTGAAGTCTGGAGCTGGTTCGCCAAGAATCTCGAACAGCCGGAATCGGTCGAGGCCATGAAGTTCGAGTTGTTGAAGACAACTTATCGTGTGGATCGCGAAACGGAATCATCGCTCTATCAAGCCGCGACCGAGATCGCTGCTCTTTTGCAAATCAATGCTCCGCTAACCATCTATCAGGCGCATCAAGCGTTCGGCCTCAATGCGTCGCTGGTACAGATCCCTGGAGAAGTTCATATCGTCCTGCATGGCCCCATTCAAGAACAATTGGAACCCACGGAACTCCGCGCGCTGTTCGGCCATGAAATGACCCATTACGTGTTGGCGGAACAACAGGATCAAGATCTTCGCATTATGGACCGCATGCTCTCCGCGCTCGCCGCCGATCGCTCGGCCCATCCTGCCTACACTCACAGCTTGCGATTGTTGCGACTCTACAACGAGGTGCTTTGCGACCGCGGCGCCTTCGACGTCACTCGCGATGTGAATGCGGTCGTGTCCTTACTATTGAAATTGGAGACCGGTGTTAAACAAATCAATCCGGCGGCCTTCTTAAAACAAGCGGAAGAAATCTTTCAACGAGGTGAAATAGTCTCACAAAGTCTTGACCATCCAGAACTGTTTATTCGAGCCCATGCCGTTCGACTGTGGACCGACCTCGGTGCAGAATCCAACCCCATCGTCGCGAACATACTCACAGGACACCCAGGACTCGCGGACCTGGACTTGTGGGAGCAGCACCGAGTTGCTCAGCAAACACGTGAACTACTTGATCTCCTGTTTTCGCGTCCCTGGTTTCGAACGGATGCGACGCTCGCCCATGCCAAGCTCTTCTTCGCCGACTATGTTCCCAACACGACAACTTCGTATCCGCAACCACTGGCGAGCGCGCCCATGAATCTTCGCATCACACCGGACTCGATGGCCGATTATTTTAGTTACCTGCTGCTTGACTTCATGGTCGCTGATCGCGAATTAGAAGAAGCCGCTTTCGCTTGGGGTCTAACCTTGGCCGAGCAGATCGGCGTTAAGGAACGCTTCGTGGATGTTTTGCGAAAGGAACTCAAACTGCGAAAAAGCCAGCTTGATAAAATCGAACGAAACAAGCAACAGATCATGTCAGACGCCGAGCACCAAGGACGTGCCGAATGAAGTTCTCCGAATACTTGCAGGCCGTCATTCAGGGCGATGCCTTAGCCACCGAAGATATTCTGGCCAGCATTTTGCCGTTGATCCGCGAGTCCCTAGCGGCACACAAAATCGGTCTGGTTGCCCCCTTGGAAGGCTTGGACGCACTGCACGTCGAGCATTCCAAATTGTGGTTCGCAGAATCACGTCGGCAACCTCCGCGAACCAACCTAGAGAAACTCCGCAGCTTCGAATTGGAGTCGCGAACCCAAGTGGAGATTGTCGCAGAAACGCGTCGAAGTTCCGATGTCTCCACCGGTATAGAAGTTGTTCGTCGCCAGGAAATTGCGCAACGCGGCGAACCCTTGCAGCGTCCTGCCTATTTGCCGGGATACGTTACCTGGGAGCACGAACTTCAACATCACGATCCAGCGACCGATGTTTTTAGCCTCGGATTGTTGTTGGCTAGTTTAGCGTGCCGCTTGGACTTCTCAGACCCCGACGATCTAGAAACATTCGTCACAAATCGTCGAAACTTGTTCGCGATTCGTCCCGATTTACACCCGATCCTCGCCAGCGTCATTCTGAAAATGACCGAGCTCGATCGACAACGCCGCCCAGCCGATTTGGCGGCAATTCTGGCAACACTCGAAAACTACCGTGATCAACCAGTCGATTTGGAATTGGATTTGGCACGAGTCCCTGGCTTCCAGTCTCGAGATCGCCAGGGAAAGCAAGACATTGTTCTCGGCAAACTGCGCGAGCGTCTGTTCGATCTGTCGAAACGAAACGCCCTGTTGCATTTCAGATCGACACTCCAAAACGTGAATCTGACCCATGCTTCAATTCCACTCATGTTGGATATTCGCAATATCCGCGAGTCACAAGTATTGGTGGCCAACGATCAACTCCGACAGCAAATTGTTTCAGGCAAACCGCTCTCGCTGAACAAATATCTGAACTTTACCGAGGCGCTGTACTTACCTTCACTATTGGATCGGATCATCGCCGACGTCCGACGCGACCAGAACGAGTTTGGCTTCGCTCAACTTCGACTTGTACTGTGCTCGTTGTCGTGGGCCAACCTCAAAGAGCGGCCAATCGAGCGTTTCGTCTCACCGCTGGTGTTGTTACCGGTCACGTTGAGCAAAGTCAAAGGCGTGCGCGATGTCTATCATCTGGAACCTCAAGGTACCGAGGCCGAGATCAACCCGGTGATTCGACATCAATTCCGCCGTTTGTACAACATCAACTTGCCAGAAACCTTGGACCTCAATGAAGGGTCGTTGCCGGATCTACATCAGTATTTGGCGCAACAAGTTCAAGCGAGTGAACCCGCTGTCTCCGTTCAACTCACAGATCGCCCACGCGTTGATCTGATCCACGAAAAAGCGAAACGACGCTTGGATCAGTATCGTCGCAACGCCAGATTGTCCGGCCGAGGCGTTCGAACTTATGCCAATCACGACTACAGTTACGACCCTGCCAATTTCTTTCCCTTGGGGCTCAAGCTCTTTTCGAATCATGTGCGGGCACCTCAATCTCAGTTGCGATCCGTTATCGAAAGTCGCCCTCGGCCTCGCTCCTTCATGTCGGGGCACGCCAAAGATTCGGAACCTGCCCAGGAGTCCTTGGAACAGGAACGGTCGATGTATCAAGTTCGCGACATCGGGGAAGAGAATCCCTATTTGTGGAACTTCGATTTGTGCAGTGTAACGCTCGCAAATTTCCACTATCGTCGGATGTCTTTGGTCCGAGACTACGAAGCAATTCAAGATCGCGGCTTGACGAGCGCCGCGTTTGATGACACCTTTTCGGTCACGCCAAAAGCTGTTGGCCGCCAACTGCCAACCGTGCCTGCTCTTGCCGATCGTTTCGATGTCGTGCCTTGTGACCCGACCCAAGCCACGGCCATTGCCGAGGCTCGCGCGGGCCGAAGCTACATCATTCAAGGTCCGCCTGGCACCGGTAAATCTCAGACCATTACCAATTTGATCGCAGACTACGTTGCCCACGGCAAACGCGTCTTGTTTGTCTGCGAAAAGCGAGCCGCGATTGACGTCGTGTATGCTCGTATGAAACAGGTTGGCCTTGGATCGTTGGGTTGCTTGATCCATGACTCGCAGGCCGACAAAAAAGAGTTTGTCCTCGATCTGAAGCAAACTTATGAAACGCTGGTTGCGGAATCCGAACGAGTCCAAAAGTCCGCCAGTGGCAACTCACGCGATGATCTACTACGTGAAATGGACCAACAACTCGCGCCGTTAGAACGATTCGATGAAGTCATGCAAGTGACACCAGAATCGTTGGGGCTGCCGTTGCGTGGTTTCTTGGATCGCTTGGTCGCAATCGGCTCACAGGTTCCCGAAGTTTCCGTACAAATTGAGGAAAACCTCCCCAGCTATTCCCAGTGGTATCAACATCGAACGGCGATCGAAGGCTTGCGAACGAGTTTGTTGGATCTGCAACCTCAAGGAATTTGGTCCAAACATCCGCTGCGACTTTTGTCGCCTGCTGTAGCCCACGAGAATCGCCCAATGGAATTGATCTCGCAAAAGATCCCACTGGCGCAGCAAGCATTTCAACAGCTTTTTTCTCGGCTCAAGACATCCGGTATCACGCAAGATCACTGGCCGGATCTGGAGCGTGTCGAGAAACTACTGCAGTATTTCCAAGATATTGCCCCGGTCGCGCAACACGGCAATCTCCGAGTGCTTGATTCTCAAAGTACCCGAGCCCAAGAATTTTCTCAAACCATCGCGCAACTTCAACAACTGGAAGCTCGATTGACACAGGCGCAAGCCGCGACGGTCCACTGGCGAAAGAAGTTCTCCCCGGTCGATCTGGCCACCGCCTATCAACAAGCACAACAATTCGCTGGACAACGCTTCCCGTACTTCTCTTGGGCTTGGTGGCGATTGCGCAGCGCACTCAACCAAGCGTACGACTTTCGCGCCCATGCAGTACAGCCGACTTGGCTCCAAGTCTTGCAAGCATTGCATTTAGAATACGAAACCGCCGCTGAGCAGGAAAGCGTTCTTACCCGGTTTCGCCAGAACTTCGCGTTTTCGGGCACTCCCGGCGAACTGAAGATCTTGGTGGACAACGTTCGCGAAAAACTTACACATTATCCCACGTCATTGACTCGGATTCATCAAGCACTCCTTAAATCCGACAAGGCCGAGTCCTTCGTAAACAAAGTGCTGAGCGTGGCTCCGGCAGCCCACGATTTAACCTCGGCTTTGACCGGGGTGCTGGCCGGGTACATGGACCTGCCGCTAAACGATCTCGCCACGGAATTGGGTCGCATCATGAGTGCCACCAACCAAGTTCCACAGGCCGTGCACTTGCTCCGTCAATTGGGCCAGCTCCCGTCCACCCTGTGCGACACTTTACGAAAAACTCCTTGGACCATCGCCCAAACAGAAGCGGCTCTGGCCCGACAAAGCTGGAAGAGCCTCTGCCAACGCGACCGCGACTTGACCCAGTTTAACGAGGACTTTTTGCGACGATGCGTCACGACGCTCGAGTCCCAATTCGATCGTTGGCTCAGTGCCAATTCCAACGAGATTATGGCGCGAGTTAAGGACCGATTCCTCGATCATGCTCGGTCGGCCAATCAATCCTCGGGAGCGAGCTCACCCGAAGAGCGAGAGTTCAAGAAGCACTTCACTCAAGGACGCCGAATCCTGGAACATGAGTTTGGCAAAACGATGCGATACAAGTCCATTCGCGAACTTGTCGATGGACCGTCCGGTGTGGTCATTCGAGACCTCAAACCCGTTTGGCTGATGAGCCCCTTGAGTGTTTCGGATACGCTCCCACTGGCGAAGGACTTTTTCGATGTCGTGATCTTTGATGAAGCCAGCCAAGTGCCATTGGAAGAAGCAGTGCCAGCCATCTTTCGTGGCCAACAAGTCATTGTCGTCGGCGACGAAATGCAGTTGCCTCCCACGAACTTTTTCTCCACCAAGGACGATGCTGACGATGACTCGGCGCTGCGGTTCGAATCGCAAGGTGAACTGATCTCGTTCGATTTACAATGCGATAGCTTTTTGTCACATGCCGCGAAAAACCTCCCCGCGACCATGCTGGGTTGGCACTATCGCAGCCGTAACGAATCCTTGATTAGCTTTTCGAATTGGGCCTTTTACGATGGGCGCCTCTTGACGGTCCCCGATTCCCGCTTGACGGCGAAAGCGGATTCCCTTCCCGGTGCTGGTCCAATGCCCGCCCGACAATCGGCCCCACCCGCAAGTGACCCAACCCGAGTCAACTCGATTCGCGATGATTTTGCCCAAGACGACTTCAGTACCAACCACCCGCACGCGAATCACAATGCCGACGGGTCCCAGCTGCCGTCGGAATTGTCAGGCTCAGAACAGCTTCTGGCCAATCCGCTTTCCTTTCATTATTTGCCACATGGCCTCTACGAGAATCGGCGAAATCGAGTCGAAGCCGAGTACATCGCCCGCATGGTTCGCGACTTACTTGCCAAGTCGAACCGCCTGAGTTTGGCGATCATTGCCTTCTCCGAAGCGCAGCAAGACGAAATTGAAGGTGCGTTGCATCGCCTGACGTTGGAAGACGATGAGTTTCGGCAACGATACGAAGCCGAATTGCAACGCGAAGAAGACGGCCAATTCGTTGGTTTATTGGTCAAGAACTTGGAGAATATTCAAGGCGACGAACGAGACATCGTGATTTTAAGTATCTGTTATGCGAAAGACCCGCGTGGCAAGATGCTAATGAACTTTGGACCGATCAACCAAAGCGGTGGCGAAAAACGTCTTAATGTCGCTTTCTCGCGCGCCAAAAAATTCATGGCCGTCGTTAGTTCGATCCAATACGCACAAATTACAAACGAGTACAACCTTGGCGCCAATTGCCTCCGAAATTATTTGAGGTACGCCGAGGCGACGGCCAACGGCGACTTGCCAACCGTGCAGCGTGTGATGCATGGCTTGTCACGCTGGCATGGCGGGCGCGAATCTAACACGGAAAACTTGGACGAAGTTGGCCGGCAATTGCGAGATGAATTGCGAAGTCTCGGTTTCCTCGTCGACGAGAATGTCGGGCAATCGCACTTTCGAGTCGATCTGGGCGTCTACCTTCCCGGCGATCAACATTATCGTGTCGGTGTTTTGATCGATTCCATCGAGAAATACGAGAACTCCACCGCGTTAGAACGCGAACTCCTGCGACCAAGACTTCTGCGCACGTTTGGGTGGCGAGTCTGCACGGTGCTAGCAAAAGACTGGATAGAAAATCGCAGCACCGTGCTCGAACGCATCCGAGAGGCGATTGATCCGTCGGACGGCTAACGAAGCATCTAACGCAGCCGCGATTTGTTTGGTTCGAATGGGTCGCAAAAACTGTAGCCGGTGCTCGCGAACCATCGGTGTAGTTGGATACTTCAATCTTTTTATCGCTCGGCAGTCGGACACCTCTGCACAGAAGAGTCCCATTCGGCTTTGCCCCACTAGGACGACCCCGCCTCAATAAGTGAAGCATCGTTCTAAGAGGTCCCAACTCCATTGACCATTCAGTCGAAACCGCACGGACCAATCAAATGTTGTCACCTTGCGTAATTTGCGAAGACTCTACCGGTCATAACAGTTGGAATGATGTTGCCAAGTTATCGAATCGATACTGCGAGGGGGAGTCGGATCAGTAAGGTTTCGTTCGATGACTCTAAATCAAAACGTAAAGCCATCGTCAAACCGCGAAGTTTCGGACGTCGATCGCCCCGATATAGACGCCGAGAAGTCACCCGTGCGACCGCTGCCTTTGGTGAATCCGCGGCGGCAATTCTTATCTCAAGCGGCTTCATTGACAGCCGCCGTGGCCATCGGGGGACTGGTGGATCTCAAGACGGGTCGCGGCGACGTTCCGGTTACTGGTCCAGCGGCGTTTCGCGATCGGAGTCAAACCTTTGATAGCTCGCTCAAGCAATTGGCCCGCGAAGATTACCGCACAAGCTTTCGCGAATGGGGTGGCCGCCTCTCGAATTCTCGGGACGAGTTATTCGAGGCCATTCGATGCGGCGGGGATCCCGCTTTTGATTTCTTGATCATTGGTTCCGGATATGGGGCCTCAATTCTCGCGACACGATTGTCGGCCCAGGCTCATCATCCGCAACGTATTGCCATCCTAGAACGTGGCCGCGAATGGTTGCCAGGCACCTTTCCAGATCGGTTCAGCGACATCAGCGGTCAAACTCGTGAAACTTTGTTTGGACCACAACGCAAACAGCTACAGAACCCCTTGGGTCTGTTTGACGTTCGCATGAATGATGAAGTGGACGTCATGGTTGGCAACGGCCTGGGCGGGACTTCATTGATCAACGCCAGTATCGCGCTGCGTCCCTCGGAAGACGTATTCTTCGAGCCAGAATGGCCCGCACCCCTGCGCGACATGTCGGAATTGGAACCCTATTACGAACTCGCTGAGTTGACTTTGGACATGGGGACGATCCCCTCAACTCGAACACGGAAGGTCCGAGCCCAACAACAAATCGCGGATTGCCTAGGACTGCGGAACGAACGAACTTGGCTGAGTATCGCCTTGACGCGAGCCGCACTCGATGCCCAATCCCGTAATCGGCATGGCGTGATCCAACGACCATGCACTTATTGCGGGGATTGTATTACCGGCTGCAACATCGGTGCGAAAGGCACTTTGACGACTTCGTACTTACCTTTAGCCAAACGCAATGGCGTCCGCATTTTCACGCAGACCGAGGTACGATATCTAGAGCCCTGCTCGGCTGGTTGGCGTGTCCACTTTACGCACTGGGTTGACAACGGTCGCTCGGTCGAGCCAATTCACGATTGTGTGACGACCGCCAATGTAGTTTTAGGTGCCGGCAGTTTGGGTAGTACCGAGTTGTTGTTGCGTTCGCAGCGGCAAGGCTTGCCGCTCAGCCCGCGACTTGGCTGCAAATGGTCAACCAACGGCGACGGTGTCGGTTTTCTCAGGCAAGCTCGAACCTGCCCGAACGCGGTCGGTGTCGGAGCCTATCCAATCGATTTTGATCCCGTTGGTCCAACTGTTGAAACGACCACCTTCGTCAATGAATTTGGACCTTTGTTGGAACGGTTGATCATTCAAGAAGGCGCGATCCCGCGCGCTGCCGCGAATTTCTTTGGTCTCCTGTTCGGAAATCCAGACCTCGACAATACGCTGGCTCTGCTGGCGGTCGGGCACGATACGGCGGAAGGAGTCGTACGCTTGGTCGATAACCGAGCGACGGTGTTTTGGCCCGGCCTGCAGGAATCGGAAAATCGAGCTCGAATTCAACAAACCATTGGTCGATTTGCCGAAGCTCACGGCGCGACCTATCGAGTGATCAAAGCCTTCGGCGATCGCTTGGCGACCGTGCACCCGCTGGGCGGATGCGGGATGGGTGATTCGCAAGCTTCTGGAGTTGTTAATCATTTTGGGCAAGTGTTCGCTGGGTGCGATGGACAGTCTGTCGAGTGCGATGCCGATGGCCAAGCCGTCTATCGAGGACTGTATGTTGCCGATGGTTCAATCGTGCCCCGAAGCTTGGGGGCCAATCCTTTCTTAACGATCTGTGCACTCAGCGAGAGGATCGCGTTCAACATGCCCAACCATCCGAGTCAACGACCATTCTTGCGACCGTTGCGTTAAACTTTTCACAATCAAAGCCGAACGCCCTTACTCGCGCAACTCAAGCTTCAAGCCCGTGCAACGGGGATTGACCCAGTCCATGCAGATCGCCAGTCCCTGGGCGCTTCACGGACGGAACAAAACAGATCGTTTCTTGCGACTCTGTCGGAAAACGGGCCTTTCCATCACACCCACAAGGCAAGAATTCGTGTAAAAAAACGGAAGAGACGGGAAGACAAAGAAATAGACGGCCACAAGATACATGCCACCCATCTTGCGGGACGGCAGATAAGCGCGAGCTAACTCGCGGGACATTAGGTGCCACCAATCTAACCAGACAAACTTCCCTTGATAGCGGCCCCCACAGCAACGCTGTGAAACACTCTTCCAGCGAGCACAGGCCCGAACGGGCCGACACAACCCCTGCCGGTGTGCGCAAGCCACCGGTCGGAGTGACACCTCATCCAGAAAAGGCCTGGCGGGCCGACACAGTTACTGAGCCGTACTTGTTCACATGCGTCTCACAGTATTGCCCCACGGACGACGCGTTGAAATTCTTTTCCGCGGAGCACAGGCCCGAACGGGCCGACACACCCCCTGCCGGTGTGCGCACGCCACCGGTTGGAGTGACACCTCATCCAGAAAAGGCCTGGCGGGCCGACACAGCTACTGAGCCGTACTTGTTCACATGCGCCTCACTGTATTGCCCCACGGACGACGCGTTGAAATTCTTTTCCGCGGAGCACAGGCCCGAACGGGCCGACACAATCCCTGCCGGTGTGCGCAAGCCACCGGTCGGAGTGACACCTCATCCAGAAAAGGTCTGGCGGGCCGACACAATTTGCGGAACGCCAGCTTAGCCGTGGCCGCTGCGGCTGGTAAAAGATGATGGGAAAAAGACAAAATCCCTCGGCATCACACGATGATCGCTATGCCAGGCACCGAACACCTCGACACTCTGTACACCCAAAAATCTTTTACCCCACATCTTTTTCCAAACATTCTGCCTCGCCGCGGAAAGCCCACGGGGACATACAAGTTTCTTGGGGCGGAGGAAATGGGGACAGCCAAACCATGTCGCCAGGAGATTCGGAACCGTCCCGATAGCCTCCAATAAGTTGTGTGTCCCCAGCTACTGTTTCGGAGATGAGAAATCAGCGTGCGGATTTCGCGGTTAGGTATCGGGCGGGGGCGTTTCATGGATTCGCAAAAATTGTCGCACCTATTGAGGTAAATGTCGCAATATTGCTGGTTAGGGATGTTTGTAGGTCGCATCTGGACGAATTCACGGCCAATTGCTAGACTTAGCTCCGTTGGTTGGCCCAAGCCGAGTGCTTCATCCAACTTTGTTCGTTTGTCCCACCGCCGGAGTCGGCTGGAACGGGACAGTTTCTACGGAAACTCGTGCAAAGGCCTCTCGACGACAACCCGCCAGCGTAGCTTCAATTGGCAGAGCACCGCATTCGTAATGCGGGGGTTATGGGTTCGACTCCCATCGCTGGCTTTGTTGCGGGCTTCCAACTTGCCCGGCCGATTCTTCCCACGAGCCCGTGCGCCATATTTGTCGATGCGGGATTTCTCTATGCGTGATTTGTCGATGCGGGAAATGGCGATCCGTGAAATGCCAAGCGGGACTTTATCCCCCGGCTGTTCTTGTCCATTCGATTGTCAGAAGTCATCGATTCGGTAGACGCACCACCGCTCAGTGATCAGTTGGGTGTTGAACGGAGCCAGTCGTGTCGATCCGGTCAACGTGCCGCGGACGACTGTAAAAAGTTGGCCGTGATTTCCATGACCTGCGGGTCTTCCATCATGAACGTGTGAGCGATCGGCAATTGGATGTGCATGGCAGCCCCGGGCAGTTGGGTTTCCGAAACGGCCACAATCAAGTCGCTAGGGCCGTCGAAGACGATTCTTTCGTACAAGTTGCTTTTGTCTCCCCCGCCTGCAATGATGCCAAACGGAAATGTCGGGGTCGCCAACTCACTCGCCAGTAAATTCCATTCATTCGACAGTTGATCGCCACTGAGCCCAGCGATTCCTTGGAACGCCAAATTGTTCCTTAACAATCGCGCCAATCCCGAACCTTGGTTTGGCGGTCCCAGCATCACCATTCCAGTCAATCTTGGGGCAATGGTTTGTTCGCTTTCCAGCCGCTCTAGTTGGTACAAATAGTTGCGAACCACCAAGTTCCCTAAACTGTGCGCCACAAAACCGATCTCGGTAACTTCCGGTCCGAGTCCATTAATCACATTGGCCAAATTGCGAGCATGTTCTTGAACAGTTCCGCGACTGCTGGCGTATTGAAAGTTGATAACCTGGAATCCGTGCTCGGATCGGAGCTTGTTGGCCAGTTTGTCCATCGAGCGATGTGTTCGGTTAAGCCCGTGCAAAAGTATGACCATTTTGCCCTGATACGGCTGAAGTTTTCCTTGCGATTTAACTCGGTTTAACTCGGTTTCACACTGTTCTTTAGTTCCCCAAGCCTGGCGAACGTCTTGTGGGTCCAACAAGCGAAAATGGTTCGTGACATAGTTCCTTTGAATATGCCAACCGCCCTCAAAATGCACGTCCGTCCAAAACTGTTGGCCGCCCATCGTCTTGGCTGGAATATTAAAAAGGCTTTGCTCGACTTCGAGTTCTGTTGGCGGAATTTGGCTCCACGCCGCAACATGGCAAAAAATTTCAAGTCCAATCAAAACGGCAATGGCAGAGCTAATTCCACGCATGGCAAACCTCGGGTGGGTCGGGTTGTCGCAAGAATGAAATAGTAGCGATAGTATAAATCTGCGAGCTCGGCAAGATTGTTCGGCCGGTGACCAACTGCAACGCTGGCGTGTCGTTCTTAGTTAGAAGCCTTACCGTCTCATGGCGGTTGGTTGTGGGCAAGGGTAAGGTGCTGCAAAGATAAAAAACTCGCTTGGCTGCGGATCGGCCGACGACGTTCGAAGCGCCGCAGCGAGCAATTGGACTTGAGAGTGGTCTAGCGACCGCATCGCGGCGTCGTCTGCAGGAAGTCCGCACACAAAGCAAGCAATCGAGTTGGAAGCCGGATGATCGGGAGCGTGCCAATTTTTACACCGAACCCAGGCATCCCATGCCCCAGCTTCCAACTCGACGCTTATTTGCCCGCTGTTAACTCGCCTGTGGTCTCGCCGGACGAACGGGCGCCAATAAGTTCATCGGGCGGCTGGACTCGGACCACCAAGCGAGTATTCGAGCGATGCGGACGAACGCTTAGACCGCGGCCAACTCTTGTACCTCACCTGCCAAGCGTTGGCGGGCAACATGGAGACGACGCTTGATCGTTCCCACTGGTGCATCTAGCTGATCTGCAATCTCGTTGATGGACTTTCCGTCAATGTAGAAAGCCTCCAACGCCTCGCGGTCCATCTCGCGCAAACGTCCCAGCCCGGCGCGGACCGAGGACTCGCGTTCACCAACCATGGCGTTGGCCAAAGGCGATGCCTCGCTACCTTCCGTTCGGCAAATCATGTCGTCTTGGTCGGACAAGAGCACACGGCGGCGCAGAAAGTTCTGCGTCAAACGCACGGCAACTTGCTTGATCCAACCTGGAAACGCCTCCGGTTGACGCAACTGATCGAGTTTCTCGATCATCTTTACGAAAACATCTTGGGCCAATTCCTCGGCGTCCGCATTGTCACGGATACGACGTGAAATCACTGCCAACACGACGGGACGAAATCGCGTGAACAACTCACCCATCGCGGCCTGGTCTCCGGCCTGCGCGCGACAAACCAAATCAATATGGCTGGACAAACGATCAAACTGAACGGTAAACGAAGTCATGGCTGAGATACCTTTGCTCAGGCCAATCCTACTCGTGAGCTCAACACGCCATGGACCAACCATCGGGGGTCCAGGAAAGCTGACCGACCAACGATTGGGAAGCGCACGGACTTCCCGCCGCATGCGGTGGCTGAGCCAAGTAGAATCAGGATTTCAAGTTTTAAGAGACTGCCAAATGGGTTACTGATTGCGGAAACGTTTGCTTGCCTTTATCTGCCGAGCGGGTTTCCCCTGTAGGCAGGTCGGCGAAGCTGTGGACGACTGGCTTGTTCGCCAGCCGCCGGTTTCCGCGCGTTGATGACTAAACATTCGATAGTCACCCAGTTGCGGGCAGCACGGTAAGAGGCACATTGACGGGACGAAATCGGCGCGCAAATTGCCCTTCACCAAGCTGGCTTGGCGGACGACACGGTCGATCCAAGTCATGGCGGAGGCAATAATTGTTCGCACGGTACAACTCCCTGTTGTCAAGCGCACATTCATGAAATCCAAAATAACTTACGCTTCGCAGTTCACTGCATTTTGAGTCGGTCCCATCGTAAGTACCGTTCCCAAAACCAAGCGCAAGTTCCCAATGGTACATTAGAACCCAGACTTCGGCAAAGGTTCATCACAAAATTCAAATTTTTTGAAAGTGCCAGGCGGGCCAACGGAACACGAGCCCAGCCGCCGACCCAGGAGCAGCGGGAAAGACTCGGGCGCCCCGTCCCCGCAACGCTTGAAGGGACCATTTTAGAGGCTTGCGCTCCGCACTTCTGTCGGACTTGCTGGCCAATTCTTGATCAGAGGTTCTTCTAACGGGTGGTTTACGCAAACCGGTACACGTTGTTTCAGCCCATTCGATGCTCTGGGAAAAAATGCTACACAGGGTTGTTCGCCTCCCTTTGGCCAATCCAAGTCCACAGACTTTTGGCCGTCGTGCCCGGCGGTTGCGATTCGACGCGTCGGGAGAAACAGTGGTTAGCGTGCCTCGGCAGGAAATACGCACGTTGTCCCCAGTATTTTCTAGCCAGTCCCAATGCCTTGCTTCGTTGGCCGCGGGGTGAATTTTCGCAGTTGCGATTGCCTTAGTTTGCTCAAACGGGGGACTATCTTGGAGATTGCCCTAAACTTTGAGCGGGGCGGTCCGACAGGCGTGTTGGGGTTTGAGCTCCCGCAGTCGATTCGCCTGGAAAATGGTCCAGAAGCGGCAGGAAACGCGGGCGTCGGCGGCTCGATTCAATACTGGGTTCCGATTGGGCCAGTCGGTTGTCGGCCAAGAGGCGAGCGTTGTCGTCCGGTTGCAGTGGAGAAAACAAACTTTGGAGATTGGTTTGGACCAAAATGTTGTGCACGTTGTCGATGGCTGAATAGCGTCCCTCGTTACTTTCCATGACGGCAGCGTTGCAAACTCCAATCAAATAACCATCAGTGGTAAACAACCCGCCGCCGCTGCGGCCCACGACGGGACGTCCATGGACAGCAAATTTTCGCGCCATTCGATCGTCCGTTGGTTCGCCGGGAATCTGGACCGCACCGCATCGAACCACATTCAAGTGTTGGCCGCGACGTACGGTCGCGGGAGCCCCAAGGTCGCAACCAACGCTGAACGATTCCTCGCCCTTCTGGGGTACAAAATCGGCACGCTGGATCGGCATTGGCTCGATCGGCAACCGAGTTTTGGCTGCGACCAACGCGATGTCGGGTGCTCCCGCGTCGAACATGAGCAATTGTCCAGGCACGACTTCTTGAGGTTGTCCGGTGGAAAAATCCAGTTCCACCAGAATGTTCCCTTGGCCGCGACTATCGCGGAAGACGTGCCCGCAGGTCAGCAGCAAAACATCGGCACCTTGTCGGTGGATCACGGTTGCGGTTCCAAAATCGGTTACCGACTGGCCACGATCTTGGTATTGAACTTTGAGTCGCCCCGTCGCTTGCAATGCTCGTTTTTCCGCGGCACTCAGCTGCGACAACGGAATGGTTGCCGTTGGGTCGACTTCGTTTTCGGTAAACGCTGCCAAGCGGGATAGGGGTCGCCTGTTGGTGGCATCGGCCTTCGCTGCAGGCCGCAAACGGTCGAAGAAATTGACGATCGGCGAAAGAGCGTTGGGCTTCGTCAGGACGTTCTGGTCGGTTGGATATCCGGCATCGAGCAGCAAGGAGTTGACTTGATAGGAGCTGAGGACGCCGCTGTGCCTTTTTAGTTCCTGTCGATCTTTCAAGAGTATAAAGGTCGGCGTCGTCTTCACGTCAAACTGTTGGACGATGGCTGGCTGCGAGTGAACATCGACAACGTGGATTGGAAATCCGCGCCCAATCAGATGGTCCAACATGGGCTGCATCTGGCGGCATGGCGGGCATTCGGCTTGGGTAAAGTACAGCAGGGCCACTTCTGACGGCGGCTGATCAGTCCCCGACGCGTTGGCTTCGCGATGTTCACGGGCCCGCGCTTCGTAGGTTCCGGCGAAAACGGTCGCGTCCCCACAGCAGGCAGCACCGAGAAGCAAACTGCCACAAAGCATCAAAGAAGCACGAAGGACGAGTCGTGTCAGATTGCAGCCAAGCTGCGCGGTCAAGCCGTTAAAAAACATGAAAACCCTTCCCTGGGTATCCGACCCGCAGGCCGGCGGTCGATCCATGACCATCCATTTCCTTTGATTGGCTCGAACCGAACCAACCGCTCCAGCGAACATCCACGCTGAAGAGTTACTAACGTGTTCCGAATCAAGGAAAACGACAACCCCAATCACTCCAGCTTTGCTGGGAAGTGCTGGCATCGCGAGTCGCTCTGAAAACATTCCAATTGACAAATTCGCTTCACAGATTTCTGAGACCGTGTAGCGGATGGACACTCAAGGGGATGGTCACACGTCTAAACTTTAGGAAAAGTGCCCGAGAAGGTGCTGTTGGCGAAAAGGATCGGCCCATTGTGCGGTGCTTGCCGTTATAGGTTCTCTGAATTACCCGTACGGCATGACCCAATTTCGAAAACAATGCTTGCGGTTTTGAATTTTGTTCTCCGATTCATACCCGTGTCCGGATGAGTGCAAACAAATTCGGTCAGGGAAACGCGGGCAGAACAACCGTCCAATACGTCGGAAGGGAAAACGGGTCTTGGTTCGACTCGAACCGACGCTGGACAAGACTATACCGGTGATGTTGTCGTCAACGGTTTACCAACATGGGCCTCACTTAGATTATTTCTCTCCGGTCGCCTCAGCCGGACACGTCAAGTTTTCTAAGTATGGTAAAAGCCGGGCCCGGCCAACGTAATCGCCTCTTTCGCGAATTGGGATCAAGAAGCGTGGGTTCTTGATACAGTGACGCTGAAGTGGCCGAGTACCCCCCCAGATCGTTGGTACAACCACACAACACATCACGGGAAATTGGAGACAAGTCTCAATGAAAATCAAATCAATTCTTCTGGCGGCTGTAGCTTCTTTGGCCTTCTCGGGCCAAAGCTTTGCTGGCGACTTGCTAGACCGAATGCTGGGCATGGGTGGTTGCGGATGTGCACCATCATGCTGCGACGCACCGGCTGCCGGTCCTGGTTGTGGTAGCGATGCCGCAACTGCCGCAGCTTGCTGCGACCCATGTGCTCGACCTCGCTTGGTCGACTTCCGATTCCGAATCAACTGGGCTGCAATTCCTCGTCCAAACCTGTTCAACCGTTTGGGCAACGGTGGTTGTGACTCGGGTTGTGACACTGGCTGCGACACTGGTTGTGACACCGGTTGTGCCGCTGCTGCAGGTCCTTCGTGTGGCACCAACGGCCCAGTTGCCGCTGATCCGTCATGCGGTTGCAACGGACCGGCTGCTGCCGATCCATCTTGCGGCAACAATGGACCGGCTGCTGCCGATCCATCGTGTGGCTGCAACGGTGCGACAGCTGCTGCTCCTACTTGCGGTGCAGACGCTGCTGACTGTGGATGCAGTGCAGATCCTTGCTGCCGTCCTTCGCTGAACCTGTTGGGCCGATTGAGCAACTTGCGAGCACGCATTGCCAGCCGACCACGCTTGTTGGGCGCTTGCTGCGATTCGGGAATCTCGTCCTGCTGCGATGCGGGCCCAGCTTCTTGCTGCGGTTCGGCTCCAGCTTGTGGCGTCGATGCCCCAGCTCCAGCTCCAGCTCCTGCTGCCGCTGAACCAGCTGCTGCTCCGGTTCAACCAGTACCAGCTGCTCACTAAGAAGCGACGAGACCAGGCGATTGCGGGACTTGACGGGGAACAATCGCTAGGAATCGTAAAACATAAAGAAGCCCGTGCGAATTTCGCACGGGCTTTTTCGTTGTTAGGGGGTTCCAGTCGACAAAGCCTCGCCAAAATCGACGAAAGCTCCTAGAATGCTTTCGCTCACGTCACGACCGTCCAAAGACCAAAGAAACACACGCGTATGGGAATCTACGATCGAGAGTACTATCGAGAGGAAGAGTCTTTTTCGTGGCGACCAACCACCGCCTGGAGCGCGGTCAATGTCTTGATTGGGATCTGTGTCGTTGTCTATGTGGCTGACTTGCTGTTCATGAAAGTCGAACAGCCCTATCGCATTGCCAACTTGTTGGCCGCTCGTACTTCAGATTTTGCCAATCCATTGCGTTGGTTCTCCTTCCTGACCTATGCGTTCATGCACGCACCCATGGACGGCAGCGAACGAGTTGGGCTGTTGCATATTCTAATGAACATGTTCTTGCTGTGGACATTTGGCCGCGATGTCGAAAGTCGCTTGGGACGAACGGGTTTCTTGACGTTGTACTTGACCTCGGCCTTCCTGTGCGGATTCTTGTACACCGGGTTATGGGCTGTGATTGGACGTCCGACGGCGGTCCTCGGCGCTTCCGGTGCAGTTTCAACTGTGATGGTCTATTTTATTTGCTTGAATCCGCGGATGACCCTGTGGTTGTTTGGTGTGCTGGAGGTTCCGGCATGGGCCTTGGGGGCCGGTTTGTTGTTGTGGGACTTTCTCGGATCGTTGGCTTCGGCGTTCGGAGCGGATCGCTCGGTCGCTTATGAAGCCCATTTGATCGGCGCCGCGCTGGGCGGTGCGGCCTATTATTATCGCTGGCCAAGTGGAGCGGTTTTGGATCGCATTCAGTTTTGGTGGAAGACGCGGCACTTGCGAGTCGTGCGTGCTCAAGCCGAGCGCGAAGAAAAATTGGCGACCGATGCCGACAAGATTTTGGAAAAGGTCAGCCAGTCCGGCTACGACAGCCTGACTCCGCGTGAAAAGAAAGTCTTGGAAGACTACAGTAGGAATCTCCGCGAGAAAAAATAATCGGACTCAGGAACAGGAACTTCATGGCGACGACCTCAATAAAGAATCTGTTGCAACGTCTGGGTGTATTGCCAACGCACGCTGGCGTTTGTTTCGGGCCACACGAGTGGAGTTCGGCGAAGGCGCCCCATCGCTGGACTTCGCTGAACCCAAGCAATGGAGAGTCTTTAGGCGAAGTACTATTGGCGGACCGTGACGACTACGAGGCACTTGTTCCAAAGGTCCAAGCTGCGTTTCTGCGCTGGCGCGAGGTTCCTGCTCCCAAGCGTGGCCAATTGGTCCGCGACCTAGGGAACGCCCTGCGCGCCAATCTGGAAACGCTCGGGACGTTGGTTTCTGTGGAAATGGGCAAGATCCTGCCGGAAGGGATCGGCGAAGTTCAAGAAATGATCGATATCTGCGACTTTGCGGTCGGCTTGTCGCGTCAATTGTGCGGCAACACGATGCACTCGGAACGGCCCGGTCATCGCATGTACGAACAATGGCACCCATTGGGCCCCATTGGGATCATCAGCGCTTTTAATTTTCCGGTCGCCGTTTGGGCTTGGAATGCGGCGCTTGCGGCGGTCTGTGGGGACACCATGATCTGGAAACCCTCGCTGCAAACTCCGCTCGTCAGTATTGCCGTGCAAAAGATTTGCAATCAAGTCATGAGTGATCATGGCGTAACTGGCGTGTTCAACTTGATCATCGGCCCGAACGACTCGGTGGCCGAAGCCATGGTGGCGGACACGCGCTTGCCGCTGATAAGTTTTACTGGTTCGACCGAAGTTGGACGGCAAGTGGCGGCGACCGTCGGGCAACGATTAGGTCGAAGTTTACTGGAATTGGGTGGCAACAATGCGCTAATGGTGCAACCGGACGCCGACTTGGACTTGGCCGTTCGTGCGATCGTTTTCGGTGCGATTGGGACCGCTGGGCAACGCTGCACGACGACGCGGCGCCTACTAGTGCAGCGATCCGTCCTCGACAGCGTCTGTCGCAGGCTCGTGAATGCCTATCAACAGTTTGCACCTGGGGATCCTACGGCTGCCGGGACGCTCTTGGGCCCTTTGGTAGACAAACATGCGGTTGAAAAATTTGAAGCGGCGGTCCAGCAAGCGGTCGCGGAAGGCGGGCAAGTGTTGGTTGGTGGTCGTCGCTATTCGCGGATTGGGAACTACGTTGAGCCAACCATCATACTGATGCCCTCCCAAACGGCAATTGTTCGCCGCGAGACGTTTGCGCCCATCTTGTACGTGATGGCCTATGATGAACTGGGCGATGCGATTTCGATGCAAAATGATGTCGCCCATGGATTGTCGAGTGCCATGTTCACCACCAACTTATTAAGCGCGGAAGCGTTTTTGTCGGTTGCCGGTTCCGACTGCGGTATTGCCAATATCAACATCGGCACCAGCGGCGCCGAGATTGGCGGTGCGTTCGGCGGCGAGAAAGACACCGGCGGCGGACGCGAGTCCGGTTCTGACGCTTGGAAAATCTACATGCGGCGCCAGACCAACACAATCAATTGGTCCAAACAACTCCCGCTGGCACAAGGGATTCAATTTGGCTAGGGCTTGGTCACAACCAAAACAATGGCCTTGATCCGAAGCGGAAGTCGTCGAGTCTTTCGGAAACTTCCCTGCCCTTGCAATCGCTTGAGTGTTCCGCTGCCCCACAATTCAACGGCGACATAACAAGAGACGCTGAATTAGACAGCGTCGTAGACCCTACCGCGGTCCAATGACTTTCCTAGTTCGCATCTCGAGAATCACATCGATCGTTCTTGGTTCGACCGCGCACGTTATTGTTGTTGGCTGACTCGGTCGTTCGATGGCTCTTGTAGCAAAACGTCCATTTCTACGAACATGCCTGGGATCAACAGCCAATGATCTTCATGCTGTCGATTGATCACTTCGGCTCGGACTTTGTAGCTATTTCCCACGACCTCGGTACCCACAAAGTTGATTCGTCCTTGGAACTCGATCTTTTCTCCATTAGTCAAAGTGAGAACAACTTCCGCGGTTTTGGCTGAAACCTGAAATGGATGCACGATCTTCGGATCGATCGAGCCCTCGATCCAGACACGATCCATTTGGATCAGTTCCAGAATCGGATCGCCGGCGTTAACCCATTCGCTTTGTCTCTTGATCGTTTTGGCAACCACCCCGTTCCATGGGGCAATAATCGCGTAACGTTCCATCAATTGCTGTGCTTTTTGGACTTGGGTTTCATCCAGCAACTTGGTCTTTTGATCGACTTGATAATCGTGCTTCGCTTTCTCGACTTGTAATTCAGACTGGATGGCTGCCAAATAGGCTTCATCCTTTTTAGATTCGATGCCGCTACTTGTTTTCGCCAGTTCCACTTGCCGCTGATAAGCTTTACGAGCCGTTCGTTCGCTGGCCTCCGCGTAGCGAATGGCGATATCGCTGTTGACCTTCAACTGCGACGCCTCCATTCTTTGCTGGGCAATGACCAGATCGACTGCCGCTTGACTGTCGTCGATCATCGCGATCACCGCCCCGGCCTCGACGTTTTGACCTTCACGGACATGGAGTTGATTCAGGACGCCGGCTTCTCGAGCGGGCAATTCCGCCTTCTCAATGACCTTGACGACGCTACTACCCAGTCGCAATCGTCCGTTGTTGACTGCCATCCCAGCAACCGGAGCGTTGCGATTGGGTTGCGGGTTCGAGATTGGTTGGATAGCAGAGCCCGACGGGAAGCCCGATGTGCCCGCCGTATCCTGAACTGCCGACGATAACTCCCCGGTGGATGGCACCGAAGGGTTCAGCCGATTGGGTATCGCTGGCAACGTTTGAGGGGTAGTCGTGCCATTATTGGAGTTGCCCCCGGCAATCGGCAGCCGTGGCAGCGTTCGCTCTTGGCCAAGCAAAGCGGGTGCATTGAGTATTCCAGTCGCCCACCAAGCGGATGCTAGCAAAACGGCTCCACCAACGAATCCCCAGCGACGCGAAATAGTTAGGCCTAGCCTCATTCTCGAACTCCTTTGTTGTCCGCCCTTGATAATATTCGACCGAAGCTTAGAGCCAGAACAGGATTTGTGCTTGAGCCGTCTCCCAAACCTCGCGAAAGAGGACATAGCCCAAGGGGCGTCGGCCGCAATGGATCTTGGCTGTGACACCGGTCCCCATTCGTTTTAGTTCATCGGGGACCTGCTGCTCGTCGAATGCGATGGTCAATCGCAAGCTATTGCCATGAATTTCGCGCACTTCTGCTCGTTGATCGATATGCGAAACCGTCCCGACGTAAGTTTTGCCCGGTTGAGACGCCAAAGTAAACGATACCTCCACAGGTGTTTCACTTCGGCGAATCTGAGTCAGGACATGGCTTGCACCGCGCTCGGGCAAGTAGAGTTCCAATTCCCAGGGGCCCTCCAGATCGACCACGGTCATCAATCGCTCGCCGCCCATCAACCATCGGCCCATCAGTGTCTCGCGAAACTTCCAGCCGACGATTTGTCCTGAAACTGGCGAATGAACGACCAAGTGCTTGAGCTTGTCATTGAGAATCTCGGTTTGCTCCCGCATAGATTCATAGTCCGAACGGAGTTGTCGGATCTCGCCTTGAACTTTTAACTTTTCTAGCGGCTCGGTACTAAGTTGTTCGATCTGCATTTTTTCCTGTAACGACTCGAGTGTTTCCGCCGCTTTCCCGATCAACGTTTGATACTCGGAGTCGAAGTCGCGATTTACCGTCTTCACCAACGGCTGTCCAGCCGAGACGATCACATTCTGTTCGTCAGGTAGTGGGATCTCGGTTACCAATCCTGCAGTTTGCGAATACACCTCGTAGCGATTGGCCGGCTGCAGGATTCCTTTGGCGGGCATCGTGAACGAGTAGGGAAGTAAGAACATTAAGATGGCCGAAACCAAAAGCCCCACCGAAATCAGTCCGGTTTTGGGTAGATTTTGCGGTGCCGTTAACCACGACAATTTGCCCAAGGCTTTCCACAAAGGCATTAGAAACAGTCCGTTGTGCTCCAACGAGTTTGCCAGGGCAGAAGCGCCATGTTGGGCCACCAATTCAATTCGCCGCGTTTTTTCTTCGGGGATCCGCTGGTCTGTCAATTGTTCGATGATCAGCGCACCTAAGAGCTTTTTCTTCACTTGGGCCGCTTGCCGCGCTTTGGTCAGATCCGTTTGATCATCCGACGTCTTCGCTCCATGCACCAACGGAACGATGGCTACCGCTTTGCTATGCGCCAGATCCAAGTACGATTCCAAGCACTCTTCGATTTGCGGTGCCAACTCATCAGTTGGTCCAACATAGAACAAGGGCTGTTTCGCTCGGCAGACCACCGTCGTCAATTGTTCCATCAAACGCACTTGGTCCGCGCGGCGATGAACTCGATCCAGGCCGCTGGTTGCGACAATCTTCAGTCGCATTCCTTCCGCCAAGGCGACGCTGACCCGGTCGCAGTCAATCAGGCGACGCCCATCGTTCGCCAAGTTGTACGCGGTGCGTTGGGTGTCCAGGCTCTCGTGCAAACACTGGAGAAATTGGTCCAATCGCCCCCACAAGTCTTGCTGTTCATCCAGTTCTCGGAGGCGCCGATTCTTGTGATACTGAGCGGCCATCTCCGCCATTTGCACCAAAAATCGTAGGTAGCCGCGTTGTGTGACGGGACCTGTCACCGGACGTTGAAATATCTCGATCAATCCAATCGCTTGCCCCTCGTACATGATCGGGGCCAAAATCAACAACAACGCGGTAGGGTTGCCGCTGTCGTCCGAGGCATTCACGGTCGAGGGCAGTACCAACGTGGGCTGTCCATCTTGGAATACTTGCTTTAGTAGCCGGTCGTGTTGATAGGCACCAGGTCCATCCGTTGGCAAGCCAGTCTGGGCCAAGTTGATCTGTTGTTCAAGATTGAGCTGGTTGCGCTCCTTCAACCAAATCGCTCCGCCAATGCTGGACAAGGCACTGACACAACGAGTCGCAAAGCCTAGATAAAACTCTGCTGGCGGCAAGTTTTGTTTTGTTAGTTGGGAGATCTCTTCGACCAACTGCTTGATCTGCTGTTGTGTTTCTTGGACCAAGCGAGGATCAATCTCGGCCGCATCCTGCATAGGCGATTCAACTCGTGTTCCGGACTGCGGGCGACCCGACTTCCCACGTTTCTGCGGCTCGGGCGAAGTCTCCGCTTGGCGTAACGGTGGCAATGGAAGTGAGAGCGTACTGCCGTCGGCTTCGTGCAGTATCGGCCCCGATCGATCGAGTCCGATTTGTTCAGACCCCGCAGGGACAGCCACACCCAATTCGGCTTGAAACGAGTTGTTCACGGATGATGGCGGACTGGACATGGAGTTGGTTCTTCCTAAATCCGGTTGCGAAATTCTCTATCAACGCCCACCACCGGAACTGCGGTACGCCATGATTCCTGGCAATCCGCTCGCCGAATGGTGGCTTTATTCGACAACTGCGAGTTCCTGGAGGCGCAGCGCCCCACGGTGGCGAGCGACGCGAAACTTGTGGAACCAAGCGTTTGTGGTTGGCCATCGTTGCAAGCTTCCGCCCCGGCAGAAGTGTCCAAAAATCAGTCATCATCTGTCAATAGAGAACGATGTTGCTAGCACGAGGGGCTGGCGAAAGAGACGACGCCCGAGGGACAAGTTTTGTTTGGAAACCAAGCTTCACCAAGGCAGGATCGATTCACACTCGCAAGCCAGGACGATCAAGTGTGCCTTGAGGTATGGAATGTCGGTAGCAGCCATTCGCAAAAAGCTGGAGCGGCCAGTTAGGGACGGCTAATCTCGAAAGTCGTTTCTCAGCCGCAACTTTCTCAAGAACTCCAGTTCTCTGTCGGTTTCGTCCCGGTCCTTACTCACCCACCCAATGCCTGAATAAATCCCAGTCGGCCGCTCCGAATTTCGCTTGCTGCGAGCCTACGTGCTCGATTAGGATAATCCCGAGTTCCATCCAAGGCAGCCAACGCATCTAGGGCGTCATCGTGTTTGCCGATCCCCTGCACTTATCGCCACATCAAAGAACCCCATCACCGCCACCGCTCTCTTCGTCGGGTACTTCTCATCGCGGTGCGAGACTCAAAACCTCAAATCCGTGCAACCATCGCAACCAACAATACTCCATCATCGGCCTCACCAACGCCGCTGGGACGCTGGTTGAACGTTACTCCTACACCGCTTACGGCACGCTAGGCATCTACGACGCCAGTGGCACCGTCCGTACCACCAGCACTTACGCCAACCGCTACACTTACACGGGCCGCGAGTACGACCCCGACCTCAACCTCTACCACTTCCGCGCTCGTTGGTATGATCCCAGCACCGGAGGCTTTATCTCCCGCGATCCGCTGGGGTATGTGGATGGGATGAGTTTGTACCGGGGGTATTTTGCTGACAGCTCGTCTTTAGATTGGTCAGGGAGCACCAGCACGACGACGGGCTCAGGTTGGGTGTGGCATCACCTTGTGCCCTGGGAGTTGTTTCCTGAAGCTAGACGGGTTGCCTACCACATAAATGACCCATGTAACGGATGGGGGCTACCTCAAGATTTGCACAAAGAGTTACATGATTTGGGCTGGAATGATGACTGGATTGCTTGGTACGAGGGGTTTCGGGAGAAAGGAAAGTGGCCTACACAGCAAGACTTTATCGATCAAGTCAATCGAATGAAAAGTGCCCCTAAATACCGGTCTATCATCGAACGCGGGGTTCAGGCTACATTTGAATACCCCGGTACGTACACTCGCAAGTGTCGCGGGGATTATTTGGTCCCAGGATGCAACGGTAAGCCTAAACTCGGACCAGGCGCCTATGGAGCAGGTATCATTTTCATGTCGCCATTCTTTTCCCAAGTAGTCGATGCAGCAGACGTCGTCCAGAAAGCATGCGGTCCAGTTATGGTTGTTTGCGGTATGTGCGATGCTGAATTAGATGCTTTGGAAGAAGCAATGAAACGCTTTTATTCTCCAGGCGGAATGTCGCAGTTTAATTGCCAGGCCATCATATACGCTTATGAAGTCATGGCAAATTGCGCAGGCTTGCCAACGCTCGGTGCTGAATATACTGCCGCATTTGGGAAGTGTTCAGAAATAGTCACTGTTGACCGCGCTTCACAACCGTACTACGTGGCGCCGCCTGTCCCGCTTATTGATGGACCGCCAGGTGTTGTTTCTCGGTCGATCGACGATTAGTCATGGTGTACCTGTGAATCAAATTCAATCTTACTTTAAGTTAAACGTGAAGATCGACCCTGATCATTTCGCAACGATATTTAGGACGGTTAGATATGTGCCCGTTGTTGAGTGTAGCCAATGTCTCGAGTTTTACGGGTACGATGTTGCTTACAGCATGCCCCCTAATCTAGACATGAACCGTATCGATCTTGAATTCGGTGGAATCGAGGACCCGATCGAGCATTTTAAAGCCACATCAAATGCAATTAAAGAATCCCTGGGCACAAACGACCCCGATAATGAAATGCTTCCCGGTGGTTTTTTTACTCCCGTTGTTTGGCGAACGAAGAATAGAAAAAAACTTCATTTTTACTCAAGTCCACTAAGCGTTAGTTTTGATCACATCAGCAGGGAATTGTGCAATGAAATCCATGCCAGGCAATTAAAAGGGTTACTTACTTTCGATATCTTGACTGAATGGGTTAGCGGACAAGGACAGCCCGTTGCGATTGCGAAGGAGCATTTCGGTTTAATGAGACCGAATTGTTTAAGGCGGCGTGTTGAAGATAACCGCGTTTGCAATAAATGTGAGTTTATCCGACATTCGGCAACTCGAATCCTAAAGACACACTCCGTCTCACCTGTCGACGTACTGGAAGCCTCTGACTTTTGGTCTGTCCAAAATTTGGGGAAAATTTGCAGTGCGAGATTTATGGAACTTTGCGTAAAACTCGGAGCCACTAACCTTGAATTCGCAAGGCTAAATAGTGAGGACATCGTGAAGATTCTGAGCTGTGACGAGTGGTATCAATTATGCGCGATATGCGACTTTAACAAGAGGATGTGGTTCAAGAAAGAACCATGAGTAAGCCTGATTTGGATGATTAGACCGGGAGCTGCCGCTAGGCTGGCTTTGATTGGCATGTGGTTCGCTAACCGAAAGATGGGCCGATTCTTGGGCTTCGCGTCAATGTATAATTCGGATGTCAGTGCGATTTGTGGTCGAAATCGAGGATGCATCAGGCGACGAAGTTGTTTTGGCGTTGCTGAACTTGAAGTGGTTGCAGAACGGTAGTAAGGCAGGCGGTTTTGATTGCTGCTGAAAGTTGAATCTTAGCCGTCGCTGAAGGTGCCACAGTTTGGTTAGGTTATTTTCCTCGGTGTCTTTTTCCTTGGTGGCGGAATGCCGGTTGGAAGAATCTTCGGCTCGTGTTTGTCACATTGTTTGTGGCGATGCCGTTTGGGATCGTACACCGCGTCGGGATTGAATTCGTAGATCTTCGGATTGCGAAGTTCACCCGACTTCAATCGCTCGGCAATCTGTTCGATCAAGTACCAATAGATCGCTTGATACAACCACTTGTCGAACCATGTCGTGCCCACCATCGCGTGTTGCAACGCCACGGGCCAGCGACTGCGGTCGACCCGCCCGGCTCGCAGTTGCTGCCAGAACTCGATCATCACGTCCCACGGCTAGAAGTGCTACCAACGACTTCTTGATTAGCGTTCATTTGTGAAAGAGGCCTGGTCGGCAATGTCGTCTCGACCGGATTTTTGCTACACTTGTTTTCCGAGTTTTAACTTGGCGGAGTGATTCAAACAGCGGGGTACTCATGATTGACATTGATCCAACGGTTGATTTTGTCTGCAAGATGCTGCTGGGGAATCCCAAGCATTCACGGCTGACCATCCATTTCTTGAATGCCGTGCTCCGCCCCGTGGTGCCGATCGTCGAGGTGGAGTAC
>JAEUIQ010000087.1 GCA_016794985.1 Planctomycetaceae bacterium | reverse complement strand
GAGATGAACGGCGGTGTGGCGGAAGGGTTGGTAAAAGATGTGGGGTAAAAGATTTTTTAGTGGGGTAGTGTTGAGGTGTTCGGTGCATGGCATCGCGATCGTCGTGTCCTGCCGATGGTTTTTATCTTTTACCCGTCATCTATTACCAGCCGCAGCGGCCACGTCTTGGCTGGCGAGATGAAAACTGTGTTTGAGATTGAGAGCGAGAGGTGCGTTTGAGATTGTGGGCTGAGGCTATGTTTGAGCTTGCGGGCGCGAGGTGCGTTTGAGCTTGTGGGCGCGAGGTGCATTTGAGATTGTCGGCGCGAGGTGTTGCGGTCTCTGTGGCGGTTGTTTGTACACGGAGCTTGTCATTCGACCGCGTCGCGCGCGTCCAGTTGCGGCGGAGTAGTGGTGAATCCGGGGCTCTACCGAGACAAGCTCGGCAGCGGCCATGTCTTGGCTTGCGAGATGAAACTGCGGTCGAGATTGCGAACAGGAGGTGTGCTTGAGATTGCTGGCGGGAGGCGTGCTTGAGATTGTGAGCTGAGGCTGTGTTTGAGCTTGCGGGCGGGAAGCGTTGCGGTCTCTGTGGCGGTTGTTTGTACACGGAGCTTGTCGTTCGACCGCTGAAACGTGCCAATCGGAACGGAGTGCCGGAGCGCCCTTGGGTTACTCGCAATGCTTCGACACGCCTAACCATGGTTGGCGCGGTCGATCTCTTTTAGCTCTTCAGCAAATCCACCGCTGAGGATTGGCCAGCGGCACCAGGTCTTGGGATCAAGATTCTCGTCATCCAAATGAAAACTCGGCGCGTAACGCTCGCGTTTCCATTGATTGCGACTGAACAAAACAAAGAAACGTGTCACCCAGGTCTTGAGAGATTCATGGTTGTACTGAGAAAACTGGAACGCGACATGCTCCAACACTTCAGTGGGACTCATCTTGTCGCGAATTGCGAGTCGTTCGACCGTATCGAGCAAGTCGTACGGCATCAAGTCGCCTTCGTCCGTCTGGGCTTGCTGGGCCGGTCGCAACTCCGCCGTCGGTTGCTGTCGATTGATGGCGTCCACAGCTACGATTGGCCCCAGTTCCGGCAGTCCCTCGGTTGCCAACCACCGCAACCAATGCCGTAAGAAGTTCTTGTCGATACCGGCGATCGGCGCCAAACCGCCCGACGTATCGCCATCCATCGTCGCGTAACCGACCGCGGCTTCGCTGCGGTTGCTGGTCGATAACAACAAAGCCTGATGCAGGTTGGCCAACATCCAAATCCCGGGCGATCGCGTCCGCGCTTGAATATTCTGCAGAGTAATGTCGTCGGTCTGCCAATCAAGTGGCCGTCCCAAACTGCTCTCGGCCAAACCATGATACTTATCGACCAATGACTGCACGTCCCACACTCCGTGACGAGCACCCACCCAATCGGCGATTTCCTGCGCGGCTTGCTCGGTCACCGACCCACTGTTGTCTGTCTTTTGATACACCGTCCAAACCGTGTGATGCGTCAACAGTCGAGCCAGTTCTCTCTCGGACATCTCGGCAGGTCGATTCGCCTTCACTTGTGTCAAACAATCGGCAACGGCCGGTATGTAGCGAGACTTTTTCAAAAGGCCATCGAGTCCCAAATGTCGTGCGGCTAAATACCACGAGAACCAAGTCAGCAAAGTGACCGCCGCCGAATCCGCCCCGCCACTCAAAGAAACAACAAAGCCGCGCGAGCGAGACTTGCGCAGATAATCAAATAGCCCTAACGCAACCGCGTGCGTGAACTCCAGCTCTTTGGTCGGCAACGTATCGAGCATCGCGTCGGGCATCGGGGACGCCGTTGTCGAGCAATCGTTCACATCGGTCGAAAGATCGCACGAAACGGCCAACAGCTCGACGTTATGCAATGCCGCCAACGTGGCCGGAGTCGGGCGAGGCTGGTCTGTCCCCGTTGGAATCAACTCGGCCACGGGCAATTGAAAATCGACTTCGACAGTTCGACTGGTCCCTTGCGGCTGAACCTGCGGTTGAAAGCTCGCCGTTTGCAACCGCAGCATGCGAGTCCACTTGAGGTCGACCAGTGCCGACGTCACTTCCACATCTGCAAAGGAAAAGCGTCGCCCAATGGCCAACAACTTTCCGCCGGAGGCAATCATGGCGTCCCCGTCATAGATTGTTCGCCCAGCCTCGTTGCCCACTAGGTTCGCGTAAACATAGCTAACTTGGAAGGCGCGGGATCCCTCAATCACAAATCGTCGCCGGACCTCATGCTTGCCAAAGGCAAAGTGACTTGCACTGGGGTTCAAGATCACATCCACGCCTCGCTGCGCCAGCGCTGCGCCGGGTCGTGAACCCACCCAGGCATCCTCGCAGATTTCGAATCCGACTTTGCAATCGCCGATGTCAAAGATCAGGTCACCCAACGGCACATTTTTTCCGCCGATGTCGATCATCACACTTTGGAACGCTGGCCAGCGTTTGAACCAACGCGGCTCGTAATGCAGTCCATCCCCGGCCAAATGCTGTTTGGCGGCCAAGCCAACAATCTGCCCATCCACCAACATCGCGACGGTGTTGAACAGACCCCCGGCATGCGCCACTGGCAATCCAACGGCGACGGCCAGGCCGCGAGTCTCGGTGGCCACGCGTTGCAAATGTTGGATGCTAAGGGATTGAACATGCGGGGCCAGAAATGCATCCTCACATCCATACCCCGTCAAACACATTTCCGGCAGACAGAGAATCGCGACACCGTGGCTCTTGGCTTGTTGAATCGCCTGAATGACTCGCTGCAGATTGCCGGACCAATCCATGGGGGTCTGATTGAGAACCCCGGCGGCCACTCGCAATAGTTTCATAACTTCGCTTCTATTCCAACAGTTGGAGCTTGGATCGTTCGTTCAATTCTTCGGCTGCGTTGAAGACATGGCACAATCCCGGCTTCAATTTTTCGGTCAACTTGGCCAAACGTTGGCGGGTCATTCGTTTGGTATCGACATTGCGAATGTAAATGGCCTTCACTTGCCGAGGAAATCGTTTGGCGGCCCGACAATAGATCTCGGGATCGCGTTCGCCCGAATCGCCAACCAACAAAAATTTGCGTTCCGGAAAAGACGACAATAACGAGTGGATGACCATCGCCTTGCCGCGCTGTCGCAATAGCAACATCTTCCGCATCAAGTCGGTGCCTAAGCGAAACGTTCGCAGATGAAATGTCCCCTGCGGAAATTGGTTTTCGTCGCACAGCTTCTGCAGCGGGTCCAACAATTGCCAAGGACTGCTGGACACGTAATGAAATTGGCACCCCTGTTCCGCCCAACCTCGGTACAACTCGGCCATGCCGTCGACCGTGCGAAATTCGCGCAAGAATGTGTTGGCTAATAACTGACGTAGTGGAGAAACTTGTGTGTCCTTGATCGTATCATCAATGTCCGAAATGACCGACCAACCATGCCACGGGATCTTCACCGCTGTGCACGAACGAGTCGCAGCTAGTTCCGGTTCAACGGAAACCTGGATCGGTAAACGCCAATCCCTAGCATTTAAAACTTGACCAGGAACTGCCCCAGCCGGAATGTTAATTTCCAGGATTCGGCACAGATCCGGGGCTGACAACTTGATTCGCCCGCGAAACCCACCACGGCTGTTCGTCCGTTTGCTCAAGGTGAATCGTCGCAGGCCAATCTGGACGCGCACTTCAAGATTTCTCAAGCCGCGCGCAATAAACGGAGCCACTCGGCCCAAAAATACACTGTCTTGCAATTCGTGCGGTTTGGCTCGCATCAACTTGCCCATCATGGCAATCGACCACCGGGTCGTCAGACGCTTCTCGCTTCCTGGTCGGCACGCAAAACCATCCACCGCGACGATCCATTCCTCGAGCGATGGAGCTGCGGGAAAATAGTAGGGCGGAAAAATCAGCAGCGAAGGCTCTTTCCCGCAATTCATTTCAGCAATTTCGTTCACTTCCACCACACGCGAATCAAGACCGTCCGTAATGCGAATCGATTCGCCACACCTTGGTTGCTTTCTGCGCCCAAGTTGGTTTATCTGGCGAACCTCGTCCCGGCCTCTATTCTGAGCGAAATCGATCGTTCGCGACAGACGCCCACAACTTCAAGTTCAATACAGTTTTTGCGACTTGAAGACGCGAATTTTTCCGCTGTGGTATACATCCACCGTCACATTGTACGAGTGGTCCCCGGTTGTTGTAATGATCACGTAGTAGCGATCGGCTTCAAACGTCGTGGGCTCACGTCCGCGAACCAAGCACGACTCTAAATCCTCTTGGTGTTCCGCGCTTAGCCAACCTTGCAAGAAGACCTCGATTTTGGCGGCATTCGGATCATTGTTTTTCGTGCCCGCCCCAGAGGCCCCTGCTACCGAGCCGCTTCCACTCGCGTTCGGTGGCGTCGATGAGGACGGCGCCGACGACTTGGGCTGAGAACGCTGAATTTCCGCGTGAGCTCCAGTTCCAACCGGGCCGCGAGCCTCGTTATTGCGGCCAACACTCATCGAGACGCCCGCAGGATCCGATCCGGCAACCATCGGTTCTTCCGGCTCTTTCCCTTTGGGGACGCCCCGGACCACGGCGGCGCCCGCGTCAGGGGGTGGGGCATCGAGGCGCTCGACTTGGGCGCTGTTCGACTTCTCGCGAACCCGTATTGGACGCACGTCCGCAGGCGCCTCGGCCAAAGGGTCGTCCGGTCGATTGTCC
This sequence comes from Planctomycetaceae bacterium, assembly GCA_016794985.1. Lineage (GTDB taxonomy): Bacteria > Planctomycetota > Planctomycetia > Pirellulales > Pirellulaceae > M30B19. Next base: position 118,222 of record JAEUIQ010000087.1, on the reverse strand, counting down.
TTCGATTTTTGAATTAGCTCTTGGGGTAAGCAACCGACCAACGCGACTACGCTGAGGCAGCAACAACCAAGTAACAAACGGCCCCATCCCCAGCCATTGGCGAGACACAAGCGATCACTTTGCTTCGTCAACATAGGCTCTCCCCAGCACATGCTCACTAACGGCAAGTCCAAAACATTCGGCGAATTAGGCCAAAAAACCGCTCGGAAAGTCAAAAATTCCGGCTCGCCGCTCCCGGAGAAGCTACCCCAGAAACTCCGCCATTGTAACCGAATGTTGCGGAATTTACAAATTTTGGTCTCAGGTCAAACGACTACTGAAAACCTTGACGATGAGCCAGCAAACACTAGCGACGCTGGCTGACAGACTCGGAAACTCCCACAAACTCCGCCACTAACGACGCGACGTGGCAGATTTCTGCTTCGGAATTGTGGTATCCCATGCTGAAGCGAATCGTTCCTTCTCCGGGCAATGTGCCAATTGTCTCATGGGCGAGCGGGGCGCAATGATATCCAGATCTCGTAACGACACCATGTTCCGTTGCCAGCCAATCGGCCAATTGATGCGGCGTGCACTGCCCGGAACAAGTCAACGACACCACCGCCGTGCGTTTGGACAAGTCGGGGTTGCCGTAGATCCGCAGGCCTGGAATACCTTGGAGGCCCGCCACAAATAACTCGGTCAGCCGATGCTCGCGTTCTCGTATGGCGGGCAACGTCACTTGATTGATCCAACGCACGCCCGCCGTTAGCCCGCAAATCCCCAAAAGGTTGTGAGTTCCAACTTCAAAATTCGAAGGGAACCGACCTGACATTTCATGCAGCCCCGAGTCCTTCCCGGTCCCGCCTTCGGCCAAGGTTGTCAAGTTGATTCCCGGCGCCACATACAATCCGCCAATGCCCGGGGGACCAAACAAACCTTTGTGCCCCGCAAAGGCCAAGAAGTCGGCTCCAATCGCCTGCACATCGACCGGTATCACACCGGCTGCCTGTGCAGCGTCCAACAAAAACTTGGCACCGTACTGCCGACACAACCGACCAATCTCGTGCACCGGCATGATGTCGCCCGTCAAGTTGCTAGCCATCGAACACGCCACTAACTTGACTCGACCACCTCGTAAGCGTTCTTCCAAGAAGTTCAAATCAAACGGCGCTGTGGGTTGATAGGGCGCACAAAAAAAGCGTACGCCATGATCCCGTGCCACCTTTCGAACTGGTCGCGAGACCGCATGATGCTCCATGGAGCTCATCACGATCTCGTCGTCCGCTCGCCAACTCTGACACAAGATCGCCAAGTTTAATGCATAAGTACAGGAAGGCATGAATACCAACTGCATGGCATCTGGCAAGTTAAAAAACGCCGCCACTTCTTGCCGAGCAGCATGCATGATCGCTGCTCCTTCCGAACCCGAAGCGCCTGCCGAACGTCCTGGACTGGCCAAGTGCCGAAAACAATCGTCAACCGTTTGATACACGATCTCTGGCTTCGGCCATGTCGTTGCAGCATTGTTGAGGTAAATGTGCTTGGAATTTTCCAACATGTTGGGCCTCTCGGAATCCAAAACAAAATGGACAGCGGTCGTTGCCGAAGTCGGCGGTTAGTATCCTTAAACTGGTAGTCGCTGAGAAGCTCCTGTGAACCAAAATTGCGACTTCTCAAGCTCAGATAATGTTAAGCAATTTGATCAACATACTTCCTCGCTTGCATGCCAGCACGAGGTACCGCGAGCAAGCGAGAGAGACTAAACTGGGGACGAAGTACCGAGCCTTCTCTGGATTCGTGCGACGTGCAGAAAAAACGGTTGGGTTCGCTCGGCACCAATCGGATAGAGTTTTGCCAACAAGAAGGCGATCATGGTTATCTACTTAACGCGAGACTTGATGTTTTCCTCGCGAGTGCGACCGTTGGTCGAGCGTCGTGGGTTGACCTTGAAAATGGCCAGCAGCGTTGAGGACTGCGTGAACAAACTCGCAGTGCTCTTACCACCGGATTCTGGGCACACCGAGGATGCGGTCTACTTGTTGGTCGATCTCAAGGCCATCGCCGACCCGACCGAGTTGCCACCACTCTTGTCCGCAGTTCAAGCGGCATGCAATGGCCGATTCTTGCGAACCCTGGCTTATGGTCCGCATGTGCATGAAACATGGTTAGCAGCGGCCAACCACGCCGGCTTCGACTCCGTGATGACCCAAGGCCAATTCGATCGTGGTTTCGACCAGTGGCTAAGCGAAACGCCGTTCAAAAACGGACGCTAGTTGGCGCCTACAAGCAACAAAGGGAGAACCTAAGCCCAGGCCGCTCCGAAGGCTTGAGTCGCTTTCTTTCCTCGTAGGGGAACAAAAGTGAATTGGTGCCCGAAAGCCGCCCAACCAATTAAACAATACCAGCGTGGCCATGCCTGGTATACGAACAACTCGAAGATCGAATTCATGCAATTCACGTTGGCCCGAGAATAGCCTGCCAAATGAGCGACAGGCTTTGGCAGAGTGTTCTTTCAGAAGGGACATTGCCCGCCAGTACAAACAAGTTTGGAATCTGCTGGTCTTTACCTGCTGACGATACTCAACTCATCGACTGAGGTGCAGGCAACAACGTGGAGACAACTTTGCAGGATCTACCGAATTCCAGCGAAAACGGCCTGAAGCACAAGCGAGATATTCGCGAAGAAAACAAAAAAGCCCTTGTTTCCAAGGGCTACCTGATACCCCCTAGGGGATTCGAACCCCTGTAACCGGACTGAGAATCCGAGGTCCTGGGCCACTAGACGAAGGGGGCGCTGTGGTCGTGGGATTATGGCCATCGATGGTGAAACTGTCAATGGTTGCGAACGGGCAACCGCGCTGCGAGGCGGATGAAGTTCCAATATTCCGAACAAACCCGTCAGCCAATAAATACCGGCTCACCTTGTTCGACGACAAAGCGTCAATTCGAAGTGCTACGCGGCTCGACGAACTTGGGGTGCGGCAGCCGGAAACGCTAGGGTCGTGGGCCGGTCAATCGCGGGGGAATCGTCCACCGGGTTCTTGGTAACGTTGATGGGACGCTTGAGACAGGTGGCCAGTTCAGGCACTATTTCCGCACCCAACCGAGCCACACGCTCGGCATAGTCCACAAAGCGATACTCGGTCCTGACTCGGGTCGCGGCTGCACGCCGAACTTCGTCATACGCCGACGGGTTGTGAACCACCTGCTCGATGATCCGCTCAACCGCCGCATAATCCCCGAAGGGAACAACAAATCCAGCGTCACCGCGGATCGCTTCCGGTGCTCCTCCCGCTTGATCAAACGCAATGATCGGAATCTCCGCCGCCATCGCTTCATGAATGACACACGGAAACGGATCGACTCGGGAAGTCATCAAGAATCCATCGCCACCCACAAAGTACTTCTCCACACTTTCACGTTCGCCCACAAAGTGAACAAACTCTTTCGCCGGAGAATACCCCAGATCCAAATCGACAAAATGCTTGGTCGAGTGGCGGCCTGCGTAGCCTCCGCCGATCCAGACAAAGTGGACCGGACGCTGCGTTCCTCGCGGTTTGCTGTGCCAAGTGCGGGCGATGTTCGCGAAATGATCGATGCCCTTTCGCATATCCAAAGTGCCGCAGCCCAAGAGAATCACCGCGTCCTGCGGCAAACCAAACTCTTCGCAAATCTCACGACGGGCTGACTCACGAGCGAATCTCGAACCGAAGGATTCGTCCAACAGACCTTGAGGGTAGATGACTCCTTTGTTTGGCGGTATTGCCGCCGTTTGGTTGGCCGAGCGCCGCACAATCTCGGCGGGAAAAATAACCTTTTCGCTCAACTCGTACACGGATTGATAATCTTCCGCCGAGTAGCTGGAAGGTAGTTCGTGAACCAAATAGATGGTTGGCAATTTGTAGCGTTGCAAAGCCTGAGCCATGAAGCGAGACTCCATCGAGTTGCACAACACCAGCGTTGGTTTGCGGCGATCCAATTGATTGACGAATCGTTGAATCGCCCAGTTCAATTTCCAAGAAGCCTGTCGCTTCAGGTTCAAACAAGTCACATGCGACCGCGTGCCAAACTCGCGGTAAATTGGCCCTGGATTATGCAGCAAGGAGTAACGATTCAGGTTGTAGTGCTGTTTGAAATACTCCAGAAGCTGTGCAATGATCTTCGGAGCCCCCGTCCGCGATGCTTCATGCGAGATCACGACGAGGTTTACAGGGTGGATTGGCCGCGGCGGTTTATTGGCTCGCTTCCAGAACTTCAAATGCTTGAGAAGTTTCATGTTCGTGCTTCCTGCAACCGGATCCAACCCCAAGTCTCATTAATATGGCTGCCCGCGACCCGGTGGACCGCGGGCTCCGCAAATCAACGGCGGACCATAACAATCGCGATTCTTTCCACCAAGAGCAATGACTGAATTCGCTAGCAGTTCAACGCTAGTCGAGCGATGAATACTGCGATACCATTGGATCACTGTCGGGGCTGCACACAAACCGGGCCTGCGCAACTCCGAACACACCACAACTAAAGTGTCGGGAGTTCACCCCAACCACGACCTTCGAGACCTCGGCGCAAACGATTTCCGTCGGTTGAGCTGCTTGTCATCGTCTGCACCGTAGGAGCATCCATGTTGCCTGAAGATCCCGTTGAAGCGCATAATCGTCAGGCTTGGAATCGACTAGTGGATCATAAAAGCTGTTTCACCACTGCCGCCGAGGACGCCAGCTTTGTCGATCCGCTGGGCACCGTCGATGGTCTCGGGTGGTTGGGTGGTTCGATCGCGGGCCAACGAGTCTTGTGCTTGGCAGCCGGCGGTGGGCGGCATGGCCCGTTGTACGCGGCGGCAGGCGGCGAAGTCACGGTACTCGACATCAGTGATGCCATGTTGGAACTGGATCGCGAAGTCGCTACTCAGCGCCGGATTTCGCTCCGTGTCGTCCAAGGCACCATGAGCGACCTGTCGATGTTTCGACAGCACGAATTTGATCTGGTGATCCAACCCGTCAGTACTTGCTACGTGCGGGACATCGCGCGCGTCTACCGGCAGATCGCGCGCGTGCTGCGCCCCGGGGGACTCTACGTAAGCCAACACAAACAACCGGCAAGTTTACAAACTTCGTTGAGCTGGAACCCGACCGCCGTGGGCGATCATGTCGGAGCTTGTGGTGGTTATGTAATGCAACACGATTACTACAGCGGCCGATCGGTCGCGCCAGTGCCGCAACGCACGCACCTGCGTGAGCCGGGCGCCCAAGAGTTTGTCCATCGCTGGGAACAGTTGATCGGAGATTTGTGTCGTTCAGGATTCGTGATAGAAGACCTGGTCGAGCCATTTCATGCGGATTTAGACGCCGAACCCGGAAGCCTAGCGCACCGGTCCGCTTACATCGCACCCTACGTGCGGATCAAAGCCCGACGAAATGGCGAACTAAAATCCTCGTTGGTGTTGGCAGGATTTTGATTCTACCGGCACGCGATTTTACTGGTGTTGTCGCGGAAGCCTGCGAATCGCCTCCGCAATACAGTCCCACAATTGGACACGAGCCTCTAAAGCCGCTATGGATGCTTGAGCGGCCTTTTCCCAAGCCTGTGGCTGATCTCCGCAAAGTATCGCTATCAATCGATGCGCCAAGGGACCATGATGATCGCCATCCACATCGATGTGTCTTTGCAAGTAATACTGGAAGCGGCTCAAACAGCCACTGGATTCATCCAACTCATTGACGATTTGATGAAATACCGCTGGCAGCAGATCTTCGCGGCCAAATGTAAAGTTCGCAGTGAGTGCGATCAAGTCATTGGCGTCGATTACGGCAAAGGTCGCCGAGACAAACGAACGGACACCCTGCGGAATTTCCGGTCGTTGCAAGGCCTGAGTCCATGAATGGCCTTGCCGCAAATCGTCGACGAATCGATCGATGACGTCGGTCCGCGCTCCGATCTCGATCATCGACTGACGATACAATTCGAAATGACTAGCGTAACGACCCGTACCATCCTCATCCGATTCTTCGCCCAACACAATCTCATTGATCAGTCGCGCACCCAACGAGTGACTCGGGGGTACCCATGGTACACTGACCGATGTCAATCGGCGCTGCAAAGACTTGAGCAGCGACATGAAATCAAAAACAGCGAACACGTGGTGTTCCATAAAGCAGCGGAGAGCCGACACCGTGTTCAAGTGTTCGTAGACCTCATGATTCAGCAATTGCTGTCGCAGATTCACAGTGCGAGTTTGAATCAACTCGACTCCATGGGATACCGTTGGATCGGATACGCTCATCTGGGGTCCTTTATCATTAACCAACACCCTGTTCCTCATTCGGGTAAGAAAGAGGTGCCACATTTTTAATCTGGTTGATCGCCGCTGCTAGGATGGCCGCATCGAAATGGCTGGAATCAATTCTCGCCGTCCCACAGTGTTTCTGGCGTGTAATGGTGTTCCGGGAAAGTCCAAAACTGGCCCGTAAAGTAGCGACGATGTCGTTCCAAACTCTTGATCTGCAGCGTGTCCTCTTCGCTCAATTGAACCTGCGTTGCTGCGAAGTTTTCAGCCAACCGTTCCGGTCGCACCGATTTGGGAATCACAGACACGCCCCGCGAGATCCCCCACTGGATCAACACCTGCGCCGGGGTCACGCCGAGCCGTGCTGCAATGGACACAATCACTGGGTCTTGCAGTAACACCGGTTCGTCGGCGGGCTTCAAGTGCTCGGGTCTTCCCGCAGATCCCAGCGGAGCATAACCAGTCAACAAGATGCGATTCTGCTGACAAAACTCGAGCATCGGCCACTGTTGCAAATAGGGATGCAGTTCCAGTTGGTTGACTTCTGGGACTTGACCACCCTGCTCGATCAGCCTTCGCAACTTATGCCGAGTGAAATTGGCAACCCCGATATGTTTGGTTAAGCCTCGTGTTTGCACCCCCTGCATCGCGCTCCAAGTCTCGACGAGCGGCAACTCGGACAGCGGGACGGTGTCCGAGGCTTGCTCGGGGTACAACACCCCATGCCGAAACGCGACCGGCCAGTGAATGAGGTACAAGTCCAAGTAATCGAGCTGCAGATCAGCCAACGTTTTCTGCAGCGTCGGCAAGACATGCTCCGGCCGATGGGCGTCGTTCCATAGTTTCGATGTGATCCATAGCTCTTCGCGGCGGATTTCTCCGTTGGCAAACATTGTCGCCAACGCCGCACCAATTTCCGCCTCATTGCCATAAATTTTGGCACAGTCGATGTGACGATACCCCAGCCGAACCGCGGCTTGAACAGCTTGGCCGACGACCCCGGGCTCCGCTTTCCAAGTGCCTAAACCCAAAGCCGGAAGTTGATCGCCATTGGCAAGTCGAAGTTGTGTCATGTTGCTTTTCACCCTGGACAATCGTCGGAGGAGGTTGGGGCACGAAGGCGGCAGTATTGTGTGATGAGAGTCGGCGATCATGCAAGGGTTGGTGGTGATCGTGGTGAACGACATCGAGGTTCTCAAGCACGGGAGAGCTGAACCGCGGAAACGGCCCACGGCAATCTAAACAGATTATTGGACCTCGGGAACCGGCCACGACACGGTGGACTCAAGTGCTGGTACTGACTTATTTGTCGTGGAATGCCGGAATTTGACGATTCGACAGGGCCTCGTGGAACGGACGGTGCCGGGCGGTTCCATGTTTTTGATCGGATGAACCCCCTTGGCGACTGGACGGAGCTGAGCTGGGAATCAAGAATAAGGGAGGTTTCTAGCCACGGTCTTTCGAGTAACTCCATGGGCATCAAATTCAATTGTCCACATTGCGGAAAGGGGCTCAACGTCAAGGCAAACTTGGCGGGCAGGCGCGGGCTGTGTCCGCATTGCAAAGGTCGCGTGGAAATTCCTGTCGGCGATGGTCACGATTCGATCCCGGTTGCTCCCATTGCGGAAGTCGCTGCGGCAACCAACATCCTTTCCGAGCCCCAAGGCCGACGGGCCTCCAATTCGGGTGGGGGGGCAGCGAATGCGGGCAGACTCCCAACGGTCGCGACTGGCCGATCCACGACGAATCCAACCTCCACGGCGTTCGAAGACTTGGATCCGAATTCGTTCCTGTTGGATCGACCCCAAGTCGAATTAGCGCCTTCCCCCAAGCCTTACTTCGATTGGATCGCCGATGCCCCCGAAGCCGTATGGTACGTGCGGAATCGAGCCGGAGGCCAATATGGTCCCGCGGTCGGCAGCGTCATGCGAACTTGGTTACAAGAAGGGCGAGTCTCACGTGATTGTTATGTGTGGCGCGAGGGATGGGCCCACTGGCGCCAAGCAAATGACGTGTTTCCACATTGGTTTGAACCGCGAACCAATGGCGTTCAACCAACATTGCCGAACCAAATCCCAGCGGCCCAACCGATCCAAAGATCCGGCCCGCATCCCATGTCGTCAAATCCATCGGCACCATCGGCCACGTCGCGTGGTGGAACGCCCGGTGTTTTCGCAGAGACACATGCTCCGCTTGAACACAAAAACCGCCGTCACAATTCAACTTTTTTGTTTCTGGCAATCTTGATTTTTGTTTTGGTACTGTCCGGTGTCGCGATCACGGCTGTCGTTTTTATGATCAAGAAAGCCAACGAAGTTCAAGTGCCTAGCAACAATGGCGCACCCGTCGAGATTCGCGATCCTTTTCTGTAGCTCGATCCGTTCATCATCGACCGAATTACAACTCAAGTACTTCAATTAACTTGATCGGACGCCATCGCCAAGCTGGCCTTTTGAGCTTGCTTCCAACGACCTTCATCGGCCATCGAGATGATTTCTTGAAAAGCCTTCAATTCTTCGGGAGGCAGTTGCAGTTTCGCCAACTCCTCTTTCACGACCTGCAATCGCTCAGAGCTACTGCTCCCGCAAGCGGTACTTAACATACGAAGAATGCGGTCGCTTTCGTGGGACGTGACCTTGGGATACTTCGTGCGCGGCATCCACACCCAAACCAAAGCGATCACAACGACGAACAGCAACCCAAGTCTAAATGCGTTGTTTTGATTCATGGCTCAAGAACGGTTCTTTCTTCGCGTAGAATGCAATATTCTAGAACTCAATATTCAATGTCTCGCCACCGGCCATGCTGCTCACGGCAGCCCAAACATCGGGATTCACATCGTTAGCGACAAATCGCGTGCTGCCATCTCCAAACAAAATATTCGCGCCCTGCCATGGTGAAAAAAACTGGCATACATGGGCCGTCGGATAACCAGGTGGATGGACAACGCCCGGCTCGGTAGCTGCCGGTCCGGAGTGCGCCAAAACGAACGTGGCGGCTTCATCGCATTCGGTCAGCGGGAAACGATTGGTGTCGACAGGGCACGATTCGGTTCCCGGGATGACACCAACCCAAGTCTTGTTCGAGATCGAAGTGTGCTCTCCCACGAAAACAGTATTACTCAATCCATCGCGGACCTCTGCGACTCGCGTTTTGGAATTTCGATAAAACGGACCAAGAAAGCGGCTGGTGGAAATGGACTTCCAATCGGCCACCGGCGGCGAATACCCCCAGGGCTCGTCTTGTCCCACGTTCGCAAGGAAATGCGAGCGGCCAAAGACCCCTAGCACTGTGCCACTTGAATTCGCAACTTGAATCGCCTCCAAATCACCATCCGCGCCCGCGCTGATAAATGAAGAAACACGAATGCGAACCGCTGCCGCATTCTCCGGCGCCCAACACGGCAGAGCCAAATTGAGTTGGTCGTAAAGCCCACCCTGCTCCAAATATGGCAAGATCATGGTTCCCCAAGCCCAACCCGGTCCCGCATCCAGCGTCGCCGCATGAGGAGTAAAACGCACGGGATCCGATGTATAGCCTGCCGGAAAACGGCCTCGCGCCGATTCGTAGTTGGCCAACGCGAGCCCAATCTGCTTCAATTGGTTCGCGCTGGACATGCGGTAGGCCGCCGCGCGAGCCTGCTGGACCGCCGGCAGTAACAGGCCCATCAATACTCCGATGATCGCGATCACGACCAGCAACTCGACCAGGGTGAAACCCATACGCGGAACGGAACTCAAACCACGAGGACGAATCAGGTTGGACATCTTTATTTCCTAGAAATGAAGTCTCACGTGAACCAATTTCAATCCAGCGACTTTCAAAGTGTAGCATTGGCTACACTTTGACCATAATAGACCTGACCCCTTCGGCTGTCAAGCAACGAAATCGCTTTTCGAATGTTGTGCGTACGACAACGACCGTCACGTCGGTAAAAGCCACGAAACGGGTTGCGGGGGCAACGCTGTTAAGCACTTTCGAATCCGTGGGCCCGGCACATACGTCGGCCTTTCAGGCAGGGAGGAGAGGTCAATTTAACCGGTGGCTTGCGCATACCGGCTAGGGCTGTTTCGGCCCAAGCGGGACTCTGCTCTTCGGAAAGAGATGCTGCCTAGCGTTGGGGAGGGGGATAACGATTGGAAAGGGAATTGGACTGCCGGAACGGTCCACAACCAATTGAATCGGGAACATCGGATCGTGGGAACGCTCTGAAACAGTGTGACATGCGAACATCGGACCATGGGAACGGCTGCGACCAGGCCCGCTACCGATCGAAACGACAGTAACTTTTACAAGGGCTGGGTGGATCTCGGCAGCCGTGACATTCTGTTTAGAAACCGTCGATCCGAGGGACTTTCACTGGGAATTTGCCGATGATAGCTTGGCGTGTGCCAATCGTCGCGGGGCGACTCTGCTGGCTCTTTGAGTGACTTCGATGTACGAAAACAAGCCTCCGCGGTGGTGGCGGCGAGTTCTGTTGCAAGTTTTCGGCTGCGACCCACGTGCCCTGGCGGTGTTCCGTGTGGGCCTGGGGTTGGTCATTTTGTTGGATGTGGGGCTGCGCTGGCCCTACCTGGAAGCCTTCTTGACCGATACTGGACCGGTGGACCGCGGTACGGCAAGTCGATTGTTAGAGCTCGATTATGGCCCTGTTGCCCAGTATGTCTGGTCGCTGAACTTCTTATCGGGCGATTTGTGGTGGCAGCAATTGCTGATGGTGGTATTAAGCTTGGCGGCGTTCGGGCTAATCGTTGGGTGGCGCACATGGTGGATGACGTGCGTGTGCTGGGTGTTGGTTGTGTCGCTCCATATGCGCTGTCCCGTGATTCTCAGCAGCGGCGACACCTTACTTCGCGGTCTCTTGTTTTTCTCGATGTTCGCGCCGCTGGGTGCGTGGTGGTCCGTCGATGCTTGGAACTTTCAGCAACGGTCGGGCGCAACTTCTGACGAGCCGTCATCGCCGCAAAGGGTCTTGACCGCTGGAACAGCGGGGCTGATCGTCCAATTGTTTTGCATGTATTTTTTCGCTGGAATCGCCAAGTGGAACGTGCATTGGTGGGAAGGCGACGCCATGGAGTATGTCTTCCGTTTGGATTTGTATGCCCGACCATGGTCGAGTATATTCCTGCAATATCCACTGTTGTTGAAACTGATCACTTGGGCCACGCTGTTTGCCGAGATCGTATTGATCGTCGGGTTGTTGCTCCCGTGGCGCAATACATGGTGGCGCGTCGCAAATGTCGCGGTCTATTACGCGCTGCATTTATCGATTGCCGCGACGATGGAGATCGGTTTGTTTCCCTATATCTCGATGGTGGGCTGGCTACCCCTGTTCCCGGCCGCGTTTTTCAACCGTTTCGATCGCCAGAGTGAATATGCGGCTTGGCTCGAATCAAGTGAAATCGATCGCGGCACTCCTACCATGACAGCCCAGGCTATGGGCCGAGACTGGAGTGGCGGCTTGCGACTCTTGGGACAATCCTGCGCGGGGATCATGGTTTTCTATATTGTCCTGTGGAACACGGCAAATATTCCGGTGGGTTACGACGGGGATCTTCGCCAGCGACTGAACCTGACCAAGGAACAATTCGTTCAATACAAATCGCCTCGCGAGCTGTTTTCACTAGCGATGCCCGCCGGACTTCGTTGGGTCGGTGCCGTGACTGGCACGGGTCAGCATTTTCAGATGTTTGGTGTGCCGCCGTGGCACAGTCCATGGTTCGTTTACGACGGGACATTGGAAGATGGCGTGCGAATGGACTTGCTGCGATTGGAACCCGTCAGTTACGACCGCCCGGCTTCAGGTTTGGCTGCGATTTCCGGCCATCACTGGCGAAAGTTGCATGACAACATGCTCGGGTACGGCTTGGCGGACTTGCAACAAAGGGTCGCCGAATACAAACTGATGCAGTGGAATGCGACCCACCGAGAGGGGAAACAAGTGGTCGCTTTGAAAGTTACTTGCTTTGCCAATCAAACCGGACCTCAGTACCAAGGCGAACCACCTATGATTCAGACTTGGTATGATTGGCGTAAACCACTCGAAAGTATTCAAGATCTGGAAAAGCTGCTTCAGGTGAACCCTGATCTTCTTCCCGGCCTGTGATCGTCATTGATGAGCTTCTGATTAGGAGTTATTACCCTTGCTTCTTTATTGCTTTAGCATTTTCTTGGGCGCGTTTTTATTGTTCTTGGTTCAACCCATGATGGCCCAGTTCATCCTGCCATGGTTTGGAGGATCGTCGTTGGTTTGGACGACTTGCATGTTGTTTTTTCAGTCGGGCTTGGTGCTGGGTTATGCTTACTCGCATCAACTGACACAGCGATTGTCACCGACCCGACAGTGGCTATTGCACTTGATCGTGTTGGCATTGGCCGTGTTGTTTTTACCAATTCGTCCAGGATTGGAATGGAAACCAGAAGACGGGTTGTATCCCAATTGGCGGGTGTTGGGGTTACTGGCGGGTACGATTGGCATTCCTTATGTCGTTTTGGCGACCACAGGACCTCTGATTCAGAGGTGGCAAAGCTTGTCTCACCCGCAACACTCCCCCTACCGTTTGTTTGCACTTTCGAATTTTGGTTCATTGTTGGCGTTGTTGGGTTTTCCTCTGGTCATTGAAAGTTACTTAACTCTGGATGAGCAGTCGTGGTATTGGTCCGGTGGGATGGTCTTGTATGTGTTGTTGGTGGCGGCTTGTGGCTACCGCTTTCAACGCCTTGGCGATTCGGTGGCCAAAGGAACAGACGCCTCCGATACGGCGCGCGATGCCCAGCCCGTGAGTGGTGCCGATGCCGTTAATTCAGGTACTCTGCGTTTCGGTCGTTGGGCGGTCATGTTATGGTTGGTATTGCCGATGTTGGCTTCGGTCCAGTTATTGGCCACGACCAGTTTCTTGACGCAAGAAGTTGGCGCCCACCCGTTTCTCTGGATCGTGCCGCTGGCACTTTATTTGATCAGCTTCATCGTGTGCTTTGAATACGAGCAACTGTATATACGACCCGTGTTCTTTGTCTTGCTGTGTGGATCCGCTCTGTTTGCGTGCTTTGTGTTCGACCAAGGATTGCACGCGAACTTCGTGTGGCAAATCTTGGCATACAATGGTGTTCTCTTTTCGGCGGCGATGATTTGCCATGGAGAGTTGGCCCGATTAAAGCCCGACACCTCGCGCTTGACGGCATTCTACTTGTGTATCTCCGTCGGTGGCGCAGCCGGCGGACTTTTGGTCGCGTTGATTGCGCCTTATGTATTTAAGGATTATTATGAGTTCCACCTGAGCTTGATCTTGATCGTAATCCTCGGACTGCCCTTCGTATTTGTAGACGGCTACCGCGAATATCTCAGCAAAAAACGCGACTTGATGAAATTGGCCGGAGCTTGGCTGAGCATCGTCGCTGGCCTGGGTGCGGCCGGAGGTGTTGGATTTGCGGCCATCAAGATGTTGAAGGACAACACATCGAGCACGGTCGTAGCGCAGTATCGCAATGAATATGGAGTATTGAAAGTCGAAAGGCGCTCCGATCGATTCTCGCTTAGCCATGGCAAGACGATGCACGGCTTTCAAGTCAACGATCCCGAGTGGAGCCACCGTCCCACCAGTTATTACAGTCCTGGTTGCGGCTTGGGACTAGCGATGCGATTCTTGCAAAACGATTTGGGCGAAGAGGGCGAGGCCGGAACGGAAGCGGGCACGCCGACAGAAACGACGCTGCGGATCGCCACGATTGGTCTCGGAACGGGCACGATGGTCACTTGGGGTCGCGAATCCGACACCGTGCGTTTCTTTGAGATCGACCCGAAAGTAGTAGCGGTGGCCCAGGCGCATTTTACTTATCTGAGCAAGGCCAAAGCAAAGAACGACGTCGTATTGGGTGATGCCCGGGTTCAATTAGAACGTGAAACGGAGAATAAAGAGCCGTTGTACGATATTCTGGTCGCAGACGCTTTCTCCAGTGACTCCATTCCCAAGCACTTATTGACTACCGAAGCGATGAAGGTCTATTTGGACAGAATTCGCCCAGACGGCTTCTTGGCAATTCATGTTTCGAATCGTTTTATCGACTTAGCCCCCCTGCTGGAGCGTCAAGCGAGCGACCTGGCTATTCCCGCGCTTTATTTCTCGTACACACCGAATCGCGACGAACCCGACCAGCGGTTCCAGGATAGTTCCACTTGGGTGATTTTGACCAAGAACGAGATGTTCCTGGCGCATCCCGTCGTGCAATCGGCTACCCGAAAGTTTCCGCGACAAGAGACCGAGATTCGTTGGACCGACGACTTTTCGCCTCTGTTGCCCTTAATGAAGAAAGAACAGTTCTCGACGTCAGAGATTTTTCCCTCGCTGTTCAAAGGGGCACTGCCCAAGTAAAGGGCCAAAGCCCTAGCTAGAGGAGATCATTTGCGACACAATAGTGCGGTGTGGGGCCGAGCTATTGGAAGAGCGAATGAAGTTTCTATTGACGAATGATGACGGTGTCAACGCGGCGGGTCTGCGCGCCGTCGAGTATTTCTTGTTGGACTTAGGTCACGAGGTCTTTGTCGCCGCCCCATCTGGAGAACAAAGTGGCGTCAGTCGCTCGATTACGTTTTTGACTCCACTGTTCGCAACCAAGGCTTACGATGGTTTGAGATTTCGCGGCTATGCAGTCGATGGCACACCGGTGGACTGCGTCAAGTTGGCGTTGTATGAACTCTGCCCTTGGCGACCCGACGTGGTGATTAGTGGAATCAATGGTGGTCTGAATGCGGGAATCAACATTCATTACTCGGGGACGGTAGGCGGCGCCTTCGAGGCCGCGGTTTCCGGTATCGTGAGTTTCGCTTTGTCGCTGGAGTACCAAGACGATGCTCCCTACGAACAGGCCATGAACGTTCTCTGGCCTGTCATGCAATCAATCCTCGCAGGTCGGTTGGACGACTTGGAAAAACCGGTTGCGTCACGACAGGCCCCATCCCACGTGATTTACAATATCAACGTCCCCACAATCGCCTTGCACCAGCCCTGCCCGGTCAGCGTGGTGCCGATGGAAAGTCGTCGCAACGGGATCGAATTCAATTCGGGACACTGCCCGAAAAATCGGCGATACTACTGGGCGACGCACGATCTTTTGCCGGAACAACCCGAACCCCCGACCGATGTTTTCGCGCTGCGTCAGGGCCACATCACGGTAACACCGCTTGAAATCAACATGACATGCGATGCCCAACTGCTGCATCTGCAAGAGCGTTTGCAGGGCATCCAAGTCACGACTTAGGTTTGCGTTCGCGACTTGCATTTTCCCCTTTCGAAGTGAGATATCGCCATGTTCAAATTCCTGCGTTCTCGACGCCGTTGGTTGATTCTTTTAATCGCCGGTTGGACGTGCGGCGTTGTGTTGGTTGACACCCCATCTATTCGGGCGGTGGCGAATGATGACCGCTTTTCCGGCGGGCGCGTGAATCGTGACTCGGCGGATTTTGCCGAGTCGTTTGCGCCGCTGCTCGAAGTGCTATCAGGTGCGAGCGAAAGCTTTGAGTTGTCCGGCTCCATCGCTGGCCCGGTGGATGGTCGTCGTCAAAATCTGGAACTGCGATTCGCGAAATGGGGTGACCAAGCCTTCGAGTTGGAGCTAAACCACTCGGAATATGCGGTGGGAATCTATCGACATGGCGACTTTACGGCTTTGGCCTTGCCGAAGCATCGCGTGGTCTTCTTGGGCAAAGGCGAATTGATAGGCCCCGATCACTTGCAGCTCCGTGGAATTACCGAGCGTTTGATCAGTCGTGGTTCGATTGTCTCCACTTTTGCTCCCATGGTGTTCTGTGGCGACCCCCAGGCGCTGGCCGGCGCCTTGAAGACGCTGCTAGAACTTGCACCCAGTGACGAACCGCTGTCCTGGGTCGGTCGCGATGGAACTGAACTGCGTGTGCAAAAAAATGTCTCAACCATTACTGAAACGTCTTATGAAGTTCTACATCGCGAATGGCACGGCTCGATGCAAGTTGCAGTTCCCAAAGCTCCACGGACGGAAGTCCAGCTGCGCGAAGAGCTGTGGGCCGATTGGCGGCTCGAAGATTTGAATCGCGATGAGCTCGAGCGCACCTTAAGTCGCGGGCTGCGCCGTGCTTTGGAGGTCCTGCTGCCGTCGCCAGTGCTGACGAACCCGCGGCAAACCGAGGCTCAAGTGGAAAACGGAGAACTGCGATGGGTCGACGGTCAACGACTCGTTCTATTGTCGGGGACGCCCGAACAAGTCGGCTTTGCGCATGGCCAATTGCTAAAGTCGCAATCCATGGCCTGTATCGACTCGGTTTTACATGCGTTTGGCACCGTCCAGACAATTCAAACCGGACGTTGGTTTCGTCGAGACTTAGAAGCGGCTTATGCTCGTTTACGCCCGCACATCCCGGAAGACCACCTGATTGAAACACGGGCGCTCGCGAACAGTTTGGAAATCTCCGCCGAGACCATGGAAGTGCTCAACGTGTTTCCCGAGCTATTCCATTGTTCGGGGTTCGCCGTATTTGGTGACGCGACCTTGGATGGCAAGCTGTACCACGGACGCGTGTTGGACTACATGACGATGATTGGTCTGCAAGACGCGGCCACGACTTTTGTGATTGCGGTTGATGGCAAGATCCCATTCGTGACCGTCGGGTACGCGGGCTTCATTGGCAGCGTAAGCGGGATGAACCATGAACAGGTCTCGTTGGGCGAGATGGGTGGGCGCGGTGAAGGGCAATGGGATGGCGTGCCGATGGCGACGTTGATGCGGCGCGGCTTGGAGGAATGTCATACGTTGCAAGATGTTATCGACTTGTGGTCCAACAACCCGCGAACCTGCGAGTACTACTATGTATTCGCGGACGGTAAGGATCGTTCGGCGGTCGGTGTCGCGGCGACTCCGGAAAAGATCGAGTTTGTTTATCCTGGGCAAGGTCACCCGTTGCTGGGCGAAGGTATCAAAGACACGGTTTTGCTTTCGGCTGGGGATCGATTGACCATGCTTCGTGCACGTGTTCAAGAGTCCTACGGAAAAATCGACAAGCAAAAGGCGCAGTGGTTGATGAGCCGTCCGGTCGCTATGAGTTCCAATTTGCACAACGTGTTGTTTGTACCCGAAGATGGGCTCTTGCAGGTGGCCAACGCCAGTCATCAAGGACCGGCTGCTGACCAGCCCTATGTCGAGTACAACCTGCGAGCACTTGTGCAAGAGCTTCAAACAAAGACCCAGCCGGTTCGAACCAAGTAAACGCGTTCGCGCAACTCGAGTTCGACAAATCTAACCCAACAAATCTAACCCAACAAAAAAACGCGGAGGCATCGCTTCCGCGTTCTCATGGCTTTACGAGTCCCAGACCGAGGCAGACCGAGTTGAGTTCTAGTCCAAGAACCCGACCAGGTCTTGGCTCCGGCTTGGTTGCTGTAGTTTGCGAACGGCTTTCGCCTCGATCTGACGAATACGTTCGCGTGTCACCTTGAAGATGTGCCCAACCTCTTCCAAGGTGTAGCTGTAACCGTCCCCAAGTCCGTATCGCAATTTGATGATCTCGCGCTCGCGATAGGACAGGCTCTTCAAGACCCGATCAATCCGTCCGCGGAGCATTTCCTGAGCGGCGTTGGTGGCTGGCGGCAGCACCGAGCCGTCGGGCAGCAGATCGCCGAACTGGCTGTCTTCGCTGTTGCCCACTGGTCGATCCAAACTGATGGGATACCGGTTCATTGCGAGTACCCGCCGAGCTTCATCGACCGTCACCTCGGCCCGTCGCGCGACTTCTTCGATGGACGGTTCGCGCCCAAGTTCTTGGAGTAATTTTCGCGAGACGGCACGGACCCGAGACATGGTCTCCACCATATGCACCGGAATTCGGATCGTGCGGCTTTGGTCTGCAACCGCGCGAGTAATCGCTTGACGGATCCACCAAGTTGCGTAAGTACAGAACTTGAACCCACGGCGATATTCGAACTTATCGACCGCTCGCATCAAGCCGGCGTTGCCTTCTTGAATCAAGTCCAAAAAGCTGAGGCCGCGATTGCGGTACTTCTTGGCGATCGACACCACCAATCGCAAGTTTCCTTCGGACAACTCGCGTTTGGCTTGTTGATATTCACTGTAAATTTCGCGAATGTAGGCAACGCGACTGTTGAGACTGGTCACGGTTTCCTGCATGGTCAACATGATGTTTCGGTATTCGCGCAAGAGCGGCAAGCGTTCTGCGACCGGGCGACGTTCCTTTTTGGAAAGTCCAATCCGAGCCACCAATTCATTTACTCGCTTCGCGAATTGCTCTACCGGACCGATCATGCTTTCGATCCGTTGGGTCCGCAAACCCAGTTCTTCGATCAAACGGACCGCACGACGGCGACGCCGCGACAAGGCCTTCCAGGATTGGCGACGTTTGGCTTCTGGGTGGCGGCGATTTAACGCGATCATGAAATCGTGCCGGTTTTTCTTCAGCAAGATTTCCAGCGTCTTGAGGTTCCGCGGGAGTCGGCCCAAAATCTGGTCCTTTTCCAACCGATCCGTCACTGAAACCTGGATGGTGCGATCGAACGGCAATTCGCCCTCGTGGACTCGCTTCAAAATGGTGTACGCCGATTGGATGACATAGTCGTTTTCCAACAATCGGGTACGAAACTGCCGCCGAGAAACTTCGATCCGTTTGGCAAGGGTGATCTCTTGTTGACGAGTCAACAGGGGAATTTCGCCCATCTGTGTCAAATACATTCGGACCGGGTCATCCGACCAGGTCTCGTCGTCCTCAAATCCTTCCAGCAACTTGTCTGGATTGACATACGCCAGTTCTTCGGCCGGGGTATTGTCTTCGGTCGTCAACTCCGTGTCGTCCACATCCACATCCGCGACGCTATCGTCAAAAGGAGTGACGTCGATGCGAATTCGGGTTCCGTCGTCTTCAAATTCGTCCAACAACGTGTCGTACAAGTTCGGTACTCCTAAATGTTTCTTTGTGCCGCGATTGCAGTGTTCCAAACCCCGCGATCCCGACTCCCGTCTTTATTCTGGGCAGCAAATTCATGCTCCCCAACACCCTGCGACCAACCCACTTGCAACCAACACCTCTTTCCCCCGGTTTAGTCTGGCAACTTTGGGTTGTCGCGGCTTTGGCTTGCTGGCAAAAGTGCGCCCAAGTTTATCACACATTTAAGGGATGATCCGAAGTTCATAACTTTTGGAAAAAAATTACGACTGGGCCAGCTTTGCCGACCAGCACCTGAGTGCGGGGTGGGTAATCAATGCCTGTTCTCTGTTGACCTAAACACAATGATTCAACACCCGTCAAATGACCAGTGCCAAATCACACGAAATCTTCATCACATCCCTGCACTCTCACTACGCACCAATTCAAACAGCGGTTCGCGGAAAATAGGATAAAAATGCCTGTTTTGCAGCGCCCCACAGGACCGCTTCCTACGTCAGTCCGATCGAATCACTCCCTCTAGCTTCGGCCGCCGAGTTGCGGGCTCCAATGACGCCGCTCCGCGGCGCACCAATCGAGAGATGCGAATCAGCGCCTGCCTGTGGGCAAGTGTGGAGACATTTTAACAAACGATGTCCGGGAATCTAGCGGCAAATTACTTTGGCAAGAGCCCCAGAGCTATGTCTCGGTCTCGACACATTTGAAACCCGACCATTGGCAGAAATGAACTGAGTCGTTCTGGGGGGAAAATGCCGGTGTTCCCACCATCAACCGGAACAGCCCGCCCACTCGCCAGAACGCTTTGATTTCGGTAACGCCCAACTCGAACTCGACACTTGGGTTGGCGTTCACCTGCTGTTACTCATTCGTGTCTTAAATAACCCTGTCCAGACGCCCTGAATCGAGTAGACTACGGGTTATGAGCCAATATCAGCTTCCTTGTGAAAATTGTGGTCAAATTATTCCGGTATCGGTAACGATGGCTGGTCGGGCGTTGGCGTGTCCGCACTGCGGGCATGAGATGACCGCCCCGAAGCTCGGTGCCATTCGGAATTTGACGCCGGTGCCCAGCGAGGCCCGCCTGACCACCTACAAACGGCGGTGGACAACGGAAAGTGGCCTGCTTTTTTCCGGCGGCTTTGCCCTGCTCGCGATTGGGCTAGCAGGATTCTTTGTGTCGTACCGGAGCTACATGATCCCTTACACGGAGGTGGCCAATTCCATCGCCCACCTTCCCAACAAGGAGATGCCCGATTACTCGGATTTGACTCAGTTCGAAGCGCGTGCGGCGACACTGTCGGTCGAACAACTCTGGAATGAGTGGCGGGGGGGGCTCAAAGAAAATCTCAGCGAATGGAAACCCTTCAAAATCCGAGTCTTGTTGGATGAAATGGACGACATCTATCGCTACATGGTCGGATTTGGCATCACGGCAATTCTGGGGTTTGTGGCAAGTGTTTCGAGTTTTTTCTTCACCCGCAAGTCGCCTGTTCAAGCTCGGTAGCATTCTGGTACTTTAGGTAGCCCAATCTCGGCCGCGTGCTACGGTTGCCCCGAACAATGTTCACCGAGAAACTATCCTGTGGAGTTTTAGCTGATGCCCAGTTGCGTTTTGGCCTATTCCGGTGGTCTGGACACTTCCGTCATTCTCGGTTGGTTGATGGACAAGGGATATACGGTTCATGCAGTTTACGTTGACTTAGGACAACCTTGCGAAGATCGGGCTGCCATTCTGAAAAAGGCTCAAGACATCGGGGCCGCTTCAGCTCGGATTGTCGATGCGCGTGAAGAGATGGTACGCGACTTCGCGTTTCCATGCCTGCAATGGCAAGCGAAGTACGAGGGCATCTACTTGTTGGGGACCAGTATTGCGAGGCCGATTATTTCCAAAGTCTGCTTGCAGGTCGCGCGGGAAGTGAAAGCCGATGCCTATGCTCATGGCGCGACCGGAAAAGGCAACGACCAATGTCGCTTTCAGTTGGCGGCAGAGGCCCTAAATCCCGAAGTCAAGCTGATTGCCCCCTGGCGAATGCCCGAGTTCCGCAAGGCCTTCCCAGGCCGTTCCGAAATGATCGCCTACTGTGCGGCCAAAAACATCCCCGTCAAAGCCTCCGTGTCCAAACCCTACAGCAGTGACGAAAATTGCCTTCATATCAGCTACGAGGCCGGTTCTCTCGAAGACTTGACCAAGAACGGCGTTGAAACCGTCGAGTTTGGGATGGGCGTCTCCCCCCAAGCTGCCCCGGACAAAGCCGAGAAAGTCACGATCGATTTCCAGTCTGGCGTTCCGGTCGCTGTCAACGGGCAATCGCTATCGCCACTCGAAATCGTCCAAACGTTGAATCAAATCGGCGGTCGAAACGGAGTCGGGCGAATCGACATGGTTGAAAATCGCTTTGTCGGAATGAAGAGCCGCGGGGTTTACGAAGCCCCCGGCATGACGCTTCTCTACGATGCTCATCGCTATGTCGAACAATTGACGATGGACCGCGACTTGATGCACCTCCGCGATCAACTCTCACCGGTCGTCGCCGAAATGGTCTATTATGGCTTTTGGTACGCCGCGAAAATGGATGCATTGCTGGCGTTTATCCGCCAAGCTCAGCAGGTCGTGACCGGCTCTGTTACCTTGCAACTCTACAAAGGCAATGTCATTTTGGATTCGCGTCAAAGCCCAAATAACTTGTACGACGAAGGCATTGCGACCATGGAGGGCGGCGGCTCTTACAACCAGGATGACGCCGAAGGGTTTCTACGAATCCAAGGCTTGCCGGTCCGAGTTCAAGGTCGAGTCACGCCGCGAAAGTACTAAACTTTCGTGCCGTTCAGGCGTCACGCCAAACTTGGTTGTGCGAAACAGGAAGCGAGTTGAGGCGAGCAGCCAATTCCGCCATCATTCGCGCGGCGTCCACCGGGTATCCTGCCGATGGTTTCAGGTCCGGGATTTGACACTGCCAGTACGTGTTGACGCAGTGCATGCCTAACTCGCGCGCGTATTTACTCGCTAAACTTGCAGCGGCGACCGGGTACCTTCGTTCTCCATCAACGGTAAATCGAGCGAGCACGCGACGACCTGCGTGCTCCCATTGATAGCTACTCTCGGACTCGGTTTCACTCAAGACTTGCGGCCAATCGGCTGCAAAGTACTCGATCAAAAGCGGAAGATAACGTTTGCGACCTCCATGGCGATCAAAATCGATGACGACGGTTTGACCTGCTGGGCACCGCTGCAAAACTTGATTGGCCAAACACACGCTCGTCGCGGACAATAAATTGGCCTTGTTTCGATACTGCACCAAGCCCCGGTTGAACTCCTCCTCGGACACCAGCGCGCTAAATAGTCCACAAGGCACCACCGTGTTCGAGGCCCAATCCTGGGCTGGATCGCGGGGCGGCTTCGAGGTCGATAATGCCGGGGCGAAAGATGATCGATTGCCCTCGACCGTTAACCAATATGGAACGTCTTGTTGGCCTGACAACCGGACTCGTTGAGCATGCGATTCATAGCGGTTGCTGGCCAATCGCCAAACCATTTCAGCCGTCACCACCTGTTTCGAGTCAACAGACAAGGGTAACGAGGGGTTGTTGGTTGCTTCAACCACGTCGCACACTCCCAACGCTTTTGTCGACCGTGGTCTTGTCTCGATCGCTCTCAACAAAGACGTCACGATGGTTTCAAGTTTCTCCAAACCAGCCCCCGCCTGGTAAACCTTTTTCGAATCAGCCACCAAAAAGGGAGGAGATTTGTCGCGTCCCTCTGTCGGATTGGACTCGAATTGAGCTTGCCAAGACCAGCGATCTATTTCGTGCAAGAACGGTTCAGCGGCGAAGTCCTCGGTCGGCAAGTCCGGTGAATCGACTTGCCACCACGAGGCGGACACCACCAACGGCCCTAGTCGCGCTCCATAACCCGCTTCATCAACGCCAATCCAGGACCAAGGCATATCCGATTTCCGCAATGAGAGGATCAACAGCCAGATCCATCGCGATGGCCCCTGCTTGTTGCGTTTTGTGCGACTCTTTTACATGAACATCAACCATGCGAGCCCCAGGAAGAGCCCCATGCTGACCACGTCGGTTGCCGTTGTCAAGAAAATACTCGAAGCCGTGGCCGGATCGGCGCCAATCTTCCGAAAAAACAGAGGGATGGTGGCCCCAGCCACGCCACTGACAATGCAACTGCCGATCATGGCTACCCATACGATGCCAGCTAGCTGCAGGTATTGAGGATTTCCTTGCGACCAAGCGTAGACCGCCATCCCCAATGCCGCGCTAAGTCCAACCAAAATACCATTAAGCAATCCCAACAGTCCTTCCTTGAACACCAAAAACCTCTCGCGTCCCGGCTGCAAGTCGCCCAAGGTCAAACCACGAAGCGTTACCGCGAGCGATTGACAACCGGTGTTGCCCGACTGTCCCGACAACACCGGCAAAAAGACAGCCAACACGACCATCTTATCAATCGTCGCTTGAAAAAAGCCGACCACCGCCGCTGCTACGAACGCGGTGAGCAAGTTGATTTGCAACCAAGGATGCCGAAACCGCAAACTCAAGGACACCGGAGTCGACAGCCGCTCTTCTTTCTCGACACCGACCATCGACCCGACTTGGGCGCTGATCTCGAATGCATGTTCTTCGAAGAGCGTCCGCCCGCGGACGGTACCCACCAATTTTCCAGCTTCGTTGCACACTGGATACACGGGAAAATGTTTGTTGACGACCAACCGCATCGCATCCAAGAGGGTTTGCTGATCCAGGAGAAAGAACGGTCGAGCGATCATGATCTCCTGCATCGACTGTTGGGGCGAAGCCAGCAACAAATCACGCATTGCCACGACGCCGGTCAATTGATTGTCCTGATCCACGATAAACCCATAGGTCACCAAGACACTGCGCGAAAGTTTCCGGATCCGCTCGACAGCTTCAGCCACCGTCAACTCGGGGCGAAAGACGACATGAGCCGGCTCCATCAAGCGTCCAATTGAATCTTCATGATAAGTCAGGTTTGCGGTCCACTGCGCTCGCGTCGCTTGAGGAAAAGCCGCAAAAACTTCGGCGCGTCTCTCGTCCGACATGGCCAACAACACATCTTCGGAAATCGCAGGACTCAAGGCGACCAACACTTGAGCCACCACCGTGACCGAAACTTGCTCCAATCGCTCGACCGCTTGTGCTGGGGCCAGCGTCGCGATCTCGCAGGCCAATGAGTTGATATCCAGCGTTACTGTGGAATCGGTCAGTTCTGATGAAGTTCGCGCAGTCAATGGCGACGTCCTGTCGGAGGAATGGAGAGTTTGGCTTGGGCGTACTGCGCCCAAGGACTGTTCGGGGCCAAACGCACGAAGCGTTCCCAATAATCATGAGCTTCTGCCAAACGCCCCAATTTTTCGCAGGCCGCCGCCGCATGAAACAGCACGTCGACGTAATCAGGGTGCAAATCCAAGGCGCCCTCGAACGTGGCCAGCGCCAAATCCCATTGCTGAAGCTCAAGCAAGACACAGCCAAGATTCGCGCGCGCTTCCAAAAATTCCGAATCCAATTCAATCGCCATCGAATATCGCTCGCGCGCCGCAGCCAACTCTCCGGTGCGATACAGGAGCTCGCCAATCTGAAAACAGACGTCGGCCGATGGGCCAAATGCCAATTGCATCGCGCGGTAGACATTGATCGCCGACTGCCAATCCTGAGCGTCTTCAAACTCGATCGCTTGTTGCAGGCATTCATCGGCGCTCTTCGGTCGGAAGTCCGACCAATCGGTGATCGCCAATCGAGGCGTCCCAACCACCGTTTCGGCCACATGATCGCTAAAGGCCAGTATTTGGGAATCCCTTCGATCCTCGTCGTCGCCCCACTGTTCGAAGTCAAACCGCAATTGACCATTGGGATCCACTAACCCGGACATTTGTCGCAAGAGCACTTCCGTTCCGCGGACAATCACCGGCAACTGCGACAGAGGCCGATGAGCACCCGGCAACACACGAGTCAACTTCACCAATTGCTGTTCCACTTGCTCGGCGGAACTCGTCTGCAACCAGGACGCCAAACGCCGCGCGGCCGCCAACTCCTGGAAATCAAAATACGGCAGACGGCAAATTTCTTTTACGGGATGCAACAAACCCAAACGATGCCAGCGTCGAACGGTGCGGACTGGAACTTTCAACAAATCGGCCAACATTGCCGGCGTATAAAGTCGAGTGGTTTCGGACGCCAATGGCAACAGTCCGCATTGTTGCCAAAATTCGTGCTCTTCCCACAACCGGACCGCCCCCGACTCGATCCGTGCCACGACCCCATCATCGAGTTCACGGAGGTTGAATGGAAACGAATCATCGCCAACCACGATATCCGTGACCCGTGGATCGTTCAGCGGTAGAACCTGCCCCCCTCGCTGCGTGACCCAAGCTTTCGCATCACGTTTGGCGAGTCCACCTAACTTGCCCAGCAAACACAAAATCCGCTGCTGCAGCCATAAGACCGAGCTCACATTTGAATCCTGATCATCCATGTGCGTTTGTGTCATCTAACATTCCGGAAGATTGACGGCCAAGCCACCCTGCGAGGTCTCTTTATACTTCCGATTCATATCCAATCCAGTCCGCCGCATCGTCGCAATTACTTTATCTAACGAAACATGGTGCGTGCCATCCCCGCGCAAAGCCATCCGGGCTGCATTGATCGCTTTGACGGCACCCATGGCGTTGCGTTCGATGCAAGGAACTTGGACCAAGCCCCCTATCGGATCACAGGTTAATCCTAAATTGTGTTCCATGCCAATTTCAGCGGCTTGTTCAACTTGTTCTGGTGTTCCTCCTAGAACCTCGGTCAGTCCACCGGCCGCCATCGAACAGGCAACACCAACTTCACCTTGGCATCCAACTTCGGCCCCCGAAATTGAAGCATTTTTTTTGTACAACATCCCAATGGCAGCCGCCGTCAGCAAGAAGCGAATCACGCCGTCATCGTGGCTGCCAGGCACAAATCGGCGGTAGTAATGCAGAACCGCTGGCAGGATCCCGGCCGCCCCGTTCGTGGGAGCTGTGACGACGCGTCCACCCGCCGCATTCTCTTCATTGACGGCCAAAGCGTAGAGGTTGACCCAATCCATCACGTTGAGCGGATCGGCTGCATCCCGCTGTTCCGCTGCCGTCAGGCTGCGAAAAACCGAGGCGGCGCGACGACGGACCTTCAAACCACCCGGCAGGATCCCCTCACGCTCGCAGCCACGCTGGACACAACCTTGCATCACATCCCAAATTCGCAACAGCCGGGCGCGGATTTCATTTTCCGGCAACCATTTTTTTTCGTTTTCGAGCACCAACTGGCTGAACGGCAATTGATGTTCGCGGCTCAGTCGCAACAAATCCGCGCCACGCTCGAAGGGGAACGGTAACCCAGTCGCATCTCGCCCGCACCCTCCTGCTAAGGCCTCGGCGCGAGTCAAGATGAATCCACCCCCAATTGAAAAGTAGGTTTCTTGGGCCAGAACCGCTCCGTCACCGTCGCAAGCTGTCAATTGCATGCCGTTGGGATGCTCAGGCAAAGTAACTTTGCGAAGAAAGCGAAAATCCTCATCGTACGTGAAACGAATCCGTTTTTCGTTCAATAACCCCAATTGACCGCTTTCACGAATCGCGGTGAACAACGAATCGACGTGATCCGGCTCGATGGTTTCCGGCTGAAACCCCATCAGGCCCATCAAGATGGCCTTGTCCGTACCATGGCCGACGCCGGTCAATGCCAATGAGCCATACAAATTGACCTCGATCCGCTGGAGATTTGACCAGATTGCCTGCCGCCGAGCACCTTCACCCTCCTCGGCGTCGGACGAGCGGAGCGAGTGCACGAAGTGATGCGCAGCACGCATCGGCCCCACGCTATGGGAACTCGAAGGGCCGATGCCGATCGTGTACAAATCGAAAACGCTGATCGTCAATGTCTCACTCCTCGCCTTTGGGCAACTCGCGAATGAGAATAACCGGGAAGCTGGAGCGACTCAAGAGATTGCCTAACAAGTTTGCCAGCGAAACCGCTAAGGCTGGAGTTCGACAAAGAACAAATGCCAGCCTCGATCATCGCCCTTCGAGTCACACAAAATGAACATCCTAATTCCTTCCGTTCGCTTGATGCCGATCAAGTCACCCCTTCACTGGCTCGGATGTTGGCTGGCCTTGTGGCTGAGCGGGGACCAGGCCGAGTCGTTCGCACAAGAGTTCTCACGCGAGATCGCCCTTCCTCAACCGACAGTCCCGCGCGACTGGTCGGAACTGAGTTTTCAGGAAACCAACCCCGAGCCGAAGCTGACGGCGACGGAACAAACACGTGGCTACCTTCTGTTTCAGCGCCCGATTTGTGAATCGGTCTATCCGAACTCGCGACCACTTTCGCATGAGCGAGCCGATTCTCTATCGACCTTTGCCACACCCGGAGAATTCGAGCCACTAAACTTCGCGATTTATCCGATACGGAAGCTGACGAATCTTAACGTCACTTGTAGCGACTTGATTACTGACGGTGGCCGCATTCCAGCATCGGCCATTGATGTTCGTTTGGTGACCTATTGGAATATCCGCTACCCGAAGTACACCTCCGAGAAAACCTATCGCCGTTTGCCCGAGTTATTGGAAAAGGTGGACCGACACTCTTCGCCGTCTCGGGAATGCCAACGTTGGTGGTTAACGGTCCGTGTGCCCAACGATGCCCAACCGGGTCTGTACCAGGGAAAAGTAACCATCCGCGATGAAGGCTTGACCGAACCGGTCGAGTTGCCGATCGTGTTTCGAGTACTTGGCTTCTCTTTGATTCGAGATCCCAACAAACATCTATCGACCTACTACTCGCCCAAGAATCCCGTCCTCTTCCCAGGGAAAAGCTCCAGTTTCATTCAGCGAGCGACAGCGAACGAATACGCTGCCATGGTCGACTACGGTTTGGACATGTTCCCGACATTTTCATTGAACTTCGATTTGAAAACCCGGCGCATTACCATCAACCACGCGGATGAAATCCCACGTCTCCAAGCGGCAGGCTTGAACGGACCGTTGCCGGTGGACGGCAGTAATGCGATCGAACGAATCATTCAACAGGTCCTTCCTAAATTTCGTAGCACCTCGCATTGGCGATTGTCCACGGAAATCCCCAGCGAAGTTTACGCGCTGATCGAAGAAGAGTTTCGCGATTTTCAGGCAGAGTGTCAGCAAAACGGCTGGCCGAACATCGTCTGTTGCCCACTGGATGAAGTCGCGGCCGAATCACAAGAATTTGGCGTCCAAGTCTACGCTGCTGTGCATCGCGCGGGAATTCGAACGTACGCGACCAAGAATCCGACCGCGCCCGACGCGCGACATTACGCGCCCTACGTGGACGTTTGGTGCTCGCAACCTTTTGCGCAACCCTACGATGCGGTGGTTGCGAACACGCGGCAAGAATACTGGTGCTATCCCAACCATAACGCGGGAGAATTGAAAGATCGCGACATCATGTGCCAAGGCGGACGCATGACTTATGGCTTCGGTTTTTGGCGCAGTGGATACACCACCTTGATTCCGTGGCACTGGGCTTGGGTCATGCCTCCCAACCCACTGGATTATTTAAGGAGCGAGATGTCGGGCTGCGGTCAGCGTCTGGATCGGCAGGGCCGAGTCGTCCCCGCGATCTACTGGGAGTGTTTCCGCGAAGGCTTCGACGATCATCGGTATCTGTACACGCTGCAACAGTCGGTTTGGGAACGCGAGGAATCACTCGACCCGGCCTGCCAAAGTGCGGTTGCTGAAGCACAGCTTGAACTACAAGAAATGTGGGACGCGATCGTGGTGCAGGACCGTTATTTGGACAACCGCTTGTGGCCGCCGACCGAGTTCGATGCCCGCCGCTGGCGCATGGCGGTACTTATCGAACAACTACGCGAGTTTCCCGCGATTCGACAAGGAACCGCGCCTTCGGTCTACGTGAGACGAACAACTCCGGTCAATCAAAACGCTGGGCCATGGACAACCAGTGATCGAGAAAACATCGAAGTCTTGGACTTGACCCGAGAGCCCACGAACTGGAAGTCGGAGACCAGTGAATCAACGTTGACCACTTTCAGCGAGAACGATGCCGCGGCAAATTCAACCAATGCGCGATTGCGTTGGTCCGTATCCATGGATCATCAAATGGCCAGCGCCGACGACGGCGACTACAAGTTGGGTTGGCCCAGAATTCGGCGTTCGTTTGCTCGAGGGGAAATCGATCTGACAAAGTACGATTACTTGGAACTTGAGCTTGTTTTCGATTCGAATCGCGATGAAGTTCAGGACGACGTGACACCCTTGGGCCTGCTGTTCTCGGCGCATGATGCTCCGCGAATTTACGAGTTCGAACATGATCTGGGTGGTTCACAGCGGCAACCGATTCGGTTGCGGTTTCCAGTCCGAGATCTGATTGCCCAAAGTGGAACAGACGCATTGCCATGGCGATCCTTGGAGTACCTTCAATTCTTCTTGGCCGAAGCAAACTACGCGGACCAGATCCGAATGGTGTTGGACATTCAAGCCATTCGACTGGTGCGATTCTCCCGCCCGCAAGTTGTCGACGTGGATCTACCAAACTTGGTGATGGTCCCGACTAAAAACTTGATCTTCAATTGCGTGGTGTTTGGACTGGACCCGACCCTGACGAATGAGGGCCAATTGGTGGCCAAAATTTTCGATTCGGAAGGTCGCTTGGTCACCGAGGCCAGCAGCCCATTGGCTCCGGAGACGCGCGTGGGTTTGGACGCCTCGGGGCTCCTACCCGGTACCTACACCATGGAGTTGCACCCGAGCACACCAACCCGACCCGGCATCGCACTTCGCCGTAAGTTCCGGTCTATACAGCGATAACGTGAGGCGGGCTTTGGGCAATTAAGCAGTGTTCCGCGTGGGGCAAGTTTCTGGCTGTCTGAGGCGGGCCGCCATGCGAATCGTGCCAATTAGTGAGCCCCAAACAGCTGTTTAGTTAGTATGTGTCGGCGCGACAGAGCATTCTTTGGCCGCTGGCCTTGAATCAACTTGACATTAGCGGAAGATTATTTAACATCGATTGGGTCACAGGGGCGTCGATTTCTGTTTTTACATCTGTCTTGGGAGTGTTGAGAATGCATCGCTTGGTTTGCCTTGGTGCCGCGGGGGTCTTGAGCTTAATCGGGTCGATTGCGACGGCTGGGATTGTCACCGTTAATGGAAACGGAAATTCGGGATTTGGTGGCACGGTCGGCGGCGGTCAATTAACCTTGAATCACAACGGCACGACATTGTCTGGGACTTTTTCGCGGGGCGCCGGTTCGCTAAATGACGCGGTTGTGCTGTACTTTGATACCGACCTAGGTGCGACGGGCTTTACAAGCTCGTCCACCTTTACCGACACTGCGGATGGACTACGGAGGGCCATCTCTGGACGAAGTGGTGGCAATCAAACCATCGCGAATTTTGCAGCGGGTTTTCGTGCCAATTATGCGATTGCCTTTGATCAGAATTTCGCCGGACTTTGGGCTTTGGCTGGCGGAGGAGCGCATAATTTTATCGGAAGCGCCGGATGGACCCCGACTGGCAACAACAATGCGGCTTCGCATGGTTTCAGCGTGAACCTCAGCGCGATGGGGATTACGTTGCCTGGTTCGGAGATTCGGTTTGTCGGAACTTATATCTCCACGTCGGGTTACCGTTCAAACGAAGCCTTTGGCAACATTTCGATTACAGGAAGTACTGACGGCAGCGGAAACCCGGGCTTTAACAGCCAAATCACTTTCTCCAATTACTTTTCCGCCGTTCCTGAGCCGACATCGGCATTGTTGGTGGCGGCCTTTGGCTTGATCGCCAGCGTCCGACGCCAGCGACGCGCTGGCTAATCGGAGTGCTTAACTTAACTGTTCCAGACGAAGAGCCGACGAATCTCGTCGGCTCTTTTTGTGTAAATGATTGGTCGAGCTTTCAATCGCTGCGTCCGGGCGATCCGTTGATCGACCGGATGAGTAGTGAAGTGCTACAGCGAAGTCATTTCTGTCCCTTGACGCTGCTTTGGCCCTCGCGATAATCGAATGTTTGACTGCGATTCGTCTTCTAGAACACCCTATTTCTGGTGGTAACTTTCATGCGATCGACACAGGCGGCGAGACTTTGGCAGATGTCAATGATCAGCTTGGTAATTGTTTTTGTCTTGTTGATGCCTGAACTCGGGTTAGGCCAACAACAAATCTTTGATGGTCAAAACATCCGGGGAGCCATTCCGCGCCGCGGCGGTCAGTGGGTCCACTACTACATGGACGTTCAAGACTGGCAGGCCGAACTCGATGTGCGATTGGACATTCGTGGCGCCTCTCCAACCAACAAAAACACGCCCCGATTGTATGTTCGACGCAATGCGATTCCCACCCTAACCGAATACGATTTCCTAGGCGTTTGGAATGGCACCAGGTTTGTCGTTTCGGCCAACGAAACCTCGACACCTCGCATCAATTCGGGCAGGTATTACATCAGTGTCAGTGGATCGGTCGGCTCCCAATTCATTTTGGTGGGGCGACGGTTGCGTCTTCCCTCACGGTTTGATGGCATGGGGGCGAAGCCGTACGATAACGGGACGTCTTTTCGGGTGTGGGCTCCCTTTGCGGAGGAAGTGCATGTCGCCGGGCAATTCAACGATTGGAATTCGATCAGCGCGTCGCTGCAAAGTGAAGGGAATGGCTATTGGTCGCTCGACCATCGCCACGCGGAGCCGGGCGACGAGTATCGCTACGTGATTCGTCGTAGTGGCGAAACTCATTGGCGCATTGATCCCTATGAAGAACAAGTGACGAACTCTGTCGGTAATTCGGTCATCTTCAATGATCAATTCAACTGGACCGACGGAAGTTTCCAAACGCCGACCTGGAACGAGATGGTTATCTACCAAATGCATATCGGGACATTTAACGATGCTCCCGGAGGACGACCGGGCACGTTTGATAGTGCGATCGATCGTTTGGATTATCTGCAGCAATTAGGCGTCAATGCCATCGAGCTTCTGCCCATCAACGAGTTTGCGGGGGATTATTCGTGGGGCTATAACCCAGCTCACCCGTTCGCGGTTGAAGAAGCCTATGGCGGTCCGCAAGCACTGAAGCGATTTGTCAATGCTGCCCATGCGCGCGGGATTGCGGTCATCGGTGATGTGGTCCACAACCATTGGGGACCCAGCGACCTGGGCACATGGCGATTTGATGGGTGGCACCTTGGCGATCGCGGCGGTATCTATTTCTACCAAGACAACCGTGCCGATACTCCCTGGGGAAACACTCGCCCAGATTTTGGTCGCGGCGAAGTTCGCCAGTTCATCCGTGATCACGCCTTGACCTTATTACATGACTTTCACTTGGATGGTCTGCGGTGGGATTCGACCTTGAATATCCGCAACTTCAGCGGCGGCAACTTACCGGAGGGTTGGTCGCTGATGCAGTGGGTCAACGATGAAGTCAATCAGCAGCAGCCGTGGAAGATCATGATTGCCGAGGATCTTCAGAATGACGAATGGCTCACCAGAGACACCAACAACGGCGGTGCTGGGTACGATTCACAGTGGTGCTCGGTTTTTGTCCATCCGCTCCGCAATGCGATTATCGCGCCAGATGACATTGGCCGTAACATGTTCGCGGTTCGTGACGCCGTACAAAACCGCTTCAACGGCGATGCCTTCCGCCGAGTCATTTACACAGAATCTCATGACGAAGTCGCTAACGGGCGCAGTCGAGTTCCCGAGGAAATTTGGCCTGGCAATGCCGGGAGTTGGTTCTCCAAGAAACGCTCGACCCTTGGTGCTGCCGTGGTGATGACGTCGCCGGGAATTCCGATGATCTTTCAAGGTCAAGAGATTTTGGAAGATGAGTATTTCCGTGATACCGATCCCGTCGACTGGAGCAAAGCGACAACCTATGCAGGCATTCGCTTGATGTACGAGGACTTGATCAAACTGCGACGCAATTGGTTCAATCATACTCGAGGATTACGCGGGCAGCATTTGAACTTCTTCCACGTCAACAACACGGATAAGATGGTGGCCTATCATCGCTGGGATCAAGGCGGTGCAGGCGATGATGTGATTGTGATCTGCAACTTCCGAGATCGGACGTGGAACAATTACCGAATTGGACTACCACGCGCGGGGGTATGGAAAGTACGTTTCAACAGCGATTGGAACGGCTATTCCGGTGACTTCGGTAATTTTTTCTCACCTGATGTCACTGCGGAGAACATTGGTTGGGACGGACTAAACTTCAGTGGCAACATCAAGATTGCGCCCTACTCGGTGTTGATCTTGTCGCAAGACTAGTCGTCGCTTCGGAATTGCTACCGCCTTTCAAGAATTGCACGACATGGTGCATGGTCGGTCGGTGCACTAACACGGCCGAATGAACACCCGTGATGGTCTGATTGACTGCCGCCCCCGTCAATTCCGCATACATCGGCGGAATGATGAAATCCCAGCTAGCCTTCACAAGCATGAAAGGATAATCGGGTGGCGGCAATTGATTGACAAGACTGGTTGGTTCGGTCCTCAGTTCCTGAATTGACGGCGCCAGCCATTTCAGCCAGGGACCAATTCGATTGGCCGTCGGTGTTCCTTTCGACGGTGGCGTCAACATGACCATCCGGGAAAAATTGCTGGGCCGGTCCCACGCCACGGCCATCCGACTCACGATACAACCCATGCTATGGGCGACAATGTGCAGTTCTTGCTCCGGAGCCTGCTGGCTCCACGTCGCCAATCGAGCCCGCAAGCGTTCTGCCGCCCTGTTGATCGACCGCAAGCTGTTGTAACCATAATTGAAGACACGAAATCCGGCGCGTTGTAACGCCCATTGGAACGGCAACATCACTACTGGATGCGCTCCGATGCCATGCACCAACACAACGGTGGCAAGCACCTCCCGCGATCGGCTACCAGAAATTGCCATGGAAACATTTGCTTTCGGAAGTCTCGGCGTCGCCAACGATCGTTCGCGATCTCGATTTATTATCCGTAGTCAAGTGTGCGACGCAACCGTCAAGTTCCAGCAGTAGGTTCAATATTGCCAAACGACGATTGGAAAGAACATGTTCAAGCGTGAGGCCGACGGTGACGCGCGACCGGTGTTTCGGACCAGAATGCCTTCGCCCAAATTAGTCAGGCTCCACGTCCCCTGCGGTTCCGCTTTCACAAATCGTGTTTTGCCAAGCAACTTATCGGCCCCAATTCGAGCAGCAAGCGAAAACGACGAGCAAGGTGGTCAACTATTGAAAAGTCGGGTTATCTTCCAAGCCCAACTTCTTCATCTTCTTGTAAAGCGTCGTGCGATTGATACCCAAGGCGTCAGCCGTTTCGTTGCGGTTGCCGCTAAACTCCCGCAGAACTTGCGCGATGATTTCACGTTCGGGGCCTTCCAAAGCTTCTTTCAAACTAAGCCTTCGTGGTCCGCCGTTGCTGGAAGCGGCCGGCGCTAATGTCTTCCGCGCTCCGTTCGAAATGTGGCTGGGCAGGTCGGTCAGCCCGATTTGCGAACCCTTCGACAACAGTACAGCACGCTCGATCACGTTCTGCAATTCGCGAACGTTGCCCGGCCAACGATAATGAACCAATGCTTCCAAAGCCGAATCCGATAAACCTTCGAGATCGCGTTTTGACTCGCGAGCGACTTGCTTCATAAAGAAGTCGGCCATCGCCGGAATATCGTTGGGTCGCTCGCGGAGTGGAGGTAACTCAAGATTAATTACATTGATTCGATAGAACAGATCTTGGCGAAACCGGCCTTCGCTGACGGCAACTTCTAGGTCTTCGTTGGTAGCCAACACCAACCTTGTGTCGACACTGATGGTCTCGGATCCGCCGACCGGTTCGAACTGCCATTCTTGCAGGACGCGCAAGAGCTTGACTTGCATGCCGGGTGATGCCGTCCCGATCTCATCTAAGAACAGGGTTCCCTGGTCTGCTTGTTGAAACTTGCCC
The DNA here is from genome assembly GCA_016794985.1 of Planctomycetaceae bacterium. GTDB lineage: Bacteria > Planctomycetota > Planctomycetia > Pirellulales > Pirellulaceae > M30B19. The sequence continues at coordinate 83,069 of JAEUIQ010000087.1, read as the reverse complement.
AAACGTTTGCCAACGGCTCCCGTGAAGGCTCCCGCCTCGTGGCCAAACAATTCACTCTCGAGCAGGTTCTCAGATAAAGCCCCGCAAGCAACTTCGATGAACGGCTGATCCCGGCGTTGACTTCGTTGATGGATCGCACGTGCGATCATCGATTTGCCGGTGCCACTTTCCCCTGTAATGAGAACCGTCGCCCGTGTGTCGGCGATACTGTCGATGATCTCGAATGCCCGCACCATGCGTTGATCGTTGGCAATGATGCTTTGAAAACTATATCGTTCGTCCAACTGGGCTCGCAGTTTTTTGTTTTCTTCCAACATCTGATGCTGGGCAAAAGCGCGCTTCAGTGTCAGTTCGAGCTCTTGGTCAATGATCGGTTTGGTGAGTAAGTCAAAAGCGCCGACGCGCAAAGCTTCGACGGCCGTCGCGGGTGAGGCGTAGCCTGAAACCAAGACGACCGGGACATGTGGAAAATTCTGGCGGACGTAGGCCAACAGTTCAAATCCATCCCCATCGTCCAAACGAATATCCACCAGCGCCAGGTCGATTGGACGTTGCTCCAAGACCCGTTTCGCCACCTGAATCGTATCGGCGATCTCCGTGTGGTATCCAATGCTCCGCAACCACGCAGCCATCGATTCGGCCAAATCACGATCGTCATCGACCAACAGGAGACGCTTATGACGGCTTTCTTTTCGCTTCATGGGATGCCTTGCAATGATTCGGATGACCACAAGAGGTGCGTTTTCGCAACAACCACTGTTTTTAGCTCGCAAAACGTGGCGAACTTTCCGCATCGCGGTTGTTAAGGTAGACTTTTGCTAACGACCACCGAAAGATTGCCGATCGTATTGGTCGTAACGAATCTCTCGTTTGAATCGGATAATGCGATGACGAATCGAGCTTCCGTCGTGCTGGCCTTTGATCATCCTGTCCTACGGGCAGGGTTGAAGGCGATATTGATGGGCGAACCGTTCGAGGTAGTCGCCGAAAGTACCAATCTTGTGGAAATGGCTGCCGATTGCCGTACGTTCCAACCGCAGCTGTTGGTTACCGACAATATACTGGATTCGAAAGATGTCTTTGACATTTTGGCGCAATTGCCGGGGCTCTCGCCGTCGACACGTACGGTTATTTTGTCGGTCGCTCCGGAACCCATATGGATTGCCCGGTCGATTGCTTGGGGAGCTCATGACTTCCTATTGCGATCGGCCAGTCGCGAAGAAATCCTGACCTCATTGCAGCGAGCGCGGGATGGAATACGACCGCCCGAGGGCAGTCGTTGGGCGAAGACTCTCGCGTCAATGCAACGACGTACCGACTTCCCAAAAACGATCCCTGCCATGACGGGTCGCGAAATGCAAACCGTTCGCTTGTTGGCATTCGGACTGAGTAATCAAGAAATTGCCCGGACGATCCAAGTGAAACTGGAGACGGCCAAAGAGCATGTGCTTAACGCCATGCGAAAACTAGATGTCGCCGATCGAACTCAAGCCGCCGTGCTGGCGATTCAAAATGGTTGGCTCAACGAGTCGAACAAATCCTAACGCCAAATCGCCATCTGCACGGACCAGCCCACCCGAGTACCCCACAATCCGGTCGACAAGGGCTGGTAGTGAACGCATTCATGGGCCACGGACATTCACGCGTCACAAAAATTCAGGCGTCACAACCTTTTGGGTGCCTTAAGCATTGACGTGCCACAATCGCCACCAAGCACCCGTTGTTGAGTGGCTGGGGGAAGGCCTGCGGAGCGTGGCTGCTGCCTTCGAACGCAACAACCATTACCTCGAGGCAGATTCCGTTGATGTCAGCGTTTGCTCGGTTGTGATTGGTTTCTCCAACGACGAGCCAATGCGGTACTCCAGTACTTGCTCGCCTTTGCGCAAGGTAGCGCTCCGGCGATCGACCTTGACCACGGTCCAGGTTATTCCGTCTAGCTCAAAAGTCTCGCCTTCATTGCGTTTGATCAGCTGATCGTTGCCGCGATTGGTCAGGATAATTGTAGCTACGCCGTTCTTGTCTTGTACCAAACTAGTGATAAACGTGTCTGGCGCGAAAGACCGTGGCGGCTTCGGAGGCTCAGGTTCGCGAACTGGTTCTGGCTCAGGCTCCGCGACCGTCAACACAAAATTTTGTTCATCCATCAGAAGTGGAATTCGATTGTCACTGACCCGAACTTTGAACTGATACTTACCAGCCTTGTCGACACGGGGACCGCTCAGGGTAGCAGTTTGGTCACGTTCCGAGGTCGCCAGCGAAAACCCTTCGAGATCCGATGACAACAATTCATAAGTCAAGCGATCCTCCGCATTCCCGTCCTCAGCCGAAAACTTGTGGCTAAAGTTGGCTCCAACCTCCACTTCCGCAGCCGCGCGAGTCCGAATACTCGGCGCCGAATTCGGTGGTCCAAACAAGTTTCGGGCGACGACCAAATCCTGATAGGCCGTACGGGGCTTGCCCAGCCTCCCCTTCGCATATTCGGACCAACTCTTGGTATCAGGCCCGGAAGGTAAGACCAATGCCTGCACCGTGAACTTGATTGAAAGCCGGGTCTCATCTTCCTTTTCAGGTGCCACCAAGCTGATGTTCATCTTGTCGACACGATGCAGAATTGCCAAGTCGTAAAAGTCATACAAGAAGTTGGTCAATTGAGTAATGCTGCCCTTGGCGACGATGTCACTGACGGCCAAGACGTTGTAGGCCGGTTCTTTGAATGTTTTGCCCATTCGGTCTTTGGCCTCATATTCGACTTCTCCCCAGCCCGTTTTGCCGATCGTCGAGACCTCCAGACCATTCTGTAGCAACAGGTCGTTGAGAAAGTTCTGGTAGGTGACGGTCATGCCGGCGACACTTTGAGGCAAACTCGCCGCATTGTATGCCTCATCAAAGCGATCCAATTCACGGCCCGCTCGTAACGAAAGTTGATGCAATCGATTTTTTTCGGCCTCCACCTTTAAGATTTCGGATTGCCGATACTCGCGCATGCCACTATAGGTTGTCCAACCGTAGTAGAGTCCCCCCACGGGAAGAAACGAGAGAATGATGATCAGCAGGAAGCGTTCACGAGTGTTGAGATTGTTCATGGCAATTGGTTCTTGGTTCTGCGCATAAGGTAAAGAAAGGCATCGAGAATGTGACAGACTCTAGTCGTCACGCCCCTCTTCAGTTTCGTTGTCTTCAACCTTCTTTTCGTCATCAACTGATTTGGCTTCAGATTCTTCCTCGCCATCTTCCTCAGCTTCATCTTTGGTGTCCGAGTCGTCATCGTCGGCTTCACTCTCGGCCTTGGCCTGCTCGGCCGACGTTCTTTCTCCCTGGAATTCGCGGTCTTCTTGGTCAGCAGTGGAATGGCTGTCGGTCGATTGAAAAACGTCGCCCGATTCTTGGGTGCCTGAATTGGTCTGGCGCGATGGCGATTCCGTGATGGAGCCTTCCTGGGAATCGACCGGGGCCAACTTGGTCTCCTCAGGTTCCGCGCCCTTTTCGGTCGGCAACATCTGATCAGAGCTTGATTCCGGGCCAAGGACGGCTTCGACCAAACGATCGTAGACCGCCGCAAAATCCGGAGTCACTTCAATTTTTTCAACCACGGTCGTCGCATAGTGATTGCTGTTGGCCTTGCTCTTCACATCAGAAACCGGGTTCATTTTCCAATCGGCATTCGCTTGCAATTTGGCCTTGTAGACTTCCGCCACTTCCTTGGACTTCAGATGGGCGGTCATCTCAACCGGATAGGTCGATTCGCTTTTCAAAAGTCCGTCACTAATTTTCAAGGATTGCAGTCGCAATTCATCGCCATAGGGCAGTTGCTGGCTAAGTTTTTCCAACAGTTGCAATGGCGCTACATCCATCGCCACAAACTGATTGATCGTTTCAACCCGGCTGATGGTCTTCGAGTCCGTTACTTCGGCGACCTTCATCGCGTCCAAGTCCGCCTGCAAATTGGCCAGTTTCGAATCCAAATTGCGGATCTCCAACCAGCCGAGCCCCACCACTCCCAGCAAAATGGTCGCGACCAATGCCAGGCTCAGATAGATCTTCCGTTTCAAGGCATGATCTTTGGGAGGCTGTGTCGGGTTGGCAAAATCCAAGAGCGGCTTGCGGTCCAATCGCAAAGCAGCCAATGCCATAGCCGCATAAACCTCGTCGTTCGATTCACACACGGGCGGAAGCGTTCCGAAGTCCGCGGGCGAGATCATTCGCGCGGTCAAGTCTTGAGCCGTCATCGCCCCGGTCACTGCCACCGCGTCATCGTTCGCGGCAATGACCCCCAGATCCATCTTATCGATCCGCCCAAATTCCGCAGCAAGCACGGCCACCGACCGAGAAGTTTCGCGAGCAATCAACTTCGCACGGTCGTCACCTTCGGTCGGGATGACGCTCGAACGGACCATGACCACTTGCTTGGCTTGCGTGGCGACAAAGTCGATCTCACTCCCCAAGACAACAATTAGAACTTGAACATCGGCCCCCGCTGAGTTTCGCAACAGATTGGGCAAGATCAAGCGAGGAATGATTCGGTCAAATGTCAGCCCTTTGCTCTTCAGTTCCGCCAACAATAGATTCGTCTGAAACGATGTCGCCGTGACCAAGACCGTCTGCCCTCCAGCGGTCATCGTCGGCATGGCCACAAAATCGACGATCGAATCGTCATCAATCTTCGTCATTTGTGTGCTGGCCAAATTTGCGACGATCGTCGGCAGTTCGGACGAACCCACGGGCGGTACCTGAAATGGACGATATTCGGTTTGTTGAGGCCCAACTACCAACACGATCGACTTCTTGGGAAGTCGTTCTTTGCTGATCGCATCGACGATAACCGAGGCTTGTTCTTCTACGGTCGTCAAACTCGTCATGTCGATTTTCGACAAGGACTTGACCGTCGGGCGAGCGCCGGACTCGCCGGCCCCCACCCAGGCCGTGCGATTGTTCAATAGGACAAACGTGGTCTTACTCATCTACAACTACTCCACTCTCGACGGAACAATGCCCAACGTCTGCACACTTTGCCCAATTGGTAAATGACTCTTGTCTCTCCAGAATAATAAGCGTGGAAGCGGCTCGGTAGTGTCATAAACCACTTCGGCGCGGCTGGAAGCTTCCCCGTTTTCGAAATAGCCGATAACTTCGGCACGATAGACATCACCCTTACAACAGACAAAGGGGGCAATTGCCTTCATGGTGGTTAAATCGACAATCAGTTCGGCCAGGAGCCAAGTTTCATAGCGGCGATTCAAGTCGGTAAACTCGGGATCATTCAATTCGTACTCTCGGTATTGAATGATTTGTTCGACCTGCTCAGGCGTCAAACCAGGGATCCCTTCCAAGACTCGTCGAGGTGCCTGCATGATGTTGATTCGCCCGGGAATCGTTGCCGCAGAAACCGTCGTCAAATTATCCATCATCGAAGCCAAGGCAATCCCAAACTCAATCGGATTGGCCATCGAGACCGGTGATTCCAAAACCGTTTCCGTACTCTCGCCATCAAACGTGATCGAAGTGCGGGCATCGATCAAGTCCAAGAGTTGCGTGAACTTATTGGACCCTTCGGCCGTGCTGAGATCAATTTCACCGTTTGGTGGGCCATTGTCTTCGGGTTCCGGCATTTCTTCACTGTACGGACCATTGATCCGATATGCCAATATAAAATTCACCCAACGCGTCGGCAGAACCGAACTTAGATCGCGTTCTAGTTGCTGCAGGTCATCTTTGTTGATATCGATGCGCTGCAAACCTTCCCAATTCTTATTGGCCTCTTGCGAAAAAATGGTCAGAAAATTGGCCCAACCCAATTGCAGATCGGGTTCGCTACCGACCGCTGCTTGTCCTGTGATTTCATCGTTGTCAATGATCCCGTTTCGATTGACGTCGTTACCAAACAACAACTCTGGCGTCACGCCCCGAACCAACAGCAGTTCCTCCACACTGACCAACGCCCCATTCTTAGCCAGATACGGTGGGCTGAGGCCGGCATAATAACTGGACTCGACTCCGAATTCACGCGGTTCATCATCCAAGTCGATCCAATCCATGATGGCATTGGCCGTCTCTTCAGTCATGTCGGGCAAGGTCATCAACAACTGGACACCGACACCCGGTTGCAACTCGTCCATCTTGGGCAAGATATTGAGGTTCAACTTGGTCGACTCGTCGATGAGTCCGAATCGAAACGACGAAGGATAACCGGCATCGTCAATGCCCGGAGCAATCACCGAAAAGTAGCCGGTGGTGCGAGCATCAGGTTCGGGATCGATACGAACCAAACGACCTTGGAACTGGTTGGGGTTTTCCCACAGTCCGCCGCTGTCACGGACAACATCTCGTCCTTGGGCCAAAAACATGCGCGTGGCTTCCGCTCCACTATCCACCAATAATCGCGATTGGCTACGCTGGCCCGCCAGCATGGTGGCTTCGTAGTCGGCGCGCGACAGGAGCGCGAAGGAATAGGCTGCCAAAGCCATTAGCAACACGGCCATGAAGACCATCAATAACACAAACCCGCGCGGACGAGGTCTACTCGACATAGTTCTTCATCTCCTCGCGGGCTTGGATAGCCGCAGCCGATTCGGCGATCGGTAGATGAACGACGACACTGTATTCCTGCAACGCGATGGCTGCCTCGATATCACCCGCCCGCGCTTGTTGTTGGCGAACTTCGGCTGACCGCGGATCCACTTGCAGCTTGATTTCAATGGCGACTGGCAACGTACGCATTTCATTGCTGTCCCAGTCCTGGTACCACTGCTCTCCGTCATAATAACGGAATGCAATCGCTTTCACTTCCTCCGCCATCATTTCAAATCCTGACACCGGCCCGCCACCTTGATCGGCAAAACGTTTGGCAGCGCGGTCGAACTCCATCCGTAGCAGACCAATTCGAGGTCCATCCTGCGCCACGTCATTCCCCGAATTATCATCCTCTTGAACTTCACCAACCATGTACTGAATGTTCATGATTTCGCTGGGGATACTAACGATTCGGCCGGTCTTGGCTTCGACGACCGGCGCAAACTGATCGCGGCGCGGCAGTCGGGAAATGTCGAACGAAATCGAGTTCGGACCGCCGGCGAGTCCAGGCTGTTCGACCACCTGTTCTTCCTCCGCTGGCTCTTCGGCAGTCTCTTCTTCCTCTTCTTCGCCCGGCAACATCTCCTCAGCAGCCGCAATCGATTCATCAATCGCGGTTTCGTCGACGGGTTTGTATTGGACAGCCGCACGAAGATCAAAGGCCATCGTTTGCAAGACAGCCCGCGCTGCCCGGGCCCGCGTAAGTTCATCGCGTTCGGTTTGGATGTTCATCAAGTACATTTGACTGGCAGCTGCCAACAGCCCCGCGATGACGATGCATAAGGCAAGAGACAACATGACCTCAACCAACGTGAAGCCAGCGTGGGGATGGCGAAAACGGCTGGTCGAAAACGATGGCTTTCTCATTGAGCTAACTCGGCCGCATAATCGGGATCAGGAATCCAACGCACCAATTCGAAATCCAAGGGCTGGGTGTACGTTGCGGGGTCTTGTGTCACGCTCACTCGTACACTGAGCAACCCCGGCGTGCCCGCCGCTGTCGCGGTGACCGAAAATGTCCAATCGGGTTCATTCGGAAATCGGCCTTGGTTGTTCGTCGGTCCAATCACGCCAGAGGCGATCTCGGCCATCTTGCCTTCACACAGTAGCTGAGCCATCGTCAAATCACGCGCATCGGCTCCGCTTTGCCGCCCTAACGATGTCAGGGCACCGATGCCAGCCAAGGCGACGACCAAAACCAAAAGCGACAACAACACTTCCAACAGAGTCATGCCCGGTCGGTTCGCAGTATTATTCCGCAAGACTATTTCCTTAGGACGCATGAACGTGTTTCGCATTACTCGAAATCGGAAGTCAACATCAGATCACTAACGACGGACGTCCCGGTCAATGATCGCAGCTCGACTTGCAGCCCTGTTCCAAATTGATTCGCCAAAAATACTCGCGCTGGCTGTGCGGTCCCATCGGGGTAAAACAAGATCCGACTATAGCCAGGAATGTCGGTCACTTCACTCACCTGAGACCGCGAGTCCGGGCTGACGGTCGAAGCAGCAAACAAAACCCCGATCTCCAAGATGTTGCTGCGAATGTCCGAGCTGCCACTCACTGCCATTTCTTCGTCCGGAATCGGTGGCAATGATTTGGGGATCAACGGGTTAAACTCCATTACAAAAAAGGTTCGAAAACCAGACTGGTAATAGAATGCGACTTCGTTGCCAGAACGAATGGATTGGTTACGGGCATCCGCGAACGCCCCTTGGATTCGATCCGCAGAAGCCCGCAGCCGATGGGTTTCCAAAGTATCCATCGCCATGGGCATCGTGATTCCGGCCAAAACCACGAGAATCCCCAGAACCAACAAGAGCTCCAACAGGGTGTAACCAGCGGCCTTTGTGGCATGAACCGGAGGTGCATCGTATTTCGTCATGCTGACCATTCCAGAGTTCGCATTGGCTTGATTAGAGTTCGTTTGTTGCGCGACTCCGCGCGATCACCAAGAGCCACAAAAAAAATGCCCGTGCGCTACCACGGGCAATCCGTCTTGCCAACGAAGACCGGGCCGATCCTCACGACTATTGGTCACTGCTGATGTCGTCCGCAGTGCCGATCTGACCATCCAGTCCGGCAGAAAAGACGATCACGCGATTGTTTTGAGGATCCGACTCTAGTCGATAGGGATTATTCCATGGATCGGGCTGGACTTGTGGAGGATCGATGTAGGGGCGTCGCCACTTGCGTTCACTAACGCCTTGTGGACGAACCGCCAAGTCTTCCAATTGACTTGGGAAAAAGCCAACATCAATCTTGAACATTTTGCAAGCTTCCGCGTAGCCCTTGGCCTTGACCAAAGCTTGACGCTCCGACGCATTGTCTTGGGCATTCATCATTGCTCCGACCCCGATACCAGCCAACACGATAATGATTGCTAGCACAAGCATAACTTCGAGCAGGGTGAAGCCGCCGCGCGCCGACGCGCCAGACAAACGCCCGACCGATCGGCCATTTGAAATAAACGATTGACGTTTCATGATTCTCTCCGCCTTAAATGAGCTTTTATGTGAATTTATTCCGCGTTCCGGCCTGACGGGCTTCCAACCAGTCAGGCACATCGAACGGCGGGATTCTCGCGATTGGGATTCTTGTGTGATATCCGGCCAGTCCCCGCACAGAACAACCTTGGTCGTTCCCCTCGCCCTGCCATCCGCGGCATGGCCCCGCACCTCTCACTACAGATAAACACGGATTCTTGCAATTTGTTTCGCAAAAAAACGAATCCGGGCTTGGATCGAAGTTAGAATCACCGGGGCAGGCTCTTGCCCAGCATAATTACAGAACCCCGAAAATCGCAGATTCCATCACCGAGAAAGCCTAAAAACTCCAAAGCAATCTTAGACTCGATCGGATTGTGAAGAATCTGCCTGTAGATTCGGGACTACCCAACGGAAAATTCTCGGGTTTCGGCAAACCTGATTTTAATGAGAATTTTTGCGACAAGACTATTGTTTGCGACGAATCTAGATATACTAGAGGACCGCAAGAAACAGCGGCCGTATAGGCAGATTTGGCTTGCCGTTTCCCCACCCCCGCTGTCGCACAGTTCGAGTCTTTGTTCCGAGAGTGGGAACAAGGGCTTTTTCTGGCGACTTCTTTGCCAATGGTCTTGGCACTTGGACATTGGAATTCTCCGGTTGAAAAATACTGGTTGGAATCAATGCCTAGCGAAACTGCCCCCAACACCCGCAAACATTCATACTCTATCAATCGGAGGATTGTTAATGCCAAGATGCACGGATCATCGACTTGCTCGACGCAACTTACTCAACGTGGGCGTGTTGACTGGATTGGGACTGACGTTCACTGATTTCTTACGAATCAAAGCGGCTCATGCGGATCAAAAGGATTATGTTTCGAAAGAAGGGCCCGCGAAGAGCGTGATCTTTATCTTTCTGCCTGGCGGTATGGCGCATCAGGAGTCGTTTGATCCCAAGCCATACGCTCCGCTGGAGTACCGTGGTCCGCTGGGAAGCATTGCGACCAGTATTCCTGGGGTGCGGTTTGGCGAACTGATGCCCCAAACGGCACAGATTGCGGATCGCTTGTGTATCTGTCCTTCGATGACTCACGGCGAAGCCGCTCACGAACGTGGCACTCACAACATGTACACGGGTTACCGCCCAAGCCCGGCTTTGCAATATCCGAGCATGGGCAGCGTTGTTTCGCATGAGTTTGGTCCTCGGCATGATTTGCCTCCATACGTATTGATCCCGAACTTGCCGAATGTTTACGCGGGCACGGGATACCTTAGTTCGTCCTACGCCGGATTTAGCCTCGGAGCGGACCCCGCCGACGGCGGCTTCAAGGTCCGGGACTTGGAATTGCCAGGCGGAGTCGATGAACAACGCTTCGGCCGCCGTCGCAACATGCTCCAAGCCGTCAATCAATACTTTACCTCGAAAGAACAAGCCGATTCGTTGAATGCTGTCGATACCTTTTATCAACGGGCTTACTCCATCTTAAGTAGCGAAAAGGCGAGACTCGCTTTTGATATTGAAAAAGAAGATCCTGCGCTGCGTGATCGCTACGGTCGCAACACAGCGGGTTCGCGGCTGTTGCTGGCACGACGTTTGGTCGAATCGGGCGTGCGATTTGTCTCGTTGACCTACGGCGGGTGGGATCACCACGACAACATCGAAGGCAACATGCGTGGGCAAATGCCACCGTTGGATCAAGGCTTTGCGACCTTGATTCGCGACTTGGAAGAACGCGGTCTGTTGGATAGCACTTTAGTTTGCATGTGCACGGAATTCGGACGCACGCCCAAGATTAACCAAACGGGCGGTCGAGACCACTGGCCTAAAGTCTTCACTACAGTGATGGCGGGCGGTGGACTCAAGAAAGGCATTGTGTACGGCAGTAGTAATTCGACAGCGAGCGAACCCGAAGACAATCCACTCACCGTAGAAGATTGGGCAACCACGGTCTACGATCGCATGGGCATTGTTGCGGATAAAGAGTTGATGGCGCCGGGCAATCGCCCCATCGAAATCGTGGACGGCGGCAAAGTGATCAAAGAGATTATTGTTTAGTGTGGCAACACTTTTGAGTCTTCCAACTATGAACCACAAATCAACCGTCAACTTTTTGATTGCCTGCTGTTTGTTATTGGGGGCAGTGTTTTCAGTGAGCCCAGCTCCCACGTGCAATAATTGCGTGACGCTGGATCGATGGGAACAGACGAACCGAATCGAATCATCCCCCGCGGTGAAGCGTTCTTACTCGGCCGCAAGTTCTCCTAGATTGAACTTGATCTTGCCGCGAGGTGTGCAACGAGGGCAAACGCACACCCTGGAGTTCTCCGGCGAACGATTGGGGGATGCGCAAGAGATTTTGTTCTATTCGCCTGGCTTCAAGGTGGAATCGATCGAAATGGTCGACGTCAACCGCATCAAGGCGGTCGTGCAGGTTGCAGCTGAGGTTCCCGTTGGTCGGCACATCGCTCAAGTTCGAACCGCCACCGGCGTCAGTGACTATCGTCCTTTTTGGGTCAACCACCTACCGATCGTGGCAGAGGTCGAACCAAATAATGACCTGGCAACAGCACAAGCCGTGGCGATGAACAGCACGGTTGATGGCGTCGCAAACAACGAAGATGTGGACTACTACGCCGTTCAATGCCAAGAAGGCCAACGACTGAGCGTGGAAATCGTGGCGATGCGATTGGGCAGTTACTTGTTTGATCCTTACATTGCTATCCTGGATGCCAATCGATTTGAATTGGCGGTCTCGGACGATTCTGCGCTGGGAGGGCAAGATGGGATCTGTAGTGTTCAGGTCCCTTCCGCCGGGACGTATTACGTTATGGTTCGCGAGAGCAGTTTCGGCGGCAATGGAGAATGTCGGTATCAACTCCATGTCGGCGATTTTCCGCGACCGACGGCCGTCTATCCGGCAGGTGGCCAACTGGGACAGTCCCTGTCCGTGCAATACTTAGGTGATGCCTTAGGCCCCTTTGCCAATGAAGTCACCCTGCCTGGCGCCAAGTCGGATGAGTATTCCGTTCACCCCAGTGATGCCAAGGGCCTATCTCCTTCGGGAATCAAGTTTCGTTTGAGCGAGTTTCCGAATGCGTTGGATAGTGAACCGAATAATGCGGCTGCGGCGGCCACTTCTGTCGAATTCCCTTCGGCCATCAATGGAATCATCGGGGAGAATGGTGATCAGGATTACTTTCGGTTTTCAGCGAAGCAGGGGCAAGTATGGGACATCGAAGTCTACGGTCGTCGGATCCGGTCGGGTTTGGATCCGGTAGTTCATCTGCTCAAGGGCGACGGCACCTACTTGGTTGGAAATGATGATTCGCGTGGCCCAGACCCTTACTTGCGTTGGACGGTTCCGGAAGACGGGGAATACATCGTTTGGGTTCATGACCATTTGAATCGCGGTCGCAGCGACTACGTGTATCGAGTCGAATTCCAAAGTGTCGCGGCGGCACTGAATATCGAAATTCCTCGGGTTGAGCAGTATGGCCAGTATCGACAGGCGATCGTTGTTCCCAGGGGTGGCCGGTTCGGCTCGTTGATTTTGGCGAACCGAATCAACTTTGGCGGCGAAATCGTGCTGGAGTCGGACCAACTTCCCGCAGGCCTTCAGCTGCATGCTCAGGCGATGTCAGCAAACCTGAATCAAATGCCGGTCGTATTCGAAGCTGCGGAAGACGCCCCGTTGGGTGGCCAACTCGTGTCCTTGGCCGCTCGACATGCCGACCCCAATCAAGCCATTCGAGGCACGTTCAAGAACTCAGCGGACTTCGTATTGGGCGAACCCAATCAATCTAAGTATGTCACAGGTGAAGTTGAAAAGGTTGCGATTGCGGTCGTTGAGAAACTTCCATTCCGAATTGAAATCGAACAACCGACTGCCCCGTTGGTGTTGGATGGAACAAAGGATATCAAGATCAAGGTCTTGCGAGACCCGGGATTCAACGGAAACATCCATGTCGAATTCCCCTTCCGGTCCCCCGGCGTAGGAACTCGCGGCAATATTCAGATCCCGCCCGATCAAACCGAAGGACTCTATCCGCTCAATGCGGCAGGCAATTCCCAGGTGGGGACTTGGCCAATTTACGCGATTGGAATGTCGGACGTGGGTGGCCCGGCATGGAGCAGTTCGCAACTCGCCACATTGGAGGTCGCCGCTCCATACGTAACGATGGAAGTCGCGCGGGCAGGCTGTGAACAAGGCGAAACCGTTCTTGTTCCGTGCAAGATCAATCAGCTGAATGCCTTCGAGGGCGAAGGTCGAGTTCAATTGTTGGGCTTGCCGCCGAATTGCGAAGCCGAGCCATTAACTTTCACCTCCACGACCACGGAACTCGTGTTCCGGATCAAGACCACAGCCGAAACGACGGCGGGCAAACATCGCGGCGTGTTCTGTCAGGTTACTATCCCGGTGCGCGGCGAATCAGTCGTTTCCAGCACTGGTGGGTTTGAACTTCAAGTCGATGTTCCACTGCCTAAAGAAGAGCCTAAAGTGGAGACTCCTGCGGAGACTCCACCGCCCGCTGCTGAGGCAGCCCCGCCCGCCCCGCCCGCCGAAAAGCCGCTCAGTCGCCTGGAAAAGCTTCGCTTGGAAAACAAGAAGAAGTAGTTTCTGACGAGGCCCCCTTCCTTCATTGCGTTTTTTGACGACTCCCCCATGAAGAATGAACTGCACTCAAGTACGACCGTTCGTGTGATCGGTTGGCCCGGATTGATGCTGGGTCTGACACTTTCGGTATTGATATCGACGGCGATGTCGCAAGAGCCAGCGACGACCCCGCCCGTCGCTAACCCCGCTCCGACGAACCCTAACGCCATCGTGCGTTTCTCGGTCGATCCTCCGTCCATTCATTTGCAGACGACACGCGATCATCAAACCTTGGTTGGGCAAGTCGAGTTTGCGAATGGTCTGACCAACGACGTGACTCGCGAGATGACGATCGAAGTTCAACCTGCCGAGTTGGTTCAATTGGAGGGAAACCTCTTGCGTCCTCGACAAGATGGGGATGGCAAGATCGTGGTGCGCTACGGCGATCGATCGGTCGAACTGCCACTTGTTGTTCGGCAAGCAGCGGAGACACTGCCGTTGAGTTTTCGTCTCGACGTCATGCCGGTTTTCATGCGCAGCGGCTGCAACACAGGCAGTTGCCATGGGGCAGCCCGTGGCAAAGACGGGTTTAACCTTTCGTTATTCGGATTCGATCCCGCAGGCGATTACAATCGCTTGCTGCGGGAACAATTAGGACGCCGGGTTGATCTCGCATTTCCAGAGCGTAGCTTGTTGCTGGAAAAATCCATCGGAGCAGTGTCGCACTCTGGCGGCAGCTTGTTCAAGCCCGACAGCCGGTACTACAAAACACTTTTGGAATGGCTGCAAAACGGAGCTCCTGACGACGCAGGTGCCGTACCGCAAGTTGTCGGTGTCGAACTATTTCCAGCGGGTGGTGTTCTCAATGGGCCGGACACAACCCAGCAGTTGACGGTGGTAGCGAACTATTCGGATGGCACGACCCGTGATGTAACGGAATTGGCCTACTTCTCTTCGGCAAATGACAATTCGGCGACCGTCTCGCAAGCTGGTGTTGTAACCGCGGCTAATCGTGGCGAAGCATTTGTGATGGCCCGTTACGACACCCATACGGTCGGGCGCCATTTTATTGTTTTGCCGAAAGACTTGGAATTCGCTTGGAAGGAATTGCCAGCAAACAACTACATCGATGAGTTGATGTACGAAAAGTGGAAACGGTTGCGCATCGAACCATCGTCGGTTTGCGACGATGCCACTTTCCTTCGTCGAGTCAGCCTGGATATTTGCGGCATGTTGCCGACGTCGGTCGAACTCGATGCGTTTTTAGCAGATCCAGACGCGGGAAAACGCGCGAAAAAAATCGACGAACTCTTGGAGCGCAAAGAGTTCGTCGAAATGTGGGTCATGAAATGGGCCGAATTGTTGCAAATTCGTTCCACAATCAACGTTAGTTACAAGTCGGCACTTTTGTATTTCAATTGGTTGCAGCAACAGATTGCCAACGACGTACCCATCGACGCCATGGTTCGCGACTTATTGGCATCCAAAGGCGGAACATTTTCGAACCCCGCGACCAACTATTACCAGATGGAAACGGACACACTGAAAGTCGCGGAAAACGTGGCACAAGTCTTTATGGGAATGCGAACGCAGTGTGCTCAATGTCACAATCATCCATTCGATCGGTGGACGATGGACGACTATTACAGCTTTGCCGCCTTTTTCTCGCAGGTCGGTCGCAAACCGGCAGAAGATCCTCGCGAAGTGATTGTGTTCAATTCCGGTGGAGGTGATGTGAGACACTTGGTGGGCGGTCGCGTCATGGCTCCCAAATTTTTGGGTGGGGCTCAGCCCGAAATTCAACCAGGGCAGGACCGACGCGAAGTACTCGCGAAGTGGCTGGCTTCACCGGAAAACCCTTACTTTGCGCGCAACTTGAGCAACATGGTTTGGGCCCACTTCTTTGGCAAAGGCATCATCAACGATGTGGACGATGTTCGCGTCAGCAATCCAGCCGTCAACGAACCCCTGCTCGAGGCCTTAAGTTCTCGGTTTACCGAGTACAAGTACGACTTCAAGCAGTTGGTACGCGACATTTGCAACTCGCGCACGTATCAGCTCAGTACGGAGTTGAATGAAAGCAATGCCTCCGACGAGACCAATTTTTCGCGGCGCTATCTGAATCGCATGCGAGCCGAAGTGATGCTGGATGTGATTTCCCAAGTCACTGACACCGGCAACAAATTCCGAGGCCTCGCGTATGGAGCACGAGCCGTACAAATTGCCGATGGCAACACTTCGAACTACTTTTTGACAACCTTCGGCCGAGCAACTCGAGAAACGGTATGTAGCTGTGAAGTTGTGATGGAACCGAACCTGTCACAAGCGTTGCACCTGCTCAACGGTGAGACGGTGCATCAAAAGTGCCGCGAGGGTGGCTTAATCGCGAAGATGATCGGAGAAGGCCGGTCTCCCGCCGATGTCATTACGGAGATTTACCAGCGCGCGTTTTCGCGAAAACCACAAGAAACTGAACTTCAGCAGCTGCTGGAGATGGTGGCTGGTGCCGGTGACGTGCAAGACGGACTTCACGATGTGTTTTGGGCGGTCCTCAACACCCCCGAGTTCATGTTCAACCACTAACCATCGCGGGAAGCACCGTCGCTTCATGCGCGACTTCCCATTGACGAATTCGTTCCGTTTAGCCACTTGGCTCGAGCGGAAGCGACGGTCAGGGAACTGAAAACTCCGGCGGACCTCGCACGCAAAAACCAGCCCTTGATGACTTTCGAATCAACCAATCGTTAAGTAGCCCACCTATGAAACCTAAACTTTTGGCATTCTATCTGCTCCTGACTGTCGTGTGTTTGGTAACAGTGACGCGAGTTCAGGGCGCCGATGACAAGATAACTTTCGACGATCACATCAAGCCGTTATTCAATCAACGTTGCTCGTCATGCCACAATCCGAACAATAAAAGCGGCGACTTGGATGTCACGAATTTCACAGCCATGATGTTGGGAGGTGGTTCCGGGACGGTGGTTGAAGCGGGTGAACCCTCGGGCAGTTATCTCTTCAAACTGATCACGCACGAATCCTCACCCGAAATGCCGCCGGATTCCGATCGATTACCCGATGCCGAGATCGAACTGGTCCGCAAATGGATCGAGGGCGGTGCGTTAGAGAATCAGACCAGCAAAGCCGCACCGAAAAAGAAAAAGCTATCCGCCGTCAGTGGCGATGCTTCGGTTCGTCCCGAGGTGGTGCCACAACCGTGTCGTCTGAATCTGGATGTTACGGCGGTCCCGCACCGCAGCCCAGCGGTCATGGCGATTGCCAATAGCCCGTGGGCTCCCGTGTTGGCGGTGGGGGCGCCGTTTCAAGTCCTATTGTTCGATAGCCAGTCGTTGCAGTTGCGTGGTGTGCTGCCGTTCCCGGAAGGGCACATTCACGCGCTGAGGTTTTCTCGCAACGGAGGTATCTTGGTGGCTGGCGGTGGTCGAGCCGCTTCCAATGGAGTCGTGGTCGCTTGGGACATTCAGACCGGCGAACGCGTGATCGAAATTACGGGATTGATGGACGCCGTCTTGGCAGTCGATATCAGCAACGACCACACCCGCATTGCCACTGGATCCACCGACCGTCTCGTTCGAATCTTTGACGCGGCCTCGGGCAAACAAGTGCACGAGATCAAAAAGCATACCGACTGGATTCAGGCAATTGAGTTTTCTCCGGACGGTGTATTGTTGGCTTCGGGTGATCGGAGCGGGGGCTTGTTGGTGTGGGAAGCGAAAACGGCGCGAGAGTATTTGGATCTGCGTGGACATCAAGGTCCTATCACTGCCGTAAGTTGGCGGCTGGATTCGAATGCCCTCGCTTCCGGCAGTCAAGATACAACGATTCGGCTATGGGAGATGGAAAACGGCGGACAATTTGCCAACTGGGCCGCGCATGGCGGCGGGGTAACGTCTGTTCAATACACGCGAGACTCCAGAATTGTCAGCGGCGGTAGGGACAATCACGCCAAAGTTTTTAATCAAGGTGGCGGTCAAGAAAAAGCCTATCCTTGGTCCAACATTGTCACGACCGTTCGTTTGTGTGACGAAACGAATCGCGTTTTGGCTTGCGATTTGAGTGGACTGCTCAAGATGCGTGACGTCGCGACCGACGCTGAATTAGGTGAAATCTCTTTGGTCGTGCCCAAGCTCGAGCAGCGGCTGGCTGTGGCAACCACAGCCTTGGAACAGGTACGCAGCCAACATCAGGCTTTGAGCTTGGCCGCAACGACGGCTCGCGAGGCCTTCACGAAGTTGGATGCCGACTTGCAGGCGATGACGGTCAAGAAGCAAGAGTTGGTACAGCAACGACAGACCGCTGTCACCCAGTTGGAGCAGATCATGACGGAGTTAACCAGTCTACGCGCCCAACTGGCTTCGGCGCAAGAAGTGGTCAATCGACTTGGTCCAGGACTTACAAATTTGACGCAAGCCATCGAAGCCGTGCAACGCTCGTTGGCAACGATGCAGTCCGATCAATTAGAGGCCTCTTTGAAACAACTGACGGAATTGAAGCAGACCAACGAAGTGCAGCTGGCGAGTAATCAGACGGTTTTGGAACAGTTACCGGCGAAGATCGTGACTCTGGAAGCCTCGCTCACTGAAGTCCAAGGGCTGCAAACCAAGCTGGAATCGGAATTGGCAACTTTGGAGCCAGTCCTTGCCGCTCAACAGATGCAACGCGATGAGGCCCAGGCTTTAGTAACCACTCGACAATCCGAAGCTGAGCAATTCCAACCTCAATTCGACGCTGCGGTAGCCCACCATCAACGCCTAAAGGAAGCGGCCGATTTTGCTCGCCAAGAGCAGGAACTGTTGGCGGCATTGGCAAATCAAGCCCGGCAAATCGAAGCTGCCGCCGAAACCGAAGGTCAGGCCGCACAACAGGCCAATCAACTAGCCGCCGCGATCCAGGCGAAGACTCAAGTAATCACCGGAAAACAACAGGAAGTGGCGACCTGGACTCAACAAGTCACAGAGAGCGAAACCGCCGTTCAGGAGTTGGCTCGTCAGGATTCAGAAACCAAACAAGCAATCGCAGCTTCAAAAGCTCGCCAGTCTCAATTGCAGTTAATCTTGGACAAGCTGCAAGTTTCAACCAAGAGTCTGGCCGAAGCGTTGCAAACTGCGGGAGAGGATGCCGCGCTGCAACAAGTCCAGCAGCAGTTGCTCGAATCCACAAAATCCAAAACGGAGGCCCTGGAACAAGAGCAAGCCCAAGTGGTAAATTGGGAGGCCAGCTTGGCCGAGTGGGTCAAGCGATCGGCAGAGCATGTTGCTCGGCAAGCGGAGCTCAAGACGGCGATAACACAGGCTGAACAAGAAATCGCTCGATTGGTGGCAGAACGGGCGCCGACAGAGCAAGAACACGTCAATCTGATGGCCAAATTGGCAGAACATCAGGCTCAGGTCCAACGTGAGCAAGAAGCGTGGCAAGCCGTGCGTATCCAGTTGATGCAGCTTCGTGGCGTAACGGTCACCCAAGACTAGGAAAACCCACGGCTTGATATTTCATCTTCAAAGTTCCAAGGGTGCCGAGACACCAAAGCGACAGCGGTTTTTGAATGGGCGTGTCCAAGTCATCTCTCGGTCGGGTTTAAACCTGTGTGAAGGTTACCTACTCGAATGGCTGCCCGACCTGTTGCCAATCAAATCAGCGCAGCCTCGCGTGCTGACGATTGGCAATCGTTCTGGTGTGTTGGGTCAGGTGGCGTGCGAAATTTTGGGCGCCGAAACGACCGCCCACACCTTTGATATCCATCATTATCGGGGGATGGAACCACACGTCGTCGCGGCGTTTCGGCAGCGATTTCAACGCGTTTGCTCGGCAAACCTTCCGGAGGACGAAACCTATGATGTGGTTTTACTCCAGTTGAATCGCGGCAACTTGTCCACGGAGTTGGTCCGTGACATCGTGCAACAGTCGATCCAAAGACTGCGACCGGGTGGGCGGATTGCCTGTGCCATCGAAGGCGCCTCATTGTGGTTGATGCGGCGTTTGCAGGATTCGTTTCGCAACGTACAGACTTCCGCGAAAACTGGTGGCACCTCTTTACTTTTGGCTACGGATTGTAAACGCCCGGGCAAACCGAAGTCGTTTGACTGCCGAATTGAAGTGACGTTGCCGCATGGGATTCGGTTTCCCCTAGTAACCTACCCAGGAGTCTTTGCTCATCGGAAAGCCGATGCCGGCGGTTTGGCATTGGCCGAGTCAATGGACGTGGTGAACGGCGATCGCGTCTTGGACTTGGGCTGCGGGAGCGGATTGATCGGCATCGCGGCAAGCAAGATGGCCAAACTAGAGCAGCTGGTCTTGGTTGACTCCCATGCACGGGCCATTCAGGCGGCAACAGAAAACGTGGAGGCCAACGGGTTAAGTTTGTATACGAGGGTCATTCATAGCGATGGGCGCCAAAGCGATTTTTCAGAGTTGCAGAACAGCTTCTCGTTGTTCGTCGGGAATCCTCCTTATTATTCACAAAATCAAGTCACCAGCCGTTTTGTCGAGTTATCGTTTCAAGTATTGCGTTCTGGTGGTCGCGCTTGGTTTGTAACCAAGAATCCCGAATGGTTGGGCCAAGAAATCGAACAAACCTTTGGCGAAGTCCAGTATTTCACGCGTCGTGATTATACCCTCTTGCGAGCCATGAAGCCGTGAAGCGGGTCTCGAAGCGCTCTCGGTTGACGTGTGCATCTTCAACCGCCGACGGTTCTCCTCGGGAAGTGGATCGGCTAACGGTCAATGATTTGAATTGGCCTGATCCCAGAATGTCTCGGCAGTTACGTCAACGCGTGTTGCGTTGGTTTGCCGAACATCGTCGAGATCTGCCTTGGCGGTCTACCCACGATCCGTATGCCATATGGATCAGTGAGGTGATGTTGCAACAGACGCAGGTTCAGACGGTGCTTGACTACTGGCCGAGATTTATGCGGCGATTTCCTACGGTTGAATCGCTGGCGACCGCTCCATTGGATGACGTCCTCCGCATTTGGGAAGGGTTAGGCTACTATCGCCGCGCTCGGCAGCTCCATGCGGCAGCCCAAGTCGTGATGGCCCGACACTCGGGACGATTTCCTACAACTTTTGCTGAAGTACTGGCGTTGCCGGGCGTTGGCCGCTACACAGCGGGGGCGGTACTTTCAATCTCGCAACAGCAAGCCTGGCCCATTCTCGAAGGCAACACGCAGCGACTTTACAGTCGCCTCTTGGGATTGCGGTCCGACCCGACCACGGGTACTAACCAAAAGATCCTGTGGCAATTTGCCGAACATGTTTTGCCGCGCTGTCGAGTTGGAGAATTCAATCAAGGCTTGATGGAGATTGGCGGGCAAGTCTGCAAAGTGAAGCAACCGAATTGTGGAAGTTGCCCGTTGAAGAAGAATTGCGCAACCTTCGAAAACGGTTGGCAAGACGTGATCCCGGCCGAGAAAGTTCGCAAGACGAAATGGGAGTCACGAACCGAATTCTTGGTATTGATCCGCCATAGAAATCGTTGGCTGGGACGAACGATCCCAACGGGTCAGCGGTGGGCTGGTCTTTGGGACTTTGTCCGTTACGACGTTGGTTGGCTCGGGAGTGAACCGAACTTAGGACCTCATTGGCCGTCGGTTCCCCGCGTGCAGCAATGGTTGCAACAAGAGATCGAACGCGATTTCGGCCTGCATTGCGAACTAGCGGCGGGAGGTGCCCCTTTGCGACATGGGGTCACGCGCTTTCGTATCTTGTTGGGTTGGACCACAGGCCGCGTCATCCAAGGACACTTGAGTTCTCAAGCAGCGGCCCAGGGATGGCGCTGGCTCACCGTTGCCGAACTTCAGGAGACAGCACTCAATATTACTGCGCGAAAGGTCTTTACTCGCCTGATCGAAACCAACCAGTCCGAAGACGCACGTTGATTACATCAACAGACTTTCGATCAGCATCCGAAAGGTGCGCATTTCAGAATCATGATCGACACCTTCAACAGGCGCAAAGTGGGCACACAAAGCCTGCGAGTAACCGGCGCGACGCAGTTGATGGATCAGCTTGCCGTAATCCAGGACACCTTGGCCAATGCGAACCTGAATTTTCTTTTCGGTCGAGTCTCGCAAAGAAACTTGAAACACGTACTTCATCAAGTGTTCCAAGTCCCGATTCGAATACGGACCGCAAAGATAGTGACTGGGGTCGAAGGCAAATCCGAGTCCCTTGATATGTTCGCACATGACTTTGACCGTATCCGGGTCTTCTGTCAGTCGTCCCAACATCCCTTTGACGGCAACACGAACACCGTACGTTTTGCCAATATCCGCCAACCGTTGTAGTCGCTCCACCTCTTCGTTGAAGGGCGTGCCCAGCGGGCTAGAAGGAACACTGACGGTGACGATCTTGGTCGCTTTGGCAACCTTGCAACATGACTCGAATTGGGCAAAGTATTCTTCGCCCGTGGCATGGATATCCACGGAGTAGCCCACGATCTCCAAACGCAGGGTATCTTGGCAAGTGTGCAAACCCCATCCGAGATCCGCATGGAGCTTCGAAGGCGGAACGTGGCCATCTTCGTGAAGGTCCAACTCAATGGCTGAATACTCCAGATCGATCACTTTTTGGCAGGCATCTTTGATGCTCAAATGTGGAAAACATTCCAGCGAGGCGGCGACAAACACCTAGCGACACTCCGTTTTGTGGTGGGCAGGATTGACTTCCAAGCAGCCGGGTTCAGGATTCTTGGAAGCCCTCAAAACTTGGCTCATTCAAGCCGAGCGGACCGCCCATTGTGGCAGGTTTTGCCAAGTCCGTGAATAGCACCTTGGGGAACAGGAATTGTTGGTATAATTGGGTTCGCTTGCCCCGCAGTCTTTCCCAAATGGTTTAGGAATGGCCGATGCTGGGTGACCCGTTCGCGTGGAGATGAGCCATGGTGAAGAGGATCGTAATAATCGCTTTCTGGTTGGGATTCTGGTCCGGGCTTGGCTCGCCCCATGCCGCTGCGCAGGACGTTGGCTCGAAAAACGCTGCTGCCCAACCCGCCCCAGCCGAACACGCCCCAGCCGAAACCGCGACTGTCGACCCCGACTTGATCTCCAAGTTAGAAAAATACCTGAGCGGAGCAACTCTCAAGGGTCGCTACACGGTTCTGGGAAAGGACATTCCGCCAGCCGATGAAGAGTACACGATCGAGTCGGCCGAAAAGCTGCCCGAGGGCGACCTGTGGCTGATCAAAGCGCGTATCAAGTATGGCAAATGGGATGTGACCGTTCCGTTGACCATCCCCATCAAATGGGCCGACAAGACTCCGGTGATCACGTTAGAAAAGTTCACGATTCCGGGAATGGGGACCTTTTCGGCTCGGGTTTTGTTCAATAACGAAATGTACTCGGGTACATGGTCGCACGACGATGTCCGAGGCCAATTGTTCGGCCAAGTCATCCCGGCAAAATCGGCAGAATCGGAACCTTCCCCCAACGGCAATTCGAAGTAGTTGGGGCAGGTTTTTGGGGCAAAGACTTGATTTTTGGCCTACCGCGCGACCACAATAGGGATTGCGGTTGCAACGACAGTTTTGACTTGAATTTCAATACGAGAAGGTACGCGGACACATGCCAATCAAGGTCAAATGTGGTTCCTGTTCGGCAGCGTTTTCGGCCAAAGATGAATTGGCTGGCAAAAACGTGAAGTGTCCTAAATGCGGTGCTGGGATCCGTGTTCCTTCCGCAAACGCTCCTGCGGCGACCGCTCAGGCGAAAGTCGATTCCCGCCAAACCATTCGCAGTGGCCACGCAGGCACCGTTGCTGGAAATTTGGGCGATCCTTTGGCCGATTTATTGGACGAGGTTGGCGTCCGAGCGGTGGCCACGGGCGCCGTTTGTCCGAATTGCGAAGCACCCGTTTCTCCGGGGGCGAAACTCTGCATCAACTGCGGTCTAAATTTTGAGACCGGAACGTTCTTGCAAACGCTGGCCTATGAGGACGGGGCCGACGAGATGGCGGGGTTGTCTGAAACAGACAAGATGCTGCGCAAGGCCGAGAAAGAAATCGACGACATGCCGATTTCTGGTGAAGGCCAGGACTTCGGCGACGGTGCGTCGGCCTACGTCATGGCGGGAGCGGTCGCGATCGTTGCCATCACCTTGGCCGCAACCGGCTTGCTGATAACCATGGGGTTGCAGCGCATGGCCGACTCAACGGGTTCAGCCCAGGTCGCGCTGGCCGCCTCGACCATTTTCTTTGTGATCGCCCACGTCTGGATGATCATCATGGCATTCATGCAAAACCCGAAGTACGGTGTTTTGTGTACCTTTCTTCCACTGTTTTCACTGATCTTCGCCTGCATGAACCGAATCTGGTTTGCCGTCTTCATGATGTTGGTCGGCTTGTTAGTCGGCTCGGCTTCGGCAGCCTTCATGTACTATCAATAGTCACCGCTTATCGGTGTCAGCAGAGGGGCGCGGCACGGCCTTTAGCTTCGCTTCCGTGGTTACATCTTGTGTCACTTCGAACTCTTGGCCTGCCTCTACCACAATAACAACGGTCACGTCGGCTTTGACACTCGATTCATCAGCCAACACCGAAGACAGATTTAGTTTCAACCGGCCGGTTCCTTGACACTCGAGCGACGTCAACCGAGTCGGCAGTCCAGCTTCCGGCAACTCCAGCTCTTGTTCTTCGGCCTGTTGAGAAATGTCGACAGTGAGTGTCACCACATCGTTCGCCATTTCCAGGACCGTGTATTCCATCGTTTGCAAAAGTTGAATGCCGCCCGAATTCATCGGAACGACAACTTTCCACTTCCCGCCCACACCAACTGGTTCGACTGGGAATGGCGAAGTCAATTGCTCCAACGACTTGGAAAGTTGCTCCATTTGCTGCGCGGCAGTTGCCGGCATACCGTCGGGTATTTCCATTTGGACTCCCTTGGCGAACCCACGGTAATCGACGGTCGATTTCACTTTCAAGCCAATCATCGAAGTGGCCATTTCTTCCATTGGCGTCAACAACTCAAGCTGAATCTCGTCATTGTCGACGACGGAGGCGTCGGAATATTCGACGGTGAAAGAAATGTCCCCCTCGGGAGTTACTTCCGTGACTGTTGAATCGAGTGTGTATTTGACAGTTGGGATGTTCACCCGCGGAGCTGCTTGACCGTTCGTGTCCGATTCCATCGACATCGACATTTCAAGTTCGTGGCGCTGTTGATAACCGACAGTCGGCCGCAAACGCAAAGCACGGTGCGGTGCTTGACCCGCTTCAATCAACTTCACTTCGGGCTGTTGACCCGCGGACTCCGGATTCTTTTGGTCCTTGAGCTGTGGCGCCGTTTTCGGGGGCGGGGCGCTATCTTGCTCGACACGAGTGGTGGCGCTGGCTTCCAAGGTCTCGCCTGTGGAAGCTAGAAAGGCGACAACACAAACACCAACTAGCTGCAAAAAAGGCAACAATCCGCAGTTCTTAACCGATCCCACGAGTATCTCTCCGCGCGTATCCCAGACAATCGAGCTCGCACAAAGCGAGCACTCGTCCGGCTATCATACTATTCACGCGGACGAATGCTATACATCAAAACGACCGCACCCGATGCTAACAAAGTCCAAGGCATCCAGTCTTTGGGAACGTAAATTTTGCGCTGGACCGGGGCAACCGCAGGCTGTCCAAACGATGCAGACTTTACCAATGGCTCTGGTTGGGGTTCACGAATCGAGCTACGCAAAACAAGATGGTCGCAGGCCAAGAATTCGCCACCCACCAAACATAAGAAAATTCCTAACGCGATAAACATCGAGCGCCACATGAGTCCGCATCCCGTTTCGAGGCCACACAACAGCCCAAACCCGTTCGATCCGGGATCAGAAGCGGGTGGGCAGCATTCATTCAATAGTGGCTATCGGCCTGCAACTTGCGGCTCTAGAGCGAAGTGAACTCGACCGACACGTTTGCTACAACGCTCAGGAACACGTTCGCAGTTTGTAACGATAATCGGAGTTGCACGACGAGCAATAACTTGCGCCCGGCCAAAATGCTCAGCAAAAGGAAACTGCAAACGGGCGCAACATCTTACCAACGCAGACCGAACTGCTCACCGCCACTGCTCTTGCCACGTCCGCCCTTCAGCGAATCTTTGGTCGGTTTCACAGCCATCTCGCGAACTTTTTCTTCAACTTCCGGCTTGGCCTTGGCCTTTGATTCATCCACCGGTGCCGGCATGGTTGCCTTCTTGGATAACGCGATGCGTCGCTTCTTGGTGTCGATCGATAAGACCTTGACCTCGATTTCGTCGCCGACCTTTACAACCGACTGAACGGTCGAGACGCGACCGTAAGCCAATTCAGAAATATGCACCATGCCTTCGATGCCTGCCTCCAACGTGACAAAGGCACCGAACTCGGCCAACTTACTAACGGTACCCTTAACGACCGTACCGTCTGGGTAGCGTTCGGCGATCCCGTACCAGGGATTCGTCAGTGTGTCCTTTACCGACAAAGAAATTTTGCCGTTCTCCGGATTGATTTTCTCGACTTTAACCCGGACGCTCTGACCAACGGCAACCGCATCTTTCGGGTGCTTGATGCGATCCCACGAAAGTTTGCTGACGTGAGCCATGCCTTCGACGCCATGCCCAATGTTGATAAAGGCACCAAAATCCATGACGCGGGTGACCGTTCCATCAAAGTACGCGCCCGCTTCCACTGTCTTCAGAAACTCTTTTTGTGTTTCCTTCTGAGCTTCCTCTAAGATTGCTTTCCGCGACAAGATCAATTTCTTTTTCTTCTTGTCAACTTCGATGATCCGCAGCTCCATCTTCTTGCCGACGTAGTCGCCAAAGTTCTCAACTCGCGCCAGATCAATCTGACCACCGGGTACAAAGCCGCGAATGCCGTTAACGATACACTCCAGCCCACCGGTATTCGAGCCAGTGATCTTCACTTCCAACAATGCCCCAACCGCCAAATCATCCCAGGCCGCCGCATCAATCGCACCGCCTGGAATACGTAACTCGTACAGCCCTTCTTCCGGATTGTGGCGGGTGACGACGACTTCGATCAGGTCACCTTCTGCTGGTTTCTTTTTGAAGGTGCGGGTGGCGACAATCCCGTCAAAACGACCATTGATCAAAAAGAAAACATTTTCGTCGTTCAAACGAACGACTTTGCCTTGGTACTTTTGGTCGACGACCAATTCGTCCACTTGCCCAGGCGTCGCTGGTTGGCCCCCATCCAACAAGTTCCCCAACGCTGCATCGTCCAAATTCAAATCGACGTCTTGGCCGTCTAAACCCAAACTGGATCGAACCGCTGGGGCCACAACTTCTGGGGTGGCCTCGTCTGGCTCGCCAATCGATACGGGATTCGCCTTCGCCTGAGCCACGGCTTTCGGTTCGGCAGCCACACCCCCGCGCTGCGACCCAATCGCGAGCCTGGATTTATTTTCGCTCGAGTTATCTTCTGAGGTCGAATCCGTCGACGAGCCCGTTGCATCGGTCGCCCCGTTATTCGCGGTCAATTCAACTTGTGTTTCGACCGGCGGTTGATGGTTTTCAGAAATAGCAGTGGGTTCAGTGGACATGAATTGCGGTTCCGAGTTGTGGGGCACGCTCCAGCACGGCGGACCACCGCCTGGAACTTCGTGAATTACAGTCTAACCAATAGGTAGCAAACAAGAAACGCCGCAGGCACCCGAAAGTCGATCTTTGGCATCGACTTGCGAATGGCTGCGGCGTTTGTCAATCGATCGAACGCGGTTGGCACAGAACACCGATCCCGCCCTGGCTTGGGTTATTTCTGTTCTTTCGCCGGATTAACCACACGGCCCATGTAGAAGCCGCAGGCAGGGCAGACGCTGTGGGTCGGAACCCGAGTACTACAGTTCGGGCAATAGGTGAGTTGAATCGGGGTAATCCGATGATGGCTGCGGCGGCTGCCAGTTCGGGCGTTGGATTGTTTGCGTTTGGGTACGGCCATGGCAATGCTCAAAATTGCGAATTTGTCGGCAATTGCGAACGAGACTACCTCGCTCGGGAGGGGCAGATTGTAATCGTTTCTTTTCCAAGGTTCAAGGGCCAAACGGCCAATATGTGGCAGGTTTTGGACCAGACACGACGTCGCTTTCGCTCCGTGACCGTTCGCATCCAAGCGATTCGAGTGGGCTTTCGAAAAACCGAAATCAGGCGGGTTTTTATCGAACTCCCAGTGGGAAACTGCTTCACCAGGCCAGAAGATCCGAGCAAAAATGGCAAGGAAAAGAAACAGCCCAAGGGATCGATGCGAAACCCTTGGGCCGTTCTTGTCTTTTGCTCGGCGAGACCGAAAACACGGTTATCGACGGCGACGGTAGGCGATCATGCCCAAAAACGCCGATCCAATCAGGACCGCCGAAGATGGTTCGGGAACAGCGGTGGCACTGATGGTCACAGCGTCGAACCGCCAGGTACCAGTCGCGGAAATTGGTCCGAGACCCGTGTCCGTTCGTACAAATGTCGTTCCACTTGGATCGTGTGCTGCCACGACTCGAAATGCAAAAAGGGCATTGTTGCCAGCGCCCAATCCACTCAAATCAACGCGGTTTTGGTTCATCCACCGATCACCGATGCTGCGAGTGAGCAAACCACCCGCAGTGACGCTGCCGGCACCGTCTCCCAGCGGGTTCGTACCGACCGTAATTCGACTTGCATCCGTCAACGTAAGCCAATCTGCTCCATTTATCGTGTATTGAAATGCCGAGAAGCGACTTGAACTGTTGCTCTGACGCAAATCCCAAGTCACAACGACATCATCCGCAAAACCTGCGGTGCTGGCTGCGAACTGAGCGCCTTGACTTAAGCTCGCTCCATTCGGATCCCAACTAGCATTGATTTGCCATGCGTTGTTGCCCAATGGATCGGCGGACGGCGGAGTTGTTCCTTCGGACGAGCCACCGTTGACGGTTCCCGACGCAAAACCCGTTCCGGTCGCATTGACACCGCCAAACAAGCTGGCCGTTCCGGTCCCGGTGCTTGCCGCGGGGCTGGTTGGCGACGCGGGAAGAGCGCCGCCCGCATCGCGATTGAAATTCCACCGCGTGATGACGTCGGCCGTTGCGGCGCTCATCGAAATCGCCGCAAGAATCGCAGCGATTGCAAATACTTTGGTCTTCATGTTCACTTCTCCTGATGCCTAACGAAAGGCCCTACAATTCGTGCTTTTTTGGGTCGCGAGGAGCACATAGCAACTCCGGGTCGGCGACGAGCAGACCATCAAAAAGAATAGATGGACCAGGAAAGAAGCGAAACCTTTTTTTGATGAATAATTGATGAAGATTTTAGTCGTTCGGGAAGCCTTACAAATCCTCTTCCATCAGCGTCCGCAGGCGTTTGATTGCCCGCAAATATCGCATGCTGGCGGCGGGTTCGGTCAAATTCAACGCTTCCGCCACCTCGCGATTCGACAATTGCTCGTAGTGTCGCATGACGACGATTTCGTAGTCCGCCTCGCCCAACTTCCCGATGGCCTGCTCGACCTTTTGAGCCATCTCTTTTTGGGCCGCTGCTGTGGCTGGGGTCAATTCGTGATCCTGCAACCGCTGCGCTAGCATGATGCTGGATTGGTCGTTGCCCCGCGGAGCGGTCAGTGAAAGTTCGCGATCGACGCTTCTTTTGGCCGAGCCCCGATGCCGGCGGAAGGCATCGATCATCCGGTCTTTGGCGATTTGCCGCAACCAAAGGTGAAAACTCATGCCCGGGTTCGTAATATAGTCCTGCAAGCGGCGGTTCGCCTCGACCAAAACGTCTTGCAGAACATCGCTCACGTCAACGCGTCTTTGAATCCGTTGATCAAGCCGCATCCGAATCAGCTTGCGGACTGCGTCGCGATGGCGTTCCAAAAGTTCATTGACCGCCCGTTTGTCGCCCTCGCCCGCCTTGGCCAAAAGTATCTTGGTTGGCTCTTGATCGGGCCAAATTCGGCTGTGGGATGCGGGGGAAGTGGACATAAATTCGCAGGAAATCCAATCGGAGCACGATCAATCAAGGGGGTCGGCTTGGGCAACTCCCAAGTTGGTATTATGGTCCATCAACTTTCTGAAAGCGAGCCCTAACTTGCGTTGAACCCCGCCTGGCTTACAAAGTTCGCAGGCGATTCAAGAGCGACTGGAGCAGCTCGCCTGCGTGTTCACTGGTGATTTCGCCCCGATCGTAATGCAATGTCAACCTTACCTGACCGGCATAAACATGCACGGCCAACGCCGCCGGCAAGGCCGGACGAAGTGGTGGCAACAGGCGAACTTCGTGCAATGTCAATTCACCGACCCGAGACTTTTCCCCCTCCTGACCAACGCGCAATCGGTCCAAAATCGGACCGAGGTTCGTGACATAACTGGTGGCCCAACAACTGGGCCGTCGCGCGTACCAACGCAGCAAACTTGGGAACCAACCCAGAACCCGCAGCGCTAACAAAAACGTTCCCGACAAACCCCAACGACGAATGATGGACATCTCGTAATCGATCCCGGCAGCCAGCCCATCGAGATGTTCCATTTCGCGCGGCCATCGATCGACGTAGACCATACTGACTTGATTGCAGGCGGACAAAGCGACATCCCCCCCAGTCCGTTCATTTGTTGGGATCATCAAGCGATAGCAGTCTTCCGACTGGGGAGTGGTCAGGCCATGCTGAACTCGAAATCGATGGAGAGTTGCCAACCACTGGGCCAACAGTAACGAGTTGACCGTCACGCCGAACTCTTTCGCCACTTGCCGCAATCGTCGTGATTGACTCCCGCTAAGGCCACCATCGACCCAAGTGATTTCCGAACCGTGACGCGAGCCGCCTTCTTCTTGGTCGGCGCTGGCGCTCAGCCCCACGGGACGCCGCCAGAGGAACTTGCTCGCTCCGAACAGCCCGATCCACTTCATGGGCAATTTGGCCAATCGGCTCCCTAACGAAGCCGCCCCGCGAATCATGCGCCCGCGATTTATCAATCGCTCGATCGGCAGCGACCGCAGCGGAAATGGTTGTTGGGGATCCGTGCTTCGCCAATGATACACCTGCAACAATTCGCGAATCGATTGCAAACCGCCTAAGCCATCGCAGACCACATGATGCGTTTGCATGACCCACCGACATTGGGTCCTACTGAATTGGATGGTCAAGCAAAATGCGGGCCCAAGCTCCGGCTGCACGTTGGGTAGATCGTGCAATTGACCGGGCACCCAATCGTCCGGCTTCCTCTCCATACGCACATAATCTTGCAAGCCCAAGCGAACCAATGCCGCGACCAGGCTTTCGTTGTCCAGCTCTGCAACAGCTTGGCCGGCCAGCGGTGACCGTTCTAGAACGTCGCCATGTGGTGACGCCGCGACTGGCCAGACAAAAGCGACGGGGCTGTTTCCGACGATCTTGAGTCGGCTGTACAACAGCGGATGACGGGGCAAAACGGTCGCCACCGCTTCGATAAAACAGGGGACGTTCAAGCGTCCGACAAAATCCAACACCGCCACAATCTGATTGGGATAGTCGACGCGAGTTTCCCAGTACTGAAATCTTTCGAACGGAGTAAGCGACAATTCCTTCAGTGGTTCGAGCGGAGCCGATTGCAAGGATGGCGAGTTCATTTTGGGATCTTCCGCGTTGAAGTCGCAGCGAGCTAAATCGCGTTCCCGCAATGACAACGCTTCAGGCAGTATTAATAACCGCTCTCCACCGTCACGACTTGGATCACGTTCAAGTCTCCACCGCAACCGTCTTGGGAAGCGATCACCACGACGCGATCGCCGGTGCTCCACCAATGATTATATAAACCAATTTGAACCAAGTGCGGAATCAAACTGTGACGATCCATGAACGAGTCTAGCATCAATGGCGTAACGCCATACGAGAGCCCAAGCTGTCGAACGCTCACTGCGGAATTCGTGCAGGCAATGACAGGACAACCAACGCGCAGACTGCTCAACTGCCGAGCCGCAAAGCCCGATTGCGTATAAATGGCGATCGCGGACGCTTCGCAGCGTTCCGCTAAAGCTGCTGCCGATTGGACGACCGCGGCAATCCGCGTTTCACACGGCATAACCTGGCCAGCGAACTTGCGGCGGGCCACGGGCTGTGTGGTCAAGCTCACTTTCATCAAAGTCTCGACCGCCAATTGCGGGTATTGGCCAACAGCGGTCTCGTTGGAAAGCATCAGCGCGTCCGTTCCGTCCAACACAGCATTAGCGATATCCGAGACTTCGGCCCGCGTCGGCATCGAACTTTCGACCATCGAATCCAACAATTGAGTTGCTGTGATCACCGGCTTGTTCAATTCGCGACATCGTTCAATCAAGTGCTTCTGGACCAAGGGGACTTGAGCACAATCGGTCTCGACTGCGAGGTCGCCGCGTGCGACCATCACGCCATCGCTCCATTGCAAGATTTCTTCCAGGTTGATCAACGCTTCAGGACGCTCGATCTTGGCAATGATCTGAATCGGGCTATTGACCCGATCCAAATGATCGCGCACTTGAATAAGGTCGGCGGCCGAGCGAACAAACGACAATGCCACCAAGTCAACTCGTTGTTCCAATCCCCAGGCTAGATCCTGCCAATCCTTGGGCGTCACGCTGGGAGTCGAGAGGTTGGCTTGAGGCAGATTGATTCCCTTGCCCTTACTGACTTTTCCCCCGTGCACCACTTCACATTCCAGCCAAGTTGCCCGTTTGGCCACCACTTTCAGACGCTGCCGTCCATCGTTCAGCAAGATGGGTTCACCGACATTCACGTCATTGAGAATGGGCTCGTAGTTGGTTGCTAAATCAAAAACGAGTGCTGTCGGATCAACCTCTGCGCGCTGCAGGGCTTGTTCGAAGTACGGACGGGTGGTCAGGTTAATGCGTTGTCCCACTTGTAGATCGATCGGCTGATCGTCCCGCGTGTGACTTACGCGGATCTTAGGTCCGCACAAGTCTTGTAGCACCGCGACTTGAGTATTCAACTGCTGCTCGGCAATGCGGATGTTTTTCAGAACGGCAGCGTGTTGCGCGTGGGTGCCATGTGAAAAATTCAAGCGAAAGACCGTGGCCCCCGCTTCAATCAGTTGCTTGATCGCCTCGACGGAATTGGTCGCGGGCCCGAGAGTACACACCACTTTCGTCCCGACAAACCGGAGCTTGACCTTGGGACGGTGAGTAATATTCGTGCACCACGCGCCAACCGAGATCGGCTCGTGAGTTTCGGCAGTTGGAGCAAGCGGGAAC
The DNA here is from genome assembly GCA_016794985.1 of Planctomycetaceae bacterium. Classification (GTDB taxonomy): domain Bacteria; phylum Planctomycetota; class Planctomycetia; order Pirellulales; family Pirellulaceae; genus M30B19. The sequence goes on along the minus strand of JAEUIQ010000087.1, from coordinate 50,242 downwards.
ATAGCGATGACTCGCGGGGTAAAAGGACGCACCTCGGCATCAAGGTGTGAGCAGCAAGCTGCGCGGCAAGCATTCACAAACGGGCACGATTACTAGACACGATCGGCCCGCACGGATGGGCACCGCGTGAAAGGATAGATTCGCTTCCAGACTTTTCACTACGAAAGCCGAGAATGGCGAGTCTCGCTGGGGCAGCCATTCCGGATGGGCGGATTGCAAGGGTCGTAACGCAGGATGACTCGGTGTTACTCGCTCGGTAACTCGTCAAACGACTTCCATTGGCCAAGCACTCGGTCGGGCAACAAGAAAACCCAAACGACCCAAAATAGACAAAATCCGTAGGACATTAAAGGAAACTCGGCCCCACTCGGGACATCGACGGTCGCGGCACCCAAACCGACGCTACCCGCCAACGTCTGCCAATCCACGAAACAGTGCAGGAAGAAGGCGTAGTACACCACCAACGCAATCCCGACACCACGCCGCAGTATCGGGGAAATCAGCGCGAACACCGCAGCAAGCTCCATCGCCAAAATCGCTTGCTGAACGGTTCGAGCCACATCCACGTTTTGCAAAAGGAACTGGACCAGTCGCGAATTCGGGTTCCCGAACGATTGCAACCACATTTGCAAACTGACACCATCGGCCCAATTCCAACCATTGATCCACTCAGGATCGGCCGCCTGCCATTTGCCTATCCCCGAAAGCGTGTGAAACCACGCCAGAACCAAAACACTGAGCCCAAGAACCCAAGCCGGATAGCACGTTCGGGCCGCGGCCGCATTCGACGCGATTTGTCGCGTGTAAAACGTATACCACAAGGCGTGAACCACCAGCAGCATGAGGAGAATCCAGTAGCTGTGACACAACTGTACCGAATTTTCGATGCGCAGGGCAGCCAAACCAGCAAAGCTAAAAACGGTGACCCAGCAGCTAAACGGAGCCAACCAGTGCAACAACCAACAAACACTGGACAAGACAACCACCGATTGGAACGCATAAGCGACCATCGGGTCCTGCAGTTCTGTCAGCGGAACACGTGACAAGACCGTGACATCGCGCCCGACGGCTTGCTCGGTCGAGGGGACGATCGGCAGCAAAGCCATGCCAATCGCCATCAACAACAGGAGCCGAACTGTCAAGATTCCAAATCGCCGATCATTCAGTCTGTCGAATATCATGGTTCACCGGCGGGGTTGAAGACGACGACTTGCCAAGTATCGGAACCGACCGCTTTTCCAACGGCACGATAAACCGTTACCTCGACTTTCACATAGGGCCACGCCGGTCCATCGCTTCCCGCTTTTTCCCAAGCGGCTGCCAATCGTTCGGCGACCCACATTTGCACTGCTTCGGGCGTCGGAACTTGCGAGGTCTCCGCCCCCTCTTGGGCATACAACCCCAGCTTATTCAAAGATTCGGGCGGAAAGCGCCCCGCAGCTTCCCCCACAGGAATGCCGGCATAGTTGCGTTGGAGGCTAAACCACTGCGGTGCCAGTTCGCGGCCATTGGGGTCAAACACTCTGAACTGATAGCATGTTGCCAGCGGGTCACGAAACCTTGCCGCTGTCGTACTCGGGAAAACGTCACCCGCAGAAAACGGCAAGCCCAGAACTGCGAAGACAAATAGGAAAACAGCCAGCTTTTGCATTGGAATTTCGACAGGTCAGTGATGGACAAAGGACTTGCGGTCGCAACAACCCGCTGTTCATAGTAAATCGAATCCACACGTTTGGTAAGGCTTAAACTCGTATCGCCTCAGAATGCCCCTTCATAAACCCCGTGCCCCGGTTGGTTCGCGGTGGCGACGCCGGTCAGCGGCCAAAACGGTTTTCGGCACAAATACCCAGCGGGTGAAACAACTGGGGCGGCAACAATTTCAGCGCAGGCTGCTATAATGGCGGCTTCGGGCAGTCCCAATTTGGCATGGTTTTCAAGAAAGTGAACAGATGAACCAGTCGGGTGAATCCGCCTCGGCGTCGCAAGAAGATTTGGCCGCCGTTGACAAACTGAAGACGGCTTACAGTCGCCTACGTCAAGAATTGGCAAAAGTCATCGTTGGCCAAGATACGGTGGTCGAGCAGTTATTGATCTCGATTTTTGCCCAAGGTCACTGTTTACTAGAAGGCGTTCCGGGATTGGCCAAGACCTTGATCGTTAGCACGTTGGCCAAATCATTGAATTTGAATTTCAAACGAATCCAATTTACCCCAGACTTGATGCCGTCGGACGTTACTGGAACCGAAGTTTTGCAAGAAGACAAATCGTCTGGTGCTCGAGTATTTCGCTTTTTGCAGGGCCCGATTTTTGCCAACATCGTTCTGGCTGACGAAATCAACCGCACGCCACCGAAAACGCAAGCGGCGATGTTGGAATCCATGCAAGAACGCCAAGTCACGATCGGTGGCACTCGACACGCCCTGCCTAGCCCTTTCTTTGTTCTGGCAACGCAAAATCCGATCGAACAAGAAGGCACATACACTCTGCCGGAAGCTCAACAAGATCGCTTCATGTTCAAAGTTTTCGTGGATTACCCGAGCTACGATGAAGAATACTTGATTGCCGAAACAACAACATCGGCCCATTCCCAAACGGTTGAGCAAGTCTTGTCGGGAGAAGAAATCGAAGCGCTGCAAAAGTCGGTACGTCGAGTTCCGGTCGCCCCGCACGTGATTCATTACGCACTCCGTTTGATTCGGGCAACTCGCGTGGGAGCGAAAGACGCGAATGTCCCGACGTTTGTGCGAGACAATGTTTCCTGGGGTGCGGGTCCACGCGGTTTGCAGTATTTGCTTCTTGGCGGCAAAGCGCGGGCGATGCTGCATGGTCGTTTTGCCGTCGGCGTGGACGACATCCGCGCTGTCGCCTTGCCGGTGTTGCGACATCGCGTCATAACGAACTTTAGTGCCGAAAGCGAAGGCATTACGAGCGACGATGTCATTCGACGTTTGTTGCAAGATTTGCCCGAATCGGCCGAGGGAGATCGCGTTCCGGCCAAGCTCCAAGCTGCGTTAAACGCATAGGAACCCGATGAACGCAGAAACGCCCACTAACTATTTGGATCCCAAGACGCTCGAACAAATCGGGCGACTTGACGTCCGGGCTCGTTTGATCGTCGAAGGCTTCATCACCGGCCAGCACCGCAGTCCGTACAATGGGTTTGCGGTCGAGTTCGCGGCGCATCGCGAATACGTGCCCGGCGATGATCTGCGGCATATCGATTGGAAGGTTTGGTCGAAAACCGATCGGCTCTATATTAAGGAGTACGAGGAAGAAACCAACCTGGACTGTCATATCATTTTGGATTGCAGTCAATCGATGGCGTACGGCAAGGAGCAAGGCTGGAGCAAATTCGATCACGGCAGTACCATTGCCGCGTCGCTCGGATATCTGATGCAGCAGCAACAAGACGCGGTGGGATTGGAGCTCTTCAGCAACAATGTCGATTTGGTATTGAAGCCCAGCACCAGTCCTTCTCACATTCGTTCCATGATGCATCATTTGCAGCAGACCAAACCTGCCAAGCAAAGCGATGTGGACGGTGTGTTCACGAAGCTTGCCGGGCAAGTCAAGCGGCGCGGGTTGCTGGTGTTGATTTCGGATCTCTTCTTTAGTGAACAGCAGTTGGCCACTGGCTTGGAGTCTTTCCGTCTCCGAGGGCAAGAGGTCGTGTTGTTTCATGTCATGCATGGAGATGAACTGACGTTCCCGTTTGACGAAAACACGTTATTCAAAGGGCTCGAAGTCGATCAACAATTGTTGGTGGACCCGAAGAGTTTGAAGGCTTCGTATTTGCAAACGATGGAAGAATTCTTGGCTCGGGTAAAACGCGTGGCGACATCTGTCGGAGTGGATCACGTCTTGGTGGATACCTCTAAGAATTTGGGTGCGGTGTTGAGCGGCTATTTGGCGTTTCGCAAGAAGGTTCGCCGCAAGCGTCGCTAAGGTCACAAAGAGTTCGTGGATCAAAACTAGAAAATTCGGTTGGACTGATGTCGTTTATCACTGCTTGGTTGACCAATCCGTGGATGTTAGGTGCAGGGGCATTGGCCGTGGCTTCACCGGTCATCATCCATCTATTGAACAAACGCCGTTTCAAAATCGTCACTTGGGCGGCGATGGAGTTCTTGTTGGAAGCCAACAAGAAGAACCGACGACGGGTTCAGTTGGAGAACTTGATCGTTCTACTTCTGCGATGTTTGGCCATGCTGTTGCTGGGTCTATTATTAGCCCGGCCCTTTCTGCCCAGCGGCTTGTCGGAACTTTTGCAGAATACTCAGCGCTTTGAGCGAATTGTGATTTTGGATGACTCCGTGAGCATGCTCGCGACCGAATCCACGGGAACTCCGTGGCAGGCTGCGATTGAAGGATTGAACTCTCTGGTACGACAAATGGCGGATAGTCGCACCGACGATAGCTTGACGGTTATTCTGACCAGTCGCCCAGAATCTCCGGTGATGATCGCGGAAGACGTTAGCTCTGAAACCGTCGACAGTGTCTTACTGGAACTGGAAGGACTGCGACCGTCGGACTTCCCAGCCGATTATCGTGGTGCGTTGCGCTACGTGGATCAGTACCTGAAGAATGCAGCGCCTGGTCTCAACCGAATGCTGTATGTATTTAGCGACCAACGCAACAAAGACTGGAACGATGGCAGTCTCGGTGAAGATGCAGAAGCGCCGGCGGGCCATTTGAAGAAACTTTCTAACGAAACTGCTGGAACGTATTTGATCGATCTGTCGGTAGCCAACGAGCAGAACATTGCCGTGGTCGCAGTGAGACAAGAGCGTCAATTGGTTGCTGGCAGCGTCGCTCGTTTTGAAGTGGATCTCAAGAATTGGGGCGCCCAAGCGGTTCGAGATATACAGGTCGAATTTCGAATCGGACAAGGTCAGCCGATCATCGAAAAACTACCCGAACTCAATGCGGACGAAACGGCAACGGTAGTGTTCCAGCATGTCTTTCCCACCACGGTTGGCAACCCTTTGTTGGGACGGTTACGTTCGACGGGGACCGAAAACGAAGGACTTACCGAGCGGACTTTGTATACCAGTCTCACCCGCCAAGACGATGCCGACCCACTGAGTTGGATGCCCGGGAGCAAAGACGCCGGCAAGGAGTTTCAAGACATACCCGTCGAGATCACGCTGACAGCCGCGCAAGGCAAATTGGATGGCCTGAGAGAAGACAGCTTGTATCATTATGTCGCGCGGGTGTTGGATCGAATCCCGGTTCTGTTGGTGGATGGCGACCCTTCGTCGTTACCGGTTCGCAGTGAAACCTACGCCCTCCTGCCGCTGGCCAATCCCGATACGGGCATCGCGGCTGACTTAGTGACCGCGACGGAGTTGGAAACTGTACCTCTTTCAAAGTATCAAGTGATCTTCGTTTGTAACGTCGATCGCATTTCATACGACCGGTTGGCATCGCTCGAGCAGTGGGTGCGGCAAGGCGGAAGCTTGATCTTGTTTCCGGGAAATCGAGTTCAAGCAGAGGCCTTCAACGACGTTTTCTATCGCGAGGGCCAGGGACTTTCCCCGGTTGAAATTACGGAAATCGCCGGCGATCCGACTCGGCAATCCAGTGTCTCGATGGAGCCCGACCCGCAACCACATCCCTTCTTGCAACGTTTGGTGCAAATCGATGCGGGAATTTTCTCGCGGACCAACGTGTTCAGTTGGTGGCGTGGAACGATCAATCCGAAATTGGAGGCCACGACGTACTCTGTCCCAATGCGTTTGACTGACGAAGCCAGGTCGGCAGCTGTCGTAGATCGAGTCTTTGGTCAAGGTCGAGTTGTCTACTTGGCAATGGCCGCCGATGCGGATTGGTCGGATTGGCCATCCAGTCCGTCTTATATCGTTGTGATGTTCGACATGGTCCGTGAAGTTGTGGAAGGCTCACTCAAGGTTCCACTCGCTGCGGTGGGGCAGGACCTGATTGAGACCATCGACTTGGGGCGCTATCGAAACCAAGTTCGCTTGGAAGGTCCGGAACTGCAACAATGGGAAACCGTGGCCCAACCCGGGGGAACTTTCACCCGCGCCGCCAAGTCCAATAAGAAAACCGACCCCAACGAAACGACGAACGACGAATCCGATGCGACCTCGGAATCGGCTGATCCGCCGCCTGCCGGAACCGCCATTGCTGTCGAAAGTTCAACGCCGAAGTCGGATACCAACACGGTATTCTATGAGGCGATGTTCGCCAGATTACCGCAACGGGGAATCTACAAACTCAAACTCAAGCCATCCGATACCGACCAAGATCATGTCCGCTTGGTAGCGTGTAACTTGGAAGCTCGCGAGGGCGAGTTAACACTGGTCGATCGCACACAACTGGCGACTTGGGTAGGGGACAAGGTTGAACTGGTCTCGCTCGAAACGGTTGGGACGCAATCGGTGGACGTGGCCCGGGACGAGTTTTGGTTTCAGGTTCTTATCGCGTTGCTCCTCACTTTGGGGCTGGAACAATTCTTGGCCTGTTGGTTTGGAACCCGTCGAACTTAGTGGGGTAGAATTGGATCGAAATAGGAATTCCAAAATGCGATTGAATGTATTGGATCGATGGGATCGAGTGTGGGCGTTTCATGCTGGCTGGGTGTGCTGGTGTGCCGGGCTTTCGTTCGCGTCTTGGAGTGAGGCGCAGGAGATTGGCCCGGCGCGACCGCGAGCGGCGATCCGCGGTGCGATCGTCCTGGAAGCGTTGGCCGCACCCATCGCCGCTGCGCCACAAGACGAAGCCGCACCGCCGACGGACGAAGCAGCAGCGGAAGGCCAAGACGATGCCACAGCTAGTAAAGCCGATGCGGGTGACGAGAAACGCTTTCCACACGGAGCCACGCTGCAAACGAATCCCGACATCGACGAAGTCCTGCGCAAGGCCCAGGGCTACATGGATGAAGGGAACTATCGGGCTGCCAGTCGTTTTTGGGAAGCAGCCGTTCAACGAGCCGGCGATCAGCTTTATTCCACCGATGGCGAAATCTATTATCCGCTGGTCCGACGAATCGAAGAGATTATCGCGAAGCTGCCGCCGGAAGGATTGGATACTTATCGAATATCTGCGGATGCCGCTGCGACCGAGTATCTAGCCGACGACGGAACCACCCAAGCGGTGGACCGTTGGCAGAAGGTCGTTAACCTGGCATTTCTGAGCAGCCACGGCGATAAGGCCGCACTGCAATTGGCATCGCATTACTTGGATCGCTACCAAGCGATCCCCGCCGAAATGCTGTTACGTCGGATTTTGGAAGTCTATCCTGACAGCAAAGTCCCGCGCGATGAAGTTTGGATGAAGTTGGCAATCGCCTATGCCATCTCCGGCGATCAGACGCGAGGTCGCGAAGCGTTGCAGCAAGCCGTGCAAGCGCGATCCACGGTGACGGCCGCAATGCTCGAACAGGTCGCGTCGATGTTGCAAACCGACACCCCTTTGCTGGCCAACGAAAGTGCCACCGGCGGTCCGCAATGGACGAGTTCGCTGGGATTGGGTGGCGAAATACAAACGATGCCCGACCTGCCCGCGGGTTTCTTGGATCGCGAATTGGCCCCCGTTTGGATGTTCCAACACCAATTCGTCAAACAACCTCGTGGAAAATACATCGACGGCGAAGTGCTCACGGACCCCAAGTTGATTTCCGAAACCGAAATTGGCTCGTCGACTCAGAAGCGAGAATTCGAATCGGTCTGTCGCGACTGGACTCGAAATCTGTGGCAAGCCTCGAGCACTCCGTTGGTCTACGACAACAAGGTCTTGTTCAAAACACAAGCGGATCTCTCGATTTGGCGAACAGAGAACTTGAGCCAACAGCCTGTGCTGCGCAGTTTGCAACTAAATCGTTACGTGCCTGACGAGATCAGCAAATACATCCTGGAGCAGTCCGATCAGAATCGCCGCAATTTTCCCGCGGGTGCTAGTTTGCCATACACCAGTGTGGAAACGATGCAGTATTTTGGGGACGCCGTTTATCAGTCGATGACTGTTCACAACGGGATTGCCTATTCGGTGGAAGGCCCCAGCTTTAGTCGCGAATCCGTTTATCGAGACCCAGGGCGAAATCAGCCGATCAATGCCTGGAGTTCGCCTCCGATTCGCGACCGAACCACGTACTTGCAAGCGTATGAAATCTCGACAGGTCGCACGTTGTGGAGCAAGCCGTTTCCGTTGTCGATGCCCGATGGCGATGCAACGCTAGTTGGCGCGGCGATAGTCGGCCCACCGGTCGGCTATCAACAACATGTGCTCGTACCGGTTTTAGCTTCGAGTCGGTTTTGGTTGGTCGCGGTTGACGGAACTTCTGGTCAGCTTGTTTGGAAACGAACAATCTGTGACATGCCACAACTGCAACCGTTTTCGACCACTTTGGTTCAACTTGCGGTCAGTGGCAGCGATGTGTTCATGGTATGCGGCTGTGGCGTGATGGCCAACGTCGACGCCAGCTCGGGCCAACTCCGCTGGATTCGCAGGTACGTCCGCAGTATCAAAGAATTGGACGCGGAGGGCGCTCAGAATCAATTTTTCGGCGGAGGAATGCAACAGGATTGGCAACGCTACAAAATCGAAGGCTGGAGCCACGACTTGGCTGTTGTTTGGGGACAGTGGGTTATTGTTGCCGCCTCGGACACGAACTTTTTGGGTGGCTATCGTCGCTCGACCGGAGAACTCGTTTGGCAGGCGCCGCGCGCGGACGTACTGGGCTGCACGGTGGATCGGTGGTTGGGAGTTCGCGATGGGATTGTTTATGCGACCGGTGCACGAGGATTGATCGCGTATGAATTGGCAGCGGAGGGACGCTTGTACGGCATGCCGCAACGATTGGAACAACCCATAACCGGACACGGCTTGCTCACATCCCAGGGCATCTTACTGCCGGTCAACGATCACTTGGAATTGTACGATCTAAAATCTTTGGCCAAGATCAAGGACATCCCCGTCACCATGCCTACCAAAATGCCGATTGGAAGTTTGGCCAGCGATGGCTCTCGATTGTGGATCGCTGCCATGAATCGTTTGATCGCGGTTGAACCAGTCGCGGCAGCCGCCAATAACTCCGGCGACGAATCGGGTACCGGTGCCGACATCAACAACAGCGCGGAAGGAAACTGATTTGATCGCTGAGTCGTTTTTGAATTGGCTAGTTGGCCGTCCAGAAAGTGATGGTCAGGTTCAGTTGCAATGGCTCAATCTGCCTACGAGCTGGGGCGTTTTCTTGGCGTTGGCAATTTTGGCTGCTGTCGTGGTGTTTGTGTTTCGGCTTTATCAGCGAGAGAACATCAACGGGCCGTCGTGGATGCGACCGACGCTCTTGATGCTGCGCTTGCTGACGCTGCTATTTTTGTTTTTGCTGTATCTTCAACCCAGCATTTCCTTGATCAACTCGGTTCGGCTCCGACCGCCGATTGCGATCGCCCGCGACGCTTCGGCTTCGATGGCCTTTCAGGATCGCCTGACCAACACCGAGCAAACGGAGCGGTTGGCACAACTGACAGGCTTGCCCACGTCAGGCATGGAACAGGGTGAGATTTCGCGGACCGAACTGGTCAATCGATTGCTGGGTGATGGACGCAACGACTGGGTTAAAGAACTACGTCAAAAGGGGGCTGTTCGCGTCGTCGATTTTTCAACCGACATGCGGAGCGTTACCACATTGCCGGCGTTGGACCAAGCCGCTGGTGATTCCGTAGTCCCAGACGAAAAACCACTAGCGACGGAGGATGCTTCTGCCGCAACAACGGAAGAGCAAGGCGAGTCGCCCCAATCGGAAGAATTCACCATTCGCCCACTGGTCGCTGATGGTGTGTCGACCAACTTGTCGCGATTATTGTCCGGCTTGATCAGCGATGATAGTTCGGTGGGTTCGATTATTCTCCTGTCTGACGGTCAACACAACAGCAGCGAAGATCCGGTGGCGTTGGCTCAACGTGCTGCTCGGCGCGATGTGCCGATCTATGTGATTGGGGTCGGAGATCCGGCACGACCGAGAAATGTTGCGGTCGATGAAGTTTACGTTCGCTCGAAGGTGCGTCCTGCTGAGCCGTTTACGATCGAGGCCTTGGTGCGTGGCGAAGATTTGGGCAGCGAATCGGTCACACTCCAACTGATCGAGCAACCGCTGGATCCAGAGAACCAGCAACCACTGGGGCCACCGCGCGAATTACAATCCAAGCCCTTGCAATTGCCGGATGGCCAAGGACGGATCCGCATCAATTTCGAACATTCGCAAGCGGAACCCGGCGTCTATGGCTATCGTATCGTTGCAGCACCCATCGAAAACGAAAGTTCGTCGGAAGACAACAGTCGGATTAGCTCACCAGTGGAAGTGATTGACGATCGTGTCAACGTGCTGTTGGTGTCGGGTGGCCCACATTGGGACTTCCAACAAGTCTTGTGGCTATTGCAGCGCGATGCCTCGATCAACGTGGCGGGATGGCTCCAGTCGCTGGACCCGGAACGCCCCCAAGAAGGAAACACTTCGCTCAAGACTCTGCCACGCACCCTGGAAGAACTGGGCGAATACAACGTCGTCATCTTGATGGATCCGGACCCGTCGAAAGATTTCGACACGGCATTCATGGATGCGTTGGAGCAGTTCCTGGAAACCAAAGCCGGCGGTCTGCTCTACATGGCCGGTCCAAATTACGCGACGGAGTTTTTGGGACGAACGACCACCGGGAGAATCAATCGCTTTTTGCCAGTCCAGGTCGGAGACGCCGAGCAATTGGATTTCGAAACCACGATTGCCGCGACAACCGAACTGATGGAGGCGGGTGTTCTAGTCGCCGAACCTTCTGGCTTGGAACATCCCATCATGAGTTTCCATTCCGACCGCGCGAAGAACGCCGCCCAATGGGCCGAGATGCCCAACATCTATTGGACCTTTCCGGTAGCCACCGAAAAGCCCGCCACTCGGGTGCTGTTGCGAAAAATCAACCCCAACGATCCCAGTGTCAACCAACCGATTCTGGTGTCGGGCCGCTACGGTGCCGGAACGGTTCTATATTTTGGCTTTAACTCGACGTGGCGTTGGCGTAGCGTGGGTGTGCAAGCCCAATACTACGATCGATTTTGGATTCAAGTTATTCGGTACTTGGTAGAGAGCCGCTCCCTGCAGGGACAACGACGAGCTTTGGTCGAAACGGATCGTTCCGAATACGACTTGGGCGATCGCGTGCGGGTGTTGGCCAAAGTCTTGGACAACCAATTCCAGCCGCTGACCGATGAAAAGATCGTGGCACAAGTCATCACGGCAGAAGAAGTAACCCTACCTCTGGAGCTCAAAAAAGTGCCAGGGCAAGCAGGCGAATTCCAGGGCGTGTTCGCACCCCAGAGTGTCGGCCAGTTTTCTTTGACGATCCAGCTACCCGACCAGACGGACGACCTGGTAAAGCTCAGTGATCCATTGATTCAACCGGCTAGCTTTCGCGTTCGCTCGCCAAGCCTCGAAGCCAATACTTATTGGCTCAACGAGTCGCTGTTGAAACAAATGGCCGAGATTTCAGGTGGCCGCTATTTTACGCTCGATCAATGGAGCGAGGTTGCCAAAATCGTGCCGGAGAAAGTCTCAGAGACTCAATACGAAAGCCGTCCCGAGCCGCTCTGGGATCAAACGCAATGGTTGCGGTGGTCGTTTTTTGTATTGCCGGTTTTATTGTTGACCTTGGAATGGGCTTTGCGAAAACGCGCCAAGCTGTTGTAGTCACCGACCCAGGGACTTAGAAGTACGTGATTTGAGTTACTATGAGTGATATGACATCCACTTCGAGTTCGTCGGCTTGGGATTGGAAACCCGGTCAAATCCCGGGTGCCATCCGCACACAGCTTGATCGCCTGCGGCGTGCCATGACGCGCAGCTTATGGGTATCCGGCGCTTCGAAGATGGTCTTGATTGGATTGACCGTGCTATTGGTCGACTTCCTCTTGGACTATTACTTCCATATGGATCAATCCCAACGAGCGATCTTGATCGTCTTGATGTTGGGTAGTTTCCTGTATTCGGCCTATCACTTCTTATGGGTTCCGTTGACTTCGCAAGTGACCGACGATGCCTTGGTCCTCACGGTCGAACAGAAGCTGGGGCGTCAGCACAGCGAACTTATCAACTCGCTGCAGTTGGCCCGTGAAGCGCAGGCCAAGGACCGGAGCTACTCGACGGCGATGGCTCAACAAGTTGTCAAACAAGGTGCAGAATTGGCGGGTCGCTTGGACTTCCTCCAAGCCGTTGACCAAGCCGCCACCCAAAGAAAACAACGTTGGCTTGCCGCCGGTCTCCTTGGAATGACCGTTTGGGGACTCCTAATTGTCGGCACCGAAATTGGTTGGCTATGGTTCCAACGCAATCTATTGCTGGCCAATCAACCCTGGCCAACCCAAACCACCTTGCGGGTGGAGGGATTGATCGATGGGGTTTTGTACGTGCCTCGTGGCGAGGACCATCGACTCCTGGTCCTAGTGGATGAAAATTGTCCCCAACCAGATGTTGACGTCTTTTTGGATTTTGTTGGTCGCTCGAGCAGCACCCGGCAGAAACTTCGTCGCGACGGACAGGAAGCCTTCCGACACACGACGACGTTGCGCGGGATCAACAGCGAGTTTTCCTTTCAAGTGCGCGGCGGCGACTTTGTTTCCGCAGTCATTCCCGTTCGCTTGGTCCAACCTCCGGGGTTTGCAGAGCTTGAGCTCAACGTCGTGCCGCCGCCCTATTGCGGCTTGCCGGCGCAGTCGCTTCCTCTTTCCGCCGAATCGTTCAAAGTCATGCAAGGATCGCAGTTGTCGATACGCGCAAAACCGGATCAGCCCGATGTGCAATTGGCCCTGATGCGCGGTGCGGATCGCTTCCCGATGTCGGTGGATGCTGACGGGCGGTTTAGTCTTTCGTTGTCTGGCGAGCAATTGCTTAGCGGGCGTTATCAATTCGACTTGGCCGACGCGGCTGGCGTCCGTTCGAGTCGCCCTGTTCAATTCGTGTTGGATGTTGTTCCCGACCGAGCCCCACAAGTTCGCACTCGCTACTTTGGCGTGAGTGGGCTGGTTGTGCCGCAAGCAATTATCCCAGTCAACATTGCCATCGATGATGAATTTGCCATCCAAGAAGCTTGGGGGGACGTGGACTGGGAGACCGATGGCTCCCCGACCAAAGGCCAGCGCCGCTTTGACGTGCGCGACTTTACCGACCAATGGGGCGCGAATCAATTGTCAGGTAGTTATGGTTTTGATCTACGCCCATTGGATGTCCCCACGGGAATGACCCTCAACGTCATCGTCAAAGCCCGAGACAACCAACCCCAGAGTCCAACGGATCCTGCCGAGTCCTCCGATACTTCAGCCCCAGGTGTGGGGGCCGCGAAGGCCTTGACCTTCCGAGTGGTCACGGAAGCAGAACTTCGCGCCGACCTTTTGCGGCGAGAATTGGAACAAACCAAAACCTTCGAGCGACTCATTGTCCAACAACAAGCAATCCAGACCGAACTGCAGGCCCTGCAAGTCAGCCAACAAGAGGCGACCGAAACGCCCGAATCCCATTTGATTCGCAAAACGCAAATGGCTGTCAAATCGCTGAAGAATCAGCAACAAGTTGGCACGCTCCTGACCCAAGTCACCGACCGTTTTCGTGGTTTCCTGGCCGAAGTCAGAAACAATCGCTTGGACGAATCATCGGCGGAAATCGACGGCGGACAAGGCTTGGCTCTTCGTCTCGAGGAACAAATCATCCAACCGCTGGACGAAATCGAACAAACCTTATTGCCGCCATTGAGTCGTTCGTTGGAAGCTATTTCCCGCAGCGTGAACAATCCTGAAGAACTTACACAACAGGTTGGATTGACGTTACCACAGGTTGAAACGGTTCTCGCTCGATTGCAATTGGTATTGGACGCCATGCAACGGTCGCAGAGCTTTCAAGAAATTGTCAACATGGTGATTTCCATCAAGAACGACGAACAACGATTGAAAAAGTTGGCCGAAGAAAAGAAACGAGCCGAGTCCGGCTTGGATGAAATCTTTGACTAACTGCCTGATCCAAACGCTTGCACACGCCCCTGTTTACGCAAAGGTCAAAAACATGACGCTCCTTCGCTCGCCGAACCTGAGTTTGGCAATTCGCTGGTGTTTGGTGGTTGCGGTCGCAGGTGTTGTGACCCTTGGACAAAACGATTCCATGTTCGCCACGCCGATCTCGGCTGCGGCCCTGCAAGATGACGAACAACAAAAATCGGAACTGGGCCAGCGACAACGGGCCGTCCTTCAGCGCTGGGCCCAACTGGAAGCTCAGTTCATGAGCATGGCTGAAAAGCTAAAGCCCACGCAGCCCGAGCGCGCGGATCGACTGATTGTGGCTCTAAATACCGCCAAGCAAAATTTGATTGCTCGACGTATGGAAGGTGTTGCCACCCTGCTAGACAGCGGCAAATTAGAGCAGGCGGAAAAGGAATTGGATGATGTCATCAAAGAACTAGAAGCCCTGGTTCGCTTGCTGCTGAACGATCAATCCAATCGCATGAACAAAGAAGAAGAACTGGAATTTCTTGAACAAGTCAAGAAAGACATCAAGAATTTGCTCCAGGACCAAAACCAACAAACTCGCGAGACGAACAAGATTGCCAATCGAAAGCAAGTGGACCAAGACCTGCAAGCGACCATCAAACAAATCGACGAACTGATCGAACGACAACAACAACTCAAAGACAGTGCCAAGAACGCTCCCGCAACCCCTCAAGCGCAAGATCAAGCCGCCGAACAACAGTTTCAGATTCGCAAAAAAACTTTGGACACCGCCAAAGACTTGGACGAGAAATTTCAAACCACTCCCCCGACAGACGGACAAAGTCGTCCCGGTGAACAATCGCCCAATGAACAAAAACCCGGCGAACAGAAACCTGGTGAGCAGAAGCCTGGTGAACAGAAACCTGGTGAGCAGAAGCCTGGCGAACAGAAACCCGGTGAGCAGAAGCCTGGCGAACAGAAACCTGGTGAGCAGAAGCCTGGCGAACAGAAGCCGGGCGAACAGAAACCTGGTGAGCAGAAGCCGGGCGAACAACAGCCTGGCGAGCAGAAACCCGGTGAACAGAAACCGGGCGAGCAGAAACCGGGTGAGCAATCTCCAGGCGAATCAAAGCCATCGGACTCCAGCGACAAGCCTAAGGATCAATCCAATACCGGGCAAGCATCGGACCAATTGAAGCAAGCGGCTCAAAAGCAACAAGAAGCGGAGCGAATGCTGGCCGAGGGCCAAAAGGAACAGGCCGAGGCTGCGCAAGAAAAAGCCGTTGAAGATTTGAAGAAGGCCCGCAATCTGTTGGAACAAGAGCGGCGTCGATTGAACCAACTCCCCGAAGAAGCGGCCCAGCGTCAGTCTCCGGAGCAAAGGCGTTTGGCCGATCGCACGAAGGAATTGTCCGACAAAATTGCCAAAGCAAAGCTGCCCAGCAAAGAGAACCAGCCCAACGAGTCCAATGCCCAACAGGCTCAAGCTGGCAAACCCAAAGTTGACGAAGCGCAGTCGCAAATGCAGCAAGCCGCCGACAAATTGGACAAAAACGAAGCCGACCCAGCCAATGACAATCAGAAAAAAGCGGAAGAAAAACTCGAAGAGGCGTTGGCGGACATCGAAGAGCGACTCAATCAATTGCGTGAGGAAACTCGTGAAGAGCGACTGGCTCGCTTGGAGGCACGTTTCTTGGAAATGTTGCTGCGACAGCAAGATTTGCGTGGTCGCACGGAAGTCTTGGACGACAAACTTGTTTCGCTCCAAAAGCAAAACGTACGCGATCGCTTGATCCTGTTGGAGCTATCCACACAACAGGAAGAATTGTCGGAACTGTGTCAATTGGCTTATGACCTGCTCTTGGAAGATGGAACCAGCGTGGTCTTTCCGGAGATTGTCGCCGAAGTCAAGGAAGACATGTTGCAAGCGGCGGGATTGCTGAAAGACAAGCAAACTGGTGGATTGGTGCAGTTGCTGCATCGCGAAATTGAATCCACACTGGATGAACTACTGTCAGCTTTGAAGCAAAGCAAGAAGAAAGGCAATGAAGGCGGTGGTGGTGGCGGCGGCGGTGGGGGTGGCGAACAGCCGCTGGTCAAGCGATCCGCCGAATTGAAGATGCTTCGCGGCGCTCAACTCCGCGTCAATCGCAAGACCAATCAATTGAACGAAATCAACCAGCAAGACTTGTTGCCGAACGATCAATTAAACCAAGAGTTGCAGCGGCTTTCCGGTCGCCAAGCCGAAATCATCGAAATGACCCAGCGTCTGATGGAAAGTATCGCAGCCGAAGGCCAAGGCGGGCCTCCCCCCGGCGATCAACAACCCCCGCCGGACGACGAATAGTGTCGCCGACAATCGGCCAAGGCAAACGCGCTATTCTTGTAGGACGAACGACCGAATGAACACTTTAGAGTGGCGAGTCATTCTTCTTGGGATTGGAGCGGCGAAATAAGGTTCTTCGTGCGCAGTGAGAATCGTGGACCGACTGGACTTGCGAGCGTGAATCGTTGCGGTCTCGATGAAGTTCGTTTGCGAAACAGATCTGTCCCTCGACCACTCCGCACGTGTTTGGCATCCGTGTAGCTGCCAGTCTTGCTCCCGCCGGAGTGAATCCGGCGAACGCGGATTTGACATTGAGTACCAAATTGCCACCATCGGTTTTACGCAAGCAATCTTGATTTCCAACCCGCCACCATTGGCTTCATGCGAGTGATCTTGTGTACAAAGCCCGCCACCATTGGCTTCACGCCAATGGGGCGATGACTGGTCAGCTACAGAACTTGCCCCAAGGGATTGGGAGGCCCGTAGGATCGACTCTGCTTCAGACAAGTCCGCAAGTAGGCCGATCGTTTAAGATCTCAGGTACAAGACAGCCACCATTGGCTTCACGCCAATGGGGCAATGACTGGTCAGCTACAGGCCCGCTACAGAACGAGCTCCAAGGATTTGAAAGGCCGTAGGATCGACTCTGCTTCGGTCATGTCCGCAAGTAGGCCGATCGGTTTTAATCTTGGGTACGCAGCGTTCGGACTTGCGAGCGTGAATTGTTGCGGTCTCGGTGCTGTTCGTTTGCGAAACAGATCTGTCCCTCGACCGCTTCTCCTGCGATGGTTGTGTTGCCTTTAGTGGTGAATCCTTGGCCCAACCGAGACGAGCTCGGTTGCGGCCTTCCCGCTGCTGATTTTTGTTGTTTGCTTGCGCAGGCCGGATGGTCACCAACCAGTACACGGTCGAAGGACCGGTGGCCATGATGGTCACAACGGTGTCGCGTAATCAGATCGAAACTCTGGCGACATGCCAATGGGTGCGAGACAGCCGGTGCATCTTGTTGCAGGGTCCTCCTGGAGTCCAAGACTCACTTGGCAGTGGCGTTAGCGACGCGAGCCTTGGAAAATGGCTTCAGCGTCAACTACTACCATGTCGATGAATGCATGCATCAACCGAAGCCAGATGGTGAACTCCATCCGGCCCAGTTGAAGAATCGCAAGTACATGGCGTCGAACCTGCTGGTGCTGGATGAATTCGGCTGCCAGACAATGAGCCGAGAGGAAGCGAACCTGCTATTTCGAGTGGTGAATCTTCGTTACCAAATAGGTTCGACAATCATTACCACGAACAAAGGGATCGCTTCTTGGCCGGGAGTACTGGCCGGGGATGATGTGCTGGCGGGAGCGATCCTGGATCGACTATTGCATTCGGCAACGGTGCTCAATATCCAAGGCCGCAGCTACCGACTAAAGGACTTGGAGGCAAGCCTGGGACGCTCGGCGTCGACCGCGACAAACGGCGGGTCGGACGCCACCCAGACGGGCTGACATTCCGCGCGCGAGTTGGGGGCCGTTTCGATTCCGCTGCGCTCCATCGAAACGGCCCCCAACTCGCTGATGTTAAGATAGGCAAGGAGTCAGGAATCGTAAAGGTTCGGTTCCGCTAACTTCGTAAAGGTTCGGGTTCACAGACAAAAGTCATTCGCATTGAGCGAAGTTACGACGACTGATCGCCCAAGTTGCTCCGGAATTCACAACAATTCGGTCAACACGCTTCAAGCCACCCCAAAATCTCTACAGTCACAATTCGGCCAAAAATGCGACCACAACTCGGCCCGTAACAATCAACTTGACCCGCTCGCAGTTGTTCCAGGGCACGAGTCATTTCCTTCCAGGGTACTCACACAGCACCGAATCGCTCCAAAGTTAACAAGCAAATTATGAATAGCAGATTAACGAAAAACAATCGCATGATTTCATAGCGAAGCAGTTCGACATTCGGTGGATCAAGCAGGCAAATCTGCGGCGCAGTTTGAAAATAAATAACTTCAGTGATTGACTCAATCGACGCAACTCGTTGCTTAAGCGACTCGTTGTTCGACGCGCCTTCTTGCACGAACGGATTTACAACATTTCCGAAGTATCGAACCTTGGAGACCTCAAAACTGTAGCAGCAATCGATTCTGTAACCATAATCGCTATGTCCGCACTGAGTCGTGAGAGAAATCTCGGTGAGTTTTCCAGTCGGCCAGTTCTTGATTACTCGAAACAACATCACGCGCGCTAACGCCTCAATCAGCATAAATGCGGTACAAATTGTAATTGATACCGCGACACTTTGTGAAGCTATCAGCACCAGTAACGAAACGACGACAGCATGAGCTCCCCTTGAGAGAAAATTGAATACAGCTAGTTTCCAAACAATCAACCAAATTTGCTGACGGCACATTCCTCTAGACTTTCTATGACTGTGCGAGCCTTGTACCATCGAGACGATTTGATTTGCAGGGCAGCGATCCGATAAATACCGTGCGTCATGCCGTCAAAGAATATCTCCGTCATCCCCAACATCGCCATCCCCAATACAACCGAAATCACTAGACTGTACTTCATGTCCCCATTCGTGTAAGCCGAAATTGCCAAAGTATCGAAATCGAACTTGAAAACAGGTTCGACACTTAATGTTACCGCCACGGTCCACACAACATTTTTCTCGGACCGCTATGCCAACTCGGGCTCCAACTCCAAAGAAACCGGCCTTTATTTGCATAATCGCCCCGATTTCTCCACTAATTTGGCAACAGCTGGCCCCACCGTTGCCACTACACTTGCTTTCACGCATGGTACCGCTGCAACTGAACCCAACTCTAACATACAAATCAATTGGCCTCTTCCCAGAAAACGCTGCCTCAAGAAGTCCTCCAATTGTGTGAGATTTATCGGTTCTGTCCCAAACATTATTGCAGCATTCGCAACACTCCTTCTTTTCAATGTGAATTTTGTAGCTTAGTTTGTCCAAGCCGATCAAATTAAGTACTTTGTAAAGCGTTGGAAAGTTTTTGCTAACATCTAGGCTATATCTGCTAAACAGTCTACCGCAATGATCTGGGTTATATCCGGCTTTGCATTCGGCGAAACCCATTGGATCCATTGAGTTAATCCCGATGTACCCCCGGTACAAACTCATCCCATCCACGAACTCCATCGGATCGCGGCTGAGGAACTCACCCGTTAGTTGGTTGTAGAACCGCGCGCGGAAGTACATGAGCCCCGACTCCTCGTCGTGCCGGCGGTTGGTGTAGCCGAAGTGGTTGCCGAAGGAGGAGGTGGTGCGGACCGTGGTGCCGTTGGCGGCGTAGATGGTGCGGCGACCCGTTATCTCGTATGCGTAGCATTCGACGATGGTGCCGTTGGCCAGGTCGTGCAGAGCAGTGATGCTCCACTGGCGATTTCGAGTGACTCCGTATTTGGTCGCGTCGCTGCGACGGATCAAGACCAAGGAATCGATCTCGCCAGCGTACACGTACTCCTGCACGGGAGTGCTGGCCGCGACTCCCGCGTTGTACTCAGCGATCAAGTTCGGACCGGCATGAATAGGCACGCGGTGTTCGACCACGCGGCCACTGCGCGTGATCTTCTTCCAAACTGGATTGCCACCCACGTAGCCGTTTTCGTACTGGCCTTGGATACCCGCCATCGCTCTGGACACCTTGGCAAATGCTACGTGGGGTCAGAAGTTTCCCCACGATGCTGTGAGATAGGTTAGGAGTTGTTCCACCCGCAGGCCGCCAGAGGACTGGCGACGCACATTGTCGATGCGGTGGCCAATTGACCGCGGTCGTTGTAGGTCTGTAACCTAGCTGCCATTTTCCTCGTTCATCGATGAAAGATCCATCCGCAAACTTCTGAGGTCTCGCTTTTTCGAGCAAAACAACCCGGGAGTATTGTAAGTAGTTGTGGCACGCGTTTCGCCATCCCAAAGCCAAAATTGGAAGTTCTTTCGAAACCCCAACTAAAAAAGCTCAATGGATTAGAGTTGATGAACTTGGCCTAGGACAAAATGGCTTGTACGATCCGGCCGTGGACGTCGGTCAATCGATAATCTCGGCCGGCATGTCGATAGGTGAGGCGGGTATGATCAATCCCTAGCAGGTGCAAGATCGTCGCGTGAAAATCATGAACGTGGACTCCATGTTCCGCGACAGTGGCCCCCAATTCGTCCGTCTTGCCGTAGGTCATGCCACCGCGGACTCCAGCGCCCGCTAACCATGACGAGAAACAGGCGCTGTGATGCCCTCGACCTTTGTCGCCATCGACGCCAGGCGTTCGTCCGAATTCTGTCGTCCAAACTACCAAGGTCTCCTCGAACATGCCACGTTGCTTCAAGTCCTTTAGTAACGCAGCCAAAGGTTGATCAATATTCTTGGCATGCTGGGCGTGTTCAGCCATGTCGCCATGCTGATCCCAGTTGTGACTGCTACTGCCATCGACAATTTCCGTAAAGCGGACGCCGCGTTCAGCCAATCGCCTCGCGACCAAACATTGCCAGGCAAAGCCTTCGTTTTGACCGCGTTTCAGTCCATAAGACGCCAACGTTTCATCGGACTCATCGTCAATTGCAAACGCCTCTGGCGCACTGGCTTGCATATGAAATGCGGTTTCAAAACTACGAATTCGGGCTGACAAGTTCGAATCGGGTGTTCGCTCCTGCAGATGCTTATTATTGAGAACATCGGCGAAATCCAGTTCACGCTGCTGAATCTCCTTCGCGGACCGTCGGCGAAGGTTGGCAACCGGTTCTTGCCCGCCAAGCACTCGGACTCCTTGATGATAGGCAGGTAAAAAATCGTTGTTGAATATCTGCGTCCCTGCGTAAGGCATTTGCGGCGCCAACGCCACGAATGAAGGCAGATTTTGATTCTCGGTACCCAAGCCATAACTGACCCAAGAACCAATACTGGGCCGCGCGAAAAAGAACGATCCCGTGTGCATGCCTAGTGTCGCGTTGTAGTGCTCGTTGTCATTTCCATGCAACGAACGAATCAAACAAACATCATCCATACACTCGCGAAGGTAGGGAAACAAATCGCTGACCAATGTGCCACATTGGCCACCTGGCTTGAAGTCCCACAATGGGCGAAGCAGCACTCGTTGCTCGTTCGACAGTCCACCGCCAATTCCAGTCAACTTGCCATCTGCTTTGTACAACTCAGGTTTGTGATCGAACGTGTCCATGTGCGATACACCTCCATTCGAGAACACAAAAATGACTCGTTTGGCCCGAGCCGAAAAATGGGGCTGTTTGGGCATCAAGGGATCGTCGTCGGTTCGGCCCTCAGCCAACAACTCCCTTAATAGTCCTGGCATTAATAGCGAACCGCCAACCAATGATTGCAGCACAGCACGTCGAGTTGTGGGAAACATGCTTGGTGACTTTCAGTTAAAGGTATTGCCAGTGGTCGTTAACGTCGCTGCGTTTTCCAAAACTGGAGTGGCGGCAGGAACCTCGAATCTTCGTGCGACAGATCCTAGTGCTTTGTCACGTTTTAATTTTGGGATCGGTGGGGTAAATGGGTCGGAAGTCAATTGCCGAAACGGCCCTGGGGGTGCTTCGCACAATGGACTCCCGACCCCTTTACCCCACCCCATTTTCTGACTGTGACAAAGCACTAGTCTAAGTAAACAAACTCGTTCAGTCGAATCAGCGTGCGAACATAAGAACTCCAAGCATCCCGCTCCCAAGTTTCCCTGTCCGAAAAATCAGTCGGCTCGTCAGTCCGTACTCGCCATGAATCCAAGTAGTCATTCGCAAGTTGAACTTCTTGTGCATCAGGAGGCCTGCCAAACAATAGCGTGTAGGCTGCTTTGACTCGCGACGTGCGGTCTGTTGCGATGGTTCGAATTCGTTCGGCCAGGTCGGCCGTCTGTTGATGCACAAACGGATCGTTGAGAAAGTACAAAGCTTGAATCGGTGTCGTGCTGTTAAGCCGGTTGCCAATACTAGTCGATGGATCGGCCCCATCGAAAGTTGCCAAAAACGTGTGGCGTTGTATCCGTTGTGTCATGAGATAAATGCTGCGATGATTGTGGTCGTATTGAGCTTTGAATGGATGATGCTGAGTAAATTTCCAGGTGGATTGATCTGGGAACGGATGAGATTGCCCAGGAGAGGTATCCAAATTGCCCGCCACGAACAACAGCGTGTCTCGGATAGACTCGGCGTCCAATCGTCTTGTCGGAAATCCAGACAACCAATCATTGTTCGGGTCGACAGCCACAGCCTGTTCGGATCGCTGTGTCGATTGGCGATAGGTTCGCGACAGGACCATACGACGGTGCATCCGCTTGATCGACCATCCATCTTGACGAAATTGCCAGGCCAAGTAATCCAATAACTCGGGATGGGTCGGCGGTTTACCTTGTCGACCAAAGTCATTGGGCGAAGGAACCAACCCTTTGCCAAAATGATGCTGCCACAATCGATTGACGATCACGCGTGTCGTCAAAGGGTTCCAATCCGCCAACAACCACTCTGCTAAGTCGCGCCGACCACTTTCGCCGCTCTGATTGTCGACTTCGGGAGCACCAAAAACTGTCAGAAAACGTCGTGGTACAAAGTCGCCCGGTTTTGTCGGATCACCTTTGATTTGTACGCAAACGCCGCGACGACCCGGCAACTCGCCGACGGCGTAAGCCGTTTCGAATCTTCTGGGCATTGCTTCGAGTTTTTCGAGCATCGCTTTCGCTTCGTCCAACTCGGTTTGCCGAGGCCCGCGACGATCCTCGTCAATTTTTTTCAGATCTTTCTCTAAACCCGCAACTACTTCACGGGCTTGCTTTATCTTTGCATCATGTTCATCTTGCTGCTTCTGTAGCTCCGGCAAATCGGTTGGCGATACCAGTGGCACAAAATCTCGTTGCCGTTGTTCTAATTCGATACCTGGCCAAGGATAACGTGTGGCATCAAAGATGCCATAAAGACCGTAGTAGTCCCGTGCAGTAATCGGATCAAATTTGTGATCATGGCAACGCGCACACCCTAGCGACAAGCCCATAAACGTCCGCCCCAAGTTATCCAACGTATCTTCGATGGTTAGATGTTGTGGATAATCGGAAACACGCGATCCGAATCGTCGCGCAATGGCGATATAGCCCGTGGCAATAATCCGAGATTGTCGTTCCGCCTCATTGGCTCCGCCGCGCAAATCCCCGGCCAACTGATCACGGACAAATTCATCGTAGGGCAAATCACGATTGAACGCCTCGATCACCCAATTGCGATAACGATAACCTTGCGGAATAGGGAAATCCGAATTGTCCCCAGCCGTGTCGGCGTAACGCACCACATCCAACCAATGTCGCGCCCATCGCTCGCCGTAGTGGGGAGAATCAAGCAAGCGGTCCACAACCTTGTCCCAAGCGCCGGGCGAAGAATCGGCGACAAACGCTTCGATCTCGGCAGGTGTCGGCGGCAAACCGATCAAGTCGAATGACACTCGTCGCAGCCAGGCGCGTTTGTCCGCATCCAGCGCCGGTTCCAAACCTGCGGACTCCATTTTCGACAAGATCCAATAGTCAATCTCGTTCGAAGGCCAAGCGACATTCTTCACGCTGGGTTGACGATGGGGCACGATTGGTCGAAAGGACCAGAAATCCAAAGCGGCTTTCACATCAATCTTTTTTCCTGCATGGCTGGTCGGCGTCATGCGAGGGTCCGGCGCGCCCATCTTGATCCACTGCTCCAAATCGCGAACCTCGTCAGCCGTCAACGGCTCGTCCGGTGGCATTTGCTCGCCGAGCTCGGTCGCCTTCACTCGCTGCAGGACGACGCTCTGTTGAAGATCAAAGGGAACGATCCCCGGGCCAAGGCTTCCACCTCGGCGAATTGAACTGCGCGAATCGGCCAAGAACTCGCCTTGCAAATCATCAGCCTCTTGGCTGTGACACGCATAACACTTTTCAACCAATAGCGGCCGGATTCGCTTTTCGAAAAAAGCCAGGGACTCGCCAGGAATCTCCACCTCGGCTCCATCATGTCGGCCCTGCCAGATTTCGATCCCGGAAAAATTAGCGGCGCCACCGCGACTGGTCAGTGACACCTGGCCGTTCACCGGGGTCACATACCAAGGCCCCAGTCGCTTCCAGTTCCCGGCTTTTCCACTTGGATAGTCAAGCTCGACAATCCGATCATTGGCCAAAATGCTAAACGTTTCGGAATCGTTGTCCTCCCACACATAGAGAAACAAAGTGACCTCACCGGCCGGCAGTCCACTTAGCTCGATTCGATTGCCACCCCAACGACTGCTGCGAATCATCTTTGCTCGATCGCTGTCGGTCGGTGGCACGAGAGGTACGAGTTGATTTTCGAACGCACGATCATCAGAGCGATACCAAGGAGCGTCTTGACCTTCCCAGTGATTTCCATCGATGACGACTGCGGGACCGTTGAGATTCAGCCCACGATAAAACGTGGCCATTTGTGCAAACGCTTGACCAGGCAATAACCAAGTCCAAAAGATCAGCGTGAGGATCCAGCTTTTGAATTCCATAGTCGAACGCTTCCACCTTCCGCCTTGGCGGAACCAAGCTGCGTTACCATTTAGC
Source organism: Planctomycetaceae bacterium (assembly GCA_016794985.1). Lineage (GTDB taxonomy): Bacteria > Planctomycetota > Planctomycetia > Pirellulales > Pirellulaceae > M30B19. The sequence goes on along the minus strand of JAEUIQ010000087.1, from coordinate 25,387 downwards.
GGGCGACCCAAATCTCGCCTCGTGATCCGGTAAATGCTGGGGCGTGATAAAGCTGAAACTTGCCGCTGGTGCTTTGTTGCAGCTGAACATTCTGAGCCTCTAAATGACGCCGGATCAACCGCCAAACCAACGGCTCAATTGTAATACCTCGCGACAGACCGGCCGATTGTAATTCATTTGGCTCCTGAAGGCAAACAATCGTGCCTCGCTTCATCAGCGTCCCAATTCCACCGGAGACACGTCCACCCAATATCATCGTGCCTGCCAACATTTCGTTCGCTGGCCCGTCGACATCGCCTTCAATGACCACCATGCCACGCCGCATTCTACGTCCAAGTCCGCTCCCGGCAGAGCCACGCACTACCAACACACCACCCAATATTCCGCGACGTTGTGCCGGTTGCGACGCCGCCGCGAACTGCCCGCAATTGCCCTCGACCACGATGGTTCCGCCCTTCAAATCACAAGCCAACCAATGCCCAGCAGACCCAGCAACTTCCAGACGCCCCCCCCGCATGGCACTACCGGCGCGATCACCCACGTTGCCTTCAACGCGCACCAGTCCGGCTCGCCAATCACAAGCCACACCGTTCAATCGTTGCGTGTCGCCTGTCCAGACGAGGCTGGGTTGTGGACCAACATTGCGACAACTGAAAAGATCACCAAACTCTAGCGAGTCCTTCCCCAATCGAATCGGAACTCGGTATAGCTCGGCAATCTTCGCAGCAGAAGCTTCGCATAAAGCTTCATCCAGCTTCGGCAAATCCATCGAGCACGGCAAAGGCTGTCGAGTGCTGATTTCCAAAGCCATTCAAGTGCAACCTTCTCTGATGATCGCGTTAAAATACCGCCAGCCAGCGACTTTGAAATACCATCAATCGCTCGCCATGGGTACCCAATCAGGCACGAGGCAGGACGCGATCGTAACCTCAAGATAAATGTTAACACTCTGAGAAGGAATTCCAATACGGACGGTTGGTGATCGGAATGTTTAACCCCAATTCCGTTCGATTAGGGTCATATTAAGAGGGCAATTCGCTGGGAGTGGCGATGAAGCAGGGCTATCAGATCGCTCGTGGGTAAACGTCTTGTGCCGTCCACCGATCTCGAAAAATGCGGTTGCTGTTTGCGGGTCATGGTCCAGGGATGGCGCCAACGACCGGTCCGTCGTTGCACCCTATTTCCGCGATACAAAAGCCGCATCAAAGCTGAACGTCGTTTGGCTTCATTATGACGCGACCACTTTCGGGCATGCGGGGCCGGAACAATCAGACTTTTCGCTACAGATTTCCCGATCATCACGATTGCGCGAACGGATCGCCTGATCAATTCAGTTTTTTCGGCCCCTTTTGCCAGAGTGAACTACGATTCGGCGTCCGAAGTACCCGCTCTCCCGTCGAAGGAGTCTCCAACGATGCGCCCGTTGAACATTGCAACAGCCCTCGCTTTTTGTTTGTCTTTCCTATTGCTGCCCGCACAAGCTCAAGCCGGTCCACTATTGGATTGGATCAAAGATAAGTGTGGCAAGAAGAACCAAACGACTCCCGTCGGGTATATGGCAACTTCCGGATCATTCACAAACGCTCCGACTTATTTGCAACCGGGCCAATGCCAACAAACGTGCTTGCAAACCTGTCAAAGAGTGACCGTGAATTACGTACCCTACACCGATTACCGCACGACGTGGCAACGAGTACCGGTGACAAACTACCGCCCGGTCACCAGCACCGACCCGAACACGGGGTGCGTGACCACCTGCATGCGACCTTGCACGGACCATCAATGGCAATTGCAACGCATTCCTTACACCACGTATCGTCCCGTCTATCAAACACAGAACTATCAAGTCCCCGTAACGACAATCACCAACGACTGCGGCGTGAACAATGGCTGCACGACCTGTGGCGTGGCCAGTCCCGGTTGCACCACCTGTGGCATTCCGGGAGGAGTGGCTGCACCAGCTGCCGGCTACTATCCGGGGACCACGGGAGCTATTCCCAATACTTATGGAACGCCCCAGCCAGCCGACGGTGTGCCCGTTCTGGGAGCCCAAGTTCCGGTTGCTGACCCTTACGCGGGGCTTCGACAAGGAAGTTTCCGCCCGGCATTTCCTTCGCCCAATGGCGTGGCATTTAGCAATCCATACGCCAGTCCCACAGCCTATAGCGGGATGAGCACCTACAGTGGTTTTCAAACACCCTCGCGTCGCTCGGCACCGCCGACCTTTTCGACACCGACACCATCAAGTTTCGACGCTCCGAGTCCTGAAATGGGGACACCGTCCACTCGATCAGGATCGCCTAGCTCCCCACTTCCGATCCTGCGTGACAATTTAGGCCAAGGCACGACTCCGTCTCGCGAATCAAACGTGGAGGCGCCGGTGCCAGGCAATAACTGGCAGGATCCGCAACCCGCACTACGTTGGGAGTACAACACGCCCTCGAGCGGCCCTTCCTTCGATCAATCCGCCCATCGCGACGTGCAGCAAAAGTGGGCCTATTCGCCGGTTCGCTTGGCGAGTTATCAAACCATGGATAGCGCAGCCCCAACGACTACGGAGACAACCGATTCTACTCGCACGAATAACAGCGACTGGCAAGATGACTCTCGCGCTCCGCGGACCGGCTACAACAGCGATTGGAACTAGAACACGGCTCTCGTGATCGTCACGGATCGCTCCGCGATTCAACTCGCGCTGGTCATGGATCCATCCGCGGCCAGCTCGACAACCTCGGTCTTGGCGCGAGCGGCAAACCGGTGCAGCAAACTTTGACCGTGTCAAACTTTACCTTTGATTCGCGGACGAATTCTTCGTTCAAAGGTTTCTTGAAGCTGTTGATGCACGGCCTTCGTTAGTGGCGTCAGATCGCTACTCGCGGCGTTTTGCCGAGCCTGCTCCGGATGCTTCGCCCCGGGTATCACCACCGTAACGGCGGGGTGGTCCAAGCACCAACGCAGTGCCCACTGGGCCATGGTCGCTCCAGCAGGAACCAAAGGACGAAACTCCTCGACAACTTGTAGCCCTAGTTCCCACGGCACACCAGAAAAAGTCTCACCGACATTAAAACTTTCTCCATCGCGATTGAAGTGTCGATGGTCCGTGGCGGCGAAGGCCGATTGGGGATTGAACTTGCCAGCCAACATTCCACTGGCCAAAGGCAGCCGAATGATGAGAGCGATCCCTTTTTCGACCGCCAACGGAAAGAGTTCCGTGATGGGTTGTTGCCGGAAGATGTTGAAGATAATCTGCAACGACGCCAGGCCAGGAATATCCATACACTCGCGCGCTTCGGCAATCGTTTCCACCGAAGCGCCAAACCGCAGAATTTTTCCGGATTTTTGTAGGTCGGCCAGCGTTTCAAAAACCGCATGATGCTTCAACTTTTCCAGTGGCAAGCAATGGGTTTGGGTCAAGTCCAACGCTTCAACTCCCAATCGTTGCAACGAGTCCTCGGTGTGCTTACGAATCGTGGTCGGACTGAAATTGTCGGGCCAACCCGGGTCACTGCGTCGCCCTAATTTCGAAGCGATAAAAAATTTCTCGCGAGCCCCCTGCTCTTTAACGAACCGTCCAATCAACCGCTCACTGCGACCACCTCCATAGATGTCGGCGGTATCGATGAACGTGATCCCGGCTCCGACCGCTGCGCGGAGGGTATCGAGTGCTTGATCGTCGGAAACGTCGCCCCATTCGGTTCCGCCAATTTGCCAACAACCAATTCCAACTTCGGAAACGGCTGGGCCGTTCTTACCAAATGTCCTGTGAAACATCGCGTCGTCTTTCGGAGTAAGTCATTCCTGGAATGATACGGTGGTGACCATCCTACTCGAACGGCGTATACTGCACAGAAGGGGCCACGCAGCGTTTGGAGCAAGTTTCGCATGTCACAAAGCCGTTTACCGGAGTCGAAGTCGGCTTCAAGTTCAGCGAATCAAGCGGATTCCCGAAGTTCGCAGTTGCAACCGAACGATCGACAAAGTGCGATAACGGCCGGCCCGTTGTTCCTGACGGCAATTCCTGTCTTCAACGAAGTGGGTCATGTCGACGACGTTCTCGATGCCGTCAAGCAACACAGTCCATATATTCTGGTGGTGGACGACGGTTCGACCGACGGAACTCGCGATAAATTAGCTCGACGCCTTGATGCGTGTCCTGCCAGCGAGACGCTCGCGACCGGGATTCGCGTCTTGAATCACTCGGTTAACCGCGGGTATGGTGGGGCTTTGGCTTCGGCTTTCGAATACGCGATCGCCCAGCAATTTCAGTGGCTAGTGACGATCGATTGCGACGGACAACACCAACCCCAATTGATCGGGCAATTTGTCGAGACGGCGGTCCAATCCGATGTGGACATTGTTTCTGGTAGTCGCTATCTGAAGAAATTTGCGGGCGATTCAGATGCCCCAGAGCAACGACGTGAAGTCAACCGCCGCGTGACGGCAGCGTTAAACCGCCAACTGGGTTTCACGCTGACGGATTCTTTTTGTGGATTCAAGGCTTATCGCGTTTCCAGTTTGCAGAAACTGACGATCACGGAATTCGGTTACGGCATGCCCTTGGAATTGTGGGTCCAAGCCGCTTGCCATGGTTTCAAGATCGTCGAACTGGCAGTCCCACGAGTCTATACTCAGGAAACTCGGTCCTTCGGCGAAGCGTTGGATGACATGCAACGACGCTTGGACTACTATCAGCGAGTCATCAACGTCAGCCTTGCGGCACTCCCATGCCCATGCGACGCAGGCCCGGTCCCTGCGATTGTGATTTGAATGGCCTTCGAGAAGGGTTGCGCGGCAAGAAATGGCGACGTCTGAGTCGAGTGCGGAAAAACCATTGACCCTCCGCGCCCCAACTACGGATCGGCAAGTCTTGTTTCGTACTCGGGACCAGACTCCCTGGGCCGTCCAGCCGTGCTCCCAACAGACGCCGTTGGTGGATTCGACCGGAGAAGCGCGACGCGAACTGTTGCGATTGGCACAACGTTGGACTCAGCAATACTCGGTTGTTCCTGAGGCTCCCCAACCGACCGACTCGCCCGTTCCCGAAGTATTTTTGTCCGGCCACCAACCGGAGCTGTTTCATCCGGGGGTCTGGTTCAAGAACTTCGTCTTGCACGAATTCGCGAAGTCCAATGCCGTCGCGTCAGTCAACGTGCTCATCGACCAAGATCTCGTCAAAACGAATTCGTTGCTAGTCCCGACTGAAAATTGGAGACTTCCCACTCGGCAACGGGTACCCATCGATTACGGTGGCGTCGGCATTCCTTTTGAAGAGCGACAAATCGAGCACCCCGATGTATTGGCGACCGTTCCCGAACGCGTCAAATCGGTTGCTGCCCCGTGGGTCAGCGCCGAACTGCTAACCGAAATCTGGCCCGATGCCGTGGAGCTGGGCCGGGAACTCCGCGGCCTGGGCTACGGCTTCGCGGCTGCGCGACACTTGGCCGAACAGCGCCGAGGATGCTTCAACCTGGAGGTTCCCTTGTCTTGGCTCTGCCAGACAAGCTCGTTCGCGCAGTTTGTGGTTAGGATTCTCGAACAGCTCGAATCTTTCGTTGAGTCGTACAACGAGTGCTTGGCCACCTACCGAATTTGGCACGGTATCGCGGGCCAACAGCGTCCCATGCCAGATTTGGCAGTTCACGAAGGTTGGTACGAACTTCCATTTTGGCTTTGGACCGCCCAACAACCTTGGCGACGGCGGGTCTTCGTGCGCCGCGTGGCCGACGGCTGGCAAATGAGCACCGGGCGAACCGACATTAAACAAGCCACTCAGATTCACTCCGATGTCTGGCGTCTGGATTTGGACCACGAACTTGCCATCGACCAATTGCTCGGTTTTAGCGAGTTGCAGATTCGTCTTCGCCCCAGAGCACTCATGACAACTTTGTACGCGCGAGCCGTGCTGTCACAAGGTTTTTTGCATGGCATCGGTGGAGCCTTGTATGATCAAATGACTGATCGCTTGGCCCGCTTGGTTTGGAATATCGATTTGCCAAACTATGCGATCGCCACCGCCACCTTTCACTTGGCGACACCCCCCGCCGCTTGGACATCGGAACGAAGGGTACAGCTTCACCAATCCCTCCGCGATTTGAGTTACTCCCCCGAGCGGGTCCCGGCATTCGCACGCAGCCACCCTCAATGGATGGCCGAAAAGCAAGAACTCTTGGCCAAGATGCCCCCGCCACGACAACGCCACGCCTGGCAACGCCAAATCGAACGGCACTTGGCCGGGGCTCGTCACGAATTGGCCGCAGAAATTCAAGCGACCAAATCCGAACTCCAGCTGTTGGACCTGCAACTCCAAAAGCGGGCGCTCATGCAGGATCGAGAATGGAGTTTTGTATTGTTCGAAGAATCTGTGCCCAATGAACTGCGCACCCTAGCCACCAAGCTGCGAAAATGATCTTGGGCACCAGTCATGGTCACAAAATTAAAAAGCGGACGGCACAGCGAGTGCGCCATCCGCTTCATTTGGTCCACCAGCGAGCAACTCCTCGCGCTCGCAAAATGAAATGCTTAACGGGCCATTAAAGATCGAAGTTCGTCCCAATACTCGTCCAAGTTCTCCTTGGTGACTGCCCGCGGCGGGATGTCGATGTACTTGTTCGCTGGAATAATGTCTTTGTTGCCTTTGAGTAATTCCGTCAATACGCGCACCGATTGAAATCCATACTCGTAGGGGTTCTGTACGACAGTTCCCGCGACATAACCCTCGCGAATCCCGGTCAACGTTGCATTGTTCTCATCGAATCCGATGATGGCAATTTGATTTAACTTACGACGTTTTTCGACGGCCTTGATGATTTCAGGTGGGTTGTATTCGAACAAGCCGACCATTGCGGCCAAATCGCTATAGGCAGACAAGGCATCTTCGGCCTTGCGCAGCGCGACATCACTACTACCCTGATCCAAGTATGTTCCAACGATTTCGTAGGTGTCGTTCGAAATCACCTCATCGACCGGCGAGAACGTTTCGCCCAACTCGTCCACGCCCATCAAAACATCAATGACACCTTGGCGACGGAGCTTCGAATTATCTTGCTCCAGTCGGCCGATGAACAACGCGACCTTTCCGCCTTTGGGCAACGCCTTCTTGACCATTTCACCCGCCATCCGACCGGCAGCATAATTGTCCATCCCAATGTAGACCAAACGATTCGACTTGGGTGAATCCGAATCGTGAGTCAGCAGAGGAACTTTGCGCGCCCATTCATTGAGCAGCGGCACTTGGTCGTCAGCACTAATCGGGCTAATTGCGATCGCTTGCACGCCGGAGGCCAACAAATCCTCCACGTCTTGTTTTTGTCGCGTCACGGTTGCCGGGTCGGGGAACTTGACCCGCACGATCACATCGTATTCATCATCGCTAAGTTCGGCCTCGGCATCCTCGCAACCGGCCTTGGCAATGTTCCAAAAGTTCGCAATTTGATTTGTGACAAAGGCTACTTCCAAGGTTTTCTTGCCGCCGGACCGGGCGGCACCATCCTTCGCAGCGACCTGAACGGCACCCTCATCGCTGGGTTGCAGCGCGGCCACCGTTAGATTCGCGGCGAACAACCACAGCAATAAGGAACCCATTCCCCAGAACCCACGCCCTTCCCGCCATACCACTCCAGCTCTCATCGTTCATCTCCCAAGTATCGATTCCGCGCCAACATGCGGTTTGCTACCGGGCAACACTTTTTGCCAACGGTAGGGTCGATATTATACACGAACTCAAGCTTCGTCGTGATGGATTCTCAAAGTGATTGGCTGAGAGGTGAGACTTGGTTTGTCGATTGGAGTGGCAGCAAAATCGGGTGGCAGCAGTTTCAAAACATCGGTAATGTCCACCATTCCCTGCGGTTCGCCGTTGGGATTCACCACCGGCAATTCGCTGATATTGTGCCGAGCCAACAATTGGACCGCCTGAGTGGTTTTGGTCCCGACCGTTGTTTGAAATGGCCGCCGGGTCATTACTTCAGAAATGGGTCGATCGAGCGAACCATCGCGTTGTTGCTCCAATAGCTTGGCAAGATCGCTATCGGTAAACAACCCCGACAATTTTCCAGCGGAGTCGACCAACAACACGGCACCGGTCCGCCGACCTGCGGAACTGAGCCGCACAAACACTTCGCGGACCGTCAGTTCTTGCGCTGCGATTCGACACTGGGACAAAGGCCGCATGATTTCTTCAACGCTCGACAGCTTCAACCCCAAGGCACCACCGGGATGGTGTTGCGAGAAGTCATAAGCAGTCCACTGTCGCCGTCGCGCCGTCACCAAACACAAAGCATCGCCTAAAGCCAACATCAACGTCGTTGACGTGGACGGAGCCAGATTCAAATGGCACGCTTCGGGGTGTTTGCCGTAGGCCAAGACAATTTGTGCAGCGCGGGCCAACTCGCTGTCATCGGTCGCGGTGAGCGCGATGATAGGTATACCGCGCCGCCGTAGGGTTGGCAGAAGTTGATTGACTTCCGGTGTGTTTCCACTGTTGGACAAGATCAACATCAAATCGCGATCTCCAATGCGTCCGAAGTCGCCGTGAACCGCTTCACTGGGATGAACAAAATGGCTAAGGGTTCCCGTCGAAGCTAAGGAAGCGGAGATCTTTTGTCCGATCCAGCCCGCTTTGCCAATGCCGCTGACGAGGACCGCGCCTTGGCATTCGAGTATCGTCCGTACGGCGTCTGCAAACGCCAACGGCAGATGTTGAATCAGATGTTGCAGGGCTGTTTGCTCTTGCGTCAAGACGTCGCGCGCGGCTTGCAGATATTCGTGATCCGTCCATTGATTCGTCGAGATAGCGGGCAGGCCCATCGTTGATTCCTTCCAACAAATTCAGGTTGCTAGAGCATCTCGCAAGTTGGTGTATTCGTACGGTAGTTAACTCTGGAACAATCTACTTTGTTGCATCCAACAGGCTGTGCCTGCAGTTCGCGACACGCGTTCCACGACCTATGGCCCACGAGTCGAGATCCGTTCAAGCGGCTTTGGTTCGCTCGCTGATCGTTTGCTCTTCGCGTTGACTGGTCCGCAGCATCTCTCGAAAGAGGCCACAACGAGCCGTCAGTTCAACTTTGGTCCCCATGTCCACGACTTCGCCCTCGTGCATGACCACTACCAGATCCGCCAAGTCCAAACTGCTGAGTCGATGCGTGATCATCAGAACGGTTCGCCCGCGGACAAAGCTGCGGAGCGAATCGTGAATCAGCTGTTCACTGGTCGGGTCGATCTGACTAGTCGCTTCGTCTAGAACCAACACCAACGGGTTCTTCAAGATAATACGGGCCAATTCGAGTCGTTGACGTTGCCCACCGGAAAGCTTGCCACCGTGTTCGCCGATTCCGCTGTTGTATCCGTCCTCCAACTGCGATTCGATGAATTGATGCGCACTGGCTTGTTTAGCTGCCGCTTCGATTTGTTCACGCGTCGCAGATTCCGAACCGTACGCAATGTTGTTGCTGATCGTATCGTCAAACAGCATCGTTTGCTGGGTAACCAACCCAACAACACCTCGCAAGGCCTGCAAATCAAAGTCACGCACATCGGTGCCATTCAATTTGACCGAACCGGAATCCGGATCGAAAAACCGGGGCAAGAAATTGACTAAGGTGCTTTTGCCGCAGCCGTTGGCACCGACAATCGCCACCGTCTTGCCCGCCGGTACCTTGAGATTGATTCCGTTGAGAACCGGCTGACCCTCGGTATACGCAAAGCGGACATTGGCGAATTCCAACTCCGGTGGCGTTGTAATGATAGGCGTTGGATTTGTAGGGCTGTGGATCTTGGTACGTTTATCCAGCAATGGGAAGACGCGTTCGGCTGAGACAATCCCGCCTTGAATCATAGTAAAGACGTCACTCATTTTGCGAACGGGATCTGCGGCAGCAATCATGAAAGAGAAGAACAACATCATCGTCTCGACCTTCATGGGAGTGTCGGACAGTTGCAGACCCAAGAATCTTGTTTCGCCGTTCAACACCAAGTAACCGCCCGCCAAAATTCCTAGGCTTATGATTCCAACCCCCATCAATTCGCTGTTCATGCGCGCCAGCGAACCCAAATAGGCGACGCGCATGTTTTTCTGATAGACATCGTTGGCAATCACTTGGAACCGATTGAGTTCGTGCTCCTCCATGTTGAAGGACTTTACGGCTTTGATGTAAGTAATGGACTGAAATAGTCGATTCAACAACCGAGCCGATTCTTCCACGGCCCGACGATTCAACCGCTTGATTGACTTGGCCAACAGAACCAACAGCGCTCCCGCCAGCGGGCAAACGATCAATGTGAACAGCAACAAACGCCAGTTGCAGACGGCCGCTCCCGCTAAACAGACGACCATTTTCAAAGGCTCGCGAATGATCTTTCCGAGAATGGTCGTAACCGCCATGCCGATGGCGTTGGTCTCACCGCGAATCCGGTTGATCAAATCACCGGTCCCATTTTTGCCGATTTCGCTCAGTTCCAAACTCAACGTGTTTCGCAAGAACTGATTCTGAATGTCCAAAACGGTTCGTTGGCCAATTCTCGCCACCAAATACATATTCACAGCCAACAAGACTCCGCGCAGGATCGTTGCGGCAATTACCAAGAGAATCAAAAACACCAACGTCTCATAGGTCGAAGTCGGTGCGTAGTTAGCAATCCACGGCTCCAAGAACTCGGTCAACCAAAGACTGGTGGCATATCCCGTAGCCAAGCGATTGGCATCAGCTAACTCGGCTGCCATGTTGCGGTGGAGGATGGGGTCGACTGTTGCCTTTAACTCGGACTCGATGACCTGAATCTCGGCTTCGATGGTTTCGAGGTTCGCTTCGGCTTCAACGCGACGTTCCCCGATCCATTGGTGGAGGTTCTTTCCCTCAAAGATGACTTTGATAAACGGCGCCACCGTGCTGATGTTAGCTCCCCAGAGGATCGCAACACCAATCGTTGTTACCAAAGTAAAGACGAAGGACCAACGATATCGAAGGGCCATCCGCAAAGCCCGCACCAGGCTACTCATCGGCAGCCGCCTTCCTGACGAAGGCCCAGCGCCCTGGTGAATTGGGCAGCGAATTTGCGAGCGACGAGCGCAGCACGCTCTGCTGTGCGAACATCCATGTTCCTTTCGCGATTCTTGCATTGCTTTGGGAAGCCGTTCCCGGGCCGAGTTCCGGACCGATTTGGACCGGACCCATAAGCTAACACGCCATGCTCGAAATCGCCAAGTCGAGTTTCGCCAGACCTGGACGACATTACCCGCAGGCCCAAGCAGAGCGTCCAAAACGCTGCTAGCAAGCGACTTAGGGTGATTTCGCCCAGACTTTCCACCAAGGACAGTCTTGGACTCCTTCCGTGCCGCGACCTTAAGCAAGCAAACCTTGTAAGGATCGCCGGTCAGCACACCGAGTGAGCCTGCTACTTTCGGACGGTCCGCGGTGAAGCGGCCCACGCCGCAATACCAAGAAGAAAATGGCGATTTTCAAAAATAGCGATTAGAGTTCGCCAACGTCCCTATTCGAATCGAAAAAACCGAGTGGCTCGTCCGCTTCCCATAAATAGGATTTGTTGTAGCCTGATTGAGTCCGTGAGAAATGGGACATTTTTCTACAGAATCGGCATTCTCAAAAGGCGAACCGCCCATGCTTGAACAAATGTTGCGTTACACTCGAGTGCTTTCAATTGTGGGAGACATTCTGACGATTCGCGCGACCAAAGTCGGCATGGGTGATTTAGCGGTTGTTGAAGGTCGCGATGGCAATCGTTCGTTAGCGCAAGTCGTAGAGATTCAACGCGACGAAGTATCGCTGCAAGTATTCGCCGGTAGTAAAGGTTTGTCGTTACAAAGCAAAGTTTATTTCCTCGGTCGCTCGGTTCAGGTGACGTATTCACCGAACATCATTGGGCGAATTTTTGATGGAGCTGGTCGCCCGATCGACGGCGGTCCGAAGTTGAACGACAACCGTCGCGTCGAAGTGGGAGGTCCGTCCGTTAACCCGACGCTTCGCATCGTGCCGAAAAAGTTCATCGAGACGAAAGTGCCGATGATCGATGTGTTCAACTGTTTGGTGGAAAGCCAAAAGATTCCGATCTTCTCGATCGCAGGCGAGCCGTTCAACAAGTTATTGGCCCGCGTGGGGATTCAGGCCGACGCCGAGGTCATCGTATTCTGCGGCATGGGTTTGATCTTCGACGACTTTCACTTCTTTCGCGAGACCTTTGAGAACGAAGGTGCGTTTGCCAAAACCGTCATGTTCGTTAACCAAGCGTCGGACCCGATTGTGGAACGGTTGCTGGCGCCAGACTTGGCTCTAAAAGTCGCTGAACGATACGCGGTGGAAGAGGGCAAGCGAGTATTGGTATTGATGACGGACATGACCGCTTACGCCGACGCGTTGAAAGAAATTGGCGTCGCGATGGAACGCGTGCCGTCCAATCGTGGTTACATGGGCGATTTGTACAGTCAGTTGGCCGTTCGCTACGAACGAGCCTGCGATTACAAAGGCGCAGGGTCCGTCACGATTCTGACCGTGACCACCATGCCCGGCAACGATGTGACCCATCCGGTACCGGACAACACGGGCTATATCACTGAGGGCCAATTCTATCTGCACGGCGGTATGATTGACCCGTTTGGTTCGCTGTCGCGGCTCAAGCAGCAAGTCATTGGTTCTGTAACTCGTGAAGATCACTCGCAGGTGATGAACACGATGATCCGTTTTTATTCAGGTGCAAAAGACGCGGAGAAGAAACAGCAGATGGCCTTTGATTTGTCGCCCTTGGATCACAAACTGTTGAAGTTTGGCGAGCTATTCCAACGGCGATTCATGGACATCAATGTCGCGCTGCCCCTCAACGATGCCCTGGACTTGTGTTGGCAAACCATGGCGGAATGCTTCAATCCGGAAGAACTGCTAATGCGCGACCACCTGATCGCCAAGTACTTCCCGCAAAATGTCGCCAAAGAACTTCAAGGGACCGCCTCATGAAGTTGGCGTTAAACAAGACCACTCTCAAACGCACCCGCGATGAGTTGAAGACGTACAAGAAATTCCTGCCTTCGCTGGATTTGAAGCGTCAACAATTGCTGGCTGCATTAAAGGTTGCCCGCGGGGAACTCGCCGAGTCGGAAGCGGTCTACACGAAACTCGAAGCAATCGTGGCGAAGACCTATCCACTGTTGGGTAGTAGTACGATGCGGACGCGAAACTTGGGCAGTTTGATTCGCGTTGAGGAAGTCGTGATCGAGGAAGAGAACTTGGTCGGCACACGGTTGCCGGTGGCCAAGGCGGTTCGATTTGCAATGGCCGACTACTCGCGAATGGTGATGCCCTTTTGGGTCGATTTGTTGATTGACAACTTGAAGACCATCGCGGAACAAAGAATTTTGCTGCAAGTTCGGCGTCAACGAGTCAAGTTGCTGGACTACGCGGCCCGCAAAATAACGCAGCGCGTCAACTTGTTTGAAAAAGTGCTGATCCCTCAATCGGAGGCCAGCATCCGCAAGATCGTGATCTTCTTGTCGGACCAGGAGCGGGCGGCGGTTGTACGATCCAAAATTGCTAAGAATAAAGCCAGCAACAAAGACAGGTAGACACAGGCTCTCACACGTATGGCAATTGTCCCACTGCAAAAAGTGACTTTCTACGGCACGCTGGCGGACCGCGACAGGGTCGTCAACGGGTTGCAGCAATTGGGCTGTCTGCATTTGGTGAATTTATCTGGGCAGGATGCCGCCAAACCTCTGGAGCATGCCGAACGAAACCTGGTGGCCGAGGCCATTCGATATCTGGAGGCCTCGCCGGTTCAAAACTCGAACCAACGCAATCAATATACGGAAGGCCTTGATTGTTTGGGCGCGGCTCAATTGGCTTTGGCGAATCAAAAACGCCGCGATGAACTTAGCGATCGACACGACAAACTTGGTGACGACATCGAGGCGTTGACTCCCTGGGGCGAGTTTCGCTGGCCAGATCTCAGCGAAACGAACGGCGTCCGACTTTGGTTTTATCAGATCTCCGAACGTGAATTGGCAACCCTAAAAAAGATTGACTTGCCATCGCAACTAATCCGAACGGAGGCAGCGCAGGCCTATGTTGTGATCTTGAGCACCGACCAACCCAAAGTACCTTGGCCCTCGTTGTCGCTACCGCGTCGTTCGCTGTCAGACGTGCAAAAAGAATTCGCAGCAGTAGGAGAAGAACTGGAAAAAGTTCAGTGGGAACGCGCCGAGTTCACTCGTTGGTTGAAATTGATGCGGCGAGATCTCAACGAAACGGATGATCTCTTGTCCCGTTTGTCAGCGACCGGATGGACCCTGGCCGACCAGCAACTATTTGTATTGCAGGGTTGGGCCCCCAAATTAGCGGTTTCGGCAATTCAAGATTATGCCAAACAGAATCGCTTGGCGTTGCTGGTCCAGGACCCGCAGCCTGACGAATTACCGCCGACTTTGCTGAAGAATCCAACATTGGTCGCCGGCGCAGAAGGTGCGGTCACCTTTTACATCACTCCGCCCTATCGCTCCTGGGATCCGACTTGGATCATGTTTCTGTCGTTCACGATCTTTTTTGCGATGATTGTGTCGGACGCCGCTTACGGATTGATTTTTTTGGGCGGCTTGTTGGTGGGCTGGCGTTACCTAAGTGGCTCACAAGAGTCGCGGAGCCTGAGAAACTTGATGGCCACGATGATCTTGGCCACGATCGGTTATGGCGTTTTGGCAGGAAGCTATTTTGGCGCCACTCCGGCCAGTCTGGAATGGATGCAACTAAAGGTCGAAGGCCAACCCTTCGTGAATCATAAAGACGCGATGATGATGTTGTCGTTGGGCATCGGAGCCGTCCATTTGGCGTTGGCTAACGTTGTGACCGCCTGGCAGCAGCGAGGCAGCAATACGTCGTGGGTAGCCATTGGATGGGTGCTCGGAATCCTAGGCGGCTACTTCTGGGGGCTGTTTTCGGAAGAAACGAACAAGGCCTCCATATGGTTGGCTGCCGTGTGGGGACCGGCGCCTGCGAGTTTTCAGCCGCAATTCGCCGCGGTCGGGCAAGCAGCCGTCGCAATCGGAATGTCACTGGTGTTTCTCTTTAGCAGTTCCCGACCACTCGTTGGCGGAACACCACTGGATTGGGTCATGCGAATTGTTGATGGCTTGCTGGGCCTAACCAAAGTCAGTCAAGCGTTTGGCGACATTCTGAGCTACTTGCGATTGTTTGCGTTGGGCTTTGCGAGTGCTCAATTGGCTGTGACGTTCAATGATATGGCCAACAGCATGCAACAAATTCCTGGGGTGGGGATGTTGTTGGCTTTGCTGGTTTTAATATTGGGGCATGGTGTCAACATCGTGTTGGGCATCATGGGTGGTGTGGTTCATGGATTGCGTTTGAACTGCATCGAGTTTTTCAATTGGAGCCTAACGGAAGAAGGTCATCCGTTTCGGGCATTTCGTAAGAAGGCGATCTAGAGATGGACTGGTTATTGATCTTAGGTTGGATTGGCCTGTTTGCGCCAACGGCTTTGGGTGCCGTTGGTAGTATTCTAGGCTGTGCTCGCGCAGGGCAAGCGGCGTGTGGTGCCATGCTGGATCTAGAAGGCGGGTATGGCCGTTACATTGGTTTGTCGGCTCTCCCGTCCTCGCAGATGATCTATGGGATCGTGGTAATGTTTGCCTTGCAAACGGCCGCCACACCGGCAACCCCTGAAGGTGGAACGGCGTTGCCCATGACCATCACAGCGACCAATAGCCCAGGTCTGTTTGTACTTGGCGTCCTTTGCGGTGTCGCTCTGATGGTCAGTGCCATTTACCAAGGCGCTTGCTGCGCTTCGGCGATTAGCGTTAGCAAACGCAAGCCCGAAGTGTTCGGTCTGTCCGTTGCACCGGCAGCGATCGTGGAAGGCTTTGCCGTGTTTGCGTTTATTTTTGCGTTGGTTTTGTCCGGAAGTATCCCGAAGTAGAAACGAGGAATTACCCATGCCTGCCACAACAAATCCCTCGGCCCAAGGGGTCCAGGAGTTGCTGGACAAACTGCGTGACGAAGGCGTAGCTGCCGGCCAATCCCAAGCCGAACGCTTGGTTTCCGAGGCCCGAGTTCAAGCGATGGAAATTTTGGATCGAGCCAAAGCGGAAGCCGCGAAGCTGCTGGCAGATGCTCGAGCCCAAGCCGCCGAGTTTGAGGCCAGCGGCAAAGCGGCGCTGCGAATGGCCAGTCGCGACGTGATCCTCAGTGTTCGCGAAGCATGTCACGACGAGTTCCGCAATCGACTCCGTCAATTTGTGAAGCATCGCTTATCGGATCAGAAATTGTTGGAACAGATGATCTTGGAGTTGGCTGCCAAGAATCGCCCTGGCGACTCGGCAGGAAAACTGCTGCTGCAATTGCCCAGCACGCAAGTGAGTTCGGAAGAATTGCAACGCGAAGTTCGCGATGTGAAACCTGGTTCTTTGGCGGCGTTTGTTTTGGGTCTAACCGCCGATGTGCTACGGGAAGGCTTGACCTTTGGGGTTTCGGAAGAATCCGGCGAAGGCGTCCGTATCAAGCTCTTGGACGATGACGTCCAATTGGAGTTGACCGACCACACGATCACTTCCGTCTTGATGCGTTACTTGGCCCCGCGATATCGCGCTGTCATGCAGCAGGAAGTCTAGCCGTGGGTCGCCGAACCTATTACGACTTGATCGCGAGTTTACCAGGGTTGCCGTTGCGGTTTGATGTCGAAAGACCACCGATAAGTCAACACCGATTAAACGAACGACTTCAAATGCTCGAGGCGGACGACGCCGCGGTTGTCGACCAATGGACCAACTTCGTTCATTGGGATCGACAATTGTTGGATCGAACCGATGACGACGTTGCGCATTCTTATCAGCGATTGATCTCAGAAATCTCGAATTCGTTCTTGTTGGAATTGATTCGCCGGCGGATGGACACCCGTACGATCATCGCTGCGGTACGGCGCCGTCGCGCTGGCCTGCCTGCCCCGACAGGCGTTGGACAATGGGTCGAAAGAATTCAGCGTGATTACGAACACCCGCAATTTCAATTGCAAACGTTGTATCCGTGGATCGGCCGATTTGATCAATTGTTGGGCGAAGGGCAAGCATTAGAAGCTCAACGAATCATCTTTGAATTCAATTATCGTGAACTGGAAGAGTTGACCCCGAACGATATGTTTTCGTTCGAGGCATTACTGATCTACTTGGCTCGTTGGGAGATCATTGATCGCTGGACGAGCTTGGACCAAGCCGCTGGTAAAGCGCGCTTTGAAACCCTGATTACGGAGACACTCGGTGAGTACGCTCATCTCTTCGACGCAACCGAATAGCGATTCCGGATCGCTCGACAGTCCACCTCGCGCTCGCGTGATCGGCATCAATGGCAACATTGTGTCCATCGAAACCGATGGCGGACCGATCATGAAAAACGAAGTGGCCTATGTTGTTGTTGGCAACGAACGCCTGAAATCGGAAGTGCTCCGCATCTACGGGAAGTTTGCCGATCTGCAAGTCTTTGAAGAGACGCATGGCGTGCGGTGCGGGGACCCGGTTGAACTGTCGGGTCGATTGCTCTCGGTCGTATTAGGTCCGGGCATGTTGGGCGTGATTTTCGACGGTTTGCAGAGTCCGCTTACCGACTTGGCCGAGCGCGATGGATTCTTCCTCAAACGCGGACAGGACTTGTATCCGCTGGACCAAACCCGCCGCTGGGATTTTACAGCCAACGTCAAAGTCGGTGACAAAGTTCGCGCTGGCCATGTATTAGGCACCGTACCCGAACGGAATATCACCCACAAGTTAATGGCCCCGTTTGACTTGCGAGATGCCGTTGAAGTCGTAGCGGTCTACCCTGGCCCACGCACCGTCGCCGAAGCCGTGCTGACGGTGAAAGATGCCGCTGGGAAGACCCATGATTGGAACATGACTCAGACTTGGGCCGTCCGCCGTTCGATCCCCGAAATGTTGCTCAAGCAGCGCGTGGTAGAGCGACAATTTCCTAGTCAACCGTTGACCACGACGATGCGAATCGTCGATACGTTCTTTCCGATCGCGCGCGGTGGTACGGCCTGCATCCCGGGTCCATTCGGTGCTGGCAAGACCGTGACCCAAGGTTTGTTGGCTCGCTATTCGACGATTGACGTGGTGATCGTCGTGGCCTGCGGCGAACGAGCTGGCGAAGTGGTCGAGACCATTCACGAATTCGCTGAAATGATCGACCCGCGAACCGGTGGCAAATTGATGGATCGCACGATCATCATCTGCAACACTTCCTCGATGCCCGTGGCCGCTCGCGAGGCTTCGATTTATACCGGCATCACTTTGGGCGAATACTACCGCCAGATGGGCTTGGACGTGCTGTTGTTGGCCGACTCGACGTCGCGCTGGGCCCAGGCCATGCGGGAAACTTCGGGTCGCTTGGAAGAGATTCCTGGTGAAGAAGCGTTTCCCGCGTATTTGGACTCGGCCATCAAGAGCGTGTACGAACGGGCTGGTGTGTTACGGTTGCAAGATGGTTCGACGGGTAGTCTGACGTTGGTCGGTAGTGTCTCGCCGGCGGGCGGCAACTTTGAAGAGCCGGTCACGCAGTCCACGCTGGGAACAGTAAAGTGCTTCTTGGGTTTGTCGTACGAACGAGCCTACAAGCGATTTTATCCGGCGATTGATCCCTTGATTTCGTGGTCCCGTTATCGCGAGCAATTGCAGCCGTATTTTGATCGACATTTGGCTCCGGATTGGACCAAGTCGGTGACCAAGATGCACAGCCTGTTGCGTCAAGGCAACGATATCCTTCGCATGATGCAAGTGACGGGTGAAGAAGGTATCACGACCGAAGATTTCGTGACGTATCAGAAGGCCTTGTTCTTGGACATGGTTTATTTGCAGCAGGATGCATTTGATAAGGTGGACGTCACGGTCCCTGAAGAACGACAGAAGGCGATGTTCTTATTGTGCAAGCGATTGATCGACCGCCAGTACCAATTTCGCGACAAAGAACAAGTCCGCGAGTTCTTCACGCGTCTGACCGGTTTGTTCAAAAACTTGAACTACTCGGCCTCCGGCAGCGACGACTACCGCAAGTACATTTCGCAAATCGAAGACCTGGAACGCAAGTACGTCGGCGGGGAGTCGTAGAACGCGGCGTGCAACGAGCCGGAAGACCACCATGCCGCAGTACCAACAGCGGTTGCTGTGACCGACAAACGAGACGGTATGGACAAACAGCAACTGAAAACAGGGATCCTTGTGCTCCCTGAATGCGCAGGTTGCGGAGGCCCACGTTCTGCGAGCAGTAAAAGGATCAGGAGTCCACTGAGTAAACAGAGAAACGCCACAAGCTTGGCCCTTTCAATTCTCGGTTCCCTCGGTGACCTCCTGTTCCATGCCTGCGTCTTCGTTACTCCAAGTTTGCATCCGGCAGAATCAATCTCGACACGCTGTCGGTCAGCTTCAGCACCTTGAAATTTATGATCAGCCCCAACGGTACATCCAGCAGTTGCATGTAACTCGGCAACTTTGCCTTGTGAATCGGATGCACCGCTTCGAACGCCTTGACTTCGACCAACAAAAAAGTCGGCAACGAGTAAATCGAGTTTCAGTGACTCTGCGCGTTGAAGCTCGTTGTACCGAATCATTACAACCCGCTGATTGCAAACGGGAAATCTCCGAAGTTCTAGCTCCTTCGTCAGACACGATCCATAAACCGACTTCAACAATCCGGACCCCATAGTGCGATGCACCTCGATGGCCGCGTTTATATTGTTGTACGTCATACCCGTCGCGAGTGAATACTTCGAATGCATCAGCTGGTCCTCGGATTCCGAAATGTGGATTGCGTTGGAACAGAAGGAAACTGGAGAAAATGAGCATGACCCGCGTTATTGCGTCCAAAGCTCGGTTGTCTCCATTAACTCCTGTTCAACCCAAGTCTGGGCGCGAAGAAAACGCTGGTCATCCCCCGAGTCATTACTACCGAGCGTCATTTTTTCGAATGCAACCGTTCTCTTTCAAATCTCTGGTTTCCCGTTGTCTCCCGTTCAAATTTAGGTGCTCAGCGTAAGGCAATTGGATGTCGACGCTCGCGAGTACGGATTCTTCGCTTCTTCATCATGGAACTCTGATCCATCGTTCAAGCAAGGCAATGGGTTAAGCTCGTTCCTGCAGGGGGATGAGTTGTGCAGTCCCACCGGCAATTTGAATCACTGCGAGGACGACTTGTCCCGTTGCCAACGTCGCACAGTAACCCAAATCGATCGGGAGCGACTTGGAAAAAAGTTGAGCCAATCGCATTTTTCTACCTAATAGTTTGCTAAGAACTCGTGACACTTGTTGTGGATTTGAACCGATCTCGACTAACTGAATGCGAAATTGGCCGTCAGGGAGTACCAACTTGGGAAAATCCATGAGGGCTTCGACCGTTGGGTTATTGGTTGGTCGTTTCGGCAAACAATTCACTTTCTCATCGTGGGAGTCCTGATTCTGTGGGGTGACGCCTGTAGCACGATCCATCAATCGAGCGATGGAATCCTCTTTAAAAGCAGGTGTCAAGTAAGCTTGAAACATGGGTGTACCATCACCCAGTAGTACGGTTGCGGGTCGCCCCAACTCGGGATGTTCCGCAGCAAGAGTAATATCGCTTGGCAGCAGGGTTGGCCGAGATACCAAGTGATAGTCTCGCTCCGCTTCCCGTTTATCGGTACCAGTCAAATGCGGCGGCCGCGACAAGGTCGGCAACGCAATGGTTGTGACGCCTGAACGCTCTGAAAAATACTGTGCCGTCGTCTGCTCCAAACCGTCAGGGAGCGCCAACTGGGAACTGAACCCGGCCAAGACCGCTGGCCAATCAGGCCCATAGATGGCTGCGAGTTGCGGCAATGCTTGCAAACCAGCAATGATTGAAAATCCCATCTCACGGCAAGTATGCAAGGTTTCGGCCAGTCCAGGGATCGGTCCGGCCGCCATGAGTTCATCGATGATAAAAATCGTTTTGTTTGGGATCGAACCGCTGATTGCGTTACAAGCAAACTCCTGCAGCATCCCAAACATCCGGCCTAATAACATAGTGACCAACGGGCGAAGTCGCTTTACGGAACGTTGATCAATTTCCAGAATGCACACACCTCCGCTTTGAACAAACTCCATCAAGCTGAAGTCGGATCCCATCAAGAACTCTCGAGTCAAGTCGATGAACGCCGTTGCTTCACCCACGGTAGCCACGACGGTCGCCGCATTCGTGTTTCCCGAAGTTACGTAGTCTGCGAATTTCTTCAAGACCGGAAACGCACTGTGAGCCTCGGCAAATTTTTTATAGTCGCCGCTCAATACTGCATCACGAATCTCCAGCAAATGACGATGGGATAGTGGCGAGTCAACACAAACGGCCCGAATCGCGTGGGCCAAAAACTCTTCGGCCTGATTGTCGCACCAATCAGCGGATTTGCGTTCGGCCGCACCGCCCGCTGAATGCACCATTGCAGCTGCCAAGTCATTCGCATTCGCGATTTCCTCGCATCCTTCCAACAAGCTGCATTTCAGGCTGCGCGGCGATTGTCGCGGTGCGAGTAGTTTGACTTCGTGCGTCCGACCCGCAGATCTCGCAAATTCCCGGAGAACCCGTGTTTGCTTTTGTCCCTTGATGTTGATGTAGACGATCGTCCATCCTTGCCGTATCGCGTGATAAGCGGCAGGCAATGTAAATTTTTGAGTTTTTCCGGAACCCGTTTGACCAAAAATTAGGGTGTTCGGCGATTGCTCTCCGCACGGGATCGGAAACAGCCCCATGTCGATGATCGACGGTTTGGTATCATGTCCGACGGCGTAACCTTGAAACAATCGCACGAAATTAGCAGGCTGACAACGAGCCTCGTCACACAACTTTAATAGCTCGGCGCAACTTGCCAATCGGGCCGAGCCCAATGGTCCGTTCGATACCCAATAGGCCTGCGGTGACGCGATCTCAAACGAAGGCGGAAACAACATGTCCAACCACAGCGAATCGCCTTCCTGATTCTTAGCGTTGTCCTCTGGCTGATCTGGAAACTGCATTTCATTCATTTTCTGTTCCCTCTATCGAATTGCGGAACTTCACCAAGACCACGGCACACGCCAACATCGCTGGCATGACGGCCAGCGAAAGGCAAAGTGCAAACCACCAAACACCTGCGAGAGTCTGTAACGTCGACAAAGCCATCGCGATCGCAATGCCCACGGCCGAAGCCGATAGCTGATAGGCCAATTGCGCATTTCCGGGTGAATAACTTTGCCGACGCGCAAAATCTGATAAAGAGCTTTGAGCCAAACAATTGAGCGATACGAAAGCCATCGCCAACATCTCGCCGGCCTCACTAAAGAATGCAAAGCAGGCATAAGCGGCGATCCATGCGACTGCAGCCACGGCAACCCAATAAAGTTCGAGAGTTTTAAAGTACAATAAGAACACGATCTCAAACGTCGCCAATACTAACACCGCGGCAATCCCCGTCTGGCTGCCTACAAGTCGCAACGGTCCAAAGATTTCATAAGTGCGGGCCACGGCCGCCAACAACGAATAGGCGACCACCGCTACCGCAAGAGGCCACCAATGAACTTGGGTTCCGAGCACTAAAGTCTTCGTACGATCGATTACTGGCTCGGGAATCGTCACCCAGGCCAACACGGCCAATGCGGCTAAACCGCCGCAAACGGCGCACCACAGACTGGACGACGAAACCACTACAAAAGCGACTGCGAAACCAACGGTCCCAAAGCAGCGCACTTTGGAAAACGGAACATCGGCTACCAAGACTGCGGTCATTGCCAATGCCATAGTCAGGGCGTTTCCCATGGTCAGAACGGTCATGGCAAGGGCCCCTGAATACGGCCCCAACCCATCCAACCCCAGCAACACAAAGGTCACGACATGCGACAAGAAGTTGGCACCGGTCACCCGCCCCAGGTGTCGTCGAGGCTCCAAAGCAAAGTCACACAATGTCGCCCAGAACAGTAAAATCCCGGCAATGGCCGCGCCAACCCCGCCACCAATTGCCGCGATCGCTGGCCCCTGTGTCGCGCCAAAGCGTTCCGAAAACAGAAGCCCCAGGCTAATGGAGCAGACGCTGACAGAAAAAAATGCGACTCCTAACAGCCTCGCCCCTCGCCAAAAATCAACAACCCGATTCATTTGCTGGCCTTATCTCTCGTTGAATGGAATTGCCCACGATTGAGAAATTTGCGAATACTATGCCACGCAACGAATCACACGACGAAAATCAATACAGTACGTTGAAGCTCCATTAACGGGCGATTAGCTCATTTAAAGGCATCGGATAACACCTTAGCTTTAGTCAATACAGCAGTCAAAACGCGACCACAATTTGACTAATTACTGTCTAGCTAGTCAAATACACGAATCGACTGCCGGGGCGACCAATACGGGATTCTGATCATGGCAAATGATGGCGTTCTTTCGAACTCGGTATGGCAACGCCCCTCACTCCTGATTCAATACATGCGGTCGATTGGTCCCGGAACCGTACTCTGGAAGTCAGGTTCGGATTCAAAGCGCAACGACGGCAGTTCTCATGAACTTCTCAAATGGCTTCTGCCTCAATATGCATTCCAAGCAATCCCAGACGCGCATGTAAAGTTAGAGTCGACGTCGTCCGCACCGACCGGAGCTAATTTTGACCCAGCTATTCAAAGAAAGCTAATTGCGGAGGTCACGAACGAAAAATCCAACACATTCAAAAATTATCGGCGATGGTCGCAAACCTACCAGGCTCTGCAGAAGCGAAAAGTACAACTTGAAAAATATACTGCCGGTGGTCAGGCATTCTATGATTTCGTGGAGGCATCGTTTCAACTGGCTCAGACAGAGCCCGTGGTTATACTCGGGTCACCAGAAGGCTTCTTAGGCAACCACTACCCCGAATCGGGGCCGGTTCCTAGTTTTCGCAAGTTATTGGATGATTGCGGGTACAGCCAGTCCGTCCAACTCTTCCCCCAGAGCGACGGGACCGGATTGCAATTAACGCTGCCACAATCGCAGCCCATTAAATATAGCTTCGACAATTTCCGTGATATCAGCCTCTGCTTTTTGGGGCGCACAAAATATGGCCGGACCGTCTTGGTCTTGGCCGGCTCGCGTTGTTCGTTCGGAACATTGGCAGCGGCCCGCATCGCGTGCGATTTTTGGCGGCATCCCATCAATGAAATGGTTAATAAAGCGGTACAATCGTCGCGAAGTGGCTTGGACAATCCACCGCCGGTTATGGCGGTCTATCGCACCAAGTGGCAACTACGAAGTAATGATCCGACTGCGAGTCCCGACTTTCAACCTTACTCACTCGATGAACCCATTGCGGCGGAGTTGCTGTATTCCTCAGTCCCGCTGCAACACAGCGAGTTTTACTTCGCGCGGTTGAGTTCCAAGCTAAAGCGGCTTGAACCGCCCACGCCTTCGTCTCGCTCGCCCAAAAATCCATTGGTCAAGCACTTGCTAAAAGTAGGGCCCGTTTCGGTAGTTTCGAAATGGTACCCGGAAGATCTAAGAGATGACGGGAAGGCCAAAGATCGGTTAGCGAGAAAGCTGCATGTATATCGCTACGTACCGATTGCCCCCGGTTTGCCATTTGATCGCGATCACGAGACGTTCGCAAAAGACATCGAGGCCATGCTTTCTCCGCAAGAACCACAGGATGTCGCACCGAATCCCGACTCTGGGCAGGCAGAATCCATTAAAGAGGCGGGTCAAGAATTCTGGTCAAACCTCTTCAATTACGACCCGCAACCACGGAACTTGTTCAAATTCTGGAGTTTCATCAGCGAATATTCAACCGCTTCCGACAAACGAAAAAACGAGCTAACCCAACAACTAAATCAATGGTTTCGGATCCCCTCCGATGGCCCTATCCTCGTACTCGGAAGTTGCGAGAGCTATGCCGGAGTCGGGTGGGAAGGGAATCGATTCAACGAGTTGATTAAAAAAGCCGGATATCCCAACCGCTATCAGTTTCAATGGGGAAAAGGTAGCAGTCCGTTATTGGACCGTCGCCTGAACCGCCAACTGAAAGCCGAATTGTTGCAGGAATACAACGGAGATGTTCAAGCCGACGTGGGGGTCATTTATCTCAGCAAGACGGTTCATCAGCGAGACTTGATCGTCGTCGCCGGGAATTCGTGGCTGGGAACCTTGGCAGGGGTACAACTCCTATTCGAAGAGGACCGACCCGAAATCAATCGAATCCTGGCTCGATACTTGGCCGGCGAATTACCGCGGGTCGAAATCGCTTTCAAATGCCAGCGATTGACGACTCCCTCGATCAGTGGCGTGACACCGCGTAGCCACGCCGAGGCGGATGATGTCGGCGAGATCGATGTCACAGTTCTCAGTTCACTTGACGACTTGGATTACCGCTGGCCCGAAAAGAGCCAGCAACTGTT